>CAVVSP010000017.1:0-31467 GCA_963750845.1 uncultured Acidobacteriaceae bacterium
TGCCACGCCGTCCAGCTGAAGAACGACACCAGCTTGCGGATATCACCCGGATCGGTGATCGCGCTCGGACGAAGCCCGAATTTCGTCGTCGGCTCGCCAAAGAACGCTCCGTAGTGCGCGCACAATTGCTCAAAAGCATGCACCTGCGAGTCGGTATAAATCAGCGTCCCGCTGGCCGGATCGTACCGGTTCGTCTTGAAGTCCTGGATCGTACGCGACCTTGAAATATCCGACTTCGGACCGCCATAAAAATCGATACTCGACAGCGCCGCCAGATGCAGAGATTCAGCTGTAAAATCCTGGCCAAGATAAGCGCCATGGCCGAAGATCGAGCCATATTCCATCAGCCCGTTCCCGAGAAAGATCCCCTGTCCAGCCATCACATCGGCGTTTGTAAAAAGAACGTGTCCGGCCGAATCTTTCACCATCGCGGGAATCGGCGGCTCGTCGTTATAGGTGTAGTAGGTGAGCACACCCATGATGAAAAAGCCGATGATGAGAACAATACCCGCAGCCTGAATCCAGCCGCTTGCAATCATCTGTGGTCGCTTCTCAATAGTTTGCAATGGCCACCTTCCAAAATCAGAATCGGCTGCAGGAGCAGTATAGGCATGGTGTAGCTTGTGGAGCTTCTTGTTGCAGAGATCGCAGTCCCGTTTGGCATCGCGCTGCCCTGTTCCGCTACATATTCAAAGGCGCGTATGCAGGCGCAGAGTTCCATGCGATCGTTGGTCGTTTCACGTCCCAAACAAGCTAAAGCAGCGGCCAAGGAGTTTCACTCCCGCGATTAGCCGATAGCGTCAAGAATTGTCGGGCGCGTTCAAAAGGTAAAGCTCGTGGAGTTTGGCCTCGAAGCAGCTTCTTGTCGGGTAGTTGCGTCTGGTATTCGGCGATCAGGGCCGGAGATAGGGTGCGGCTGAGAGCGTACTCCACGACTTCATCGTTCTTGCTGGCGCAGAGCAGCACGCCAATGGCTGGCTGCTCATGGGGTTTGCGCACATCCCGGTCGAGAGCTTCGAGATAGAAACCCCAGTTTTCCGAGATACTCCGGCTCGAACCGGCCCACCTTGAGTTCAATGGCCACGAGGCAGTTGAGGCCGCGATGGAAGAAGAGCAGATCAAGCGCAAAGTCCTGTCCGCCCACCTGCAAGGGATATTCCGAGCCGACGAAGCAGAAGTCGCGACCCAGCTCGATCAGAAACTCCTTCAGCTTGTCCAGCAGGGCGCGATGCAGGTCGGCCTCCGCATGGGCTTGGGGCAGACCGAGGAATTCCACGGTATAGGCGTCCCGAAAGACATTCAGGGCCTCGGGATACATTTGTGCCACCGCTGGCGTCACTTTTGGCGGGCTGAGCACGGCGCGCTCGAATAGCGCCGTCTTGAACTGGCGCTCCAGTTCGCGCTTGCTCCACCTCTCCCGGATGGCAAGGCGCAGGTAGAATTCGCGTTCTTCCGGGCGTTTGCTCTGCTCCAGAATGACCAGGTGATGCGACCAGGGCAATTGTGACACCAGTGGCGTCACTATTGTGTCCTCGCGGTACGTCTCGTAGAAACGCCTCATTCTGAACAAGTTACGGCGTGTGAAGCCGCGCATGCCTGGCTCGGTTCGCGATGAACTGGGCCAGCCGTTCAACGACACCGTCGCCCCATTCCGCCGCTTCGATCTTGCGGCTGATGGTCTCCCCGATCTTCCAGTAGAGTTCGATCAGCGCGGTGTTGACAGCTTGGAGGGCTCGCTCGCGGGAGGCCGCGATGAGCCCAACCACTTCGGCAAAGGCCTCGTCCTCTTCTTGGTGTGGCCTGAAGGCCTGATGAATCGGGATTGGAGGGGAACGCCATCTGTTCGATCAGTCATCATAGCCAAGCTAACGCGGGAGATTATGGCAAGAAGGGTTCACAGGCCCAGGTTGTCGTTCACAGCGACCGCGATGTCCTGCTCGGAGCCCAAGATACCGCTCCGTGGTCTGGATCGAGGAGTGCCCGAGCAGGAACTTGATCTGCTCCAGATCGCCGCCGCTCTTCCTGCAGAGCTTGGCGCAGGTCCGGCGCAGGTCGTGGGCGCCGAACTGCTCGATTCCGATCTGCTTGGCCGACTGCTCGACGACCGACCAGACCGCCCAGTCGCTCAGGCTCTCGCCGATTATCTTCCCGCCCTTCGAGATCGACCGCAGCAGCCGGCCGTCTTCGATGCCGGCCGCGGTCATCCAGGCGTTGATTCCCTGCTTGACCCAGATCGGGGATGGCCACGGTGCGGATGCGTCTTCCCTTCCCTTCAAGGTCGGCCAGCACCCACCGCCCCTCGCGTTGCTGGATGGTCTCGACGTCGAGCTCGGCCAGCTCTTGCCGGCGCAGGGCGCAGCCGACCAGCAGCGCCAGGATCACGTAATCGCGTTTGCCCTTCAGGGTCGAGCGGTCGGGAACGGCCAGCAGCTCTTTGGCCTGCTCCCGGGTCAGCCAGTTTCCCAGCCGGGTTCCCTTCTGGCGGATGTTCGGGACGTCCGTGAGGCTCGCCGCCTCCTCGACCCCGATCATGCCGTTGCGCCGCGCCTCGCCGACCAGCTTCCGGACCGCGGAGAGCCGGACGTTGACCGTGGAGGGCGCCAGGGCCTCCATCGACGCCCGGTACTCCATAAATAGCGCGCGGGTGAGTGGCCGTCCAGCCGAGAGGGGGACATTGTCGTTGGTAATAAAGGAACATCGAAGGCCCTAGTTATTGCGCGTATGCGCATCTATTTCCTTCGGGCCAACGAACTCCTAAACTAGGGACAATACTGGCTTTTCCACCCGGAAGCACGAATGCCACGGCCGTCCTGGCTTTCTCGTCTTCATGAAATCTGACGCCCCGCCACAACTTCAGTAGGTTCTCACAATGACGGGAACGATCTGGAGCGCCTCTTTGGGTCCAGCCGCGATCTGTTCAATTGGTTCTGGAACTCCTCACGACCGTTCGACTCGGCAGATCTCTTCTGGTTGAGCTTGAAGGGTTGACCCACTTCCTCGAGCGACTCACTGTGGCCGAACACGTATCGAGCGAGATCGAATTGATTCGAGTTGCGCAGACTTCATGGCCTGCCCACTCTTTTCATCCATCAGACAGTACGCTTGCTTTCTTATGATCGAAAAAGGATACGAAACGAACTGCTTGAAAGCAGCGATGAGCCTCGGGCGATGGCTGTTGAAGGTTCATGACTGAAATGAAGGAGGCTCTCCCTTCTGAGGCTAACGAGATCTTGGTATCCGGGGCCAAGTTCTTTCAGGATCAGGCTGGCCTAACAGCTGAACAAACATTTGTGAGTAACTGCCCCTAACAATTAGAAACGCCGCGTTTCTAACGCGCGCAGCGCTAGCTAGCAACTGGTGAACCAGTCGGCTAGAAATCAGGCTCAGGGTGACTTGGGCGCGCCCTGCGACGTGAATCCCTCTGAGCTCTTTGTAAGTGATTCATTCGAAATCACTTATTTTGTTTAGTTGCCCCCCAGGGATTCGAACCCCGATAGGCTGCTCCAGAGGCAGCTGTCCTACCATTGAACGAGGGGGCAATGCGTAATAGGACCGCGCTGATCAGCGCGCCTTCATGATGATAAGTGGGCCCCGCGTGTGGTCAATCCTCTGTCCCGGCTAACCCTTTCGTTACATCCTCTTAAAACTTCAGAACGGGCATGAACCGGCTTCGATTACAATCGCGGCAGGCGTGGAGATTCTTCTCAATTGCGTGTGGCTGGTTCTCGGGCTGTCGCTTGTCGCGGCGTGGTCGGCACACTTGTGGCGTACCCGCCCTTGAAGCCCGATAGATTCCTGCCATCCCTCGGGCTGCAGTTCACCGCAATTCTGCTGCTGGTCATTCTGCTCTTCCCGGTGATCTCACTCACTGACGACATCGCAATGTGCACGGCTCCACGTGACGCCGAGCGCGCTCTTCGCCTTCACGATCCCTTCGACGGCGCTCAGCCGGCTCAGGCACTTCCCATATCCACCATGGCGTGGGTGGATGCCGTTGCTGACATGTTCTGCAAGGGGCCAAGCCGCCCTGTCGAACAAGAAGCGAATGTGATCCAGCAACTGGCAGGAACACGGTCGCCGATCGACTCGCGTCCTCCGCCGGTGGCGATCTAGCGAGCCAGGCAGCGCACCGCGGCCCATGCCTCGGCCGCGCCATCCACGAATCCTTTCCGATACAGCCACACTCTTATCCGTGAGCCATCAGCCGCGGTAGAGGTCGTCTTTAGAGGTTTATTTGTTCGAAACTCAATCGAGTACCCCACTCGCATCCCAGCGGACGCGCGGAGTCGTTTTTCTAATAAGACGCTCCGCCGCCATGCTGCTGCTGCTTACGGGCAGCGCGTGTGTCGCGCAGCCTCCCGCTCCACTCTCCATGCAGCAGGCGGTCGATCTTGCCCGCGTGCAAAATCCTTCCCTGCTTGCGGCAGATGCCCATGTGACGGCCACGCGGCAGTCAGAGATCACGGCAGGGCTCCGCGTTAATCCTAACTTCAACCTCACGGGCTCCGATGTATCGCTCTCGGCTAATTCCAACAACCCATACTTCTACTCCGGGCAGGTCTCGCGTCTGTTTGAGCGCGGGCAGAAGCGCCGCTGGCGGTTGGACATCGCTCACTCGACCACCGATGTGACGCGCAGTCAGTATGTCGATCAGCAGCGCCAGGTCGTCCTTGCCGTAAAGACCGCCTTCACGCAGATGCTGGGCGCAAAGGGCGCTTTCGATCTGGCAAAGCAGAATCTGGACGACTATCGCAAGACCATCGATCTGAGCCGCGAACGGCTCCGAGCCGGCGACATCAGCGCCACCGACTTCAAGCGGCTGGATCTGCAACTGGCACAGTTTGAATCCGACTACGACAATGCGCACACGAGCCTGGTTCAGGCCTCGGAACAGTTGCAGACGCTGCTTGGCTACGACCGTCCTCATCCAGGCTTCGATATCACCGGCTCGCTCGATCCTCCCGCAATCACCGCAACACTTCCTGATACCGAGCAGAAAGCGCTCGAGGCGCGTCCGGATTATCTCGCTGCGCAGCAGTCTATCCGTCTGGCCGATGCGAATGTGAAACTCGCAAACGCCGACGGCACGACCGACCCCACCATCGAAGGCGAATACGATCGCGCCGGCACGGCGAACTCTGCCGGCTTCCAGATCGGCATTCCACTGCGCATCTTCGATCGCAATCAGGGTGAGAAAGCCCGCACCAAATACGAAGCGCAGGCCAGCCGTTTTGCAGAGACCGCCGCGCGCAACCAGGTGGTGTCCGATGTGGACCAGGCCTGGGCCGGCTATGAAGATGCGCTCTCACTGGCTCGTCGCTACAACGGCCACTACCTGCAGGAGGCGCACGAGGTACGCGACAACCTTGAATACAGCTACCGCCACGGCGGCACGACACTGCTCGATTACCTAAGCGCCTTGCAGGACTACCGGCAGGTGAACCTGGATGCGCTGAACGCGAACATGCAGGTTTGGCTCAGCCTGCATCAAGTCAGCTTTGCCGCCGCTACGGAGATCGTTCCATGAAAGCTTTGCACGTCAGCTCCCTTCTCTTGACTGCCTCGATGCTCCTCCTTTTCAGCGGCTGCGAGAGCCGCAAGCCAGCGGATGCATCCGACACGCCGGCGCCTCAGTACCGCGTCATGGACACCGTTGTTGCGCACGTACAGCCGGTGCACGATCAACTGACGCTTGCTGCACGCGTTCAGGCGAATCCGACGACGGTGGTGCACATCTATCCGCCGATCAGCGGGCGCGTGCTTGCGCTGAAGGTCCTCCCCGGTCAGGAGGTTGCCAAGGGCCAGATCGTCGGCATGCTGCAGAGCACTGACCTGCAGCAGGCCCGGTCGGACTATGAGAAGGCAAAGATCGAAGCGGCGCGATCCGACCTGCAATTGAATCGTGCGAAGGACCTGCTGCAACACCAGGTCATGGCGCAGAAGGATTTCGACGATCTCAATGCAGTAGATCAGGCAGCACATGCCGAGCTTTCCCGCGCACTCCAGACGCTGCACATCCTTGGATATAAGGAGTCGGACACCTCAGACCTGGTCGCGATCCGCTCTCCCATTCAGGGAGTTGTGCTGGACGTGAATACGGCCAGCGGCGAGCTGCAGCGCTCGCTCGACAACGCGACCTCGATCGCTACCATCGCGAACATCAATGATGTGTGGGTGGTCGCCGATCTGTATCCGCGCGATGTGCAATCAGTCCGGCGTGGTCAGCCGGTCGAAGTCCGGGTCAATGGCTATCCCGACACTGTCTATCACGGCGTCGTCGACAACATCTCGGACGCGGTAGATCCGCAGACCCTCACGCTCAAGGTGCGAGTCGTCCTGCCCAATCCTCATCATCGGTTCAAGCCGCAGATGTACTCCACCGTCTCGATTACGGATCACAGCCGCAACGCGATTGTGGTGCCCGCCACTGCGGTCATCCGCGATGGCGTCAGCACCTATGTCTACGTCCAAACCGGCGAAAACAAATACGACCGCCGGGATGTACAGGTGGGGGAAGCTCACGACACAACCGCTGAGGTCACAGGCGGCCTGCACGAGGGCGACCGCGTGATCAGCACCGGCGCGGAACTGCTCCGCGGTACGGGGTCGGAGTAGCCATGCAGGGATTCACACGCGCGCTGCTGCAGTACCGCACCATCGTCCTGATCCTGTTTCTCGTGGCGCTGGCTGCGGGCGGATTTGCCTTTTCGCAGCTTGACATTGAGGCCTACCCCGATCCATCTCCGCCGATGGTCGAGTTCATCACCCAGAATCCGGCATGGTCCGCGGAAGAAATGGAGCAGCAGGTCACTATCCCTGTAGAAACCGTGCTGAACGGTACGCCGAAGCTGACCGAAATCCGCTCGATCAGTATTTTCGGCCTCAGTGACGTGAAGCTTTATTTTGATTTCAGCTCGTCTTATTTCGTTGATCGGCAGGAGGCGCTCAATCGCCTGCAGTCGCTCACTTTGCCGAACAGTCTTCAACCGCAGCTCTCCCCCGAATCGCCGGTCGGCGAGATTTATCGCTATCAGCTCATCGGACCCAGCTACAGCCTGAACGAGTTGAAGGCGGAGCAGGACTGGTTCGTCGTTCGACAAATCAAGTCCGTCCCCGGAATCATCGATGTCGCGACCTTTGGAGGAACGACGCGGCAGTACCAGGCCGAGATCGATCCCAACCGATTGCTGGCCGCGGGTGTCACCACGACCCAGGTGGTTGCCGCGATTCAGAACAGCAATGCAAACGCCGGTGGCAACTATCTGACCATGGGTAGCCAAAGCGTGAACGTACGCGGCATCGGGCTGCTGAAATCACTCGCCGATATGAACAATGTCGTCGTGGCCGAACACAACGGGACGCCAATCCTGCTTCGCGATGTGGCGACCGTGAAAGAAGGGCATTTGCCTCGTCTGGGCAAAGTTGGCTTTAACGAAAATCCGGACATCGTGGAAGGCATTGTCTTGCTGCAGAAAGGCGAGCAGTCCCTGCCCGCGCTGAAGGCGCTGCGGAAGAAGATCAACGAGTTGAATTCAGGCAATCTGCTGCCGCCGGGCATGCAGATCAAAACCATCTACGACCGTAGCAGACTGGTGAACCGCACGACAGAGACGGTGCAGCACATTGTGCTGATGGGCATGGTCCTGGTCACCATTGTGCTTTACATCACGCTGGGTGATGTACGCATCACCACCATCGCGGCGCTCACCATCCCCTTCGCGCTGCTCTTTGCCTTCAGCCTGATGGTGCTGGAGGGCAGCTCAGCCAATCTCATCTCCATCGGCGCCATCGACTTCGGCATCCTGGTGGACGCATCGATCATCATCCTCGAGAATGTCTACCGCAAATTAAGCCGGCGCCGGCAGGGAGAGACCCTCTCGGACGTGATTGTCGCCGGCGTTGCGGACGGCTCACGGCCGGTCATCTTCGCTACGCTCATCATTCTGGTCTCCTTCATCCCGCTCTTCACCATGCAGGGCGTGCCGGGAAAAATCTTTGCTCCCATGTCGCAGGCATATGGCTTTGCGCTCATCGGCGCACTGCTCTATGCATTCCTTTTCGCTCCAGTGCTGTGCTTTCTCTCCTCGCCGAAACAGGTGTCCGGCAAAGAGACCTGGCTGGTTGCAAACATTCGCCGACTTTACGAAAAGGCCCTGCACTTCGCGCTGAAGAGCTCACTTCTCGTCTGGCTCGTGGCACTCGTCCTGCTGGTGGGCGCTGCTTTCGCCTTCACCCAGATCGGCGGCGAATTTATGCCCGCGCTGGAAGAAGGTAATCTGTGGATTCGCGCGACGATGCAGCAGGATATGGCCTTCCCGCAGTCAGCAGAGCTGGCCGACCAGCTCCGTAGCGTGCTGCGCAGCTTTCCTGAAGTAACGCAGTGCCTCTCCCAGATGGGCCGGCCCGATGATGGTACGGATGTCAGCACCTTCAACAACATCGAGTTCCTCGCGGAGCTGAAGCCCGCCGGCGAATGGCGTCCTCAATTCCATGGCAAAAAAGAAGAGCTGATCGCCGCCGTTCAGAAGAAGTTTCAGCACTACCCCGGCATCGACTTCAATTTCTCGCAAAACATCCAGGACAACGTGGAAGAGGCGATGTCCGGCGTGAAAGGTGAGAACTCGCTGAAGCTCTTCGGCGATGACTTCGACACGCTCACCAGCACGGCGGACAAAATCTACCAGGATATGACCAGGGTGAAAGGGGTCACCGACGTTGGCGTCTTCGACGTGGGTGGTCAACCGAGCCTGCTGATCTCCATCGATCGCGCAGAGGCGGCACGTTACGGAATTGCCGCGGCTGACATCAACAACGCTATACAGGCGGCAGTCGGCGGAGCCGCCGTAACCCAGATCATCGAAGGCGAGCGACGCTTTGATTTCGCCGTTCGCTTCGGGCCGCAATTCCGTGACACGCCGGAGGCCATCCGCAAGATCCTGCTGCCCACTCCGGACGGCAATCAGATCCCGCTGGGCAATGTGGCCAACGTCACACTCCACAACGGCGCCTTCATGATTTATCGCGAGGGCGGACGGCGGTACATTCCCATCAAGTTCAGCGTGCGCGGCCGCGATCTGCAGAGCACCATCGAAGAGTTGAAGAGCGTTCTCGCTCACGATGTAAAGCTCCCCGCGGGCTACACCTACACATGGGCGGGCGAATACGACAGCCTGCAAAAAGAATTGCATCGCCTCGCCTTCATCGTGCCCATCTCGCTGCTGATCGTCCTGCTGCTGCTCTACCTGCTCTTCCAATCCTTCCGGGATGCATTGATCGTGCTGGCAACGCTGCCGTTTGGCGCCATCGGCGGCATCTTTACGCTCGGACTCACCCACACGTCATTCAGTATTTCTGCGGCGGTGGGCTTCACTTCGCTCCTCGGCCTCAACACACTGTGCACTGTGGTCTTCCTGACCGGCCTGCGTCATCAGCAACACGACCACGGCCGCGAGCGTGGCGTCTTCCTCGGCGCGCTCGACGAGATGCGCCCAATCGTGATGGCCTGCATGGCAGCAGGTCTCGGCTTGCTGCCCGCTGCAATCGCCTCCGGCATCGGTTCGCAAACTCAGAAACCGCTGGCACGCGTCGTGGTCGGTGGAACGGTCACAACCGTGTTCGCCGTTCTCTTCCTCGTACCGCTCATGGCCCGCAAGTGGGCGCCCGTGGATCGCAATCCAGATCGCGGTATTGACGATGAAGGTGGTGACGACATTCCACCGGATGATGGACCACCCAGCCCACTTGAGCTGGGCAAACTACTCCTCGCGCAGCACCTCAAGCGGCCGTTGCCCGAGGATGCGGATGCTGGCGAGCCACCCGGTGAACACGGCTAATACGGCCGTCCCCGCTGCAGCCGCAATGCCGACTGACATCTGAACGCGATACGGCACATCGAGCCGGTGCAGCAGAATGAAAGTAAGAAGATTGGCGAAGATCACGCCCACTCCTCCTGCAAGCAGGCCCAGCACGGTAAACTCCACGCCAAAGACCGCGGCGACACGCGAGCGCCGCGCTCCCAGTGTCTTGAGCACGACGACCTCGCGGATACGTCGAAAACGTGTACTGGCTACGCTGGAGGCGAGGATCACCAGCCCGGAGAGGATGGAAAACGCCGCAAGGAATCGCACGATCAGCGTGACCTGATGGACGACGCCGGCCACTGTATCCAGCAGGTCGGCAATATTGATGACGGTCACCGTGGGATAGGCGGCAAAGAGCGCACGCTGCATCTGCGGGATTTGTTCAGTATCCACATGCACAGCGCCGTACCAGACCACCGGCAGGTGTACCAGTGAGCGCTGCGAAAGGACAAACTCACTGCGACCGTAGACGTGCTGGCCATCGTTTGCGTAGAGCGCTGCCACAGTGACGGGAATGCGCCGCTCCTGCGCCGTGAACATCATGGTTGAGCCAATGCCCACGTGCATTCTTTTGGCTAGACCTTCGCTGACTGCGACCTTGCCTTCAGCCCCCGGCTGCCACCACGCACCCGCATGCACCTTGGCGCCTGCGGGAACCGTGTCTGACCAGGTGAGGCTGACCGATTGCAACAGATGCCGCGGCACCTTCTCCTCTTTCAGTTGATCGCCAGTTTTCCCATTGACCTCATTCAGCCGCCCCGCGACCAGGGGCAGCCGCTCCATGGCGCCGTGCACCCCCGGCTGTTTCGCGATCACCGCGGACACACCTTCGAGTTCATCTGTCGCGATATCGATGAGAAAGATATTTGGCAGACCTTTGCCGAGCGTCTCCTGCAGGTCACGCAAAACAGCGTTCTGCATCAGGAATACGGTGAGAATCAGCATGATGCCCGCGCCCAGCGCCGTGAGCACGGCAATCGACTGGTTCCCCGGTCGGTAAAGATTCGACAAACCGTGACGGACTGATGAAGGCAGACTGAGCCGCGTCCGTGTGAGTGCTGTTCGCAACAGTCGCAGCAGCGTTCGCGCCAGCAGCGTAATGAAAAGCAGGAGGGCGACCAGCGCCACCGTGAACCATGTCGCCACCGTAAGCGAGCTGGTGAGTCCCGCAGCGATACCCGCAAGCGCAAGCAGGATGACGGCAGTGGTGACCCACTGCATGCGGCGCCGCTGCCAGCGTTCCTTGAGCGTCAACTCCGGCTGCGCCTCCACCTGACGCCGCAGGACGAGACTCGGTTTCACGTGGCGGATATCGAGCAGCGGCGGCAGGCAGAAGAGCAGCGTCGTGAGCATGCCGGTGCCCAGCCCGGCAAGCCCCGCACGCATCGGCAGGCGCAGCGTCGTTTCAATCGGCAGCAACTTTGCCGCCAGCAGTGGAATCGTCCATTCCACACCGAAGCCTGCAACCACGCCCACCAGACCACCGACCAGCCCGAGGATCAGCGTCTGCAAAAGATAGATACGCAGTATGTCAGAGGAGCGGGCCCCGATGGACTTCATCGTCGCCAGTATGTCCATCCGCTGCTCCAGATGTGCGCGCATCGACATTGCGACGCCGATCGCACCCAGCACCATCGCTACCAGGCAGATCAGACTCAACATGCTGCTGGCCCGGTCCAGACCCCGCGTCAGCGCAGGATTCGCCTCGCGGAAATCCGTCACCTGCGCCTCGGGAAGAATCTTCTCCACCCGCGCGTGCAGATCTTTGACGTTGGTTGCGCCTGGGTCAATCCGCATCAGGAAGCGCTCTCCTGCACGGCTGCCCGGCTGCAGCAAACCGCTCGCTGCAAGACCCTGTCGCGTGATGAGTACGCGCGGCCCGATGCCCATGGTGGAATTCATGCGGTCCGGCTCGCGTTCGATGACGCCGGCGATGCGAAAGGTGCTGTTGCCAATCTTGAGCGGATCGCCAACCCGCGCACGCAGTCGAATCAACAAATCGTCGCCCACCAAAACGGATTGCGGTGTCAGCTCCTGGCGCAACACGCCTACGGGACGGAGCTTGTATGCACCATAAAACGGATACCGCGATGGATCGACCGCCTTCAGAGATACCAGCAGAGGAATCGGGTCCGACGGGGTGGACGCCATCGAAACCATCTCGGTCACCTGGGTGCGTTCTACACCGTGCAGAGCGTTCAGGTCGGCAATCTCTTTCGCGGATGGCTGACGGAACATGCGCGCGGAAACATCCGCGGCCATGATGGTGCGCGCCTGGCCCAGCAGAGTCTTCTGGAAGGAGTCGGTAAAGCCGCGCACGCCCGTCAGCGCCGCCACCCCAATTGCCACCGATACGATCACGAATAAAAACTTCGCCGGCGCCGCCTGGAACTCACGCCATGCAATGCGCAACGCAGCACTCCAGCTAAAAGTGCGTCCGGTGGACCGGCTCATTGCGGCCTTCGCAGATGCGCCATTCACAGTCGCGCCTCCGCTGCAAAAGCAGCCGGCTCCGTCGCCGTGCTGTCTTCAATGACCAGGCCGTCACGCAGCACGATCCGCCGCTCCGCCCGTGCAGAGACCTGCGGATCGTGCGTCACCATCACCAGCGTTGTACCGCTTTCGCGATGACGCTCGAGCAACAGGTTCAGCACATGCTCACCATTGTGCGAGTCAAGATTGCCGGTCGGTTCATCTGCCAGCACGATCGGCGGCTCCAGCATGAAGGCGCGGGCCAGCGCGACGCGCTGTTGTTCACCACCGGAGAGTTGCACCGGATAATGATGCAGACGGTCTGCCAGCCCCATACTGTCCAGCAGTTCCGTAGCCCGTGCACGCCCATCGCCTGAGTGATGGGAAGACCCATTCAGCTCAAATGGCAGCAGAACATTCTCAAGCGCCGTCAGCATCGGGATGAG
This sequence comes from uncultured Acidobacteriaceae bacterium, assembly GCA_963750845.1. Taxonomy (GTDB): domain Bacteria; phylum Acidobacteriota; class Terriglobia; order Terriglobales; family Acidobacteriaceae; genus KBS-83. The sequence continues at coordinate 12,779 of CAVVSP010000017.1, forward strand.
TTGGTAGGACTGGAAGACAAAGCCAAGCTTCTTTCCGCGAATCTCCGCCAGTTCATCCTCGTTCATGCGTGAGATCGACGTTCCGTCCAGAATCACTTCGCCCTCGGTAGGGGCGTCCAGTCCCGCCAGCAGCCCCAGCAATGTGCTTTTGCCGCTGCCCGAGGCGCCCATGATCGCGGCAAACTGCCCCGCGGGAATCGTCAGGTCGATACCCCGCAAAATCTCCACCAGGTTCGTGCCGTTATGAATCGACTTCTTCAAGCCCCGCACTTCGATCATGCCTGCCCCTTTGCGTCTCGCGCCTTCGTCCCGCCGGCTATCCGCTGCTAGATTGCAATCCTGATGCTAGATTGAACGTGTGATGCACCCTCGCAGTTCCCGACTGCCGCTTTACCTCGCCGCTGCACTTGCCATCGCAGTCGCTGGCTGCAAGGGAAAGCCGGCGCCTGAGCCTGCCACGACGCCATCTGCGGTATCGCCGCAGCCCGCGGCTCCGGCCAAAGACGATCGCCCGGTCATCGTCGCCTTCGGCGATAGTCTGACTGCAGGCTATGGCACCGACGCCGGAAATAGTTATCCTGATTTCCTCGAAAAGGATCTCAACGCCAAAGGCTTTCACTACCATGTGATCAACGCCGGCGTCAGCGGCAACACCACCAAAGACGGTTTGGACCGGCTCGATGATGTGCTTGCGCTGAAACCAGCCCTCGTCATCGTTGCCTTCGGCGGCAACGACGGCCTCCGCGGCCTGCCTATCGACAGCACCCGCAAAAATCTTGATCAGATCGTCTCCACCTTGCAACATGCGGGAACCAAGGTCGTGCTTGGCGGCATCACATTGCCGCCCAACTATGGCGCGGACTATATCCGTCAGTTCAATGAGACCTACGCGTTGCTGGCCAGGCAATATCACGTGCCCCTTCTTCCCTTTCTGCTGCAGAACGTCTACGGCGCCACCGGCAGCATGCAGGCGGACGGCATCCACGCGACGGCGCAGGGCAATCAGCAGGTAGCGCGCAACCTGCTGCCGCTGGTCACGCCGTGGTTGCATAAGAATTAGACGCGCGCCGCATCACCCAATCACCACCAGTGGCTGAAACAGCGTCCCGGCAATCCGCTGGGCGATTCCGATAAGCTCGTGCCGGTTCGCGAACACCTTGACGCGCGGCGCCGCGGAGAAGTCCGAGAGGTTGCACAGCGCGCCATTCCGCATGCGGCCCGCCGTGTGGGTGTCTACGGTGGCCGCTGGAAACTCCGGCAGCAGCGTGCGCGGGTGCGGCAGATGCCGCTCCAGGTCCCCCGCTTCGGTCAGCGTTGCCAGTTCTTCCAGCGAAAGAGCCTCGTCAACGCAGAATGGTCCCGCGGCAACGCGTCGCAGCGATGCCAGATGCCCGCCACAGCCCAGCCGCTGGCCCAGATCGTGCGCCAGCGAGCGGATATATCCGCCGGCAGAGACCGTAGCGCGAAAGGCGGCAGTATCGCCATCGACCGATGTAATCGCAAATTCGTGGACAACAATGCGCACCGGCGCAAGCTCCACAGCTTCTCCTGCTCGCGCGAGAGAGTATGCCGCGCGTCCGCCAATCTTTTTCGCGCTGTACGCAGGCGGGGTCTGCAGCAGCTCGCCATTGAACTGCTCCGCGTGTGCCTTGAGCACTTCCCCATCGAGCGATACCGGCGCGTGAGGGCCGACTGGTTCGCCCTCTGCATCGTAGGTGGTTGTGGCCTGGCCGAAGCGGATAGTGCCGGTGTAGCTCTTCTCCATGCGGCCGAAAAACTGAGCCAGCCGCGTGTAGCGGCCCAGCAGGAGCGGCAATACGCCGGTGGCCATGGGGTCGAGCGTGCCCAGATGCCCGATGGAGCGCTCGTTCACGATACGACGTGTGCGCGCCACCACGTCGTGGGAGGTCATGCCCGCCGGCTTGTCGAGGATCAGCAGGCCATTCACTTCCCCACTATAACGGCCCCGGGCTCGAGCATCTCGCTCTAGAAGCTGTTGCGCCCGTGGTCGCGTACCAGCGAGAGGAACTCCGCGCGTGTCTTGTCTTCGAGGAAGACCCCGGACATTGAGGAGGTCACGGTCGACGAGTTCTGCTTCTCCACCCCGCGCATCATCATGCAGAGATGGCGCGCCTCCACCACCACTCCTACGCCCTGCGGCGCAATCGCCTCCTGCAAGGCGCCCGCAATCTCGCGCGTCATCCGCTCCTGCACCTGCAGGCGCCGCGCGAACACATCCACCAGCCGCGGCAGCTTGCTCAGCCCAACGACCTTCCCTTTCGGGATGTAGGCAATATGCACTTTGCCGAAGAACGGCAGCAGGTGATGCTCACACAGCGAGTACATCTCGATGTCCTTCACCATCACCATCTCGTCATAATCGACATCGAATAGCGCGGCGCGCAGAATCTCCTGCGGGTCCTGGTGGTAGCCCTGCGTCAGGAAAGTCATTGCCTTCTCGACACGCTCCGGGGTCTTCAGCAAGCCATCGCGCGTCGGGTCTTCGTCAAAGCGCGTTAGCAGCTCTCCATACAACTGCTGCGTTGTGTACCGCTCCAACCCCTTCGCCGCCGCCCGATCGAGCGCGTCTATCCCTTTCACCGCGACATTGTGAATCGGCTGGATGGTCGCTCCCGCGTGTGCTTCCGCACGTCTCTCTTTAGCCACGCGCTGCCTCCCCTGCGTATTCAAAGAAGTTATTCTCCGTCTCCTCGATGCGTATCCGATCGAGTTTGCCGGCTGGGAGATCACCAGCCAACAGACGATGAATGGCCCGGCACAGATTCTCCGTTGTCGGCACCGTCTGCTGAAAAAGCGGATCCATATTCAGATTGGCGAGATGAAAGCGTTCCACCACGGTGCTGCCCACCAGCGCGTCCAGTTCGGCCATATTCATCACCATGCCCGTCTCTCGATCTATCGGGCCGCGCACCGAAACCTCAAGCCGGTAATTATGCCCGTGCCCATGCGGGTTGTTGCACTTGCCATAGACATCACGGTTTTCCTGCGGGCTCAAAGCCTCGCAATCCAGCCGGTGCGATGCGCTGAAGTGATAGCGGCGGGTAAAACTGACGTTCATCGCACGTCCCTCGATCCAAAACAGTCCGCATACAGGTCAGGCGTCTCATACACGCGCACTCGCTCCAGCTTCGCGCCGGGAATCTTGCCCTCCAGCCGCTCCCAAGCGCTCAGCGCGATGTTCTCCACTGTCGGCACGCGATCGCGAAACTCCGGAATCTCCAGATTCAAATGCCGGTGGTCGTAGACGTTCACAACCTGGCTGTGCATCACGTCCTTCAGTTGCTTCAGGTCCACCACAAAGCCGGTCTGCGGGTCCACTTCGCCCGCTACCGTCACCTCCAGCGTGTAGTTGTGGCCATGCCCATTGCGGTTGGCGCACTTGCCGAAGACCCGCTGGTTTTCCGCCTCGCTCCAGGCATTGTTCCAGTAATAGTGGGCGGCAGAAAACTCTGCTCTACGAGTCAATAGAATCATGGGAATTCGTTATTCCTCAAGTATATGGATGTCCGGCATGTCAGGTCGGCTTCATCTGCTGCGCCTGGGGCAGTGGAAGTCTGCACCGACACCGGAAGCCCGCGGTTCGCCGTATGATGAGCAGAGTGAAGCAGATCCGTCTCATCCTGGCCGCATATCTTTTGCTGACCTCCGGCTGCGACCGCGGCGCTCATCCGCGCCAGACCGGGCGCCCGGCACCGGACTTTACAGTCACGGACGGGAATCGCAGCCTCCGGCTGGCCGACTATCGCGGAAAAATCGTGATCCTCAACTTCTGGGAGACCTCGTGTCTTCCGTGCATTGCGGAGCTGCCCTCGCTCACCGCCATGCAGCAGCAATTACCCCAGGTCCAGGTGCTGGCCGTCAGCGTGGACGAGGACCGGCAAGCCTACCGCGACTACCTGGCGGAACACAAAATCAGCCTGCTTACTATTGACGACACGGCGCACCACTCTGCTGATCTCTACGGCACCTACCGGTGGCCGGAAACCTATGTCATTGACCAGCACGGAACCATCCGGCGTAATGCCGCGCCGGTGATCAATCGCGCGTCCTCTACCCGCTTGACCGCGGATCCGATGAGTCGAGCTCGAGTCACAAGCGCCAGCGTAGCAGGCCTATCGGACGCGCTCCTCGCCAACCGCGCGAGCCGGACTGGCCAGTGTGACGCCGCCGTCGACACACAGCAGCTGTCCGGTGATCCAGCGCGCCTCCGGGCTGGCCAGGAACACCGCCGCCCAGCCGATGTCCCAGCCGGTGCCCTCGGTGCCCAGCGGCGACGCTCTGGCGCGCAGTGCACGCTGCTCAGCCGTCAAGCCGCCGCTCTCGACCATGGGTGTGAACACCGGTCCAGGCATGATGCAGTTGACGCGGATGCCCTGCGCCGCGTGATCGATGGCCATGGCCTGGGTCAGCGCGTTGACCGCGCCTTTCGACGTGCTGTAGGCGGTCAGCCCACGCGGACGAATGGCCGAAATGGACGAGATGTTGACGATCGACCCGCCGCCGTTGGCCGCCATGACCGGGATGACATGCCTGGACATCAGCATCATGCTCTTGACGTTGACGCGCATGATGTCGTCCCACAACGCTTCGTCCATCTCGACCACACTGCCGGCGCCGCCGATGCCCACGTTGTTGTGCAGGATGGTGATCGGTCCGTAACGCTCCACGACGCTCTGGACGACACGCTGACAGTCTGCTGAACGAGTCACGTCGGCCTCGAGCACGAAGCACTCGCCGCCTTCGTCCTCAATGGTGCGTTGCGTCTGTGCCGCCCACTCGGCTTGCTGATCCACAATCGCCACGCGCGCACCTTCGCGCGCAAAGAGAATCGCCGCCGCGCGGCCATTGCCGATTCCCGGTCCGCGCGATCCGCCGCCCGTGACAATCGCCACCATGCCGTCCAGTCGTCCAGCGCGCTGCATCGTGGTAGGATGCCGGCCTGAATCGCGCGCCGCAAGAAGCGGCCCGGGGGGACAGGCGAGATGCTCTTACAAGCCGAAAACGAATACGCAACCAGAATCACCGCCGGCACGCCAATGGGCCAATTCATACGCCGCTTCTGGATGCCAGCCCTGCTCTCCGAAGAGCTGCCCGAGCCAGATTGCGCACCGCTGCGCCTCAAGCTGCTGGGTGAAAATCTGGTCGCATTTCGCGATTCGAACGGCAACGTCGGCATGCTGGCCGAGAACTGTCCCCATCGCGGCGCCTCGCTGTTCTTCGGCCGCAACGAAGAGGCCGGCCTGCGCTGCGTGTACCACGGCTGGAAGTTCGACGCCAGCGGCCAGTGCCTCGACATGCCCAACGAGCCCGCCGAGTCGGACTTCAAACAAAAAGTGAAAGCCGTCGCGTATCCGTGCCAGGAACGAGGCGGCGTGGTGTGGGCCTATATGGGCCCACCCGAGCTGATGGGCGGCGTGCCCGAGCTCGAATGGACGCTGGTGTCCGCCGAACAGCGCTTCATCAGCAAGCGCCAGCAGCAGAGCAACTATCTGCAAGCCATCGAAGGTGGCATCGACTCCAGCCACATCTCCTTCCTGCACAGCAGCTTGAATACCGATCGGCCGACGAATGGCGTGGGCGTGCCGATTCCGCAATTCGTCGCCGAGGACAAGCATCCCCGCTTCGAGGTCCTGTCGACGCGCTACGGCCATCTCGTCGCCGCGCGCCGAGACGCCGGTCCAGACGACTACTACTGGCGCGTCTCGCAGTACCTCGTGCCGGTCTTTCAGATGATCCCGGCCCAGAAAGACGGTCCGATCAGCGGCCACGCCTGGGTGCCCATCGACGACCACAATTGCTGGGCGTGGAGTATGACCTGGCACCCCGATCGGGCGCTGACCGAGACTGAAGTGGCCCAGTATCGCTCTGGGACCGGCATTCACGCCCAGGTTGACGCAAAGTACCGCGCGCTGGCCAACAAGGACAACGACTACCTGCTCGATCGAGAGAACCAGCGCACCAGAACGTTCTCGGGCATTCGCGGCATCGGCGAGCAGGACATGGCGTGCCAGGAGAGCATGGGCCCGATTTACGACCGCACGAAGGAGCACCTCGGTTCGAGCGACACGGCCGTGATTGCCATGCGTCGCCAGCTGATGGGCCTGGCTCACCAGTTGGAGGAAGGCAGCGAGCCTGCGATGGCTCAGCAGCCGGAGGTCTACCGCGTGCGGTCGACGTCGTTTGTGATCAAGCGAACCGAATCATGGATCGAAGCCAGCGCCGCAGCACAGCCAGCACCTGGAGCGCTGCAGCCCGCGTAGAGCGCGCAATCGCCAACAGCCCATCCCAGGCCCCTGATCGCCACGTTTGGTGCGTTGGCGCTCGCGAAGGCGAAACACGCGACTCCGTGAGCGTTTGCTTGTGCCGAGCGTTGCCGACGGGTATCGTCCAGAGTTAACCAGGGTCACCGAAATGCTGCGGGATCTGAGCATCGTCGTCAGCCCCATTCTCGCGCTGTTGCTGGTGGTGCTGATGCCAGTCGGAACGGTCAGCGGCGCACACCGCGACCAGTTGTTCGACCCTATTTTTCCACACGTCCATCTGGGGAACGGACCACCGTTGAGGCAGGTCGCTCCCCCGAAGCCGCTGATGCACGACGCCGCACAACCTCAGCGCGGCCCAGCGCTGGGCGCCGGCGCCGCGGCCGCGGCGGCGGCCCTGGGCATTGGTCTGACCCCGCCGCTTCCAAACGGCACGACGGTGCTGTTGACTCAAACCACGGCCCGCCGTCCGTGGCCGATCAAAGTGCAGCCGCGCGGCGCGCTGACCGAAGCACCACCCGACCCTCCTCCGAGCGAAGCCTGACTCGCGGGGCCGCACCGTCGTGCGGACCCAAGGTTGGTCAAGCCCATCGAATCGGAGGAAATTGTCATGCACCATTTTCTTGTCTATCGCCTTGCTCCAGTTCTTACCTGTGCAGTGCTGGCCATGGCCACGTCCGCGGGCACGGTCCTGGCGCACGCCTACCCCAAAACGAGCGACCCCCAGCCGAACGCGCGCCTCGACGGAGCGCCGGCGCACGTAGCAATCCAGTACGACTCGGCGATCGACGCGCGAGGCTCGTCGATGCTGTTGATGGACTCGAGCGGAGCTACGGTCTCAACGGCACCTGACGCCGTCGACGGCAACACGCGCGCGTCGGTCAGTCCGACGAGCGACCTCGCGCCGGGCCCGTACACCGTGGCCTGGACCAGTCTGTCGGCCGAAGATGGCCACACCGCCCAGGGCTTCTACACGTTCGTCGTCGACGGCGGACCGGTCGGCATCCTCAACGGAGCCGCACAGGCGCAGGCCCGGGCGGCCGACTTGATGGCCACGCTAACCGTCGAACCGGCTGGTGATGGCGGCAGCCTGCTGCGGGTCGATCTGAACAACACCACCGGCGTCGAGCGCATCCGCATTCGTCTGTCGCGACCGGACCTGGGTGAGGATCTACTGGATACCACGCCCAGCGGCGACGGAGGCTGGGTGCTCAGCGGCAACGAGGTGGCCATGCCCGGCGCCTGGCATGCCGACGTCATCGCACGTCGCACGAACATCTTTGACGACGCGCAGGGTGCGTTCGACTTCACGGTCGACCCCACCGGGAACCCGTGTTTGCGACCGCCCACGACGCACCTGCCAACTAACCTTCACACCATAGGGAGAACTGACTGTGTCCTACCGTTTGCGTTCGATCGCGACCGGCCTGAGCCTCGTTGCCCTGTTGGTCGCCAGTACAGCTACCGTTTCCGCGCACGCCCAGTACCAGAGCTCAACCCCCGCGGCCAATGCCACGCTGCAGGCCGCGCCGAGCACGGTCCAGGTGACCTGGACCCAGGAGCTGGCTTCGATTCAATTCACGATCACCGGTCCTGACGGGTCCAACGTGGTCACCGGGCCAGCCCAGATCGATCTCGAGATGCGCCACAACGCGAGCGTCCCGACCCGAGACGCTGGGCCTGGCCAGTACGTCGTCCTGTGGCACAACGTCTCAGGCGACGACGGCGACCCGAACGACGGCTCATTCGCCTACACGGTCGCTGGATCGGCACCCCAGGCGGCTGCGCCAGCCCCGGCCGCTGCGAATCCGCCACCCCCCGCAGCCAACCCACAACCTGCAGCAGCAACAGCACCAGCAGCAGTCAAGCCGGCCGTAACCAGCGCCCAGGGCTGCACCGACACCGGCATCGTGTCGCCTGGCATTGCCGATATCCGAGTCAATACCTACTGCAAGCGGCAAGCGATCCGCGAGCAATACAAAGGCAAGATCAACGAGGTCCTGTTCAACTTCGACCTGAGCATTGGCATGGGACTCGAATCGTCACTGAAGGATGCTATGGGCGGCGGGGATTGACAGCTCGCCCTGTTGCCGGAGGCGCGTCACCACGTCGACCAGCCGCGCGCACTGCTCGGGCAACCGACAGGCGATGCGGACGTGCTCGGGTAGGCCGAAGGAGGTGCAGTCGCGCACGACGACCCGTGCGGCAGCAGCGCCCGCCGAAAGTCGAGCGCCGTCGCCGACGTCGACCAGCACGAAGTTGGCGGAGGACGGACGCACCGCGTAGCCAATGCTGGTCAGGCCGCTGCGTAAGCAGGTCGGCGCGATTGTGCGACCAGCGCTTGCGCCCGCTCCAGGTGGGCGCGCGCGTCAGGCTCGAGTGTGGCCAGGCCGGCGCGCAGTGCGCCGGCGTTGACACTCCACGGCGGCCGAACCGCCTCTACCGCGCGGGCGATTTCGGCGCGCGCGAGCAGATACCCCAGCCGCAAGCCCGGGCAGCGCGTGGTCTTTGGTCAGCGAGCGCAGAATGACCAGGTTGTCGGATACGCAGTCTGAGAGCGGCTCGCTGCGCCAGCGAGTCGTCCACGAATGAGGCGTAGGCCTCGTCGAGCACAAGCAGGCGATCCGGCTGCGCTGCCAGCAGCCGCTCGATCTCAGGCTGTCGATGAAGGTGCCCGGTCGGGATTGTTGGGGTTGCAGACGAAGACCATTCGCGCCGGCGGCACATCGTCCAGGGCGTGCACTTCGGTGACGTGCGCACCAACCGCGCGCGCCGCGCGGGCGTACTCGCCGAAGGTCGGACCGACGACGACGACGCGATCGCCGGGCTCGCAGAGTCGCCAGGGCGATGAGCCACAGCAGCTCGGCCGAGCCGTTGCCGAGCCCGACGTTCTCTGGAGACACACCAGCCTGCTTCGCCAGCCCGTTGCGCAGCGGGGCTTCGTCGTCGCCCGGGTAGCGCGTCCAATCCGATCCTGGATGGCGCGCAGGACGTTGGGCGCGGGGCCGAGCGGATTGGTGTTGACGCTGAAGTCGAGCGCCTGGGCGAGGGTCAGGCCGAACTGCGCCAGCTCGGCCGCGGCCACCGAACCGTGGACCACCGGTTGGAGGTCCAGCACGTGCGGCCGGACCAGCGCTGGCGTCGGGTGCTGGACTCGTTGGTTCAGAACTCGATCCCCCGCTGCGCTTTGATGCCCTGCTGCAACGGGTGCTTGATGGGCTGGATTTCCGAGACGAGGTCCGCCAGCTCGACCAGCTCGGGCGGCGCACCACGGCCGGTGAGCACCAGGTGCAGCTGGGGCGGCCTCGCGCGCACCATTGCCAGGAGCTCCGTGAGGGGCACGAGGCCGGCCTTGACCGCACCCAGAATCTCGTCCAGGACCACCACGTCGTACTCACCTTCGCCCACGATCTGCTGGGCGACCTGCCACCCGTGCGCCGCCGCGGCTTCGTGGTCCTCCATCGGGATCTTCGGGTTGCGCAGGCGCTCGATGGTGAAGCCGCGACCGGTGACCTCGAGGTCGACGCCCGGGATCGTGCGCAGGATCTCCCGTTCGCCCGACTTCCACTGACCCTTGATGAACTGCAGAAAGAACACGCGCATGCGGTTGCCCGCCGCGCGCACCGTCAGCCCCACGGCGGCAGTCGTCTTGCCCTTGCCGTTGCCGGTCAAGACGATGGTCAGCCCGCGCCGCGGCGGACGGCCGGCTGGGGTGGTCATGGGGTCAGATCCGCCAGGCGCACGTACTCGGCACCCAGTTCGCTAGCCAGTGTTCGCGCTCGTCCCAGGCGCACGTGGCCCTCTTCACTGTCGACCACCACTGCCTGCACACCCGCGGCGCGGAGCGCGCGCGCTTGATGGAGGGCGTCAGCATACGGGTCGCCGCCCGCCAGGGCAACGTTGGCGCGGCCATCGGAGACCAGGACCAGCGTCTGAATCGCTGCGCGTTGGCGCGCCGGGCTGGCCTGGGGCGCTGCCCAGGGGTGGCGCGTCGCGGCGCGCTGGGCGAGCAGGGCGGCGGCGCGGCTCAGCGCCAGCGCCAGCGGCGTACGGCCACCGGTTGGCAGCGCGCGCAAGCGCACGGACGCGAGATGGACGCTGCTGGTTGGTGGCAGCAGGATTTCGGCGGCGCTGCCACGGAAAGCGATCAGCGCCACTTCGTCGCGCGTCTGGTACGCGCGCAGCAGTAGTGACTGGACGGCTCCCTTGGCTAACGCCATCCGCCGCCGTGCCGCCATCGAGCCGCTGGCATCCACCACGAACACCGTCAAAGCACCCACCGGCAGCACGCGCACCTTGTAGCGCAGGTCCACCGCTTTCAGCTGGATGCGCACGCTTTGGTCCTCCGGGGTGGAGCGTCGTCGCTGCGCCTGAAACGGGGCGGCGGAGCGTAGGGTGGCTAGCAGGTCCAGCGCACCTGACTTCTCAGGGCTGCTGCGCACGTGGCGGCCGCGCGGGCTCTCGACGGGGCTGCGCACGCCGCGGGTGGAGGCGCGCGTTGGCCAGCCGCGGCGCTGCGCAGCGGGTGGCCGCAGCGGCAGCGCTGGCGGCGCCACGGTGGCGGTGTCAAAGACTTGCTCCGCCTGCTGAGGGTGCAGGCTGCCGTCATCCTCCAACCGCACACCGCCCCCAGGTCCACCGCGCGGCTCATCACGCCGCGGTCCACGGTCGCCTCCGTCCCAGGGCGGCGGACCTGTTGGCCTGTCATGGCCTCCGTGCTGAGGTGGCGGATCTGTTGGCCTGTCATGGCCTCCGTCCTGGGGTGGCGGGTGCGGTGGCGTGCCATTGCCGTCCGTAGAGGACTCCGTTGGTGGGGAGTCGCGGCGGGGGCGATTGTCGTGCTGCGCAACGATTTCGTCCAACCGCTGGTGGTCCAGGCCGGGCTGGTCGAAGGGTTGACGGCGGGTGCGGTGGGGCAGCGCCAGCTCGGCGGCGCGTCGGACGTCTTCCGTACTGACCTGTTCTCGACCAGCGTAGGCTGCCAGCGTCGTAGCCGTCTTGTACATGACGATGTCGGCCCGCAAGCCGTCTACCTCAAAGGCGGTGCAAATCCGCGCAATCAGCTCGAGCAAGTCGTCGCCCGCCGTCACCCGTGGCAGCACCGCCCGCGCTGCCATAATGCGCGCTTGCGCCATGCACTCCGCAGCCTCCCAGCGCGCCACGAAGCCAGCCGGATCAGCCTCGAATGCGATGCGCCGCCGCACCACCTCCACCCGCTCGGAGGTGGCGAGCATGCCCGCCACGTCCACCGCCAGCGCGAAGCGATCCAGCAGCTGCGGGCGCAGCTCGCCCTCCTCCGGGTTCATCGTGCCGACCAGCACAAACGCCGCCGGATGACTGAACGACACACCGTCGCGCTCGACGGTATTGACACCCATTGCCGCCGCGTCGAGCAGCGTGTCGACCAGATGGTCGGGCAGCAGGTTGACCTCGTCCACGTACAGAACGCCGCGGTTGGCGCGCGCCAGCAAGCCAGGCTCGAAGTGACGCCGCCCATCGACCAGCGCTCGTTCCATATCCAGCGTGCCAAGCACGCGGTCTTCGGTAGCCCCGATCGGCAGCTCCACAAACTCCGCCGCTCGCGAAACCGAATCCGTCGGGTTACCCAGCCCTGCGCAATCCGGACACTGCACGTCCGCGGCGCCAGGCGAGCAGCCGAAGCGGCAGCCCACTACAACGTCCACCGGCGGCAGCAGCCCCGCTAACCCGCGGGCCGCGGTCGACTTGGCAGTGCCCTTCTGGCCCCGAATCAGCACACCGCCCAGGCGAGGATTGATGGCGTTGAGCACCAGTGCCAGCTTCATGCCGTCCTGCCCGACAAGGCCCTGAACGGGTACCGAATTCTCATGCGCGTGCTGAAGCCAGAGCGGGCTCCGCGCGACTCTCGACCAGCTCTTCGGCGCCCAGATAGGCCTCTTCGAGGGCGCGCCGCATTTCCTGCGGCGGGGCCGCCCACAGGCCGCGGTCCATCGCCTCGAGCAGTCGTGCGCTCATGTCCTTGAGCGCCCACGGATTGCTGCGCGCGAAAAAGGCCTGCATGTCCGCATCCAGCACATATGCGCGGGTGACTTCTTCGTACATCCAGTCGTCCAGTACGTCGGCGGTGGCGTCGTAGCCGAATAGATAGTCAACCGTTGCCGCCAGCTCCAGTGCGCCCTTGTAGCCGTGCTCCTGGATGCGCGCGATCCACTTGGGATTGACCACGCGCGTACGAAACACGCGCAGCGCCTCCTCCTTCAGATCGCGCACTCGCGCGCGCGCTGGATCGGACGAGTCGCCGAAGTAGCGCCGCGGCGCGGAGCCGGAGAGCGCGCGAATGGTGGCGATCATGCCGCCGTGGAACTGGAGGTAGTCGTCCGAATCGAAGATGTCGTGCTCGCGATTGTCCTGGTTCTTGGCCGCCACCTGGACTCGGCCGAGGACCGTTTCGAACTCCCGCCGCGCGTCGACACCGTAGTCGTCGGCGGTATAGGCGTAGCCGCCCCAGTTGACGTAGGCCGTGGCGAAGTCGGCGGTCGTCTGCCAGTTGCCTTCGTCGATCAGCGGCAGAATGCCCGCGCCGTACGTGCCCGGCTTTGAGCCAAAAATGCGAAATCCGGCGCGCCGCCGGGCGGCCTGCGGCGTCGACCCGTCCGCTTCCAGCTGCGCGCGATCGGCCAGGTAGCGCGCCCGGAGAGGATTGTCCGCGGCCGACTCGTCGAGCTCGGCCACGCGGCGTACGGCGTCGTCGAGAATGCCGAGCACATGCGGAAAGGCGTCGCGGAAAAACCCGGAGATGCGGCACACGACGTCGACGCGCGGCCGGCCGAGCTCCTCGAGACCGATCACTTCGACCCCGTCAACCGCTGGCTCGCCGATTGCCAGACGGGCCGGACGCCGAGCAGGGCGAAGACCTGGGCGATGTCGTCGCCGTGGGTGCGCATGGCGCTGGTGCCCCAGATGCTCAGTCCGACACTCTGGGGATAGGCGCCGGTCTCGCGCCGGTGACGCTCGACCAGCGCTTGCGCGAGCTGCTGACCGACGCGCCAGGCGGAGTGGCTGGGCATGGTCCGCGGATCGATGGCGTAGAAGTTGCGGCCGGTCGGCAGAACGTGGGCCATGCCGCGCGTGGCGCGCCGCTCGGGCCGGCCGGCACGTACTGCCCGTCGAGCGCCCGCAGCAGATTGCCGATCTCGTCGTGGGCGGAAACCTCCAGGCTCGGCAGAGCCGCCGACGATGAACGCACCGTGCCCAGCAACGCTGACGGGGCAGCCGCGACCCAGCACCTCCCGCAGCCACGCGTCGCATCTGGTCAGTCGGCCGACCAGGCGTTGGCCTGCAGGCTCCACCAGCCGCACGCACAGCGGTCGATTGCTTCGAGCGGCATCGGTCGCGGTCACCACCTGGCGGCCCGTCGACTGCGCGAGCAACCGCTATCGGTCGTGCCGCGCAGGCGTGCGCCGAGGTCCACCAGCTCGTCCAGGTCCAGGCCGAACGCGGCGGCGACGCCGGCGCGCAGGCTGGGCACGTCCAGGTTCGGCACGCGGACCATGGCCAGCACCAGGTCGCGCAGGCGCTCGCCGCGCGTGCTCGCCCAGCGTGTGCAGGCCGCCGCGGATCAGGGCGCTGCCCAGCTCGCACAGGTAGCCGTCCAGGTTCTCGATCAGATGGGCGAAGTCTTTCGACCGCATCTCGGCCAGCGTGGCCGGCACGCCGTCGTCGGTAACCTCCGGGTCCCAGTCGTGGGTGTGGTCGCCCTGCTGGTTCAGGCGCTGGATCATCAGGGTGATGTCGGCGTCGAGCTTCGCGTCGACCACCAGCTCCCAGATCTGCTGCTGCAGCATCGGCAGCTTTGAAGGGTCGAGCGCCTCCACCTGGTAGTACTCGTCCACCAGCCGCATCAGCTCGTCGAGCTTGCCGTACACGTCGGCGGTGGTCATCGGCGGCGTCAGGTGGTCGACGATCACCGCGTGCGCGCGGCGCTTGGCCTGGGCGCCCTCGCCCGGATCGTTGACGATGAACGGATACAACAGCGGCAGGTCGCCGAGCAGCAGGTCCGGGATAGCACGTCTCGGACAGACCGATGCTTTGCCAGGCAACCACTCCAGCGTGCCGTGCTTGCCCATGTGGACGATCGCGTCGGCGCGCAAGTCGTCGCGCAGCCAGGCATACAGCGCGTGGTAGTGGTGCGTCGGCGGCAGGTCGGGCTGGTGATAGATCAGGTTGGGGTCCATGCCGTAGCCGCGCGGCGGTTGGATCGCCACGAAGACGTTGCCGAAGTGGAGCCCGGCCAGAGCGATGTGGCCGTCGTGGACGTAGCTCTCGCCGGGCGGCGGACCCCAGCGCCCGGTCATCTGGCGCTGGTTCAGTGCCGGCAGGCCGCCGAACCAGCTGGCGTATACTGCGCTGGACGCGTGCCGCGGCGGCGGCCGAGCTGCGCGTCGGTCAGCAGCTCGGTGTCGTACGAGCAGCGATCGACCAGCTCGCCCAGCAGCGCGTCGCCGTCGCTGGGCAGCCGGTCCGGGTCGCCGACGTCGTAGCCGGCCGCCTGCAGCGCGTGCAGCAGGCGCAGCACCGAGGCGGCGTGTCGAGGCCGACGGCGTTGCCGATGCGCGAGGCTTTCGCGTTGTAGTTGGTCAGGATCACCGCCACGCGTTTTTCGGCGTTGGCCTTGCGGCGCAGCGGGCAAAGCGCAGCGCCAGGCCGACGACGCGCGCGACGCGGTCCTGGCGCGGCACATACGCCACGACCGGTGCGCCGAGACGCTGGTCAGGGAGCTCCGTGCGCCGCGAGCTGGTCGCGTGACCACCTCTTTAAACGAGATCGGGCACGGTGATGATCCGGCCGTCGAACTCCGGCAGGGCGACGTTCATCGCCGTGTCGACCGGCGCAGCCCGCGCGGCGAGGCATCCCACTGGGCGTAGCTGGCGCCGACGGTGATCGCCTGCAGAACGGGCACATCCAGCCGCTCGAGGGCCGCGACCGACCAACCGCTCGGGTCGGCCCGTCCGGATTGACCTGGCCCATGGCAAAGCTCATGGTGGCGACGACCGCGTCGACGCCGTCGACGAAATAGCGCAGCGCGTCGGCAGGTCGTCGCGCCGGCGCCGTCTTTGAGCGAGTAGGCGAAGACCGGCAGCGCATTGGCGCCGCGCGGCTCGATCTCGGCAATCAGGGCGTCGACGAAATCGGTGTTGCCGCTCAGCAGATGCGAGCGATAGAACAGCACGCCGATCGTCGGCCGCGCCGGATCGTGCAGAGCGCGCAGCTCGGCCAGCGAGGCGCCGAGCGGCAGATCCGGATGATAGACGCCGTGGCGCGGCTGGTCCGCGGCGCGTCGAAGCCAAATCCGGCCGCCAGCAGGTGGTCGGCGAGAAAGCGCAGCAGTGCTCGTAGTTGGCCACGCCGCCGAACTGGAGGTACGCCATCGCCTCGTGGCTCACCGGTACGCCGGCCGTGGACAGCGCCGTGAGCTCCGGATCGAGCGCGTCGGTGCCCGGCAGGCACAGCAGCCATTTGCCGTTGCGCGGACGTGCTCGACGATCCGGTCGAGGCCGTGCGGAAAGCTGGCCCGACCGCCGAGCAGGCGCACGACGATGACCTCGGCGCCCGGCAGCAGTTGTCCAGAAAGGCGTCGACGTCGTCGTCGGTCTTGAGATGGCTCAGTCCGTAGGCGCGCACGCGCGGGAAATCCGGCGGCAGGCGCGCGACGGCCTTGTTGAACACCAGCAGGTCGGTGTCGGCGTGGGTCAGGAAGACGAAGCCGTCCGGTGCTGCCGCCGTTGCAGCGTCGTCGCCGGGCGCCGGTCGTCGACGTGCTGGCCGTCCGGGCGGTCCTCCCAGCGGAAGCCGGTGAAGTGGAGCTCGGCCAGCATCGCCGGCGGCGGCAGGTACGCGTCGGCCGCCAGCATCGTGTCGACGTAGTCCAGCAGCGCCAGCACCAGCGGCGTGCTGTTGAGCGACTGGAAGTACAGCGTGCGGCCGTCGAAGATCAGCATCGCCACGTTGGACAGGGTGCACGGACCGAGACAGCCGGCGATGGTCAGGTGGACCCGGTTGCGCCACCTGCGGCGCTCCCACTCCTGGTCGTACAGATCGACCGGCACCGGGGCGTGGCCGCGCTCGGTGTGCCCGCAGCAACAGCCGGTGGCGCAGACGAACAGGTGGCCCTGGCGGCGCGGGACGTTGACCGTCTTGCCGTCGGCGCGCAGGATCAGGTTGCGGCGCGGCGCGGAGTCGGACGTGGTCATGCGGCGTCTCATGTCACAGTCGACTGGTGCAGGTCGCTCCTCTTCTAATTAAACTAGGTCGAAACCGCGCTCAGTGTAGCAGTCGCTGTGCGGCGCCTGTCGTCGCGGAAGTCCAGAGCTGCCAGTGAGCCGACGACAATCGTCGAGGGAGCCTGAGTACCGGCCTGCCCAATCGTGGCCAGGGTGGCCCGCCCACTTCTTCCCGTTCGGTCGTCGCCCAGCGTATGGCCGCGACAGGGGTGTCGGCGGCCAGTCCGCCCAGTTGCAGCTGCGTAACAATCTCGTCGATGCTCGCCGAGCCCATCAGGATGACGATCGTGCCGCCGGTCGCGGCGATGGCCTCCCAGTTGGCTGACTCGGCGGTCGAGGCGACTGATGGCCGGTGACTACCGTGAACGACAGCACCTCGCTGCGCAGGGTCATCGGAATGCCGGCCGCGGCCGGCGCGGCGATGGCAGACGAGACGCCAGACATACTCGAACGGCACGCCGGCGGCCATAAGAGACAGCGCTTCTTCGCCGCCGCGGGCGAATCTTGAACGGGTCGCCACCTTTGAGTCGCGCCACGCAAAGGCCCGGCCGCGGTCGATCAGAATGGCGTTGATCTCGTCCTGGCTCACCGGCGCCGAGCCCTGGCTTTGCCGACGTCGATCCGTTCCGCGGCTGCGCCGGGCCAAGTCGAGCAGGTCGCGGCCGATCAGCCGGTCGTAGACCACGACGTCGCACTGGCGTAGCAGGTCGGCGCCGCGCAAGGTGAACAGGCCAGGGTCGCCCGGCCAGCGCCGACCAGATAGAGGTCATGGCAGCCGCTTCACGGCCACGCTTGCATCCGTTGAGGTACCCGTTACCCCCCCCCCCCTCACCTCTCATAGCTGCCTGTCAGGGACTCCAGTCAGCGATGCTGGCGACCGCCGTACACACGCTGGGGGTGCAGCGCCTCGGAACCAGCAACACACGGGCGCCAGAAGCGAAAGCGCCGCGGCTTCGGCGACGCTGGCCGTGCCGGCCGCACCGGCGACCGCCGCCGACGGATTCGGCGTGCGCGCTCCAGCCAGCGCCGCGGCCGAATAGAAACGCACTAAAAAAAAAAAAAAAAAAAGAAAGGGGCGCACGAGGGGCACCGTCCAGGTCTCGGCCAGCGCGGGATGATCGCGTTTGCTGTCGAGCGTCGCGATCGCGGCAACGTCGAACCAGGTGCAGTGAGCTACCTCAAGGGTCGTCTGCCAGAGCCGCGCTGACGTCAGCGAGCGTGCGGCGGCAGTCGTCAGACCGAGGCCAATGACAATATATATATATATATATAAAAAAAAAAAAAAAAAAAAAAAAAAAAAAAAAAAAAAAAAAAAAAAAAAAAAAAAAAAAAAAAAAAAAAAAAAAAAAAAAAAAAAAAAAAAAAAAAAAAAAAAAAAAAAAAAAAAAAAAAAAAAAAAAAAAAAAAAAAAAAAAAAAAAAAAAAAAATAGACCTTCAACGCGTTGGCCCCCAGCTGATGAAGACCGTGTTTTCGGCCTCCAGGCGGAAGCCGTCGGCAATGCTGACGCCGCGAGCGACCGACACCTGGGCGGTGTCGCCCAGCAGTCGCCAGGCAGCGGCGGCTCGGTCGATGAGCACGTGCGCAGCCACCAGCCAGCAGCTGCGCAGTCGGAGGTTTGCTACGGGTCTCGCCAGCCCGTCCGGCATGCTGCTGCCGCCGAACACGCGGTCGGGCGTTGGCAAGCCGGCGAACGCCGCGGGCGCCTCAGCCTTCGACCACCGCCACACTCGCGCCGTGCGCCGCGGCGTTACGGCGGATGCGCTCCGCGTCCGCGGCCGAGCGTTCGATCGCAAAGACGGTGAGCCGCGGCGCAAGGCGAGCGCACTCGATGGCCACCGAGCCGCTGCCGGCGCCGACATCCCACAGCACACCGGTTGGGGGCAAGCCCAGCTTGCCCAGGACGATGGCGCGGACTTCGGCCTTGGTGATCAATCCCCGTGCGCGAGTTCTAAGCTCGACTCGGGCAAGCCCCAGGCGAGCGACGGCGCGTCACTTCGAGAGACCGAATCTGGCTCGACCAGCAGCACCACCGACATCGGCTCGTACACCCCGCTCGCCAGACCGTCGAGGTCAGTCCGCGTGACAGTCTCGCCGGGCTCTGCCAGGCGGCTGGCGACGGTCACCGCGCGCGGTGGCGAGCCTGCGTC
>CAVVSP010000018.1:0-167509 GCA_963750845.1 uncultured Acidobacteriaceae bacterium
GTTCCAGCGATGGATGCTGGGTTCCCCAGGCTCGCGTTGTCGTTCAGCCCACGAACTCCGGTGATGACGAGCGGCGCCGTATTGAAGAGCGTCTCTCCCGCGGCGATCTCCTGCCTGGCTCTGTCATCTCCGTCCCGGTGTTCGCGATACGCTCCAGGCTTCTCCCACGCCGTGTAGAGCGAGAACGCCTTCGAGTTGAACGCCTCTCCCTCTGGATCGCCGCCCAGGACATCGTTCATGCCCGGGTAGTACTCCTGCGCCACCAGCGCCATAGGACCGCCGCTCGCCTGACGACCATTCAATGGGCCCGCATCGTCATCGTGTACCTGCGCCGTCGAGAGTCCTTCCTCAAAGCGAACGATCTCGTCGAGTTTTTCCGCCGACGGGATTTGCCCCTGGGAGTGGCGTCTGCACGGCGGAAATGGCTTGAGGGCAAGGTCCTGATACAGGTTGCTCTGGTAGGTCAGCGCATTGTTGAGGGGCATGACCGTCTCCCGCCCGTCAAACATGATTGCGCTCAGAAACCGCAGATTTGTTGAGGGCAGAGGACGCCGGTAGACAGAGACCAGCGGGCGCCCCGTCGCCGGGTCTGTGGTGACCGCGCACCCATACGGATCGCGCACCACTTGAATTGTGAACTGGGGATGCTCCGGCAGGGTGATGCCCACCCGGATCAATCCTCTATCGAGGAGCAGGCTATGCGCCGCGCGGCCCTTTGGATTCGCGGAAGGGCAGTTGGCCCCATCCACGGCGGCGAAGAGCGGATCGTTGCCGTGCGTCCGCTCATACACCTCGCGAACACCCTTCGCGCTCAGGCTGAAGGCTTGATCCGCCTGATGGCAGGTGGCGCAGGTAGCGCCCATTTGTCCCCAGGCTTTGAAAGAAGGCGCCTTTCTCGTCGATGTCGCCGCCGCTGTTGAATGTGGCGACCGCGCCAGTCTTGTCCTGGAAATGCTTGAGATTCGGAATGATGAGAACCAAGGCAGCAGAAGCGCTCAGCGAAATGGCAGCCAGGGGAAGACAGGTGGCTCGGCGAATCCAGGAATGCTTCACATGACCCTCCCGCAATACGGGAAAAATTGGGGCGGTTCCAGAAACCCTGATTCAGGAATTTCGTCGCCGCCCCCCGTTCAAACTCATGCATGTGGATAGCCTGCCCTGAGCTTGTCGTCAAAGGAACTGAGCCTGGAATGTCATTGAACAGCTAAGTAGCGTGGCATCAGTCGCTTGCAGGCGCTCTTGAACTGCGTCGCGAACTGCATCTTTGACGCCTGGACGGCTCCGTCAGGGCTCGCGGCACGAGAAAGGCACTACCGCCGTAACGACGGCTAGTTCTGAGCCATTTGGGGGTGTCGATGGGGGGTATCTATGCCGCCGGCTTCAAACGGTCGAATTCCGCATGGGCCTGGCGCAGGATCGGGATGTCGGGGTCGGCATCGCTCCAGAGTTTGAAAAAGCTCTGATAAGCGTCGCGAGCGTCGGCGGTGCGTCCGGATAAGACGTAGGCGCGTGCCTGTCCCAGACGGGCCAGCGCTCCGAGCGGCAGATTGAGCACCATGCCGGGCCGATCGAGGATGGCCTTGAATTCATCTGCCGCCCTTCTTCCATCGCGGGCGGCCAGATATGCCTGCCCGCGGAGATAGGCCGGGTAGAGAGGGCTCGCGGCAAACTCGTCTGGCACGGCTGCATCGAAGGGCGGTGTTACCGAGAGCAAACTGATCGCCTTTGCGGCATTGCCTCGCTGCAACTCCACCTTGGCCCGGATGCTGGGAAGCCAGTAATTCTGGATGAAGGTCCCGTTGGGATATTGCTTATCGAGAATCTCGCACGTAGCCAAAGCCTGTCTGGAGTCGCCAATCTCCGCATCGACCAGGGCCGTCAATGTAGCGACCTGTTCGTTGTGGCTTATCTTTTGAGCCTGCTGACGCAACGAACGCGCCCTCGCCGCCGATCCGGTCTCCGCCTCCCATAGCGCCGATTGTGCAAGGAGCTTGGCCGCCCCATCGCGGTCGCCATCGTGCATCATCTTTTCGCCCGCTGCGACGCTTAGCGATTGCGCTTTTTCCAATCGACCGTGATACGCCTCGGTGTGCGCCTGCTCCGTCAGCAGAAAAACATAAGCCCCTGGAGTTCCGGCGGACTGCTGCAGCAGCCGCTCCATTCCACTCTCATCGCCGCGAAGAAAGGCCAACCAGTAGTTGACCTGTAGCAGGTAGTCCGTGTGCAGGCCTCGCTGATCGGCAGTGGCCAATAGGGACGCGGCTTCCGGAACCTGGTTGAGGCGGAGCAGGGAGAGCGCCAGATTGCCATACGTGGTAGCTCTGGTCGCGTCGAGCTGCATCGCCTTGCGGAGACTATCGGCAGCTCGCTCATTATGCCCTAACTTCAAATCGACGATGCCAAGGTGATTAAGAGAACTGGCAGACTCTGGATACTTCTGAGCCAGACTTTCGTATGTCAGGGCTGCTTTATCGATCTCGCGCGTGACATAGAGATAGTAACGAGCGTCAATCGAAGCCCGTTCCGTCTCTGTAACTCTCTCTCTCAGATTGTAAGCAGCGATTGTGCTCTCTTTGGCAAGATCGGCTTCTCCGAGGTTGTGGTACACGGCTGCGAGCCCGCCGTATGCCATGGCGAAATTGGGGTCAAGCTCGATCGCTCTTTTGAAAAAGGGAACCGATGCGATGTCGCCTTTTGCATCCCAGGTCGTCAGCGCCTTGCTATAGGAGTCGAGCGCCTCAAGCGAGGAAGTCGTCGCCTGCTCCAGAGGCGCGTTGTATTTCTGGACAGAGGGAAGCGATTCACCAAGCTGCCCTCTCAACCGGGCGGCTGCCTTGCCCAACGCGTCGATCACGTCTTCTTTTCGGGACGCCTCCGCCTCCTCACGCGCGACCGGCCGGCCAGTGTCGCAACGAATGGCGGCCAGACCGATCAGGTAGCTGGTCCCCAGGCTGGAGACGGAGCCCTGGATCGTCGCCTTGCCGCCAACACGCCGGCACAGATCAATGGCCACGCGACCGGTCATGCGATCGTCCGGCGAGTGACCCATCTGCCGAAAGATGACTGCCGAGTTTCGATCCGACAAAACGTGAACGATCGGCGATTCAGCCAACCCGACCATGAGCCCTTGTCGCAGCGTGTCGTTGAAGATCTGCTCCCCGGTGGTATTTTCGAAATCTGCCAGAACAACCGTATCTTTCGGAGCCAGGGCGAAAACAGTGCGGCGGGTATACGAATAAATCCAGAAAATGACCGCGATGAATGCAGCGATCGTCACTGCCCATCCCAACAACCGCCACTTGCTTTTTGATATCTCCTGAACCGGCTGCGTCGGCGCCGCGGCGCCGCCGGCTGCACTGGCAGTTGCCGGAACTCCAGCGTCGTTCGTACCGTCGTCGACCTTCACCGGAGCGATAAACCGGTAGCCGCGCCGCGGAATAGTTTCTACGAAACGAGGATTATCGGCGTCGTCACCGAGCGCCTGCCTCAGCTTCGTGACTGCCGTTCCCAGGCTCTGTCCGAAATCGACAAAGGTGTTTTCCGGCCACAGACGCTGCCGGATCAACTCTCGATCGACGATCCCGCCCGCGCTCTCAAGCAGAAGAAGCAGCAACTGGAATGGTTGATCCTGCAGCTTAACCCGGTAGCCATTCCGGAAGATCTCCCGGGACTCCCCAAAGACTTCAAAGGTGCCAAAGCGGTAGACGGAACCGTGACTCGAGGGAGTGATCATGGTTTATCACGGGGAGCGTATCACGAGTCCATGAGCTTCTCTAGGACTCAAAGTGAACCCGGAAATCTCTATTTATGAATGGGTTGACGCTCCACCTCTATCTCGTTTGACAGCGATGCGGCTCGTGCTCGCTTTGCGGCGTTCTCGCGAAGCATGTCTCGGAGCGTCCTTACCTCACGTCAAAAACTGTGTAGCGCTCGACTTGACAGCCGTTTTCGAGGCTCCGTACATTGGTCGCGCACCGGGTACGTACACGTAATCATGAATCCTGTGTGATTGCGAGTATGAACCGACCCGGATCCCCCGGAGGCAAAAACGTCATGTCTGCACATCCCCCGCTCGCAGGAGAGCGTTGCTCTCGCAAATCTTTCGCGCCAATCTCCGCTCTGCGTCCTCTACTCCTGGTCTTGCTAATTTGGTGCCTGCCATGCGCATGGCAGGCGAGCGCGCAAGTCAACGGCGTCGGCCAGCGGCCCTATCTCGGCTGGAGCACGTTCAGCGAGCAGACTATCAATGGCAGCTTTCTCACCCAGGCCAACATTCAGAGAGAATCGGATGCGCTGAAGGCTTCCGGATTGCAGTCGCACGGCTTCAACTACATCAACATCGATTCCGGCTGGCAGGGAAGTTTCGACGCGAACGGCCGTCCGATTCCTAACACCACGACGTTCCCTGACATTGCGGCGATGTCAAAACATATCCACCAGAACGGCCAGAAGGCCGGCATCTATTGGATTCCCGGCGTCGAAGAGCCGGCAGTCGCAGCGAACTCGCCAATCCTTGGAACTCCGTATCACATTCAGGACATCCTCGCTGTGCCATACACCGCAGGCAACGCCTTCGGCGGTCCGGGTACGTCCCCTTATCACTACAAGATCGACTTCACGAAGCCCGGGGCCCAGGAGTACATGAACTCCGTGGTGGCACTGTTCGCCTCGTGGGGCATCGACTTTATCAAGCTCGATGGCGTGACGCCGGGTTCCGATAGCAACGGTCTCTCGATCGACAATCGCGCCGACGTTGCAGCTTGGTCGAAGGCCATCGCCGCGAGTGGACGGAGGATGTGGTTCACCATCTCCTGGGATCTTAATGAGGACTATCTCAGCGTATGGCAGCAATATGCGAATGCGCGGCGCATCAACCAGGACGTCGAATGCGAGAGCCGCTGTGCCACGCTTACCAATTGGCCCAGGATCTATGAACGCTTCCGCGACCTGCCTGGCTGGGAAAATGCCACCTCGCCGACTTTGGGTTGGAATGATCTCGACTCTCTCGACGTTGGCGACGGAGCGCTGGATGGTCTTACAAACGACGAAAAGCGATCAGCCGTGACGCTGTGGGCATTGGCGAATGCGCCCCTGTATCTGGGTGGCGACCTTACTCAGCTTGATGCATATGGAAAGCAGCTTCTGAGCAATGACGATGTCCTCGCCATCGATCAATCGGGCAAGCCGGCGAAGCAAGTGCTCGGCGGGGATATCCCGGTATGGGTCGCCAATCTCGGTCACAACAACTACATCGTCGCGCTGTTTAACACGGCAGGGACACCCGTCTCGTACACACTTCCCTGGGACGAGCTGGGCTTCGCCAATGCGGCCGACGTACGTGATCTCTGGATGGAGCGCGATCTCGGCCGTGCCCAGCGTTCCTTCACCACCGTCCTCGCGGGTCATGGAGTGCGCCTCCTGCGCGTCGCCGCGCAGGGAAGCATCCCCCCTGCTCCTTCCACCAGTTACGAGGCGGAATCGGCGATTCTCGGCGGATCGGCGGTGATTGCGGATTGTCCGGCCTGCTCCGGAGGCGCCAAGGTCGGCGGTCTGGGTCTCGGGGCTGCCAACAACGTGACCTTCAACAACGTGGAAGTGAAAAAAACCGGCACGTATCTGATGCAGGTTGATTCCATGACAGAAGATCTGCGGTCCTATCTCTACACGGTGAACGATGGGCCGCCGCAGACGATCAACTCCGGCGGGGGAAGCTTCTTTCTGCCAACAAACGTCACCGTGCCGGTTCGCCTGAAGGCCGGACTCAACGTCATTCAGTTTGGAAATCCGACCAGCTACCCGCCGGACCTTGACCGCATCGTGATCAGTGGCAATGGAGACGCGACGACATCACCCGCGATTGCGTACGAGGCTGAAGCCGCCACCCTGGGCGGTTCTGTAACTGCCGGCTTCAGCAACTACAGCGCTGGTCTGTCGAAAGCGGGAAATATCGGAGCGGGAGCGGCAAACAACGTCACCTTCTCCAACGTCATCGTGCCATCCAGCGGAACCTACCAACTTGAAATCGATTACCAGACCAGCGGCGTGCGCTCGTACTTCCTCAGCGTCAATGACGGCACGCCCAGCGAACTGGATCTGAATGGCAGCTCATTCGACGATCCCGCCGTCACCATCATTCCTGTTCAACTCAACGCTGGCGTGAACACCATCCAGATCGGCAATCCAACCGGATTTGCACCAGACCTGGACCGGATTGTCGTCGCGCCACCCGCGCCGAAAGGATACTAACGAGAGTCGCAACGGGCGGCCAGTACATCTTTTGTGGTAGCGGAAAAACATCGCGATTCGGGTCCTAATGAAGCAGGAGCGACCTGCAACATGATCCTGAAGACCGGCACCTGCGTCCTCGCCTTCGCTTGCCTCATCGGGATAACCTGTTGCGCGCAGGCGCAAGCGAATGAAGCCCGTCAGTTGATGCAGGCGACAAACGAAGACCGCGCGCAGCATGGCCTTGAACCACTGCGGTGGGATCCCGCGCTTGCCCGCGCCGCGCAGGCACACGCCTACCAGATGGTGCGGCATGGTGAACTGTCCCATCAGTACGCCGACGAGCCAGCACTGGTGGAGCGCGCTGGACACGACGGAGCGCATTTCTCCACGGTTGCCGAAAACATTGCCGTCGCGTCGAACCCCCAGGTTGTGGAGGCGGAATGGATGCACTCGCCGCCTCACCGGCACAACATCCTCGATCCGCGGTTGACCACCGTCGGGATCGGGCTGGTGCGGCAGGGAAACAATCTTTGGGCGGTGGAAGATTTTTCCGCAGCCGTCGCCCAGATGGGCTCCACGCAGATTGAGCAGAAGATCGAGCAGTTAGTCGCAGAGCGCGGGATCCGCTCAGTCAACGCATCGAGCGCCGCGCGCCAGACCTGCGCCATGGATCATGGTTTCGCCGGACAGCGCCCCAACTTCGTGATGCGCTGGGAAGGCTCCGACCTGAGCCGCCTGCCCGAAGTGCTCGAAGAAAAGATCAGCACCGGGCGCTACCGCACGGCGGCCGTGGGCGCCTGCGGCTCCGGGAATCGAGGCCACGGCTTTACCACCTATCGTCTTGCGGTGCTGCTCTTTTAGCGTCTCCGCGACGCAATGCCACTTCAGGGTCATTGGTTCGGAAGGGAGCCCATTCTAGAACCATTGTTGCGGGCAGCGCCGTGCTCTTTCGTCTGCGACAAGGGCTGTCTTACACGTCGAGCCGTGCCGAAAGCGATAACAACTGTGCTCTGCGCGGCTGTCGATACGGGTTATTCACGCGTACAGAAAGGGAAGCATGTTGAAACAGAGTTTGACCCTCGGGGCCCTTGCGGCAGCACTCCTGACACCAGCATGGTCGCAGGTTTCCGTCTATATCGGCATAGCGCCGCCTCCGATTCGGATCGAGGCTCCGCCTCCTCCGCCGGAACCCTCCTTTGTGTGGGTGCCCGGATTCTGGGCGCCCCAGGGGCACCACTACCGCTGGGTCGTGGGTCACTACATGCAACCGCCGTATGCAGACGCAAGCTGGATCGTCCCGCACTATGAGCACGGCCCGCAAGGCTGGGGCTACCGGGAAGGCTATTGGGGCAGGCCAGAGCATGGCCGGGGCCACGCTTATGGCCATGACCATGCGTGGAAGGATGACCACGACCATGGGCATCACAATGGTCATAAAGACGAAGGCGACCGGGATCATGGCCACCATCATGAGGATTAAAGGAAGCAAGGGCTGATCCCGACCTGCCCCACACCTTCACGATGCGGCCACGATGCGGCGCGCTGGGAGCCGAAAGCGATAGCAACTGTGCGCTGAGCGCGAACAAGGATTCTGTCCGTATCCTTTAGGCGGCCCGCTGCGTACAAACAGATATGGAGAATTCGCGCGACCCGGAAGCCTCCGGCCCCTTCGAGGCACGCTACCTGGCGTTCCTTGAGACAGTGACTCAACTACGTCCCCGCCTGCACCGCTACTGCTCGCGCATGACCGGCTCAGTGCTGGACGGCGAGGATGTTGTTCAGGATGCCCTCTTCGAGGCGTATCGGAAGCTCGATCAGTACGACGACAGCCGTCCGCTTGCCCCATGGTTGTTCCGGATTGCGCACAATCGATGCATCGACTTCCTGCGCAGGCGTGGGGTCCGGGTGGAGGCCGAAACTGCCGCCATGAATCCGGATTTCGTAATGCCTGCCACTCCGCCTGTCCTCGGTGTCGGCCGGGCGGTTGAGCAGTTGGTGATGAGTCTTCCTCCCAAAGAACGTGCATGCGTGCTGCTTAAGGATGTTTTTGATTACACGCTCGAAGAAATCGCGGAACTCGTCAGCTCCACGGTGGGCGCCGTCAAGGCCGCGCTCAACCGGGGCCGCTCGAAATTGGCCACCTCGCCCGAACCCGTGAAAACACGCGCCGAAGTAAGCCCGGAGTTGTCACGGCTCCTGCATCTCTACGTCGATGGCTTCAATAAGCGCGATTGGGAGGGACTGCGCAAACTCATCAGCGCAGACGCGCAACTCCGCGTCTCCGACCGCTTTGCCGGATCCATCGACGAATCGCCATACTTCGGAAACTATGAACGCCAGGCAGTGCCTTGGCGACTGGCGGTAGCGGAAGTGGACGGCGAGTTGGCAGTTCTCGTGCTGCGCCAATACGGCGGCGATTGGAGGCCTCACTCCGTCGTTCGGCTCGAAGTGAGAGACCGGCATATCGTGCACATCGCCGATTACACGCATTGTCCGTGGGTGCTTCCAGCGGCGATCTCCGTCGTCGCCCAGTCCTCCTGAGGAATGTCGCAGTGCCGCGTATCCTCGATCGCCCCAGGCCCGTAATACAGAGCAGAAGGGCAATTCAAGGAGAACGGAAAATGCACATGAAGGACGCTATTCAATTTGCTCTGAGCATTTCGGATCGAGTCGTACTGGATGTCATCGACGAGATGAGCGACGCTGCAACGACCTTTCCAACGCCGAATGGCGGGTGTCATCCGCTCTGGGTTCTCGGCCATCTCACGCTGGTCGAGGGCATGATTCCAGCAGCACTCTTCGCAGAACAAAATCCCGCGGCCGAGTGGCAGCAGTATTTTGGTGAGGGTTCGGAAGCTGTCGCCGATGCCCGCGCTTATCCACCCTTCGCTCAGGTGCGAGAGAAGTATCTTCAACTTCGCGAACGGAACCTCAAGATTCTGGAGTCGCTGACCGAGGCCGATCTCGACAAGCCAACCAAGGCGCCTCCCAAGGGCCGGGAGCGAGAGTTCGCCACGTATGGGCAGAGTTTCCTCATACTGGCCCTGCACCAGGCGATGCACCGCGGCAACCTGACGGACGCACGGCGTGCCGCCGGACGTACAGTGCTCGCAGCGCAGGCATCCTGAAAACTTCGCTGGTCCGGAGCGGCTGACGAGCTTGGGCCGCGACCTGAGCTCGTCCCCTGCAAATTCCCTGTGCGCCAATCCTGAATGCGTATCTTGCGGCCGTCGATCGTCGTAGCGGATGTGATCGCGATTTGATTTTTGACGAGGAGATTTTGAAATGAAAAAGTTTCCAGTGGCGCTGATTCTTTCCCTCGCAACTCTCGATGTTGTCCCCATGTTGGCGCAAAGTCCCAGGTACCCTCCGCTCAGCGAATACATGATGGCGCAAGACGCTGAAATTGCGCTGGCCAGGAGCGCGGCTCCGGACTACGTTTCTGACCACGCGACGATAAAGGTCTTCACGGCATCCGGATTTCAAACCGTGCACCAGGGGGACAACGGCTTTGTGTGCGTGGTCATGCGCGGGTTTACCGGAGCCCCGACGTACACTCCCGCCCAAGTCAGGGACTACATCAATTACGACGCAAAAACCCGGGCTCCCATTTGTCTCGACCCACTAGCCGCGC
Source organism: uncultured Acidobacteriaceae bacterium (assembly GCA_963750845.1). GTDB lineage: Bacteria > Acidobacteriota > Terriglobia > Terriglobales > Acidobacteriaceae > KBS-83. Next base: position 9,863 of record CAVVSP010000018.1, read on the forward strand.
GAACCGTGCTGCCTTACTACGAACTTCGGACAAAACTGGGGTTGGAAGGCAAGACAGCCGAGCAAATCGCCGAGGGCGTACAAGCCGCTTACACCAAAGGCGAGATCCCCAAGCGCCCAGAAGTGTCTTTTGCCTACATGTGGTCGGCGGACCAGGTGCTTGGACCGGCGGGCCATTGGCATCCGCATATCATGGTCTACCTTCCCGGCTACGAGACCTTGCTTGGCACCAAACACCCCCAGGACCCTCTTCCATCCATCGGGGATGACGAGGGAACACCGTTTGCCGTGGGGACTATCCCGGTGGACGAGAGACTGGCCATAAAAGCCCGCGCGAAATAGCACGGTAGCCGGCTCTCGGGAGATGCTTCCAATCACTCAGGTAGTGGACTATGACGGGCAATCCAGAGAGTGGGGAGTGGGTTGGGCGCGGAGGGACAAAAATAAATAGCAGCCGCTATGCCTGACTCCGCAAATCCGATCCCTGACCAGCTACTTCCGCGAGCGCATCTTCTTCGCCCAGTCGGCCTTGGTCGTCTGCCGCGCGCGCCCCAGCGCCAGCGCATCCGCCGGCACGTCCTCGGTAATCGTCGAGCCCGCCGCGATGTAGCTCCCGTCGCGCAATCGCGAGCGGCGCCACCAGCGTCGAGTCGCTGCCGACAAAAACATTCGCGCCGATCGTCGTCCGGTGTTTGTTCTTGCCGTCGTAGTTGCAGGTGATCGTGCCTGCGCCGACGTTCGTGCCCGCGCCCGATATCCGCGTCGCCGATATAGCTCAGGTGGTTCGCCTTCGACTTCGCTCCCAGCCCGCGACTTCTTGATCTCGACAAAATTTCCGATATGCGCGCCCTCGCCGATCTCCGACTCCGGACGCAGACGCGCATAGGGCCCGATCACCGCGCTCTTCGCCACTTGCGGAAGACGCGAGGATCGATCCGTTCAGCACCGTCACATCGTCGCCAATCGTCGAATCCTCGATCACCGAGTAGGAGCGAATCCGGCAGCCGCCGCCAATCGTCGTCCGCCCCAGCAACTGCACAAACGGTTCCACGATCGTGTCCGCGCCCACCGTCACTCGGCTGTCGATCACCGACGTCTCCGGCCGGAAGATGGTCACGCCGTGCATCCATCAGCGCGCGCGCCTTGCGCATCCGCATCTCCGCGTCCAGCTCCATCATCTCCGCGATGGTGTTCGCGCCCAGCACCTCGTGCACATCCTCGCGTCTCAAGCGCCACCACGCGCTCCTTCGCCTTCACCAGCAGCGCCGCCATGTCCGTCAGGTAGTACTCGCCATGCGCGTTGTCGGTCGATAGCTGCCCGATATGCTTGAACAGCGGCTCCGCGCGGAACGCATAGATGCCGGAGTTGATCTCGGGCGCCGAGCGCTGCTCCGGCTTGAGCGCCTTCTGCTCCACGATCGCCAGTGACCTCCGGCTTGTCCGCAGCTTTGCGGATCACGCGTCCATATCCCGTCGGATCCGCCGGCCGCGTCGTCAGCACCGTCATCGCCGCCTGCTGCTCCAGGTGGAAGTCGCGCAGCTTCAGGATCGTCTCCGGCGTGATCATCGGCGCGTCGCCCGACAGCACGATCAGGTTCTCGTAGCCCTCCACCTCCGGCTTCGCCGTCTGGATCGCGTGCCCCGTCCCGCGCTGCTCCGCCTGCACCACAAACTGCACCCCGGTGTGCTGCAGCGCCGCGCGCACCGTCTCCGCCTCATGCCCGATGACGACGTAGATATCCTTCGGCTCCACCACCTGCGCGGCGGCGGCGATCACGTGCTCCACCAGCGCGCGGCCGCCAATCTCGTGCAGCACCTTCGGCCTGCGTGACTTCAGCCGCGTGCCCTTGCCCGCGGCCATGATGACGATTGCGAGTTGCATGCTTGTCCTTGGTAGCTACTGGCTGCCCGGTCCGTTGCTGCCCGGTCCGCCGCCCTGCATTCCCGGCGGCATCGGAATCGTGATGTCGATCGGATGCACCGTCCCCAGGTCGGAGAGCGGCTTGCCCGGCTGCCCCGGAGTGCCGGTAGCGATCTGCGACACGTTCCCCACCACCAGCACCGCCAGTTTGGAGCGGTCCACATATTTCTTCGCCACGCGCTCAAGATCAGCGGTTGTCACCTTTTCAATCGCCGCGCGATACTTCTCCAGAAAGTCAGCCGGATATCCGTAGAACTCCAGGCTCGCGCCGCTCGGTCAGCACCTTCTCCGGCGTGTCATAATGGAAGATGAAGGAGTTCAGCAGCTCGTCTTTCGCGCGCCGCAATTCGTCATCCGTGAAGGGCTGTGACTTCAGGTCGTCGATCTGGTCCAGCATCGCCTTCGCCGCATCCACAGTGCTCGCGCTCTTGGTCGCCGCCACGGTGTAGAAGAGGCCCGGATGATCGTAGGACGCGCCATACGCTCCGCCGACGGAGTACGCCAGGCCCATCTTGGTGCGCACGTTCTGGAAGAGCCGCGAGCCGAACCCGCCGGAGAATATCTGGTTCATCACGCTCAGCGCGTAGTAGTCCGGGTTCGAACGCTCCGTGCCCAGCCCGACAATCCAGACGTTGCTCTGGTTCACATCGTTCTTGTCCACGGAGTAGACGCCCGGCGTCGGCCCGTTGAAGCTGTCCTTCGCCGGCGGCAGCGGCGTGCCCTTCTTCAATCCGCCGAAGGCCGCGCGCAGCTTCTGCTCCATCGCCGCGCTGTCGAAGTCGCCGGTGACGCCGATGATCATGCCGTTCGGAATGACGGTCTTCTCATGGAACTGCTCCAGGTCGGCGATGGTGACCGCCATCACCTGTGCAAGCTCCGGCGTGCGGCCATAAGGATTGGTTGGCCCATAGACCAGCTTCGCTGCTTCGCGGCTCGCAATCTCGCCCACATCGTCGTTGCGCCGCACGATGCCGGCTGCCATCCCTTGCTTGGCCAGATCCAGCTTGCCGGAATCGAACTTCGGATGCAGCAGCAGATCCGTCGTGAGCCCGAAGACGTGATCGAAGTCGGTCTTGAGGCAGGACCAGCTCACGCTCGTCGAATCCACGTCGCCATCGGTCTCCACCTTCGCGGCCTTGGCTTCCAGCAGATCGTCCAGCGCGTCGCCGGACTGTGGTAGCCGTCCCGCTGGTGCGCCAGGCCTCGCCGTACAGCGAGACCATGCCGGTCTTCGACGCAGGCAGGTCGCGTCCACCGCCACGCATCTCGATAAAGCCGTTGATGAACGGCAGCTCATGGTCTTCCTGCAGAAAGAGGATCGCGCCGTTGTCGAGCACAATGCGGTTCGGCTGTTGCGGATGAAAGGCGGGCAGCGGCGGAATCGGAATCTGCTTCCACGGCTGCGCCTGTTGCGCTGGTGCTGGAGCCCTGCTGGCCGATCGCTGGCAGTCGTGAGCAGCGAGAGACAGCGCAAGTCGTTGTGGCAGCGGCGATGGATATCTTCACTGGCCACCCGCTTTCGGCGCCGCTTCCGCAGGCTTCTGCCAGCGGCGCCGCGTCTCGATGATGGCGTAGGTGCGATTGCTCTCCATGAAGACCTTGTTCGCCACGCGGCGAATATCCGCTTTCGACACCTTGTCGATCTTGTCGAGTTGGCGAAACAGCTCGCGCCAGTCGCCATAGCGCATCTGGTAGGTGGCCAGGCTCTGCGCCAGGCCCTGGTTGTCGCCGAGCCAGCGCAGCAGATCGACGCGCGCCCGCGTCTTGAACATGGCCAGCTCGTCGTCGGTCACGTCCTGCGTCTTCAGCTTGTCGATTTCTTTATGGATGGCAGTGCGCATCTGCTGCGGCGTGTGGCCGGGCAAGGGCACGGCATAGAACGCGAAGAGCCCGGGATACTTCGTCGCCGGGGAAGCCGCTGAAGCCTTCCGACTCGGCCGCAATCCGCTGATCGCGCACCAGCGATCGATACAGCCGGGAGATGCGGCCATTCGAAAGGATATCCGTGATCGCGTCGTAGACCGGATCGTCCGGGTCGAGATAGTCGCTGCGGTGGTAGCCCTCGATGTAGAAGGGCTGCGTGGCTTCGCGGATGATGACCGACTTCTCGGCAATCTGCTGCGGCTCCACCGTGGTCATCGGCTCCGGCTTCGGCCCCGCCGGAATCGCGCCGAAGTACTTCTCCAGCACCGGCATCGCGGTCGACGCCTTCAGGTCGCCCACAACCGCGATCACCATATTCGCAGGCACGTAGTACTTCTTGTGAAAGGCCGCGGCCTCGGTGGCGTCGATCTGGCTGACATCTCCGACTCCCAGCCGACGCCGGGCCGGCCGTAGGGATGCGCGACATACGCAGTCGCGAGGAACTGCTCCACCATCCGCCCGATCGGGTTGGAGTCGATGCGCATGCGCCGCTCCTCCATGCACCACGTCGCGCTCTTTATAGAACTCGCGCGGCACCGGGATGGCCGATGCGTCCGCTCTCCATGTAGGCCCACAGCTGGAGCCGGTTCGCCGGCATGCTCCAGAAGTATTGCGTGGAGTCGAGGCCGGTGGAGGCGTTGATGCCGCTCGCGCCGTTCTCCTCCGCAATCTCGGTGAATTGATTCGGGACGACGTACTGCTGCGCATCCTTCTTCGCCGCGTCGAATGCATCGCGCAACTGCTTCAGCTTCGCGGGATCCTGCCCGACGCGCTTGCGATACTCGGCGTCGTAGGCAGCGTAGGTGTCTTCCACCTTTGCGAGCGCCACCTTTTCGGCAGGCTAGTTCGTGGTGCCGATCTCCTCAGTGCCCTTGAAGGCCAGGTGCTCGAACATGTGCGCCAGGCCGGACTCGCCCGTCGGATCGTTCGCGTCCCCGGCATCCACCAGCGTGTAGTAGGAGAAGACCGGCGCTTCCGGCCGTTCGATGAGCAGCAGCGTCAGGCCATTGGGCAGCACCTTGACGGTCACCATTTTCTCGAAGCGGGCAAGCTCCTGCTGCGCCAGGTCGGAAGTTGCCGGGGTCTCCATCGCCTTGGTTTGGGCGATAGCGGGAAGCAGGGAAGCGCAGGCGATCAACAAAAATGCTGGCAGGAAAGCGCAGGCCAGGCTCGCATTCGGCGCGGCAGGGCAGCGAAACACTTGGTCAACAGGACCTCCGCACCCGCTCAAAACAGGGGTGATCACTCACGTTTGAAGCTGTCATCGAAGCTATCCGGGCGGCTCCAGTGAAGTCAAACCAAGCCCGTGCCCGGCCGGACGGGAGACTCCCTATCGCGCAACTTTCATGGCGCGGCTGTGTTTTTCCTGGCGGAGTTGTATACAGGCTTGGCATAGAGCGGATTTCCTACGGGATAACGCAGAACCTCAGGCGCAGACGCGGCTTTCGTCAAGAAAAGGCGTTCTGCTCGAAATGGAATGGGGACATAGTCATGGGAAATTTGCTCTAATAAGCCGCACGCCAGCTTCGGACTTCGCTGCAACGGTTGACGAAATCCGAAATGGCACGTCAGAAAGCCGACATGCGACCGGTGGCGCGATTGCCACTTGCACCTTATGCCTGCGGCGAGAAGGACTTTTCAGGAATGGCCATCATTCAGTGGTTCGCACGTGCTGCCCGCCCCGTCGTCTGTCTCAGTCTCCTCAGTACATCTGCATGGAGCTTCGCCGCCGCCCCTGCGCCCCAGGCTGCGGTGCCCCAGGCCCTGCCACAGATCACGCAGCCGGTAAACAACCGGCAACGGATTGCGCTCAAGGGCAACGTGCGGCCCATGCCAAGACGCGCCCGCGATCAGGGTGCCGTGGACGCCAACACGCCGGCCGGCCGCGTGCTCCTACTCCTGAAGCGTCCCGCCGAGCAGGAGGCGGCTCTCCAGCAATTCATCGCCGAGGCGCACACCCCAGGAACGGCGACCTATCGCCATTGGCTCACACCCGCCCAGCTTGGCAGCCAGTTCGGGCCGGCGGACTCCGATGTGCAGGCCGTCGTCACCTGGCTCCAGTCCCAGGGCTTTGCCGTCGCCAAGGTCTCGCAGGCCAAGAATACGATTGAATTTTCCGGTACCGCCGGCCAGATCGAGAGCGCCTTCGCCACCAAGATTCACTCCTTCCAACTCGATGGAGTGAACCACATCTCGAACGTCACCGATCCGCAGATTCCGGCAGCGCTCGCGCCGGTCGTCGCCGGCATCTCGCCGCTCAACGACTTCCGTCCCAGGCCGATGCACACCGCCCCGCAGGCGCGCACCATGATTTCCGCTCCAACCAGCGCCAACCCCAGGGCTATGACGAGCGAAGCGCGTAACGCTGCGAGCGCGTCCGCCACGCCGAACTACACCAGGCCCAGCTACACAGACAACTCCGGCAACAATCTCTTCGTGGTCACACCCGCGGATTTCGCCACCATCTACAACACGCCCAACCAGACGCTGAACAAGAACTACGCGGCAGCCAACAATCGGACGGGTGCAGGCGTCACCATCGGGATCGCCGGCGACTCCAACGTCGACGACCTCACCAGCGCCACCAGCAACGTCAATAACTATCGCAAGCTTTTCGGCCTGCCCGCCCTGTCAGCGAAGTCAAAGGTCGTCATCGATGGCAACGATCCGGGTGTCGGCAGTGACGACGAAGTAGAGGCGCTCCTCGATCTGGAAGTCGCCAGCGCTGTCGCCCCAAGCGCGGATCTCATGTTCTACACCGCACAGGATACATCCTTCCAGTCCGGCCTGATCCTTGCCATCCAGCGCGCCCTGGACGATAACGCGATCAATATCCTGAACGTCAGCTTTGGCGGCTGCGAGGCGTATCAGGGGCAATCCGGTAACCAGCAGATCTTCAACTTATGGGAGCAGGCTGCCGCGCAGGGCATCTCGGTCACGGTATCCACCGGAGACAGCGGCTCCGCCGGTTGCGATGTCGATGATCCAAACACCTCAAACTCTGCCGCGCAGGGCCTGCAGGTGAACGCATTCGCCTCCACGCCCTTCAACATCGCTGTCGGCGGAACCGACTTCAACCAGGATCCGAGCACCATCTCGAACTACTGGAGTCAGACGAACAGCTCTATCGGCGGTTCCGCGCTGAAGTACATCCCCGAAATCCCCTGGAACGACTCAACGACGACCATCGGCCCGCTGAGCGGAAACATTGCGTTCCAGGATCAGCAGGGCAACACGAATATCGAAGGCGCCGGCAGCGGAGTGAGCGGCTGCCTGACAGCAGCCGTCGACCAGAATGGCAACGTATCCGGATGTACCGGTGCCTATGCCAAGCCGGCCTGGCAAAGCAGCTTTGGCTCGTCGCAGGCGCGCGAACTCCCCGATGTCTCCCTCTTTGCATCGAATGGATTCGACCAATCCATCTGGTTCCTCTGCGCCTCGGGCATCGGTGGCGACACCTCGGGGCAGCAGGACTGCACCACCCCGCCAGCCGGATCCATCGCCAACGGCACCTATACCTCCTACCAGGCAGTCGGCGGCACGTCTGCGTCTTCTCCGGCCTTCGCCGGTGTGCTGGCCCTCGTGGTCGAGCAACTGCAATCCGCCACCCCGAACGTCCGGCTCGGCCAGGCCGATTACATCCTCTACCCGCTCTCCAAGCAGCACGCCGCCGCGTTCCACGATGTGATCACCGGCAACAATTCCGTGGTCTGCACCGCCGGCTCAGCGGACCCGACGATCGCTGGTGAATGCAACGCCAACGGCTTTCTCACCGGCTACGACGCGACCAACGGATTCGATCTCGCCACCGGTCTGGGCAGCGTGGACGCGACCCAGATGGTGCAGAACTGGTCCAGCGTCGTCCTCAAACCCAGCACAACGTCGCTCACTGTCAGCCCGGTCAGCATCACACATGGCCAATCCGTGAGTGTCGGCGTGACGGTAACCGGCACCGGCGGCACCCCCAGCGGCAATGTCGCTCTGGTAGCCAGTACCAGCCCCGCCGCTGCGGCCTCCCAGTTCGGGGTCCAGTCGCCGTCGATCCTTCCCCTGACCAATGGCGCTGCGTCGGACACCAACTACTACTACCTGCCCGGCGGAACCTACAATCTGACTGCGAATTACGGCGGGGATGGCATCTTCACGTCGAGCGTCTCCAATCCGATCGCCGTAACAGTGAGTCCGGAAGCAAGCACCCTGGATCTTGTCGTTCAGGACGAATCCACATCCAACCAGGGCGCCAACGTAACCAGCGTCCCCTACGGCACCTACGTCTCCGTCTCCGCACAACCCTATTCGACGGCGCAGCTCAACTCCAACCAGAACTACGCGCTGCAGGCTACCGGGACTGTGACCTTCAGCAGCACGCCGGCATTTGCCCCACTGAACCAGGTGGTCAACATCACCAGCAACGGTTTTGCCGAGATTCCCGGACAATTGGCACTGGCCTATCCTCCGGGCACTTACAACCTCACCGCCAGCTACTCCGGCGATTCCAGCTTCAGCAAGAGCAGCTCCACCGGGACCTTCACCATCACCAAAGACGATGTGTCGATCACTTCGTCGAATGGCAGCACCAGCGGAACGGTGCTTGTAGAGGTCGACCGCAAAATTGACCCCGCCTTCGATAACCTCTTTACCAGCAGCGGTCTTAAGCTTCCCACCGGAACCGTCACATTAACCGACAGCAGCGGCGCCACCGTTGGCAGCGGCGTGCTGGCTGTCGTGAACACGACGCAGGGCCCAGCCGCCCAGGCGACGATCACGGTAAGCGGTAGCGTGGCGACGATCAGCTACCCCGGAGACACCAACTACAACCCGGGAACGGCAACAGGCGGCGGCGGATCGGGTTCCTTCACGCTCAGCGCTGCACCCGCTACCATCACCGTGTCCAAAGGCGGATCAGGCACTACGTCGATGAAGGTCACGCCTGCGTCCGGCTTTACCGGGACCGTCCTTTTAAGCTGCACGGTCAGCGGCGGAGCCACGTTGCCGCCAACCTGCTCTCTCGCGACGCCCAGCGTCAGCTATCAGCGGCGCTACCGCGGCAACCGACACGCTGACGGTGACGACCATGAGCTCCAGCTCAGCTGTCCGTACAGCCGCGAATTCCTCCCTCGGCACCTGGTACGCGGCGGGCGGAACCGCGCTCGCCGGCATTCTGCTCTTCGGCTTGCCGGGACGGCGGCGCGCATGGCAGCGCATGCTCGGCCTCATGCTGCTGTTTGTATCAATCGGCGTGTTGGGCTGCGGCGGGGGCAGCAGCACCAAGACCACACCGGCGGGCACTTATACCGTAACCGTAACAGCAACCAGCGGCTCCGCTACCCAGACCTCTACGGTGACGGCAACGGTCCAATAAGTGAGGCTACGAAGTCAGGACATAGCAACATCAAGAGACTGAGGCGGATTCGTATCTGCGTTTCCGCCTTCTAAGAATTGCTCGAAGCCTGGGATCGCACCCACGCCGCCGACCGCGCCATCCCTTCGGCAAACGAGACGCGTGGCGCAAACCCGAAGTCCTCCCGCGCCCGCGCCGCGGGAAACTCCTGGTCCTGCCCGACGAGATGCACCGCGTGCCGCGTCAGCAGCGGCCGGCCCGGCAGACGAAGCGTTCTCTGCGCGGCCTCCATGGCAGGCGCCAGCGCCATCGCGGCGGAGAAGGGAAGCCGTAGCCACGGCCGTGGGTAGTCCAGCGCATCCGCCAGCGCACACGTGTACTCCCGCCACGTCGTGCCGGTTCCATCGCTGATGTTGTAGGCGCGCCCCACGGTCTTTGCGCTCGCCGCCGCATCCATCATCGCCTGCGCCACATTGTCCACATAGGTGAAGCCGCCGCGCGCCCGCCCGCCATCAATCATCAACATCAGCCGCTGCCGCAGCAGCTTGGCGATCTCCACCACAAAGTCCTTGCCGCGCGGCCCATAGATCGTCGCCGGCCGCAGCACCGTCACCGGCAGCCCATGCTCGCGATGCGCGCGCCACACCGCCTCTTCCCCCTGAATCTTCGTCCGGTTGTAGGGCAGCCCCACGTCGCGCATCGGCGCGCTCTCATCGCACGGCACCCGCGGATAGCCATACACATCCGTCGTGCTCACATGCAGAAATCGCTCGACCGTCCCCGCCCGTACCGCCGCATCCAGCACGTTCTGCGTGCCCGGTAACATTCGCTGCGACATAAGTTGCGGCAGGCGCCCAATCCGTCGAGCACGCGGCGCAGTGGTAGATCACCCGCACCCCGCGCACCGCTTCTGCCAGCGCAGCCACATCGCCCAGGTCGCCACGCACAATCTGTATCTGCAGCTGCGACAGATGCCGCAGGTCGGAGGACCCGCGCGCCAGCACGCGCAGTTGCTCGCCGCGCTCGGCCAGGGTCGGGGCCAGGATCTGGGCCAGCCGCCCGCCCAGGAACCCGCTCGCGCCCGTAATCAGGACCGATGCGGGATCAGCAGACATGAGTCCTCACCAAATAAAAAGGTTGTCATTCTGAGCGGAGCGAAGAACCTGCAGTCTAGCCGGCACTGCCATGAAGCGGTGCCCATCCTACCGCAGGTAGGGTGGGGGTGTTCCCAACAATCCAGTCGGAGCGAAGCGACCTCCGAATCCGATCTCACTCCGCTTAATTCGCCAGCTTGCCGAAGACGTCCAGCGCGAACTCCAGATGCTCACGCGTATGCCCGGCCGTCACGCACAGCCGCAGCCGCGGCGCACCCTGCGCCACCGCCGGGAAGAGCACCGGCGTCGCCAGGATGCCGAAGTCCCGCAGCCGCCGCGCCGTCAGCGCCGCCGAGGGCTCATCCTTATAGATCACCGGGATCACCGCTGTCTCGGACAAGCCAGTGTCGTAACCCAGCTTCTGCAGCCCCGAACGCAGGAACTGCGCATTCCGCTGCACGCACGCAACGCGCTCCGGCTCGTCCTTCAGCACCGCCAGCGCTTCTTTCACCGCGGCAATCGCCGGCGCTGCCATCGCTCCGGAAAAAATAAACGGCGCTGAGGCATGCTGCAGGAAGATGCATAGCTGCTGCGACCCGGCAACGAAGCCGCCGTTCGACGGAATCGCCTTCGCCAGCGACCCGGTCCAGATGTCCACGTCGTTCGTGTCCACGCCGAAGTGCTCGTCCGTCCCGCGTCCATGCCGGCCCAGCACGCCCGAGGCATGCGACTCATCCACCAGCAGGAAGCAGCCAAACTCCTTCTTGATGGCAATCAGCTCCGGCAGAATGCAGATGTCGCCGTCCATGGAGAAGACGCCGTCGCTGATGATCAGTGTGCGATTGGCCGTCGCTCCGTTCTGGATCTCCTGCCGCAGGCTCTCCGGATCGTTATGCCGGAAGCGCTGGATCTGCACCCCCGCCATCCGGCACGCGTCCAGCAAACTCCGGTGCGACAGCGTGTCCATGATCACGCGATCCGACGGCCCAAACAGCGACGCGATCACCGCCACATTCGCCAGGTACCCCGAGCTATAGGTGACGGCCGCTTCCGTCCCTTTGTACTCCGCCACCGCGCGCTCCATCTCGCGGTGCAGGTCCAGGGTGCCGGTCAGCAGGCGCACGCCGCCGGTGCCGGTGCCGTACTGGTCCAGCGCCTCCATCGCGGCGCGCTGCACCCGCGGATGCCCAATCAGCCCCAGGTAGTCATAGGAGGAGAGCATCAGCATCTGGTGGCCATCGGCGGTCACGATCGGCCCCGGCCGGCCCTCCAGCGGGATCTGAAAGGGATACGCATCCACCGAGCAGGCCAGCGCCGTCGATTCAAAAAGCCGGCGCGCCCGCGGGTCCAGCAGGTCATTCTTCTTGTAGCTGCACTTTGAACCCTGCGTAAAGTACTGATCGAACATCTCCCCCGATGAGGAGGGAAACGCTTTGGCCGGTGTTTCGCTGACGGAGACCGCGGGATTGTCCATGTGTGGTGTCCGATTTTAGTGCATCCCCCCGGATTGCCTAGCACGGAAACCTGATACCCTCCGTGACGAACCAGGGTCTTTTATGCGCATTGTCATTCCCGGCGGCAGCGGACAGGTCGGTCATCTTCTCGCGCGTCATTTTCACGCACAGGGCAACTCCGTCACCGTGCTTTCCCGTCAACCGCAGTCTGCTCCATGGGCTGTGTTGCCGTGGGATGGCCTGACGCCCGGGCGGCTGGATAGAGGCATTGGAAGGTGCAGACGCTTGCATCAACCTCGCAGGCCGCAGCGTCAACTGCCGCTACACGGCTGCGAACCGGCGTGCGATGTATGACTCGCGCATTCTCTCCACGCGTCTGCTGAACCAGGTCATCTCGAAGCTCCATCGCCCGCCGCGCGTCTGGCTCAATGCCAGCACCGCTACCATCTATCGACACGCGCTCGACCGGCCAATGGATGAGTCCACGGGGGAGCTGGGCGGCGGCGAGCCCGGCGCACCGCGACAATGGGACTTCTCCATTCGCATCGCGAAGGACTGGGAAGAAACATTCTTTGCCGCGCCCACACCCGCCACACGCAAAGTCGCGTTGCGCAGCGCCATCATCTTCAGTCCGGATCGCGGAGGTCCCTTCGCGCTGCTCTCGCGCCTCGTGCGCCTGGGCCTGGGTGGTGCCAGCGGATCAGGGCGTCAGTTCGTCTCGTGGATTCACGACCGAGATTTCGTACGCGCTGTCGATCTGCTGCTCACCGGCGATTCGTGGACCGGGGTGGTGAATCTTGCGGCTCCGGATCCATTGCCGAATCGCGCCTTCATGCAGGCACTGCGCGACGCCTGGGCGGCGCCCGTTGGCCTGCCCGCGGCTGACTGGATGATTGGTGCAGCAGGTATGCTCCTCCGTACCGAATCGGAATTGGTGTTGAAGAGTCGACGCGTTATACCCGGCCGTCTGCTCGATGCCGGTTTTCAGTTCCAGTTTCCCGAGTGGCCGGCGGCGGCTCGCGATCTGGTTTCGCGCTATCGAACTGGCCCAGAAGCCTGGATTCCCATCACGTCCGAAAATGGCCAGACATAGCTGCCCGCGTGGATGCACACTGAACAGGTGATGCACTCCGAACTCGGTCATTCCCGCTCGTCTGATCCCGTCGCGCTCGATCCCGTCCTGCTCGATCCGGCCGTCTGCTATCGCGCACTCCAGACGCGCGATGCGCGCTTCGACGGCCGCTTCTTCACCGCCGTCACCTCGACCGGCATCTACTGCCGCCCCATCTGCCCGGCGCGCACGCCCATGCTCAAGCACTGCCGCTTCTTCTCGACAGCCGCCGCCGCCGAGCAGCGCGGCTTTCGCGCCTGCCTCCGCTGCCGTCCGGAGATTGCGCCGCAGTCGCCCGCTTGGCGCGGCACCGCCAGCACCGTCAGCCGCGCCATGGCTCGCATCGCCGAGGGCGCGCTCGATGGCCCGCGCGCATCGGTCGAGCGCCTCGCCGACTCGCTCGGTGTGGGCGAGCGTCAGCTCCGCCGCCTCTTCGACCAGCACATCGGGGCATCGCCGTTGGCCGTCGCCCAGACCCGCCGCGTGCTCTTCGCCAAACAGCTTCTGCATGACACCCGCCTGCCCATGGCTTCGGTCGCCATGGCCGCTGGCTTCGGCAGCATCCGCCGCTTCAATGACACGTTTCTCGCCCTCTACAAGCGGCCGCCCAGCCAGCTGCGCCGCCGCTCCGTCACCACTTCTGGCGCTGCTCCATTGATCCTGCGTCTCGCCTATCGCCCGCCCTTCGACTGGAATGCGCTGCTCGCCTTCTTCACGCCGCGCGCCATCCCCGGCGTCGAAGAGGTCCGCGACGGCATCTATCGCCGCATTGTCCGGGTTGCCGGCCATACCGCCGATCACCTCGCCGTCATCGCCGTCAGCCACCTTCCTGCGCGCAACGCCCTCCAGGTCGAGATCGCCTGCGACTACGTCCCGGCGCTCCCCGTCATCGCATCGCGCCTGCGCCGCGTCTTCGATCTCGACGCCGATACCGAAGCCATCGCCCGGCACCTCTCGCGCGATCGCGCTCTCGCCCCCACCGTGCGCCGCCAGCCCGGCCTGCGCACGCCCGGCGGATGGGATGCCTTCGAGATCGCCGTCCGCGCCATCCTCGGCCAGCAGATCAGTGTCGTCGCCGCACGCGGCCTCGCTGCAAAGCTGGTCGCACTCTGCGGCCAGCGCATCGCACAAAGCGATGCCACCCTCACCCACGCCTTTCCCACCGCGCAGCAGCTCGCCGCAGCCGATCTCAGCTCGCTTGGCATGCCGGCCGCTCGCCGCAATGCGCTGCAATCGCTCGCTCGCGCCGCCGTAGCCCAGCCCGGCCTCTTTGATGTCGCGAACACGCTGGAGGAGAGCATCGACCGCCTGCGCTCCGTTCCCGGCATCGGCGAGTGGACCGCGCAGTACATCGCGCTCCGCGGCCTGCATCATCCCGACGCCTTTCCCGCCTCCGACATCGGCATCCTGCGCAACGCGGAGCAGATATTCGGCACGCCGTTTTCGCCCGCGCAGTTGCTCGTGCGCAGCGAGCAGTGGCGTCCCTGGCGCGGCTACGCAGCGCAACATCTCTGGTCCGCAAGCCACGCCGGCATCGCGCCGCGCGGAAAGCAGCCCCGCACCACGAAGCCGTCCGTGCCGCCACCAGCAGCACAGGCGCGCCCGCTCGCCGCAACATCCGACCATCGCCACCACAGGAGGCCGACTATGACCGCCAAGCTCGAATTCCTCACCGACTCGCTCCCGACCCCCATCGGCCAGCTCATCTACGTCGCCGATCGCGAAGGCAAGCTCCGCATGATCGACTGGTCCGACCACGAAGCGCGCGCCATGCGCCTGCTCGACATCCACTACGGCAAGGGCGGCTACACGCTCACCAAACAGCGCGACCCTTTCAGACTCACCACGCGGCTCGCCGGCTACTTCGCAGGAGACATCCACGCTATCGACGACATCCCCACCGCCACCGCCGGCACCATCTTCCAGCGCGAGGTCTGGCGCGCGCTGCGCGAAATCCCCGCGGCCGAAACCATCAGCTACGGCCAGCTCGCCCAGCGCATCGGCCGTCCGCGCGCCGTCCGCGCCGTCGGCCTCGCGAATGGATCGAACCCCGTCGGCGTCGTCGTGCCCTGCCACCGCGTCATCGGCGCCAACGGCTCGCTCACCGGCTACGGCGGCGGCCTCCACCGCAAAGAGTGGCTGCTCGCGCACGAGCGCGCCCACACGCACGACCACGCATCGCACCGCAGAGCGAGCTAGCGTTCTCCGCTGACTAGCATCTGCTGTTGCGTCAAAATAAGATTGTCATCCTGAGCAAAGCGAAGGCCTGCAGTTTGTCTGCTCACCACCAATGGGTGCCCCATGTCCCGGTGTTGGGATATGGGATTCGCCGATTCGCCCCCAAAACTCACAGTGAGCGACCATCGGGAGCGAACCCCGCGTCCCCGCGCCACAGGCGCAGTTGCCTGGATGGCAGATCCCGCCACAGGCGCGTCCGCCCGTGCGGCGAGCACTCAACGTGAGATCCGCAAAGCAAACTGCGCCACCCGCGGATCGGTCGTCGTACTCGTAATACTCCCAAACGCCGGCGACCCAAAACTCCCGTTCGGCTGCGAGAACTCCGGCGTATTCGTCACATCGAACAGCTCCGCGCGAAACTCAACTTGCGCCTTCTCCGGAATGGAGAAGTGCTTCACCAGCGCCAGGTCCAGATCGCGATACGCCGGCCCGCGCACCGGGTTGCGCGACGCATTCCCCAGCACAAAACGCGGCGCGGTCGAGAAGGCGTCTGTATTGAAAAACTTCGTCGGCTTGCGCTCGCCGGCCGGCAGCGCCGTCTTGCCCTGCACAAACGGCCGCTGCAGCGCAAAGCCAGCGAACGAATTGTTGTTCGTCGCCTGGGTCACCGTTACCGGCATGCCCGACTGCAGCGACAGGATCCCATTCAATTCCCAGCCGCCCAGCAGTGTGTTCGCAATTCCATGTGAAGCAAAGCTGTGCCCGCGACCGGCCGGCAAACTGTACACCGCGCTCAGCGCCACCACATTCGGCATGTCGCCGTTCGATGCATCCCGCTCCAGTCCAGGATGAAATGTATCCGCCGCCACCAGGCTGCTCGAGTTCGGCGACGACAGCACCGTCGATGAAAACACCGACGAAGCATCGTCAATCAGCTTCGAATACGTATAGCTGAACAACAGCGTCAGCCCATGGCTGGTGCGCTGCTCCAGCTTCGCCTCCAGCGCGTTGTAGTTCGTCGTGCCGCTGTTGTGACGGTAGATCGCCACATTCTGGAATCGCGGATACGGCTTCAGCAACTGCGCCGCCGCCACCGTCTTGCCGCCGATCGGGACTCGACTTCGGCAATTGCCCGTAATACGGATTCGGCACCTGCTTCAACAGCGACGATCCCTGCGCCAGCTGATCCACTGTCAGCTGATTCAAATTCGCATCCGGAATCCCCACATGCACGATGTGCGATCCCACATACGCCACATCGAACGACAGATTCTGCGTGATCGCGCGCTGCACGGCCAGGTTCCACTGTTCTACGTAGCCTGATCCCGCTTCTGCGATCTGCTGTGTACACGCTCTGCCCCAGCCCCGCATCCGGCGTCAGCGGAATCGGCGCCACCGACGGGCCACTCTTCAATTGGAACGCCGCGTTCACGCTGTCCTGCGTCTTCTGCTGCACGTTCTGGATGAAAGGGAACTGCGGCGTCGTAAACGGCGTCGTGATGCCCGACTGGTCGATGAACACAATGCCGAAGCCCGTCCGCACCACCGTCTTTGGCGTCACCAGATAGGTCAGCCCCACGCGCGGCGCAACATTGTCCCAATGCAATTCGCGCGCCGACTTGGGATAGCCGTTCACCCCCAGGTAGTCCAGTTGCTGCGTCGCCAGGTTGAAGACCGCGCCCTGATTGTTCTTCTCGGTCGACGGATGATGCAGCGTCCACCGCGCCCCGATATTCAGCGTCAGGCGGGGCATCGCCTTCCAGTCATCCTGAACGAACCACTCTTCGATATGGTCGCGAGGACGTAACTTTTGCTGTTGCAGATCGATCTGGAAGGTATCCACCTGCCCCAGCAGGAAGCTCGCAAACGAGTTGCCGCTGTTGGTCACGCTCGGCAGGTTGGTGCCCGTCGTCGTAAATGCGAACGAGCCCGTCGGATTCGGCGGCGACACCGTATTCAGTTGATACCAGCGCGCATCCACGCCCGCCTTTACCGAATGCGCTCCGCGCACCCAGTTCACCGTATCCACCAGCTGCCACACACCCGTCTGATACTGCGAATTCGTGCTCGGCGACACGCCGATCTGCTGATAGCCCGTAAAGGTAAACAGCGGCAGAGCATTATTGAATGCCGCATTCGACGGGATGCCCGGAATCCCCAGCGCCTGCGAAGCAGACTCGCCGAGCGACACGCCATCCGTCGTGTTGCCGCGCCGCGTGTAGCCCAGCCGCAGATCGTTCAGCAGATGTGAGGTGAACGTATGCGTCTCGTTGAAGACCGCCTGCTGCCCCAGCACATGCGTCAGCCCCGCGTAATTGAACGACCCCAGCACCGACCCCGAGATCAGCCCGCTCCCATCCGGCAGCGGCGACACCGGCTGCGCCACCTGGTTGTAGTACGAGTAGCGCCCAAACGCGCGATCGCTCGTGCCCAGCGCGCCATCCACCCGCACATCGAACTGGTTTTCGTGATCGGCATCGTCCGCAATGCGCGTGTAGTTGTTCGCCGTGCCGCTCTTGGTCGGCGCAGGCAGCCGCGACAGCAGCGCCACCGCCGCCGGATCCAGCGGCGTCGTGATCACGTCGTTCGGAAACTCCGTCCGTGAATAGGTCGCGTTGTTGAACACAGTCGTCGCCGGATCGTAGATCTTCGCCACCCCGGTAAATACGCCCTGCCGCTCGGCCATCGTCGGGATCGTCGACGTGCGCACCACGCCGATCGCCTGCCGTATCCCCTGGTAGTCCCCGAAGAAAAACAGCCGGTCATGCAGCACCGGGCCGCCAATCGTCCCGCCGTAAAGATTGCGCCGGTACTCCGGCTTCCGCGCCGGTGGCCGCGCAAAGTAGTTGCGCGCGTTCAGGTCCTCGTTGCGCAGATATTCAAACAGGCTGCCGTGAAACTCATTCGTCCCCGACCGTGTCGTCACGTTCACCACGCCGCCGTTGAAGCGCCCAAACTCCGCCGGCACATTGTTCGCCTCGATGGTGAACTCCTGGATGTCATCGAGAATCGGGAAGAACACGACCTGCCCCGGCTCCGGCTGCAGCGCGGAGATGCCGTCAAACAGGTACTCATTCGTGCGCGGACGCCCGCCGTTGATGCGCGGCAGCAGCGTGCCCGGCGGCAGCGTCACCCCCGGCGCCAGCGTGGACAACTGGATAAAATTCCGCGTGTTCAGCGGGATCGCTGCGACCGTCCGCCCCGGAATATTCGTCTGGATGTTGCTCTGTTCCGACTGCAGCAGCGGCACGTCTTCTGTAACCGTCACAGTCTCGCTGGCCGCCGCCCGGATTCAGCGGCACATCTACCCGTGCAGCCTGCCCCGTCACCACCGTCACGCCTCGTCGCAGCACGCTGGCAAATCCTGTGGCTGCAACCTCCACCGAGTAACTACCCGGCGGCAACTGCGGGAACGTGTAGTAGCCGTCTGCCGTCGTCTCCGTCCTCTGCTTCACGCCCGTGCTCGCGCGCGTCAGCGTCACCTGTGCGCGTGCAAT
Source organism: uncultured Acidobacteriaceae bacterium (assembly GCA_963750845.1). Taxonomy (GTDB): domain Bacteria; phylum Acidobacteriota; class Terriglobia; order Terriglobales; family Acidobacteriaceae; genus KBS-83. The sequence goes on from CAVVSP010000018.1 coordinate 28,381, forward strand.
CGACGCGCCCGACGTGTCCGTCGCCCGCCCCTGCAGACCGCCAGAAATCTGCGCCCATGCCGGCGCCGTGAGCGTGACTGACAGAAGTAAGAGAAAGATGCGGCGCAGGTCCATCGCGCTCTCCGGGGAAAGAGATAACCCGCGCCGAAGTCTCTGCTGCCGGGATCGAATCGAATTTATATGGATAAAATCGTTTCGTCAAAACGACTTGGCCGCCGTTTGCACCGATTCTGCGCAACTCCTCACGGCTGAAAGACCAGCCGCCCGCTCCGCTCCGGCTGCATTCCACAACGACTCCACATCGCGCAGCGCCGCACGGTCTGAATCTTCGTCACGAATGGAGTCTTCGCAGCCTCCTCGAAAAATTCCGCGAGCGCCCGGAAGATCTCTTCCATCGAAGCGCTGCCGAACCCGCTTCCGAGCAACTCAAGGCCGGAGCTGCGCAAGGTCGCCGCCGGCAGCGTGATCGTCGCCCCCGCGCTCTGCCCGATCTGCACAAAACGAATGCGCCGCGCCGCATGGCTCAGGCCCTTCTGCGCAATCGCCGCCAGACAACACTCCGCCGGCTCGCCCCACAGGTAGTCCAGCACCACATCCACGCCATGCTCCGCGATCTCGCTGCGAAACGCTGCCACCAGCGCCTCCCGCGGCTGCTCGAGCGCGATCACCGCATCCGCGCCCAGTTCCTTCGCAGCCGCCAACGCCTCGCGGATTTCTTCCCGCTGCCGCCACCCGCCGCGCACCCAGCCGCTTCGCAATCTGCACTGCAAGCTGTCCCGCCGCGCCGGTCGCGCCCAGTATCAGCACACTCTCGCCCGCACGAAACTGCGCCCGCATCTGGAGCGCCACCCATGATGACATCCCCGGATTTGCAATTCCCGCCGCGGTCAACGCATCCAGACCGTCCGGCAGCCGCACAGACAGCGCCGCATTCGTCACCGCGCGCTCCGCAAAGGTGCCGAACGGCGGACGCGACCCGCCGAAGTACACCCGCGTCCCATCTTCGAGCCGCCCGACGCCATCCACACCGGGGATGAACGGCAGAGCGCCCGTGCTGCCATAATGCGTGCCGTTCGCCAGCGCCTTCACAATCGGGTGCAGCCCCGCCGCCTCTACCTCGACCAGCACCTCGCCCGCCTCCGCCACCGGATCGGCAAACGATCCATAGCGCGGCGCCTTCGCAAACGACTCCACAATCGCAGCGTTCATCGCGTCCCCACGCAATCAATCTACGATGACGAAATCGACGCCGCGCCACGGCAACGGCCCAAGCAGCAGTTAATAAAGGTGGAAGTTCACTTCGATGTTGATCGCCACCGCCACGGGTTTGCCGTCGCGTTTGCCGGTTCGAACTTATATTGACGCACAGCTTCGATGGCCTTCTCGTCCAAGCCCCATGCCCAGCTTCGTATCGTATGGACGTGCGCGGCATGCCATGCGCGTCGACAACAGCGAGACCACAGAGACGCCCTGATACTTGGCATCCTTCGCCTTTCTTTGTAAACTCCGCATCCACCGCATGGACCAGCACCGGCGGAGTCACACCATCGCCAACCTTGTAGACCTTCTCTTGACCTGCGCCCGCCGCGCCATCCTGCGGCGTCACGTCAAACGACAGCGCCGCCGCCGTCATCGCGCCGCCCAGCAGCGCACATGTGGCCACCAGGGCCATCGCAATCCTCTGTGTCCTGCTCACCTTCGGCACATCCATCGTCAATCGCATCACCCGTTCCTCCAATATGTCGGCATCGAAGACGCCGATCGCCTGCGTTCCACTTGCGTAAAAAGGTCGCGCTGCGGGTCCGGTCATCGCCGTGGCCAGCCGCAGCAGGGAAGCCGCATACTCCGGCCGGTCGCCCATCGCGTCCGCCGCCTGCTCATCGCACACCAGCTCGCGCGTCTCTGCAATCCGCCGGAGTATCCTCCAGTTCGCCGGATGATACGCAACCGCGGCAGCGACACATTCATAGATCAGGTTCTTCGCGTAATCCCGCCGCGCAATGTGCGCGCATTCATGCGCCAGCGCCGCGGAAGTGCTTCCTGCCACTCCGGTTCCTGAGACTCCGGGCCAAGGCCCTCCGCAGCAAGGAAGCCTTCCGGCACCAGCAGCATCGCCCGCCCCGGCCCAACCCCGGGCCCAGCACCACCGGTCCGGTCAGTTCGGTCGAGCACCGCACTTCGGGCGCGATCACGCCAAGCCGCCGCGCCGCGCTCTCCACTCGCCCGTGCTCCCATGCATCCAGCGGCAGCACCGCACTTCGCCGCACCATCGCATGGGTGCGCCGCCGCCTCCACAACAGCCGCGCCATCGAGAACATCACCGTCAGCAGGTACGCTCCGGCCAGCATCTGCGACAGCAGGGGCGTCAACGTCCAGCGTGCGGCCGTGGCCGCAACCATGTGATGCGTAACCGCCACCGTTCCACCACCAGCAATCGCATCCGCAGGACCGAAGTAGCGGGTGATCGATCCAGCCGGCAGCAACGGCAGTGCCACGCCCGCCAGCAATGCCACCACCCACACGCGATGCTGCGCCTGCGGCCCAACCCTACGCAGCAGCCGGTCGCCCAGCCGTGCCACCGCGCCCAGCACGGTCAGCGCCACCACGGAATGCGCAAGATAATTCACCAGCCACCCGGTCGTCATCGTCACCAGTTCATGCATCCAGCTCTCATGCATCGCGGTCCCTCCCACGCGGATTCTTCTTCGCGGCCTTCGCCGCATCCACACGCTCCGCCAGCTTCGCCAGCCGACCCGCATCCAGTTGCCGCGACTTCACCAGGCTCATCACCAGCTCCTCCGGCGACCCGCCAAACATCCGATCCACCAGGTCCGCCACCGCCGTGCCCAGCGTCTTTTCTTCGGTTACAGCGGAGCGATACTCAAACGCCCGCCCGCGCAGCCGCCGCGTCACCCGCCCCTTGCGCTCCAGCACGTTCAGCATCGTCTGCACTGTCGTATAGGCCAGCTCGCCCTCCAACTCCTGCTGCACCGCCTGCACCGGAGAAGGCCCTAACCGCCACAGCACCTGCATGATCTTCAGCTCCAGCGGAGTCATCCCCTCTGATCCGCTTCCCGAACCGCCTCTGCGTCCCGCCATGTGTCGCTCCTAATAAAATAGGACGTATTTCGTCGGCCATCGCGGTTGTCAACTAAAAAAATAGGACTTCTCGAAAGCTCGTATCGCGCGCCTCGGCGGATGCCTTGGTTGATCTCTTGCCTTGGCTGACCTACTTGGAGATTCGTAGAAATTTCACTTCGATGGTGATCGATACGGAAATCGGTCGACCATTTAACGTTGCGGGAAGAAACCTCTATTCCGGACCGCCTCAAGAGTCTGCTCGTCCATCTCTCTGGCCTTGTCTTTGTCTTCTGCTTTGGCGTCCTGGGCGGCAGTTCTCACCACGCGAACATGTTCGGCGGATACCTTGTTTGTTCATTTCCAGTTCCACAACAGCCGCCCTCGAATTTGAGTTTCTTATCCCCTTTTTCAAGGTCGATATCGCGACGATGGACACGAGTTTCGGTCGGGGTCATGCCTCGAGACAAGCCGGATACTCTCCTCTATCTTTATTCTCGGGGTGGTCCGCATTCGCGCCGGCTGAATCCGATGATTTCCGCCGTTGCGGCGTTATTCTGCGAGGTCGGCGGATACGAAACCGCCCAAAGGTACCATTCGAACTACCAGCAGGCAACCGGCCGCCGCTGCCGCAATCCTTCGTATACAGTTGGCCGTCAGTCGTTCGTCGAGCCAGGCTTCGTCTCCAATGCAGAGTCGGGCCGCCTCATCCTAATCAGTTCGAGACAGACCGAGCGCAAAAAGGCTCGCAATATCCGGGACGGGTGCATTCAGTACTTTCGTTTCTGGTCGCCCAGAAACCTGCCAAATCACCCCATCCAATTTGAAACAATAAAAATAGCGAATCAAAACGCAGCACCAAAGGGCGGAGCCACTGGCTTCGCCCTTTTCATTTCCCCACAAAGGAGCAGCCCGCATGACCACCACCCCACAGGACAGCTTTCTCCGCCAGGCCAGCGCCGCCGCGCGCGCCGCCGGCCACATCTTCCCCGACTACGCCGCTTGCGAAGCAGCGCTCGAATCCACCTGGGGCCGGTCGCGCCTCGCGCGCGAGGCCAACAACCTCTTCGGCCAGAAGGAATCGGCCGAGGCAATCGGAAAGCGCCGGCACCCTCGCTCTCCCCACGCAGGAATATCTCGACGGCCGCTGGGTCACCGTCATCGCGCGTTGGGCCCGCTTCGCCGATCAGGCAGCCTGCTTCCGCGCCCGCATGGCGCTGCTTCGCCGCCTCCAGCACAGCTATCCCGCCTACGCCCGCGCCCTCGCCGCCACCACCGGCGAAGCCTTCGTCGAAGAGGTTTCGCGCGCCTGGTCCACCGATCCGCAGCGCGCCGCGAAGGTCCTCGCCATCCATCGCCAGCACTGCGCCAGCTTCCTGCCGCTCCGGCCGCCGCTGGTCGCGGCCTCGCGGCCGCTTTGGCACACGTCTAAGTCCAATGGCTGGACGAATTTAGCGATAACCCCTTTGGATGGACGAATTTAGTCCACGGGAGAGTGTCTAACCGAATGAAACAAAGCAAGTTACACAGCCGGCTCCGGTGACCGGGAGGGGGAGGGGTGGAGGTAACGTTACGCCTCGAACGTCGGCCCGTAAGATCAGGCGGCCGACCGCCGCTTCCCCGACTCCTTGTACTCGGCCAGCAGCAGCGATTCGCGGATCGGCTTCTCGTGCAGCAGCAGTTCGGTCGCTTTCAGGTTCGCGTTGGCGTGGAACCACTCCTGCGCCATGTTGTTGTGCAGCAGATTCAGCACTGCCAGCAGCGACATGCCCTGGTGGTGCGCCATCCACTCCTTCACCAGCGCCGGCTTCTTCAGCGACTTCTGGTAGTCGCCCGCTTCGTAGAAGCCGTACGCGCCCACCCAGCCCATGCTGGCCATGCGCTTCAGGTTCTTCAGCGCTTCCATCTCATCGATCATCAACGCGAGGAAGGAGGAATACGGCGAGATCACCGGCCCCGCAATCGCATCCCACTTCAGCGCGATCGACGGCATGCCGAAGGCCAGATAGTGATAGTGGCCCTGGTCGTCCATCTCCGCATAGCCGCACTCGGAGATGCCCCACGGAATATTTCCGTGCTCCTTGGCGAACGCGCGCTGGATGGCGACCACGTTGTCCAGCGTGCGCGTCACCAGCGTGTCCGGGTAGGAGCGCATCCACAGCGCGGGCATCAGGTACTCGAACATGGTGCCGGTCCAGGAGATCAGCGCCGGCCGCCCATACGCCACCGTGTGGATGCGGCCCAGCTTGAACCAGCTCTGCTGCGATGCATCGCCTCGCGCCACTGCGACGAACGCGCCGATGCGCGCCTCCGAGCACAGCAGGTCGTAGCAGGCCTTGTGCAGCTCTTCCTGCTCCACCATGTAGCCGATGGAAAGAATCCCTCGCGACGGCTCGATCAAAAATGCGAAGTCCATCTCCGCAACGCATGTCTCCGCGCGCTGTTCCAGCGACGTCAGCTTCTCCACCAGCGCCACCTGCCGCTCCCGCGCCATCGCCAGCAGCGCGCGCAGCTTCTCGATCAGGTAGATCTCCGCCTGGTCCACCGTCTTGCCGCTCCACGCGCGCTGCAGCCGTGCATCCAGATCGTCGATGTACGCCACGCCGCGCCCAATCGGCAACCGTCCCGAATCTTTGAGCACCGATTCCAGCGGCGAATATTCGCGGTCCAGCCACGGCCTGTAGTCGCGCACCAGCGTGCATACCGCGTTGACGCGGCGCAGCAGCTCGGCCAGCCACCACTCGCCCTCGGTGTGTGTCTTGTCGGTCAGGTCGAAGGGCTGGCCATCCGCACCGCGCACCGCGTCGAATGCCGGAGACAACTGTGCCCCGCAGCACCAGTCGATCCACGGACGCAGCGCATCGTCCTCCGGAACCGGCGCCAGCTCCGCAGGCAGCGCGTCGAGCGAAGCCAGCAGCGCAAGCTGATCGCGTATGCCGGTCCACTGCCGCGCCTCCAGCAACGGCTCCTGCAGCATCGCCTCGGCGCCCGAGCGCAGCGTGTAGAACGATGCCGCCAGGTTGCCGCTGTCCACCGACGACACCACGCGCGGCGTAATCGGCTCCAGCGTCCGCGTGTCGTACCAGTTATAGATATGGCCGTTGCGCTTCTCCATGCGGTCGAAGGTGTCCAGGCTGCGATGGCTGAGCTCGACGAACTCCGGCACCGTCAGATAGCCGAAGGTGTGCGCCGCCTGCCGCGCATTCAGCAGCAGGCCGAAGTTGGTGGGCGACACGCGCGCCGCCTCGAACAGCTCGTGCTCCTCCACGTTATCCGGGACCAGGTAGTTGTGCTTCGCGCCGCCGTACTCGTAGAAGAAGCGCCACGTGCGCAGCGCCATCTCGCGCAGGAACTCCTTCTGCTTCCCGTTCAGGTGCTCCCGGTCCTCTGTCGGCGGATGGTTCAGCCACGCGGTGATGGTGCTCTCGAACAGCCACAGCACCAGCAGCGGCGCCGCCACCAGCAGCGACTGCTTATGCACGATCGCGACCACGAGCGCGATACCGATGGTGACGATCGGCGTCGCCTGCAGGTAGCGATCGACCGGCGTCGTCTTGCCGCCGGTGGATTCCGCCTGCGCCGCCGTCTCCCACTCCAGCAGCCGCTGCCCGGTGATGAAGCGCCGCACCAGCGAGCGGATGATCGCATCCAGCGCCATCAGCATCTGGTGCGGCAGGAACGCCAGGTTGATCAGCGTGATGGTCAGGTTCTGCCCGAAGCCGACAAAGGCCTCCTGCACCTCGCCCTTCTGCGGGCTGGCCCAGGCGCGTCCCACGCTGAAGACCAGCGACACCAGGCTGGGCGCGAACAGCAGGATCACCGTCACCAGCGTCCAGTAGAGCGGCCCCCCCGGCAGCCCCAGCCACCCCGCCACCAGCAGGATCAGCGTCATCGTCTCCACCAGCGATCGCCGCAGGTTGTCGAAGATCTTCCAGCGCGAGATGTTCGAGATGGGATTCTTCACCATCCGGCCGCTCTCGTCCGGCACTTTGCCGAAGAGCCACTGCGCAATCTGCCAGTCGCCGCGCACCCAGCGATGCTGCCGCCGCCGGTATGCGCTGTAATGCGACGGATAGTCGTCGATCACCTCGATGTCCGTGGCCAGTCCGGCGCGCGCATACGCGCCTTCGATCAGGTCATGGCTCAGCAGGGAATTGCGCGGGAACCGCCGGTCGAGCACCGAATGCAGCGTGTTGACCTCGTAGATGCCCTTGCCGGTAAAGATGCCTTCGCCGTAGAGGTCCTGGTAGGCATCGGAGACCGCCCGCGTGTAGATGTCGAAGCCCGTCTGGCCGGAGTAGATCGCCGCCAGCCGCGAGCGAGACGCCGAATGTACGCTGACGCCCACGCGCGGCTGCAGGATGCCGTAGCCCTCGGTCACGATGCGCGACTCCGGATCGATCACCGCGCGGTTCAGCGGATGCGTCATCGCGCCTACCATCGCATGGGCCGTGCCCCGTGGCAGTTGCGTATCGGAGTCCAGCGTGATGACGTAGCGCACCGTGCGCAGCACGTCCAGGTTGCCGACCTTCACCGGAAAGCTGTCGAACGCGCCCAGAATGAACTTGTTCAGGTCCAGCAGCTTGCCGCGCTTGCGCTCCCAGCCCATCCACACGCCCTGCCGCGCGTTGAAGATGCGGTGGCGATGCAGCAGGTAGAAGCCGCCGCCATGCTTGCCGCTGCCGTTCTTATCACCGTAACGGGTGTTGAGGTTATTGATGAGCCCCACCGCCAGTTCCACCAGCGGGTCCGTATCGTTGGGGCGCGGGCGAGAGACCGAGTCCGGCAGATCGCTCAGCAACGCGAAGTGGATATTCGGATCCTGGTTGGCGAGATAGCGCACCTCCAGGTCCTCGATAAGATCGCGCACCTGCTTCTCGTTCAGCAGCAGCGTCGGGATGGCCACCAGCGTTGCGAACTCCGGCGGCAGACCCTTGGGGAAATCGAGCTTCGCCAGGCCGGTCGCCTTCAGCAGCGCCGCCACCGTGTTGTTCACCAGGTCCACCGCGCCCTGTGCCGTCGGGATCAGCAGAAGGAGAAACGCCGCGGTCAGGCCGCCCAGGATCGAGTAGTTGGGGACCAGCGGCACCATGATCGCGCCGATCAGCAGCACCGTCAGCAACAGGATCCCCAGGATGTACACATCATCCGCATTGCGCTTCGCAAAGATGCGAACGCGGTCGATCCATCGCGGCCGGTAGGCGATCTCGGCGGCTAGCAAAGGGAAGCCTTTGTCGATCAGATAGTAGCCAACATGAGCGCGTCTGGCCGCCATGCGCGGCACGGTATGGGGCGGAGACGGCCGCTCGGCCAGCCGCAGCGCCGTCTCCGCCACCTCCAACTCGGATTGATCGGAGTTGCGCGCAATCTCCGACACCCGCTCCCGGTAGCGCTCGCGGCTATCAAAGTCCATCTGCGGATACGCGCCCACCGGATCCTGCCGCAGCACCGCGTTGAAGACCACCAGGCTCTCGATCATCTGCGCCCAGTTGGCGTAGATCGCATTGCGAATGCCGTCGAAGCGTGCCGCCAGCAGCCCCTGGGCAGCCAGATCGAAGGCTGCAGGATCGTCGATCTGCGTTCTCGCCTGGGTCAGCACCTCTTCCACCAGCAGGAACTTCACCGCGGTGGGGAAGGCCCACAGCTCGCGCAAAGTCAGCGGGTCGGCCTTCTGCACCTCTTCCAGGAACCACACCACCCAGTCGCCCTCCCAGCGCGAATCGGCGGCCTTGAGATAGGTATCCGCTACAGTGACAATACGCGGCTCGTCGCCCTCGCGTGGGCGCACCACCACGGGCAGCTTCGTCAGCCGCCGCCGTATGGACTGCATCTCGTCGAGCGCGGATTGCAGCAGCCGCGGATTCTCGCGCAGCTCCAGCAGCGGATCCAGCGGCTCGCCCGGCTTGTAGGTCGGCATCGGCCGGCGGTCCAGCTCGTTGAAGACCTGCCGGTAGGTCGATTGTGCGGCCGCGATACGCCGGCTGAAGATGTCGCCCTGCGGCGCACGCGCGACGTGCCACTCCTGCGAGGCCGCCATCGCCGCGTGGCGCATCTGCTCCTCTGTCCGCTCGATCTTCGGCGCCTGCACCTTGGCGACAACCGGCAGCTCCGCCTCCACCATCGAATCCGCGGGGATCTCCGCCCCCGCCGTTCCGCCCGGCGCGGAAGGCGCCGTCTGCGCGATCTTCTCTGGAGGAAGCGCAGCGCCACTCTCTGCCGGCAGCGACGCCGCTCTTCCTTCTTCGATATTGGTCCCGTTTCCTGTCATCGATAGCTCGCTGCCTGCATCTCGAACATCCCGGCATATCGTCCGCCCAGGGCCATCAGCGCCGAATGGGTGCCTTCCTCCACCAGCTTGCCGCCCTCTAGGACTACGATGCGGTCTGCCATACGTACCGTTGAAAAACGGTGCGAGATCAGCAGCGCCATCTTGCCCTCGGTCAGTTCCGCGAAGCGCTCAAAGACCTCCAGTTCGCTGCGCGCGTCCAACGCCGCCGTAGGCTCGTCCAGGATCAACAGTTGCGCGTCGCGCAGATACGCGCGCGCCAGCGCCACGCGCTGCCACTCCCCGCCGGAAAGCTCGACGCCCCCCTCGAAGCGGCGACCCAACATCTGATCGTAGTGCCCGGGCAGCTTCGCGATCACGCTCGCCGCCAGGCTCTGCTCTGCTGCCAGCTCAATCTCGTTCTCCGAGTGCTCGCGTTCCACGCGTCCTACCCCGATGTTGTCGCGAGCCGTCATCTCGTAGCGCATAAAGTCCTGGAAGATCACCCCCATCTCGTGATGCAGATCGTCCAGGTCGTATTCGCGCAGGTCAACGCCATCCAGCAGAATCTGTCCCTCGGTCGGGTCATAAAGCCGTGTAATCAGCTTCACTACGGTTGTCTTGCCCTGCCCATTCTCGCCGATCAGCGCAATGCGCTCGCCCGGCCGCAGCCGAAAATTGAAGTCGCGCAGCACCCGCCGTTCCGTTCCGGGATAGGCGAACGACACGTTGCGAAACTCGAAGCCCTGCCGGATCGGCCGCGGCACCCGCAACCCGCCCACCTTCGACTCCACTGTCGGCTTCATCTCAAAGAACGCCAGCAGATCGGTAAGGAAGAGCGCCTGGTCTGCGACGCCCGAGGCCAGCGAGAAGACCTGCTGCAGGTTCGAACTCGCCTGGATGATGGCATTCGTCAACAGGGCGTATACGCCGATGCTCTGGTAGTGGCCGCCGACCGCGCGCCAGATCACAAACACGTACGCCCCGTAGTAGCCGAGCGTGGCAATGATGCCCAGCAGGCCGCCGGCAATCAGCTTCTTGCGCGAGAGCGCGACGTTTTCTTCGTAGATATGTTTGGAGAGCGTATTGAAACGGCCGGTGAAGAACTCGCTGAGGTTGAAGAGCTTCAGCTCCTTCGCGCCCTCGCGGCTGCCGGCCGTCTGCCGCAGGTAGTCCATCTGCCGCTTCGCCGGGGTCTGGCGGAAATTCAATGCGTAGCGCAGGAAAGCGAAGTGTGTCTCACCCAGGAAGGTCGGCAGTACCCCGAGTGCCAGCAGCAGCAGCAGCCAGGGTGAGTAATACAACAGGATGCTGGTCCAGATCAGGGTGGTCAGCGTCTGTTGCAGCAGCCGTCCCATCTGCTGGATCATGGCCAGCCGGTCCGTGGCCTGTACGCGCGCCCGCTCCAGCCTGTCGTAGAAGACAGGATCCTCGTACGTCGTCAGGTCCAGTTGCGCAGCCTGCTGCATCACCTGCACGCTGACAAAGTGGGTGTAACGGTCAGCCAGCAGGCTGTCGGAGTAGTCGATGCCGCGGCTCAACAGGCCGACGATCACGTTCAGCACGACCTCGCCGCCAACTGCCCACCAGAAGTATTGCGGCAGCCCCTTGTGCAGGATCGCGTTTTCGACCCCATTGAGGATCCAGGCCGCAACCACGCCGATGCCGGCGGGCAGGGCAGCAACCAGGACGCGGAGAATGAGGCCCCACGTGACCACCGCGCGTCCCGACTGCCACAGGATGCCGAGCACGGGCGGTACATTGCGCAAAGCGGCGAGCCGCTCGCGCCATGCGCTCGAAGTGGAGTGTGGCTGGCCTTCCGTCATAGAGGCAGATGAGGCAATAACTTGCTACATCTTCAATGTTGTTCTGTAGGTGCTCTGGCGTGTGATGCACCATATAGTTAGCACGTTGGCTGCGAGACGACGACCAGAAGCCACAGAGTACCGCGTAGCATCGAAATCATATGGAAGTCACCCTCCCCGGCTCACGGGCTGAGCCCCAGCCCACCCCACCGGCAGCCGCTCCCAGCCAGCGGCTGATTCCACTGCTCGGCCTCGCCACCGGCATCACCGTCTCCGCGCTCTACTTCAACCAGCCCCTGCTCATCGAGATGGCTCGCAGCCTCCATGTGACCGAGGCGCAGATGAGCCACGTCGCCGTCGCCGCCCAGGCCGGCTACGCTATCGGCCTCCTCTTCTTCGTGCCTCTCGGCGATGTGGTCGAACGCCGCGGCCTCATCCTGAAGATGATTGCCGGCCTCGTCCTGTCGATGCTCATCACCGCCGTCGTGCCCTCACTGCTGCCCATGGTGCTGATCACCATCCTCACCGGCACCATGGCCGCCGTCACTCACGTCCTGCTGCCGATCGCGCCTGAGATCGCCACTCCCGCCAACGCCGGCCGCGCCGTCGGCTCCGTCATGACCGGCCTCCTGCTCGGCATCCTGCTCAGCCGCACCTTCTCCGGATGGATCGCCGAATGGCTCAACTGGCGCTCTGTTTTCCTCATCGCCTCGGTCTTCGCCGTCGCCCTGGCATTCCTGCTGCGCCGGGCGCTCCCACTGCTGCCGCCTCGCACCCCCTTGCCGTATAGCCACGCACTCCGCTCCCTCTGGACCCTGATGCGAACGCAACCGCTGCTGGTCGAATCCGCGACTGTCGGCGGCCTGGTCTTTGCCGCCTTCAGTGCTTTCTGGACGACGCTCGTCTTCCTACTCGGCTCGCCGCACTACCGCCTCGGCGCAGGCGTCGCCGGCAGCTTCGGCGTCCTCGGAGCGATTGGCGCGTCGGTCGCGCCCATCGCCGGCCGCCTCGCAGACCGTCACGGCTCCCGCTGGGTGATCTCCGCCGGGCTCAGCCTGGTCATCCTGTCCTGGGGTGTCACCTGGCTCTTCGCCTACAGCATCGCGGGTCTCGTCATCGGCGTGCTGCTCATGGACGCCGGAGCGCAGGCCGCCCAGGTCGGCAACCAGACCCGCATCTTCTCGCTCGCGCACTGCCCGGGAACGGCATATGGCGCGCGCAGCCGCATCAACACCGTCTACATGACCACGTACTTCATCTTCGGCGCGCTCGGGTCCTGGCTCGGTGCGCATGCCTGGGAGCGCTGGCAGTGGAACGGCGTCTGCGGTCTGGCACTCCTGCTACTGGGACTAGCCGCAGCCCGCCATGCATACGGCTCGTGGCGCAATAGAAATAAAGAAGAGCTCTGCCACGACGATGTCGACGTGGCAATGATGAAAGAAGCCATCGGCGGCTGAGTAGACCACTTCAAAGCCAGCATCGAGCGGGTGGTCAATCTCCGATGACCACGTCAAGAACGTCATTCAGAGAACTCAGCTGAGCTGCTTGATTTGTTCGACAAGGAGTCTTCGAAATGTTTGTATTGCGCAGAGTCTCACTAGCCAGGAATCGCTTGATCTGCACACGGTTGATACCTCCCGTACGGTCGTCGAGGCCAGCATTGCGAACTGCGTACTGCTGGGTAGCCAATCATTTCGGCAGCAATTGCATCGTCGCCGATCAAGCCAGTTGTTCATGCGACTCGGTTTCAGAGCGCAAATTCCCATCTATCTCGCACTCTTCCGGTCTAAAGCTAGCCGAAGTCAGCCGCGCACAAGCATCCTGCAAAGCCTCATCCTGCTTCGCAAAACAGAACCGCAGCAGGTTCTCCCCGCGCCCCTTCGAGTAAAACGCCGAGCCCGCCACCGCCGCCACGCCCGTCTTCGCCAGCAGCGCCCGCGCCTTCTCCCGCGCCGTCGCACCCGGCAAAATCGTCGCATCTGCCAGCACGTAATACGCACCATCGGGCACAGAAGGCGTCAGCCCCGCCTCACTCAGCGCCGAGCACAGCAGGTCGCGCTTCTTCTGGTAGTCCGTCGACATATGCCGATAGAAATCCGCGCCGAGCTGCGCCAGTCCCGCCGCCGCACCGTACTGCGCCGGAGACGGCGCGCACACATACGTCAGGTCGTGGAAGTAGCCGATGGACGGAACCCATCGCGCATCCGCCGCCAGATAGCCGATCCGCCAGCCCGTAATCGCAAATGTCTTCGAGAAGCCGGAGATCGTGATCGTCCGTTCCGCCAATCCGGGCAGGGAAGCGGCGCTTACATGCTTCGCGCCGTCGAAGAGAAAATATTCGTAAATCTCATCCGTCAGCACGAAGAGATCGTGCTCCAGCGCAATCTCGCCGATCGCCTCCAGTTCCGCGCGCGTAAACACCTTCCCGCACGGATTCGATGGGCTGTTGATCAGAATCGCGCGCGTCTTCGGAGTGACGGCGGCACGCAAGGAATCCACATCCAGCTCCCACGTGCCCGTTGCCAATGGCTGCGGCACCGGCTTGATCCGCAAAGTCAGCATCGTGTTCAGGTGATAGCCGTAGAACGGCTCGAAGAGGATGATCTCGTCGCCCGGATTGAACAGCGCCAGGCACGCCGCATACATCGCGCCCGTCGCGCCGGAGGTCACCAGCAGCTGCGTCTCGGGATTCGCCTGCACGTGGTTGTAATCTGCGAGCTTTTTGCTGATCGCCGCGCGCAGCGGCGCAATCCCGTCCAGCCGCGTGTAGATATTGTGCCCCTGCTCGATCGCGGCAATCGCCGCTTCCTGCACCGGCGCCGGCAGCTCCGTGTCGCACACACCCTGCGCCAGGTTCACGCCGCCCACGCGGTCGCACTCCACGGTCATTGAGCGGATCTCGGACTGAACAAGGTGCGGAGCGATCTCGCTCAGGTGCAGGCGGCTTGCGGCAGCTTGGGGCATAGCCAGTATTAGAGCCTCTTCCCGCATGTGCCGTGTCATCCCTCTTTGCCGCAGGTTCCTATGTTGCTATCGCAAGCACCTGCTGCACCGCGCGATGCGCCTCCGTGATCGAAGCGCGATGATCCATAATCCCCGACAGGTCGGAGTTGGCGAAAGCGATGCGTCCAAACGGATGGCGGCGCATCAGCTCTGCCGGCCCCGGCTTGCCATCCTTTCCGAAGAAAAAGCCGGGCTGCGGCGCAAGATAGGCATGCCCCCAGCGGTTCAGAATGATGCCCGCAATGTCGCGGCGTCCGTCGAATCCCTGCCCGCCAAACATGTTGGCGAACTGCTCGCGAAGCTGCTTCTCGTACACGCTGAATGGCGTCGTCATCATCTGATAGCGCCCGGTGTTGATCTGCTCCGGCAGCGATTTGCCCGGATGCGCAAACAGAATCTTCAGCGTCAGCACCGTAGGAGTGTCGGGCGACAGCACAGGCGCGCCTCCGCCAAAGGTGGCCACGCGCCGCACCGCCAGGTAGTTGCCGATCCCGTCGAACCACTGGCACTGGCTGATGCCCATCTTCGCCAGGAAGCGCCAGTTGCGCACCGCCACATTCGCCATAATGCACGGCGCGCGAAAGAACTGCGCATACGCGTGGCGATACTCCGCCGGCAGATCGCGAACAATGGAGTTGATGCGTCCAGTTGCCGTTCGCCAGAACCACCGACCGAGCGCGCACCCGATGCAACCGGCCTTCGCGAAAGTAGACGATGTTCACGTGCGGCGACCCGCTCCGTCTCGCCGTCATGCTCAATAGAAATCACCGTAGAACGCAAACGAATCCGCGTCGCCTGACTTCGCTGGTCGAGCGCGGCCAGGTTCACCCGCGCCTGGCAGATCCCCGTCATCGTCGCCGGTCCGGGAAGCGCAGCAGGCAGCAGCGCCTTGACCATGTGCCGCGCCACGCCGGTATTGCCACCCGGAAACATCTGCGGGCCATGCTCCTTCTCCCACGGAAAGAGCAGATCGGGAGCGTAATCGCTGTACGCGGAGAGCACGTCCGCGCCAATGCCCGAGCCCCCTCCACTCACCGGAGAGAGATAACGCCGGATCGTATCGCGGCTCAGCCCATGTCGCGTCATCAGATCGTCTTCGAGCGTAATCGAATCAAGCTGCCGCGCAACGGCATCTCCATGACGGCGCGGCACCGGCCGATGATCCGGCACCTCCCGCATCGCCAGTAGCTCACGCTTCGACTCTGCGGAAATTGGTGCGCCTTCGAGCCGCTTCGTCCACGGGTCGACCAGCCACGTTCCCTTCGGGTGGCGAGCGTCCGCGCCGAAGTAGAAGCCGAAGTTGCTTCCATCGCCGGCATACGGCGTCACACCTGTCGCAATGCCGCCGGCGTTCTGCTGATATTGAAACTGCCGTGGATCGATCCCGACCGAATCATAAAAATGCGCGAGAAAGCTTCCCGGCATCGGCTGAAACCACATCGCCGACCCCTGGCTCGCGATCAAACGCTGCCCATCCACGTCGAATTCGTTGCGCTTCGCCTCTCCACCAAAGATGGAATGGTTTTCGAGCACCAGGCACGATTTCTTCGCGCCGGTTCGTTTTGCACTCATTGCCCTCTTGTAGAAAAGCGCCGCCGCCAGGCCACTGATGCCCCCGCCCACAATCACGCAATCAAAGGTTTCGCCGGTTTCTTCGATCGGCAACTTCGTTCTATCGAAGGCGTGATCGCGAATCATGTGGCCGTCGGCCATCACCTGGTGCGTATTGCCGTTCGCGCCGGCATAGTCGCCGATACCCGACGCGCCGTCCCAGTCCTCAGCAGCCATCAGCTGAAAAGGGCATGCGGCGGAGATCAGTGCGGCTCCGGAAGCCAGCAGCGTCCCGTTCAAAAAATCGCGGCGAGTGATCCTGTCAGGCTCAGGCATCCCGGCCTCAGCATAAATGGAATGCTTCGTCTGCTCCGTCGCGGAAAGAGAATCTCTCTTGTTATATCGCCAGCGTCAGCCGGAGCCGCTCCGTGTACTGCTGGATCGCCGCATGCCCGGCCAGGCCGCTGCGCAGCCACTCCACCTCGCTCTGCGTCGCGCGCGCCGCGTCCTTGCGATCGGCATAGCGCTTTCCTTCCGCAGCGAAAATCACCCGCGCCTTCAGATTGGCCTGGCCCAGCGTCCGCACTAGGTGCGTTCCGAAGACAGCCTCGCCGTGATAGGCCAGCGTGCCTTCCGACGCCGTGCTGCTCGCATAGCCGATCGCCGCCGCCGTCACCATCGCGTGCGCCCGTATCGCCGGCTCGAAGAAGCGGGAGTGGAAGCGAAGCACCTGCGCGCCATCGCTCGATGTCCCCTCCGGAAAGAGCACCACCGGCACTCCCGCCGCCAGCGCTCCTTCCATCCATGCCACTGCGTTGTCATTCGCTGCGCCGCGCCTGCGGTCCACGTATACTGTGCCCGCCATGGTGGCGAATCTCCCAAAGACCGGCCACCCTCGCACCTCCTGTTTGGCCACAAACACGCAAGGCGAAAGCGACGCATACGCCAGCACATCCAGATAGCTCAGGTGGTTCGAGACCACCGGCCATGCGGCGGTGGATCGCCATCCGCCACCACCTCCATGCCGATGCGCCTCAGCACCGTCGAAGCTGCATCCTGCAGCCAGTCGGCGCGCTCGCGTGGAGTCAGTGCCCTCGCACCGCTCCGCATACGTCGTCCGCCGAAGCTAGCCGCCACCTCCACCAGTCCCGCCCCCAGCATCGCCGTCCTCATTGCCGAACGCGACAGGTTGCGCCAGCGAAGTGGACTCATAGTCTGAACTTTGCTCATGGCCTGCACAGGAATCGGCTCCGCGCCGCCGGAGTCAACTCGTGCATATCCTGCAGCGTCAGAAAATCGATCGTCCCAAACGCGCGATCCCACGCAGGCTCGCTGCAAATGCGCGCGCCCACGGCAAGATACGTCTTCAACAGCTTCGGCACGTTCGTCTCCGGAACTGCATGTATCGATCGGCGGCGCCGGCAACCGGTAGTCCGCGGCCGGTTGCGTGCGCAAACTCGGCGCAGCCAGAAACGGAGCCAGCCGGTGATACATGGCCCATCCCGTTGCCGCGTCCTGCGACGGCACCGACGAGCACCCGATCAGATAGCGCAGCCCGTGGTGATCGGCATACTGCGCGATGCCGCGCCACAGCAGCGTCAGCACCTCCGCCGAACGGTGATCGCGGTCAATGCAGGCGCGCCCCAGTTCCAGCAGATGCGGCCGCAAAGCCTCATAGGGCCCAAAGTCAAACTCCTGCGCGCTGTAGTAGCCGCGATGTCGCCAGGCCGTCACGCCGCTCTGCATCCGGTATGTGCCAACGACGCGTCCGGTGGCCTTTTCCTCGACCAGAAGATGCTCGCAAACGGCATCGTAGGCGTCCTGGTCCATGCCGTTCGCGTAGGACTCCGGCAGCCCTTCGCCCAGTTCCAGGTTGAAGACGCGGAAACGCAGCCGGCACGCCGCCATGCGCTCCGCTGCTGTCTCGGCTAATCGCAAGCGATAACTGCGCAGGTCGCAGCCAATCCAGTCCGGCTGAACGCGTGTTGTGCCCACCCGCGTGTCGGGAATGCTCGAAGGAAGGATCGCGCCGGCTACAACATGCTGCGGCAAACCTGAACGCGAGTCACGTACGAGTGCAGGGTTCACACGGCCATGCTGGCTGTCTTCAACGAAAATGGTGCAAACGCGCGATGATTTTTCCGTGAAGGGGGTGCCACTTATGGTGCACGACTGGGCAGCATCATCAGCAACCGTGAAGCAGCCGTGAACTTGTGCGACTGCCGCCGTCCGGCGACATCGAAAGCCATATGGTGATTCAGGTATTGGCCATCGTCGTCCTCGGGCTGATGTGCGGCAGCGAGCTGAACCTCGCCGCCTTCGGCCATCCCACGCTCAACCGGCAGAGCACGGACGTTCACATCCCGGTCCGCGCCTCATTCGCCACGCTCTTCGGTCGCGTGATGCCATTCTGGATGATCACCTCCACTCTCCTGAACCTGCTCCTGCTGCTGCCCTTTGCCCATCTCGGCGTCTTCGCCGGACACCTCGCGCAAACGGCCTTCGCTATCCAGGTTTTCGCCATTCTCTTCTCGCTCGGCGGACCGGTTCCCATCAACAACCGCGTCAAGCTCTGGACGCCTGCCAATCTTCCCGCCGACTGGCGCGCACAGGAGCATCGCTGGGATCTCTATCACTGGTTCCGCACCTGTGGCCTCATCGTCGCCTTCGTTTTGCTGGTCGTCAGCGCGCTGCACTGATTTGCGCCCCAACCAGCGCGGAGCCAGGTCGCCGCCAACTGCAATATGATGCAAGCGTCAGCATCAACCTCACCTTCAATCGATTGACCGCGCAAGGAGCCACGAGACATGACCGCCTCAGCCACTCTTCCCAATCTCTCCCTTGTAGAGCAACCCGCGTGGAAGGCGCTCAAGGCGCATTCTCAGGAGATTGCAAAGACCACGCTGCGTCAGCTCTTCGACCAGGACGCGCAGCGCGGCACGCGCTACACCACCGACGCCGTCGGCATCTTCCTCGACTACTCGAAGAATCGCATCACTGATGACACGCTCAAGCTGCTCGTGCAACTGGCCAACGAGCGCGGCCTGAAAGATCGTATCGCCGCCATGTTTCGCGGCGACAAGATCAACGTCACGGAAGATCGCGCGGTGCTTCACGTTGCACTTCGCGCGCCCAAGGGTGAATCCATCCTCGTCGATGGCGAAGACGTCGTGCCCGGCGTGCATGCCGTGCTGGACAAGATGTCCGCCTTCTCCGACAAAGTTCGCAGCGGCGCATGGAAGGGTCACACTGGCAAGCGCATCCGCAACATCGTCAACATCGGCATCGGCGGCTCGGACCTTGGTCCGGTCATGGCCTATGAGGCTCTGAAGTACTATTCGCAGCGCGACCTTACCTTCCGCTTCGTCTCGAACGTCGACGGCACCGACTTCGTCGAAGCCGTCCGCGATCTCAGCGCGGACGAAACGCTCTTCCTCGTCGCCTCCAAAACCTTCACCACGCTCGAGACGATGACCAATGCGCACGCTGCCCGCGCATGGGCTCTGAAAGGTCTGGGCGGCGACGAATCCGCCATCGCCAAACACTTCGTCGCCATCTCCACCAACGCGAAAGAGGTCGCGAAGTTCGGCATCGACACCGCAAACATGTTCGGCTTCTGGGACTGGGTCGGCGGCCGCTATTCCATGGACTCCGCCATCGGTCTCTCCACCATGCTCGCCATCGGGCCGGAGAACTTCCGCGCTATGCTCAGCGGCTTCCACCAGATGGACGAGCACTTCCGCACCGCGCCTTTCGAGAAAAATCTCCCCGTCCTCATGGGCCTGCTCACCGTCTGGTACACCGATTTCTTCGACGCCCAGACACAAGCCGTCCTGCCCTACGAGCAGTACCTCAAGCGCTTTCCCGCCTACCTGCAGCAGCTCACCATGGAGAGCAACGGCAAGCACGTCACGCTCGACGGCAAGCGCGTCGAAACGGAAACCGGCCCCGTCTACTGGGGCGAGCCCGGCACCAACGGCCAGCACTCCTTCTACCAGCTCATCCATCAGGGCACACGCCTGATCCCCTGCGACTTCATCGGCTTTCTCAAAACGCTGAACCCGCTCGGCGATCAGCACGCCATGCTCATGGCCAACGTCTTCGCGCAGGCCGAAGCCCTCGCCTTCGGCAAGACGTGCCGAGCAGGTCAAGGCCGAGGGCACGCCCGGACTGGCTCGTTCCGCATCGCGTCTTCGAAGGCAATCGCCCCTCGAATGTCATCCTCGCCGAACGCCTCACGCCGGAAATCCTCGGCAAGCTGGTCGCGCTCTACGAGCACTCCGTCTTCACCCAGGGCGCCATCTGGCACATCGATTCCTTCGACCAGTGGGGCGTCGAGCTCGGCAAGGTGCTGGCGCAGAAGATCATCGGCGAGCTCACCAGCCCAACCGAGCCGAAGCCGGCCCACGACAGCTCCACCACCAACCTGATCCGGAAGTTTCGAGGCGGAAAGTAACGCCGGGCGTTCCTTTACCGATCACCCACTTGCGCTATTGTCCAGTCACCTGCCCGGGACTCTAATCCCGGGCAGAGTTGTTTTTGGAACCCAATCCGCGCCGCAACTATCCCGCCGCCTTGGGGTTTGTGCAATCGAAAGGACGCTCTCTCGTCCAATGGGGCATTGGAACGTCCATAAGTGGTGAAAAAGGGGAGTAGAACCCTATGAATTCCTCCAAGCCGGCCTTCCGATTGTCGCCGCCGTCGGCGGCCCGCCTTTCCCTCGTCCTTAGCCTTGGTCTCACCGGTGCCGCGACGTTGGCCGCGGCGCCGGTTCTCTATGCACAGCAAAGCGCGGCGCGCAGCGATCTCGCCATCCAGACCGATGTGCTCAAGGCGCTCTCCAGCTATCCCGACCTCAGCGGCGAACACATTACCGCCACCACCAGAAACGGTGTGGTTACCCTAGCCGGCACGGCCTCATCCAGCACTGCAAAGAGTCAGGCACAAGTTGTTGCGGCGACAGTGGATGGTGTCCAGTCCGTTGTGAACAACGTCGCCGTCACCGGCGGCGCTGCAACTCAGGCTGACACGCAGGACCCGGCCGACCGCAACCAGGCTCAGGAGCAGGACCCCGCTCCGGAACCAGTCCAGCAGGCGCAGTCCACAGACCCCAATCAGCAGCAGGCCCCCTACACGCCGCAGCAGCAGCCCAAACCCGGCACCTCCGGTCAGTGGGGGCAGGCAGGCCCGCCTCCCGATGCCCAGAACGGCCAGATTCCCGCGCCGCCCCAGGACAATGCGCAGCAGGCCGGACAATCATCCGGTCAGGAGCCGATGCCGGATCCCGGCCAGGATGAGACCGCGCCACCGCGACAGCAGCAACCCGCGTACGGTGCTCCCGGCGGCCAGAATCCGCAATATCGGCAGCAGCCCTATGCGCGGCAGCCGTATAGCGGGCAGAGCCGCGGCTACGCCACACCGCAGCTTTCTGCCACGCCGCTCACCATCCGGCCCGGCACCCTCTTCAGCGTCCGCACCTCCGAGCCGCTGGATAGCCGCCGGCTGAGGGGCGGCGAGAACTTCCAGGCCATCGTCGCACAGGATATGTATCAGGGTCAGTATCTGGCCATACCGCGCGGCGCGATCCTGCAGGGCCGCGTCATCGGTGTGAAGAAACCCGGTGCCTTCCGCGGTGACGCCGGCTTCGCCCTCCAGATCACCTCGATCACCCTCGGCGGACAGGTCTACCCCGTCTCGACCGACACCTTCGCTACCGATACGCGCGGCAAGGGCGGCTACACCGCGGCAAACACCGTGGGCGGCGCCGCCATCGGCGCGCTCATCGGCGCTGTCGCAGGCGGCGGCCCCGGAGCAGCCATTGGCGCTGTCGCGGGAGGCGGAGCCGGCCTCGGCGCATCCGCGGCCTCGGCAGGCCCGCGCTCCATCATGCCGCCGGAGACCCTGCTCACCTTCCATCTCAAGGAGCCGCTCACCGTCAACCCGATCAGCCTCTCCGAGGTGCAGCAGCTTCAGGCATCGGTTGCGCCGCGTCCGATTCGCCGTCCGCGTCCGCCGTATCCCTACTACGGTTACCCGCCGCCACCGCCGCCGCCCGCCTACTACTACCCCTACCGCTACTAGCGTGGACGGCATGCAATGAAAAGAGGATCAGCCGATGGCTGATCCTCTTTCTGCTTTGTCCGCTCGCTACTGCCCCGAATGTTCGCAGCTCACGCGCGTGTTCCAGTCCACGAAGGCGCCCAGCGGATTATCCCGCCACGCCCACACGTGGATTTCAAAGAACGTCGGCAGATTGAACCGGTTCGGTGCCGCGACCAGCTGCAATACCTGTCCCTCCAGCACCGGTGGTGTGTTGTTGTGGGCCTTGAGCCACGTAGCGGCGTCCACAATGAACTCGACGCCTACCAGCCGCAAACCGTTCCCGCTGGGTTCGTAGATCAGTGCCTGCGGTTGATCGGCATGGAGTTCGCCGTTCAACAATGCGCCGTTGACGTAGTGAATGCCCATCGCTCCGAAGTCCGGGCCGGTGACGCAGCCCAGAAACGGTGCATAGCCGGCACGCCGGGCGTCGTTGACGTTGATGTACTTCGTTGTCGCGGAGTGAACGATCTGCACCAGCCGCGCCGGAACATGGTCGTTGCTCATCGACATCGCATGGTCCTGCGCGAGCAGCGGCGAGGCTACGGTAACACCGCCCACCAGGGCGATACACACGCTGATCAGGCGTGACCAGTAGAAGACATTGCGCATATTTGCTGCGAAACCTTCGAATGCTGACATTGGGGTACTTCCTTTCACGGACAACAGATTTCGGTTGATTTCAGGCCGGCCCTCATCGCTGAGCAGGCGCACGGGTACGAACGCTCGATAGCTCTCAATCGAGGCGGGAACGGAGAAGATACTGTCGAGCTAACGGAACGGAGCCGGAAGGGTGAGCCCTCTTTGGGGTCTCTTAAACGACAAGTTCGATGTGAACGAAGAGTAGTCGGCGCGCAGCCTGCGAACAAGATGGCGGATATGCCATTTCAAGAGGGTGATTCGGCCATAAGTCCGAAGCGGCGGCGATGACAGATGGCTAACCACACTCGCTCGAAAGACCAATGTCTTTCTATTCGCGAAGTTTGCCCGGAACCGCAACTCCCCTATAATCGAAGCAAATCCTGACCAGGCGCGCCGCCCTCAGCTCACGAGCCTTCGCACACCAACCGTGATCTCTCCCGCCGCGCTTGAGACTGTCTCTCCTCTAAAGGTCGTCATCGCTCCATGATTCGTTTCCTGCAAAAAGATTCCAAAGCCATCAAGATCGTCTTCTGGGTCATCATCCTCGCGGCCTGCGTCAGCATGGTCGTCTTTCTGGTTCCCGGCATCTTCTCCGACCAGAGCGGCACCGCGACCAGCACCTACGCCTCCATCCGGCCCGCCGGTCTTCTCGGCAAGTACTTTGCCTTCGGCAGCTCGCGCGACATCACCAATCAGGAGGTCACGCAGGTCGCGGGCCGCCTGGCGGAGCAGCACCACTATCCCGAACAGGCCATCCCGTTCCTCATGCCGCAGGCTGCCCAGGCGCTCATCCAGCGCGAGATACTGGTGCAGCAGGCCGACAAGCTGGGTTTGAAGGCCACCGCCGATGACATCCGTCATGAGCTGCGCGAAGGCCCGTGGTCGGTCTACTTCTTTCCCAAGGGGCAGTTCATCGGGCAGGAGCGCTACGCCGATTTCGTCGATCAGCAGCTCCACTTGTCCACTGCCGCCTTTGAAAAAGAGGTCGGCACCGGGCTCGAGATCAGCCGGCTTGAGGCACTGATCACCGGCGGCGTCTTCGTCTCCGACAAGGATGCAGCCGACAGCTACCGCCGCGACAACACCAAGATCAAATTCGATTACGCCGTGCTGAACGGCGAAGATCTGCGCAAGCAGATCAACCCCTCCGACGCCGATCTGCAGAAGTTTTTCAAGCAGAACGCCGCCCGCTATAAAGACGCCATTCCCGAAGCGCGCAAGATCAGCTACATCGCCTTCACGCCGGATCAGATCCCCGGCGGCACGCCGCAGATCACCGACCAGCAGGCGCAGCAGTACTACCAGCAGCACCTCAAGGACTACCAGGTTCCCGATCAGGTGAAGGTCCGCCACATCCTCATCTCCGTGCCCAAGGGCGCGGATGCCAAAACAGATGCAGCCGCCAAGGCCAAGGCTGAAGACGTGCTCAAGCAGCTTCGCGCCGGCGGCGACTGGACGGCGCTCGCCAAAAAATACTCCGACGATCCCGGCTCGAAGAACACCGGCGGTGAGCTCGGCATGCTGCAGCACGGCGTCACCGTTCCCGAGTTCGACAAGGCGGCCTTCTCGCTAAACCCCGGACAGATCTCCGAGCCGGTCAAGAGCCAGTTCGGCTACCACGTCATCCAGACCGAAGAGAAGCAGACCGCGCACACCAAGCCATTCGACGAGGTGCGCGGCACCATCCTTGCCACCATGGTCCGTGACAAGGAGGCGCAGGCCGCCCAGACCTTCGCCGCATCGCTCGCCAGCGAAGCCCAGAAGACCGGCCTCGCCAAGACCGCCGCCGCGCATCATCTGCAGGTCGTCACTACCGACTATCTGGCGCAGGGCGCCATCGCCCCCGGTCTCGCCGATAGCTCGAAGCTCATGGGCGAGGCCTTCACCGCGAAGAAGGATGGCCCACCCGCCGTCGCTTCTACCGGCGAAGGCTACGCCGTCTTCCAGGTCGCGGATATCCGCGCCGCCCACGCCCCCAACTTTGACGAGTACAAGTCACATCTCGTTGACGACTTCCGCGAACAGCAGTTGCCGCAGTTGCTCGCCGCCAAGACCAACGCACTCGTTGCGCAGGTCAAGCAGACGGGCAATCTCGCCGCCGCGGCCAAGTCCGTCGGCGCCACCGTCAAGACGAGCGACTTCGTCGGCCGCGATGGCCAGATCCCCGACCTCGGCCAAATCGGCCAGATGGCTCCGCAGGTCTTCAACCTCAACGACGGCCAGGTCTCGAACGCCATCAACACCGGCCGCAACGGCATCGTCATCAAGCTCACCGGCAAGCAGGAGCCGCAACCCGCCGACATCGCGAAGAATCTTGCGCAGGCGCGTGAGCAGATGGCGAACCAGCGCCGCGAAGAGATCTTCGCCGTCTACGTCACCACCATCACCCAGCAGTACGAAAAAGCCGGCCGCGTGCTGATGAACAAGAAGAACCAGCAGCAGCCCATCATCCCGAGTTAACATCCCGAGCAGACCTCACGCGCCTAACGGAGCCAGTGGGGAGCTGTCTATCGATGCCACTGAAAATTGATCATGCTCATCCTGTGATCTTCGACGCTTAGCCGGAGCAGTTGGAAACTCTTCGCCGATTCGCCCTATTGCAGGTGGGCATTGAGGAGTTCGGCACTGCTTGCAGGAGTATTCGAGTTTGAATTAAGCCCGAGCGGCGGACGGCTGACGAACTTCCGTGCCTAGCTGGCGTCATGATCACCCGCGACCATGTTTCCAGGGCCTTGGAGCAGAAACGGCTTGGGCATCTCCGAACGAGAGCTTGTGCACTGGGCAACAATGCTTCTGTTGAATGACGCCTACGAACTCGATCCGAACGACGAGGACCTCCTTGCGGATGCTAAACGAAAAACATAGCCTCGCGCGACCTAACCATGGCACTCTTCTGAGCAACGATCCGGAATGCATCATAAAATCACGTAGCACGTCACGACTAGGAAATAGAACTACCGGTGGCGACCAAAGGAGCCGCCCCAACGAAACGCGCCGCAGGCGCGATTGCCTGGATGGCCAAGCCCTTTATGCCTCTCGATCGCTCCTCCGGCCTTCTGCTTCACATCTCCTCCCTCGACTCCGCGGGCGGCATCGGCGACTTCGGTCCCGCTGCTTACGCCTTCGCGGACTTCCTTGCCGCCGCCAAACAGCGCCTCTGGCAGGTGCTGCCGCTCAATCCCGTCGGCTATGGCTCCTCGCCCTACTCCTCCATCTCCGCCTTCGCCGGGAACCCGCTGCTCATCTCGCTCGAGACGCTGGTCGAGTGGGGCTGGCTCACCGCGGCAGATCTTGCCCCCTACGTCGCCGCCACAGGCACACATCCCGCCCGCGTCGACTTCGAGGAAGTCCGCACTCGCCAAGATGCCGCTGCTCGAGCAGGCCGCCGCCCGCTTCCTCGCCAGCCACACGCCGCAACAATGGCAGGCCTTCGAGAAATACTGCTCTGACAACGCCCACTGGCTCGACGATTTTGTTCTCTTCAATGTCCTGCGCCGTCAGCATGCCTCCGCTGCCTGGAACACCTGGCCCAAAGAAATCGCGCACCGCCGCCCAGAGGCGCTCTCGCGGCTCCGCACCGAGCTCGCCGCCCCGCTTCAGGTGGAACGCGTCATCCAGTTCGCCTTTGACCGGCAATGGCAAGCCCTGCGCCATTACTGCCGCGACCGCGCCATCCGCTTCATCGGCGATGTCGCCATCTTTGTCTCCTACGACAGCGCCGATGTCTGGACTCACCCCGACCTCTTCGAGCTTCACCCCGATCTCTCGCCCATCCGCGTCTCCGGCGTTCCGCCCGACTACTTCAGCCAGACCGGCCAGCGCTGGGGCAACCCGCTCTATCGCTGGGATGTGCTGCTCCAGCACAACTGCGACTGGTGGGTCGATCGCATCCGCCGCGCCCACGCCATGTACGACATCATCCGCCTCGACCACTTCCGCGGCTTCGAGGCCTACTGGGCCATCCCCGCGGAAGAAGAGACCGCCATCCACGGCGAGTGGATCAAATGCCCCGGCGCGAAACTTTTCGCGTGTCTCGCGGAAGCCCTCGGCCCCATCCCGTTCATCGCGGAAGACCTCGGCCTCATCACGCCCGAAGTCGATCAGCTCCGCCACCAGTTCGGCTATCCCGGCATGCGCATCCTGCAGTTCGGCTTCGGCGACCGCGGCTCACACAACTATCTGCCGCACCGCTATGAGCCCAACACCGTCGTCTATACCGGCACCCATGACAACGACACCACCGCCGGCTGGTGGGCGCACCGGCGCGAACGAGCGCGAGCGCGCCGCCGTCCGCATCTACACCGGCACCAGCGGCGACGAGCCCATCGTCTGGCCGCTCATCCGCGCGGCTGCCGAGTCCGTCGCCGACACCTGCATCTTTCCCCTGCAGGACATCCTCTCGCTCGGCTCCGAAGCCCGCATGAACACCCCCGCCGCTACCGGCGACAACTGGAGCTGGCGCTTCACCCGCGGCGCCATCCGCACCGAGCACGCCCAGCAGTTAGCCGACCTCACCGAGCTCACCGACCGCGATGCGCCCATCACCGCCGCGACCTGACCTCATTCACCCAATTGTCATCCTGAGCGCAGCGAAGGACCTGCAGTCGCACTCGGCCATGGACTATAGTGGCATCTGAATCGGCGCGGCGCTTCCCCAGGCATCAGAGAGCCATCATCCGCTCGTTCGGAGAACTGACCCATGCACGAGCCGTTGCCCGCATCCTCTCCCGGCAAATCCGATTTCCGACTGTAGCCCTCGCTCCCCGCACCACGGACGACGCTCCTCCCGCCGCTCGGCCGCAACATCAACGTCCTCATGGTCTGGCCGCGCTTCCCATCCTCCTTCTGGGGCTTTGAAGGCGTGCTCGAAATGCTTCCCGAAGCCGCCATGACCCCGCCCCTCGGTCTCATCACCGTCGCCGCACTTTGTCCGCCCTCGTGGAAGATCCGCCTCATGGACCAGTGCTTCCAGGAGATTCGCGATGAAGATCTGCTCGCGGCCGACCTGGTCATGATCAGCGCCATGCACGCGCAGCGCTTCCATGCCCGCGACATCCTCATCCGCGCGAAGGCGCTCGGACGCCGCACCTTCATCGGCGGCCCCTGGGCCAGCAGCGACCCGGAGGGCGCCCTCCAGTATGCCGACCACGTCATGGCCGGCGAGGCAGAGGAAGCCTTCGCCACCATCGCGACAGCGCTCGAGCAGGGAACCGCGCAGCGCCTCTACCGCATCGTCGACAAGCCGGACATGACCGTCAGCCCCGTGCCTCGCTACGATCTTCTCCACCTCGACAAATACACCTCCATGCCGGTGCAGTTTTCGCGCGGCTGCCCTTTCCAGTGCGAGTTCTGCGACATCATCACCATCTATGGCCGCAAGCCCCGCGCCAAGACGCCCGCGCAGATCATCGGCGAGCTCGACACCCTGCGCGCACTCGGCTGGCGCAATGAGGTCTTCATCGTCGATGACAACTTCATCGGCAACATGCACAAGGCGCTTGCCTTGTGCCATGAGCTTGGCCAGTGGCAGGTCGACCACCATCACCCCTTCTCCTTCTACACCGAAGCTTCGCTCAACCTCGCCGATCAGCCTGAACTCATGAAGGCGATGGTCGCCGCCAACTTCATGTACGTCTTCATCGGCATCGAGACGCCGTCGTCCGAAGCGCTGAAGGAATCGCGGAAGTTCCAGAACCTGCGCAGCGGCGACAACGTCAAGCAGGTACGCATCATTCAGGAGGCCGGCCTGTGGGTGCTCGCCGGCTTCATCGTCGGCTTCGACTCCGACGACGCCAGCATCTTCGAGCGCCAGCGCGAGTTCATCGAGCTCACCAACATCACCTGGGCCATGGCCGGCGTGCTGCAGGCGCCGCCCACCACCGCGCTCTACGACCGCATGAAGCGCGAAGGCCGTCTGCACGAAGACAGCGAAGCCCTCACCAACTTCAGCCCGCCCAACTTCGACACCGTGCTTCCCGTGCCCGTCCTGCTGCGCGGCCTTAGCACGCTGCTCTCCGGCCTCTACGAGGCGCAGCCATTCTTTCAACGCGCGCTGCGTTCGCTCGAAGTCTGGCAGCCCCAGGCCTCGCAGGTCCCGCCCAACCTGCCCATGTCTTACAACCTGCGCGTATTCGTTTCGTCCATGTGGCGGCAGGGCATCCGCTCGCCCTACAAGCAGGAGTACTGGAAGTTCCTCTATCAGCTCATCCGCCGCTACGCGCGCAATCCGGCCAAGCTCTGGCTGGGATTCATGGTCATCCTCTCGGCGCACCACTTCCTCATCTACTCACGCGAAGTCGCCAGCGAGCTGGAGCAGGAGTGCATCTCCTTCGAAAAGAAGCAGGCCACCTCGACCCGTCGATCCCGCGCTCGCCGCAGCGTTAAAACTAGCCGCCCGCGCCTGGCGCCGATCACTTGCATGGCGCTCTACGAAGCGCAACAAGCACCCGCGCGTAGAGAGCCTGCCATGACGCTCGTCAAAGGTACACTGGGGCTTACTTAGCTGATCGGTGCCCACATCCGAGGTGAGCGACGATATCAAGCAACCATCCAGTCGCCCCATGGGCGCCATCCGCCTAGATGGCCAGTTCTCCTAATAACTTAGTTGACAACTCCCATCACCGTCGGCCTAATCTCCTAACCACTTAGGAGAAGCCTCCATGGGAGACCGCGAACCCACCGCCCTCACCAAGCTCGAGCTCCAGATCATGCAGGTCATCTGGAAACTCGGCGCCAGCAGCGTCAACGGCGCATGCAGCGTGAAAGAGGTGCAGGAAGCGCTGCCGCAGCAGCTCGCCTACACCACCGTCCAAACCATGCTCAACATCCTCGAGCGCAAAGGGAAGCTCAAGCGCAAGCTGCGCGGCCGTGCCTACGTCTACAGCGCGGTCGTGACCGAGGCCAAGGCATCGCGCCACGCCGTACGCGATCTGGTCGATCGCATGTTCGGCGGCTCGGCCGACGAGCTGGTCATGAGCCTCATCAAGAATCGCCAGATCGATCCCAAGCGCATCGCCGAACTGAGCCGGCGTCAAGCTGGAAGAGGAAGGCGGCGACGCATGAACGCCCTCCTGTCCACTCCCATGCTGTCGTGGTTCTTGTCCTATCTGTTCAACGCACTGTGGCAGATTCCGCTGCTCTTTGCCGCCGCGTGGCTCGCGGCCCGCATGCTCCGCCGCACCGATCCGCGCGTCGAACATCGCATCTGGGTCGGCGCGCTATTGCTTCAGGTCATGTTGCCCGCCTGCGATTTCCACGTCGCAAGCCTCTGGCACGCCCTCCTGAATCTCCTGCCATCGACCGGCACCGTCAGCAATGGTGGTGTTCACATCTTCCTTGGTTCCGCTGCAATCGCCGGCGGCAGCACATTGCGCCTCCCGCTCGTACTCGAGGCCGGCCTCGTCCTGGCCTGGATGTGCTGCATTTTTTACTTCGCAGCCCGCCTCGCCTGGGGACTCTGGCAGACCCACACCCTCGCGCGCAGCGCGACTCGCCTTACGCTCACCGGCGAAGCCGCACTCTCCTGGACCGGGCACTGCCATCGAATGGGAATCACTCTCCAACACCGGAGATTGCCGCCTCGCCGCAGGAAGTTGGACCGGTCACCATCGGGTTGCGGCACGGACTTGTGCTTGTGCCGTCCACCTTTCTCGAAAACATTTCGGCAGGACGACCTCGATGCTGTCCTCGCCCACGAACTCGCCCACATCCAGCGGCGCGACTTCGCCAAAAACCTGCTCTACGGGCTCGCAGCGCTTCCCATCGCGTGGCATCCGGTTGCGTGGCGCACCCGCATGCGCGTAGCGGAAAGCCGCGAGCTCGTCTGTGACGCCATGGCTGCGGACGCCATCGCCGCCGAGGCCGTCGCCGGACGCAGGCAGTATGCACAGTCGCTCCTGCGTCTCGCCTCCATCCTCTCCGCTGGCCCGCGCGTCGCCACCCTGCACGCCGTGGGAATCCTCAGCCTCAACACCGATGCCCGCATATTCGAAAGGAGAATTATGTCTCTGACCCGCAAACCCACACCCATTAGCGCCGCGCGCCGCATTCTCGTCGCCGCATCCTGTTGCGTCGTCGTGCTCGCCACTTGCGCCTCCGCACTCGCGCTCCACACCGACGTATCCGCAATAACCCCGAGTGCGGGGGACCAGGCATCCGGCCCACCCAGGACGATTCATGTGAAGGGTAGGATCATGCAGGGCCAAAGAATCTCAGGAGACAACCCCGTCTATCCGCCGGAGGCTCGGGCGAAGAAGATTGAAGGCGCGGTCGTGATCGATGCCACCATCGGCAAAGATGGAGGGATAAAAGATCTTCGTGTGGTGAAAACCCCCGACCCCTCGCTCGCGGAGAGCGCACTCAAGGCCGTTCGCACCTGGCGCTATCACCCCTATCTTCTGAACGGAGAGCCGGTCGAGGTGGTGACCAGGGTCAACGTCGTCTATAGCCATTGCGAGTCGGAATCGAATTGCAAGAAGCTGCTGGACGAGATGCCGGATTGTAGGCCTGGCTCGAGGCGTTCATGATCGAATATGCGGATCAAAATGGGAACTGTATCTATCGCGGTAGCAGAAAGTTGGCGTGATGTATGGCGCAATTTGCTACCCTTGAAATAGAGAGTATTGATCCGCAAAGTCAGGGGCTCGAGGAACTCGTAACTCCAATCGAATGACGATTTTAGCCATAAGTCTTTTGTTTAGACGAATTTGACTTGCGGGAGACGCGCTAAATTCAAGCAAGGAAGAGAGTTACAAGCCAGCCTCCCGCACCGGGGGGGGGAGGGGTAGGTAGTACCGTTACTTACCCACGTTCGTGTGCTGCGAGTAGATCGCGTGCCACTCTCCATCGCGGTAGACGAAGATATCGCTCGACATGATTCCTTTCTCCGGCCCGAGCGGCTTGAGATGGAAGGTCACGATCGCCGTGTCGCCCTGGATCACGGCGGCCGTGTCCATCGGGTGGGCCGCCTCCCACTTCGCCACCTTCGCAGCGTGCTCCGGCGATCCAATATTGCTTTTCGCGTTCGCCAGAATGTCTGCCTTGTAGTGCACGCTGCCATCGGCGCTCACCGAGCGATAGTCGGGCAGCAGCAGGTTATCCACATAGGCGACGTCGCCGGAATTCTCCGCCTTGTCCCAGCCATTGTCCGCGGCAATCACAGCCGCAGCAGTCTTCGGCTGGGGCCTCGCGGCAACAGCAGCGAGTGGCAGAGAGAGAACGGCGGCAGCAGATAGTACCCCGGTGGCGAAGCGCATGAAGCCTCCTTGTGAAACAAACGCGCACCGATGCGACGCGTGTTTCTGCGTCAAGAGTAGCGAACGAGACGCTGTCGAGCACACCTCATGTGACGAATGGCCGCAGCGCTGTGTCGATCGTCCGCGACTGGCTTACGAGGTCGTAACGAAGACAGCGACCGGAAAGCTCGCGAAGACCTGTGCCAGCGGCAGCGCTCCTTCTGCCGTCATCGTCTCGCCGGTGAAGATATTGCGATAGGCGCCCTGCAACTCCGAGGGCAGCGGCAGAGTCCAGTCCTTCCACGCCTTGCCCAGCGGCAGCGCAATCTCGCCGCGCATCAGTGAACAGGCGAAGCGAGGCACAGCGACGATAACCGTCGTGTCCTTGTCCTCGCCGTTACGGTACTGACGGGCATGCGCGATCACCTGCTGCTCCGCCGCACCTGCGCCAGCACAAGGAGATGTATCGGCCATGGCGGAAGAGCGCATGCTCCGCCCGCCGCAGCCGGAGCACCTGTGCCGTGGTCCACAACTTGATCGCGCCATCGCTGATATCGGTGGTCACCTCAGCCGCGACCGCGGCAGCGCCCTGTTGCTCCGCGACCTCATCCAGGTGCGCCAGCATCCGGTCGCGCAGGCCGTAGTCCACCGGCCGCCGGTTGTCCGGATCGACCAGGCTCAGATCCCACAACTCCGTCCCCTGGTAGAAGTCCGGCACCCCCGGGCAGGTAGCCTTCAACACAAGTTGAGCTAGCGAATTCACACCGCCAAAAAATCTGATCTGCGGCAGCAGCTTCTCGAAGACCTGCATGAAGGAAGTTTCGCGTCCGCGCTTGTCGGGCATGACAATATCGGCGATGAAGCTCTGCACTGCGCCGACATACTCTGGATCAGGACTGATCCAGCTCAGATTCACCTTGGCCTCGCTCAGCGCCTTCGCCGCGTACTCCTGCAGCCGCTTGACGACGGACTCGCGGCAGCCTGGTTCGTCCGTCCGCCACGGCCACACACCAGCGATCGTCTGGTAGAGCAGATACTCCTCGTTCGCATCCGGCGCGACGCGGCCGTCGGCGAGCGTGCGCTTCGCCTTCGCGTTCACCCGCTGCCAGCGCCGCACCGCACCCGACCACGCATTCGGTATCTCCGACAGCACATTCAGCCGGTTGCGCACATCCTCGCTGCGCTTGGTGTCGTGCGTCGATGTCGTCAGCATCGAGTCGGGCGACATCGCAAGCCGCTCCTCATTGCTTGCGTGCCACTGCTCCAGCGTGATGCCGAACGACTTGGTGTCCCCGCCCACCTCGCTGGAGGAGACGAACCGGTTGTAGACATAGAAGGTCGTGTCCTCCACGCCCTTCGCCATCACCGGTCCTGTGAGCTGCTGGAACTTGAGGGCGAAGCGTAGCTGTTGCGGATCGATCTCACGGCTGGGCGTCTTGTGCCTGCGGCGCAGCAGCAGCATGTCGGCGAGGAAGTCGAAGGCCGAGCCATCGATGTCCGGATTGCGCCGCTTCGCCTGCCGGATTGCGCTCTGGATGAATGCGATATCCCGGTCGGGATAGGTACCGCGCTCATCGATATAGGTCCGATAGACGGGGAAGCACGCGATCGTCTCGCGCACCACCGATTCGAGGATGTTGTCGGTGAAGTCGCGAGCATGCCGGTCGGCGGCAGCGATCTTGCTGAGCATGTTGGTCAGTACGTGCACCTCGCTGGCGAGGGAGTTCTGCATCACCTGCAGCTTTGACCGGTAGATGATGAGGTCGGGATTCATGGAATGCCCGAGCACCCGCTCATACAGCGTGTTGAACGCCTTCAGGTTGTCTCGCTGGATAAAGATGTTGTTGGCGAAGTAGACGAAGTCGTAGCCGGAGGTGCCATGCACCGGCCACTCTCGCGGCATGTGCTCGCGCGGCTCCAGGATTTTCTCCACCACCACGTAGAGCGGGCCGTGGGAGGCGCTCCAGTCGTACCCGCGCACCTGGTCTAGTACCGCTCGCTCGATCCCGTTCGCGGCGGTTTCGCTCACGGGCTTCGGTCCCGCGCACCGGCTCGCCAGATAGAGCAGTTGCAGCCGGATCAGATACTGGCGCGGATTGAACATGCCGTCGCAGTGATCGATGCGCAGCCCGGTTACCTGCTTCTTCGCCAGCAACTCGCGGATCAGGCAGTGCGTGTCGGCGAAGACCTCCGGCGTCTCCATGCGCAATCCGACCAGGTCGTTCACATCGAAGAAGCGGCGGTAGTTGATCTCCTCCGCGGAAGTGCGCCAGTAGGCGAGCCGGTATGGCTGCACGTCGAGGAACGCATGCAGAGCGTCGAAACTGTGCGGGTCACCCTCTGTGCCATTGATAGCCTCGAGCGCGCGGGCGATGACTGGCTGTGCCGCTGCGCTGGTCAACACAGTGCGCAGCCGAGGCAGCAGGACCGCCAATCGCTGCTGCCTGTCAGCCTGCAGTTGCGGATCGGTCGACTCGTGGGGCGGCAGTTGCGTGAGCTCGCGCAGGATCTCCACTAGATCGTGCGGCAGGCCTGCTGTCTCCTGTTCGTTGGGTAGCGTGCCGATAGGCCTGCGGAAGAAGATGAGCGGGATGGAACGCGGCGACGCCGGCATGCGGTGGTCGTCGTAATACTTCACGTAGAATCGACCATCCTCGAACGCCACCTGGATGTGCTTGGCCTCGAGTTCTTCACCATACTGGTTGCCCAGGATCGGCAGCAGCAGATTGTCGCGCATCTCCGCCTTAAGCGGACTCCAGTCGATGTCGAAGTAGTTGGCATACCGGGAGGCATGGCCATTCTCCAGCACATCCTGCCACCACACCGAATCCTTCCCGATCCCCATGTGGTTGGGGACGATGTCCAGCAGCAGGCCCATTTCGTGCCTGCGCAGCGTCTCAGCGAAGGGGATGAAATGCTCCGCGCCACCGAGTTCGGGGTTCAGCCGGTCATGCCGGGTGACATCGTAACCATGCATGCTGCCCGGCCGGGCCTCGAAGATCGGGGATGCGTAGAAATCCCCCATGCCCAGCCGTTGGAGGTACGGGACGATCGCCGATGCCTGATCGAAAGTAAATCCGTGGTGCATCTGGGCGCGGTAGGTGGCGACGGGGACGCGAACATCGGTCTGGAGCAGGGAATGGATGCAGTCTTGGTCCATGGCTTCCGGGAAATCTGGGTCGGGAATCTGGTTTGACCGATTTGGCTTCCTACTATCGAGAAGCCCTGCGGTTCTCGCTGTGATCGGGGCGCGGCTGCCGCCCTCTATACAAGGCACGTTCTTTAGAGGATAAAGGTTGCGCGGGACAGTTGCCTTCGGTGGGATGCCGGTCGGCCACTTTACGAACCCTACCCGGGCACGGGAGAATGTGTGGAGCGATTGAAAGAAGAAGAAGTGGAGAAACGAAAGATGCCCTTGTCCGGCGAAGCCATTCGCATGATGAACTACGTTGACGATGTTGCGACCACCATGCGACGCCTGCTTGCTGTAGCCCCTACGTTGACCAACGAGGAACGGAAACGGGTCAGTGAATACCTGCGGGTCAGCTCACCGAATGCCGGAGAGGTGCTGGCTGCTCTGGACAAGAAGTAAGGTCCCCGGTCACCCCCCGGGGCCCTCGAGGGCGCATATGGAACTGCTGTCCAATGGCCTGCGTATTCGTCCATGAGGTAGCATGCGCGCTCTCAAGGACATCGTGGGGCAGGTTCTGGACGCGATCTGGGCGCACAAGCTGCGGTCCTTTCTCACCATGTTCGGTATTGCCTGGGGGGTAGGTTCGCTGCTGCTGCTGATCGGCCTGGGCGAAGGCTTTCGGTCGGGCCAGCGGCGCCAGATGGCCACCCTGGGCAACGATGTGATCTTCCTCTCCGGCGGGAATATTCCTGCCGTCCCCAGCCAGCACACCGGCATGCGGCCGTACCATGTCACGCTTTCCGACGCCGAGGCCATGCGCAAGCTGCCCTCGGTGCGGGAGGTGACCGCGGCGGTCGAGAACGAGACCATCCAGCAGGTCAGCCAGTACGCGACGACCGGCGGCACGGTGAAGGGCATCGATACCTACTATGCCCACATTCGCGCGCTGCCGATGGCCGATGGGCGGCTGATCAACGGCGACGATCTCCATGACCGGCGCCACGTGGTGGTGCTGGGATCGAAGTCGGCCCAACTGCTCTTCTCCGGGCGTCCGGCGCTGGGGGAGTGGATCCTGCTGAACGGCTCGCGCTTTCAGGTCATAGGCGTGGCGGCGAAGACGGGACGCGGCAACAACAACGGGATCAATCAGCAGGCGTACATCCCACTCTCCGTGATGATGGAGATGTTCCCCATCAAGGGCGAGAACCTGCCGCAGGATGCGTTGAGCGGCATCCAGTACCAGCCGCGCGTCCATGGCGACAATGAGCTGGCGGTGGCTGATGTCCATCGGCTGATCGCGCAGCGGCACGGCTTCGACTGGCGCAACAAGGACGCCTTTGACGAGTGGGACTCGATCAAGAGCCAGCAGATGGTGGGTAAGATCTTCGACGCCATGGACGTCTTCCTTGGGAGCGTCGGGGTGGTGACGCTGGCGCTGGGGGCGGTGGGCATCGTGAACATCATGCTGGTCGCCGTGTCGGAGCGTACGCGCGAGATCGGGCTGCGCAAGGCACTGGGCGCCACCAATCGCAGTGTGGAGCTGCAGTTCCTGCTGGAAGGGCTCTTCCTGACCGGCATCAGCGGGCTGATCGGGATTGGCGGGGCGGCGCTGCTGATGTACATATTGCAGTCCGCGATCGGGCATAACATGGAGGGCTTCGATCCCCCGCGCCTGGTGCCGTGGTCGGCGGCGCTGGCGATTGGCGCGCTCACGGCCAGCGGCGTGATTGCCGGATTAGTTCCGGCGAGCAAGGCGGCGCGTCTGGAGCCGGTCGAAGCGCTGAGGAGAGAGTAGAGCACGATGCTGATCGATCTGCTGAAGCAGGCATACGAGGCGATGCGGTACAACGGGCGGCGCACCATCATCACCGTGGCGGGGATGGCATGGGGTATTGCGACGGTGGTGCTGCTGCTGGCCTACGGTGCGGGGTTCAGCCGCGCGATCGTGGCGATCTTCTCCCAGTGGGGCATCAACTCCATCGGCGTGTTCCCAGGCACCACCAGCGAGCAGGCCGGGGGCAAGAAGGCCGGGGTGCCGGTGCGCTTCACGCAGGACGATATCGAACGTCTCTCGTCGAGCGTTCCCGGCCTGGAGCAGATCGTGCCCAATCTGGAGAAGGACAATGTTCCTGTCCAGAACGACCTGCACACCTATACGTGGCACGTGGAAGGAAGCCATGCGGCGATTGCAGACATCCTGAACTACTACGTCGTGAAAGGCCGCTTCTATACCGAGCAGGACAACGCCGAGCGCAACCACGTCGCCGTGCTTGGCTCAGAGGCGGCGACCAAGCTGTTCTCCGGGATCTACCCGATCGGGCAGCGTATCCGCGTGGGCGGCATCAGCTTTACCGTCATCGGCGTGCTGAAGCCGAAGATGACCGAGGAGGAGGACAACGTCAACCGCGAAGTCCACATTCCCTTCAAGACCATGGGTGATCTGAAGGACATGAAGTACCTGGACGGCATCTGGATGACGTACCACGGCGACCACATGGCGGTGGAGCAGGCGGTGCGCAAGACACTGGGCGCGGCGCACGGCTTCCGGCCGACGGACCGCAACGCGATCTATGTCGCGAACCTGATGGAGCAGCTGGAGCAGTTCCGCATCATCACGGCGGCGCTGGAGGTGCTGATGGCGTTCATCGGCTCGCTGACGCTGGGGATCGCGGGCATCGGGCTGATGAACATCATGCTGGTGAGCGTGCAGCAGCGCACGCGCGAGATTGGCGTGGAGAAAGCGCTGGGCGCGCGCAAGCGGCACATTCTGATTCAGTTTTTGGCGGAGGCGCTGGTGATCTCCGCTACCGGGGGCGTGCTGGGCATGCTGCTGGCGTATGGGGTGTCGCTGGCGGTGGGAAACATCACCTTCTACAGCGCGATTGCCAAGGACGCGAGCGATGCCGATATCCGGCTGCTGATCTCTCCGCTGATCGTTGGGGTTTCCAGCGGCATCCTGATCGTGGTGGGGCTGGTGAGCGGGATGGTTCCGGCGCTGCGTGCGGCGAACCTGGACCCGATCGAAGCGTTGCGTTACGAGTGACCCCCTCCCCCCTCCCGTCACCGGAGGCCGGGTGGTAAGTCTTTTCCTTGCTTTTGTTTACAGCGCTTCCCGAGGGCTAAATTCGTCCAAACAAAGGACTTCGCGGTAAAGTCGTCTAAACAAAGAGCTTAGGTTGCGCCATTTGCCTGCTTTCTAGTGCAGAACTGCGTCCCGGTGGCTAAGTTGCTCTGTCTAAAATGGTTACGGATAAAGTCGTCTAATAAAATGACTTAGGGCGATTTGCCTTATTTCCTGATTCCCGATGGAAGCGGCGGATATTGCCCCTTATTCAAGTATGACAAATCGCGAGGTATATCACGCCAACTTTCTTGGCAAGAAATAGTTCGCGTTCCGAAATGGGCCGCACTGCTGAGTACAGGTGTATGTGCGTGCAGGTGTATATTCGTGCCGCACGAAGTCATTACTCGGGCGGTTTGGGGGAACGATGACTTTGCTCCATGAGAGGGAAGCCCTCCGGGGAAGACACCTGTGAACTCCTAGCGACAATTGAGGAGTCGTTTGGAATTCAATTTCCCGACTATAGAGAGGTTGTTGGGAAAAGCGTACAGGAACTCGCTGCATACATTTATGGCGCCTCCGAACATTTGAGGGCTAAGGAGTGCCTTTCTGCGATTACCTTTTACCGATTGCGAAGAGCTTGCTGCGACCTCTTCGGCATGCCACGAGCGGTGGTTCGACCGCAGACGGCTATCGGTATCCTGCTGCCATGGACGAATCGCCGAGCGCGTTGGCA
Organism: uncultured Acidobacteriaceae bacterium; assembly: GCA_963750845.1. Taxonomy (GTDB): domain Bacteria; phylum Acidobacteriota; class Terriglobia; order Terriglobales; family Acidobacteriaceae; genus KBS-83. The sequence goes on from CAVVSP010000018.1 coordinate 66,987, forward strand.
TCGGCTGCAACGACATTTGGGTTTATCCCTTCCGGGGCTGACATACCCTTTGTGGGTGGTGTGTGTTTCCTTGGTAGCAGCCATTGCGTCTTCCATTGCGCTGGCAACAATTCTTGGTTTTGGACGGAGTTTCGTAGGCATCGCCATCGGGTCGTTCGTTCTTTGGATTGGCTCGCTGAAAGGACTGTCTCCTCTAGCACGAAATTTTCCACGAGGCTGTGAGACATGCGGGGATCTCGTCAGGCTCGCATTGGCGCATAATTATTCAAGCATTGCATCCCAATATGGTGGATGCTCTTTAAATGAAATCGTCGGACTGTTGCGCCAATTGATAGCTGCGGAACTTGGGACAGATCCGAAGACGATTACGCCGGATTCCCTTATCCATAGAGATCTAGGCATCGAATGATGTCTTTCGCTCCAATGAGTTCTTGTTCCGGAACGGACTTGATGCTGAAGGCGATGACTAGGCTGCGTGCATTTTCCAAAGGGCGCGAGCGAGATCGACGGCGAACCACAACTGCATCGATACAAATGTCAGAAGACCTGCGGCAAACGAGGCTGCCAGCAGCATTCCGCCCAGCCCCAAATTTGTGTCCGCAGTGTCGGTAATTCGGGATGCATACCGGTGGAAGATCAGCGCACCGGTAAAGCATACGAGCACACTGACGAGGCTCAACCAGAAATGCCATCTCGTCATGGTTGCACTGAAGGGGATGTAGCCGATGGAGTACAGGAAGGCGAAGGCGGCGAAGAGCGCCGCATGCAGTAGAAGGGCATCTCGCTGCTGAATGCGTAGCCGCGGTTTTGCATACCGAAGGTGAGGTGTGGCAGCGATCCGAATTTCGAGGCAAGCAGCCCGAAAGCGAGCAGTCCTATGGCGGCGAATGCGAAGAGATTTTGCGTTCGGAGCATTGGTGTTCACTCCATGCGCTTGAGAATCGATGCAGCAACGCGAACCATCATCGTCGCGGGCCCGACCATAGCATCGAGAACCGTCATGATTGCAGCCGTGCAATCACGTTTCATCCCGCAACGTGAGACTGCCACCACGTCGGCTTCTTGACGAAGAGAATTACTTGTCCCGGCACGGGTTTGAGAGTCCTGCTCACTTTCGTGGGGCACCAGATTCCGCCTGCCGAGTCTGGTTTACTTACGAATCCTTTTGATAAAACATCGTTAAACTTGATTGCGGCGTCATCACCGCATTGCTCCTTGTTATTCGGCGGAAATACCGCAATCTCGATTATTTGTTTTTCGTTACAGGCATACGAAATTGTCGCGATTCCCGTATCGTTGGTGAACGCCGCTTTTTCCCGGAAATTGCGCGGAAGCCCTGCGCATAAAGGCTCGATCTTCACTTTGGCTTGAGGCTTTCCGTCCAAAGCATCCAGCACAAGTACGGTCAGGTCTTGAGCCATTGCCTTACTCTGAGGAGAAAGCACTCCGGCGATCAGAAGCCAGCATATAGAACGTACGAGCCTCATTTGCCTCCCCCAATGTGCAGCTTACCTATCCAATTCTGTCTCGTTTGACACAAAAACCATAAAACAAGCGCAAAGCAACGGAGCGGGCTGTTTGACAGACCGATACCGAAGATCACCGTACGAGTGCCGCATATGTCGGCAATTTTGGGGGAGGTGCGGAACTCCGGGCTTCCTGTGTGAAGCCTGGAACCTCCGGTAAATCTTCGGGGCCTGTGATGCGGGTTGAGGATAGTTCTGGCCGATTCGATCGTGGGGTCCGTGCTACTTCCACTCCCATACTTTGGAAACCGTGCTGCCTGCGGCATCTACTTCGTACTCGAAGGCGCCGCAGGTGTTGTTGAGGCGCGCAAGGTTGTCTGAAGCGGTTCGGAAGAAGAGCATGCCGCGATAGCTGACGGCGCCGGCTTTTCCGAATTTGCCCAGGCCCGTTCCTGTCCAGGTCGACGACTTCGCCATCGGGAGTCATGATCAAACCCTGGCCCTCGCCATGGATGGAGCCGTCGGGACGGATGATGGATGTATAGGTGCCCATTCCGGAGGTGGCTACACCGAACATGGTTCCGGAATCTTCAAACGACACCTCCGCTGTGGGCGGGTCGGTGGAAGTCACGCGTCTTACAAGTCTCTTGCCCTTGGTTTCGCCAATCTTGTCTCCGATCATGGATTCACCTTCGCTTTCGCCCGGGTTTTTGGACGACTGTTCCCGGGGTGCGCAATTGTACGCGCGCAATGAATGTGCGGGCTTTTCATGTCTCGCGGTGGAGATCCGCGAGTTGGCCGTGCTGGAGTGTCGCCCGCCCGGTGACGCTACTTTGTATGCTGAGTAGGCTGAGCGCGCCTGTGGCGGCGAACGAAAGGGAACGAAGCGATGACGACACGAGGGGAGAAGTTGGAGTCCATGGATCGGGAGCGGTGGGCAATGTTGTATGCGCGGGTTGCGCTGGGGGCGGCGTTTCTTTCGGCGGTGGCCTCTCGCTTTGGGTTGTATGGAAAGGAATCGAGCGGGTTTAAGAACTTTCTGGCATACACCGCGCAGGTGAACTCATTCATGCCGGCGGCTACGATTCCGTACCTGGCGTGGGGCGCGACGGTGGCGGAGATTTCGCTGGGTATCGCTTTGATCTTGGGGCTATGGCTGCGCTGGACCGCGACTGGAGCCGCGGTGCTGCTGGCGATCTTCGGCACGGCGATGGCGATTTCGTTCGGGATCAAATCGCCGATGGATTATTCGGTGTTTTCTGCATCCGCGGCGGCGGCGTTGCTGGCTGTCTGTGCGGCAGGCGGGCGGCGAGTTAGTGGTCAAGATTGAGATCGACTTAGGACGGAGTTATGGAGGAGTTATGCGTCGAGTGATGCGAGTAGCGGTGGCGTGGATGGCGGTGGCGGCGGCGGTGCCTGCATTTGCGCAGGGGGCGGGCGTTGCAGATCGCGACGCGATTTTGAAAGCGCGGGAGGCGGTGTGGCGCGCGTGGTTTGCCGGCGATATCCCGACGCTGAAGCGGCTGGTGCCGGCGGAGACGATCGTGATCAGCGGCGGCGAGGAAGCGTGGAAGCATCAGGCGGAGGTTCTCGAAACGTCGGAGGCGTTTCATGCCGGTGGCGGGAAGCTGCTGACGCTGGAATTTCCGCATACCGAGGTGCAGCGCTTTGGCGATGTCGCGGTGACGTGGAGCAGGTACCGGCTGGAGATGGATGTGAAAGGGAAGCGGTCGGTAGACGCGGGGCGGGCGACGGAGATCTTTGTGCTCCGGAATGGGGAGTGGGTGAATCCGGGGTGGCATACGGATTCCGGGAAGTGAGTGAAGAATGCCATTGACTTTCTATCCATAGATAATCTATGAGGATAGGACATGCCGAAGAAGAACGATCTGTTGCCGGGGACGCTGGACCTGCTGATCCTGACCACGCTGAAACGTGCGCCGATGCACGGCTACGGGATCGCGCTGGCGATCAAGCGGTTGTCCGACGATGCGCTGAGGGTTGAGGAGGGATCGCTGTACCCTGCCTTGCAGCGGCTGCTGCTGCAGGGTTGGGTGAAGGCCGAGTGGAAGATGACGGAGACCAACCGGCGAGCGCGCTTCTACACGCTGACGGCGGCGGGAAAGAAACAACTAGGCGTGGAGCTTTCCGAGTTCCAGCAGATGATCGCAGCGATCGGCCGCGTGCTGCAGGATGCGTGAGGCCGCGATGCTGCGTTTTCTGCGTAAACTGCAACTCTTCTTCGGACGCGAGAGATTTCGCGATGAGCTGAACGAGGAGATGGAGTTTCATCGTGCCGCGTCGGAGAAGGAGTTTGTGGCCGAAGGCATGGAGCCGGAGGCGGCACGCTATGCGGCGAAGCGGCAGTTCGGCAATGCGACGCTATTGAAGGAGCAGAGCCACGAGGTGGTGGGATTCCGGTGTGGAAACTGTTTTTCAGGATCTGCAATTTGCGTTGCGGCAACTGAGACGGAACCCCGGCTTCGCCGCGACGGCAATCGTGACGCTCGCCCTTGGGATTTGCGCCAGCGTGTCCATTTTTGCGTTTGTGGATGCGGCCTTGATTCGGCCGCTGCCATATCGGAATCCCTCCAGACTGGTTGCTCTGTTCGAGAGCACGCCGAGCGGCCCTCGCTTTCATCTGTCATCTCTCGATTACCTGGATTGGAAGCGGCTGAATACTGTTTTCAGCGAAGTGGATGCGTTCGATGGCGGCGAATTGCTGATGAGCACTCCGGTGGGCATAGAGCGGGTGGAGAGCGCCGCGGTGAGTGCCGGCTTCTTTCGCACTCTGCAGGTGGTGCCGATTCTCGGACGGGATTTTCGTGCCGGCGAGGACGAATCCGGGGCTCCTCGTAACCTGTTGCTTAGCTATGAAACGTGGCGGAGGCGCTTCAGCGGGCGGCGCGACATCGTGGGGCGGACCATCACCTTGAATGGCGTGCCGAACACCATTATCGGCGTGTTGCCGGCGGGCTTTGATTTTGCGCCAGTGGGCTCTCCCGAGTTCTGGACGACGCTCTCTCTGTCCAGGAGTGCGGACAGGGGCGAGCATGGACTCTCCGCAATCGCGCGACTCAAGGATGGAACGACGCTAGAGGCTGCCGCCGCGAATATGCAGGTCATCGCGGCACAACTCGCGAAGCAATATCCCGACGCGGATCAAGGACGCGGCGCCACTGTGGTTTCGTTGTCCGAGGTCATTGTGGGCAACGTCCGCCCCATCCTGCTGGTTCTTCTGAGTGGGACAGCGTTGTTGCTTCTGATCGCCTGCGTCAATATCGCGAGCCTCCTGCTGGTGCGCACGGAGGTTCGCAAGCGCGAACTTGCATTGCGGGGTGCGATGGGAGCGTCGCGCCTCCGTCTTGCAGGTCAATTCGTCATTGAGGGCCTAGTGCTGGTAGTGCTGGGCAGTTCCCTTGGGCTGGGGAGCGCCTGGATGGTGATGCGACTTCTCGCCCAGCTCATATCACCGTCGATGATGATTGCCATGCCCTACCTGAAGGGGCTGAGCCTCAATCTACATATAGTGGCTTTTGCGTGTGCTATCTCACTCGCTGCGGCGTTGCTGTTCTCTGCTGTTCCCATGTTGAGATTATCGGCGCGCATTCCTCAGGATGGTCTCTCTGAAGGCGGCCGCACCGCCGCGGGCACGCTTTGGCGGAGGCTTGGAGGCAAGCTGGTGGTTATCGAACTGGCGACCGCCATGGTGCTGCTTGCGGGTGCGGGCTTGTTGACCAAGAGCTTCTATCTTCTGCTCCACACGAATCTTGGAATTCAGCCGGAGCAGGTAACTACCTTGCGCGTTCTTTTGCCGCACGCGAGTTACGCAAAGGAGCAGATAACAGCCGTGGCCAACCGATTTCTGGAGGAGGGAGCTGCCCTGCCGGGGGTCACGTCGATCAGTATCGGTCACAGTCTGCCAGTTGGAAATGCGGGCGGCAACACGACGTTCGAGATAGTTGGCCAACCCACGGGAGGCGCCCCGAAAGAGGTGAATCAGCGGGAGGTGAGTGCCGGTTATTTCAGCACGCTCCAGGTACGTCTGCTGCGCGGGCGTTTTTTCCGCCCTACTGAGGATGCCTCAAAGCCCCGGGTGTCGATTATCAACAGCTCGATGGCCGAGCGGTATTTTCCTGGCGAAGATGCTATTGGCAAACTCATCCGGTATGACGTTTCAGAACCGCCTATCGAGATTGTGGGGGTCGTCGACGATATCAGGGAGGGTCCACTGGATCAACCGATGCGCCCGGCCATGTACACGCCATTCGCGCAGGATCCGGATACCTCCTTCTTCCTTTTGATTCGCAGCTCCCGGGCAGAACAGTCGATTCTCTCGGCGATGGCTGCGTCCATCCACAGGATCGACCGAGGAATTGCAATCTCAGAAGAGGGATCGATGACGGAGCGAGTGAATGAATCGCCTGCAGCGTATCTGCATCGATCCTCTGCATGGCTGGTGGGCGGTTTTGCTGCGTTGGCGCTGTTGCTCGGTTCGATTGGACTCTATGGAGTTCTGGCCTACTCGGTTAGCCAAAGGACGCGCGAAATCGGTGTGCGGGTGGCGCTGGGCGCTCAGCGGAGTTCCATCTATCAGCTTGTTTTGAAAGAGGCGGGATGGTTGACGACGGCCGGCATCTTCGCAGGTCTGGCCTGCTCGGTCCCTGCCGGAATGCTGATGCGGTCGCTCCTGTTCGGTGTGCAGTCGTGGGATGCGCAGATTCTTGCGCTGGTGGCTGCTGTGCTCGCGAGCGCAGCCATGCTGGCGAGTTATCTGCCGGCGCGTCGCGCGGCGTCAGTGAATCCGGTCGAGGCGTTGAGAGCCGAGTAGGCAGGAGAAGAGAGATGACATCGATGCATCGTTTTCTGCGCAAGGTGCGGCTGCTTTTCGGGCGCGAGAGATTTCACGGCGAGTTAGATGAGGAGATAGAGTTTCATCGCGCGGCGATGGAACGCGCCTTGATCGAGGAGGGGATGAGGGCGGAAGACGCGAAGTATGCTGCGCGGCGTCAGTTTGGCAATGCGACGCGTCTGGGTGAGCAGAGCCACGAGGTGGTGGGCTTCCGGATGGAGACGATCGCTCAGGACATTGCCTTCGCTGCGCGACAGTTGCGGAAGAACCCGGGATTTGCCTGCACAGCCATTCTGATTCTGGCGCTGGGCATTGCGGCAAGCGTATCCATCTTCGCCTTTGTGGATGCGGCGCTGCTGCGGCCTCTGCCGTATAGAGAGCCGGGACGGCTGGTCAATCTATTTGAGAGAAACACGCTCGGCCCGCGATTCCATCTTTCGTATCTCGACTATCTCGACTGGAAGAGGCTCAACAAGGTCTTTCGGTCAATGGATGTATATGAGGCCGATGGCGACATCCTCGCGACTCCGGCGGGCGCTCAATGGGTGAGGGCCGCGGATGTGAGTGATGGATTCTTCCGCACGCTGGGCGTTGTTCCCGCGCTGGGACGTGATTTTCATGCAGGAGAGGATCTGCCGTCGGCGCCCCAGAGTGTTTTGCTGAGCTACGCGGGATGGCAGAAGCGGTTTGGCGGACGTGCCGATGTACTGGGACAGACAGTGACGCTGAATGGTGTTTCGCGGACGATCATCGGCGTGCTGCCACGGGATTTTCACTTCGCGCCGGTTGAACCGGCCGAGTTCTGGAGCACGATTCGTACGGACGTTAACTGCGCAAAGCAACGGGGCTGCCACAATTATCTCGGCGTGGCGCGGCTGAAGGACGGAGTCTCGCCCGCATCCGCTCTGGCGGATATTACGACCATTGCGCAGCAATTGACGAAGCAATATCCGGATTCCAATACCGACCGGCACGCGTATTTGCTGCCACTCGCCGAGGTGATTGTTGGAGACATCCGGCCGATCCTGCTGGTGCTGCTGGGTGGCGCGGCACTGCTACTGCTGATCGCGAGCACGAATGTGGCGAGCCTGATATTGGTTCGTTCGGAGAGCCGAAGGCGCGAGATTGCCGTACGCGGCGCGCTGGGTGCATCGCGATTACGGCTGCTTCGTCAGTTTGTGACGGAGGGAATGGTGCTGGCGGCTGTGGGCAGCGTGCTGGGCCTGACGTGCGCGTATGGGGCCATGCAACTGCTCGCTACATTCATTCCTACGGAGATGATGGCGAGCATGCCGTATCTGCGCGGGCTGGGCTTGAATCCTCATGTTGTGGTCTTCGCGTCGGTGATTTCGCTCGCGGCGGCCGCGCTGTTCTCCCTGACGCCGATGTTGCGCTTGCCCGGGACAAGGATACGTGAGGGATTGACCGAGGGCGGCCGCGGTGCGGCAGGCACGACGTGGCGGCGGTTCGGATCGAACTTGGTGGTGGTTGAACTGGCGGCGGCGATGGTGCTGCTGGTGGTCGCCGGACTGCTGGGCCAAAGCTTCTACCGGCTGCTGCATGTGGATACGGGGATGGAGCCCGATCATCTGGCAGCGATCGCAGTTGTCCCGCCTGCATCTGCGTATGCAAAGGATGCACCCCGCATTGCTCTGGAGCGGCAGATTCTAGGACGGGTGACGAGGTTGCCGGGTGTGACGTCCGCCGGGATTGTGAGCGATCTGCCGGTGGGCGACGGCGACGGCACGACGACTTTCCGGATTGTGGGTCGACCCTACAACCGCCAGACGAATGAGGTGAATGACCGGATGGTGAGCGCGGGCTATTTCGCAACGGTGCAAGCACGACTGTTGCGCGGGCGCTACTTCTCCGAGACAGAGGATTTATCCAAGCCGCACGTCGTCATTGTGAACGAAGCTCTGGCGAAGAGATATTTTCCAGGCCAGGACCCTATCGGGCAGCGGATTGGCGACGACCAGTTAAGCGCGGATTCACTGAAGGAGATTGTTGGGGTCGTGGACGATATCAAGGAAGGCCCACTGGATATGACGGCGCGTCCCGCATACTACCAGCCCTTCAATCAGGCGACTCAAGATTCCTTCTACCTGGTTGTTCGAACAATGCAGGCAGAGGAGTCGCTCTTTCCTGCTCTTACAACGGCGATTCACGAGATCGATCGAGGTATTGCGACCTATGGCGCGGTGACGATGAGCGAGAGGATCCACGATTCGCCAAGCGCGTACCTGCATCGGTCATCCGCATACGTTGTGGGTGGCTTTGCGGGGATGGCGCTGCTTCTGGGTGTGGTGGGGCTGTATGGGGTGATTGCCTATTCGGTGAGCCAGCGGACGCGGGAGATCGGAGTGCGCATGGCGTTGGGTGCGCAGCGCGGTTCCGTGTACCGGCTCATTCTGACAGAGGCGGCGTGGTTGACAGCTGTTGGCATCGCCGCGGGCGTGCTTGGGTCGCTGGCGACCTCGGGACTGCTGCGTCCGTTGCTGTTTGGTGTGCGGCCGTGGGACTGGACGACGCTTGTTGGGGTGGCTGCGTTGCTGAGTGTTGCGGCGATGGTGGCGAGTTATCTGCCGGCGCGACGCGCGGCGTCAGTGAATCCGGTGGAGGCACTGCGGGCGGAATAGTGCTGGCCGCACGGGGTACTGGCCGATGGGCCGGGAGCCGGACGGATCCCCGTATCGCCACGATTGACGATGCGCGAATCCGCCAGCCTGCTTCATAGGGACGCATCGCGGCGAATCGTTTCGCGGCGCTTCTCGATTTCTGACCGGCACATGAACTTTGTTGAGGTGCGGCGGGCCGGAGAGCGGCGGAACGAGCCGCATGGTGCTGGCGCTGCTAACCTTATTGGCAGACAAGATGACTGCCGCTGCCAATCCGCCTGATGCGCTGAAGGAGCCGCTGATCTTCCTCTCTGCCGGGGAGGCTTCGGGCGAGCGCTATGGCGCGGCGCTGATGGAGGCGATCCGGCGGCGGCTGCCGGGTGCTCAGTTCTTTGGGCTGGGCGGCGCGCGGATGGCGGAGCTTGGCTTTCGACAGGTGGTGCGCGCGGAGGACGTGGCGCACATGGGCATCACCGAGGTGGTGCGGCACGCTCCTTATATCTATGGGCAGTTCCAGCGTCTGAAGCGGGCAATTGCCGCCGAGCGACCGGCACTGGCGGTGCTGATCGATTTTCCCGATGTGAATCTGCGGTTGGCCGAGCAGTTGCACCGTCATCAGATACCGGTGGTGTACTTTGTTTCTCCGCAGCTTTGGGCGTGGAAGAAGCGGCGTATCCGGCGGGTGCAGCGGTATGTGGACCGCATGCTGGTGATCTTTCCCTTTGAGGAGCCGTTTTATCGCGAGCGCGGGGTGGCGGCGGAGTTTGTGGGGCATCCGCTGGCCGATCTGGCCATGCCGGAGGTGACGCGGGAGGAGTTCGCTCGCCAACATGGGCTGGATGCGTCCAAACCGTGGGTGGCCCTGCTGCCGGGTAGCCGGCAACGCGAGGTCCACCTGAACCTGCCCACCATGCTCGAAGCCGCGACGACGCTCGGCGACACGTATCAATACCTGCTGCCGGTGGCGCCGACGCTGGCGCCGGAGACGGTTGCGGCGATGATCGCCATGCAGGCGGCATCCGTGAAGCCGGTACTGGTACAGGATGCGCGTGCTGCGCTCTTCCATGCGCGCGGGTCGGTGGTGGCGAGCGGCACGGCGACGGTGGAGGCAGCGCTCGCGGGGAATCCATTTGTGGTGGTGTACCGGTTATCGAAGGTGAGCTATGCGATCGCGCGCCGGTTTGTGACTGTGTCGCATGTGGCGATGGCCAACCTGATTGCCGGGCGGCGCGTGGTGCCGGAGCTGATCCAGGATGAGTTCACCGCGGCGAAAGTAGTGGCGGCCCTAGCGCCGTTGCTGGCCGAAGGGCCGGCGCGCGAAGAGGCGATGGCGGGGTTGCGCGAGGTGCGCGAGCGGCTGGGCAGAAAAGAGTCGCAGAAAGGCGAGCAGGGGGGCGCGATTGAGCGCGCGGCGCGCATCTGCGTGGAATTGCTGGCGGGTGGGTCGCCTTTATCATCCAATGCAACGGACAATGCTGCGGGAGTTTCGAACGCGAGAAGGGCGCCGGAGGGATCTGCAGAGCCGGCTGGTACGTATCAGGCATGAATGAACGCACGCACACCATGACTCGTCTTCTTTTTCGCGCCACGCTTTTTTCCGCCGTGCTGGCCTTCGGTCTGACCGCTACGGTCGCCATAGCTCAGCAGATCTCCAACAAGCCGCTGATCAACATCACGGGCTACACGATTGACGCGGCGGTGATACCAGCGACGCATCAACTGCGCGCGACGGCCAAGGTGAGCTTTACCGCGCTGGACGCGGTGCCGGTGGCGGTCTTCGAGCTGCACTCCGGGCTGAAGGTGTCGAAAGTGCTGGATGCGAACGGCCATCCGCTGAATGCGGAGCGCGGGCAGTCATCCACCTTGCGGGTGACGCCGGCGGAGCCGCTGGCGAAGGGTGATACGGCGGTGTGGACGTTCGCGTATGACGGCACGCTGGAGAGTGGCGATGGTTCGCCGGTGGAGGGACTGAAGCTGGCATCGATCGGCGACCCGACCAGTTATTTGTTGTATGCCGCGCGGTGGTTTCCGATGACGGGCTACCTGACGGATCGGTTTACGGCAGACATTACGGTGCACGCGCCGACGGGTTACACGGTGCTGGGTTCGGGCTCGACGGGCGCGCCGCATGCGGAAAAAGGCGGCGAGACGTGGCAGTTCAACTGGGACCGGCCAGGATTTCCGGGGACGATTGTCGCGGCGAAGTTCAAGGCTCCGGTCGGTGTGATGGGCGCGGCGAACATCAAGGTGTACACCACGCCGGCACATGAGACTGTGGCCCAGCAATATGCGCAAACCGCGAATCGCGAGTATGACTTCTTCAGCGGCACCTTTGGTCCGGCGGAGTCGGCGCGGCTGAACGTGATTGAGCTGCCCGACGATACGGTGCCAGCATACTGGGCGCCGGAGATGGCGCTGGTGGCGGGCGGGCAAATCGCTATACGCAACAACTACCGGCTGCTGGCGAACACGATTGCGCGGCAGTGGTGGAGTTCCATGGTGTCGCCGGCGACGCTGAACGATGCGTGGATCACGAATGGGATGTCGCGCTACGGCGAGTTGATGTATGTGGAGGATGTGGCCGGGAAGCAGAACCTGGAACAGGCGATTACGGATGTCTCCGCGGGCGCGCTGGCGTATGACACGATTCCGCTGACCTCCGCCGGACGGCTGGATGCCTTCTCGCCGCAGTTTCAGGCGATGACGCTGGACAAGGGCGGGCTGGTCTTTCACATGCTGCGTTATGAGATTGGCGATGACGCCTTCAAGAAGGCGCTGCAGACGGTGCTGAGCACCCATAAGGACGCATCGATTTCGACGCGCGAGTTCGAGAAGATTGCGGAAGGTGCGAGCCAGCAGAATCTGGTGCCGTTCTTCGCGCAGTGGCTGGACGGGACAGGCGCACCACAGTTCAAGAACAAGTACACCGTCTATCGGTTGGGAAATGGCACGGGCTTCCGCACCATTGGCGAGATTGACCAGGATCTGGACCTGTTCCGCATGCCGGTGACGCTTGAGGTGCAGACCGAGGGTAAGACGGAGACGAAGCAGGTGGAGGTATCGGGAAGCGATTCGCAGTACGTGATCGACACCTTTGGTTTACCGCGGAAGATCATGATCGACCCGAACAACGAAGTGCTGAAGAATACGCCGGACCTGCAGGTGCGGGTGGCGATCCTGCGCGGACAGCAACTGCTGGGGCAGGGCGACACGACGGGGGCGATTGAGCAGTTCCAGGAAGCATTGAAGGCGAATCCGACCAGCTCGCTGGCGAACTACCGCATTGGCGATGTGCTGTTCACGCAGCGGAACTACCAGGCATCGGCGAATGCGTATCGCGATGCGCTGCGCGGCGACGACGATCCGAAGTGGACCGAGGTGTGGAGCCACATTCAGCTAGGAAAGATCTTCGACGTGACGGGCCAGCGCGACCGTGCGGTCCACGAGTATCAACAGGCCGTTCAGACGAACGACAATACGCAGGGCGCGGTGAATACGGCGCGGCAGTATCTGCTGAAGCCTTTTGTTCGGAATGAGGACCAGTAGCGGTCGGGATCAGAAATCGAACGAAGTCTCTGGCGTCCCTTCTGTGCGGAGGATCGCATGTTGAGGCAGGAGGTCCAGTCGTCGGAGCTGCGATGGGTCGGCTACGAGGAATCCGCTTCGCTTCTGGAAGTCGAGTTTCATAGCGGGGAGATCTACCAATATTTTGGCGTTCCGGCCCGGCTTGTGCTGGAGCTGCTGGAGGCCGACTCTATCGGACGGTTTTTCAATGCTCATATCCGGTCGAAGTTCGAGTTTGAGAAAGTGCGATAACATCATCCCGCGCATCTTTGACCTGGAGACTTATCGATGAAAACGACACTGTTGAGAATGAGTTGTGCGGCCTGTATCGGCTTGACTGCGTTGATCGGCTGTCAAGCTCAAGCGAAGAAGCCACTGCCGAGCCCCCCGGCGGATACCTCGCAGACGGTGGATGGGAAGACGGTTTCGATTCACTACAACTCTCCTTCCATGCGCGGCCGCAAGATCTTTGGCGGGCTGGTGCCGTATGACAAGGTGTGGCGGACGGGTGCGAATCCGGCGACCTCGTTGAAGACCGAAGTGAATTTGAAGATCGGCACCGCGACGGTACCGGCAGGGAGCTACACGCTGTACACGCTGCCTTCGACGGGGACCTGGAAGCTGATCATCAACAAGCAGACCGGGCAGTGGGGCACCAAGTACGACCAGAGCCAGGATCTGGCGCGCGTGGATATGCAGAAGGAGACGCTGTCGTCGCCGCAAGAGGTGATGTCGATCACGCTGGAGCCGTTTCAGGGGAAGACGAGCTCGCTGCATGTGCGGTGGGATACGACGGACGTGTCGGTGCCGGTCGTCGCTGAGTGATCGCCGTGGAAGAGCGCTCTATGATGAATCGTCGGCAGTTTGGCGGACGGCTGGCCGGCGGATTAGCCGGGCTGGTGCTGGCTGCCTGTTCGCGGCGTGGGCTGGCGTCGCCGGAGAAGGCGGCGCGGCCGTTCAGACTTTCCGTGATGCTGTGGACGCTGCGGCCGAAGTACACGGCGGAGCAGGGGATTGACCTGGCTGCCGGCGCGGGCTACGACGGCTTCGAGCTTGTGAACGAGGACAAGAAGTGGTCGCCGGCGGATGTGAAGCGCATCCGCGCGCGGATGACGCAGCTTGGAATTGTGTGCGATGCGATCGCCGGCATCGAGACGGGCTTTGCCGAGGCGGGCGTTGCGCAGAAGCTAGCGGATGAGTTGACGGTACGCATGACGCAGGCGGAGCAGATGGGCTGCCGGCGGATCATTCTGCTCTCCGGCAAGCGCGATGCTTCGATGCCACACGACAAGCAGCATGCAGTTTGCGTGGAGAACCTGAAGCGCGCGGGCGAGGTCGCGGCGAAGCGGGGGTTTGTGCTGCTTCTGGAGCCGATCGATGTGCTGGAGAATCCGCCGATTTATTTGACGCGCGTGGAGGAGGCTTTTGAGATTGCGCGCGCGGTGAAGCTGCCGAGCGTGCAGGTGCTCTACGACTTTTATCATCAGCAGCGCGGGCTTCCTGCTGGCGGAGGGGTTGCGCCGTTGCTGGCGCCGTTGCGCGGCAATGTAGACCTGCTGGGGCTGGTACATGTGGCAGACGTGCCGGGGCGGCATGCGCCGGGCACGGGCGTGATCGACTATGCCGGCGATCTATCGCGGGCTGCGCAAAGACGGCTACCACGGATGGATGGCGATGGAATTTATGCCGACAGGCGATGCGGCGGATGAGTTGAGGAAGGCCGCTGCGGAGACTGTCGTCTCCGCGGCAGCGCATGGGTGAAGCGTCCTGATGAGTCTCCGGGTGAACCCGTATTTAGAGCAGCGACCCCTCAGAAGACCAGCTTGGCGGCCACCTGCAACTGACGAGGCGGGAAGTAGCCGGTGATGCTGCCAAAGGCTCCATCGCTGCGGTTGGAGTCCGGCGCGGTGTAGTTGACGTGGTTGAGCAGGTTGAAGGCCTCGCCGCGAATATCGAGCAGCGACGTTTCATTCCAGAGTCGAAAGCCCTTGTGCAGGCCGAGATCCAGCTCATTGAAGGAATAATCGCGCAGGGAGTTGCGGCCGGCATTTCCATAAGGCTGGCTGGCGTCTGTCGGAATGCTGACGGTATCCGAATTCAGGAAATTCGAGATCGACGTTGCGGTCTTTATTCGTTGCGATGAAGGGGTCACGGGATTTCCCGAGACATTCGGACGGTAGGCGAGAAGATCGCTGACGTCGAAGGCCGCGGATTCTGAGTAGGTGAGGTTCACCGGCTGGCCGCTGGTCGCGATGTTGGTTGCCGATATCTGCCAGTCGCCAAGCGCCATCTGCAGGGCACGCGGCGCACTGGCACCGAAGTGACGCCCTCTGCCATAGGGCAAGTCCCAAACAACCGTGAGGGTATCGTTCAGCGGCTGATCGTAGGCCGATTCTCCTGTCTCGCCTCTCAGGTTCGCGAGGTTGACGCGGGAGTTGTCGCCATTTGGTGTGTCGAGATGGCCGGATGCATTGTCGATGGCGCGGGAGTAAGTGAAGGAGTTGAGGAAGTAGAGCCCGGCGGAGAAGCGGCGCTCCAGTTTCGCCTGAAGCGCGTTGTAACTGAGGAAGCCTGCGGGGATCGATTCCTCGATGCCGGTGAAGGTGGTGATGGGGCGCCGCGCCTGGAGACTGAGCGTTCCTCCGGTGGCATTTGGCTGGGCCTGATTGAGATCGGCCAGCACCCAGATGTGAACTCCGTGCTCGCCGATGTAGGAGGCGGTGAGGACGGTATTCTTCATAATCTCGCGCTGCACGTCGAGATGCCACGTCTGGACATAGCCGGTGGGAATGTTCTTTGGGATATAGCGTGTCTGCGCCAGCAACGTGCTGAAGTGTTCCGGGCTGGCGTAGTTAAGGGGATAGCCTTGCTGGACGGTGCGGAAGCAGCCGATGTAGTTGTCTCCGGTACATAGCGGTTGCGGCTTGCCGGAGCTTGCGGCGGCAAAGGGAGCGACCTGGGTGATGGACGAGTTCACGATGTATGGGCCGTTGTAGGCCAGCAGGTTCTCTCCACCCTCGCGGTTGAACTGATCGAAGCTGATGCCGTACGCGGAACGGATGACGGTCTTCGGAGTGAGTTGAAATGCAAAGCCGAGACGCGGGGCGAAGCCCAGCGTGGGCGTGTGGACGAGTGCCCGTTTGTAGATGCTGCCGCTGGACGCCTGGATGAGGGAGTTGGTGGTGGGGTCGAAGTTGGCGAGGTGATTGCCGGTGACGAATTGCGGCGTCACCAGTTCGTAACGCAGGCCGGCATTGATGGTGAGTCTGGGACTCACTCGAATGTCGTTCTGTACATAGAAGAAGTTCATGTACTGGTGGTAGTTGACGATCCTGAAGTTATTGAGTTGATAGGTGGAGCGCGCGCCGGTCAGGAAGTCGGTGAGATAGGTTGCTTCGCTTGCGCCCGTGTCCTTGGTGCCGGCGCCATTCTGGCTGAAGCCGCCATTGAAGCTCTCCGATCCATACACGGGATTGAAGTCATCAACCTGCGTGTTGATAGCAAGAAACTCCCAGCCGACCTTGATGCTGTCACGGCCGCGCAGGATGGAGTAGTTGACCTTGGGATCGATGACGAAGGGGTTCTGAAATTGCGGGTTTGAGGTTTGCGCGCCCCAGGAGGTGAATCCCTTCACGTTTTCTGAGCTGAGGGCGCGGATAACTGTGGGATCCGTGGGCAGGCCGGGAATGCCAGCCTGTGTGTTCAAACTCGTGACGCCGGCGAGATATGGCGTCTTGCCGCCCTGGGTCCAGGTGAAACCGATACGTGCGTCCAGGATGGAGCTTTGGTTGAAGGTGTGGGTGAAGCCGCCCACGACCTGCTTGTTGTAGGCGTGAATGGTGCCGTTACCGCCGCCGCCGGCGTTGCCCGGAATGGAGGAGGCATCGACGATATCTCCGTGATGATTGCTGAAGCGGCCGAAGATCGTGGTTTTGGGGCTGAGGTAGTAGTCGACGCGGCCATCGCCTTTGTTGTCAGTAAGGCTGGCTTTGGGAAGCGATGCGTAGTTGTTGGAGAAGCTGTTGAGCACGTTTGGCGCGGGGAGAGCCGCGATCACAAGCTTGGCCAAGCGGCGTCCAGTCGGATTGAGGAACTACGCCGTTGGGATATTCCGCGCCAGTGACCGGATTGCGAAGCGGCACAGGAGCGCCCTTGGTATCAACGAATACGCCGGCACGCTGCTGCGCGTTGGGGATGGTGGCGGTGGTGTATTGGCCCTGCACCTGACGGTTGCCTTCGTAGTCGGCAAAGAAGAAGAGCTTGTCCTTCTTGATCGGGCCTCCGACGGCGCCCCCGAACTGATTGCGAATCAGGACGGGAATCTGCCGCTGTCCGGTGAGCACATTGAGGGGTGGAAGAAAGGGGCCCGCCGCATTCAGATCGGTGTTCCGGTTGTATTCCCAGACGCGGCCGTGGAATTGATTGGAGCCGCTGTTGATGGAGACATTGATGACTGCGCCGGAGGCTCTTCCAAATTCGGCGCTGTAGTTATTGGTCTCCACGCGAAATTCATTGATGGCATCGGGCGAAGGCGGAATGGCTTGATTGGAGAAGCCCTGGTTCGAAGTTCCGTAAGCGTTGTTATCGACGCCATCGAGGAGGAAATTGTTGAATTCGGATCGCTGCCCGTTCACGTTGAATGAGGCATCGCGGCTGGTCACGGTTTGATTTTCGAGAGTGTTCCTCCGAACTCCCGGGACCAGTGTTGCCAGATCGCCATAGGCGCGCCCGTTGAGGGGGAGATTCTGCACCTCTCGCTGCGAGATGACCGTGCCGGTATCGCTGGTTTCGCTTTCCAACTGCGCCGCTACACCGGAAACTGTCACGGTATCTGCTACGCTGCCCGGCTTCAGGTTCACGTCCACTCTTTGCCGCGCATTCACCGCGACGGAGAAAGGTTCGGTCACAGTCGAACTGAAACCGTTGGCGCCGGCGGAGATCTTGTATTGGCCGATGTGTATATCGCTGAACTGATATTGTCCCTGACCATCCGTCGTTGCGGTAACGGAGACGCCGGTGGCGGTGTTGATGAGTTGTACTTTGCTGTTGGGGACGGCGGCTCCGGTGGTGTCGCGCACATAGCCCAGGACGGAGGCGGTTTCAAACTGAGCGTGAAGCGATGCAACGGCGAACCAGAGAAAGAAGAGAAGGAATGTCGCTGCACAGCGACGCATTCTGGTTGTGTAGGAAATGGCGGGAGTTACAAGGGAGTTAGGAGCCTGGTTCAAGGGGATGTCCTCGGATGTAGATATCGCGAGGCGATTTTACAAGCACTTTGTTTACGAGATGAATAAAGAAATGAAGATTGAGATCAGATAACAGCGGATGGAGCCGCTTCCACAAGAGAGCGCTCTTGCGATGGAAGGCGGCCCCATCCTCATGTACAGCGGACGCGTCTACTTTTCCTTCACCAAGGGCAGCTCGATGTAGCTGGCCTTGTCCGGCGCATGGTAGATGCGCTGCTCGGCTTTCTGGTAGTCGCCGGGCTTCGCGAACATGATATTGGGGACGAAGGTCTGCGGGTTGCGGTCGTAGAGCGGGAACCAGGCAGACTGCACCTGCACCATGATGCGGTGGCCGGGCAGGAATACGTGGTTCGCGGTGGGCAGATCGAATTGATACAGAAGTGGGGTGTTGGGCTGGATGGGCTTGGCGACGGTGAAGCCTTCGCGATAGCGGCCGCGGAGAATATCCGCGGAGACCATAAGCTGGAAGCCGCCTAGATGTGGATATTCGGCGACCTCGTCAGGATAGACATCGATAAGCTTGACGACCCAGTCGGAATCGGTGCCGCTGGTGGAGGCGACGAGATGCGCAATGGGCTGTCCGCTGATCTTGACCGGATGGGTAAGCGTATCGGTTACGAATGAGAGGACGTCAGGACGGCCGGAGGCTTCGCGCTGATCGTCGACCAGCCAGAAAGACCAGGTGAGCTCGCCGGTGTAGCCCATGGGCTGGATGGGGCGCTTGCGGAAGGGCACGGGCTTGGCGGGGTCGGAGATATAGCTGGTGTAGGCATTGCCGTTGGCTGGCTTATCGAATGAGAGGCTGAGATAGGGCTCGAGATAGAGCGGCGTTGGCTGGATGGTGCAGTCTTTCGCGCAGCCGGCCGGCCATGCAGGAAGCTGCTCCCACTGGTTGACGCCGGTTTCGAACGCGGTGACGGTGGGGATTTGCGGCGCGTCGTCCTTGAGGTAGTGAGCGAGGAAGGGCGCGAGGACGTGCTGGCGGAAGTAGAGGCCGGTATCCTGGCCGAAGTGCAGCTCGCCGAGGGTGCTGGCGTCTTCAATCTCCTGACCGTGGTGCCACGGGCCCATCACGAGGAAGAGCTTGTCGTTCGCCGTGTCTTTGGGTTTGACCGCTTTCCAAACGGAGATGGCGCCGTAAATGTCTTCCTGGTCCCAGAGCGAATGCACGAGCAGGGTGGGGACGGTGAGCGGCTCTTTCGCGAGGATCTTGTCGAGCGCCTGGTCGCTCCAGAAGGCGTCGTACGCAGGATGCGCGGCGACCTTGTTCCAGAAGCCGAGCTGCTCCATGCCGCGCTCTTTTGCGAGCGCACCGGCGGAGCCTGCGCGCATCCACATATCGTAATCATCGTAGTTGCTTGTCCACCAGGTGATGGTGTTGGAGCGGGTGGCGGACTGGTCGTAGATATAGGTGAGGTTCTGCTGCCGAAAGGCGCCGTTGTGGAACCAGTCGTCGCCCATCCAGCCATCGACCATGGGGTTCATGGGGACCGCGACTTTGAGTGCCGGGTGCGGATGGACGAGCGCCATGAGCGGCAGAAAGCCGTCGTAGGAGATGCCGAGGATGCCGACCTTGCCGTTGGACTCGGGAACGTTTTTGACCAGCCAGTCGATGGTGTCGTAGGTGTCGGTGGATTCATCGATGGCGGTGGGGTTTTGCGGGCCGTGGAGGGGCCGATTCATGATGAAGTCGCCCTCAGAGCCATATTTGCCGCGGATATCCTGCACGACGCGGATGTAGCCGCCATCGACGATGACGTCGACGGCGTTGTCATAGCCCTGCAGGATGGGGCCGAGATGCGAACTCTGCTCGTGCGAGGTGAGAGCGGTGGCGTCGTACGGCGTTCGGGTGAAAAGAATGGGCGCGTTCTTCGCGCCGTTGGGGACGAGGATGACGGTGTGCAGCTTGACGCCGTCGCGCATGGGAATCATGACGTCGCGACGCTGATATTCGAAACCGGCGGTCGTGGGTTGGAAGTGCTCAGGCGTCTCGCTGGGATATGCGGTCGGGTTTTGAGCGATGGCGAAGGGCGCAATGACGAGCAGGGCGGCTGCCAGGGCAACGCAGCGAGGCGAAACGTGCATGGATGTCCTCAGAAAACGCGCCGGGGCGCAAAGTATATGTGACAGGACGTTAACACAGGGACGCTACCACGGATTGGCGATCCGGGCAAAGGACTGGCCGTCCGGCAGAGGCGCCTGCGGATTGTGTGGTTCGCTTCCCTTTGGTCGCTCACACTGGTCATGTGGGCGACTCAGTTGGTGCCGCCAGCTACTTACAATCGACCTTATTGTCCTGGGCGGCAACGATCCGCCACCTACCATCGCGCTTCAGCCAGGTATCGGTCCAGACCTGGCACTGCTTCGCGTCTGGATGCGCCTTGTCTTTGCCGATGGCAGTGCTCGCTGCCGTAAATGATTGCCACGTTTTCGCCGAAAAAGCGCACCTTGGCATCGTCGAGTGCGCAGCCGTGCGCCGAGTGTGGGCCTTTTTCATCGCGCAGCTCATCGGCCTTGTCGTAGCGCTCGCCGCGCGTGCTGGTGCCCTCAAAATCGTCGGCCAATAACTCGGAGATAACTCCCTTATTCGTACACACGCCTTCGGACCACTTGCTCTCCATGTCGATCATGAACTTCGCGGTTTTGTCGTCCGGCGCGGCCCAATGGCTTTGCTGGGCATGGACGGCAGTCGCAAGAGTTACGGCGCACATCAGCTGCAGAATTCGGCGACGCATCGTTCCCCCGGTATTCGCAATACGATAGCAGCTGAGCTTATACGCGACATGCGGTCTTCGCGGACGCTGACAGAATCAGGCGCCGATGGCGACGACGAAATATTGCGCGGGGATGGTGCCGGGATTGCGCACGCCGTGGAGTTCGCCAGAATGGACGAAAGCGGCCCCACCCGGATCGATGACGGTGGTTTTGCCGGAGATGGTGACGGCGAGCGTGCCCTGCATCATGAGGAATAGCTCTTCATGCGTGTGCTGATGTGGCGGATGCGGCGAGCTGCCGGGGGCGAGCGTGGTTTCGTGGACTTCCATGTGATCGTTGGAGTGGCTGGTGCCGTCGAGAATGGCGCGTGATGCGTTGGCTCCGTTCTGATGAACGGGGAGGGTGCCGAAGGGTTTGGCGAACGACTGGATGGGGGCGAGTGGCTGATCTGCGGCGCGCGCGGCGGCAGGGGCGAGTGCGGCGGTGGCGGCGAGGGCGGGAAGCGAGAGGCAGAGCGTGCGGCGCGTTGTGTCCATGGGCGAAATGTTACGCCTGATGCGCTGATTGCGGCGACGGCTCAGCGTGCGGGCGGCAGGCCGATCTGCACTGTGTTGAGGCGTCGATATGTGGTGGCGGGTGTGCCGTCAATGGCAGAGAAGGGCGGTGTGGGTTGATGCATGTGCGTGATGATGTAACTGTGACCGGCGATCGCTCGGAGTATGACGATGCCGGGTGTGTCTCTGAAGTGCACCGCACTATGTCCGGTTTTGGCGTCGACAATGTCGTAATCGGGCCAGGGTTCGCGGATGTGGATGTCCTGTGAGTGATGGACTTCAAGGCCGATGGTCGTAACGGTAGCATTGCGGACTTGCACGTTCACCTTCACACCGCCGCGGACGAAGACACTGCCGTCGAAGTTCCATCCGGGCGGTACAGCGGGTGCGATGCGAAGTGTGCCGTCATAGTCCTGCACCAGCGCTTCGGCAAGTGCGGCGGCGACGACGCCGGATTGTTCGACGTAGAACTCGCTGTCCTGATCGCTGGCGCCCAGATGGGCGAATCCGTTGATGAAGTGCTGGCTGGTTTCGGTGATCTTGAGAAGCGATGAGGCGACCTCGCTGCCGAGATGCAGGCGCGCTGCCTGAATGGGATCGAAGCTCCAGTCGGCGACTTCCTTGTTGGGACGGAATTGATACGTGCGCTGCGCGAGAGCGAAGAGCGGCGAGGTATCGCCGATGGTGGCGTAGGGCCAGACGGGCTCGAGGCCGAGGTTCTCCGAGTTATGGATCTGTGCTTCCGGGCGATACGAATTGGCGATGACATCGTGGCCGTCGGTATCAGCGCTTGCAGGTAACAGCGAGAGTTTTCCGCTCTCCTGCGTGCGCGGCAGGTCGGGGATTTTCCTGAGCGCGGCTTCGAGTCGCTGTGTCCATGCGGACGCAACGCCAAGTGTTCTGGCGGCATCGAGTGTCGCGTGATACAGAGTCTCCCGCGCCAAGAGATCGGTGGTGGGATCGAGAACGTCCCATTGCGTTTCATGGGCATTCGATGGAGAGGTGTGGCTGAGGCCGTCGGGGCCGGGCTTTTCGTAGGCGAGGAGGAATCGCGCGGAGGCTGCCATGACGGGAAAGTTTTGCGCGAGGAAGGCGCGGTCATGGGTGACGAGGTATTGCTGCCAGATCCAGAGCGAGACTTCTGCGCCGGTGGAGAGGGTGCGCGCGTTGTAGTACGGAGCAGAGTTCGCATCACAGTCGAGACCGCTGGGCTTGCCTGTCGGCTCTGTCCAGGTTTCGTACTCAATGCCATCGCCGTTGAAGCGCATCGTCTCCGGCACGCAGGCGCCGGGGCGGCCATTCATGCGGTCGCGCGTCCATTTGAGGATGGCGGGAAGGTTTTCGCGATAGAGGCGGAAGTAGGGAAGGTTGAGCTTGGGCAATCCGGCGGCGAGGTTGGCGGCCACCTGCATGCGCAGGTTCCAGTGCCAGTAGGCGGCGGGATCCCAGCGGTGAGTGTCGCGGGCGGCGGAGAAGAGATCGGCGACACCCGCCTGCGACCCGGGGAAGCGATCGCCGTTTTCCGCGGCTGCGCTGAAGAGATAGATGTTGCGCAGGTTCTCCATGTACTGGCCTTCGCCGTCAGGGGAAGCGACCTTGATGAGACCGGCGCGCTTCCAGAAGTCATGCCACCATGCGCTGTGCGTAGAGGGATTGCTATCTGCGAGCGCGCGGGCGGCGATGACGGCGGGTGAGCGTCCGCCGGCGTAATGAGGCGCCGCGACAAGGATGCGGAAGGCGCCATCCGGATTCGGCGTTACGGTGATGGTGACGGCTCTGGAATTAGAAATAGCCGCGGTTACGTGTCGGCCCTGGGCAGTGATTGCCGCGAGCGATCCGAAGCGTTGGCCGGAGGCTCCGGGGTCGAAGTTATCGAGCCAGGTTTCCGCGAGAATGCCGAGGGCGCCGTGGGCGCTCGCTTTAGGCGCGCGCGATTCCCATAGCTGCAGGGTTGCGGTCTGCGGCTGGGACGGGTCGGCGCCGGTCACGTTGATGATAAGCGTGTCGGTGTCCGGCTGCACGTAGACAGTCGCTGACATGCCGCCGCCGCGTTCGACGAAGGCGCCGTTGTAGAGATCGAGGCGGCCGGTGTAGTCGGGGGCGTGCGTCAGCTTTGCGAGGCCGGGGATGGTGATCTGGCCGGGCGAGAGGCGATGCGGAAGGGTATCGGCGCGATTGAGCTGGATGGTCATGCCCTCCGCGGACCAGACCGCTGTACCGAGACGTCCGTTGCCGAGCGGCAGGGCTTCGGTGGCTTCGGTATTGGGACGGCCGAGGACAATGTCCGATTCGCTGATGACGCGCGCAGTGTTCAGGTGAAAGCTGCCGTCGTGCCACGCGGTGGTGGCGGCAGGCTGCGCGCAGAGCGGCATGGAGATAGACAGGAGAGTGGCGGCACGTAGAGCTTTCGAAAGATGCAAAGTTGGTCCTCGGAGTCGTGAAACAACGCGGAACAGCGGCGTTAATACTTTTGCACATCTACGTAGAAGAGATCTGTCGCTACCTGGAACTGATCTTTCGTCAGCGACGTTTTCATTGTCTGCCAGTTGAGCGTGGGCTGGATGCGCTGCCAGTGATCTTTCTCTCCGACCAGCACTGGCATGGTGAAGCCAGGCTCATCCGCTCGCCACTTGTAGGACAACGTTCCCTGCGACGGATCGAAGAGCAGTTCAAGCGTCGGAACGTCGGCATGGCGCAGGTACTGGTTGAAGAACGGGGTCAGGTCCTGCCCCGTCTCGCGATTGAACCAGGTCACAACATCCTCGGTCATGATGTTGCGGTACTTGAACTGCTGATAGAAGTTGTAGAGCAGCGGCCACCAGCGGTTGTCGTCGTCGATGACGGAGCGCAGTGTATTCAGCATGAGCGCGCCTTTGAAGTACTGATCCTCGGGTGGATCGCCGTTCACGCCGCGTTCGGTGACGATAGGCCGCTGATTTTTAATCTTCGGCTTGAGGCCGTTCAGATACTTGATCGCGTCGTCGTGGCCCCAACGGTATTCGACATAGAGGCCTTCGAGATAGGTGGTCCATCCCTCGTGGATCCACATGTCGGAACGATCGGCCGCCGTGATGCTGTTACCGAACCACTCATGCCCGCTCTCGTGGATGATGATGAAGTCGAAGCGGCGGCTGATGCCGACCCCGGCCCAGTCGCGATCCAGGTAGCCGTTCTTGAACTGGTTGCCGTAGGTGACGGCGCTCTGGTGCTCCATGCCTGAGTAGGGCACCTCGATCAATTTGTAACCGTCTTTGGGAAATGGATAGGGGCCGAAGTAGTGCTGATATGCCTCCAGCATTTCTTTGGACTGAGAGAACTGGTTCTTCGCCTTGTCCAGATCGCCGGGCAGCGCGTAGAAGTCGAGCGTGAGGTCGCCAAGCTTGTCGCTGAAGTGCTGGTAGTTGCCGATATTGAGCGAAACGTCGTAGTTGTTGATGGGATAGTGCACCATCCAGTCCCAGCGGGTGTATCCGTCGCCTAGGTCGGTCTTGCCTATGAACCGCCCGTTCGAAACATCGACGAGGTTGTTGGGCACAGCGACGCTGATCTCCATCTCTTCAACTTCATCGCGCCACTGATCTTTATTCGGCCACCAGATGCTGGCGCCGTCATCCTCGCATGAAGTGAAGATCCAGGGCTTGCCCTCCGGATCCTTGCCGAAGGTAAAGCCGCCGAAGCGGCCGGTGGTTAACGGATGTCCGGAGTAGTAGAAGTCGATCAAGTATTGCTGACCGTTCTTCAGAGTGTTGGGGAAGTCGATGAACACTGCGCCGGAATCACGCTTGTATTTCAGCTCAGTCGCGCCAAGGAGGATCTTGTCGATCTGCAATGCATCGTTGAGGTCGAGCTGGATGCGAGTGCCGTCTTCGAGCATGCGGAAGCGGATGGTGTTCTTGCCGCTGATGAGCTGCTTTACCGGATCGACGCGGAT
Organism: uncultured Acidobacteriaceae bacterium; assembly: GCA_963750845.1. Taxonomy (GTDB): domain Bacteria; phylum Acidobacteriota; class Terriglobia; order Terriglobales; family Acidobacteriaceae; genus KBS-83. Next base: position 91,933 of record CAVVSP010000018.1, read on the forward strand.
ATCGAGATGGTAGGAGAGCAGATCGTTGTTGGCACGCCAGGGGCCGTAGGCTCCACGGAGCAGGGCTGCGCGCGTGTTGGGCAGAACGGCCGGCTGTGGGCGCGGCGTGTATTGCGAGCCGACTTCGGATGGCGGAGTCGCGGGCTTTTGCGCTGAGTTGCTTTGGGCCGGAGAAATGATCGAAACGGAGAGCAGGGCAATCGAGACAGCGGCGGCATACCGGCTGCGAAAAAACATGCCAACAGCCTAACCGATGGCAAAGCAAGAGGTAAGCGTGGGAGAGGGGGCTATAGTGCTTGCATCGGATGTTTCCCCCGGAAAGGTCCGTTTGGATGAAACATCGCTGCCTGCTCGCCCTACTGGCGTGCCTCGTCTGCACGGTTTTTGCGTCCTCCCAAAACACTCCTTCGCCAGAGCCGATTCACATCACGCTGGGGCAGTCGGTCGTTCCCCTCTATGGGCCTTGGAAGTTCAGCGTGGGCGACTCGCCAATTGATCCTGTGACGGGTGGCCCGCTCTGGGCGCAGTCCGGCTTCGACGACTCGAAGTGGGAGACGGTCGACCTTACACCCAAGGCCGGGGTCTTTGATCCGCTTGGCGGCTTCAGCGATTACGTGAAGGGCTGGACGGCGCACGGACACACCAACCACTGGGGCTACGCGTGGTACCGCATCCGCGTGCAGGTGTCTGCGCAGCCGGGAGAGAAGCTGGCTCTCGGAGGCCCGGCGTATGTCGACGACGCCTATCAGTTTTTCAACGACGGAACTTTGATTGGCAGCTTCGGCAAATTCACGAGCGGTCATCCCACGATCTACTACACCCAACCCATGATGTTCCACTTGCCGGAGGAGCCAGCCGCGGGTTCGCGATCCGATCCGAAGACCCAGATGCTGGCCTTTCGTGTCTGGATGGAACCGAACACCCTGGTCACCGAGGCCGATACCGGCGGCTTCCACACGGCGCCGACCCTGGGCAATGCCGGCGCAGTTTCGGCCGGGTACCAGCTTCGCTGGCTGGAGCTGATCCGCACGCAGATCATTGCGGCTGTTCAAGGACTGCTTTTTCTGCTGTTGGCCGGTGTTGCCTTCAGCCTTAACCGTTTCGATCGTTCCGATCCCGTCTATGTCTGGATGGGAGCAATTTTTCTTCTTATCGCCACTCTGGAAGCGACGAACGTCGTTGGAACCTGGACACAACACATTGGCGCGCTCGCCACAAGCGGGCTGACAGATGGCTTTCTTGGGCCGCTCATCTTTGGCGTCTGGGTCATGGTGTGGTGGATTTGGTTCGGCTTGCAGCGAGCTGTCTGGGTGCCCAAAGCAGTCCTAGTGCTGACCGTCGGCTACATGATTTCGGTTGCCATCGGCGAAGACTTGTTCTATCCCTTCATTTCCGTGCCGGTCGGCCGGCGTCTTCCATACGGTCTCACTCGGCGTGCGGCTGGCGCTGCTGGTCCTGCTCATTCTTGTTGTGGCGTGGGGCATTCGCCGCCAGGGAGCGGAGGGCTGGCTGGTCCTGCCCGCAGTGGCGCTCATGATTGCGTGGCTATTTAACACTGAGCTTGCCGTCCTACACATCCGGATTAACTGGTTCCCCTTCGGCATACGATTCGGCCTGGCGGCGGTCTCCAACCTATTACTGACGGCCGTGCTGTTCGTGCTGCTGTTTCGCCGGCTGCTGCTCTCGGTGCGCGAGCAGCGGCTGATGGCGCTCGACGTAAAGCAGGCGCAGGAGGTCCAGCGCGTCATTCTTCCGGAGTCGATGACAACTCTTCCGGGCCTGACGATCGAGCACGAATACCGGCCGGCGCGCGAAGTGGGCGGCGACTTTTACCAGATGATTCCTCATGCCACGGACGGCAGCCTGCTGATCGTGGCTGGCGATGTGACGGGCAAGGGGCTGCAGGCGGGGATGCTGGTTGCTCTGCTGGTTGGCGCCATCCGCAGTACCTCCGAACTCAACGCGGACCCGCTGTTCCTCCTCCAGGCACTGAATCGGCGGCTGATCGGCCGGAGGGAAGCACACGCCACTTGCCTCGCGATGCGCATCGCGCGCGATGGTAGCGTGACACTGGCAAATGCGGGCCATCTGCCGCCATATCTCAATGGCAAGCCCATCGAGATCGAAGGCTCGTTGCCGCTAGGCGTGATCGCAGAGGCGGAATTTTCTGTTACTCAGTTCCACCTTAGGGATAACGACCGGCTGGTGCTTGCATCCGACGGTATCGCGGAAGCGATGGACGACCACGGCCATCTCTTCGGCTTTGCGCGGGTGCAGGAATTGCTGGAGGCGCGGATGACCGCCGCGGAAGTAGCTACGGCCGCTCAAAGCTTCGGCCAGCAGGACGATATCAGCGTGATCGCTGTGACGCGAACGGCGGTACTGGCTCCCGCCTGATCGCGGCGATTGCGGAACTCAGTTGGTGCAGGGCGGCGGCCATCGTATTGGATGGTCCCTTTGAGAAAGAGCTACTAGGCAGCGCGCGCGATCCAGCTCTTCATGGTATTCGCGTCCACCAGGCCGGCCTGCTGGAATTGAAGGCTTCCGCGTGCGAATACGGCGAAGTTGGGGATGCCGCGGACGTTGTAGCGCGAGGCCAGTTCCGGAAACTTTTCGGTGTCGATCTTGAGCACGACAGCGCGGCCTGCGAGGTCTTTGGCGACCTGCGCAACATGCGGAGCGGCCATGCGGCACGGGCCGCACCACTCCGCCCAGAAATCAACGAAGACCGGGACTTTGCTGTCGCGCACAATTTCGTCGAACTCCGCGGGGTTGACCTCGACGGGCTCAGCCATCGCAGATAGCGGTGCTTTGCAGGCACCACATCGTCCTGTGTCAGCCAGATGTCTGCCTGGAATTCGATTGGGCTTTCCGCAGGATGGGCAATTTCGGACGATGGCCATTAGCGAAGTCCTTTCTTGAGCGACGCGTTAACGGTATCCCGGCTCTCGTGTGCTCGACAAATATTGCCGGGAAAGATGCTCAATCGGTGCCTAGGGCGAGTGGCGTATTGGCGATCTGACTGGTCGCCTCCAGTTCCTGGTCCTTGTACTGGAGGCGGTAGAGCTTCCAGTAGATGCCGTGCTGGGCGAGAAGCTGCTGGTGCGGGCCGTGCTCGCGCAGCTGGCCTTTGTGCATGACGAGGATGGTGTCGGCGCGTTGCACGGTGGATAGGCGATGCGCGATGACGACCGAGGTGCGGCCGGTGACCATACGATCGAGCGCGGTACGGACGCGGATCTCCGTGTCGGTGTCGACCGAAGAGGTGGCCTCGTCGAGGATCAGAATACGGGGCCGGTGCGCGAGGGCGCGGGCAAAGTTGATGAGCTGCTTCTGGCCGGTGGAAAGGCCTGCGCCACGTTCGCGGAGCGGCTCGTTGAAGCCATGGGGCAGGCTGCGGATGAAGTCGAGGACGTTGACTTCGTCAGCGGCGCGCTCCATGTCGGCGTCGGAGATCGATTTCGTCCCGAGGCGGATGTTTTCGGCAATCGTGCCGGTGAAGAGGAATGGGTCCTGCAGGACGACGCCGAAGTGTTGGCGCAACGCGGTGAGATCATGCATCCGCACGTCGATGCCATCGATCAGCACCTGGCCGCGCTGCACATCGTAGAAGCGCATCATGAGGGAGATGATGGTGGTCTTGCCCGCGCCGGTATGGCCGACAATGGCGGCGGTCTCGTTGGGCTCGATGGTGAAGGAGACGCCGCGGAGGATCCACTCGACGCCGATGGCCTCGAGGTCTTCCGGTGATGCGGAGGCGATGGTCGAGAGCTGCTCGGGCGTGAGGCGCTCGTAAGTGAACCAGACATCGCGGAACTCGATGCGGCCGGCGCGCGGGCTGGGCATGGGGTCGGCGGGCGCGGTGACTTCAGCCGGTGTGTCGAGGAGTTTGAAGACGCGCTCACTTGCGGCCATGGCGGCTTGCAAGATGTTGTATTTGTCCGAGAGGTCCTGGATGGGACGCCAGAAACGCTGGGAGTACTGGATGAACGCGACGAGTATGCCGATGGTGACGGTGCCGCGCAGCACGCCTCGGCCACCGATCCAGATGACGAGCGCGATGGCGATCGAGGAGAGCAGTTCGACGGCAGGGTAGTAGAGCGCGTAGGCGAGGATCGCGTCTTTGAAGGCGACGAGATGGGTGCGGTTTACCGCTTCGAAGTCAGTGAATGCGCGCTGCTCGCGGCCGAAGAGCTGCACCACGCTCATGCCGGTTACGTGTTCCTGGGTAAAGGCGTTGATACGTGCGATGGCAGTGCGGATACGGCGGTATGAGCTGCGCACGCTGGTGCGAAAGAGGCGCGTGATGAAGATAATGATTGGCAGCACCGCGAAGGCGACCAGCGCGAGCCGCCAGCTCATGGTCAACATGACGATCACGATGCCGAGCAGGACGAAGACATCCTCGAAGATGGCGAAGACGCCGGAGGTGAACATCTCGTTCAACGCATCGACGTCGGAGGTGAGGCGGGTGACTAGGCGGCCGACCGGGTTGCGGTCGAAGAAAGCGACGTGCATGCGCTGAAGGTGGCGGAAGATCTGCGAGCGCATGTCGTACATGATCTTCTGGCCGGTCCACTGCATGAGGTAGGTCTGGGCGAACTCCAGCACGTAGGAGAAGCAGAGTGCGCCGACATAGATGAGGGCGAGCTGGGTGATACCGGTGGCGGGCGAGGCGCTGAGGTGACGGCCGAGCCAGTTGAAGCGGCCGGCGGTGTCGTGCGTCATGTAGCGATCGACGGCGACCTTGGTGAGGTAGGGACCGAGGATATCCGCCAGCGCCTTGAGCAGGATGGCAGCAAGCGAGATGCCTGCCTGCCACTTGTAGGGGCGCAGGTACTTGAGCAGACGGCCCATGAGCCGGCTGTCATATGCCTTGCCAACGACGTCATCTTCGTGAGCGGCGGGCTTATGGTCCGGTTTTTTCTCCGGATCGGGCTGCTTGGCGCTCGGGGACCTAGTTTCGGGCATGCCTTCCTTCGCTCTTATTTTAGAGCGCTGAGACAATAGATGAATGAGCGAGACCCTCGGCCTCTATATCTCGGTGCCTTTCTGCCGCGCGAAGTGCACCTACTGCAACTTCGCCTCCGGGGTGTTTCCCGCGAGCGAGCATGGGCCCTATGTGGAGCGGGTGTGCGCGGAGATTCGGGGTGCACGCGACCGGGCGGTGCGTGAAGGGCGTCTGCTGCCGGAGCGGGCCGGCAGCGTGTACCTGGGTGGCGGCACGCCGAGCACGCTTGAACCCGATCGGTTGCGGGAGATTTTTGCGGCGGTGCGGGAGAATTTCGCGGTGGAGCGGGATGCGGAGATCACGATTGAGTGTGCCCCGGGCCAAATCGCCCCGGAGTTTCTTAAAGCAATGCTTGAGGTATCGACGACGCGGGTAAGCCTTGGTGTGCAGTCCATGGTGGATGCCGAGGCAGCGGCGACGGGCCGGATGCATACGCGGGCGATCGTGGAGGAGGATGTTCGCCGGCTGCGCGATGCGGGATTGGCGGTGAATGTGGATTTGATCGCGGGCCTGCCCGGGCAGACGATGGCGAGCTGGGCGGAGTCGGTGGAGGCGGTGTGTGGCCTTGGCGTGGAGCACGCGAGCCTCTACATGCTGGAGGTGGATGAGGATTCGCGTCTGGGGCGGGAACTGATTGGCGGCGGCGCGCGTTATGGCGCGGGGCTGGTGGCGACGGACGACACGGTGGCTGCGATGTACGAGCTGGGATGCGAGCGGCTGGAGCGAGCAGGGTTGGGGCAGTACGAGATTTCGAACTTCGCGCGACGGGGTGCGGAGTCACGGCACAACCTGCGCTACTGGCGGCGTGAGCCGTATCTGGGAGTGGGGCTGGATGCGCACTCCATGCTGCAACGCCGGGATGGCGGCGTGGTGCGCTTTGGCAACACGGATGATCTGAGCGGGTATCTTGCGGGCGTGGCGGAGGGTGAGATTGAGCGCGTGGGCCGCGCGGCGGAACTGGAAGAGGCGTGGTTTCTGGGGCTGCGGCTGGTGGAAGGTGTGTCGCTGATGGCGTTGCGGCGCGAGTTCGGTGACGACGCGATCGCGGCGTTCGATGAGGTGGCTGGCGGGCTGGTGGCGGATGGGTTGCTGGCGCGTGACGGCGAGCATGTCGCGCTGACGATGCGCGGTCGCATGCTCTCGAATGAAGTCTTTGGCCGGTTTTTGGGTGTGGAGGAAGCCGGAGTTATTTTGGCGGAGTTGCCGCTGTCGACGCGGTGATTTGCGTGTCGGGTTGCGGCGGCGAACTCTGCAGCAAACGGCGGATGTAGGTCTCTACCGTGTCGCGCTCGCCCAGCCCTACGGTGGCGATGCGAACGGTGCCGGCGCGGTCCACGTAATAGGACGTGGGCAGGTAGTCGCAGCAATCGTATGCAGCGTAGGTCTTCGCGTTCCCGTAGAGGACGGGATAGTTCAGATTCATCTTTCTAGCGAAGCCGGAGACCTTTGGCAGGTCTTCGGGATAGTCCTTGTCGATGCCGAGGACGGTGAATCCCTGCGATGCATATTTCTGTTGCAGCGCGATGAACCATGGCATCTCTACCTGGCAGGGCGCGCACCAGGTGGCCCAGAAGTTGATGAGTACGGCTTTGCCGCGGTAGTCGGCGAGTGAGACTGGATGGCCCGCGAGATCGCGGAGCGCGAAGCCGGGCGCGGGCTTGCCGAGAAGCGATGAGGTGACGGCGTCTGTCTCCTTTGCGTCGGTGGGCTCGGCGGCTCCGTGCGGCGCCGGCGCGGGAGCAGGGCCGGGGACGTAGCGATGCTGGTAGCCCGACCAAAGGATCAGGGCGAAGCACGCGAAGACAACAGCGAGGACGAGAACGCGGCGTGACATCAGACCGGCTGCGAAATGGACAGCGTGTTGCCATCGGGGTCTTTGAACCACGCGACCCTGGCGCCGCCGGGTGCGGTCCAGATGCCGAGATCGTCCTGTTGTCCCATGTAGTCGTAACGCTCAAAAACGACGCCACGGGCGGACATCTCGCGGACATCCCGTTCGATGTCTGAGGACTGCCAGCCCAGAATCGTGAAGGGCGCTGGTGTAAACGAGCCTGTGCGGGCGATGCGGATCAGGTTTTCCCCGGATTGAAAGACGACGGCGAACTGGTCTTCGGAGATGAAGCGCAACCCGACCTTCTTTTCGTAGAAGATGCGTGCAGCGTCACCGTCGCGCGTCGGGATGAAACCCACGAGAGTGCCGAGAGCGGCCATTTGGATATCCTTTCAGGCTTGTGGTCGCTCCTTACTCTATACCTGTTGCGCGACCTGAAGATGAGGTGCAAGACTGGCAGCCGCGTCCGTGATGGAAGGCGGGGAGGTGACCTCATGCGTTATCGCGTGGTGAGCTTGCTGCTGGCTGTATTTGTCTGGATTGGAGTCGCCGTGGGGCAGAATCCGGTGAAGCCGCTGGCTGCCGATCCAGCCTTGACGCGCTCGATGGACCAGGTGCTGAAGGATGTTTCGAGCATCCAGTCAGGCATGACTCGTGCGGAGTTGCTGCGCGTCTTCACTACCGAGGGCGGCATTTCCACACGCGATGAGCAGCAATATGTGTACAGGCGCTGCCCGCTCATCAAGGTGATGGTGACATTTCGCCGGCCTGCGGATGCGGATGATGACTGGGGTGGTGCTCCGGAAGAGGAGCGGGCCGGTGACATTATCCAGTCCATCTCCAAGCCCTTTCTCGAATACTCGATCATGAATTGACGCCGGCTTACTTCGGCGGCTGATAGCCGAGGATCGCGTTGGTGACCAGCGCATAGCTGCCGATGGTTTCGCCGCGATAGAGTGGGTTGTTGGCGAAGAGCAGCGTGGTGCCGTTGCCCAGGTGCGCGGCGACGACCGTGGCGTGCTCGGCGAGCGCGTCGCCATGATCGAGGAGGCCGGCGACCAGCAGGTCCTTGGAATTGGCATAGCGGAGCAGCACCTGCGGGCGATCCTGCTCCGGCATCACAAATGGATTGTTGCGCGTCTGCTCGACGGTAAGCGGCATGGGCTCCCAGGGTTTGGCTTTGGGGGTGGGCGGCGGCGCCGCGAAGCTGCGATCCTGCGGCACATCTGGATCGTCGGGACCGCCTCGGCCGGTGGGCCGCGGCGTCTTGGCTTCGGCACGGAGGCGGCCATCGCCAGTGAGCAGGTTGCTGACATTGAAGGAGAGTCCTTCTTCGCTGTAGACGGCGGGGGCGGTCGAATATCCGGCGAGCACAGGACTGGGCGCTGCATCCTTCTTCGTGACCAGCGCGGTGTTCAGGATGGTGCCAACGACCTTGACCTCTCCAAGCGGCGCGACGGAGACGCCGGGGGCGAGGCCGGTGTCGATGGCGAACTCGGCCGCGTCCTGCGATGCGATGAAGAGGCCGCCCTGCTGGATGAAGTCGCGCAGATGCGTGAGGCCGGCTTCACCCAGGCCGGGCCGGATGTCGGGTGTGGAGTCGATGCGTCCGAGGTTGGGTGTGAGGTCGGATTTCTGCCACGGCATCGCGTTCCCCCACATGGGGATGCCGTTGAGGATGAGCTGCGAGCTGCGGCCGACGGGCGCGAAGAGGATGACATCGTATTTCGAGTGCAGGTCGGATTCAGCAGCGACGGTCTGGGTGCTGATGTAGGTATAGGGGACGTGCAGGTTGTCGAGCGCGAGGCGCCACCAGCCTTCCGGCTGCGTATCGAGCCAGGTGTGCATCAGTGCAATGCGCGGCGCGGGCACGGAATGCGCGGCGACGCTGGGGGCATCGGACGCAGCGATGACATGCAAGTGCAGAGGTGCGGCTGTCTTTTCGAGATCGGAGGCGGCGACGCCGCGAACTATCCATGTACCGGCAGGATAATCGTGGCCGCCTGCGCTCATCGCGGTATCTGTCGCAGTGACGGTGGCGTTAGGAAGCTGGTAGCGCAGCGTGATGAGTGAGGGATCGGCGTGGTTCTCGATGAGAAAAGTGTCGCCGGAGAGAGAACTGGTGCTGGAGGGTGAAGTGGGATCGCCGACCAGATGCATCGGCGCTTTGAGGATGGCAGTGTCGAGGATGCGTGCGGTATCGACGCCGAAGAGCGGGCCGAGCGACCAGCCGGTGTCATCGTAAGGATGTTTTTGGGGATCTTCCGGGGACCAGAACTGGCGGTCGAGCAGTGCATCCGCGATGCGTGAGTAGGGCTGGTCCATGCGGATGACGTAGCTGCCGGACGGAAACGTCTGACTGGTTGGGGGCTTGGGTTTGCTGGCTTTCGCGTCGTCATCCTTGTCGGTATCGGAGGATTTCGACGGCTGCGGCAACTGGACGGTGATGGGCGCGGTAGTCTGCTGCACTTCGACGTGTTGATCGTGCAGCACGCGGAGCAGCATGGCCTGGCGGCTGGGCGACGGGTCGTCGGCGGTGAGCACATAGGCGGCAGGGCCGTTCTGCGCGGGCTTCAGGATGGAGCGCTTGCTCTTGAGGTAGTAGTTGTTGAGGAAGAGTTTCGAGTTCTGCGCGAAGTAGCTCAGCGTGGTGAGCAACGCGGTCTGCTCGTAGTTGTTGTTGTCGCGCTGCGACCACATCACTTTGGGCAGCGGCGGATTGGGCTTGTACCAGGTGCGCGCATACTCGTCCGGCGTAAGGACGCGCTCGACGGTATCGGCGCCGCCGTTGCCGAAGGTTTCATAGAGACGGCTGATGCCGTTGTGCATGGCGGCGAGGAACATGAGGTAGCCGGGACTCCAGGTGTCAAAGTCGCCGTGGGTGAAGACGCCGGGCATGTTGAGCTTGGCCATCGCCTGCACGTTGGACCAGCCGAGCATCTGCCACTCATTGGTGAGGATGGGATCGATCCAACTGTTGTACGGCTCATCGCCAACGGTGTTGTCGTAGAGGAAGGGAACGGACTCGTGCAGATCATGCAGCACCTGCGCGTGCCATCCGATGTAGGTATTGAGCACATTGCGCGTGAGCGCGAGGTTCATGGTCATGGCGTCGCGGTTGTTGTCGTGCGCGACGTAGTGACCCCAGTAGAGAAGGTGCGGATAGGTCTGGTCGGGATGCGCGCGATGCCAGCGATAGACATCGACCATGCGGTCGCGGCCATCGACCTCGACGACCGGCGTGATGAGCGTGATGACGTGCGAGCGAATGTACTGGATGTAGGGCGAGTCATCGACGGCGAGGCGATAGACCAGTTCCATGAGCGCGGTGGGCGCGCCGGTCTCCGGCGAGTGGATGGTGCCGGTGATGTAGTAGACGGGCGTCGACTGGGCGATGAGCGGTGCGGCCCTGGCGTCATCCATATCGAGCGTGCGCGGATCGGCGAGCTTGGCGAGGCGCTCGTCGTTCTCCTTCTGATGCGCGAGCAGGGATTCGTCCGCGACGGCGACTGCGATCATCTCGCGGCCTTCTTCGGTATGGCCGATGGTGACAACGCGCACGCGCGGGGAGGCGGTGGCGAGCTCGCGGAAATACTTATAAACATCTTCCGCGTAGGGCAGCATATTCGGCGCGCCGGATACATCGCCGAGAACCTTCGCGGGTGTAGGCACGGTTTTCGAAGCGGGCAAGTAATCGGTGAGAGGCGAATTGAACTGGGGCTCCGTGGTGTACTTGCGGATCGCCGCGGTGTAGGACTCGTCGATGGCCTGGTGTGGATCGCGGGCGTAGTCCGGGACCTGGGCGAGAGCGCCGAGAGAGCTAGAGCAGAGCAACGTAAGAACAGGAAAGAACCAGGTGGAACGAGACATGAAAGCTACTCCGAGCTGAAAGGGCTGAAAGGAAAGAAAGCTACTGCAGCATGGCGTCAGGCGGGGGTCATGGTGTGGGCGGCGAGTGGTCGCCGTACTTGTTGAGCCACTTCAGCTCTTCGCGCAATGCGATGTATCCGTGCCAGGGATTTTTCGACAGCGGGTGACCCTCTCCGGGAAAGGTGACGAGCGCGTGCGGGATATTCAACGATTCGAGTGCGTGCTCCAGCAGAATGTCTTCCAGAAACGCAACGCGTATGTCCGCGTCGCCCGCGATGATATGAGTGGGGGTGGTGACCTTGTTCATCTGGAAGAGCGCAGCCTCACTCTGATACATTTCCGGCTTCTCCCATGGGCGACCGCCGAGGTAGGACGCGTCGTCGTAGGTCAGGTCATCGTTACCCCAGTTGGCGGCGTGCTCCACAGCACCGGCGCCCGTAACAGCGGCGCGAAAGCGCGTGGTCTGCGTGATGAGCCAGTTGGTCATGTAGCCGCCGTAGCTGTACCCGCCGATGACGAGATGCGTGGGATCGGCGGTGCCGTCGGCGACGAGTGCGTCCACTCCGGCGAGAATGTCTTTCCCAGGAACAGAGACGAGGTGCGGCGAGATCTGCTGCATGAAAGTATCGCCATAGCCGGCGGAGCCGCGATAGTTGGGGCGGAAGACCAGCCAGCCCTGCGCGGCGGCCATGGTGGCCCAGTCATACCAATCAGCGCCGAAGCGGTCGCCATCGGCATCCGCCGGACCGCCATGGATAAGTGTGAGCATGGGCAGGTGTTTTGCGTCGCGCTTGCCTGGCGGATAGATCAATACTCCTTCAACGCTGACACCGTCATTGGACTTCCAAGTGTAGGGACGCCATTCGGATTGCGCGTAATTGAGATAGTGCGCGTTGAAGCGCGTGAGAGGTTTCGCCTGATCGAGATGTGAAGCGGAGGCGACGTAGACCTCCTGCGGCTCGCGGATGGCGGAGTGCGTCAGCAACAGAGCGTCGCCATGCGCAGCGGCGTCGAGGCCGGCGTAGGTGCCGGAGACGCCGTCGAGTTTTTGAGCGTGCTCGCCTTTGATTCGATAGACCTGCGCGCTGGTGCCCTTGGTTCCGGTGGCGAGAAGCGCGCCGTCGGACAGGATGGTGTAGTCCTGCCAGTTGCCGTCGAAGTCTGTTCCGAGGCGCTGCGGCGCGCCACCGCCTACGGGCATCCCATAAAGACGGCCCTGTACGTCGCGATACGGACCTTCCACCGATCCAGCCGCGGCCTGCACGGTGAAGTAGAGCCGCTGTCCATCCGGCGACCAGCGCAGGTTGCTCTCCAGGCCCTGATTGTGCGTCAACTGTGTGACCGCCCCGCCGGTGGCGGCGACGGAATAAATTTCCGTGTCTTCAGGGCGTTCCAGGCGATGCGAGATGGGGCCGGTGACAAAGGCGATGGTACCGCTGTTGCGATCTACGTTGCGATTCACTTTGATGAGTTCGATCGCGAGCGGACTGCGGGCGATGACCGTCGCGCCCTCGGGTAGCGGCTGCTGGTTCGGAGCGGGCGATGGCGGTGCGGCATTGGGCTGGGAAGCGGAAGCGGCCGGCGCGGGGACGGGGATGCGGAGCAGAACGTCGCCGCGATCGCTGGTGCGGTAGCGCGTGGCGTCCTTCCAGTCGCGCTCTTTCGCATCGGTTTCATCTTTGGAGAGCGGCTCCTGAATCGCGATGTAGATCGCAGAGCTATCGGGCGACCAGGCAAAGGAGTGGACGTCATCTTTGCTGCGGTAGAGCGGACGTGCTTCGCCGCCATCGGCAGAGATGATCCAGATACGTCCCGGCGGTTCGTCTTTGTCTTTACTGTCTTTTCCTTCGGAGGGTTTTTCGTCGGACAGAAGACGATCGGAGGTGAAGGCGATGAGCCTTCCGTCGGGTGACCAATCGGGACCGCTGTCATGTCCGGAGCTGCTCAGAGATTCCGTTTTGCCGGTGGATGCGCGCCAGATCCACAGATCCTCACGAAAGCGATTGGCCATCCAGTCCGGCGCGCGTGTTGCGATGACGGCGGCGCTGCCATCGGGCGAGAGGCGGGCCGAGCTATATTCCGTCTCCGCGAGGAACGCGCCAAGGGTGATCGGCGGTTTGGTCTGTGCTTTTGCAGTGGGAGTCTGAGCGGAGAGTGAAGACGTCAGCAGAATGGCGATGGACGGCAGGAAACGGAAGGTCATGGACGCTCGAAAGAAGGGATATGGGCGGCAAAAGCGACGGCTTCGACGATACGCCGAAGCCGCCATGAGTGCGAAGAGAGAGCATTTAGAAGCTGTAACGCAGAGAGAACTGCTGCACGCGGGGCCGGCTCAATGTGGAGCTGTACTGACCCAGCGTTCCGCTGGTGATCTGTCCGTTGAGCCCGCCAAAGGAGCTCACCGGACTGGTGTCAAAGCGGACGGAGTTGGTGGCGTTGAAGACCTCCCAGGCAAACTTCAGCGCCATATCTTCCCGGATTTTCCACGATTTGGTGAGGCCGGTGTCGACGTCGAAGTAGCCATCGCCGCGGAAGTTGTTGCGTTGGCCAGTCTCGCCCGGGTACGGCAGTCGAATGGGCGAGCCGGAGGCCACGCCATTGTTGATCGCGTCCGGATCCGCGAAGACCTGCGGCGAACCGTTCACGATGTGGCGATGAAGCTTGACCGATCCGGTGACCACCGTGTTGCTCTCTTGCTGCCAGTTGGTGGCCCAACCAGTCGCCAGCACGGAGAAAGGCAGACCGCTGGACCAGCGGGCGAGACCGGAGAACTGCCAGCCGCCGACGAAGCCATCCACGAGCCTGCCGCCGGAGCTGAGGAATCGCTGATTGGAGCCGAAGGGCAAGCGAATCACCCAGTCTCCATTGATGAGATGGCGGGTATCGAAGTCCGAGACGCCGCGGTTGTACTCGGGGTGGAAGGTGTTGATGATCTCTGAGAAAGAGCCACCGCTGTTGTAGGTAGAGGAGCCGTTCAACTCGCCGGTACGCTCTGTATCCGAGCCGAGGTCGATCGAATTGGAGAAGGTATAGGTGAAATCGAGCTGCACATTGTGGCTCATGGCGTGGCGCAGGATGAGCTGGCCGGCGTTGTAGGTGGATCCGCCGACGTTCGACCAGGCATAGAGGGAAGAGAACTGGCGCTGATAGTAGCGCGGGGATGTGTTGGGACCGCAGCCGAGCGTGCAAAAGACATCGATGTCTGCCAGGGCCGTGGTTTCGTTGCCCCGTTCGAAGGCCCACTCATTGCTGTAGATATTCTGGGTCGCACTCATGCCGCCGGTAGCGAGGTACGGAAACAGGTTTTCGAAGTACGGGATCGGGGCCACCGAAGCATTGGCCGCGCCGTTCGGATCTGCATAGCCATTGTTGCGGTCTACGTCCTGCGATAACAGAGTGCCGGCGCGGAAGTAGTCCATCCCGGACTGTGGATCGACGAGATCGAGCGGCTCAGCCAGATCGAGCTGCTGCAACAGCCGGCGGCCCAGGCGGCCAATGTAGGCGGCTTCGAGCGTAAATCCGCCGGGCAGTTCGCGCTGCACGGAGAAGTCGATCGCCTCAGAGTAGGGCGTTCTTATATGGTCGTCGATGCCCCAGGTAATGGCGAAGCCGCAATTCGTATCTGTCGGGGGTGTGTATGGATACTTGACGCTGGCCGGCAAAGCGCAGCTGCCGACAGAGGGCAGATTGTGCACCCCGGTGAAGCGCGGAGAGTTGTCGGTCGAATAGGAACCGGCAGGGTTTGTGATGCTGGTAGTGAGCCCAAACGAACCGAGCTGGTCGAAGGAGTTCACGATGCCCTGACCAAAGTGATCGTAGTAGAGGCCGAAACCACCGCGAATGGAGGTCTTGTTGTCAGGAGAGTATGCAAACGCCAGGCGTGGAGCCACATTGGCGAATTGCGATGGCCAGTACGGTTTCAATCCACGCGCCTGCCCACTGGGAGAGAAGGTGATGTCCGGTTGTACTGTGTTGCCCTGCGTGGCGCCGGCCGCTCGGTTCACCAGCCATTGATGGACATTGATGGTAGGGGCAACTTGCTGTCCGTTGGATTCATACGGCGTTTGCAGCATGGACTGCCGAATGCCAAAGGTCAATGTGAAGTTGGGCTGCAGGCGCCATGAATCCTGGATGAAGTATTCGAACTCATTGGTCTTGTAATGACGGCTTACTGAGGTTCCGTCACCCAGAGTTGAGCCTGTTGCTCCATCGCCCGATACAGAGTAGTTGTACTGCCCGTTGATCTCTGGAACGATGCCGCTGAGGGCAGCAACGGCGATGTTGTAGGAGTTGGAAAAGCCTGAATCTACGCTGGGATATCCAAAGGCTCCGGGATCAAAACTGTTGCCCGTATTCGCGATGTTCCCGCCACCCTGAATCCAGTATTCGTTGGTGCTGCCACTGTTGAAGCTGGCCGCATCGGAGTTGCGGTTGTTCAGGACGAGCCGGTAGTTCACGCCAAAGCTCAGACTGTGCTGACCCTTGGTCCAGGTGAAGGTGTCCACCACATTGTGTACCGGAACGTTGACGATGGTGGAGCGCGTCTGCGCGGTGGCTTGATCCATGAATCGGAAGCTGACGTAGTCACCTTGCCCGACCCCGCGATCGGCGTTGCCCTGCCGCACATAGCCGTAACGCAG
Source organism: uncultured Acidobacteriaceae bacterium (assembly GCA_963750845.1). GTDB lineage: Bacteria > Acidobacteriota > Terriglobia > Terriglobales > Acidobacteriaceae > KBS-83. Next base: position 107,285 of record CAVVSP010000018.1, read on the forward strand.
GTCATTGATCATTTGCGCATTGAGGGTCCAGTCCCAGCCGGCCGCGAGTCCCTTGGTGTTGTCGGTGGTGAAGCTGGAAGCGGGCTGGCCGGGATATTGCAGAACGCCCGCCGTGGTGTCCTTCTGCAGGTTGCCACGCACGAAGAGGTGATGGTGATCGTTGATCTGATAGTCAAACTTCGCGATGCCGGTGTTCAGGCTTCCGGGGCTGGGCGACGAGAAGGTGTACGACCCCAGGTTGAGACCATCGCCTTGTGCAAAGCCATTGGCGGTGGGGTACTGGCTGAAATAGTCGAGCACATTCGGATCGACGCCAGGGCCCCAGGGACATGTTCCATTTGCGCTGCACTGGGGATCCATGATCGCGATCTGCGAGGGGTTCAGTGTGACGACGGCATTGTTGCTGGTGTACTTGACGTCGCCGAGCCTTGAAGGAAGCGGTGGGTACGGTGCGGGTGATCTGGGTGTTCTCCGCGGTACGCTGGCCTTCGTAGGTGCCGAAGAAGAAGATTTTGTCTTTCTTGATGGGGCCGCCCACCCATGCGCCGAAGGTGTTGCGGATGAGCTTGCCGGGGCGATTGGGTTCGCCCTGCGATATCTGCGATGCCTTGTTGAACCAATCGTTGGCAAGGCCCAGGCTGGTGCGGTTGTACTCGTAGAGGCTGCCGTGAAATGCGTTGGTGCCGGAACGGGTGACGATGGAGACCTGGGCGCCGGAAGAGTATCCGGAATCGGCGTTCGCGTTGGTGGTGGCGACGCGATATTCCTCAGTGGAATCCAGCGTGGGGCGGAGAACGCCTGTGAAGGCCAGCCCCTGCTCCTGGTTGTTATCGTCCAGCCCGTCGAGGGTCACGTTCGTCTGGTCCGATCGCGCGCCGTTCACCGAGCCGGAGCGGCTGTCGCTCTGCTGATCGACGTTCCGGCCGAGATAGAGCACGCCGGGCTGCAGGCTGAGCAGATCCGGAACGTTACGGCCTTCGGAGGGAAGGGCCTCGATCGTCTGGCTGTTGAAGGCATTGCCAATCGTGGCGTCGATGTTGTTCAGCGTCTGCGTCTCCGCGCTGACATTGACGGTCTGCGATGACTGGACGACGCCCAGCTGGAAGTTGATAGTGGCCGGCTGATTGACCAACAGTTGCCCCTGCTTGGTGGACGGGCCAAAACCGGGCGCAGTTACCGTGATGGTGTATGTGCCGGGCGCTAGCTGCGGGAACTGGAACAGGCCGGAGCTATCGGAGACGCCGTTAATGCCGGCGTTGGTCGCAATATTCCTGAGCTGAACTTGCGCGTTGGGGATCAACGCGCCGGATGCGTCCGTAACCGTACCGCGCAGGGAGGTGAAGCTGGTTTGCGCCAGCACCGGTAGGACAGAAGGACGAGAAACACGCATAGCGCGAGTCTGAGCGATCGCATGGGGACGGCCTCCAAAGGACGACGACAATCAGAGCGCCGGTGGTCCGTTGTGCCTTGCTACGGAACCTGCCGGGTACAGAGGTACACAGCTTGGGCCAAGCAAACACGCTTTCGACGTGGAAGGGTTTGCAGAAGAGATTTAATTATTGCGCACGCATCTCAGCGGAGCAAGCGGTAGGGGATGGAAGGCGAGAATTCCGGTGCAGAACGACGCAATCCCACCATTCCTGCGTAAACACTCTTACGGATAAAGCAGCGAACGCTCCCATCCGCCTGGGAGACGGGTGTAGAGTATCCGATCGTGCAGGCGGTCTTGCCTGCTGCGCCAGAATTCAATCGCTTCAGCGTGAAGGGCGAAGCCGGTCCAATGCGGGGGGCGGGGTATCTCGCCTGGATAGAGCTGGTCTAACTCGGCTGCTCGTGCCTCGAGGATGGCTCGGCTGGCGAGTGGGCGCGACTGATCCGAGGCGAGCGCGCCGAGCTGGCTGCCCCGCGCGCGGCTATGGAAATAGGCGTCCGCCCGCTGGGGCGAGACCTCGCTGAGCGGCCCTTCGATGCGAATCTGGCGGCGCAGGGATTTCCAATGGAAGCACAGCGCGGCGTGTGGGTTGGCGCGCATCTCCACACCTTTGCGGCTCTCCGCGTTGGTGTAGAGGACGAATGAGCCGTCTGCGGTGACGTCTTTGACGAGCACCATCCGGACGGAAGGCAGCCCGGCGGGCGTGGCCGTGGCGAGTGCCGCGGCGTTGGGGTCGTTTGGCTCGAGGGCCTGCGCTTCTCCAAGCCACGCGTGAAAGCAGGGAAGCGGATCCCATGCGTCGGGTGAAAAGGGATCCTGGCCGAATGGCGGTTCGTCGAATGGCTTCTGGGAATTCGCGCTCATGTCCACACGACAAGTATTGTCGAGAGGAAGGGTGCGAGGCCAGTGAATTGACGCAGGCTGTGGATGGAGTCCAACTCCACCGGACCCGATGAGAGGCAAATTGATGAAAGGTAACAATAATGGATACGATTGACCTGCGCAGCGACACCGTAACCAAGCCGACGGAGGCGATGCGCCGCGCGATGGCCGAGGCAGAGGTGGGAGACGACGTCTACGGCGAAGACCCTACGGTGAATCGGCTGGAGGAGCGGGCGGCGGAGGTATTCGGGAAAGAAGCGGCGCTGTTTGTGCCGACCGGCACCATGGGGAACCAGATCGCGATACGGCTGCACACGCAGCATGGGCAGGAGGTGATCTGTGAGCGGCGCGCGCACGTGGTGGACTGGGAGATGGCGATGGTCTCGGCCTTCAGTGGCTGCCAGTTGCGGCAGGTGGAGGGCGAGCGCGGCGTGCTCGGCTGGGAGCGGATTGCGGCGGCGATTGCGGCGCCCATCTACTATCGCGCGCAGACCGGGCTGATCATGCTGGAAAATACGCACAACATGGCGGGAGGCACGGTGACGTCGGTCGCGGTTCTGGAGGAGGTTTGGGCCGGCGCGAAGGAGCGCGGGCTGCCCGTCCACCTGGACGGAGCGCGTATCTTCAACGCCGCCGCGGCGCTCGACGTGCCGGTTGCGGCGCTCACGCGCGGCTTTGCGACGGTGATGTTCTGCCTGAGCAAGGGTCTGTGCGCGCCCGTGGGTTCGATGCTGGTGGGTTCGCGCGCACTGATGGAGCGGGGCCGGTCGGTCCGCAAGATGCTGGGCGGAGGCATGCGGCAGGCGGGAGTCCTGGCTGCGGCGGGCTTGATTGCGTTGGAAGAGATGCCGGCGCGGCTCCCCGAAGATCACGCGAACGCGCGATGGATGGCCGAGGAGATCGCTGGAATCGACGACTGCCGGATCGATCTTGAGACGGTGCAGACGAACATCGTGATCTTCCGGCCAGTGCGCGGTACCGCGGCGGAGATGGTCGCAGGGCTGAAATCCAGAGGGGTGCTGTGCGGGACGGCAGGTCCGGAGGAGGTCCGGTTTGTGACGCATCGCGACGTGGACCGAGCGGCATGCGAGCGGGCTGTGAAGGCGCTGCGGGAGGTGATCGCGGCAGGCGGGCACTGCCGCTTGATCCGCCATGTTTTTCACGCAGATACGCGGCGGAGTCGCCCGGAAGGCAGCTGGTCCGATATAATACAGAGACTATGCCTAAGTACTCGATCGTCGTGCCATTCCACAATGAGGAAGAGAACGTCACCGCCCTCTATGACCGTCTCAAGGCGGTGATGGAGACGGTCGGCGACAGCTTTGAGCTGGTGCTGGTGGACGACGGATCGAGTGACCGCAGCTACAAGCTGCTGGAAGAGATTGCCGCGGTGGACAGCCGCGTGCTGGTGGTGAAGTTGCGCCGCAACTTCGGGCAGACTTCGGCGCTGGCGGCCGGCTTTGATCACGCGCAGGGCGACTACATTCTCGCCATGGATGGTGACCTGCAGCACGATCCGGAAGAGGTTCCGAACTTCCTGGCGAAGCTCGAAGAGGGCTACGACGTGGTGAGCGGCTGGCGCAAGGAGCGCATCGACAACTTCGTGATGCGGCGTTTTCCCTCCCGCTGCGCGAACTGGCTGATGGCGAAGCTGAGCGGCGTGGACATTCACGACTTCGGAACGACCTTTAAGGCCTACCGGCGCGAGGTCATCCACAATATTCCGCTCTACGGCGAGATGCATCGCTTTATCCCGGCGCTGGCCTCGTGGTATGGCGCGAGCATCTGCGAGATTCCGATTAAGAACGTGAACCGTGAGCGCGGCAAGAGCCATTACGGCATCTCCCGTACCTTCCGGGTGTTCTTCGATCTGCTGACGATCCGGTTTCTGCTGAAGTACATGTCGAGGCCGCTGCATTTCTTCGGCAGCTTCGGCGCACTCAGCATTCTGTTTGGCGGGGCGATTTCGACATTTCTGCTGGCGTTGAAAGTGTTGACCCACCAGCACGTGATGGATCAGCATGGGCCGTTGTTCGTGGTGGCGGGCGTGCTGATCCTGGCCGGTATCCAGATGCTGGCCATCGGGCTGCTGGGCGAGTTGCAGGTACGGCATTACCACACCTCGCAGCAGCGTTCGCCCTACACGATCGACCGGCTGGTCCGGCTGCGGTCGCCGGAAGAACCGAGCATGCTGCGCGAGGGCTGACCGCCCCAACCCAGCCAGTGAAAAGGAAAGGACGCCTATACGGCGTCCTTTTTCTGCTTTTTGACGAAGTGTGGTGGCGGGCAGGGTTGCGGCTGGAGCATCCTAAAGCGACGGCACAGATAGAGTGATGGGGGGGAGAGCCGGTCTGCGCGGCCGTTTCCTGCTGGAGCGGATGCGTTCGGAGTTGACTCGCGCCACATACTGATCTGTTCTTTCGCTTAAGCCATGCATATCTCAACTCCGCAATGAGGACGGCTGCACGATGACCGTACGATCTTGTATCTGCTGTGTGTAGTGATTGGTGGAGTGAGCGGATTGCGCTCCCTGACCGGGATTGCCATCGTCGCTATCGCGGCGCAACGAGGCTGGCCGCATCTGGGCTGGCTGCATCTCGGGGGCACCGGATTGAGCTTTCTTGGGACACCGGTGGCGATGTATGTCTTCGTTGTGCTCGCCATTGGCGAACTCATCGCGGACAAGATGGCGTTCATACCTCCGCGCATCCAGGCGGGACCGCTTGCCGCGCGCTTTGTGCTGGGCGGCCTGTGCGGCAGTGCGCTGGCTTTGGCTGCCGGCTTGCCCTGGATCTTCCCGGCGGTGCTGGGTGGTGCAGCCGCGGTGGTGGCAGCGTATGCCGGATATTGGCTGCGTCGCAGCATCACCAGCCATGGCATCAAGGATCTGCCCATCGCTCTGCTGGAAGACGCTACGGCGATTTTGTTGGCGCTGTTTGCGGTATCGCGCTTCTAAGTCTTGAGATTTGCGTGACGAGATTGCAAGAGAATGGACGACGCGATGGCAGAGCAGTATGACGTATTGATTCTGGGATCAGGGCAGGCGGGCAATCCGCTCTCGTCCGATTTCGTAAAGGCGGGCAAGCGTGTGGCGCTCATCGAGCGCGCGGAGGTGGCAGGCACCTGCATCAACTCCGGCTGCACGCCCACAAAGACCATGGTGGCCAGCGCGCAGCGTGCGTGGCAGGTACGTCATGCCGGCGAGCTTGGCATTGAGGTCGGTTCGCTGCGTGTGAACATGGAACAGGTGCGCGCGCGCAAGCGGAAGATCGTCGGGCAGTTTCGCACATCGAGTGAGAAGCGCTTCGCCAGCGGACAGCCCGAACTGGTGCGCGGCGAAGCACGCTTTGTCGGCGCGAAGGAGATCGTGGTCGCCTTGAAGGCCGGCGGCGAGCGGCGGCTGGCGGCGGAGACGATCGTGATCAACACCGGCGACAGTCCTACGGTGCCGAAGATTGCCGGGCTTGAGCGTGTGCCGCATCTGGACAACGTGAGCCTGATGGAACTGGACGCGGTGCCGGAGCATCTGCTGATCCTGGGCGGCGGATACGAAGCGGTGGAGTTCGGCCAGATGTTCCGGCGATTCGGCAGCGCCGTGACCGTGATTCAGCGCGGGAAGCATCTGCTGGGCCTTGAGGACGTCGATGTCTCTGAGGCCGTCGAGGCGATTCTGCGCGAGGACGGGCTCACCATCAGGACCGGGGCGAACGCCATCCGCGTGGAGGGTAAGCCGGGTGCGGTGACGGTTCACCTGGAAGATGGAAGGAGCGTTGCCGGCTCGCATCTCTTCGTCGCCGTGGGCCGCTCGCCCAATACAAAGGATCTGCACCTGGACACAGCCGGAGTGGCGACCGATGCGCATGGTTACATCCAGGTGGATAACGAGCTGCGCACGAATGTGCCGGGAATCTATGCCGTCGGCGATGTGAAGGGCGGACCGGCTTTCACGCACGTTTCCTACGACGACTATAGAATCCTGCGCGACAACCTGATCCTCGATACCACGTCAGTAGGTAAAGGCAAGCGGAAGACGACCGATCGGACCACCGTCTACGTCGTGTATATGGACCCGCAGCTCGGTCGCGTCGGCCTGACGGAAGCGGAGGCGCGCAAAAGCGGACGCAAAGTGAAGGTGGCGCGCATGCCGGTGACGTCGATCGCGCGGGCAACGGAGACGGGTGAGTCTCGCGGCTTTTTGAAAGCCGTGGTGGATGCCGAGACCGAAGAGATTCTGGGCGCGGCGATTCTGGCGCCCGAAGGCGGCGAGCTGATGAGCATGCTCGAACTCGCGATGATGGGCAAGCTGCGCTACAGCACGCTGGAGAATGCAGTTTTTGCACACCCTGCCTATGCGGAATCATTGAATACGCTGTGGGGACACTTCGAGGAGTAGGTTCGCGCGAGTACGAGCGTTTACATTGCGGTGAGCGAACACTCGACCGACAAGATGCATCCTTGAACGAGATGGAGACGATGACGAACGACAAGCCGGGTGAGACGACCGCGACGAAGAAGAGCGCGGTGAAAAAGACAACGACTGCAGCGAAGCGCACGAAGACGGCTGCGTCAAAGCCGTCTGCAACAACATCGGACAAGCCGGTGAACGGCCGCAGCCGCGTGGTGGTGGAAGGCGTGACGCCGCAGATCGATGGCGGCCGCTTTGCCGTGAAGCGTGTAGTGGGCGATCAGATGCGCGTGGAAGCGGATGTCTTCGGCGATGGTCATGACCTGGTGCGCGCGCACCTGTTGTATCGGCACGCGAGTGAGCAGGGCTGGCACTCGGAGGAGATGACCGCGCTCGGCAATGACCACTGGACAGCGAGCTTTCCGTCGACCGGCTGGGCTTTTACGAGTACACCGTGGTGGGCGAGGTCGACCATTTTCTGACCTGGCGGTCGGAGTTGAAGAAGCGGCAGGATGCTGGACAGGATCTCGATCTGCCGATGAAGACGGGCGCACTGTTGATTGAGGCGACGGCAAAGCGAGCCTCGAAAGATGAGGCGGCGCAACTGCGAGCATTTGCGGCGAAGGTGCGCGACGGCTCCTACACGCGGCTTTTGACGAGCTGCTGGAGATCGTGAACCGGAATCCGGAAACGGATGCAGACCCGCTACGAGCGCACATTGCGCGTGTGGGTGGATCGCGAGCGGGCCCGTTTCTCCAGCTGGTACGAGCTGTTTCCGCGCTCCTGGGGCAAGCCGGGACAGCATGGCACCTTGCGCGATGTCGCCGCGCAACTGGATTACGTGGAGGAGATGGGATTCGACGTGCTCTATCTGCCGCCGATCCATCCTATCGGCCGCAGCTTTCGCAAGGGCAGGAACAACACCACGGAGGCGAAGCAGGGCGACGTGGGCAGCCCATGGGCAATTGGCGCGAAGGAAGGCGGTCATCTCGCGATCCTCGGCGAGCTGGGCACATTCGAGGATCTCGAATACCTCATCCAGCAGCTTCACGGGCGCAAGATGGAGCTCGCGCTGGACATCGCATTCCAATGCGCGCCCGATCATCCGTGGGTCACCGAGCATCCGGAGTGGTTCAAGAAGCGAGCCGACGGATCGATCCAGTATGCGGAGAATCCGCCGAAGAAATATCAGGACATCTATCCGCTGGACTTCGAATCGAGCGACTGGCAGGGGCTGTGGGATGCGCTAAAGGAAGTCTTCATCTTCTGGGCAGAGAAGGGCGTGCGCATCTTCCGTGTGGACAATCCGCACACCAAGGCCTTTCCTTTCTGGGAGTGGGTGATCGCAGAGGTGCAGGCCGTCTATCCCGACGCGATCTTTTTGGCGGAGGCGTTTACGCGGCCGCGGGTGATGGAACGGCTGGCCAAACTGGGTTACACCCAGAGCTACACCTACTTCACCTGGCGCAATACCAAGGCCGAGCTGACGGAGTACATGACGGAGTTGACGAAGACGAGGTGGCCGAGTACATGCGACCGAACTTCTGGCCGAACACGCCGGACATTCTGCCGTTTGGGTTGCAGACGGGAGGGCCGAATGCGTTCAAGAGCCGGCTGGTGCTGGCTGCGACGCTTTCGTCGAACTACGGAATGTACGGGCCCGCATTTGAGCTGGGCGAAAATGCCCGCTTCAAAGAGGGCAGCGAGGAGTATTTGAACAGCGAAAAATACGAGATCAAGCGCTGGAATCGCGACGCGCCAAACTCGTTGCGTCCGCTAGTCACACTGCTCAATCAGGCTCGCCGTGCCAATCGGGCGCTGCAGCGGAATGAGAATCTCGTCTTCCATCCCACGGACAATGCGCAGATTATGGCCTATAGCAAGGCCACAGCCGATGGTTCAGACGTGGTGCTGGCGATTGTGAGCCTGGATCCCGTAAACACGCAGGCGGGGTTTGTCACCCTCGATCTTGCCTCGCTTGGGGTGACCGATGGCGCGATCTTCGATGTCTTCGATCTCTTGGCGAATCGCGGATATCGCTGGCAGGGGTCACGGAACTACATCGAGCTGCGTCCGTTTGAAGTGCCGGCACACGTCTTCCATGTCACGCGCAGGTAGCCGCGCGGCTGTTCGCACATAGTATGAAGCTGGTGCACGAGGAGAATGATTTGAAGCAAGCGGGCAGCATGGCAGATCCCTTGTGGTTCAAGGACGCGGTCATCTACGAACTGCATGTCCGGGCCTTCATGGACAGCAATAACGACGGCATCGGCGACTTTCCCGGCCTGATGCAAAAGCTGGATTACGTCCAGGACCTGGCGTGACCTGCCTGTGGCTGCTGCCATTCTTCCCGTCGCCGCTGCGCGATGACGGCTACGACATCGCGGACTATCTGAACGTGAACCCGAGCTATGGGACGCTGGATGATTTCAAAGCGTTCCTCGCGGCGGCACATGAGCGCGGGATCCAGGTGATGGTGGAGCTGGTAGTGAATCACACTTCGGATCAGCATCCCTGGTTCGAGCGGGCGCGGCACGCACCGAAAGGCTCGCCCGAGCGTGAGTTCTATGTCTGGAGCGATACGGACCAGCTCTATAAGGACGCCCGCATCATCTTCACCGATACAGAAAAGTCCAACTGGACCTGGGATCCTGTCGCCGAGCAGTACTACTGGCATCGCTTCTTCTCTCACCAGCCGGATTTGAATTATGACAATCCGCTGGTGATGGAAGAGGTGCTGAACATCATGCGGTACTGGCTGGACATGGGCGTGGACGGCCTGCGCATCGACGCCATTCCATACCTGGTAGAGCGCGACGGCACCAGTTGCGAAAACCTGCCCGAAACGCACGCGGTGATGAAGAAGATTCGCGCCGCGATCGACAAGGACTACGAGGGCCGCATCATTCTGGCGGAAGCCAACCAGTGGCCGGCGGATGTGCGCCCTTACTTCGGCGATGGCGACGAATGCCACATGGCATTCCATTTTCCGCTGATGCCGCGGATGTACATGGCGCTGCGCCAGGAGGATGCGCTGCCCATCACCGAGATCATGGCGCAGACGCCGGATATTCCCGAGAACTGCCAGTGGGGGATTTTTCTGCGCAACCATGACGAGCTCACGCTCGAGATGGTGAGCGACGAAGAGCGCGACTATATGTACTTCGCCTACAGCGCCGATCCGCGGATGCGCATCAACATCGGCATCCGGCGGCGGCTGGCGCCATTGGTGGATAACAATCGCCGGCGCATCGAGCTGCTGAACAGCCTGCTGTTTTCCTTTCCCGGCACGCCGATCCTCTATTACGGCGATGAGATCGGGATGGGCGACAACATCTATCTTGGCGACCGCAACGGTGTGCGCACGCCTATGCAGTGGACCGGCGATCGCAATGCCGGCTTCTGCCGCGCGGTGCCGGCCAAGCTTTTTTCCCCTCCGGTAATGGATCCGGTGTGGGGCTATGAGGCGATCAATGTGGAGGCACAGCAGAGCGATCCTTCCAGCCTGCTGAGCTGGATGCGCAACATGATCGCGCTGCGCAAGCTGTTCCGGGTTTTCGGCCGCGGCTCGCTCGAGTTCCTCCACCCGGCCAACCGAAAGGTGCTCGCGTATGTGCGCGAGGATGGCGATGAGCGCGTGCTGTGCGTGGCGAACCTCTCGCGGTTTCCGCAGCCGGCGCAGCTTGACCTCTCGGAATATGCAGGGCTCATGCCGGTGGAGATGCTGGGCTATGTCGAGTTCCCGAAGATCGAGAAGACCCCTTACCCTATAACGCTGAGCCAGTACGGCTTCCTGTGGCTGGAACTGCAGGGCGCACTGGAGCCGGAAGAGCCGGAACCGCCCACGAATACCGGGCTGCGCCTGCAGCATGCGGCGGACTGGAAGACGGTGCTGAGCGGCGCCGCGAAGAGCGCATGGAGCAGGAATGGCTGCCGGCATTTCTGCCCAAACAGCGCTGGTTTGGGGGCAAGTCGCGGCAGATCGCCGCAACGGCCATCCGGACTGGGGCCCCATGGGCGATCACGCATTGGCGCTGGTCGAGATCACTTATGCGGAAGGCGACAGGGACACCTATTTTCTTCCCCTTGGCCATCAGCATTGGCGCGCCGGGAGAGAGCATTTTCAAAAGCCATCCGGCAGCGGTGCTGGCTGCGGTGGCCACGCCCGAGGGCAGCGGCTATCTGCACGATGCTGTATTCGACGACGAAGCGGCGCGCGAATTTCTGTCGTTGATCGGCAATGCCGGACGAGCTCACCATGCATCGCGGCACGGTCCGCGGAGTGCCCAGCGCAAACTTCGCGGAACTGCGCGGTGACGAGGTCCTGGAGCCTCACCTGGGATCGGCGGAGCAGAGCAATACGTCGATCCTGTTCGGCAACCGGCTGATCTTGAAACTCTTCCGCCGCCAGCAGGTGGGTCCGAACCCGGATACGGAAATTGGCCGCTACCTTACCGAGCACACCGGCTTTCGTGCCATCGCGCCCTTCGCCGGCTCGATGGAGTATCAGTCTGCGGATGCGCATGAGAGCTCGACGCTTGCCATGCTGCAGGGCCTGGTTCCGAACGAGGGCGACGGATGGGAATGGACGCTGGAGGAACTGCAGCGTTACTTCGAGCAGACTTCGGTCCTCACCCTGCCGGAAGAGCATTTTCCGCGTGCCAGTGTTTCGCTTACAGCGCTGAGCGAGCATCCAGAGAGCGATTGGACGCGAGACCATGTTGGCACCTATCTCGATGCAGCGGCTCTGCTGGGGCGGCGCACCGCGGAGATGCATCTGGCGCTGGGCCGGCCAACCGAGGATCCCGCGTTCTCTCCGGAGCCAATGGTCGAAGCGGATCTGGCGGCGCTGCGCACCAACCTCGCCGAACATGCCAATACGGCCTTTGACGCGCTGCGGCAGAATCTCTCGCGCCTGCCCGCGGATGTGGAGGAGATGAGCGGTCTGGTCCTGAGCCGCCGCCGCCGGGTGGCGGAGCGCCTCGGCCGCGTGGGGGACACATCGCCATCGAGACTTCGCACTCGCGTGCATGGGGACTACCATCTCGGTCAGGTGCTGCGCACGCGCGGCGATTTCGTGATTCTGGATTTCGAAGGCGAGCCGGCGCGCTCTCTGGAAGGAGCGGCGCGAAAAGCAGTCGCCTATGAAGGATGTGGCGGGCATGCTGCGGTCGTTCAGCTATGCGGCCTACTCCGGGCTGATGCGCGTGCTGGTGCGCAGGCCGGGCGATGCGGACCGCCTGGAGCCCTGGGCGCGGCTGTGGGAGCAGTCGGTGTGCAGCGCATTCCTGCGTGCATACCGGCTCACGATGAAGGCTGCCGGCAATGGAGTGGTGCCGGCGGAGGCCGAAGTGTTTGAGCAGTTGCTGGAGATTTATGTGCTGGATAAGGCGCTCTATGAACTGGCGTATGAATTGAACAACCGGCCGGCATGGGTGCGGATTCCACTGGCGGGCATTCTTGCTTTGCCCCTGCGGTAGACGCAGGTTGCCTGCAGGTGTGCCCTAAACACTGGGAGCGGGATCTTTTTCCGCCATGAGACGCTGCTTCTCAGGCAAGCTGGTCTGAGAATGGTGTGAGGAAGGAAGATTCGACGGAAGGCCTATGGCGAAGGTAGAGGTCGAACTGGTGGCGCGAGGGCAGAGCCAGAGCACTCCGCAAAGGGAACTTGTCGTGGGGCTGCCTGGACTGGTGGACGCGGGACAGGTGCGGGCTGTCGCTGCGCAGTGGAGCGGGAGCGGACGCCGCCTCACCGTCGTACATCCATGTGTTCCCGGGATGAGCGAGTCATCGGAGACGCCGGATGCATCGAGCGATGTGCGGTTGGTGGCGCGGGAGGTTGCGGCGGTTGCCAGCGCGACCGCGCCGTGGCTGGGGCAACCGGCCGTCTATGCGGCGTTGCTGGCGGAGGCAGAGTCGCTGGGCGCGAATGCCTGCGTGATTCTGAATCCCGATCTGGCGGCGTTTACGCCTGCCGCGGTGGATGCGCTGGTGCGGCCGATTCTCGAAAATGAGAGCGACCTGGCGATGCCGCTCTATCGTGCCGGCCGCTTCGACGGGCTGCTGAATCAAGCGATCCTTGCGCCGGTGACGCGCGCTCTCTATGGCAAACGCGTGCGTTATCCGCTGGCGCAGGACTTTGCCGTTTCGGCAGGATTTCTGCCGGGTTTGCGGCAGGCGATCAGCGCGCCCGCCGCCGGACAGGGGCTGTTGTGGCCGGCCACCGAAGCAGTGCTGCGGGAGAAGAAGGTTTGCCAGGTCTACTTGCCCGTGCATCACGAGTACTCGGCTGCGGGCATGGACCTGCCTACGCTGCTGCAGCAGATCGTAGCGCCGCTGTTTGCGGATATCGACCGTAATGCGAGCCTGTGGCAGCGCATTCGCGGTTCGCATTCCGTCACCGGAGAGTGGCGCAGAGGCCACGCCGGGCGAACCCGCCGCAGAGACTTCGCCCGACCCGCGGCCCATGGTGGAGGCGTTTCAACTTGGCCAGCGCAACCTGCAGGAGGTGTGGTCGCTGGTGTTGCCTCCGGTGACGCTGCTGGAACTGAAAAAGCTGAGCCGCCAGCCGCTGGAGAGTTTCCGCATGGCGGATGCGCTGTGGGCGCGGGTGGTCTACGATTTTGCGCTTGCCTATCGCCTGCGCACGTTAAGCCGTGGACATTTGCTCGGCGCCATGGCGCCCCTTTATCTGGGATGGGTTGGCTCGCGCGTTCTGGAGGCGGAGAATGCGATGTCCACCAGCGCACGCCAGGAGCAGTTGGAACGCGTATTCGAACAGAACAAACCGTACCTGGTGCAGCGCTGGCGTTGGCCGGATCGCTTCAATCCCTGATGGCCAACCTGATGGGAAGAACGGCGTAGAAGCTGGAGGAAAAGATCGATGTGGAACGAAGTCGGCGGTACGCTGAGCAATTCGATGGCGCAGGCAATGGGACGCTTCGCCTCATTGCTGCCAGGCATCCTGGCCTTTTTGTTGGCGGTGGTGCTGTTTTCACTGATCGGCTGGCTGCTGGCCTGGATCGTGCGCCGCATTCTGATCTCGCTGCATTTCGACGAAAAGCTGGGTCGCGGCACGGAGGCGGTGACGGAATGGTCGCCGCGGCAGACGCCGGCGGGACTGGCGGCGCGGCTGGTCTTCTGGGCGTTCGTAGCCATTGGCATCGCTGTCGGTGCAGATGCCTTCAATGCCTCCTCGCACTCCGCCATCGCGGCCGGGCTGCTCGCATATATTCCCAAGCTGATCGGGGCTGCCATCATCCTGCTGGTGGGCAACATCATGGCACGGTTCCTGTCGCGCGGCGTGTTGATCGGCGCGGTGAACATGAACCTGCAGTATGCGCGGCTGCTCAGCCTGGGAGTGAAGTGGCTGGTGCTGGTGATGACCGCCGCCATGACGCTCGATCATCTGCAGGTCGGCGCAAAAGATCGTCGATATCGCGTTCGGCATCCTCTTCGGCGGCATCGTGCTATCGCTTGCGCTCTCGGTCGGCCTCGGATCGCGCGACCTGGTGAGCCGTTCCATTGAACGCGAGACCTCCCGCGCGGCTGCCGCGCCCTCGCAGGAGGAAGAGCAGTTGCGGCACTTCTGAGCCAAGCGCTGCAACGTCAAGCGCCACAGCAGGCCTGCTCAGAAGTGGCCGAGGACAGGATGAGGCTCGTACGGCTCTTCGAGCGAGCGAATCTCATCCGGAGTGAGCTTCACTTCCAACCCATGAACCGCATCCTCCAGGTGCTGGAGTTTGCTGGCGCCGATGATCGGAGCGCTCACACCCGGCTGCGTCAGCACCCAGGCGAGAGCGACCTGCGCATTGTTCACTCCGCGCTCTCTTGCGATCTCCGTGACGCGATCGACAACGTCGTAGTCTGAATCTTTGTAGTAGAGGCCCTGGGCGTATTCGTCGGTTTTTGCACGCAAGGTGTCCCCGGCTCCTGTCTCCTCGCTTGCGGCTGCCGGTTAAGAAAGCCGCGGGCGAGCGGGCTCCACGGGATCAGTCCAACTTTTTCCGCACGGCACAACGGGATCATCTCGCGCTCTTCCTCGCGATAGACAAGGTTGTAGTGGTTTTGCATGGTGACGAAGCGGGCCAGGCCGTTCTGGCGCGAGAACTCGAGCATCTTGAGGAACTGCCAGGCGTACATGGACGAGGCGCCGATGTAGAGCGCCTTGCCGGCGCGCACCACGGCATCCAGCGCCTCCAGCGTCTCTTCCATCGGTGTCTCGGGGTCGAAGCGGTGGATCTGGTAGAGGTCGACATAGTCGGTCCCCAGCCGGCGCAGGCTGGCGTCGATGGAGTGCATGATGTGCTTGCGCGAGAGACCGCGATCGTTGGGGTCGTCGCTCATCTTGTTGAAGACCTTGGTGGCGATCACCAGCTTGTCGCGGCCCGGCCCGAACTCCTTCAGCGCCTTGCCGGTGATCTCTTCGCTGCGTCCCACCGAGTACATGTCGGCGGTATCGAAGAAGTTGATGCCGGCCTCCAGAGCACGGCGGAAGAAGGGAAGCGATTCCGGCTCCTCCAGCACCCACTCCCGCCACTGCTTCGAACCGTAGGTCATCGCTCCCAGGCAGATCCGGGAGACTTTTGTTCCGGTGGAACCGAGATTCACGTAGTCCATACACGCTCCTGCTGCCTTGGATTGCCAAAACCTGTCATACGATTCGCTTCGATGTCAGATTGGCGGCGATCACAAGGTGCAGCGGCGGCGCATCCTAGTGAATAATGACTCGCGCGCGGAAGGTGACAAATGCAGAATCCGAATCAACTGGAGCGCCTGGTCTGGAGTGGCGACCAGACCGGCAATCGAGGCGATTATCAATTCGTCTCGGCCCCACGGCCGCTTGGCGTGCATCCGATAGAGATCACAGTCGACGGGGCCGCGGTCACCAGCCGAAGCCGGCGAATGGCTCATCGATTCGATTCTGCGCGTCCACGAATTGGCGCATGTCTGCTACCACCCGCAGATGGGGCCGATCCAGAGCTGCGATACCTGCATGGTCGAGCTGGACGGCGAACTGGTGCGCGCGTGCGGTAGCAAGGCCGCCGCGGGACAAACGTGGTGACCGAGAGCGCCGAGCGCGGGCGGCCCAAAAAGAAGGCTTCGACCGGCTGCTGGGCAATCACCTGCTCTATTGCACGGTCTGCGACAACAACAACGGCAATTGCGAGGTACACAACACCACGGCATTGCTCGATATCGAGCACCAGACGCATCCGTACAAACCGAAACCCTACCCCTGCGACTTCACGAACCCTTTTTATCGCTACGACCCGGATCAATGCATTCTGTGCGGACGGTGCGTGGAAGCGTGCCAGACGGTGCAGGTCAACGAGACGCTCTCCATCGACTGGGAGGATCGGCCCATCCGCGAGTGCTGTGGGATGGCGGCCATCAGATCGGCGGGTCAAGCTGCGTGTGCTGCGGCCATTGCATCACGGTCTGCCCCTGCAACGCATTGATGGAGCGATCCATGCTGGGCGAGGCCGGCTACATGACCGAACTGCCGAAGCAGGCGCTGGAACAAGATGATCGACATGGTCAAGGAGGTTGAGCCGGAGATCGGTTATCGGGCCATCATGCAGGTGTCCGAAACCGAGGCGGCGATGCGCGAGCCGACCGCATCGCAGGACGAAGACCGTTTGCACCTATTGCGGTGTCGGCTGCACCTTCGAGATATGGACGAAAGAGCGGCACATCCTGAAGGTGGAACCGACGCACGGTCCGGCGAATGGCATCTCCACCTGCGTGAAGGGCAAGTTCGGCTGGGACTACGTGAACATCCCGATCGGCTGACGAAGCCGCTGATTCGCGAGGGTGAGGACTTTCGCGAGGCTAGTTGGCATGAAGCATTGAGCCTGGTGGCGCGGCGGCTGGGCGAGATCAAGGCAGCGAACGGCCCGGATTCGATCGGCGTGATTGCCTCGTCGAAGTGCACCAACGAGGACGGCTTCCTGATGCAGAAGTTCGCGCGGGCCGTGATCGGCACGAACAATATCGGACAACTGCTCGCGCTACTGCCAGTCGCCGGCGACGGCAGGGCTGTGGCGCACCGTTGGCTATGGCGGCGACTCCGGCTCCATCGCGGATATCGAGAAGGCCGAGCTGGTCATCATCATCGGCAGCAACACGGCGGAGTGCCATCCGGTGCTGGCGACGCGCGTGAAGCGCGCGCACAAGCTGCGCGGCCAACGGCTGATCGTGAGCGATCTGCGTGAAAACGAAATGGCGCGCCGGGCCGATATCTACATCCATCCGCAGCCCTCCACGGATCTCATCTGGCTGTCCGCGATCAGCCGTTATCTGCTGGACAACGGACTGGCGCAGACGGAATTTCTCAACACATGGGTCAACGATCTCGATAAATATCGCACGAGCCTGGAGCCCTTCACTATGGAATTTGCCGCGGAGCGCACCGGTGTTCCGATCGAGACGTTGACGACTATCGCGCACGAGATCGCGAAGTCGAAGCGGACATGCATCCTGTGGGCCATGGGGATCACGCAGCATTGCAATGGCTCGGATAACTCGACGGCGATCTCGAATCTGCTGCTGGTGAGCGGCAACTACATGCGGCCCGGCACCGGCGCGTATCCGTTGCGCGGCCACAACAACGTGCAGGGCGCCAGCGACATGGGCGCGATGCCGACATATCTTGCCGGCTATCAGACAGGTGACGACGATCCCGACTGCGCGAGCGCTATGAGAAGGCGTGGGGCGTCAAGCTTCCACGACCAAAGGTCTCGACAATCACGAGATGGTGGATGCGGTCTACGACGGCAAGCTGAAGGCGATGTATCTGGCGGGCGAGGACATGGTGAGCGCGGATGCCGATGCGAATCACGTCGCAGGCGCGTTTGAGCGGCTGGAGTTCTTCGTCGTGCAGGATATCTTTTTCACCGAAACCTGCCGCTATGCCGACGTCGTTCTTTCCCGCCGCCCCTTCGCTTGAAAAGGACGGCACCTTCACCAGCACAGAACGGCGCGTGCAGCGGCTCTACAAAGTCTTCGAGCCGCTAGGCGAAAGCAAGGCCGACTGGCAGATCACCATGGATCTGGCGAACCGCATGGGCGCCCACTGGACTTACACGCATCCGGCGGAAATCATGGCCGAAGTCGCGTCGTTGTCAGAGATGTTTGCCGGTGTCACCTATGACCGGCTTGCCGGCTTCCAGTCGCTGCAGTGGCCGGTGGCGGCCGATGGAACGGATCAACCGCTGCTCTATACAAAAAGCTTTCACTTCCCCGATGGCAAGGCGCGATTGTATCCCCTGGAGTGGAACGAGCCCTGCGAAAAGCAGGACGATGAATATGACATTCACCTGAACAACGGCCGGCTGATGGAGCATTTTCACGAAGGCAACATGACCTTTCGCGTGAAGGGCATCAAGGAAGAAACGCCGGAACGCTTCCTGGAGGTCTCGCCGGAGCTGGCGAAGGAACGCGGTATCCAGAGCGGAAGCTGGATCGACGTCACATCACGCACCGGCTCCATCCGCGTAAAGGCGCTGGTCACGGATCGCGTCCGCGGAAAGCAGGTGTATCTACCCCTCACCTCCTCCGAAGGGCCAGTCAATGTGCTGACAGGCAACATGGTCGATAAGGATGTCCATACGCCCGCCTATAAGGAAACTGCGGTGAAGCTGAAGGTGCTTGATTTCGCTCCAGGAGAGAATCCACTTCGTCCGCTGAACTTCCGTTATTCCGGCAAGCCCACCCCGCAGCGCGGCGTCGAAGTGGAACGCAAGTGGAAACGCGCGGATTATCGCATGCCGGGCGAAAGGCCTGCTCTCGTCCAGATCAGCAACGGCAACAATAATCGTCGCGCACACTAGGAGACACAATCATGGCCAAGCCGGTCGCATATCGCGTCTTCACCCCTCCTGATGCTCGGGAGGAGCTGAAGCGCAAGATCGAAGCGGCGCCTGCGGAACATGCTGATGCCATATTGAGCGCCTATCGGCTGCTGGAGGAGGCGCATGAGAGCGGGACGCTGGAGCTGCTGCGCGGCGCGCTGGCAGCACAGGATTCGATCATCAACCACGTGGTGGGACTGGTAAGCGAGCCCGAGATGATGAATGGGCTGCGCAACCTGATCGTTCTCGGCAAGGTGCTAGGCAACATCAATAATCAAACGATTGAGACTGCAATCGATGGCGATGACAAGGTGAAGAGAAGGCACGCTCCGCCGTCGCTCTTTACGCTGGTCAGCCGGATGAACACGCCGGATGCGCGACGCGGCATCGAGGTAGCGGTTGGCCTGTTGGCAGCGCTGGGCGCGGCCGCGCATCCACAGAAGAAGAAGTAGCCCAGAGAAGAAGCAGTCCCGCGTCAGGCGATGCTGATCTCGGTATACGTGCCCATTACCTCGCGCAGCGCGGCGCATATCTCACCGACGGTTGCGTAGGCGCGCACACAATCCAGGATGCAGGGCATCGTGTTTGCGGAGGAGAGCTGTCCGGGCTTGGTCGCCGGGTCTTCCATCGCTGCCGCGTGGAGGGCTTTCAGCGTGCGATCGACTGCCTCCTGCGACCGCCGTGCACGCAGGCGCTTCAGCTTGACCGTCTGCTGCTCCCGCGCCTCTTCGCCGATGTACAGAATCTCCTGCGGCGTCTCGTCGATTACATAATCATTGACGCCAACGATGATCTTTTCTTTCTTCTCTACCGCGCGCTGGTAAGCGTAGCTGGCTTCGGCGATCTCTTTCTGCGGAAAGCCATGCTCGATGGCTTTGACCATGCCGCCCATTGCATCCAGCTTGCGGAAGTACTCGAAAGCTCCGTCTTCCATATCCTTGGTCAGCCGTTCGATAAAGTAGGACCCACCCAGCGGATCGGCGGTATTTGCCACGCCGGATTCGTAGGCGAGGATCTGTTGCGTGCGCAGCGCGATACGCGCCGCGTCCTCGGTGGGGAGGGCGAGTGCTTCATCGAAGCCGTCGGTATGCAACGACTGAGTTCCGCCGAGGACCGCGGCAAGCGCCTGGATGGCCACGCGCGCAATGTTGTTCTTCGGCTGCTGCGCCGTCAGAGAAACCCCCGCGGTCTGGGTGTGGAAACGCATCCAGGTGGAACGCGCATTCTGTGCGCCGAATCGTTCGGTCATGGTGCGATACCAGATGCTGCGCGCGGCACGATACTTCGCGATCTCTTCAAAGAAATCGTTGTGCGCGTTGAAGAAAAAGGAGAGGCGCGGCGCAAAGTCATCGATGGCGAGTCCCCGACGCAGCGCCCATTCGATGTATTCGACGCCGTCGTAAAGAGTGAAGGCGAGCTCCTGCAGCGCTGTCGATCCCGCTTCGCGAATGTGGTACCCGGAGATGGAAATCGGATTGAATCGCGGCGTGTAGAGTGCGCCGAACTCGAAGGTATCGATCACCAGCCGCATCGACGGAGCGGGAGGATAGATGTACTCCTTCTGTGCGATGTATTCCTTCAGAATGTCGTTCTGCAGCGTGCCGGAGATCTTCTTCCAGTCTGCACCCGTCTTCTCCGCAACCACGAGATACATCGCCCACAACACAGAGGCCGGCGAATTGATGGTCATCGATACGGTTACCTTTTCAAGATCGATGCCGGAGAAGAGGATCTCCATATCCTCCAGCGAGTCAATGGCGACGCCGCATTTACCGACCTCGCCCTCGCTCTCGGCGTCGTCTGAGTCGTAACCCATCAATGTCGGCAGATCGAAGGCTACGGAGAGGCCGTCGCCGCCCTGCGCAAGCAGGTATTTGTAACGGAGGTTGGTCTCTTCCGGCGTGGCGAAGCCGGAGAACTGACGCATGGTCCAAAGTTTGCCGCGGTACCCGGTAGGGTGAATGCCCCGCGTATACGGCGGCTGTCCGGGATTGGGGAGCGCGAAATCCGGTGGCAAGTCTGCCTCGGTATAAAGCCGCTCGATCGGCATGCCGGAGATGGTGGTGAAGCGGGCATTGCCGTCGGCGTCGACATTGACGCCGCTGCGCGCGCCGATGGGCCGCTCCGGAGCCTTGGCCAGCGCGGGTTCGAGCACACTCTGTGTCCAGTCGCGCTCCGCGGCTGAGGGGTCGCGCCGGGAGGGTGGTGCGGCGGTGGCATGATCGGACATCGATTCTCCTTCAGGTCGCGGCTGTGACGAAACTCACAAGCCTAGAAGATCGCAGGCGGTCAGGGCAAGCGGCAATCTTTCAAAGAATATTCACGGCGCGTCCCGCGAGCAGCGCGATGGTTGCCAGCGAAATGATGGACTGCACCATCATCAACACCTTGGCCCAGCGGGAGAGCACTGGCACGTCAGTTGGCGAAAAAGCGGTGCTGGTGTTGAAGGCGAGAAAGAGATAGTCGACAAATCCCGGCGACCATCCATGTGCGGACGAATCAGGGTCGGATACATCCAGCGTCATCTGGGGAAAGAGAAACGAGCCCTCCCCGTGCACTGCCCGGCGGTCGCGCGCATTCGGGCCACCGGCGTCCAAACGCCAATACCAGGATGCAAAGATGAGAATGTTGCTGGCCCAGAGAACCGCCGCGGAGAGAAGCAACTGTGCCGGTTGGAGTTTGTGAGCGACGATCGCCGCCACCAGCAGCGAGAGCGACCAGATCACGTCCACCGTGACGATTGCGGTGATGACAAAGCCGAGCCACCGATTCAGTTGATGGCGCTCCATGCGCCGCGCCAGCACGGTAGGAATGACCAGCAGGGTGACCAGCACCAGCGGAACCCACGCCGGACTTGCGGAGAGCGAGCGGGGCAGCGCGAGTCGCAGGCCCACGATCGCAAACAGCGCGAGCACTGCCGGCCAGCGCGCTTCGGGGTTCGGCGAGGGGTTCGTGGAGACGGTCATCGTTCTTTCCAAGAAACCAGAGTTACAGGTGTGCAGAGACTCTCGCAAGTACCGCCGCAGGCTACCAACCAGTCTGTAATGCCGCTTCGCTATAATCGCGCCAGTGCAACATGCCGATGCGCCCCTTGCAGCAGAATGAAGCGGTTTATCTCTGGGGCCTGAGCGGAGTTCTCGCGGCTCTTGCCGCAGTCATTTTCTTCTTTCATCAGCCCGGCGGACCGCAGTACTGGTCCATGCCGCGCGATGATTTCTATTACTACCTGAAGGTCGCGCAGAACCTGGCGCATGGCAGGGGATCCACGTTCAATGGGATTGTCCCCACCAACGGCTATCATCCACTCTATTTTCTGGTGATCGCGGCAATCTGCCGCTTCACCAATTCGCTTGACCATATCCTCACCGCGGTCTGGCTGCTCGCGATTGCGATGACGGTGGTCTCCTTTCAGCTCACCTATCGCATACTGCGGTGCTTCTCGCCGCGCGTGCCGGCCTGCGCAGCGGCTGCATGCTTTCTTGCTGTCGCGTGCCTCGACCTGTTTCGCGACGGCATGGAGGTCACGCTGGTCATCCCGCTGACCTTCGGCTTGCTGCTGCTGCTGATGCATGAGGGTGAATGGACGGCGCAACGCTGCTTTGTTGCCAGCCTCACCGCTGCATTCATGGTGTTGGCGCGCCTGGACTCCGCTCTGCTGATCATCGCTTTGGCATTGCTGTCGCCCATCTCGCGCCGGGTACGCACGAATGTGACGTGGGCGAAGGCGGTTGGGGTGGCTGCAGGCATGGTTCCCCTGGTGGTCTACCTCACTATCAATGTGCTGCACTTTCATACGCTTCTCCCGGTCTCTGGCGAGGCGAAGGAAATACGGCTGTCCCACGGATTCAGCAGCCATGCATTCTCCTCTGCATATGATCTAAGCACTCACGAACACCGGCACCTCGTTCCGGGGCTATTGGCCATCCTCGGACTCCTGTTCCTGTCGTTCGCACTGCGGGAACGATCCGTCTCGCGGCGCATGGCGTTGCTGGCCATGCTGCTTCTACCGTGGCAGCAGTTGGTAGCGCTCTCGTTTCTCAGCGACTGGTCCATCTGGTCGTGGTACCTGTACACGTTCAACCTGGCGGCCTGCGCGACCCTCTGCCTGGTCCTTGCGGCGGCGGAGCGCCGTTACACGCGCCCGGTTGTCACAACTGTTCTTCTTGCGGCGTCGCTTGTCGCCGTGCTGGAAGCGCGGCAGATGCTGATCGAACGCAAAAGCGAGGACTTGCCGAATGTGACCAACGGCCTGCGCCTCGCAGAATTTGCGCGGACACATCCCGGCACCTATGCGATGGGCGATCTCGCGGGCGCTGCCGGCTTCTTCGTGCCATATCCCTTGGTGCAAACCGAGGGTCTGGTGATGGATCCGGCATTCCTCGAAAAGATCCATCATCAGGACGATCTGATTCGCGTGTTACGCCAATACGGCGTGCGCTATTACGTCTCGTCGGTGGATTACAAGACGCACCCAGTCTGCTTCCATGCGGTCGAGCCGATTCGTGCGGGACCCACCTCTTCCCATATGCGCGCGGTCTTTTGCGAACCGCCGCTACTCCAGTACGACGTCAGCTACTGGCGTACCCGGATATACGATCTCGACGCCTTGCCGCGCTGATCGCTATGGTCGGCTCAACTCGCACACGATGCGAATCCCGGCCCGCTATCTCCGGAGCCGCTACTTCCGGCCCGCGCTCTCCCAGGCCTTTGCGTATTTCCAGCTCACGTAGGCGGAGTGGTACAGGTGCAGCAGCAGACCTTCGCGGCCGTCCAGAAATCCCGCGCGCAGAATGTAGTTGTAGGAGAAGGTTGCTACGGGATTCAGCAGCACGCCGTTGAGGAAGCTGAGCAGACTGCGACCGCTACGTCCGCGCTGAACCGCGATGCTCGCGCCTAGTGTGCTGTACCGCTGCATGTGGTCCAGATAGCTTGCGAGCGTGGGATACGCATCGTGCAGCAGATCTCCACGAAGCGTATCGACATTGCCGGCGAAGACCGCCGTCTCATGCACCGGAGTTTCCTGGAACGACACCTGTCCGCGCGGGAACAGGCGCAACTTCGGATCGGGATAGTAGCCGCCGTGACGCATCCAGCGGCCGAGGAAGAGGTTGCGGCGGGGCAGCGCGTACGCGGTGTGCGCAGGCCGCGCCGCAATCGCCTTCTGAATGGACGCGGCCAACTCCGGCGAGACGACCTCATCCGCATCGAGCGAGAGCACCCACTCCGAGTTGCAAAGCGAGAGTGCAAAGTTCTTCTGCGCCGCGAAGCCGCGCCATGACTCGGTGACGAAGCGCGCTCCGTGGGACTGAGCGACCGCGCGCGTCGCGTCGGTTGATCCCGAATCCACTACGACAATCTCATCCGCCCAGGCGACGCTTGCGAGCGTGCGCGGAAGGTTCGCCTCTTCATTCAGGGTGACGATGGCGACGGAGAGGGTGGCGCGGCGGGGCGTTTCCATGTGCCTGTGGGTTTATTGCAGGGAGACGGCGCCGCCATCGCCCGCATCCACACCCAGGTGCTGGTTGATGGCGCGTTCGATCACCTCTTTCAGCGTCTCGCCGGTCTTGGGAAGCACGAAGGCTTCGGAAGCCTGCGACCACTCCAGCTTGAAAGAAGTGGAGAGCGCGGAGATCCAGATCTGCCGCACCGGTGTGTTCGGCGTGATCACGAACTTTCCCGGCGGCTCTTCGAAGACCACGTTGAGGACGCCGTTTTGCTCCTCAGCTTCGAAGTCGCCCTGTTCCTCGGCGCGGATAAGGCTGCGCTTCAGCGCTTCGAGCGCGGTGTCGGCATGGTTGCGGAAGGTGGCTTCGTCGAGCATGCGCATAGTGTAGCGTGCGGCCACGCTCGCGCGGCCGGCGTCAGTTCAGCCGCTGCAGGCGTGCGATCAGCTTCTCGGCCAGGCTCTCGCCGCTCTCAGACCACAGCAGGCGGCTGGAGACGGCCAGGTTATTCTGGATCGCCTGGGTGACATCGATGAGCCTTTGAACGTTTTGTTGAACGTGGGTGGCGGCCTCCGGCTCCAGCGTTACCTCCTCCTGCAGGAATGCCGCGTCGGTGCCAAAGTCGATGCGGATATGGCCATTCTGTTCGTAACTGCCTTCATCGAAATCCGGCCCGAAACCGATGACGCGCAGCGGCCGCGGCTCCTCCCGCCAGATCGGGTCCAGACCGCCAGCGGTTTCCGGAGCCCACAGGTTCCACTTCACCTCGAACTCGTAGGCGTAGTCCTCGTGCAGCATCTCCATGGCCTCGGTAACGGCTGATTCGGGCTTCGCCGCCTCGCCGTCTTCTTCGTCATAGATCCTCTGGTAAACCGGCGTTTCGTTCCAGGAGATGGGATAGACGGCGGCGGCCGTTACCGCGGAGGCGCCTCCCGCGCTCGCCACCTGGTGCAGCACACCCACGATTGCCGGGGCCAGAGCGGCAAGCCGGAAGTTGGGAAACCAAAGACTTAGGTAAAGTTGATCTGCCACTTAAAGATTGTAGTCTGGTGGAGCGAACGGCAAGACGGGCAAGTGCAACAGGAGAGATGCACGGACGATGCGGATCACCATTGAGAAGTTGCGCACCTGGATCCTGCTGCTGGCCGGAGTTCTCGTCGCCGTCATCGTAGGCTTCTTCGCGCTCACCCGGTACAAGTTGAGCCACTTCGGCCGCGATCTTCCGGCAAAACTGGGGATGAACATCCAGCAGGATGCCAACGGCTTCACCTTCTCGAAGTCGCAGGGCGGCCACACGCTGTTTACGCTGCACGCCTCCAAGCTGATTCAGTACAAGGGCGGCGGCCGTGCCACCTTGCACAACGTCAGCATCACGCTCCACGGCAAGGACGGCACGCGCAACGACCATGTCTACGGCAATGACTTTGAGTACGATCCGGCGGAGGGCACCGCGCGCGCGGTGGGTCTGGTGCATCTGGACGTGCAGGCGCCCGCCGGCACCAGAGGCACGGCGCCGCAGAACCGAACCGTCCGTGCCGAGACCAGCGGGCTGGTCTTCAATCAGAAGACGGGTGCCGCCTCGACCGATGCACCAGTGACATTCTCCGTCGCGGACGCGAAGGGCACGGCGGTCGGAGCCTCCTACGATGCGAACGAAGGCGTCCTGATCCTGCAAAGGGACGTCCACTTCATGGCTCAGTTGACCAAGGGCCCGCTGGTGCTTGCCGCGGAGCATGCCGAGTTCAACAGTGACACACGCCAGCTTTCGTTGCTGAAGGACGATGTGCGGTATGCCGGTGAACACAACACATCGGAGGAGGCGCTGGTCTACTTCCGGCAGGACGGCACCGTAGAAAAGGTCGACGCCAATGGGCATGTGAACATGCAGAATGATCAAGGGCGCCAGCTGCATGCCTCGGCGGTGGAAGTGCTGATGGATGCACGCGGCAATACGCAGCAGGCCACTCTGGACGGCGGACTGCTGTTTTCGGCGGCAGAGGGACCGCACTCCATCCACGGGGACGCGAATTCAGGCATCCTGCAGCTCGGTCCGGATGGAGAATGCAAGCGAGTGGAGATGCACAACGCGGTCACGGTGGTGGATCAGGAGATCGGGCCGCCGAATGACCCCCACGGCTCCGTCACGCGCGAGGTGAAGGGATCGACCGTGGTCATCGACCTGGTGACCTCGCCGCAGGGACAGCGCCGAAGCGCAGAAGCTGATGGCCTCGGGCAACGCGGTGCTGACGGAACACACCATCTACTCCGATTCGCCGCCGCAGAACACAGTGATGAAGGGGGACGTCATCCAGGCCACGCTGAGTGAAGGACGCGCACTGGATGTGCTGCACGCCCAGGGAAACACCTTCCTGACCAACACCAATCCCAGCGGGGTGAGCCAGACCAGCACCGGCGACACGCTGCGAGATCACATTTGCTCAGGAGCCGCTCAAGCAGACGAAACACAAGCGCGATGAGATTCCGCCCAGCCTGGTGGAGAAGGCGGTGCAACACGGCCACGTGGCGATGGTGCAAATCAAGCCCGCGGCCAACGGCAAGGGAAAGGCCTGGCGCAGCGAGGCGACGGCGGACACCGCGACGCTCGATGGCCCGCGGCAGATCATTCACCTGGACGGCTCGCCGCGTCTGAACGATGACGAGGCGGAGTTGACGGCGCAGAGCATCGATTTCTACCGCCTCAGCGGCGCCGTCACCGCGGATCACGATGTGAAACTGACGTTACGCCAGGGATCGAGCGCACAGGCGCCTGTCCATGCCGTGGCGGAGAAAGTCTTTTTCGACCACGATCGCGATGAGGCCATTCTCTATGGCGGCGATCAGGATGCGCGGCTGTGGCAGGCGGCGAACTCCGTGGCCGCGTCCACCATCGTGCTGGACCGGCAGGAACAGATGCTGATCGCTCCGGAAAAGAATGGGGAAGGGCCGGGTGCACTGCGTCTTCGCCGATCCCGGCTCAAAAGCAACCGGAGCGAGGCCGTCATCCGGGTAGATGCAAACTCACTCCAGTACTCCGGCGGCGAGCGCCGGGCGAGCTTCCAGGGCAACGTCATTGCACAGCAGGCCAGCGGCCGGATACGTGCCGACAAGGCCGATCTCTTCATGACCAGGAATACCGCTCCGGGCGGCGCGGCACAATCGCGTTCCCAACCCGCGCGGCTCGGTAGACCACATGGTGGCCGAAGGCAAGGTCCAGGTGGACGAGGGGACGCGCAAAGGCGAGGGACAGCGGCTCGTCTACACCGCATCGGATGGCAGGTTTGTTTCTATCCGGACGTGCTGGGCAGCCGGCGCACATGGCGGACCCGGAACATGGAACGGTATCAGGTGCTGCTTTGATTTTCACCAATCGCGGTGATAGCGTCGAAGTGGATGGCGGAAATGCCCGCGCTGTTACGGATACGCAGGTTCCCAGGTAGCGATCCGAGGTCGCCGGCGGACGAGGGACGTTGCAGAAACTCCATACCGACGAGATCGCAAAATCCTACAAGGGCCGCCAGGTCGTACGCGGCGTCAACCTGGAGATCACTCAGGGTGAGGTAGTCGGGCTGCTTGGCCCGAACGGCGCCGGCAAGACCACCAGCTTCTACATCATCGTCGGACTCATCGCCGCGGATTCAGGACGCGTTCTGGTCGATGGCGAGGATATCTCGCGCGTCCCCATGTATCTGCGGGCGCGTCAGTTCGGCATCAGCTACCTGCCGCAGGAGCCATCGGTCTTTCGCAAGCTCACGGTGGAGGAGAACATCCTGGCGGTGCTGGAGGCGCAGGCCATCTCCTGGGAGATGCGCCGCGCGCGGGCGGAAAAGCTGATCGACCAGCTCAACCTGGGCCACATCCGCAAGACCCGCGGCTACGCGCTCTCCGGCGGCGAGCGGCGGCGCGTGGAGATCGCCCGCTGCCTGTGCATCCAGCCGTCATTCATTCTGCTGGACGAGCCCTTCTCCGGCATCGATCCCATCGCGGTGCTGGATCTGCAGGAGATCATCTTCGACCTGAAGGCGAGCGGGATCGGCGTTCTCATCACCGATCACAACGTCCGCGAGACGCTTTCGGTGACGGATCGCGCCTACATCATCAACGACGGCAAGATCTTCCGGGACGGCACTCCCGACGCGCTGGGACGCGATCCCGAGGTGCGCCGGGTCTACCTGGGCGAAGGCTTCTCCTTGAATTGAAGCCCCATCGGGTCACCAATCTGACTCCATCGTGTGATTACCGCCGATGCCGCGCCCAAAGGGAATTGGTGCATCCGGCTCCCCCCGCCCTGTAAGCTATGAGCAATTAACGGACCATAGAGCAGATAAAGATGGCACTACTTCAACCCAAGCTGAGCCTCAAAGTGGCTCAACGACAGATACTGACCCCTGGCCTCATGCAGATGGTCAGCGTGCTGGCGCTGAATAAGCTTGAGTTGAAAGAGATGATCCAGTCCGAGATGGCGGAGAATCCGGTCCTCGATGAGATCGAGGAGAGCGTTCCGCTCCTCGACGACGTGGAAGGACGCCAGGCGGAGCGGGATCGGCCGGTGGAGGAGATTGCCGCCTCCATCGAGACGCCAAAAGAGGAAAAAGACCCCTTCGCGGAGATCGATTTCGGGTCCTACTTTCAGGACTACCTCGACCCCGGCTTCCGTACCCCGAACAGCTTCGAGCAGAGCGAGAAACCCTCCTTTGAGAACTTCCTCTCCCAGCCGGATACACTTACCGACCATCTGACCTGGCAGCTCGGTTCGCTCAGCATCGCGCCCGCTCTTCGTGAGGCTGCGGAGTACATCGTCGGCAACCTGAACGAAGACGGCTACCTGCTGGCCAGCGATGAGGAGCTGCTGGCTGGCTTTGTTCAAGCGATCGAGAGTGTTGAGACTCACGAGGTGGCGCGCGCCCTGCTGGCCGAAGCGCTGGAGGTGGTCCGGTCTCTCGACCCCAGTGGCATTGCCACGCGCGACCTGCGGGAGTGCCTCGCGCTGCAGGTGCGGCAGCAGGAGCACGAGTACGACCTGATCTTCGGCGAAGCGGATGCCGCCATCGAAGATGAGGCAGAGGTGGTCGCGCGCCGGACGCTCTTCCGCACTTCGATGCAGATTATCGACGAGTGCCTGCCGCTGCTGCAGAAGCGCGACCTCACGGCCCTGGGACGCGCTGTCTCGAAGTCACAGGAGCATGTGCAGCAGGCGGTCGAACTCATCCGCGCGCTCGATCCGCGTCCCGGCCAGCGCTACAACCGCACCGAGGCCCGGCTCATCGAGCCGGATGTCGTCTTCGTCAAGCGAGGCGATGAGTTTGTCGTGGTGATGAATGAGGAAGACCTGCCGACGCTCCGGCTCAACCAGGGGTATCGCAAGCTGCTGGCGCAAAACGATACCGAGCGAGAGGTAAAGGAATACGTGAAGGAGCGCTACCGCTCCGCGCTGCAGTTGATTCGCAATATCGAGCAGCGCAAGAGCACCATCCTGCGCACCTGCGAGGCCATCGTCCGCCGCCAGCCGGAGTTTCTGGAACGCGGTGTGGATGCGCTGCGCCCCATGATGATCAAGGACGTCGCGGAAGAGATCGGCGTCCATCCCTCTACCGTCAGCCGGGCGGTCTCCAACAAATACGTCCACACTCCTCAGGGAGTCTTCGAGCT
This sequence comes from uncultured Acidobacteriaceae bacterium, assembly GCA_963750845.1. Lineage (GTDB taxonomy): Bacteria > Acidobacteriota > Terriglobia > Terriglobales > Acidobacteriaceae > KBS-83. The sequence continues at coordinate 136,949 of CAVVSP010000018.1, forward strand.
GCGCTACTTCTTCTCCGAAGCCGCGGGCGGCCCCGAAGGCGCGGGCACGCCGCTGATGTTGTTGAAGCGAAAGGTCAAGAAGCTGATCGATGACGAGGACCCCAAAAAGCCGCTGACCGACGACTTCATCGCCAGCGTGCTGCAATCCCAGGGCATCCAGGTGACCCGCCGAACGGTGGCTAAGTACCGGGAAGACATGAGGATCCCGAGCACTCACCAGCGGCGGATGCGCACTTGAGGATTGCACTGCGTCTCCTGGTGTAGGATCATCTCCCCTCACGGGATTTGCATCTTGATATCTATGGAGGTTCCGCTTATGCAGGTGGAGTACACCGGACGCCAGATCGCAATTACGCCTTCACTACGTCGGCTGGCTGAGGAGGGCCTGGATCGGGTTGGCAAAGTGGTCGGTAGAAGTTGCAGCGCTCACGTGATTCTTACTGAAGAGAAGTACCGTCATACCGCAGAAGTGACCGTGCAAACCAAATTTCAGACCATCGTCGGTCTGTGCGAATCGCCCGTCATGGAGACAGCACTCCGCGATGCACTGGCCAAGGCCGAGTTCCAGGCGATCAAACATAAGGACAAGTTCCGCACCCGTACGCGGGAACCCAAGGACGAGAAGACCGCGTATGAACCGCAACTCGCACGGCCCCGGAACAACCCGATGTCGGTTGCCGCCCTTCCGGAGGTCGATGAACCCATCCTTCCGGCATCGAAGACCGCACCGCCCAAGGCCGCGAATGGGAACGGAAATGGACGGAAGCCCGCGCCGGTGAAGGTGCATAGCCCGTCACACGGCAAGGAGATCGCCGAGCCGCACGTGGTTCACTGCGACGATTGCATCTCGGAACAGCCGATGAGCCTGGACGAGGCAGTTAAAGAATCCGAGTCGCGCGATAAGGACGTCTTTGTCTTTCGCGATCCAGCCGGGGATCTGCATGTGCTGCATCGCCGCCGCGATGGTGTAATGGAGCTGATTGCGCTGCCGTATTGACCGTTTCAGGTACCTGGAGTATACGATTGCGGGCGTCTCCCGAAAGGGACGCCCGCATCGCATTTAGCAGGAGAAAAGCGATTTCTCGGCACTGATCCTCTGAAACTGTTGCAAATGCGGACGTTGTGACCGGAGAAATGCTTTAGCATGTGGCCATGCCGCGCAAAGCCGCACCCCCAGCGAGCCCGCGTCCGGCTCGGAAAACGAAGCACGACAGCACGCACGCGCCGCACGATGGCCTGCCACGCGAGCTGGTCATCATCACCGGGCTCTCCGGCTCGGGTAAGGCTTCTGCGCTCAAGGCCTTTGAGGATCTCGGCTACTACTCCGTCGACAATCTGCCATTGGACCTGCTGCCCGCGTTTGCCGATCTCGTACGTCAGTCCACGGAGATTCTGCGCGCCGCCCTCGTCGTCGATGTGCGTGAGGGGCAACGGCTGGACCAGTTCCCCGAGCTGCTGAACAAACTTCGCAAGGTGCTGCCGACGCAGGTGTTTTTCCTCGAGGCCTCCGACGCGGTGTTGCTGCGCCGTTTCTCGGAGACGCGCCGTCCCCATCCCCTTGGCCGGACCGATACCGTCGTCAAGGCGATCGACGCCGAACGCCGCCTGCTCGATCCGATTCGCAATGTGGCGGATGAGACAGTGGATACCTCGCAGCACAATGTGCATGAGCTGCGCGACTTCATTCTCAGCAAATTCGAGCGCGGCAGCAGTGACAGCAAGAACCTGATGATCTCCTTCATCAGCTTCGGTTATAGAAACGGCGTGCCGCTGGAGGCGGACCTGGTCTTCGATGTGCGCTTCCTGCCCAACCCGCACTTCGTTCCGGAGTTCCGTCCGCTCACCGGCAAGCATCCCAAGGTCGCGCAATATATCCGGCAGTTTCCGCAGACCGGGGAGTTCCTCGAGAAGACGACCGACCTGCTGCTCTTCCTGCTGCCGCACTACATCCAGGAAGGGAAGAGCTATCTCACCGTCGCCTTCGGCTGTACCGGTGGACAGCATCGCTCGGTCATGATCGCGGAAGAGCTTCGCAAGCGGCTCGCGAAGGCCGGCTACCGGGTGAAGAACACCCATCGGGATATACCGCGCTGACAGCGTTTCACTGTAGGCCTATACAAGAGCGCGATCGTCCACGTGGCTTTTCGTCAAAAAAGCCACACTTCGCAAGGCTCGGCTGCACACTGTAACAGTGAAACGCTGTGAGAAGAGCAGCCCTCGCGCCGTGTCGCTACAATAGCCCCATGCAACGGCCACCACAGCCGCGGTGTCACCTGCCTGGGCGCTCGGAAGTCCATCTCCCGGAGATGCGTCGGTGAGCCAGATTCGCCGGATCGGGCGGATGTTGTTCTATGTACGCCGCTATGCGGTGCAGGCAATTGCATCGATTGTCCTGCTGGCGGCTGTGGGTCTTCTGGACGCCTTCCGTGTCCTGCTGATCGGGCCGATATTCAACACCGTTCTCAATCCGAAGTCACCGGATCGTGATCTAAACCTTTTTGGTGGCCACCTCCATCTCAATCTGCAGCAGTTTGTGCCCTCGCATTTCCATAATCCCTGGAGCATCGTCGCGTATGCGCTGATTGTCTCTACGGTGCTCAAAGGCCTCTGCGACTACGCCGGTACCTATCTGGTCAATTACGCAGGCTTCGGCATGATCACGGATATGCGGGACGATCTTTATCAAGCCATCCTGCGCCGCTCCGTGCAGTTCTTCCAGAAGCATGCGACGGGCACCATTCTCTCGACCATCATCAACGACATCGAGCGCGTGCAGTACGCCATGTCGTCGGTGCTGTCGGAGTTCCTCCAGCAGTTCTTCACCCTCATCTTTACCGCATGGTTTGCGGTGATGCTCGGCGGGAAGCTGGCATGGGTGTTGCTCCTCTTCGTACCTGTCGTCATCAGCTCAGCGCGCCGTGTCGGACGCAGCGTACGCCATACCACCCGTTATGGTCAGGACAAGCTCGCCGAGATCCAGAACATCCTGCACGAGACCATCACCGGCAACCGCATCGTGAAGGCCTTCACCATGGAGCGTTGGGAGACCAAGCGCTTCAAGGAGGCGGCGCGGCGTCTTTTCCGGGCGAATCTCAACTCGGTGCGGGCTCAGGCCATCAGCTCGCCGCTGATGGACATCATCGGCGCCATCGCCATCACGCTGCTGCTCCTGCTGGGTCGTGACCAGATCAACAAAGGGGCGCTCAATGCAGGCACCTTCTTCGCCTTCATCGTGGCGGTCTTCAAGCTCTACGATCCGGTGCGCAAGTTCGCGCTCTTCTACAACAGTTTTCAGCAGGCTCTGGGCGCCTCCGGCAACATCTTCGAGTTCATGGATGAGCAGGACACGGTGAGGGACCGGCCGCACGCGAAGGGCGTGAAGGGATTCCGCAACGAGATCCGCTTCGACAATGTGCGCTTCTCCTACACCTCGGAGGAGGGGGAGAAGGAAGTTCTCTCGGGCATCAATCTCACCGTGCCGCGCGGAGAGGTGGTCGCCTTCGTGGGCCCCAGCGGCGCCGGTAAGACGACCCTGGTCAACCTGATCCCGCGATTCTTCGACGTGACTGGCGGCCGTCTGCTGGTCGATGGCCAGGATGTGCGCGATCTCAAGACCGACTCGCTGCGCAGGCTGATCGGCAACGTGACACAGGAAACGATTCTCTTCAACGACACGGTGCGCAACAACATCGCCTACGGTCAGCCAGATGTGCCGCTCGAAAAGGTGAAGGAGGCAGCCCGCGTCGCTCTGGCGCATGACTTCATCTGCGCCATGCCGGATGGCTACGACACAGTGATCGGTGAGAAAGGCTTTCGTCTCTCCGGGGGCGAACGCCAGCGCCTCGCCATCGCCCGCGCGCTCTTCAAGAATGCGCCCATCCTCATCCTCGACGAGGCCACCTCCTCGCTGGATACCGAAAGTGAGTCACTGGTGCAGGCGGCGCTCTCGAACCTGATGCTCGGCCGTACCGTCTTCGTCATCGCCCACCGCCTTTCCACTGTGCGCCGGGCTAACCGTATTGCAGTGGTCGAAGCCGGGAAGATCACCGCCGTCGCCTCGCACGATGAGTTGCTGCACACCTCACCGATGTATCAGCGGCTGTATCAATTGCAGTTTGCCGACGACGTGGACGGAACCACCGAGGCCGCGATGGCGTCAGGAGCCAAAGCTTGAGTAAGACGAACCCAAAGACAGCGCCGTCCCAGCCGATCTACTCCATGACCGGCTTCGCGCGGCATCGCGAGCGCGTCAACGAGTCGGTTGGCTGGACGCTGGTGCTGAAGGCGGTGAATCATCGCTTTCTCGATCTGCATATGCGCATGCCTGCCGGTGCGGAGGCGCTGGAGATGCAGTTGCGCCGCCACCTGAAATCCGCAATCCTGCGCGGCCATCTCGAGGTGACGCTGACCATCGAGCGTGCGTCGCAACACCAGGTGGAGATGGACCACGCGCTGGTGGCGGATTACATCGCGGCCTTTCGCGCCGCGGCTACGGAACACCACCTGCGCGAGACCCCCAGCCTGCAGACCATCCTGCAGTTGCCGGGCGTCTTTCGCACCAGCGCGCAGGGCGGCAGCGGCAATGGCAGCGCCGAAGTGCGGACCGCAGAGATGGATCTGATGGAAGCCTCGGTGCTCGCGCGGATTGCCGCAGGCAGTGGCTGCCTTGCAGGCGATGCGTGCACAGGAAGGGGCTGCGCTGGTGGCGGAGCTTGCTGCCATCGCCGACCGCATCCTCGCCGCCGTGGATCGCGTTACCGAATTGCATGCACCCATGCAGGCGGCGCACTTCGAGCGCACGAGCGCGCGTATTACTGCGTTGCTGGGCGGCGCGGCGGATCGCGAACGGTTGCTGCAGGAGGCTGCCGTCCTTGCCGATCGTAGCGATGTCAGTGAAGAGCTGGTGCGGCTGCGGGCGCATGTCGAGCACTTCCGCCAGATGCTCGCCGGGGGCGGAGAACTGGGCAAAAAGCTCGACTTTCTGCTGCAGGAGATGAATCGGGAGGCCAACACCATGCTCTCGAAGACCGCTGGCATCGCCGGCGCCGGCACGCAGGTGACAGAGATCGGCCTGGGATTGAAATCGGATATTGAAAAGGCCCGCGAGCAGGTGCAGAACCTCGAATGACGCAGCCTCCTCCCCCTCCCACGAAAGCCGTAGTTCGAATTCGGATCGCCATTGGTGTTAGCTGCCCGTCGTGCGAGAATCTAGGGAACACTTCGCCTGTCATGACGATGGAGAGGAGCCAGAGATGCTGAGCGCATTTGTCGCCCTCGGAACGCTGGTTGGTTTGGCGTTTTCGCTCGCTCTGCTCTTTCTGCCTACGCTGGTCGCAAGATCCCGCCGCCACCCGAACACACTGCCAATCTTCCTGGTCAACCTTTTCGTTGGCTGGACTTTTATCGGCTGGGTGATCTCCCTTATCTGGGCGTGCAGCCGGCCGCCGGTCCCCGTTCTTTACGTGCCGCTGTATCCCACGGTCCTTGCTCCACCCCATTATCCGGCGGTTGCGAACTCCGCCGTAACTATCCTTCCCCCTGCGTCGCCGTATCGCGGGGCGAGGTAACCGGAGCGCGCTTGGCAGGCATCCTCTTCATCATTTCCGCTCCCTCGGGTTCAGGAAAGTCCACCCTGGTCAATCAGCTGCGGTCCGATGTGAGCGGTCTCGATTTCTCCATCAGCTACACCACGCGTGAGCCTCGCGGTTCGGAGCAGGAAGGCCGCGAGTATCACTACATCGATCGCGCCGACATTCGAGCGCATGCAGAAGGCCAACGAGTTTCTCGAATCGGCGGATGTCTTCGGCAACCTCTACGGTACGGCGCGTCACGCGCTGACCGACGCAGCGAAACACGGAAACGATCTTCTGCTCGACATCGACGTACAGGGCGCGGCGCAGGTGCGGCGGCAGATGCCGGATTCGGTCAACATCTTCGTCATGCCGCCCACCCCGGAGGTGCTGGCCACCCGCCTGCGCAACCGCAGCCGGGCAGAAGGAAGCATCTCGGAGGAGTCCATCCAGCGCCGCCTGAAAAAGGCCCGCGGAGAGATTGAGAACTACGACGAATATGGCTATATTCTCGTCAACGATGTGCTCGACCATGCCGTGGAAGAGCTGGAGGCCATCGTGGCAAGTGAGCGGTTTCATCGTGGTCAGGCGCCAGGCAGTGCCGGAGGCGGGGATACCGACCGTCTGCTGGCGATTGCCGAGCGCTGCCGCCGCGGCAATGCCATGGAACGCGTCATCCCCGTGCTGACGTCGTTCGGTGTCAGGGAACCGGCTCGCATTCGTTAACGTTGCAAACCTTTAGGAGGTCTGAGTATGGACATCAAACAGGGATTCGACAGCAACTACCGGTACGTTCTGGTGGCCGCCCGCCGCGCTCGACAGTTGCAGAGCGGCTCGCAGCCGTTGGTAAATACCCATTCGGCCAAGGCCTGCCGCGTCGCGCAGGACGAGGTGGATGCGGGCCTAGTCAGCTTTCAGGAGAAGCCCAAGCCGCGGATTGACGATCTGCCGACGAACACATTCGCGCGTTAGGGACTTCGGGGCAGGACACTCCACGCCGGGGGTAAAATCGACCTATATGAAAGTCACGGTCGGGGTCTCCGGCGGGGTTGCTGCTTACAAGGCTGCAGAGCTGGTACGTGCGCTGCAGGCAAAGGCGCTGGACGTCCACGTGGTGATGACGGAGTCGGCTACGCGCTTCGTGCAGCCGCTCACCTTCGCCGCCCTTACCGGGCACAAGGTGATCACCGGCCTGTGGGGCACGGAACACTCCGAGCCTAACGTCGACTCCGCGATTGAGCACATCGCCGAAGCGCAGACCACCGACATCCTCGTCGTCGCGCCCGCTACGGCGGATATTCTTGCCCGCTTTGCGCATGGACTCGCCAACGACTTCCTGACCACGCTCTATCTGGCCACGCCCGCACCCGTCGTGGTTGCGCCTGCCATGAACAGCGAGATGTGGGCGCATCCGGCCACGCAGGCGAATCTCCGCGTCCTCGCAGACCGGCACGTGCAGATCGTCCCTCCGGGTGTCGGCGACCTCGCCTGCGGAATGGTCGGTCCCGGTCGGCTCGCTGAGATAGACGCAATTGTTAAAGCAGTACTTGAACAATTGGATCGCCGGGTCAGCCCGCCGCGTCGCGATCTGGCCGGCGAAACCGTGCTGGCAACAGCAGGCGGCACGCGCGAGGCGATTGACCCGGTGCGTTACATCGGCAATCGTTCCAGCGGCAAGATGGGCTACGCGTTAGCCGAAGCCGCAGTCGCTCGCGGTGCCCGCGTCATCCTCGTCTCCGGCATCACGCAGCTTGCTCCGCCGCCGGGCGTTGAGTTTATCCAGGTCACCAGTTCGGAGGAGATGCGCACCGCTGTCCTGGGGCGGCTCCCGGAGGCGACTATTGTGATCAAGGCGGCTGCGGTCTCCGACTACCGGCCCAAAGCGCCTGCCGCGCAAAAGATCAAGCGGCGCGAGCCCATCCAGCTCGATCTCGAGCCGACCGCCGACATCCTGGCGGAGGTGGCCGCCACCCGACGCGCCCGGAACCCTTGTGGTGGGGTTTGCCGCCGAAACCGAAGATCATCATGCAGCATGGCCGCGACAAACTGCTGCGCAAGGGCGCCGACGCGCTGGTGTTGAACGACGTCGCGCAGCCGGGCATCGGCTTCGACTCCGATCGCAATGCGGCGACCTTCCTCACCCGGGACACCGCGATCGAGCTGCCGGAGATGTCAAAACGCGATCTCGCCGATCGCATTCTCGACGAGGTGCGTGCGCTGCGCCGGCCGGCTTCGATTCTGGATGAGACCGCAGCCGTCAGCATCGCGTCATCGCGGCAGCAGAGATGACGGACCCGCTTCAGAGATCAGTCGTTCAGGAACTCGCCGCCCGCCTGGAGTTCTACAGGGAGCTGGGCATCTACGATCTTTACCGGCGAGGCGTCGCGGACCAGACGACGGCTGCCACGGCGGCCCTGGAAGTTGAATCGCTCCAGACCGCCGATTCGCCGGCTCCTCCAGAAATCCCATCTCAAAGCGCTGTTTTTCCGGCCACGATTTCTCCAGCCTCCGCGTCAGTGTCGCCGGCCATTCCCGCACCCATCATTCCCGCAGTTGAGGAGAGCACCATTCCACGTCGCACACTTGTCAGCAATCAGCCAGTGCCGCCGCTGGTCTCCTTCGGTCCCGTTCTGCCTGCGGAGCAGCATCCTGACGCGCTCGCCGTCATCCGTGATTTGATCGGCGACTGCCAGCGCTGCCGTCTGGCACAGGGCCGCAACAAGATCGTCTTCGCCGATGGTGATGCGAACGCGCAGCTCATGTTCGTGGGTGAAGGGCCGGGCGCCGACGAGGACGCGCAGGGCCTGCCTTTCGTGGGCCGCGCCGGACAGCTGCTGAACAACATGATCGGGGCGATGGGGCTGAAGCGCGAGCAGGTCTACATCGCCAACATTGTGAAATGCCGTCCGCCGCAAAATCGCAAGCCGGAGCCGGACGAAGCGCACACCTGTATGCCATTTCTTGAGCGGCAGATCGAGGTCGTCCGCCCCCGTGTGCTGGTTGCGCTGGGGGCGACGGCCGCGACGTATCTGCTGGGAATGCGCGGCTCCATCGGCAGCATGCGTGGCCGCATCCACGACTACCGCGGCATCCAGACAGTCGTCACCTACCATCCGGCCTACCTTCTGCGCGATCCAACGCAGAAAAAGGAAACGTGGAAGGACTTGCAGATGGCGATGGCCGCCCTAGGCATCAAGGCGCCATCGCGCGCTCCGCAGACCTGATCAGCAGTTACCAGGGCAGCGCTTCGCCCATGTGGAAGTACCCTCCGGTTGGTCCGTCGGCGGACAGTAGCGCAAGCTGCACGCTCGTCTTTGCTCCATCCGGAATCTCCATGGGAGCCGCGTCGGTGCCCATATCCGTTTTCACCCAGCCAGGATGCGCGGAGTTGACCTTGACGTTCGTATCCTTCAATTCGGCGGCAAGGTGGACAGTGAAGGCGTTCAGAGCGGCCTTCGACGCGTCGTACGCGAGAGCTTTGAACCCGTAGATCGGGCGAGTTCGGGTCCGCCTGCAGCGTCAGGGAACCAAGGATGCTCGATAGGTTCACGATGCGGCCTTCCGGCGCCTTTTTGATCAGCGGAAGCAGCGCCTGTGTCAGCTCGATTGTGCCAAAGAAGTTGGTGTCGAAGGTCTCACGCAGGACGGCCGGGCTCACGGAGCCGGCGTTGTTCGGCTGGCCAAATGGCTCCTTGGCGATGCCGGCATTGTTGATGAGGACATCGAGTCTGCCGAAGTTCTTGTCGAAGTAGTTGTAGGCTTCCTTGTAGTCGGCTGGCTTGGTGATGTCAAAGCGGATGGCCGTCGCATCGGCGCCTTCGGCGCGCAGCTTTTCGGCAACCGCGTTGCCTTTCTCCAGATCGCGCGATCCGATCACGACCTTTACGCCCTGCTTTCCCAAGCTGGCGAGCAGTTTCGAGGCCAATCCCGCGGTTTCCGCCGGTGACGAATGCAACTTTCTTCTCTGTAGCCATGTTCGTTGTCTCCTCAACTTTCCCAATCTGATGCCGCAGCCGCGAAACGGATGCAGCAGACGGGAGCAGAGGGCTGCAGTCACACAATTTTCAACTTCAGCCCTGTTACCCTCGCCTCAGATGTCCGCCTTCTGCGATGTCGCTGTGCCGGTGCCGCTCGATGCCCACTTTACCTATCGCATCGACGCGGCGCATCCGCCGCCAGCTGGGCGGCCGCGTCATCGTCCCGTTCCGCAACGAGAAGCTGATCGGCGTCGTCACCCGTCTGCACGATGAGCCGCCGCCGGTCGAAGCGAAGACCATCGAGCGCATCCTCGATGAAGAAGCCATCGTCTCACCGCAACTGCTTGAGCTTGCACGCTGGATCAGCCAGTACTACCTGGCGCCGCTGGGCGAGGTGCTGCGCACCATGCTGCCGCTGGTGGCCGAGGTGCGCAAGCAGGTCGTCTATCGCATCGCGGAGGCGGGTGAGCGCACCCTGCAGGCCGGAGCCGAACAGGGAAGCAGCCGCCGCACGCGCCGCACCCCCGAAGAGCAGTCCGCCGAGTACGCAGTGCTCAACTTCCTACTGAGCGGCGAGCCCGCAAAACGGTCCGCGTTGATGCGCGCCACCGGCGCGAGCCGCGAGCTGATCGACGGCATGGTGCGCAAGAAGTGGATTTCGCGCGAAACCGTAGCCTGCTCCCCGCGACGCGCGCCGGCTGGAACGCTACGCGGTGCTGGTGGACGTGGAGCGTCTGCCCAAGTTGAATGAGAACCAGCAGACGATTCTCGCGACGCTCGCCGGAGCCGGCGGCACGTTGCCGGTTGCGGTGCTTCGCGCATTGCCGATACCTGAGTCCACCCTGGGCACACTGGTGCGCCGCGAACTCATTCGCATGGAAGATCGGCCACTGGCCTTCCACCTGAGCGGTCTGCGCGCCCAGACCTTCGCATTGAATACGCAACAGCAACAGGCACTTGACTCCATAGCGCGGCAACTGACAGATGGCGGATTTCGCGCGAACCTGCTCTACGGCATCACCGGCTCGGGCAAGACGGCGGTGTATATGGCAGCAATGCAGCGGGCGCTCGATCTCGATCGCTCGGCCATCCTGCTGGTGCCGGAGATTGGCCTTACGCCCGCGACCGCCGCGCAGCTCCACCACGCCTTCGGCGACGAGGTCGCGATGCTCCACTCCGCGCTCACTCCGGAGGAGCGCGCGGAACAGTGGCACCGCATCCGCCGCGGTGAGGCGCGCATCGTGGTCGGCACGCGGTCGGCCATCTTCGCGCCAGCGGTTCGGCTTGGCCTCATCATCGTCGACGAGGAGCACGATTCTTCCTACAAGCAGGAAGAGAATCCGCGCTACCACGCGCGCGATGTCGCCGTGATGCGAGCCAAGCTCGCCGAAGCGCCCGTGGTGCTGGGTTCTGCCACGCCATCGCTCGAGAGCTGGCACAACGCCGCGCGTGGCCGCTACACGCTGATCGAGATGCCGGAGCGCGTGAACCAGCGCCCGCTGCCCGAGGTCGAGCTGATCGACATGCGGCAGGAGTTTCAGGAGACCGGGCAGGAACAACTTTTCTCGCGCCGTCTGATCGCGGAGACTGAAGCCACTCTCGCGCGCGGCGAGCAGGCCATCATCCTGCTCAATCGCCGTGGCTACTCCTTTGTCGTGATGTGCCGCGCCTGCGGCGAACGGCTGGAATGCGAAAACTGCGCCGTCGCTCTCACTCATCACAAGCACCTGGCCTTCCAGGAGATGGCTCCGGTTCCGGATAAGGAGCTCTATTGCGGAGACTGCGCCAATGCAATCACGCACGAGCGCTCACTCTCTTCTGCCGATGCCCGCGCCCGCGCCGGCCAGCGGTTGGAGTGCCACTACTGCGGCTTTCGCCGCACTGTGCCGAAGCTCTGCCCCAAGTGCGAAAGCGAGCACCTCTACTTCCTTGGCGCCGGCTCACAGCAGGGCGAGCAGCGGCTGCAGGAGATCTTTCCCCACGCGCGCATTGGCCGCATGGACCGCGACACGGTGCGCAGCCGTCATGACATGGAGCGGCTGCTCATACGCTTGCACTCCGGCGAGATCAACTTGCTGGTCGGCACCCAGATGATTGCGAAGGGTCACGACATCCACGGCGTCACGCTGGTGGGCGTCGTCGGCGCGGACTATGCGCTCAACCTGCCGGACTTTCGTGCGGCGGAGCGCGTCTTTCAACTGCTGACTCAGGTCTCGGGCCGGGCCGGCCGCGGCGAGTCGCCCGGCCGCGTCGTGGTGCAGAGCTATCATCCGGATCACTATTCGATCCAGTGCGCGCAGGCGCACGACTATCGCGGCTTTACGGCGAAGGAGCTGAAGTATCGCAGGTGGATGCACTATCCGCCGTACGGAGTGATCGCGAACATCCTGGTGCGCAGTCTGCGTATGGAAGAGGCGGCGGGCTGGGCTGCCGCGTTGGGCAAGTGGTTTCAATCCGCGGAGCTGCCCGGCATCCGCGTGCTCGGGCCGGCGTCCGCGCCCATCGCGAAGATCAAGCGCACCTACCGCTTCCATTTGCTGGTGAAGGCGGAACGGCGCGATGCGCTTTCCCGCGCCTTGCACGCTGCCCGAGAATTTGCGGACCAGGCCGGCATTCCGCGTAGCAGCCTGGTCTTCGACATGGACGCGATCAGCCTGATGTGATCTCTAAACGAGATCGTCATCCTGAGCAAGGCGAAAGGACCGTCAGTTTACCTGGGTATAACCAAGTACGCGGACGTGAGCGACCAAAGGAAGCGAACCCAGCAGCGCGCGCCGCAGGCGCTCTTGCTCCGGACGGCCAGTCCGCGTTAGTCGATCAGGTGCAGCTCTTTCCCGGGCTTGAACCGCACAGCCTTGCCCGGAGTGATCGTGACCTCCGCACCGGTGCGCGGATTGCGGCCGATGCCGGTCTTGCGCGGCCGCACATTGAACACGCCAAAGCCGCGCAGCTCAATGCGTTCGCCGGTCGCCAGCGCCTTCTTCAGGCTCTCAAAGATCGTGTCGACTGCGGCCTCGGCCTTGTTGCGGGGTAGGCCGGTCCGCTCGATTACCCGGTGTACGATGTCCTGCTTGATCAAGGCATTCTCCAGGAGTTGGTTCCACTTCGGTGTGCTGTCCGAACTTTCATGTGACGGCTTCGGCCCCAGCATTGTCATCGTCGATAGTGCACTATTAAGATTCAGATTCGAAGAATAAAGCGCCGCGAAACCTCGATTCCTCTGTAATTTAGGACGTCGGCACCGGATTAGCAAGGAGCAGGATGGCAATCAAGAGCGACACGTGGATCAGGGAGCAGGCGACGCAGCATGGCATGATCGCTCCCTTTAGCGAAAAACAGGTTCGAGAAGGGGTCATCTCGTACGGCCTTTCCTCCTACGGATACGACCTGAGAGTCTCGGACGAATTCAAGATCTTTACCAATGTAAACAGCGCCATCATCGACCCGAAAAAGTTCGACGAACGCTCGTTTGTCACCGTCCAGGCAGAGTCGGTGATCGTTCCGCCCAACTCCTTCGCGCTGGCCCGGTCGGTGGAATACTTCAAGATTCCCCGGGACGTCCTCACCATTTGCGTGGGGAAATCCACCTATGCCCGCTGCGGGATCATCGTGAACGTAACCCCGTTTGAGCCGGAATGGGAGGGGTTTGTCACCCTTGAGATATCGAATACCACTCCGCTGCCCGCCAAAATCTACGCCAATGAGGGGCTTTGCCAGATACTGTTCTTCCAGTCCGATCAGGTCTGCGAGATCAGCTATGCGGACCGCCGGGGCAAATACCAGAAACAACAGGGAATTGTCCTGCCCAAGCTCTAGTGCAACTAAAGTAATCAAATTTACGCGATCTTAAGTTTGACATGGTGACCATTGGGAGTATCTGATGGTTACCAGAACAACGCAGATCTGGGGAAACGGGGTGTGAAGGCGGCGGCCAAGCCGCTATTTCGCACCCTAATTTTTTGCTCCCGGCCCGATTATTTCCTTCACACCCCTCCGCGATCAGGCGTCAATCTGCATCTCATCACACCGTAGATGAGCGAAGTCCAGTACTGGCAACCGCTTGGGTCAGTCGGGCGTCGTATGTTCCAATCCTCTAACGCGGGCATGTCTTCCGCGAACTTTTCTGGAGATGATCGAAAAATGAAAAAGTTTCTTGCTGGTCTCGTTGTTGTGGGTCTTGGATTTGCAGGCGCAACCTTCACCGCCTCTGCCGCCTCAAGCAAAACCGACCTGGACGCGCGGCTGGACGCAGCGACACGCGTGATCACTGAAGTGATGGCCACGCCTGATAAGGCAATTCCCGATGTGATCACCAAGAAGGCGACCTGCATCGCTGTCGTGCCCAGCATGAAGAAGGGTGCGTTCCTTGTCGGCGGCCAGTATGGCCAGGGCGTTGCTACCTGCCGCACTCCGCATGGCTGGAGCGCTCCAGTATTTTTCCGCATCGCCGGCGGAAGTTTCGGCTTCCAGATCGGCGGGCAGGCGACGGATCTGGTACTGGTTGCCGTGAACGATAAAGGCTTCCAGGATCTGCTGAAGAATCGAGTCAAGCTCGGTGGCGATGCGGCTGCGTCCGCGGGTCCTGTGGGCCGCAACGCGCAGGCCGGTACGGATTGGAAGCTGAATGCCGAGCTGTTGACCTATTCGCGCTCCAAGGGTCTGTTTGCCGGCATCGATCTCACCGGCGATGATGTCTCGCAGAACGTGGACGACACCACCACCTTCTACGACGGCGCCAACCACACCTTCGAATCGATTCTGAAGGGCAATGTCGTGGTGCCGCCTTCCGCAAAGCCATTTGTGCGCACCGTGGCCAAGTACTTCCACTCGTCGCAGGACTAACGTCATCGGGCTCACAGTCGATAGAAATACTCGATCCTCCGCAGTCCTTGAGGCCCGCCTTCCTCCGGCGGGCCTTTTACTTTGCCATTGGTTCGCATGTTCGCGGACAATCCGGCATGGCGGGATGCGGATTTACCATAGGTGCATCCGGCACCGGCGTGAGTATGTTGTGTCTCCAGGAGAAAATGCTTTCAGTGCAAGCAGATAGGAACAGAGCAAAGGTAAGTACGCTTTGATCTAGGGATGCGTCAGAGGCTCGAGTTCTTTCTCGTCTTCGTGCTGATCCAAGGCCTCGGGCGTCTTGCCGCGCCGCTGGGCGCGAGCTGTAGGCGCGGGCATTGGCGCGCTGGCCTTTCTCTTTACCGGGAGGCTGCGGCGAACCGGCGAGCGAAACCTCGAAATCGCCTACCCGGAGAGTACCGCCGCATGGCGCAGGAGCACGGTGCGCCAGCTCTATCGAAACCTCGGTCTGCACCTGGCCGAGTTCTGCCGGATGTCCCGGTACACGCCCGAGTGCACGCGCGGTTTCATCCGCTATGCCGGCCTGGAGCACTACCTGGCGGCGCGCGACGCTGGCCGGGGCGTGCTGGTCATCACCGGGCACCTTGGCCTCTGGGAGCTCTCCAGCTTCTACCACTCGCTCATGGGCTATCCCATGAGCATGGTGATCCGCCGCCTGGATAATCCGCTGGTCGATCGCCTGGTGAACAGCATCCGCTGCCTGCACGGCAACACGGTGCTGCACAAAGATGACTTTGCCCGCGGTCTGCTGGGTGCGATGCGCCGCGGCGACACCGTCGGCATCCTGATGGATACCAACATGACGCCCCCCAGGGAGTCTTCGTGGACTTCTTCGGCACGCCGGCCTGCACCGCATCCGGCCTCGCCCGTGTAGCCATGCGGACGGATGCCGCCATGCTGCCCGGCTTTCTCACCTGGCGCGAAGAAGAGCAGAAGTATGTGCTCGAGTTTGGTGAACCCCTCGATCTTGTCCGCACCGGCGACCGCATGGCGACGATGGAACGATGACCAGGACATCCTCACGAATACACAAATCTGCACCACGGCCATCGAAGCGTGGGTGCGGCGCTTCCCGGAACAGTGGCTGTGGGTGCATCGCCGTTGGAAGACACGGCCGCCGGGCGAGCCCTCGCTCTATAGTTGACCTCATGCGACTGAATGAACTCGCAGCCACGCTTGGCGCAGAACTCGTATTCCCCGCAGGGTCGTCAGGGACCGCTTCCGCGATCGAGATCGCAGGCGTCGCGGCTGCGTCGAATGCCGTCGAGGGGCAGCTTGTCTTTGCGGAGAGGGAAGCGGCGCTAGCCGATGCGCAAGCCAGCCGCGCCGGTGCCATCGTCACCTCGCGCAAAGTGGCCGGCGGTCCCATAGCCAAGCCGATGCTGCTTGTCGATCATCCCAAGCTCGCCTTCGCCCGCGCGGCGGAGTTGCTGAGAGCAGAGAATCCGCAAAAGGGAATGCATCCGTCCGCAATCGTCGATGCGAGCGCGTCGCTGGCAGAGGGTGTCTCCGTCGGACCGCACGCCATCATCCAGGCACACGCAGTCATCGGTGCATACACGCGCATCGAAGCCGGCGTGGTCGTTGGCGCGGGAGTACGTATCGGCAGGAATTGCCATCTCTATCCGCGCGTCGTCCTCTATCCCGGCACCGAACTGGGTGATCGCGTCATCGTGCACGCGGGTGCAGTGCTCGGCTCGGACGGTTTCGGTTATGTGCGCGACAACGCGACGGGTGAGTACACGAAATTCCCACAGCAGGGCCGTCTCATCATCGAAGACGATGTTGAAATCGGAGCGAACACCACGATCGATCGCGGTGCGCTCGAAGTAACGCGCATCGGCCGCGGCACCAAGCTCGATAACCTTGTCCATGTGGGGCACAACGTCTCCATCGGCCGCAACGTCGTCATCGCCGCGCAGACCGGCGTCTCCGGCAGCAGCACCATCGGCGACGGCGCCATCGTCGGCGGCCAGGTCGGCATCGCTGACCACGTCGAGATCGGTCCCGGTGCGATCCTCGGCGCGCAGGCCGGCATCCCATCCGGCAAGCGCATCCATGGACCGGGCATCGTCTTCTGGGGCACGCCGGCGCGCCCGATCAAGGATTATCTGAAAGAACTGGCGACGCTGGCGCGGCTCACGCGGCGTCCCAAGTAGCGTCGAAGGCGTCTTAACTACATATGGCGATCGTGGTGGTAGGTGGACATTCGCGAAGTGTCGGCAAGACATCGGTGGCCGCCGCCATCATCGCGCGTCTGCCCGAGATGCACTGGACTGCCTTCAAGATCACGCAATTCGGCCACGGCTTCTGCACCGCCAACGGCGAGCCCTGCGACTGCCAGACGGATGAGCATACGGTCGCGGTGAGCGAGGAGCGCGATGCCGCCACCGGCACCGACTCCGCGCGCTACCTTGCCGCGGGCGCGGTGCGCGGGTTCTGGGTGCGCACGCGCATCGGCAACCTGGCAGCCGCCATGCCGCGTCTGCGCAAGGAGTTTGCCGCCGCCGAGAACGTCATCGTCGAATCGAACAGCATTCTCGGTTTTCTGCAGCCCGATCTTTATCTCAGCGTGCTCGATCACGCGACAGCCGACTTCAAGGATTCTGCCCGTTTGTTCCTGGACCGCGCCGATGCGCTGCTGGTGAATGCCGGCTCGGAAGATCTGGCGCCACAGTGGCGCGGTGTCTCGCTCAGGCTCACTGAAGGCATCCCGCGCTTTCGCATCGCGCCACCGGAGTACATGACGGATGCGGTGATCGCCTTCGTCCAGGAACGCATCCAGGAACGCCTCGCGATCACCCATCGTTCGTAAGCCAACAACTATCTCTAATTACGGCGTTACTGCTTCACCAGTTGCCAATGGTCGCCGGTCATCGTCAGCGATGCAGTATCCGCTTGCGGTCCGGCGAGCGTTGTCGCCAGGTCGGGAAACGCCGTCTTCATCTCCTGAGTATTCGCCCACGCGGCGGCGTCGCCGATTTTGTAGTGATAGCTCACCTGTGCCGTTTTGTTGCCGGAGCTATCTGCGCCACTGGTGACGTTGTCTATCGAACTCACGTCGCGATGTCCATAGCAGAAATTTCCGTAGCCGGGCTGTGTCGGGTCCTGTGTCCACGCGCTCCGGCCTTTATCGGAAACGTCGTAGTTATTCACCTGCTTCGACGCGATAATCAGTACCTTCTTTTCGCCGGTGGTGCGCGTCAGGAGACCAGCATCGGTCAGCGCGTCGTACCCCTGAGTCTTCGCGTCGTCGGAGGTCGCCGCTTGTACTGGGAACTTCTTCGCCTCCGACCATAGGCACGCAGGGTGAGCTTTGTAGTAGTCGTTGATAGCTGCTTTGTAATTCATGGTGTTGTCGGCCGCTTTATTGCAGCCGGCGGAGAACAACAGGGAAGCGCCCAGCATAGAGAAACCAAGTGTGCTAGATAGCCTAGACAATTTGGATAGGTTCATCGGAGAAAAAGATCCTTTCACCGACTAAGATGCAAATTCTCGCCACAAAAAAAATGGCCTGTCACGAAAGACAGGCCACATTTAATTTATACAGGGGGCAACCTTGCGGGGCGGGACGCTGATATCAGCACTAACTCCCGCCGAAACTAGAAGCTGAAGCGTGCTTGCAGTTGCACCGTTCTGCTGCCCAGCGCGGCTCCCGCAATACCGAAGTTGCTGTTCGGACTTATGGTGCCATCCGCGCCTACTGAACCCACCGTATTGTCGATGGAGTCAGCTTTAATGTTTGTTTTGTTGAATAGGTTGTAGGCATCCACACGAAATTCCACCTTCGCGCTTTCACCAAGTACCGGCATCTTCGGTAGGCCGAAAGCCTTGGTCAAAGTGCCATCCAGGTCGTTATAGCCTGGCCCATTCACGCTGTTCCGCTGGATTCCCGGAAGCGCAGAAACCGCCACTGCCGGGAAGGCGGGGCCGTCGGCAAATGCAGGCGGGGTGAAGAATCTGGTGCCATCGCCGCCGTAATTGGGGTTAGTGGCAGTGACATTCTGACCTTGAAACGTCTTGGTGCTTGTATTCCTACCCGCACCTGGTGCCACGCCCCCGGGACGAAGCTGTGAATAGCCGCTGCCGTTGTAGTAGAGACCGCCTGACGTCTGGGCGTTGTAGACCGGATTGATCGGAAAGCCACTATGGAGGTTATAGATGCCGCTGATGGACCAGCCGCCAACAACTTTCTCCAGCCATCCGTGCGAGCCGCTGAAAATGACGGGCTGCCACAAGCCGAAGACTTTGAAAGCGTTGGCTACATTGTAGTCAGAACGTCCATAGGCCGCGTGCGAGTTGTACGGGTAAGGGTCTTCTGTATAAGGCCCTGAATTTGTGTCCATCGCCTTTGACCAGGCGTACTGAGCTTCTACCTGGAAGTGGTGGGAGAAGTTGTGAGCGAGCGTTGTGATGAGTGCGTTGTAGTTGCCGGTGCCTGTATTTGCATAGTAGTCGATGAAATTGGCGAATGGACTGAGCGCCATGCCATTGACTCCCGCAATGATGTTGTAGTTCGACTGCACCAGCAGGTGACGAGACTGCGTCCCCTGATAGCCGATCGAAGCCACCAAGTCATATGGCAACTGATACTGCGTGTCCAGCGAGTAGTGATAGTTCACAATCGACTTTGGATTCGATTCGAAGCCAGTGACTGATATGGGCTGACCGTTCGTGGGTAGGTTGTTAGCGCCGAAGTGAGTGATGGCTGCCGGGTTTGGCGCATATCCAAAAATCGAATTGATGCTCGACGCCGTTTCGTACAGGATGCCGGCAGCGTTGGCTGTCGGTGTCGAGCAGCAGAAATTGGCCTGAACTGCGTTTGGCGGATTGCCATTTCCGTTGGCGGTAATAGCAATCTCATTCTGGTTGTAGTTGATGCCAAATCCGCCGCGAACCACCATCTTGCCGTTGGACTTGAGCGGTTGCCACGCAAAGCCGAGCTGAGGACCGAAGTTGGTCTTTCTGCGGCGTGTAGAGATTTCCCACCCACGCGAATGTTCAGTGTCGCGAGGTTATTGAGGCTCCGGAGCACGTCTAGATTGTTCTGTTTTGAATAAAAGGAGCCGAAGTAAGACCAGCGAAGGCCGGCATTAATGGTGAGATTCGGACGCATTTTGAAATCGTCCTGAACAAAAAAGCCCCACATGTTGACGCGATCATCCTGCCGGTTGGCAAAAGGAATGCCTGTAGCGGCATCGAATTGGCCACCTTCACTGTAGGGAGCATCGTTCGCGAAGTCCCACAGATTACGGAAGGCGAAGGTCGGTCGTGCCGCGTATATCGGATTATTCAGATAATAGAGCCGGGTATAGTCGCCGCCGACCTTGATGCTGTGGCGGCCGAGTATCTTGGTGAGGATATCGTTGTAGTCATAGGTCCACTGGTTTAAGTTGCTTGGTCCCGGAGCGCCGAAGTATTGGAAGCCGTTTTCATTTCCAATGGTGCCGATGTCGTCAATGCTGTTGCCCGGCAGGCCGAAGGGCGCCTGCGGATTGGTGGAGACTTCATTCCATCGCCAGCCTGCTGCGTTTGCCCGTGCCTGGTTCAACAATGTGGGCGAGAAGGTGTGGTTCCAGATCACCGAAAACGCATCGTTGACCTGCGAGTGATGCCAGAAGTTGGCCGCGCGCACCGGGCCGTTGTAATCCGTATTGCTGACAGGTACCCAATAGATGGCAAAGCTCACGTGATCTTTCGCGGTCACGTCGGCGTCCAGGCGTCCGTTCCATTGCGTCTGCGTCGTGGTCGTGGGATTGACCGTGTTGAAAAATCCCAGGTCAGGTATGCCATCCAGATCCGCCGCCAATGCCGGGAATGCTTGACGAGCCACCGTAGGTCGGGTCCTGTTTGCCGAGGCCGATTTTCAATGGTGAGCCGACATCCAGACCTCCGGACGTGGTCTTGCACAGTTGACTCCCTCGGTGAGCCCGATGTTTGCGCAGGTGCGTTGGACCAGCCCGGTGGAGGCTACGGCCTCGCCTTTGTAGGTGGTGTACTTCGAAGCGATGCTTCCTGAAGGCGCGGCCGAGGCAAGGAACTGCGGTGTCTCATACCAGCCTTGAGCCGTAGTGCTCGCGGCGAGCGGGCTCGTCTCGTAGTTGAAGAAAGCGAAGACCCTGTTCTTCCAGATAGGGCCGCCGAGGCTGCCGCCATAATTGTTGAAGCGGTTTTCATCCCGATTCACACCACGATCGGAGGGAGTGCCAGCCTTGTTGGACCCTGTGCCATTCCATCTCTGATAGGCGTTCAGCCCCGGTCTGGAGGCCTTGAAGAAGAGGCTGCCGTGAACATCATTGGTGCCGCTCTTCGAGGTGACCTGAATCTGGCCGCCGCTAAAGCGGCCGACCTCCGCGTCATAGCTGTTGGAAACAACCTTCACATCTGACACCGAGTCTTCACTGGGCGTAATGATCGAAGTGCCGCCCCAGACCGCGCTCACCGTGCTGATACCGTCAACCGAGACGCCGTTGGTCTCATATTGACCGCCGCGAGCCTGAATCTGAGGGCCGTTCTCGGTCTGGAAGATGCCGGATGAGCCGCCACCGCTTCCGCCCGGGCCCTGGTTGCCTGGGTTGTTGTACGAGCCGCCGCCGCTCGCCTGCGAGCCGTCGCCGAAGACGCCGGGCGCAAGCTGCGCCAGTTGGAAGACGTCGCGGTTGTAAGAGGGCAGGTGCTGGATCTGGTTGCTGCTGATGGTGGCGCTTACCGTGGCAGTGTCGGTATCGAGCAGCGGCGCGGCCGATCCCAATACCGTCACCTGTGTCGTCGTGCCGCCGACCTGCATCTTGATGTTCAGTGCGTTGGGCTGCTCGGGGATGAGTACGACTTCCGCGATATTGGTCGTCTGGAAGCCCTGCTTTTCGGCCTTCACGCTGAAGTGGTCGGGCGGCAAGCCATTGAACGTGTAAATACCGTTGGCGTCGGACGTCGCCGTCATCACTTGATTGGTGCCCGTGTTCGTGAGCGTGACGGTAGCCTCTGGAACAACGGCTCCGGTCGGATCCGTGACCGTTCCACGGAGCGAAGCCCGGTATTGCGCGTGGGCTGCGATGGCGAGCGTGGCGATGCCTGCCAGCACGACGCCAGTGCGTGCTGCACTGGCAAATACAAGCGCGATTTGCCGACCCACCCTGTGGGCCCGGCGGAAATGCTGCTTCATATGCCTCCCAAGAAACCGCTTGCTGCTTATCTGAACGTCTTATTTCCGTTGTGATTCGTTGCGCTTCGTGTGGGGTGCCTCACGTGTCCGTGCGGTCGGAGGTACTCCCTGGCGTGCCTGTGCGCAAACGGTTGCGCCAGCGCCGAACGAATACCACTTTGCCTTCGGCACAGTCAAGCTGCCCGCTCACCGGACGATATGATGATCCCGCTGGGAGCGGAGGGGCGGGATTGGCCGAGCAGCACGGAGATCGCGGGAAGGGTTCAGATCGGCCGGCGCGTCCGGTTGGACTGAAGGAGGTGGCCGAGCATCTCGGCATCTCCGTGGCCACGGTCTCCCGCGTCCTGAACCGCTCTGCCACAGCCAATCGCATCTCGACCCGGACCCAGGATCTGGTGTGGGCGGCGGCCGAGGCCATGCAATATGAGCCGAATCATCTGGCCCGCGCACTGCGCCGCAAAAAGACCTACACCATGGGCGTCATGGTGCCGGAGATCAGCGAAGGCTATTCGGCATTGGTGTTGAGCGGCATCGAAAGCGCGTTGCTGCAGTCGGGCTATTTCTATTTCGTTGTCAGTCATCACCATCGCGCGGATCTGCTGCGCGACTATCCCAGGCTGCTGCTCTCCCGAGCCATCGAAGGCTTGATCGCGATTGACACCCCGCTCGATCGGCATCTTCCCATTCCGGTGGTTGCGGTGTCCGGCCATCAGCGGATGGAAAACGTCACCAACCTCGAGCTGGATCACATCACCGCGGTCCGCATGGCCCTCACCCATCTGCGCGAGCTGGGACATCGGCAGATCGCCTTCATCAAAGGTCAGGAGTTCAGCTCCGACACGCACTATCGCTGGTCGGCGATCGAGCAGATCAGCCAGGAACTCGGCTTATCGATCGATCCGTGCTTGTGCGTGCAACTGGAGGGCACGGAGGCAGGCAGCGATCCTGGCTATCAGGCCACCGTGCGGCTGCTGGAGCGGCGCCTGCCATTCACGGCCATCTTCGCCTTCAACGACCACTCGGCTATCGGCGCGATCGCGCGGCTGAAAGAGCATGGCCTGCAGATCCCTCAGGACGTCTCCGTGGTCGGCTTCGACGATATTCCCGGTGCGCGAACCAACAATCCCAGCCTGACGACGGTGCGCCAGCCATTGCGCGCGATGGGTGAGATGGCCGCCAACGCCTTGCTGCGCTACATCGATCCCCAGCAGGACCCCGAGGCGCGCAAGGAGATGCCGGCCACACTCACGGTGGAACCGGATTTTATCGTGCGCAACTCAACTGCAGCCGTGTCGAGCGCAAGTCCTCTTCTAAAAAGCTAGCCGGCGCCACTCCTACGCGGCGACCACCTTGACCAGTCCTTCTTCTTGCAGGTGCTCCAGCAGCGAGATCACGTCTCTCACCAGCACCTCCGGGTCGGCGTGGTACTCCAGCATCAGCTCGCGGCACAAGTCTTCGACGCGAATGGGCGAGCCCAGGCGGCGCCAGACAGAAGTGCCCGTCTCGCCGAGTCCATAGCAACGGCCTCGCCCGACATTCATCAGAACAACCTCCCGGTCCACCTCGGTGGCGACGGGCGTCTCGCTCCAGGAGACGACACTCTCCGCCGTGATGGGAATCTCGCGCGACATATTCGCCTCCGGCCAGGGCCGTTCCGCTGCCTGCAGCCTCGCATATGATACTGACACTTCGTCACATATGGCTGACAAGACTCCATCCGCGTTCCCATTGCCGCCAGAGATGCGCCTTCTGCTGCAGTGCGCGCTCTGGCCATTGCCGGAGAATGGCAGCGCAGCCATTCGCGCGTTTACCGCGGAAAAAGATCTCGATTGGAGCCTGTTCCTCTCCCTGTGCAGCCATCATCGTGTTGTCCCTCTCGTCTATCGGGCGCTCTCCACCGCCGGCGCGGAGGTGCCGGCTTTAACGATCACTGCACTAAAGGCGGGCGCGACCGAAAATGCGCTGAGCGTCATGCGTTATCTCGCGCACACGCGACGGCTTTGCGATCTGCTGCAACGGGCGGGAGTGGCGGCCCGCGTGCTCAAGGGCGTCCCGTTGTCGCAGCGCGTCTATGCCGACCCCAGCTTGCGCGATGTCGGCGATATTGATCTGCTGATTTCAGCCGGCATGGAGGAGACAGCGGACAACGTCCTGCTCGCCGAGGGCTTTCGCCGCAGCGATCCTGCGGCGCCGCTCACACCGCGCCGCAGGCGCTCCTGGCGCAAGCACGGCAAGACCTATACCTACCGCTCGGATCGCAATGACTTCGAGATCGATCTGCACTGGCGGCTCTTTCGCAATCCACATATGCCGGGCAATGCGCTGGCCGAGTCCGGTCGCGGACGAGCAGGTGGCTCTCGGAGAGATCTCGCTCGCCGTCCTCCCGCTCGATCGCACTTTCCTCTATCTCTGCGTGCATGGCGCGCTCGACGGATGGTTTCGCTTCAAGTCGCTGGTGGACATTGCCGCCATATGGCATGGCTTCGCGGACGAGCAAAGAACGGCTCTGGCCGATCAGGCGCGCGAGTGCGGCATCCTGCCGGAGATGGCTGCGGCGCTCAAGCTTGCCCAGGAGCTCGCACTGCTTGCACTCGATGGCCTCAGCCCTGCAATGCAACTGCAGACCACTAGTCCGGAGGCGCGATGGATCCTGGATTACGCGCGCACCCAGCATCTGGCGCAGCGCTTCCAGCCAACGCAGGACGGAGCGGGAAGCTGGCCGCTGAAGCGCTATGAGCTGGGTCTGCGGCCCGGGCTTGCCTATCGCACCGAGATATTCCGCCGTGTTCTGCTGCGGCCGCGGGTCTGGGAGCGCTTCGATCTCCCGGACGCTCTCTTTCCCCTCTACGCACTGCTTAGCCCGATAGAGTGGCTGCTCTTCCATCGCTGGCTCTCACCCGCGGGTGTGGCGCGCAGGCGGCGCAGCCTGTGGCATCGCTGGCGCACTCTTCCGGCGTCGAGGCGTTGGTTACTGGCGGAGGCGTTCGCCACCCTGCTGGCCGCGCGCTCTTCGCTGGTTCTGCTGCCGGTGCGTTGGATCTTCCGCTGGCTGGAAAGCCCGCCCCGCCACCCTGCTGTGCCCGACGGTTCCGAGATTGTCGAGGAGCATCCGCTGGGCGGTGCTCACTGTCGCCCGCTATGGCCCGCTCTCGTTCGTATGCTTTCCGCAGGCGCTCGCGGCCCACGCCATGCTGCGCCGCCGCGGCATTCGCAGCATTATGCACTACGGCGTGCGGCGCTCCGCCGATCGCCAGATGCGCGCACATACCTGGCTTGAGGTGGACCACCGCATGCTGCTCGGCGGTGAGAGCGCCATGCTCTTCGCGCCGATTCATTCCACGGGTACAGGCACCGAACAGCCCTGACAGATCTCCTCAACGCTTCACAGCCAGATGCGCTTCCAGCGCCTCCAGGGTCGCATCCATCGCCTCAAACCCCCACGGCCGCCGCATGCGAGTCACGCGCACGCCATCCAGCGCCTGTCCACAACGCAGAAAGTAGCGGTCGATGCGCCCTGTCGCACGCACCAGCCAGGATTGATACGTGAAGTCAAGCACAGCATGGAGCGCGTGAACCGGCGGCAGCGCTTCGAAGCTCGCCTCAGCCTGATTTTTAGCCGGGTCCTCAGTCTGGCCTTCCGCACGCTCGAGAAGAATCAGCTCCGCGAGCGGAGTGGGGGCTTCCGGCTGTTGGAGCGCGTAACGGTACTTCTCATCGTCGGAAAAGATGCGCGGGAGCCCCTGGCTCGATTCGCCCATCGCATCCAGCGTGGCGCTCCACAGCTTCAGCCATGGCGCCATCGGCAGCACGCGCCGGTCCCGCGGAGCCGCCGGGTCCACCAGGCAGATGTCATCGGCCAGAATGCGATGTCCACGCCGCGCCAGAAATGCCGCGATCGACGATTTGCCCGCGCCCGATGCTCCAAGAAAGGCCACCGCACCCTGGGCAGTCGCAATGGCGCTGGCATGCAGGGGAAGCAGCCCGCGCTGGTGGCAGAGCACCGCGAACAGGTTTCCCATCAGGTAGGAGCGGACATCCAGTTCCGGCCCGGCAGCGTCTCGATGGACGACAATTTCCACCCCGTCCCGGACGTAATAGTTCGCAATGCCGGGCAGGCGAAGCAGGAATTCCGTGTCGTTGGCCTCATAGCTCTCGGCTGTCGCCAGCGGGGCAGAGAGAGCCGCCGGCGTCGCGCCCAGCCGGATGTTGACCGGTAGCTCGCCCTCCTCCGGCGTCGCCAGTGGCAACTCGGGAAGTAGCAGCTCAGTTACATAGAGGAACGGGCCGATCCGGTAGTTATTCAGAGGTGGCTCCCTCCATCCCCCGGAAGGTGCATTCCCCTGATCTGAGGGCTGTGAGCATACTGGACAAGGTTACCGGAGCAAGTCCGCTGGCAGGGACATCTGTCTTCATTTCAAGTATCTGCAATGATTCAAAGTGCGGTAACGGTTGATGTTACTCGGCCCGGAGTTTCACAGAATAGGGAATTGACGGTTCCTCGTATTGCCTCGACAATGGTGTAAGCGCGGCGTTTGCTCTGCAGCAGTTCGTGCCGGTTACTCCTTGATCGAGTAGTAAAGAGCAACGAAGGGTTTTACCAGGCAACGGACGCAGGGACGATCCTGCATCGTAGGTTCCAACAGCAACCGCACCATGGGCCGCCACAGATCGAATTTGGCATGCGGTTGTGTTTTCTTCGGAGGATGGATGACGATCACCCCCAGCATGAATGCCCAACATCCGGCATCGCCACCGTCCCGCAGAGGCGGGAGTGGAAGAAGCCCGTGCTAGACATTCTCTCCCTGGAGGACGCTCAGAATGGTCCTTACCATCTCTTGGACGGACATGGGAAGCACAAGTCCAACTGATTCTGCCGTGCTCATTCGTTCGTTGTTTGAACCCAATCCCCAGGAGTCCAGAGAACTTCTCGGAGAACTCCCTTCGAAGCGTCTTCGGCATTCTCAGCCTCTTTCTCCTTCCGGTGGCCGCGGGCCCGTAGAGCCTGATGGCAGGCCAGCCGCGGAGCCGGATGCGCGCCATCGCCGGCTTATGGTCTTCCGGCAGCCCGCCCGTTTCTGAAGACTGCCTTGCCATGCTGGCCGCGATGTCCGCTTCGCCTGCCGCGGTTTTACGCGCAGCGCCGGGCGTGGTTCTCGGTTCCAGCGATTACCGCCCCTCTTCACCTTCGCCAAACGACACACCCGCTCAGCAATCGAACCGTCCCCAGTTCGTCGCCGATCTGCGCATCGACAACCACAACGATCTGGTGCGTGAGCTGGGTCTGCCGTCGACCGCTTCGGACGACGAAGTACTCGCCGCATGCCTGGGCACGGTGGGGCTTCGAGATCGTCGAACACCTGATCGGCGGCTTTGCCTTCGCCTGCTGGGACCCGGCGCGTCAAACTCTCTTTCTCGCCCGCGATCACGTCGGCGAACGGCCCTCTGTACTTCGCCCGGTTCGCTCGGTTCGGAGGGCAGCTTTGCCTTCGCCTCCACCCCTCCAGGTCTATGCGCGTCTCTCTTCGGTGAATCGGCGCATCCATACGGCCGCGATGGCGCACTTTCTCGCTGCCTTGTCGCCGGTGGGCACGGAAACATTCTTTGAGGGCGTCGAGCGGCTTCTTCCCGCGCACTGGATGAAGGTGTCGCCCGCCGGCATCGAGATTCGGCGCTACTGGCATCCCGTCCCCAGCCGGCCCATCCGCTATGCACGCGACTCTGACTACATCGACGACTTCCGCGAACGCTTCGATCGCGCAGTCGCGGACCGTCTCTCCGGAGAGGACGGTATCGCCTCGCAATTGAGCGCGGGCCTGGATAGCTCATCCGTAACTGTCACTGCGGCACGTCTGCTGGCGAAGGAGGGCGGACGGCTCACCTCCTTCACCGCGGTGCCGAGATCAGGTTACGACGGGTCGGCGCCGCCCGGCCGCTTCGGCGACGAAGGTCCGATGGCCAGCGAAGTTGCCGCTCTCTATCCCAATATCGACCACCTATTCATAAACACCGAAGGACGTGACCTGCTTGCCTCGTCGCGCCGCGACTCGCGTCTCAGCGGGCAGCCGACGTTCAACCCCACGAACATGCTCTGGATCGACGCCACTCTCGATGGCATGCGCAGCCGCGGGCTCAGCGTGCTGTTGTCGGCGACAGGAGGAAACGCTACCACCAGCTTCGGTGGCCTTATCGGTTTGTCGGAGCTTTTTCGCAGCGGACATTGGTTCAAACTCTTTCGCCTGACACGCGAGTTGCGCGCCGGCGGCCACACATCATGGCGTGGGGCTGCCGGGTGGGTCACCGGATCGATCGTCCCGCAATGGCTGCGCCGCCTCTACCATCCAACCATGCGCGGCTTTTCCATGAGCTATAGTGCCGTGCATCCGCAGATCGCAGCGCAATACGGGCTCAGAGAACATGCCCTGGCCGAGTTCTTCGGCGTCGAGAGCAGCACCGACTCCGTCCGCCGCAACCTCTACGAGTACTACGATCCCGGAATCCATAACGCAGCCGCTGCCGCCGGTTGGCAGGTGGAACAGCGCGACGCCACCATGGACAAGCGCATATTCGACTTTTGCTTCGGCATTCCGATCGAACAATATCTGGCTGGCGGCCAGGCCCGCTCGATCATTCGTCGCGCGATGCAGGGCCAGCTTCCTGAAGTCCACGCTGCGCCGCACCACGCGTGGTTTGCAGAGCGCCGACTGGTATTTGACGTTGAGAGCGGCGCGTCCCCAGCTCTCAGCCGAGCTCACGCGCATCGAGCATTCACCGCTCGCCTGTCACATCCTCGATGTCCCAAGGCTGCGAACGCTCCTCGATACATTGCCTGACTCCGGCTACGACAGCTCAGAGGCAAGCAATACGCTGGCATCTTGCGCTCACGCGCGGCATCGCCGCAGGCAGCTTCCTCGCACAGCACGATCCGGACGCATCGCAGCCGGAAGATTCAACCGCCGCAACAGAAAAGCCCAGCACGGCGCCGGGCTCCTGATAGATCGGCAATAAAACTTTAAGCGGTTGTGGCGGCTCCGCAGTACTCGTTGAAGGCCCGCGCCAGTTCCTCACCGATAAGCTGCGCCGTCGCACCCTCGATCACAAAGCGCTGCATCAGGTACACCAGCTTGCCATCGCGCAGAATTGCGATTGCGGGCGATGTGGGCGGCTGTCCCTCGAAGTAGGAGCGCGCCCGTTCGGTGGCTTCGCGGTCCTGGCCGGCAAAGACGGTAATGCTCTGGTCCGGCTTCACCGCATTCTGCATCGCCAGCCGGACGCCGGGCCGCATTTTGCCCGCGGCGCATCCGCAAATCGAATTCACCACCAACATGGTCGTGCCCGGCTTGGCGAGCGCTGCATCCACTTCCGCCGCCGTGCGTGTCTCCTGAATGCCGGCGCGCGTCAGCTCCTCGCGCATCGGGATCACCATAATCTCTGGGTACATGCCTGCTCCTTCTTGTCTGTCGACGCCAGCGTCCCCGCTCGCCGTCACATGTCTATCTCATTGTATGGACCGGGGAAGGCAATTGCCAGCCCCGGTGCTCGCGCAGCCAGTTACCGGAGAGGCGACGGCAGGAATCCGGACGCTGCTCTGCATGCACCCATGGATGAAGTACCTCAAAGCCGCCCCAGCAGTTGCGATGATGATGCTCGCGATCGGCATGGCCTCCGTGGCTCTGGCCCAGAGTCAGACCAGCACCGTCGCCGCGCTCACGCCAGCTGAAACTCGAATGGCATCAACCATCGACGCGAACAGCGCTGCTGACCGCGCGCTGCTCGAACGACTCGTCAACATCAACAGCGGTACCATGCACCTCGCCGGCGTTGTCGCGGTGAAGGATGTCCTCGTGCCGCGCTTTGAGGCCCTCGGCTTTCACGTGCGCTGGGTCCCCATGGAGAAGGTGACCGCACGCGCCGGCGACCTGGTGGCCGAGCATCCATGCCCGGCGGGAGCCGGTCATTGCGGCAAGCGGCTTTTGTTGATCGGCCACATCGATACGGTCTTTGAGCCATCGAGCGCCTTCCAGAAATATGCCCTCGTAGCCGACTCTGCCGGCAAAGACGCCACCGGCCCGGGCGTCGCGGACATGAAGGGCGGTCTCGTCATCATGCTGGCCGCGCTGCACGCGATGCAGGAGGCTGGCGCGCTCAAAAATGCCGAGATCC
The DNA here is from genome assembly GCA_963750845.1 of uncultured Acidobacteriaceae bacterium. Lineage (GTDB taxonomy): Bacteria > Acidobacteriota > Terriglobia > Terriglobales > Acidobacteriaceae > KBS-83. The sequence goes on from CAVVSP010000018.1 coordinate 166,681, forward strand.
GCATCGTCTTCAGCGGCGATGAGGAGCGAGGTGGAGTCCCAATCGAGAAGGCGCGGCATGACCTGATCGAAGCAGCGAAGCAAAGCGATGTCGCGCTCGGTTCGAGCCGGGCTCGCGTATCGACGGACAAGACACCATCAGCATAGGGCGTCGCAGCTCCATCATGTGGCACATCGAGGCCAGCGGCCTCAGCGGCCACTCGTCGCAAATCTTCGGCGAGCACTTCGGCTACGGCGCCATCTACGAGTCTCGCGCATCCTCGACGCATTTCGCACGCAACTGCCGGAAGATGGCCTCACCTACAACGTTGGTCTGGTGTGGGCGGCGCGACGGCGCAGATGAATGCAGAGCAGACCGGCGGCCAGGCAACCGGGAAGGACAACGTGATTCCCCCGGCCGCGATTGCATACGGCGACCTGCGCACGCTGAACAACGAGCAGACCACGCGTGCCGAGGAGAAAATGCGTGCGATCGTCGCGCAGCATCTGGCCAAGACAGACGCGAAGATCACCTTCGACGAAGGCTATCCCGCGATGGCGGTGACACCGGCGGGCAGGGAATTGTTGCGCGAGTGGAGCGATGCGAGCGTGGCCCTCGGTCTCGGCCCTGTCGCCGAGGCAGGACCCATGACCCGCGGCGCCGGCGACATCTCCTTCGTCGCGTCGTACCTGCCCGGCCTGGTCGGCGTCGGTGTGCTTGGCCATGGCTCGCACGCCGAGGGAGAGACCGTCTACCTCGATTCGATGCCATCGCAGGCCAAACGCAACGCCATCCTGATGGAGCGGCTCACCCACCAGCCCTCCGGCCACTGAGGGACCGAAACTTTCCC
>CAVVSP010000019.1:0-259808 GCA_963750845.1 uncultured Acidobacteriaceae bacterium
TCAACAGCGCGCCCGCCGGACCGCAGCAGATGACCAACTTCATCGTGCGCTTCCCCGGGAAGAAGGACGGCATGATCGTCCTGGCGACGCACTACGAGACGAACTATCCGCTCCGCGCCACCTCCTTCGTCGGCGCGAACGATGGCGCGGCCACCACGGGGCTGCTGCTGGAAATTGCCAACCATCTTCGCGGACGCACGCTGGATGGCTACAGCGTCTGGCTGGTCTTTTTCGATGGCGAAGAAGCGGTGGAGACCTGGAGCCAATCCGATTCGCTCTATGGCAGCCGGCACCTGGCGGCGAAGTGGCAGATGGATGGCACCCTGAAAAAGATCAAGGGCCTCCTGCTCGCCGACATGATTGGCGACCGCGACCTGGACATCACGCGGGTGACCACGGCCACGCCCGCAATCGAAAACCTGGTTTACGAAGCAGCGAAGAAGACCGGCAACGCGAGCCATTTCTTCAAGACCGAAGCCGCGGAGGAGGATGATCACCTTCCATTCGTGCAGCGTGGGGTGCCCTCCGCCGATGTGATTGACGTGGACTATGGTCCACACGACGCCGAGCATCCCGACGGCTGGCATCACACGCCCGAGGACACTCTGGACAAACTGAGCGCGAAGAGCCTGACCATCTCCGGCGAGGTGTTTCTGGAAAGCATGCGCCTGTTGAATACTCGTTAGGTGATCATCGCCGGCGCCCCCCTCACATATTGGATCGGCTTCCACGCGGTGGTTCTGCTGCTGCTCGTCGTCGATCTTGTCCTGCTCGGCCGCAGGAGCGAGGGCCCTCGCTTTCGCAGCGCTCTCGCGTGGACGCTCTTTCTCATCGTGCTGGCCCTGGGCTTTGCCGGCTTTCTGCTGCACACCCAGGGACCGGAGCACGCGCTGGAGTTCGTCTCCGGCTATGTGCTGGAGGGATCGCTTTCGATCGACAACCTCTTTGTTTTTCTGGTCCTCTTCGACAGCTTCGGCCTGACGGTTGGCGAGCAGCATCGCGCGTTGCTCTACGGCGTGCTGGGTGCGATCGTACTGCGCGCATTCTTCATCGTGGCCGGCGTCGCGCTGCTCGATCGCTTTGAAGCGATGCAGTACATCTTTGGCGCGCTGCTGCTCTATGCTGCGTGGCGGCTGGCACGCCAAAAGAAGAGCGGGGAGGCCGCGCCAACCATCTCACAATGGGTGCAGAACCGCGGCTGGCGCGTGTCACCGATGCTGCTGGCTGTGATCACCATCGAAGTCACCGACCTGGTCTTCGCCATCGATTCCGTGCCGGCGGTGCTCGGTGTGACGCATGACACGTTCATCGTCTACACCTCTAACATCTTCGCCATCCTGGGGCTGCGGTCGCTGTATTTCGTACTGCAGGGTCTTTTGCATCGGCTGCATCTGCTGCACTACGGCCTGGCGGCCATCCTGGCCTTTGTTGGAGCGAAAATGATTGCGGCGCGCTGGATCGAGATACCAACCCTCTGGTCCCTGGTCGTCATTCTTGGCACAGTCACAATCTTTGCAGCCGCTTCCCTACTGATGCCTGTCCGGAAGCAGCACTCAACGTAGAGCCGGTGACTCCGGTTGCTCTACGCTTGAATGCTGAACGGGCAGCAGCGGCCCGAAGCTGACAGAGTCACCGATCAGATGAGAGTGCGTGCCGAATCGCGCATCGTCGCGCTGCGGAAAATCGTTGCGATAGTGCGCACCGCGGCTCTCCTCACGCGCCAGCGCGCAGATGACAATCGCACGCGCCACGCGGGCCAGAGAACGCGCCTCGTATTCGCGCCGTGTCCACCGCACGGACGGCACCGCGTCCGCGTAACGCGTCGCTTCGGCGAGATCGATGCTCTTGAGCAGCTCTCGCATCGCGCAGCAAGCCGGCGTGCTCCCACATCTGCTGCTGCAATCGCTGGATCGCTTCTTCGACCGGCGGCAGCGGACTGGCATCACGCGGGGACAATGGCGCCTGCACCTCGCCTGCCTTTGCCGAAATGCCCCTCTCGTTGCGCATGCTCTCCGCTGCCCGTGCGCCGAACACCAGCCCTTCGAGCAGCGAGTTGCTTGCCAGCCGGTTCGCGCCGTGCACTCCCGTGCATGCCACCTCGCCGGCGGCGTAAAGGCCAGGCAATGAAGTTCGCCCATCGACATCGGTACGAACGCCACCCATCAGGTAATGGGCTGCCGGGCGAACAGGAATCAGATCGCGGGCCAGGTCGAGGCCGTGCTGATGGAGAAATGCCGAGATGCCCGGAAAGCGCGCGTCCGGATCAATGCCCCCGCGGTCGAGACCCGTCACGTGCCGCATGTCCAGATAGACCGGAAGCGACTCGCCGGGCCGCTTGCCCATTCCCTCGCGCGTGATGGCGCGCGCCACCACATCGCGCGGCGCCAGTTCCAGCAGCGGATGATAGCGATGCATGAAGCGCTCTCCGGCCGCATTCACCAGCCATGCGCCTTCGCCGCGCAGCGCCTCGGAGAGCAAAAAGCGCGGTACGCCCGGCAGGCTCAGCGCGGTGGGATGAAACTGGTAGAACTCCATGTCGGCCAGCTCGGCACCCACGGCGAATGCGGCAGCGATGCCGTCACCGGTGGCTACTGCTGGATTGGTGGTGTCACTGTAGACCTGGCCCGCGCCACCGCTCGCCAGAAGGACAGAACGCGCATGCACCGTCCGAACTTCGCCGTTCTCATCGAGCAGCAGCGCCCCGCTGACTCGCCCATCCGACGCCAGCAGGTCGGTCAGCAGCGTCCACGGCAATAGCGTGATGCCCCGCGTCGCGGTTGCATGAGCCAGCAGCGCACGGCCAATCTCGCGGCCGGTGGCGTCGCCGTTCGCATGCAGAATGCGGTTGCGGCTGTGTGCGCCTTCGCGCGTCAGCATCAGCTCGCCGGTGTGCTCCCCCGTTGCATAGCGATCGAAGCGCGTGTCCCAGCGCAGTAGCTCTTCCACCCGCGCCGGGCCCTCTTCCACCAGGACCCGCGCCGCGGTCGCATCCACCAGGCCATCGCCCGCGGCAAGTGTGTCTTCCAGATGCAGCTCGACATCCTCAGCGCCGCTGATCGCGACCGCGATGCCGCCCTGCGCATATTGCGTATTCGATTCGCCGAGCGCTTCCTTGGTGACCACGAGGACGCGTCCGGTCTGGGCGAGCGTGATGGCCGCGCGAAGGCCGGCGATCCCGGCACCGATGATCAGGAAATCTGTAACGGCCGGGATCTGGATGGTGTCTTTCCCCATATATGGCGAGGCTATCATTCATCATCTATGTCAGGCGCCTGCGGTACGATGAGCCGAGTGCACACTCTCCCTGTCCAAGCGGCTTCGGCCTCGTACGACGTATTGCTGGATGACGGCCTGCTCGCCGATTTGCCGCAGCTTCTGCGCGCCATCTTCGGCGAACGGCCACGACGATATTTTGTCGTGACCTCACCGGAGATTTGGGCGCTCTGGTCGGATGCATTTCTGAGCGGCTTTGCCTCCGATGCGGAACCCCCCATCCTGCTGCTGCCGGCTGGCGAACAGCATAAGCGGCTGGCGGCACTGGAGAGGCTGGCACAACAACTGGCGACAGCCGGAGCCGACCGCAGCTCAGTCCTGATTGCCTTTGGCGGTGGCGTCATCGGCGACATGACCGGCTTTCTCGCCGCCATTTACATGCGCGGCATCGACTTCATTCAGGTCCCGACGACGCTGCTGGCGCAGGTAGACTCTTCGGTCGGCGGCAAGACCGGCGTGAACCTTGCCGCAGGCAAAAATCTCATCGGCAGTTTTCATCATCCGCGCCTGGTGCTCGCCGACACCGCGGTGCTGAGCACTTTGCCGCTGGCAGAGTTGCGTGCTGGGCTTTTCGAGAGCCTGAAGGCAGGGCTGATTTACGACAGTGGGCTCTTCACGTATATCGAGCAGCACGCTGAGGCGCTGCTGCGTTCGGAGACCGAGCCGCTCACCTACGTCATAGCGGAGTCAGTGCGCATCAAAGCCGATGTGGTCTCGCAGGATGAGCGCGAAGCCGGCCTGCGCATGATTCTCAACTTTGGCCATACGATTGGCCACGCTATCGAATCGCTGACGCACTATCGCGGACTGCTGCACGGTGAGGCGGTGGGCTGGGGCATGCGGGTGGCCATCGAAGCGAGCCGCGCACGCGGGCTGCCGAACGCCGACGCTGACCGCATCCTGGCCGCGATAGACGCTCTGGGCCTGCCGCCGCTGCCGCGTCTTACTGCGCGTCGCCTGTTGAATGCCGCCGCGGGCGACAAGAAACGCATCGGCGGTGTACGTCATTTCGTGCTGCTGGAGCGCATCGGGCAGGCCAAAGTGGTGAACGACCTGACCGACGACGAATTGCTCCACGCCATCCAACGCGGGCTGCAGTTTAACCGAACAGCCGCAAGTAAATGACGGAATCGATGACTGTGGGAGCGCGTGGCGCACAACCGGCCGGCACAACTGGCGAGCAGGACGCAGCCGCGGCCGTACAGGCGATGTTCGATTCAATCGCGCCTCGATATGACCTGCTGAACCACATCCTCTCGGGATCTATCGACCGCTTCTGGTGGTGGCGCACGGCGAGGCGTTTTCGTCAGGTCCTGTCTCAGCCGCAGGCACGTATTGCCGATGTCTGCTGCGGAACCGGCGATATGACGATGGCACTGCTGCGCCGGCGGCCGCAACAAGCCACACCTGTGCTTGCCATCGACTTCTCGCACCAGATGCTTGTGCGCGGTGCCGCAAAGTTCGCGAAGTACGGAGCCATCGCGGTGGAGGCCGACGCGCTGCATCTTCCGATCGCCGACGATACGCTCCAGCTTCTGACCACCGCTTTCGGCTTTCGCAACCTCGCCAACTACGAAGCCGGGCTGCGTGAGTTTTATCGCGCGCTGGCCCCGGGCGGCGAGCTCGGCATCCTCGACTTCAGCGAGCCGGGCGGCATCATCGGCAAGCTCTACGCCTTCTATTTCCGGCGGGTGCTGCCGCGCATCGGCCGTCTGCTCTCGGGCGCCAGCAGCGCCTACACTTACCTGCCCGCATCCGTCGGACGTTTTCCCAGTCCCCACGAGATGCTTGCGACACTCGAACGTGTGGGTTTCCGCGATGCCCTCTGGACCCCATACACCTTCGGCATCGCCGGCCTCTACACCGCTCGCAAACCATAGAGGACAAGTGGATATCTGGTCCGGCCCCTGCTGGCCCAGTGTGCTCAGCGGCGTGTAGGCTGTGGGCATGTCGTCGCAGAATGAGCCTATGAGCATGACGCAGGCTGGACGCGCCGTCATAAAGCAAAAGCGAAGCGCTGCCCTGATGTCCATGCTGGCAGCGTGCGGGATGACTGCGCTCAAGCTGATCGCCGGCCTGCTGACGGGCAGCCTCGGTATGCTCTCCGACGCCGCGCACTCCGGCCTCGATCTGCTGGGCGCCGCGCTTACGTTGATCTCCGTCCGCATCTCGGACAAGCCCGCCGACGAAGACCACCCTTACGGTCACGCGAGAGTGGAGACACTCTCCGCCTTCACGGAAACCTTCCTGATGGGCGCCTCCTGCGTATGGATCGTGGTGGAGGCCATCATGCGCATCTTCGTTGCGCCGGTGACTGTGCGTCCTTCAGTGTGGCCCTTCGCGGTGCTCGCGCTCTCGATCACCGTCGATCTCAGCCGTTCCCGCGCACTCAAGCATGTCGCAAAGGTATCGGGTTCGCAGGCGCTGGAGGCCGATGCCCTTCACTTCGCCTCCGACATCTGGTCCAGCGCCGCGGTCGCCGCTGGACTCGCAGCTTCCTACGCAGGAGCGCATTTTGGCATTGGCTGGCTGCGCTATGCGGATCCTCTGGCAGCACTTGTTGTCTCCGCGGTCATCCTGCGCTTCGCCTGGGGACTCGCGCGGCGCACGACCTATGAACTGTTGGACACAGCGCCGGCCGGAGCACGGCAGCGCATCGTTCGCGCTGTGGAGCGCATCGAGGGCGTGGTGGAACTGGAACAAGTGCGCGTGCGCCGTTCCGGGAACAGCATCTTTGCCGATCTGCGGGTGGCCGTGCCACGCTTCGATACCGCGGAGCACATCGAGGTGCTGGTGCAGCGGATCACCGCGGCAGTCAAGGCAGTGGTTCCTGGAGCCGACGTCACGGTACGTACCGTGCCCCGCCAGGTATTGGGGGAGAGCATCTTCGACCGCATCCGGGGCGTAGCCGCCTTGAATAATGTCACATTGCACGATCTAAGCGTGGAGCAGGAAGCAAGCGGTCTGCGCGTAGAGCAGCACATCGAGGTGGCAGAGTCGCTGCCACTGGTGGACGCGCATCGCTTCGTCTGCGAATTGGAAGAGCAGATGTACCGCGCCGCCCCCGAAGTCAGCAACGTGCTGACGCACATCGAAAGCGAAACCGCTACCATTGAAGCAGCGGCCTCCATCGATCAGGACAGGCGGCTGGAGGAAGACCTGCGCGGTGTGGCAAAAACGCTGCCGGAGATTGTCGACATCCACGAAGTTGAAGTATCGCGCATGGGAGATCGCCTGCATCTCTCTTGTCACTGCACGCTTCCCGATGCGCTGCCCATGCATCGCGTGCACGATGTCATCACATCGCTCGAAGATCGTATGAAGCTGGAACGCCCCGAGATCTACCGCATGCTGGTGCATCCGGAGCCGGAGGCCGACAATCGGCACGAAGGGCGCCGATGCAACCGCGAGGAGGACATGAATAACCTGAACGCGGACAACATGAACGCGGACAACATGGAGGAGAAGAATGATCGCGAAGGTGGAGTGGCAGCACGATCAGATCTACGCAGCCACATCGGATAGCGGGCACGCGCTAACCTTCGACGTTGCCCGCGTCGAAGGCCCCACGCCGATGGAGACCGTGTTAGTGAGCCTGTGCGGCTGCACGGCAGTCGACGTCATCACCATTCTCACCAAGAAGCGCGAGCCCTTCACCGCGCTGACTGTATCCGCAAAGGCCGAGAAAGCGAAGGAATCACCTAATGTGTTTACCGCCATCGAGTTGGTCTATCGTGTCACCGGTACGGTGAATCACAAAAGCATGGAAGACGCGGTGCGGCTCTCTAAAGAAAAGTACTGCTCGGTCTCGGCGATGCTCGAAAAGACCGCGAAGATCGCCTTCACCATCGAGTACGCAGACGCATGATCCTCCGGCTCTTCCAGTTCGCGCTGGTGCTGGTGCTGCTGGTGGTGGTCGCCATGGTGTCGGCGTTGACGACCATGCACTTCGCCATCCATGGCGCTGAGGTGAAAGTTCCGGATTTCCGCGGGATAACCGAGGCGGAAGCCCGGCGGCAGGCCGCAGCCGATGGCCTGGCGGTAAGCATCGACGACCACTTCTACAGCGCAGTGGTGCCGGAATCGCGCATCGTGACCCAGTCGCCCGCTGCCGGTACCATCGTGCGCTCCGGTTGGCAGGTGCGTCTCGGGCAGAGCCTCGGCGCGCAAAGGGTCGCCGTTCCATCGCTCGTTCACGATCAGGAGCGGGTGGCTGCATTGGCGGTCCGGCGCGCCAGTTTGCAGCTTGGCACCATCGCGCATATGCCCTACGCCCTGGCAGAGCCCGGTACCGTGATCGCGCAGTCGCCGGATGCCGGTGCCGCTGCCGTGGATCGGCCGAATGTGTCGCTGCTGCTGAGCGCGACCGTACCGCCGGAAGCGACCGGGTATGTGATGCCGGACTTCATCAACCAGCCGGCAAGGACCGCGGATGCAGCGGTGGACAAAGCAGGTTTGAAGCTGGCGCCGCCGCTGTATCGCCAGGCGGAGATTCCGCCGGTGGCTCCCATTGCCGCGCCCGACGCAGCGCCCGCCCCGCCCGCTCTACCCGTGATGCCGGGCACGGTGCTCGCACAGCAGCCGGCCGCCGGTCAGCGCGTCGAGGCTGGCAGCACGATTCAATTCACCCTCGCGCAGTAGCGCTTATGTCCGCGTCAGAATCGCGGCAAAGAAGCCATCACACGGCAACAGTCCGGGTAGTGTCTGCAGGTAGCCATCTCGCAAGGCCGTCTCGCGCAATAGTTCCGCGCCCTGCAGGTGCAGGCTCCCCTCGGCCTGCATGGCGTTGAGGCGCTCGCCGGCGTCGAGCAAACGCGCCGTTGGCTCCGCAGCCAAAAGGGCAAGGACGACCATCAGATTTTCCTCCGGCTCGAGCGAGCAGGTGGAGTAAACCAGCCGTCCTGCCGGCGCCAGCGCGCGATATGCCGAGCGCAGAATCGCGATCTGTCGCTCCTGCTGCCTCCGTAGATCGCTTGCCGCGAGCCGCAACTTGATCTCGGGGTTGCGGGCCAGGGTGCCTGTGCCGCTGCATGGCGCATCGCACAGGATCAGATCGAAATCGCCTGAATTGCTTGTACTGCTATGAAATGGCAGCTCCGTCGCATCAGCCAGCACGCAGTGAATCTTCGCTGTCACCGGCTCGCGCGCGAAACTGCGGCGCATTGCGTTCAAACGCGATTCGCTGATGTCACACGCGGTGATCTCAGCCTGGGGGTTGTTCTCGGCCAAGATCGCGGTCTTGCCTCCGGGCGCGGCGCAGCAATCCAGTATCCGGGTGCCACCACCGGCAAGTTCGGCAATCAGTTGTGATCCTTCGTCCTGAATCCGCATGCCCTCGGGTACTGCCATTCCTTCCGGGAGCGCCCGCGCGCGCGCCAGAAAACTGCCGGCCGAGATCGTTTCGGCGATGGCACCGGGTTCCGCATTCCATCGCAATATGGCGGCCGGCGCCCGTTGGTCGTAGGCAACAATCGACTTCACCGCTTCCGAGCCAAACTGGCGTTTCCATCGCGCAATCATCCACGCGGGATGGGCGGCGATGGGATCGAGGATGATGGACGAAGCTCCCTCCGCGATGCGGCGCAGCACTGCATTCACCATGCCGGAGGCATAGGAATGCCCGCTGACCTTGGTGAGTTCCACACTCTCCGCGAGAGCGGCGTGCGGCGGAATACGGTCCATTTTGAGCAGTTGAAAGGCCCCCAGGCGAAGCGCGATGGCCACCGCCGGATCCAGTAGCGATTTCCGCTGCAGATAGCGGGTCGCAACCGCATCCAACGCAAGCTGCCAGCGCAGCACGCCCATCACCAGCGCGGTGGTCAGGTTGCGATCCACCTGCGACAGTGATTCGATCGCGGGCGCGCGCAGCAGATCGTCACAGTGAGTGTTGCTGGAGCGCTCCATGGCAAGCAGCACGCGAAAGGCCGCCATACGCGCGGGTGCCACACGTATTGTGCTGACGTGGGGTGCCGGCATCACGAGCCCAGGCGGTCGCCGTCAGCGACACCGTGTCCGTGCAGAAGGTCCGCGGTCGCCATTCGACGCTTACCTTCCAGTTGCAGCTCAGTCACCTCGAGCGAGGCGCCATCGCCAGCAGTAAAGAACAGCCGGTTGCCATCCACGCGGAAGATACCAGGTTTCCCTTGTTTGTCCGAAGACACGGGCGCCAACCGGTGAAGGGTGAGCTTCTTTCCCCGCACCGTCGTCCACGCTCCCGGCCAGGGCTGGAAACCTCGCCAGCGGTCGTAAATCGACTGCGCAGAGCGCGCAGGATCGACGCGGCCATCGTCACGCGTCAATAACGGCGCAAGCGTGGCAAGACTATTGTCCTGCTTCTGCGGCGCGATGTTGTCCGCTTCAAGACCGGCCAGCGTCTCCACCATCAGAGGCGCACCCAGCGCAGCGAGACGCGGAAAAAGGTCCTCAGCAGTATCCGCGGGACCGATGGGCAGTTCGCGTCGCATCAACATGTCCCCTGTATCCATGCCCTCGTCCAATCGCATCGTGGTCACGCCGGTGGCCGTCTCCCCGTTCGCTACTGCCCACTGGATGGGCGCGGCGCCGCGATACTTCGGCAGCAGCGAGCCATGCAGGTTCAGGTTGCCGTAGCGCGGCAGGTCGAGCATCCAGCGCGGAATGAGCCGTCCGTAGGCGACTACGATGATCGCATCCGGCGCGATCGCTTCGAGGCGCGATCGTAACTCCGCATTGGTCCGGATCTTCTCCGGCTGCAAAACTTCGATGCCTGCTTCGAGCGCCGCTTGCTTTACCGGGAGGACCGCAACGTCGAGGCCGCGGCCGCTGGGGCGATCCGGCTGGCACAGGACCAACTCGATGCTATGACCGGCAGAGAGCAGAGCCTGCAGAGTGGGCACCGCAAATGCCGGCGTGCCGCAGAAGACCAGCCGCATCAGAGACCGTGCCCGCTCTACCATTCGCCGGCGCGCTGCAGTTTGCGGATGCGCCGCAGGACCAGGTCACGTTTGAGCGCACTGATGCGGAAGATAAACAGAATGCCATCCAGGTGGTCGATCTCGTGCTGGAAAGCGCGTGCCAGCAGCTCGGTTCCCTCGCGCTCGGACCATTTGCCGTTCGCATCCTGGGCCTCACAATCACCCGGGCCGCCCGCGCACCTTGTCGCGGAAGTCGGGCAGGCTGAGGCAGCCTTCTTCTTCGATCTGCTTGCCCTCGTGCAGCGATGATCTCGGGGTTGATCAGGACGATCTTGTCCTTCGGGTTCTTCTGGTTGCTCACGTCGATGACGGTAAGCCGTTTGGCAATGCCGATCTGCGGCGCAGCCAGCCCTATGCCCTGCGCGGCATACATCGACTCGAACATGTCCGTCCACCAGCTTGCGGAGCTCGTCGTCGAACTCGGTGACCGGCGCGGCCGGCCGCTGCAGAATCGGATCGGGAAACTTGACGATGGGATAGATCATGCCTGCTATCGTTCTTTCTGCAGCACTCGTGCGACTTAATAATTCCGGATCTGCTCCAGATATCCATCGTAGTTTCGCTTCAGTTCCGTCGCGGAATCGCCGCCAAATTTCTCCAGCGCCAGCTGCGCCAACACAAAAGCCACCATCGCCTCGGCGGCAACGCCCGCGGCCGGTACCACGCAGACGTCGGAGCGCTCGTAGGCCGCCTTGGTCGTCTCGCGGGTTTCGTAGGTGACGGATCCGAGCGGACGCCGCAGCGTCGAAATCGGCTTCAGGTAGCCACGCACCACAATGTCTTCGCCATTCGAGATGCCGCCCTCGATACCGCCGGCGTTGTTCTGCGCGCGCTCGAAGCGGGTATGGCGGCCGTTTTCGCCACCCTCTGCGTAATGCGATCGGAGTCATGGACAGCCGAGCCCAGCGACTGCGCTGCCGTAACCCCACGCCCCAGCTCGACCGCCTTTACCGCCTGCAGCGACATCACCGCCCATGCCAGCAGCCCATCCAGCCGCTCATCCCAGTTCGCATATGTGCCGAGGCCCGGCGGCACGCCATGTGCCACAACTTCAAAGACTCCGCCGATCGAGTCGCCCGTCCGCAGCGCGAGGTCGACTTCGGCCTTCATCTTTTCTTCGGTTTCGGGTGAGCACAGTTCAGCAGCACATCATCGCGTCCGGCGAGCGCCGCGATCGCCTCCCAGGTGACCGGCTCTTCCAGTTCCACGCGGCCCACGCGAATCACGTGGCTGGTGACTTCGATGCCGAGAAAGCGGAGCAGTGTCTTTGCCAGCGCACCTGCGGCAACGCGTGCGGTCGATTCCCGAGCCGAAGCGCGCTCCAGCACATAACGGGCATCCTTAAAGTTGTACTTCAGCGATCCGGAAAGGTCCGCATGGCCCGGACGAGGCGAGGCTACCGCCTTGTGCTTCGCCGGATCGCCTGCCCCCACCGGCAGGATCTCTTCCCAGTTTTTCCAGTCGCGGTTGGCGATCTGCATAGCGACGGGTGCACCAATGGTGCGGCCATGGCGTACGCCGGAGAGGATGTGGGCGGTGTCCGTCTCGATGCGCATACGGCCACCGCGGCCGTACCCCTGCTGGCGCCGCCACAACTCCCGGTTGATGAATGTCTGGTCGACTTCGAGTCCGGCCGGGAGCCCCTGCACCAGCGCGATCAGGGCCTCGCCGTGCGACTCACCCGCGGTTGAAAAACGTAGCATGTGCCTTCCCGGTCAAAGCTCGATTGTAAAGGACTGGCCGGCCCGGCAGAGGCACTGCGGCGCATGTCGCTAGTTCGGTCAATTTGGTCGCTAGCGCATGGACGTTCTGGTTCGAAGCGAGATGGCTTGTGAACTGTTTAGGTATTGGAACTCGACACCTAGCTCAGCAGCCAGTCGTATTGCGCATCTGTCAGCGGCACCACCGAGAGACGAAATTGCCGGAAGAGTAGCGAGCCCTGAAAGACCGGCGCCTCGCGCATCTCCGCCAACGTCTTCGGCTGCTTCAGCCGCTTGCCCGGCGCGATGCGGACGATCGGACTCTTCGGGTTCGACGCATCCACTGACACGACGTGCGCCGTGCCCACTGCCGCTTTTTCGGTCACGGTGTGGTAGATGACGAGCTTCTCGCCCTTCTTCATCCCGGCCAGGTTCATTAGCGCCTGCGGGTTTTTCACGCCGTCCCAGGTTGTCTCCTTGTCGCGTTCCAGATCACTAAAGGAGTAGGACTCCGGCTCACTCTTCAGCAGGTAAGGCATCGCTCGTCACCTCGCCACTCAGTTGGGCGTCAGCATCGTTTAGATTCCTGGGATCAGCTTCGCCCAAAGTAGCCCCGCTGTCCAGAAACGCCCGGCTGTCCAGCAGTGGGCGCTCGAGCGACCGCACCCAGTCCGTCATCTCGTCCGCGGCCCGCCCTTGCTGCGCACTGCGATCCAGTTCCGTGCGCACGGAGTACATCTTCGCGTCCAGATCATCGAGGTAGTGGAAGAGGATCGCCTCGGGCGTCATCGGCAGCTTGGGCGAGCCGAATTCGTACTTGCCGTGATGGCTGAGCACGATGTGCTCCACCAGCAGGCGCAGCCGCGGCGGGAAACCGGGGATGGCCGCGATTCTCTTCTCGATCATCGCGATGCCCAGCGTGATGTGGCCCAGTAATTGACCTTCGAGCGTGTAGTCGAAGCTCAGGCTCCAGCGCAGCTCCTCAAGCTTCCCGATGTCATGCAGGATGGCGCCCGTCATCACCAGATCGCGGTGTACCTGCGGGTAGTGGGGCGTAACGCGATCGCATAGCCCCAGCAGCGAGACGATATGTTCCAGCAGGCCGCCGATCCATGCGTGATGCAGATACTTGGCTGCCGGCGCGCTGCGCAGCAACGTGGCGACCTCCGGATCGTCAAGGAAGCTGCGAACCAACTGCTGGAGGAAAGGCTCGGTGAAGCCGTCGACAAAGCCATTCAGCTTCGTCCACAACGCATCGATGGAAAGGGTGGTATGTGGCTGGAAATCGGCGAGCGAGTACTCTTCCGCGGAAGCCTTGCGAAGCTTTTTGATCGTGAGCTGAGACCGCCCGTTATAGCTGGAGACTTCAACCTGCACTTTAACAACGTCGCCGGCCTGAAATGTGTCGGCGCAGGCCTCGAAGTTGTCCCACATCTTCGCCTCGCATTGGCCGGTCCGGTCGGTCAGCCGCAGGGCGAGATAGGCGGCCCCGTCGCGCTTGCGGCTGAACTGCTTCTGCGCCACGGCAAAGAAGTCCGTTACCGTCTGCCCCTCGTACTTTGCGATATCGCCGAGGAAGACGGTTTTGGCTTGTGCGGCAATCAGCGCGCCTTGACTCACAGAGGGAGACTCACGGACGAAGGCTCACGGCTGCGGCTGTGCCGGCGGCGGGGCCGGCGTGGTGCCATCCGGCGGCGCTGGAGCCGTGCCGCTGTCGGCTGGAGCGTTATCGGTGGGCACGGTGCCTGGAGTAGCCAAGCGGCGACGGTGTGGAGGTCTGCGGCGGAGGCGGCGCGGGCTGCTTCGCCTTGTTGACCTCGTCGGAATAGCGCGTCTTATCGCCCTTCACCTTGGGCGCCTTCTTCTTGGTGGCAGTGTCGCCAGCCAGGCCAAGCGGAGCGGACTGCGTCTTTTGTGCCGCCGCTTCTTCCGATGTATCCTGCTGCGCGGCACGCTCGTTCTCAACCTGGTCCGGGGTCTTGACTTTCTTTGCCTTCGGCTCGCGGGCACGATCGGCAAAGCGCGTCTTGCGCTCGACCGTGCCGCGGCCGTCTCCGCGCCGGAAATATCCGTGGAGCTGCTGGAATTGGACGCTACCTCGCGCCTCGTTGCCGCGCACCCGCTTCCGCGCCGGCAGTTTGCCCCGTAGCCTGTTCAGAACCGTTGTCGGATGCGCGGCGGGCGGCAGTGCCTCGCGCGGCGCCTGGCCAAAGCGGATCTTCTCTTTCTTACCCGGCTTCTCTATTGCCGGGGTGCTGGCCGCCGGCATTTTTGGCGGTCGCGCGGTGTTGCCGAGTGCAGTTGTGGTGCCGCCGGTGGTCGCCGCAGTGGTGCCGGTCGAACCTGCTGCTCCGGTCTTGTTGGCCGCGGTGTCGGTAGCCGCCTCGCCCGCGTGCCGTCCGCGATGTGCGCCGGTGTAGCGGCTGCGCTTGAAGTGCACCTTCTTCTTCGGTCCGGGCGGCGCGTAAGCGCTATAGAGCGGCTTGGAGGGATTGTGCACGGCCGCGGTATCCACATAGCCGGGACGGACATCGATGTAGGCGCTCTGCCGCAGCTTGGCCAGATATTCGCGCAGCCTCGGCTGCATCTGGCTCATGAAGGCAGCCTCTTCCACCTGCGGACGGACCGACGCAAAAGGCTGCGCACCGCCCGGCGTGTGCTGCGTCACTTTCAGAATGACGTAACCTTGCCGGGTACGAATCGGCTCCGTCGACTGCCCGGCCTGCAGGGCGAAGGTGGCATCTTCAAGCTGCTTTGCCAGCTTGCCGCGCGTGTATTCGCCCAGATCGCCGCCCTGTGCCGCTGTCGAAGCGACGGAGTTCGCCTTGGCCAGATCTTCAAAGCTGGCGCCGCCCTTGATCTTTGCGTCCAGCTCATCTGCCTTGGCCTTCGCCGCGGCAAGATTGGCTGCCTCATCCCCGCTCGGTCTTTACCGGGATGAGGATTTCACTCAGCCGCACCGACTCCGGCTGCGTGAAGTCATTCATGTGCTGCCGGTAGTACTGCTGCAGTTGGGCGTCCGTCATTTGAATGTGGCGGCCTACCTCGTCGCGGATGACCTGTTGGGTGATGATTTCGTTGCGGATGTGCTGCTTGAAGTCTTCGTAGGAGACGCCCTGGCTCGACGCTGCCTTTTCCAGGTCCTCCATCGTATCCAGGTGGTTCTGCTTGCGCATCTTGTCCAACGCCGCACCAACTCAGTTTCGCCGGTGATGTCCAGATCCTTGCCCTTCGAGAGCAGCAATTGCTGGTCGATCAGGTCGCGCAGCAGATCGCGCTTATGTTCCTCGAGCTCCTGCTCGCTCCAGCCCTGCCTTACGGCCTTCCTGCATCCAACTGGGCCGCGGCGCGGTTGTAGTCCGAGGTGTTGATGATCTGGTCATTGACCTGCGCCACGCTCTCCTCGATGACATTGCCGCCGAAGGGCGAGGTCTCGGCCTTGGGATCGAACTTGGCGCGCTCGGCCTGCTGCTCCGGGGTGAGGGGCTTGTTGGTCTTCTTCTGGGCGAGGACGGGGACGGCAGCCAGCAGGGAACCAGCCAGCAGCCAGACGCAAACATCGGAACGGCGAAGGGTCATGAATCTCTCTACATGCCCGATACCCGGTGCGATTTGCAGACCAGGCCATCGGATCAGGAATGCTCTTACGTGGCGTACTGGTGACGCCGGCACTTCCGGACGTCCTGCCTCATGCGCTTGTGCGTATTCTACTCACCACCGGCGGTGCATGCACGGGGCGATGTGAGTTTCTGGAAAGCTGCTCTTACCGGCAGGACTTACCCAGTCCGTGCCTGGTCTCTTCCCCGATCTGTTCCCCGGTCCGGGCGGCCTCTCCATCACACCTACGTGGCAGCGTATATCAGGCTGGCCGCGCTCCCCCCGGTGCTATACTCGCGTCTAATAAGCAAGCGCCAGGACTGCCATTTTGCGTGAGCCTGCCGCAGCTATCTTTCTCATGGCATCCAGTCCGCGCCGCTCCGCTATTACCGTTGCTGTCTTCCTCGCCGCTTGCGCCGCCGGTGGCACGCTGGTGCAACGTACCGTCGGCGCCCAGGCCCAGGCTGACGAGTCGACCCTGCGCAACGAC
Source organism: uncultured Acidobacteriaceae bacterium (assembly GCA_963750845.1). Lineage (GTDB taxonomy): Bacteria > Acidobacteriota > Terriglobia > Terriglobales > Acidobacteriaceae > KBS-83. The sequence goes on from CAVVSP010000019.1 coordinate 16,014, forward strand.
CTGCGTTCCTTTACTACCGTATACAGCCTGGTGGAGCAGAACTACGCCGAACCGTTGAACGGCGACAAGGCCGAACGGGCCATCTACGATGGCGCCATTCCGGGGATGCTGCGCGTTCTCGATCCCCACTCCAGCTTTTACGATCCGAAGGCCTACGCGAAGATGCGCGAGGACCAGCACGGCAAGTACTACGGCGTGGGCATGACCATCCAGCCGCAGAACAACAAGATCGTCGTGCTCTTCCCCTACGAAGGCACGCCCTCCTTCCGCGCAGGCCTGAAGCCTGCCGACGTCATCGTCGCGGTGGACGGCAAATCCACCGACAACATGGACTCCACCGAAGTCGCCAACATGCTGAAGGGTCCCAAGGGGACGCATGTATCGGTGACGGTGACGCGCTACGGCCAGTCCAAGCCGCTCACCTTCGACCTGGTCCGCGACGAGATTCCGCATGGCTCGATCGACCTGGCATTCCTGATCAAGCCCGGCGTCGGTTATATCCACATCACGCAGTTCCAGGAAACTACCGGACACGAGGTCGGCGATGCGCTGGAAAACTTCGGCGCCTATCAAGGGCCTGGTGCTGGATCTGCGCAGCAATCCTGGCGGTCTGCTGACGGAGGCGGTCTCGGTCTGCGACAAGTTCCTGCAGAAGGGCCAGGTCATCGTCTCCCAGCGGGGACGTGCCTATCCGGAGCAGACGCAGCGTGCGACGCACGGAAACGGCGGCCGGAACTTCCCCATCGTCGTGCTGGTAAATCACGGCACCGCTTCGGCGGCAGAGATTGTCAGCGGCGCATTGCAGGATCACGATCGCGCGATCGTCGTGGGCGAAACCACCTTCGGCAAGGGCCTGGTGCAGACGGTCTATCCGCTCTCCGACAACACCGGCCTGGCCCTGACGACCTATCACTACTACACGCCCAGCGGCCGGCTGATCCAGCGCAACTACAACGGTGTTTCGCTGTACGACTACTACTACAATCACGATCAGCCCTCCGCTTCCGCGGACAAGAGCCGTGAGGTCAAGCTGACCGACTCCGGACGCACCGTCTATGGCGGCGGCGGCATCACGCCCGACGACAAGATCGACACGCCGAAGTCCAATCACTTCCAGGATGTCCTGCTGGAGCACTACGTCTTCTTCAATTTCGCCAGCCACTACCTGGCCAATCGCACGGTGGAAAAGAATTTCCAGGTGGATGACGCCGTGATGAACGAGTTCCGGCAGTTTCTGAACAGTCAGCAGATCTCCTTCACGGAGCAGGATCTGAGCGGGGTTTCCGACTGGCTCAAAGCAAATATCAAGGCAGATATCTTCACCACCCAGTTTGGCGAGGAACAAGGGCTCCGCGTCCGCGCCGACTGGGACCCGATGATCAGCCAGGCCATCAGCTATCTACCGCAGGCACAGGCCCTTGAAGACCAGGCAAAGAAGGCCGATGAGCAGCGCGCCTCGGCTGCTCTGCACGCGAGCCAGTAATGCTTCGCTCTGCCGCCAATCCTGGGCCCTATACACGCGGCCAGGGAAATTCAACCTGCGGAGGACAATGATCATGGCAGACAAGGTCCAGAAGCTGGGTCTCGAACGCGACTACAAGCAATACCTCTACTTCATCAACAAGGAAGGCAACGTCGCGCGCAAGAAAAAAGGCGGCGAGGGCGCGGAAGAGGTTGTCGCGGAGACGAAACTGGTACGCGAAAAGGGATATCTCTATTTCATCGACAAGGAAGGCGACCTGGCCCGGGCCCCGCGCAAGGGCAAGTCGGATACGGCTTCCGGAGACCCAGCCTCCTCAGGGTAACGAGTCTCGGTCACTGATGCCTGCGTTGCGGGCTTGACCCTAGCTTACAGAGCGGACGCAGTTCCTGCTTCCTTACGCTCCTCGAAAGTCTGGCTGGGAACGCCAAAGATCGCGTCTCGCCTTCCCCCACCACCGCAATGCGCCCGGCCAGTCCCAGCCGTCCCGCGGACGCGAGCAGCCGTGGCAACGGCTCTTCCAGCGGCTCCTCGGCGAGCCAGAAGGTCCCGTAGTGCATCGGCACCATCACCTTAGCCCCAAGATCCTGGAATGCGCGCAGCGCGTCTTCCGGACTGGTATGGACGGCACGGTAGCTGTCCGGCGTATAGGCGCCGATCGGCAGCAACGCCACCTCCGGCCGCAGACGGGCACCGATCGCATGAAAACCGCCGAAATACGCAGTGTCTCCGGAGTAATAGAGGCGGCGAGCGCCGCCTTCCACAAAATAGCCGCCATAGCCGCGGTGACCATCCATGATCCAACGCGTGCCCCAGTGTTTGGCCGGCGTGTGGGTGATGGTCAGGCCTCCCGCCGCATGGCTCGCCCACCAGTGCAGCTCGATGACCTCGGAAAAGCCCAGACGGCGCACGATGTCGCTCACATCCGTGGGCACGATGGCGACAGGCGCACGGCCGGTGCGCCGGCGCGTGGCGCGCACTACCCGCCGCAGCGAGGAGCGGTCGAGGTGGTCCATATGCGCGTGGGACAGCAGGACAACGTCGATCGGCGGCAGATCGCGCACCCGCACCCCGGGCCGCCGTTGGCGTCGCAGCAGGATCAGCCAGGTGGAGAAGACAGGGTCGAAGAGCAGGTTCTGTCCCGCGGCCTGCACCAGGAACGACGAGTGGCCGATAAACGTGACGCCTAGCTCATCCGGCGTCACGAGCCGGGGCCGCTGATGCGTGCCCAGCATCGGCGTCACCGCCGAGCGCCAGAGCAGACGCCCCGTGTACCGCAGCCTGCGCCCTATCTCAGCCCAACGTCCCATGTACCATCATCCTCTTTGACGTTGGATGAGCGCGGAAAGCACTTTGATCCCCTCGCGGGCAGGACCCGTCGCTCACCGGCTGCGAATCGATTCGGCCAATTCACTCCGCACGGGGCTCCGTCCTTCTTCTCCCAGACTTACACAGGCAGAACGGATGAGGTAGATGATCGCCGGCAAGTACAGGATGCTCGCGTGGCGGCTCAGGGCGAAACCCACAACATAGGGAAGACACATGGCCGAGGCGATCACGAGAAGAAAGACAGCGGCCGCAAGGCTTGACGGCGTCCATCGGATGCATTGCCATGCGGCAACCAGCAGGGCGGCCATAGGAGGAACTGCGCAATGACACGGCTCGCTTGCTCCGTCCACTCCACAAGCGGAGATCGGATGGAGCCCGGCCCCACCTTCTTCAGGGAAAAGAGCAGGACGCTTAACTTCCTTCCCATGGCAATGATCGTCGCCCCGGGATGAGTCTTCATGTACTGAGTCGCGTCCCTCTTCTGTCCCGCATCAAAGTTCCACTCCGATGTGTAGTGGTGTCCCACCCCAATATCTGGATAGAAGGGGTCGATATTCATATTGGGCGGGGGCGGGTAATGCTCGAGGAAGGTCGAATTGTTCCCTTTATGCAGGTTGTATCCATCCAGACTCGTGCCGAAAGCAAATCGTCCGCCGTCTGCTGCTGCAGTCCAAGCTCCCCAGCACAGCACTGCAAGCGCTAGCGGGATCGCCGCAAAGATCGTCAGACGTAAATTTCGCAACACCTACCAAAGCACGGCCAGCATGACAACCGCGACCGCAATCATTGAGCTCTTCGACAGATAAATGCCGGCGATGAGAGTGCCAAAGAGAAGCGCGGTCAGGATCGCACGACTATTGCGAGCACCCGGCACCCAACTGCGAGGAAAGAGGAGCATCGTAGTGGCGAGTGCGATGGGGGACGCGATATAGCCCTCTTCTGCCGTCATTGTTGCCAGATTGATGAGAACGACAGGCAACAATGAGACGAGCAGAAGCGCTCCCCATACGGCCCATTTCGCACGCGATGACAGGCGCGGTCCGGCAGTCGCGCTGGATCAGCGCGAAGCTTGCGATCAGCGGCAGGCTCCACAGAATAGCCTTCGCCACATTGACAGCAATCATCCCGGAGCCGAAGACAACACGCAGACCGGCGATCGTCCAGATGGGCAGTGGCATGCGGGCACACCGCATCGATATCGGGTTGTCATTTCCCGTAAACAGGGCGCCATCGATGCCAAAGCCGTGCCCGGTTACCCAGTTTTTCACCTGCAGCCCTTGCAAGTCGGAGATATCGAACACGGTGAGAGACCGTGCGCCACGTCCGAGAGCCATCAGCGTGATGAGGGTGGCGGCAGCGATAAGAATTCCGGCGAAGAGGACAAGCCGCAAGAGGTCGCTGCCCGCATATTCCGGAGCAACCAGCGCCTTGCCGCCGGTCTTTGACTTCATTCCCGGACTCCAGCTATGCATGATGCAGATTGACCGTCGGGTCCACACGGACCCGCGGAGCAAACACTGGAGACGCAATATCGCTTCCCGTAGCTCTCCGCGATGGGAGACAATGCCCGCAGGTCATGCGTCTTTCTCTATTCCCCATTTTTGTGTTCATGTGCCTGCAAAATGTGCCGTTTTCTCGTGCACAGGACGAAGGCGCCTCGCCTCGTCCAGTCCAGCCGGTTACCACGACTGCGCCACAGCAGAATACAGACACTCAGAATCCTCCCGCCCCGCCGCCGGTTCAGTTTACCCGGATGATGCCAGCCAAACCGGTTCGCTATTCGGGCAGTCTCGGTTCGACATACATTCCGCTGGATAGCTGGATGTACCCGGAAATCATGCGGCTTTATTCGCTGGGGTTCATCGACACGGTTTTTCTCGGAATGCGGCCTTACACGCGCACCAGTGTCGCCCACATGCTTGATGAATCCGCGGGCAGAATCTACAACAGCGACAGCGACGAAGCCAAGGAGATCTACAGCGCGCTGAGCCGCGAACTGGCTCCTGACCTTGAAATCCCCATTGACGCGCACCGCGGCCACTCCGAAGTGGAGTCGGTGTATACGCGGATGCTCGGCATCTCCGGCCAGCCGCTGCGCGATAGCTACCACTCCGGTCAGACCATCGTGAATGATTACGGGCGCCCCTATGCCGAGGGATTTAACAACATCACGGGCGCCAGTGTCCGCACAACCCTCGGCCGCTATTCAGGCTACTTCCGCGGCGAGTACCAGCATGCGCCGGCTCTGGAAGGATACTCGGCGGGGGTAGCCGAGCACTTTTCCGTCCTGGACGAGACGCCGTTCAGCTCGGACAACCCCACCATGTCGTACGGTAAAACGCTGCACAGCGTCGATACCTTCCGCATCCAGGAGGCCTATCTCGCGGCAAATTTTGCCAGCCATGAGATCTCCATCGGGAAGAGCGACGAATGGTTCGGCCCGGGGCGGGGCGGCGGCATGGGCTACAGCAACAACGCGGAGAACATCTACTCGATCCGCATCAACCGTGTAGAGCCCGCGCATATCCCATTTGTCTCGCGCTTCCTTGGCCCCATCCGTTACGACTTCCTCTACGGCAGCGTCCAGGGACATACCGCGCCCTATGGCGACTACATGCATTCAGAGGGCTTCAGCTTCAAACCCACTGCCAATTTCGAGTTCGGCTTCGAGCGCACGATCGTCTTTGGCGGCAAAGGCCACGAGCCGGTCACGTGGCACACCTTTCTCAAGGGCTTCTTTGATATCAACGACACCACGTATGACGAGAAGATTGGCCGCGACGATCCCGGTGCCCGCTTCTCGGCCTTCAACTTCTCGTATCGCGTTCCATTCGTGCGTAACTGGCTTACGTTTTACAGCGATTCTGAAGCACATGACGATGTAACGCCGATCAGCGCTCCCCGCCGCTCGGGGATACGGCCCGGTCTCTATCTTTCGCACTTCCCCGGCGCTCCGAAGCTGTCGCTGCGCGCCGAAGCTGTCTCCACCGACCCGCCTACCGGCCGCAGCTTCGGAGGCGGCTTCATGTACTGGGAGGTAGAGCAACGGCAGGCCTATACCAACAAGGGTTTCGTCTTCGGCGATTGGATCGGCCGCGAGGCCAAAGGGGGACAAACCTGGCTCACATATCACCTGAGCGGCAACGAATGGCTTGAGTTTCAGTACCGGAACGTGAAATCGGCCAAGGACTTTGTGCCCATGGGAACCACCCAGAACGACTTCACGGTAAACGCGGTGAAGCGCCTGGGCAAAGACGTTGAAGTGAACGCATGGGTGCAGTACGAGCGCTGGAAGGCGCCGTTCCTCCTGAATGGCGATACCTCTGCCCAGAACGACACGAGCATCGCTGTACAGTTCACGCTGTATCCACGCGGTAGCATTCGCCGCTACTGAAATGTACCTACCCGGCCCAGAATCTTGCTGCATTGGTTTTAACGCAGGCTGGGCTGAGGCTTGCCGGAGCCACAGGTATCGATTCCCTTCTCGATAGCTGTCCCCTCTTCGTAGTCGTTCCAGGTTCCGATTAGCAAATACGGCATGTAATACCTGGCCGATTGCTGCCGCCACAAGTTGAGGGTGTCAGTGAGAGTCTGGCCACAGCGGGAATTGATGTGCCGATTCAGTCCCCATGATGCCTTGCTGTCATCGAAACTGGCCCAGGCACCGCCCACAGCAATGCTATCGGGGTATTTCGACTGCATTGTGTTGTAGAAATCGGTCAAATATTGACTGCCCCAGTTGTTGCCGTCTCCGCTAAGAACCGGATTGACCCATGCGTAATAGCCGTCGATAGACGACGCGAATTTTCCGGGAGGAAATTCGTCGAGGAGCAGTGGCGAAGGGCTCCATTTGTTGATTTCGGTCCGCACGCGGCTCCAGTCGGTGTGTCTCTTGGGAAAAATGAAGATCACGGGCCGACCGTTATACATGAGATATGCCTGACGTCCTGGCGCGTTTGACGCGAGATAGCTCTTCTGAAAGAGCTTGAAGTCCTCAATCGACTCGTCCGTCGCGCCGTCCTCATCATCAGTTTCGTCGTACATCATCGCGACGTGGAAGTTTTCCTCCGCCGCGATGCTCTGCATCAGGGCGTAGCTGCGATCGATAAAAGGCTGGCGATATCCGTACCAATCGACCACGAATCCGGAAATCCCCAGAGCTTTGGCCTGCTGGATCTGCTTTCGTATGACGGCTGGGTCATGTGAGGAGTATCCGACGTCGATGTGCCTGGGATGCCCAAACCAAGCTTCATACACCGCGAGGACCTGGGGCGGGGGCCCGGATGCCCGATGGTTCGGTACGGCACTCAGACGGGATGCAGAATGGGAGCATCCATGGGCCAGAGAGAGAAGAAAAAGCAAAGCAGCGGCTGCACGAGAGACCATCATCCAAATCACATCTTAAAGCAGCGTGCCAATGACTGCGATTGCGAGATACATCCCAGAGGGCCTGGAAGTCCTCAGATAACCGTGACTTCCGCGCAAAACTCAGGTGACCATGGAGTCGCCGGGCGACGATGGTGCCGCGTTCCGGTCTAGGACAACTGTTGTGGTCAGTAGTATCGTTTTCATAGCGCCGCTCTCAATAACTCATGCTGATTCATAAAGCGGCGCAACCGCAGTTCAAACTCCCCCGCCTGGAAAATTGGAGTAACTACAACCTTGAACCTTGGTGAACGGCCAGATGCAGGAATCTAAGACGCTGCAAGCCCGCATTCTTTCGGGGAGCTTTGTGCTGCTCCTCGGATCCGGGCTGACGGCTGCGATCAACTTCGCCTATAACGTGGCGGTAGCGCGCTTTCTTGGCCCGACGGCTTTCGGGCATGCCACGGTTGCCTATACCCTGCTCACTCTGATGTCCGCGGTCACGCTGTCCTTTCAGATCGTTCCGGCGAAGGTCGTAGCGCAGCAGAGCACCCCGGAGGCAAAGAGCGCAGCCTATCGAGACTTCCATCGAGCGGCATGGGGATGCGGCCTTCTGGTTGCGTTCCTCCTGGTGCTGTTTCAGACGGCAGTTGCCAACTTCCTGAAGCTGCCTACTCCGATCCTTGTAGACCTGATCGCGGTAGGGGCGGCCTTCTACGTTCCGCTCGGCAGCCGTCGCGGCTTCATCCAAGGAGCCTACGGCTTCCGGTCGCTATCGGCGAATCTTGTTCTCGAAGGGCTGGTCCGGCTTTGCGGATCGCTCCTGATGGTCATGTTGGGAGGGGGCGTCATTGGAGTTGTCGCAGCCAACGCGGCGGCCATGGCGGTGGCCTATTTCGCTGCCGCTCCCAAACTGGCACCGCCGGTCCCCAACCATATTCGCTTCTCCTATGCGCTTCGTGAGTCAATACAGGCCCTAGTCTTCTTTGCCGGCCAGGTGCTTATCAATAACTGCGACATCGTGCTGGTAAAGCATTTCTTCTCCCCAGCTATGGCGGGCCTTTATGCTGCCATCGCGATGGTGGGTCGAGTCATCTTCGCCTTTTCGCAGGCGGTGGTGAACAGTATGTTTCCCCTGGTCGCCGGTACTGGCGACGAGGAGAGACGAGACCTGAAGGTCATTGCCACTTCACTGCTGCTTGTGCTGGGTATCGGTTGCAGTGTTGCGCTCACTCTTCGCTTCGCGCCTGCGAGCATATGGACTTCTTTTTTCGGACCAGGCTTTGCGGTGAGCGGACAGTATGGCATGCCCTACCTCCTGTCTCTCTACGCAGTCACGACTGTTTTGTATTGCCTGAGTGTGGTCGTGATTACGTATGAGATGTCCTACAAGATCGCGAATACCAGTTGGATTCAGCTGGCGTTCAGCGGAATTCTGGTTGCGGGCATCTGCGTATTTCATTCCTCACTGCGACAAGTAATCCTGGTTCAACTGGTATTGATGGGCGTCCTTCTCATCCTTGTCGCGCTGCCATTTCTATTCAACGCTCTGGTGATTTCAGAGCGCGTGCCACGGCTGAGCAACGGCCGGCCCATCAGGCTCATCCAACGAGTCACAGAAGATGAGGCGATCGCGGAGTTTCTGAAAAGTGAATTCTATCGGCCGGTATTCCGCGAGTATCAAGATGCGCTACAAGGCATCGTGGTCAATCCAAATCTCCTGGATGCCGGCGAGAATGCCAAGCGACGTGCGCTGTTTTTCATTCGCCACTTCGCTCTGTGGAAAGAACTTCCCGCCGGAACTGAATGGTATGAGGTTGAGATAGGAGAGGCGGACTTAGAAAAGATCCGCGTATTTCCCCGGGCTCAGTGGCGGAATTTTGCCCCACGAACTTTCTCGATCATCGAAGTTGCGGAGCGCATGCGCAAGCGTCAAGGCATTGACACGAGTGCGTTCCAATCCAAGATCGCGACGATTGGCACTCGGCTCCTCCGTCCGGATGACGATTTGGGAACCGTCCTTCTGATTGGAGTGAACGAGAACGAGCCATTGACGGTCCTGGATGGAAACCATCGTCTGGTTGCATCCATGCTGACGTCACCGCGCAGAACACACCGGCTTCGGTTCCTGTGCGGGTTCTCACCGAAAATGACCGAGTGTTGCTGGTATGAGACGAATCTGGCAACCCTATTTCGATATGGGAAGAATGTATTAAGACATCTTGTACATGACCATGAGGCTGAGCTCGAGCGGTTGTTACAACGTGCGAGCTAAGCTGCCAGCGCTGTGCGAATGGAATGGGTTTTCTTGGACGAGCAGATAAAAACAGATCGAGAGAAGGTACATATGACAGTTCGAAAGCGTCCTGTAGCCGTGATGCAATTGCCAGAACGATGGGGGAGGAAGGAAGCGAGACAGTTTGCTCGCCAGGTCGAACGCTGCATGAATGTCAGCCGTCCATACCTCGTGCTCGATTGTTCAAATGTCCGTCATCTCGACAAGTCCGTGATCTATTCACTGCTCGGCTGTCTGGAAGAAGCCTTGAAACGCAACGGTGACGTCAAACTGGTCGGCATACCTCTGGCGACGGATGCGATACTGGGGTCGACTGGGACAAGTCGACTCTTCGAAATTTTCGACACCACCGCAGAGGCTGTAAATAGCTTCCACCGGCTTTCGCTCGACTATGTCTCGGAGACAGGCAAGTCGGAGAGCGCAGCGTAATCAGTTTGGAGTGGATGGAATGCTTACACGTCGACGCGTCCGGAGAGGCCTCGTGACAACCTTGGCCCGTTTGTTACGCCAGGAGATTGCAGCCGGCCTGATAGTTTTGATGGCGGCGCCATTCGGCGGATCGGTCTCCGTATTCGCCCAACAGACGGTACCCGCCCCACAGACGGCACCCGTCCCACAAATAAGCGGCGCGTCTTCTTCCCAACCGCCTTCGCAAAGTCCCACGACCGAAAACGAAAAACCAGTGAACGGCACGAGCCCGAATCAGGACAACAATCCATCCAATGCTCCGCGGCCCGCTCAGGAACAGCAGCAGGGCGGAGCCCCAGCACCCTTAGGTACGGCGGTTGCCCCGTATGAAAAGGGTATCGGCGTTGCTGCTTCCCGGCCCGCGGGAGCGGTGATTGCACCCGCGAAACAGAGGCGGACACGGTCCTTTGTGATCAAGCTTGGCGTGCTCATCGGTGCGTGTGCGGCCGTGGGAACCGTGGTCGCACTTTCCAATGCGAGCCCGAGCCAACCCCACTGACCAGAGGCTCCAACTCACTCAAGACAATGGTGGGAACAGACTGATGCGTACAAACTCAAAGAATCGACAACGAACCTTCGTAAGTTTTTCCGGCATGGATGGGGCGGGAAAGAGCACCCAGATCAATAACCTTCGCACCCGATTGACGGATGCCGGTCTACAGGTATCACTAGTCACCTTCTGGGACGATGTCGCGAGGTTAACTCAACTCCGCGAAGTGAGTGGGCATAAGCTGTTCAAAGGCGACAAAGGCATTGGGTCTCCGGATGCCCCGATTAACCGCCGGGACAAAAATGTCAGATCCTGGCCGATGACTGCGGTAAGGTATTTTCTTTACTTTGTAGACGCGGTGTCTCTTCGACTAGTGGTGAAGCGAGCGCTTCGATCTGACGCCGACTTCATTATTTTTGACCGATATGCCTACGATGAGCTCGCAAATCTGAATTTGAGCAACCCGATTGCTCGAGCCTACGTCCGGATGATCATGTGGTTTGTCCCTAAGCCACATGTCAGTTATCTGCTGGATGCAGATCCGGTTCAGGCGCGCGCGCGCAAACCCGAGTATCCTCTTGAGTTTCTATACTTTTGCCGCGCGTCTTATATGACCCTGAGCGGTTTAGTCGGCGGAATGGCGATCATCCTGCCAATGCCGGTTCCGGAGGTTGAGCGCGAGGTGCTGCAGTACGCACTCAAACATCTACCTGCCGGCACTATTCAAGAGGAATTGGCAGAAAACCTCGTCGCCGGAAAAGATCGCGATTAAATTGTCGGTGATATCTCGCACCCGCAATCGTGCTGAATGCCATTTTCGTGATCTTCTTGATCATGAATGACATAGAACGTATCGTCTCCATCGATTCGTCGAGCATGGCGATATGTTGAGGACGGCCTCCCCCCAAGAACTCATGACTTTGCGGCGAACCGCAATCAGTGAGCTTGACCCCCGATATCCATTCCTTCGGTTAAGAACTTGCCTGGTACACCAAGAGTCTTCACTATTCACACTAAGCTAGTTGCATCAGTAAATATCGCGCTTGCTCAACAACTGCCCGGGTATTATTCTGGCTCTACTGCTTCGCCCCCCTCGGAAACAGTGATAGGGCGCACTGAGATCGAAGCTATCCCCGGCTAGTGGATACTTCTGATTCGCAACGTGCATGCCTGGAAAACACCGAGGCGAGTCATGAAGACCTTCTATTGCATCGTCCTGACGCTCATGGCATGGGTGGCGCCCGCATTTGCTACCGTCAGTGTCACCACCCCGAAAAATGGCGCGACCGTGACTTCCCCGGTTCACTATGTGGCGAGCGCCACCACGACTACGTGTTCGAAAGGCGTAGCTTCGATGGGGATTTACGTAAACAACAAACTTGTTTACGTAGTGAATGCAACGAAGCTGGACCATCTACTTAGCCTGGCCACGGGAGCCCAACACACCGTTGTGGAAGAGTGGGACCACTGCGGCGGAGCCTCATACACAACCATTAATCTGACCGTGAAATCGAGTACACCCCCGGCGCCGACCGCCAGCATATCTGCGAATCCGACATCGATTTCTTCAGGTGGAACCTCCACCCTGACCGTGACGGCGACCAATGCTACTCAGTTGACTGTGAGTGGCTCGGACGGCAGCTCCTATACCTTGCCGTCGACTGGTGGGACGCAGGTTGTCAGTCCGACCGCGACGACGACGTACAAAGCAACCGCGACCGGCGCCGGTGGAACAGCCACAGCGACGGCCACTGTCACCGTGTCACAATCCACGGCACCTACCGTAACTATCTCGGCCAATCCCACTTCGATCAATCCAGGGGGATCGTCCACGCTGAACGTGACGGCGACCAAGGCCACTCAGGTGACAGTGAGCGGCTCGGACGGCAGCTCCTACACGCTGTCATCGACCGGCGGAGCGCAATCGGTCAGTCCCACCACGACGACAACCTACACGGCAACCGCGACGGGGTCCGGCGGAACCGCGACGGCAACGGCCACTGTCACGGTGAGCCAGGCCACAATGCCCACTGTCACCATCGCGGCCAATCCCGCTTCGATCAGTCAGGGTGCATCCTCCACGCTGACGGTGACCGCAACCCATGCCACTCAAGTGACCGTGACTGGGTCGGACGGCAGCTCCTACACGCTGTCGTCGACCGGTGGAACGCAATCGGTCAGTCCGACCACCACAACAACCTACACCGCAGACGCAACCGGCTCTGGAGGGGACGCGACGGCGAACACGACGGTGACGGTGACCCCGGCAGGCAGCAGCAATTCCATCAACCATGTCCTCTTCCTGCTGCAGGAGAATCACTCCTTCGATAACTACTTCGGCATGCTGAATCCGTATCGCCGAACGAAAGGCTGGACCACCGGCGACGATGGTCACGTCTATACCGTCGACGGCATAGACGACAAGCTGAACACCAGCAATGTGGATGATGAGGGAACATCGATCCCACTCTTCAAGCTCAAGTCCACCTGCATCGACGATGCATCGTCGTCATGGCTGGAAAGCTATGGCGATGTAAATCGATATAACTTCCTGACTACGCGCCCCATTCTCATGGATGGCTTCGTCCATAACGCTGAAGGCTTTGCGAAAAGCTGCGCCAGCTCCGGCACATGCTCAGGTAAATTCACCGATCTCACCGGGCAGCGCGCCATGGGATACTACGACCAGACATTTCTCAACTACTACTACTACATGGCCTCGCAGTTTGCGCTGTCGGATCGGTGGTTCTCACCGGTATCGAGCAAGAGTGCTCCCAATCGCGTCGCGACCTTCACGGGAGGTACCACTCAGGGGCTGGCATTCGATCCAGGCAGCGACGACCACGTCTCTCCTCTGACCGTGAATACCATTTTCCAGGAACTGGATACGGCCGGTGTGCCATGGAAGGTCTACTACACAGTTACGGATGGTTTTTGCGCGGCGGGAAGTCCGTGCGGCACCGGCTCCGGTAATTTTCCGGCAACCTATCTTAATTATTTCACCTATTTCCATAAGTACCTCTATCAGAACTCGTCGCATGCCGCCTGCACCGGCACCACAAAAGCGTCCAGCGTGGTCGGCGATACGTCGAATTACTTCTGCATCGACACCAATCACGTCGCTCCCTTAACCACCTATTACACCGACCTCAGCAGCAGCACGCTTCCCAGCTTCAGCTTTATCGAGGCTGGCTCAGGTATCAACGACGAGCACCCCGGATCGGGTGCGTCGGTCCTGACCGGGCAATCCGAGGTGGCGAAGGTAGTGAATGCGTTGATGACCAGTCCGGAGTGGAAGGACTCCGTCTTGTTCTTCAGCTTTGACGAGGGGGGCGGCCCATACGACCACGTTCCGCCTGTTCCTGGCCACTCGAATGACAAGACCAGCGCCTCACTCGGCACGATCGCGGACATCTCTACAATCGCGGTAAATCCGGATAGCTATAAGCCGTGCCTGCCTAGCGGAGGCACTCCAACGACTCATTGCGACCTGAAACCGAGCAGCCCGGAGCTCACTCCGGTGATGCCGCCGCCGTCAAGGGCTTCGACGCCCAACTCGGTTTCCGGCTTCCGAACATCGTCATATCGCCATTCAGCCGGCGGCACTACGTCTCTCACGTCCCGATGGACCACACCGCAGTCATCAAGTTCGTCGAAAACCGGTTTATCGGCGGCTCCGCGCATCTGACCGCACGGGACGCGGCACAGCCCGATTTGTTGAACTTCTTCGATTTCAACAATGTTCCATGGGCAACACCACCAACTCCGCCTGCTCCAGTCACCCCTGCTTCGCTGGGCTACAATCCGTGCACCCCTGCGAGCATGGGTCCGTAGCCGCCCGTTTCAGAGACCAGGCAGTCGACGCGATCGCCCGCGGACGCGCTCAAACAACAACCGCCCAGACGGACTGTGGATTGGCAATATGGTACGCCGCACAGCCGTACTCGCAGTTGCTATCTGAGTGTCAGTGTTATCGAAGTGATTCTGGATCTGCAGACTGGACCAGCGAGGAGCTAATCCGCACGTCCTCGAGTCGGCCTTGATCAGGCCTTCAAGTAAGTGAAACGGAGTCTGGATCGCAGAAGGACAGTTGCGGTTAGAGTATTGAGTCGATCGAAGGTCGCGTATCGGCTAGCTGGCGCCGAGACACATCTACTTCTCCGACGCTGCTCGATAAGGAATCGTACTGTGAGATGGCTCAGTCTGTGCCCGCAAAGCACCGATACGAGGAGCCAATCGATTCGCTTGGTTGTCAGTCGAATCAAGTGACCTTGCTAATTCATACTTGATCGGAGGTCCCTTGAGCGGAAAGCATTCGGATCAATGTTAACCATTTGGGTTAGACAGGAATTACAAAGGGTTCGTCTGCGGAGTGTGGTTTCATCAAACCTCTAATGATCTCCACGTACAGATCCTTCTGCTTCATAACATACATGAGCATCAACAGATAGACGGAACATAAGATGGCAACGCCCAGAGCGAGCCTCGGAAGCGGCGAAAGAAGCGGACCGTAATAATGCCGAAGTGCTAGCGTCACTCCAGAAGCCGCGATTCCGGAGACCAGCGGTCGACTCACAGTTATGAGAAGATCACGCAGCGACACTGGGGTTCCGTGGCTACCCCAAGCGATTAGCGGAATCACTGCCAACATCATCGCCGACGAATAGCCACATGCAACCCCTACAGGTCCCCAAGTGAAGACCGATGGCGTACCCGGAAATGAGAAGCGGGGTAAGAACTAGAGCGATTCGCAGGTATTTTGCAACTTGGCCGCACGAAGCGAGGAGCCATCCAAGCGGCGCCAAGATCGCAAAGCATAATGTGGTTGGGGAAAGGAGGCGGAAAACTGGAACCGCGCTACCCCACTGGCCGCCCAGGAAGACATGGATCATGTCGGCAGCGAAGATCCCGCAACTGAATGTGATCGGTACGGATCAGAGAAAGAACCAAAGCGTACCCGGTGAGGAAATAGCTTCTGAAGCGACCGGGCTCGCCTTGGAGTCTGGACAGTGCCGCGAAGGCCACGCCGCCCGCCGCTGAGTTGAGATTGTCGGCGGGGATGTTAATCAGCTGATAAGCCCTTCCATAGATTCCGAGCGCAGTAACCCCCCAAAAGCGTCCCAGAAGAACCTTATCGAAGTTACTGGCAAAATATGTGATTAGACCATTCAACGTGAGCGATCCGCCAAACCGGAGCATGGAGGAGACGCCCTCGTCCCTGTGGGGTTTGCCAGGAATCCACCCGGAAATCAACCAGACACTGGCTGTATAAACCAGAGGTGTCATCGCAGGAGTAGCGACCAGGGACCAATATCCGAAACCATGAAGGGCCATGGCGATTCCGACCGAAACACTGACCAGAAGCGAGAAGACATCAAGAGCGGATAGGGCGACAAATCTCATTTGGCGCTCGAGTTGAGCGCTATGCTGCACGCCAGCAGCATTGAAAAGGAATGCCAGCGCCAGTACAAACGTCACGCCAACCAGGCGCTGTTCGTGATAGAAGGCGGCGACAAAAGGCGCCATCGCCATAGTGACGAGGGTGAGAATCGCGCCTACGAGCAAGTTGATCCAGAACAATGTTGAGGATTGCTCCGTTGTGATCGATGAACGCTGGACTACCGCAGCCGAAAGGCCGAAGTCTCTGAAAACGCTAAATATGCCAATCATTGCCGTCACCATACCGACGAGCCCAAAATCCTTGGGTGCCAGGAGGCGAGCCATGATCATCAGCGAGCCCATTCGCAACAAAAGAGTGGATGACTGCGAGATGATTCTGGCGAGACCGCCGCGAATCGCTCGTTGCTTCAGATCCTTCACTGTGTCTCCACAAAGGTTAGAGGAATTTCGACCTCCTTCGTATGATCAGAAAAAGCCATCTCAAAGTACAAGCTTGCGGCAGCGATATGCCTCAGCATAGCCGCTTGGTGCATTGCATTCCATACCACGTAGCCGCATGATCGAACGAAACGTCGACTCCTCAAACCACTTCTTGTTACGTTGCGACTGAAATGCATCCATGAGGTAGCGAATCTTCGCCTCACACAGCTCCGACTCAAGCGGCACGAAAGTGTTTGGCTGTCCCAGGTCGCCATCGTACTTGGGAATCTCATACTCCAGAATAAAGTGATTGCGAAACGTATTCCACGTGAGCTCCGATAGCAGACGATGATCCTGGTGAGCATCCTGCCGATGATGGGTCAGAATTAGGTCGGGAGACACTGACTGCTTGATCTCCTCGAAAGTAGACTTGATTTCCGCGCCATCGAATGGCATGAAACCGTCGCGGAACTCCTTCAACAGTATTTGTTCCAATCTCTGGGGGCCGGCAAACCACTCGGCTGCCTGCTGCGCCTCGGACATGCGCACTCCAATGGCGCTGAAAACTACCCAATGAAAGGTACATTTTGGGTATTGATCGATCAGACGGAGGATAGTTCCGCCGCAACCAATCTCGATGTCATCTGAATGGGCACCGAGGCACAGAACCTTTAGGGCCTGGTCGTTGCTCAGGTCTAAATTCAATTTGATCATAGACAGACGTAGGTCATCGGAAGCACAAAATTGCTCGCAGCTAGCGACTGCGCCTTATTTCGAAGCAGCTATCGTCGATAAGGCGAGCTCAGCAGCGGTCTCCCCACTTTTAAAAGCGTCGTCCGTCCACAAATATCCCCACTCTCCGTAACGTCCGCAACGGGCGATGCCCAGATCATCGAGATACGCTTGCACCTTTTTCAACGCATCTGCGCGATCGAGATCGAAGATGATGTTTGCGTACTTAAGAAACATTGCCTTACGGGACAGAACTGTATCGCTATCGCGCAGAAGACCGCATTTGCGCAGATCCCGGATGACCGGTTCGATCCAATCCTCAGGTGCTCCGCTGAATGGCTTGTATTTGTCCGAGAAGTAGACCTCAGCCTGAATGCTGCCAGTGCCAGGAGGCGCGTTGCGTGAAGAAAGCAAGTGTGGAAAGCCGAGACGAGTGAAGCAAATATCCTCATCGTAAAAGTACGTCATATGGGCATCGGTAATGTCCTCGCGGTTTACACCAATGTTTACGAGAATGCAGGTGGAACAGGCAAGGCGCCGCGCAGCATCGACAACATCCGCCGGAGTCCCCTGAATCATTCTGATCAGATCCGGTAATGGCACTGACGAGACTAATGAATCGTATGGCGCGACAACCCCGTTGGAAAATGTCAGCTGGTGCATGCGAGGATCGATAGACACCAACTCATGGTTGAGGTGCAGATTGCTCATAGGAAGAAACTTCTTCAGGTAGCGATTGAACCCGCCGTCACTGGGATAGCGGAAGTTGGTGACGTAGTGGGCGTGCGCCGGCGCCGACGCTGATATCGCACCCCGCAACATCTCTTGCAGGTCGGGACGATACATGCGCGGCCCTAGCCAGTCGATGCTCATGTTCTCAGCCGGCGTGGTGTGATATTTCCGCGTGTACTTCATTGGAAAATTCTCGGCAAAAGTCCGGCCATAACTCGCATAAAGCCAGTCCGCATAGTTATTCACCGGCCGCTCAGGTGCCTGGCGCTCTTCGACGAAATCGTTGATAACGTTAACGATTGTCTCCTCCGGTAGACCATGCAGATGGAGTTGAACCGGATGCAATGGCCAATGGCCTTGCCAGTAATTTGTCAGCTTGATCTCGATGGATTCATAGCGCTGATCCACGCTATCCGCGTACAGGTCCTGGATGCGCGGATCCTTGGTAAAGGAAATGTGCGGCCCTACGTCGAAGATGAAGCCGGTTTCATACTGAACCGATGTGGTATGCCCACCGTAATAACTATTCTTGTCATACATCGTTGGGGTGATGCCTTCAGCATGTAGCCGGTACGCAGCCCCAAACCCTCCCATTCCAGATCCAAGGACGACGACATTGGGTTTTGCCATTAGGGTTTCTCCTAAATCCTGTTGCGAATTAAATCACCAGAGAAGCATTCGAGAGACTTTCGAAAATTCACCGCGGGGACGTTGTTGACGACCCTCGGTATCAATTCCGGAGAAGCGCCCCATATCCGCTCAATCTGTTCAAGGTCAATGCTTGCGAGTCTATGTCGCACTGGAAAGACTGATGCTATTGCACAATCCAGGTAGAGAGCCCGTTGCAGAGATAGTAATCTGTGCCCAAGCCTGATGGGATCCCGCTTTCGGGGTGTCTGCTTGGGCCATGGGCTTGTCAGCATGAACGCGCTGGGCGGGGGCAGGGGTCGCAATCCACAATGCCTGGCTATTCCCATCCGTATCAACTCATTAGCGATCCTTATTAGCGATCCGGGATGCCTGGCTCACGCTGGCATTGGGGTCGCCACCGGGTTCCATCCGTCACCCGACGAACCCGCCCTGACGAGCAATTGGAGCTCATCGGACTTCTGCGGCGACTAGCGACTGCAGAGGAGAATCTTTCGGCACCTCTGTTGCCGCGGGCCACCGTACATTCTGCTCTCGCCAAAGTCTTCCCGCTATCCCTTCGGAAATGCCATCTATGTGATCCAAGCAGACAACATCGTCCTTTGCGATGTCACGCGTCAGCACGCAGCCTTCTGAAAGACCGATGGGTAGCGCCTTCATACCGCGAGCAGTCGCGGCATTGTCGACCAGGCCATAAGTGCAGAAGCCGCCGATCCCATCCAGCCGTTCACCCGCTTTCAGGTCACGTTTGGCGACGGCGACAACTTCGCAGACTGGACCGCCGATCGGGGCAACTGTGGCATCTCGATCCGTGACGGCTCGACCGATTGTGGATGCGATCTGGAGGTGCGGTAGATGAAAGGGGGTATAGAAGACATAGAATGGGCCGTCGCCCAACTTGTAATAAGCCAGCTGTGCTTTCTTGAGCGGCAGCTCCTCGTGGATGACGGCAAATGCGCCGGTGTGGGGAGCCGCACCGAGCGCGAAGTCGACCAGGCCGGTTTCCAACATCTCCTTCGCGGGCAATCGGTTCGCCACCTCCCGCACATAACCGCAGGGCGGACCAAACATGCCGCGGCGGCCAACATGAAACCCCGTAGCGTTGGCGAGCACGGTGGCTTCCATCGACAATTTCGTGGAATCGGCGAATGAGGTGACCTTCCTGACGTCCTGGTCGTTCTTCTCCGCGAATGCTCGCTGCGTATCCGGGTTTCGATAGTAGTCCACCATGCCTTTGATGTTGCCGGCTGCGACAACTCGCAATCCAAGCGTTCGCAGATAGCGCAGCAGGGTCATCGCGACCCCGGGCTCATCGCCGTCGGTGTGCGTCAGGATCACTCCTGCCTCGTCGGCTTTTGCTTTCAGAATAGGACCGACCAGCGAGTCCAGCTCGGCATTCACCAGCACCACGTGCTTTGCGTGATCGAAGGCATCCAGAACCACACCCGCAGCCGCTTCCACAGTCCCGGTTGCTTCGACCAATAGGTCAATGGCAGCGCAAGCAGTCAGCACGAGCGGATTCGTCGTAACAACCGGCACGCCGCTGGCTATGCACTCTTCTGCCTCGCGAGAAGATTGGACGCGCCTGGGGGTTGCAAAGCCGCCTTCCCGGAAGGCTCTCTCCGCATTCTCTGCCGTGCGATTCGCAATCGCGACAAGTCTCATCCCCGGAACTGGTGTTCCTAATTGCAATGCGATGGCTCGGCCCGTTGCGCCAGCTCCAACCATTCCGACACGAATAGGCGTTCCTGCAGCCTCAAGCTTCTGCAAATCAGTATCTACGCTCATAAGTCATCTCCCATGTCTTCTGCAAAACGGTCATCACACATTCGGCACCGCCGGCTGTGGCGATTCTTCGTCGGAATGTTGGATGGCCTGGAATCTGTCAGTTACGCACCGGCTTTGCCGATCCGGTAAATCTGTTCACCTCTGAATTGCGGCGGTCAAATATCTCTGCGACCGGCACCGGCACGGAAGGCTTAATGCCACCAGCCCCATTCCCGTTCGTCTTCCACACTTGCCACGGAGCAGAACCGCTCTCCCACAGGCTTTCCAATTGCTGCTTATCTTTGAAGGTGTCCATGCCCGGCCCAGAAGCCGTCGTATGCATAACCTACCAATTGCCTTTCCTGCATAAGGCGTTGAAACGGCTCAATGACCAATTCTTCCCGCTCACCTATATAGTCAAATATCGCCTTCTTGAAAATGAAGTACCCGCCATTGATCCGCACGCTCCCATTGTCGATGGCATGCACTCCAGACACTATACTGCTGCCTTCTTCAAGCGAGACCACGTGGTAACTCAAGTTTGGGCGGACGCACAAGAAACTGGCGACCTTCGCTTCTTGTCTGAAATGTTCTACCTGCTCAGGAAGAGCGAGATCGGTAAGTCCATCACTATAACTGGCCAGAAATTCTTCTTCCCCATCCAGATATGGCTCTACCGCCTTCAACCGCTGGCCGATGTTGGCATTGATGCCGGTATCGGCAAACGTGATGCGCCAGTCATGAATATCACTGTTGAACAGTTCCACCCTTTTACCGCCGGCGGACAATATAAAGTCGTTGGAAGCGCATTCGCTATAGTTCAAGAAATACTTCTTGATGGCATCCGCCCCATATCCCAAGCACAGGATAAAATCCTTGTGGCCATAGTGCGCATAATACTTCATGACATGCCATAGCACCGGCCTGTACCCAATCTGCACCAGCGGCTTCGGGATATTCTCAGCATCGCGAATTCGCAAACCAAGACCACCACAAAATAGAACGACTTTCATCACGGCTCTCCTACAATACCCGGGCCCGCCTTGCATTGTTCGGGTACACCGTATCTGCCATTCTCGCCGGAGAAGCAGATTTACGCTATCCATCTTTAGAACAGAGCAACACACCTCTACGTGACACCATGACCAATGACGGTTGCTTCGACCATCGCCTCATTCAAACCTCTATTTGCTTTCACATCTACGGAAGAAAATAATTGATCGAACTGGCTCGCCACCTTCAATCTATTCACTACCAGGCTCGCCGCCAAGCTTTGCCGAACTTCTTGTTCATGATCTGCCAGAGCTTTGAATCTCTTTGCCAGATCTTCCGGAGTATAGGTTTGAATATCGACGCAATATTGTTCCAAGCTCAGCTCTTCCATCAGGTTCGCAACCTTCGGATGATGCGAGATAGCAAGGATGGGCTTGTTCAGAATATGTGCGAGAACCACGCCATGAAAGCGACAGGTAACTACATAATCGAAGGTTTCCATTTGGTCCAGCAATCCCTCAACCGAGTTCACCGGTTCATAGGGTGAAGTCACGATATTGTGTTTATCTTGCAAACACCTGCGTAGATCCTCAATCGCCGAAGAGTCAGCACCCACATCGCTACCAAATAATTTCAAGGAGCAGGACTCCTTGACTAACATTGAAGCAAAAGCAGCGAACTTGGAAATGTAGTTATCGTAGATCTCTTGATGGCCCGACACGAATTCTCTCGGATCGCAAAAGGGGTATGGCATAGGCGCGATGCCAACGACTGTGCGTGTTCTGGCGGCTGGCAAGGTGGCCGAGCGGACATGCTCCAGAAGATAGGCATTGTCGGGGACTACCTGGCATTCGCCTGAGAATCCCACATCTCTCGCGAGATCCCGGGACTGCATATCCCGGAAAGATACGTAGTCGCCCATGGAAAGTGCACGTGCAACAAAGAACCGGCTGAGTGAGTGCTTTAGCGGTCCGGCGCCCACGCTAAGAAATATGCACTTAATTTTGGCAAGTTTCGCCAGGATGACCCAAATCAAGATTGCGTATGGGAAGCCCCACGGTCCGCTGCGCTCTGTGAGTTGCCCACCCCCGCTTACCACAAGTTGATCGTACCCTTTAAGATTCCGATATGAGCCAGCTAAAAAGGCGATCTCGTTGAAGATCGCTCGTGGTAGGCGAATCGCCGGATTTCTTGTGGTTTGGAACCAATGTCGTAGCCTAGATTTTGTGGTCTGGGCTGCGTTTAGCTTTTCGGAGCTGTAACCAATGCTCCAGGTGTGCCTTCTGAGGGGAAAAGAGCGTACCCCGTGGCGCTGCTCGGTGTCCATGGGATTCATGGAGAATATAGCAATATCGGCCTCGGGTCGACGCTGGCGAATGTTGCTGACGACAACATCAAGGGTGGCATCGTCACCGAGATTTCCGCCACCGGTGTGGTGCAATAAGGCGATCTTATCGTAAGTGCTTTTCACTTGTTAGCCACGACCACGGTGCTAGAAGAATGCTAAGGGCTATGTTTGATTCCGCGTTGCGAGGGGAATCAGCAGAATTTTCTGGAATCGCTGGAGAGGTCGCCCGTTTGGCCGAGAGAAAGTAAACGCGCGTTAGGCCCCATGCGTTGGCACGGAGAAGTCGGCCAACCTGCGTAGGCGCGCCTTTCTTTCAGCTGCCGCTGGTAGTGGCTCCAAACCGATTTTATTGAGAATGACTTCCCACCGGTATACCCAATCATGTCTCAGTAGAGACTGCCGAACATTCGTCGAACGCAAGGCTTCCTCTTTGCGAGGCTCGGAATCCAGCATTGTTAAGACCGTATCGACGGTAGATGAATCATATGGAAGATCAATAAGCGAATTGGGCCAGTCGAAGAGTTTGTCAAACTCACTGTTGTTCGGACGTTCTCCAATCATGATTGTTCCCGATGCGGCCCCTTCAAAATATCGGTTGCCGATTTCGATCTGATCGCCTCTTACATCAGGACGATCTATTAGACCTGGATTTACAATGAAGTAATCGGCTCCTTTTGACAATGTTCGCGAACAACTCCCTGTGCTCGGTAGGATCTAGCACTTGATCCGCTGAAGTGCTGTCGTAGATATAGAAAAAATCGCCTTTCGAAGCCATCGTTAGAAGCGCCTGATGAGTTGTCGCAGATCTGCGGCCAATACTATAAACATCAACGACTCGTTTGGGTGGGTTCGGATAGGGACAGAGGCGGATCGTATCGACGCCGGGCGGTATATAGGTGCATTTGGAGCCGATTCGCTGATTCAGCGGCTCGATGCTGTTGCTGTAGTAGAGAAAGACATGATCAAATTTTTCGAGCATCCGCAGATAATTGCGGTAAGGATCCATTTGCTTGACCCACAACTCATCGATAAGGCACACCGCTTTTCTGCACTTGTCTCTCCAGTTTCCCAAGGAGTTGACTCGAAGTAGATCGGTCGGGTCTCCGCAGATCGCCAGGAAGAGATCATAGTCTGTTTTGCACTGGCTGCTTTGAATTCCGGGATTCAATGCGATAGGAACGTGATAAGCAATTTGCTTGACAATCGCATGTCGTCTAGTAGAGACATCAAAGCACGGAGCCAGTAGATCGACGGAATCGATCTGAGCGATAATATCTTCAAACTCAAAGTGAGCGCAGCGAAAAGGCAGCCGTTTGGACGCATTGCGCTGCGAAAAAATCAGGATGCGTGGTTTTTGTTCTTTTTGATGCATTTTGGTGGGGTATTCAACAACCGAAATAATAAAACAAGCATCGTCTGGTCACCGAGACGAGTGGTTTCTCTGTCACTAGATATTCTATTGCTGAATAAGTGGCCAATGGAGATCCTGTTCAGATACTGCGGCGACGGGCAGAGGCCATTGAATCCGAAAAAGCGGATCGTCAAAACGAGCGCCTCTGCATGCGCTTGGAGTATAGACACGTGAGGTCATGTACTGCATCTCGGTTGCATCTTCTAAAGTCTGGTAGCCATGGGCACAGTATTCCGGGACGTATAGCATCCGACCGTTTTCCGCAGTCAATTCTGTACCATACCAATGACCATAAGACGGAGAATCAGCCCGCAGATCGAGCGCCACATCGAACATAGCGCCCCTAGTGCAGCGAACCAGTTTAGCCTCAACCACAGGTTCAATCTGGAAGTGCATCCCTCGAATAGTGCCCTTATGCAAGCTGAATCCCATGTTTGCCTGAACCGGGGTGAAGTTGATTCCGTGCTCCGCAAACTCCGTCGAGCACCACGTTCGAAAAAACCGCCCTCGTTCATCTGCATGAGGAGTCGGATCGATCACCCAGACCCCGGAAATCCCAGTTTCCTTGAACTGCATGTCGTCTATTTATCTCCCAAGGCGCAGCATAGACAGGTTCAACTGATGTCGTGCGGCAATTAACAAATCTGAGAAACCAGCATATCCAATCTATCCCCAGGCCGCGGGCTCATCCGCATCGATGCACATCCCATCATGTATCCGAGGGGGTCGGATCCACGATGAGATAAGGGATTGCCAGCCCGGATTCAGACCTAAAGTACGCCTGACGTCAAGATCGAGTGTCGAGAAATGAAAGATGCGAGTCGGTCCATCACATCTACCCGAGGTGGTCTCGCCAAGACCTTCCGTGAAGAAGATGCGCGAAATGACGGAGGCTCGATGGGCCACCGTCATTTCGCATTGTTAGATATGCTATGCGTTAATGCACCACGCCGGTCAGACCTTGCGGAGCGGCAGGGCCGCTGCTCGTTCCGCCTCCGCTTCCCGAACCATAACAGGTGCTGGCGTTGAAGGGGAATGGCCCACCTGCTCCACCATCTGATCCCTTCATGACATTCAGATAGCATGTTTCCGCTGGGTTTCCGTGGCTATGTCCTCCGGGTCCACTTCCACCGCTGACATCCGGTCCTGTGGCTGGAAAGGGCAACGATCCCCACCATGCAGGCTTACCAGAAAGATAAAAGGAACTCGGCAGGGATTGGGTTATACCTGAAGCCCAGCTAGTCGCTCCATCTGCATTGCTGAAATTCCCGTGAGAAAGGTCGGTCGCAGATGTCCCCGCACGGTGACAAGGACTGCTCCCTCCGGAGCAGCCGGAGCTGCTGCCATCGTCGCTCGATTCGCCGTAGCCGAAAGACCAGCCGTAAGCCACGGAATCATAGCTTCGCGCAGCGGGATACTCGACTGACGTCGCTTGCGACAATTTACTCCCGTTGTTAGTTACCAATGATTGCATTTGCGTACTGCCCACGACGTTGCCAACAAAGTTGTTCTTGGTTGTAAGGTAGGACATTTGCATTGCGCGAGCCGCCTGGAATGCGTAATGGCCATTTGAGCCAGTGCAACTCACGGTTCCTCGTCCACTCAACGGACTACAAACGCGATTTGTACCGACCACCCAGTTGCGGAATGCGGTAGTTTGACTTGAGGTTCCCCACACAGAGTCTGGATAAATCTCTGTCAGGACATTGCCCTCGAGGAGATTGAATTGCGGATGTGCTCCATGGAAACTGACGCCGCCTATCACAAAGTTGGTCGAGCCGCTATCAAACTCCCCCGAGGTGTAGTTATAGGCAATAACGTTGCCAGCCGCTCCCCACTCCATCATGATAGAAGCGTGGGTCCGCTCGATTATGTTGTTTTCGACCAAGGTAGCGCTAGTCTTATAGGCCAGGTCGATGTCAGAATCATGCTCCCCCGGTTCATGAAGAAACGCATTTGAGAAGTAGCTGTCGCGAACTTCATCGCGGTATCCCCAGTACACGTCGACATGGTCGCCATCGGTGTAGTTGGATTCCACACCTTTGATCCAGCAGTACCCACACGCCGACATACCGAAGTTGGCGCTTCGACCGGTGTTATTAGCGTATATCTGAAGGTTCTCCACTCCGGCATAGCTAGCCGACATATTGAACGGTACAGCGATCGGAGAGTTCGTGTATGCGCCATAGAGTCCCGGTGAAATAGTGACAGTCGATCCGCTAACACCTGTTACCGCCACGATCTGCCCGCGGGAGAGGTTTCCATTGGTCGACCATCCATCGCACCATGTACACGCGCCCTCACTTCCATTGTTGGACACGTAGCTGGAGTTATTCGTCTCCGCGATCACCAGATACATCCCAGCTTTGACTGCGGAGGCATTACTTACAGAGATGCTGGTAGATCCAGACGTCGCTCCCCCCGTGATATTCAACGGGTTGTAACTCGCAGAGCCAGTGCCGAGATTGACGACATTTCCCCCGCCGCCAGTCGCATTTAACACCGTCGAATCCGCGCCGGCACCGCGCAAGGTGACATTTGAAGGAATCGTTATAGATCCGCTTATGGAGTAGGTGCCTGCCGCTAGGTAGACGGTCTGACCACTCGGACAAGCCGCCAAAGCCGTGTTGATCTGCGAAACGGTGGCGGACGATGTGAGGCTGGCACAGTTCGTCGTACGTGCGGGAATGCCACCTACACCTGAATTGGACCAGTTGATTGCCTGGCCGCTGTTTAGCACGGATGACCACTGCTGGGCCTGACTATAGAGTGAACACGTCAACAAAAAAACGGAAAGGGCTACAGTACCGCGTCTCATAAATCCTCATACATCCTCCCTCGCTCAGCTCTTTTGGTTTGTTTTCAAGTGGTGGCCTCGTTCAGGAATTGAAGGTTGAAATGATGCGGCAAGGCGAACCGCCAAGTTAATGCAGGCTTCTGTTGGTGCAATCGTTGTGAACAGTATAGTGGGGTCATATTCGGGTCACATAACACCAAAGTTGGATTATTGAGATGACATGAGGCTTGGTGAACCGACCCTCGCCACATTTTCCTATTCCTGTCTAACTTTTATAGATACATACGGGTAAGTCTTACATAGGCCCAAGGATGACTTAACGGAGTCCGGTCTGCTATCTGCCAGCACTTTTGTTGTGGGAGCCGCCTGTGAGGCTCGCGAAGAATGATGCCGCGAGCGCCAAACGAATCCTCAGACAAAGTCATCTTCTTCAGCAACCGGATTGACCGCGGGGCTCGCGCCGTCCCTGACGAATACTGCGGGCAGCTTCCTGACGCCCCGTTTCCGGCGAATAAAATCGACGAACTGCCCGGCCACGCTTCGCTCTCGCCACGGGTGAAGAAGTTCGTGAATCAGAGCCGGCTCGTCGTTGGGAACGTCATGGTAGCTGGTATCAAGCAAAGCATCGTGACATCCTTGCGCTGACATCCACGCCTGAGGGAAATAGGCGATCCTGCTCTTGGTGGTCACGGACTGCGTCTCCGGCAGCGGCTGACCCACCAGATGGGCCCACATCGCGGCAACCAAGTCATGACCTTTACCGAGAGGCAAGGGGCACGGAGGAGTGCACCTCGGATTCATCTCGATGAGATACGTTGCACCGCTACCATTCTCGATAACGAAATCCAACCCGAAGAACCCCGAGAGCTCGAGACGGTGAGCGATCCGCTGCGCGGCAAACATCATATCTGAACCCTCGACAACCTCGACCAACGTGGCAGGAGCGGTCGATCCTTGCGCCCGCACTACCTCCACGGCGATCCCTGCCAGTACTTTTCCCTGCGAGCACACAACTGCGCAATTTGCTGGACGGCCGTTGATGAGTGACTGAACGATCACGGCTGGCCGCGAACGTTTCCAGTCGCGAACCTGCCAGTCGCGATCTCGATTGAGCAGTATCCTCTTGATCAATTCGGCCACACCGGCTGGCTGGGTGAGTTCGAGAAAGGAGTGTTCAGCCTCCCCCAGGTTGTGCGCGATCCTCACTCCGCGTCCGCCCCATGTACCGTCGGCCTTGATCACCACAGGCGACTCCAACTCATACTCCCAGTGTTTCAGGTCCGCGAGGCTCTCAACAGCACTCGTTTTCGGTACCAGAATGCCTTCAGTGCGCGCCATTTCAAGGAGTGCCCAGCGGCTGGAGACGGTCGGAAAGCCCTCCGGTGAGCCTAATGAGCGCTCAATGAGTGCTATCACCTTCCTACCCACGCCACCCTGCTCCTGCGAGATTGCGTGCAGCTCATGCAAATGCTGAACACCACGATCGCATGCGGGAACAATGACATCGGGGTCAAATTCGTTGATCGCTGCCTTTAAGGAAGCAAGCGGGTGGAAGCCGCTGTAACGGAAGATCTGTGCGACGCCGCTAGCCTTTTCAACTGGATGTCCGGGCACTGGGCAGAGCACGGCGACGTCGCAGCCCCTCTTCCAGAATGCAATCGCCAAACGCGTGACAACCGGCCAGCGATTGGTATCTGTCAGCAGGATCCTGGGACCACACGACACACGTTCTTTCAGTCTTAGTAGAACCTTGTTCATTGCGTAAGGCAGACTGCTGAATGCCAAATCAAATTTTTTCGAAGGTCTGCAGACTGGCTGTCTTGCCGCGGAACACTAACCTGTTGAGCGCTGGACCAGCAAGGTGGCTCGAAAGACGTCGCGCAGTAAAGCGCGCCCCGCATGCAAAACGCATCAGAGGCCCAAAAGTGTTCGCGGCCGACACACCGACAAAATAAAGGCCAGGTACGGACGATTCAAAGTTGCTGGATAAGGCGGGAGATTGATCTGTAACACGGATTTTCCCGCGCATTTTGGGGTCGAGAAATCCAAGCCGTTGGAGGTCTACGCGATACCCGGTAGCGGCGATGACGTGATCAAACTCGAATACCTTTCGCCCACCGGCATCATCGGTGAGTACCAGACTTGGGCGGCCGTTCTGGATACTGGCGGATGTGAGATCGAGGCCAAGATGAAGCGGAACCTTTCCGAGGACCCGATCCCTGATAAACCAGCCAGGGGCTGGTCCAAGTGTCTTTCGAACTCGATCGAGCCTTAATCGTTTGGGAAGCCACCGGAAAAGTAACGGAGCCTTGACGTAAAAGTACAGTTGCTTGCCAGGCCCGATGCCGGTCATGGGCATAAGAATGCGATCTGCAACAGAGCGAGGCTGCGGCGGATCATGAAAGCGGACTACTGAGCGGCGCGCGATCAGCTGAACCGAGGCACCAGCCTCATGGAGCAAAGCTGCCAAATCAAGAGCCGATGCGCCAGCCCCGATAACGGCAACATCGCGACCCCTGAAGCCTTCGAGATTGCTGTGCGCGCAACTGTGACTCACAAACTCCTTGGGAAGCGCAGACAAAGTGGAAGGGATATGTGCAAAGTGAGTGATTCCAACGGCGATCACTAGTCTGCGGGCATGCAGTCTCTCGCCGTCGTTCAACCGCAGCTCAAAGCCGATGGGTAACTGCTGAACAGACACCACTGTCTTGTTTTCAAGATGGGGCACGAACCGCCTCTGGAACGCCAATCCGTATGCTACGAACGTTCCCAAAGGGACAGGCCACGCCGTGTCCTCGTATGTCAAACCCTCTTGCCGACAATAGTGGGCAAGGGTAAATCGATCCTCAGGGTCGGATAGTGAAGAAGCGAAACCCTCCGATTTCAGATGCATCCCCTTGGGCATTTGGTTTGCCCACGCGCTCATCGGATTCCCGAAGATGCGGTACTCGACGCCTTGCGCCGCCAGATGGGCTGCGATTGATAGCCCATAGGGCCCCGCTCCGACAATTACCACGTCAGTCACGGCTACGGCTTGAATCTCTGGTTGTGTCATGGGGTCATGCTCTATTCAACGTAAGGTTTGATGTTTAGCGGACCGACCATTTCATGGTTTTCGGCCGACACCGCCCGCGAGTGTGGCAAAGCAAAGAGCTCGAAAATCAGATATCGCCGGACGGCTCGACAGGTTCATAGGTTGAGAACGACGGCACCCTACTGGGAAGAGCCCGTTGATAAGCGGCAAGCAGGCTGTCAACGGAGAATTTCCATGCCAATTCCGTCTCTACCCGTCTCCGCCCGATTTCACCCATTCTCATGCGCTCCTCAGGATGATCGAGAAGCCATAGAATCCGGGCGGCAAAGTCTTTCACCATGTCACGATTATCGGCATAAAGAGAGGCTTCTCCCGCACTGAAGCGGCCTTCTTTGAGGTCAAATTGCACGATCGGCTTCGCGAGGGCCATATATTCCATGATTTTGATCATGGTTGAGATGTTGTTCATCTCACATGGCTTGTCTGGGTTCACGCAGACGTCGGCAGTAGAAAGGATGTCCAGCAACTGCCGATCAGGAACCCTCCCAGTGAAATCGACCATATCTTCTAGGCTCTTATCTTTCACCATTTGCCGTAGCCCGGCCAGTCCCGGACCTCCCCCTACGCAGGTGAAGTGCACATCTCGCCGACCAGTGCTTCTAATGTGGAGCGCCACATCCAGTAATATGTCCAGTCCCTCTTGAATACTCATCGTTCCGACGTAACCAACCAAATACTTCTTACCGTGCCTCAGCGCTGGAGTCGGGAGAACCGCTTTGAAGGCGTCCGTATCAGGGCCATTGCGGACAACAAACACGTCCTCAGGGTGCAATCCACCGCGCTTCACAGCCAATTCTTTGTAGCTCTCATTGGTTGCCATGACCACATCACTGACTCGATAGGTCAGCTTCTCCAGCAGCTGCTGCGCACGATACAACAGCCCCTTAGTTCCGTACTTTGAAAGATAGAGCTCCGGATTGGCATCGTGATGATCGAAGATGTATTTCACGCCAAACAGCTTAAAAGGTAAGGCGACCAAAAAAATGTCATCAGGGGGATTGCAGCCCTGAATCACCCGAAATCCTCTGCGGACATATATCCACGTCGTATAAATGGCTTCCCAGAACAACGCAGAAATAAATTCACGTATGTAACCGAGTACTCCATTGCCTTCCTTGGGCATGGGGTGTCGGTAGACGTGAATGCCCTCTAGAAACTCATATCCCTTCCTATAGCTTTTTCCCTTTGGACAAAGGACGGTCACTTCGTATCCATGCTGGCGAAGCGAGCATGCTTCCTTCCATACACGTGGATCAAAGGGAACCGGAAGATTCTCGACAATAATGAGGACCTTTTCGTTCACGACGTAGATCCTCTCATTTGCATCGATCTGTAGAGTCCCGCAAGGGCGCACATCATAGTTGCCTGGCCCCAGTGCAGGGTGGGGGTCTTATTAACTAGGCCGTAAGAATACCGACGATAGTAGAAGTAACCGGACTCGTCCTGCATATTAGCGATAGTCCACTGCGCTACTTTGAGCGCCAGCGAAAGGGCATCAGGATCGCGATCCGAAAAAAAGACGAGAGTATCAATTGCCTGGGAGCTGCATTGGATATCAAGCGGCTGCGTTTTATTGCAATAGTATCTCGGCGTTCCGTCTGGCAGGAAAAACGTTCTCTTCCAGTATTCGTACCCGGCTGTCAGGCGGCTGTCGAAAGAGCGGTCGCCGGTACTCTCATCATAGTGCTTGAAGCAGTCCAGTACGTATGCCGTATGGAAGTTATCAACCCAGTGCAGGTTTGCATTTTCCCCGTAATACCATGAAGCATCTGGTCGTTGGTGCTGCACGGTGTATTGCATTGCTTGCTGCGCGAGGTCGCCGAAGGACCGTGTGCCCGTGTGGGAATAAGTACGGGCCAGTAAACTGCCGCCAAGTGTGTTGGCGTTATGTACTTGGACATTTTGCAGTGGAATATAGCTGATGCAGGCCCCGTCGCCATCAGGCTGAGTATTCAGGTCATGCACGATGTGGTTACATGCGCTGACCGCAATTTGCAGATACTGCTCCTTGTGAAAGTGCTCAAACGCATCCAGAAATGCGTGGCCGATCAGAGACGTCCACACGATGGTCGGGGTGCCCTTCGGCAGATAAAAGGTACGAGATTGATAATCGAAATGATTGCCCCAGCATGCTCCTGAATATCCGGCAGCCTGATGGTCGATCAGCCACTGCAGTGCGGCTTCAGCCCTTTCCTCCCAGACGCGTTCTTTGGTCGCCTTATAAAGCCGAATAAAACCACGTGCCAAAAAACCCATGCCTTTACTCGAACAAGCACGGGGAACCCCCAACAGAGGACGCAGATTGAGAGGGCACCGCCGCACCCCTTGCTGGAGAATCGTGCGCAACAACCTGGTCTCAAACGTCAGAGGCCGTACATAGCGGGCGCTGAGACCATCGAAGGTATCGTAGGCGCGATAGTCGTTGGCTTCCAGCCACGCAGAAAGGCGCAGCAGAGAATCAAGGATCTGCGACTGCTGAACTCTGCCACCATCGCGGACTGGAGATTGCTTACCAGCAAATTCCGCTATAGTTGCCATCGCCACTCCTTTGGTCGCTAATCCGGACCAAGTCCACCAGGCGCTGATCCTCGCGAATTCGCCGGGGAACGTCTTTGAAGTCAGGGTCTTTATTACCAATGACGACTGTTTGAGCATGCTGGAGAACTGCGTCCATATCTGCTGCCATTAGTCGGGATATATGAGGAATGCGATTGAGAATAAAATCACGATTTGCACCGACCAGACTAGCGACATTGACATTCTTGTCATAGATTCGGAGGTCGTACCCTTTGCCAAGTAGCCGTTCGATTAATTCGATAACCGGGCTTTCGCGCAGATCGTCTGTGCCCTCCTTGAAGCTAAAGCCAAGAATGCCAATGCGGTTGTGGCCGCCTTCCATGACGAGCCGCAGGCCCTGCATGAGTTGCATCTCGTTGCTCGGGAGAATTGACGAGAGTATTGGTAACTCGAGATCCCGCACCTTGGCATGATAAGTGAGGGCGCGCAAGTCTTTCGGCAGACACGAACCACCAAAAGCGAAGCCAGGTAGAAGATAGGCGGGTGAAATATTAAGCTTTCTATCCAGGCAGAAAATGTTCATGACCTCGTGCGAATCTACCGCCACCGATTTACAAAGATTACCGATCTCGTTGGCGAAGCCGATTTTGAGGGCATGCCAACAATTGTCAACATACTTGACCATCTCAGCGGCCTCAAGACTGGTCCGCACCAGCGGCGCGTCCAGATTTGCATAAAGAGCGGCGAGAACCTCGCCGCTGCATGGATTCAATTCTCCAATCACGGTCTTGGGCGGCGTCTGGAAATCTTTAACCGCCGCACCTTCACGCAAAAATTCCGGATTGTGACATACGCCAAAATCGACTCCCGCTACCTTTCCCGAGGACTCCTCCAGGATGGGAATGACCATCTTATGCATAGTGCCCGGCAGGATAGTGCTCCGGATTACGACCGTATGATGGTCCTTTTTGTCCTTCAATGCACGGCCAATTTGCTCGCAAGTTCGCTGGATGTGCTGGAAGTCAAGATTGCCGTTCGTCTGGCTCGGTGTGCCAACACAGACGAAGGAGAGATCTGTTCCTTGTATCGCCCCAACAGGATCAGCGGTTGCACGCAACCGGCCTAGTCTTGCATTGTCAGCGATAATCTCACCAATCTCGGGCTCGATAATTGGGCATTTCCCTTGATTGATGAAGTCCACCTTTATCGGCACCGGGTCGACGCCAATGACCTCGTGACCGTCCCGTGCAAGGCACCCTGCCGACACCGTACCGACGTAGCCCAATCCAAAAACACTAATCTTCAAAGACGTGATCCTTCCAGGAACGACATGCTAGTTCTCCTGCGTATGTGGAACTCTTGTACTGTTTTGACATCACCGGCCGGCGAAAGCTCGTCTGACTCTGTGGGGCTTCAGAAGCTATCCTTGTAGCTCGTGACGAGTGATGGATACAAGTCATGCTGTTTAGCCACGCCTGTCGCGCGAGCGGGGGCTATTTTCTTCTTCCGCCGCATTGCGGGGACGTAAATTATCGCGAGAAGAAATCCAAGCCATACAGGCGACATCATGCGAAACCCTGCTTCGGTGAGGCTGTAGATGACAGCGGTCGCGAAATACGCAATTTTAATGCTCCCAATAGTGCGATCCCGGGAATACGCCGCTAGTACATTCCTATATCCGGTCACTATCACCGCAACGAGCAGAGCGACTCCGACCCATCCTAAATTTGCATACATCTCCAGATAGCCGTTGTGGGCCTCCTGGATACCCGGTTCAAAGCGAAACATAGTGGCGAGGCGTTCGCCCATCCAGAATGTTTCAAACCCTGCCCCGAGCAGCGCCCTTGGTTTGCTGAGCTCAAGTACTATTCGCCAGATGTCGGTGCGGCCGGTCAAGCTGGAATTCCTTCCCAGCGACTGAACCATGCCGCCTGACGAATCAAAGAACAGGGCAACGACAGACACCGCAATCACACCGGCGACCATCACATGGATGAGCGCAGGGCGGCGGTGAACCCAGGCCAGATTCGCCATTATCATGACGCACCCCGCGAGTATGAAACATGACAGCGAAGTCATCGAGTTGGCGATCTGGAAAATCCAACCTGCCATGCCTAGGATAAGGCCCTGTGCAAAAAGATGATGCCATCGTCGTGGGGGTCGCTCGCGCCATGTGGTCACAAACGACCACAGAATCGCCAAAGCACACACCAGCGTGATCATGCCGAGGAGGTTTTTGAAGGTGGTAACGCCACAATACTGGGGCGTCCATGTCCATTGGTTATAGGAACGACCCACGTTCGGGTAATACTTAATAAACAAAATAGAAACCGGTATGACCACGTAGCCGACGCGACACAAGAAGCGTTTGATGGCGTTACGCTGATCCGGATCGGTCAGGACAATCACGATCATGACCACATCGCCGACAGACTTGATCCACCTCTTGAACGACACAAAAGAGTCATCGGACCAAAGCGTGCTAACGAGGCAGTAAACTATATATGCAAGCAGGGCGGAGTTGTTCCTGACTATCCCGCCGAGCTGCTTCCATCTCGCACCGAGCGTGCACAGGCCAGCGACCACAAGAGCACCAAATATGGCCGCGTCGAGGGGGCTACCGTTTGCATATTCGTCTGCTAAGGTGGGGCCAGACTGAAACCACATGGAAACCGGCCGGGATCCGTTGATCATCAACCACATAACCGGAATCCAGAGAGCTTTGGAAGTGCGTGCCTCCTTGTTGCGGTCCAGATAAAAGACCGCAAGGATCATGGCGATGTAGGCGAAAGTGGCTAATTGCGGGCTCATCGTGCGTCTATGAACAAACGGTGCAGATGCTCCAGGGTGAGAATTTTATGAATGGCTGTGGTGTAGTTTCGATCGCCACGCAAGTGTCCGGCAACGATCTTCTCGACGGATTGCCTTTCAAGGTATGGCCTTGAGAGCGTTCTGGAATCCAGCAGCATCTCGCGTATGTAGCTCGCGAGTGCATCCCGGTACCAGACCCGAAAATGGTAGAACTTGTGCCTGCCGAGGAACAGCCGTTCCAAGTGAAGGCTGGAAAGCGCGTGGTCTGTGCGAGCTAACCATTGCGGCATTCCGTAATCGTAAGCATATTCGGCCTTAAAGGTAAATTCGAGATACTCGTGCCTCAGAGCAGACACTAGCGGACCGGACTTGCCGGCTAGGCCGCGGTCCGTCGGCAGCTTACTTAAATGCAGAGTTACCCTCGTGAATAAGGCGAAGGGAGACGTCGTTGCTACTCAACGTCGATTTCGGCGCACGAAATACTGTCTTCACTAGCTCATTATCCAAATAGGGAGAGCGCAATGCTAGCTGCGTTTGTTCGAGCGCCTGCAGGCCATAGTGGTGCCACGGCGCCTGTCGAAATACAGAGAATGAAAGTGGATGTCCCGCAATCAGACCTGCGTAGGTCTGCTTTGCTTGTCTCAGATAACTCGAGAAATCAGCCTGGAATAGCCTCGGCGGGGGTTCAACCGGCTTAAAAGCTCGAATACTGCGGAGGACCTCGCCGCCATAATTTCCCGTCATGCGCACCGGCGCAATCGTGCGAGCAATCTCGTTTATGTACAGGTCAGCGGTATGACTTACGTCCACACATGCATCAGTAAGAAACACCGTGCGTTCCGAATAGTGCCCAAACCTAGCTAGAAATTCCTCCCCGACGGGGATGACCTGATGCCGTTGACCGCACAGTTGAGCCACCTTCCGCGCCACGGTGACATCCTGGCACTCGTGAAACATTCCCCCGAATGAATAGCACGGGACCGATGCCGGAGCAGCCTTGAGCCACGCCATGATCATGCGTGAATCTAGCCCGCCGGTGAGAGATACCCCACTGCGCTGGTGGCCGCCGAAATATTTGGATATGTTTTGTGAAAACACGCCGCGGAGCTGCTGATAATATTGTTCGAGTTCCAGTGTCTCCTGAGTCTCCCACTCCTTCGGATCGAAATAAGAGCTTTTGCGCTCGATTGCCCCGTTTCTGAATACCCACGCCGATGCAGGTGGCAGAACACCGATGTTCCTGAAAACCGTTCGGTTCTCCAAAACGCAGCCGCAGGATACCAATTCCCCCATCCCACGCGGATCGATCACTCTCAGTTCAGGACATACTTCCAGAATCGCTTTGGCTTCGGCGGCAAAGTAGAAGGTGTCTTGAGATTCGTGGTAGTAGACCCGATGCATTCCGTAACGGTCATTGAATAGCGTCGCCGTTCCGGCTGCCTTCTCAACCAATAGACCCTGAAATCTGCCATTCAAACATGCCGGGTAGGTAGAGCTCTCCTCCTCTGCGAGACGAATGAGATACGATCGATCCTCCGCGGTAGGATCCGAGTACTCCTCACCCGAGAAGACGAGCGCTTTGTCGCGGCTCTGGTTTTCGATGGGAAGCTGGCCGAACGCGGCGTCATCTCTAATGATCCAACCGACATATATACCAGCGCCTTCATCGATCCATGTACCGGTCTGATAAAACGTTTCGTGCCGGAGTGCCTGTACCATCTGCTGAAGGTCTGCTTCAGCTCTCTGACGCCCTCTTCTTGTGATAAGCCCAACTATCCCTGGCATTCTCTGCTTTCATTTGGGTCGTTAATGTATGACAAATGCTTGTCGATAAGTGACTTCTGCGATTCGGCCGACGCCGCTCGCCGCGGCCGAAAGACATTGACTGTGCCCTAAGCGTTCTCTGAGGCCGCCTGAAACAGCCGGCCGTAGCACACTTTTCGAACATGACGCAGCTTAACGATCATCCACTCGGGAATTTGCTCGGAGATCCTTTTGTGCGCACCAAGCCGAAGCGCAACCTGCCCGATAGGTGTCAAGGGGACATAGTAACGAGGCAGATTTACGCGCTGAAATGCGTTCCGCTCCTTGAAATCGCTCAGAGAATCACGGGTCCTTTTACCGTAAGCAAAGTTAGAGTAGACAAGGAAAGGGATTTGTCGCTCGGCGCACACCTTTACAGCGTGCGCTACGAGTGCATTCGTAGGAGCCTTGTCGCGGTGCTCAATAAGCGAAACGATATTCAACAATCCCGCCTGAGAACCTTCGGCGCTGTAAATCAGCTTAATAAATCCGATAAGTTTGTCGCCTACAAATGCTCCAATGAAAATACTTTCATCAAGGTATGTCGCTTCTTCCCTATACACCGTCTCCACATCTTTCCCGAAATGCGGAAACTTTCTACCGCCTCTGATAGGTGTCTCGTTGTAGATTTCCCAGATGCCGCGCACCAGCGAATCGCCAAAGGGAACCTCGCGTATAACAGCGCCTTTTTTTTCGGCCTGCTTGGCCTTGTTGCGAGCCTTGAATCCTATTTGCTGGCTCCACCAGTGATCAAATGTTGATATAGGCAGGACAGCAAGATTATCCCATTCCATGGGGTAGCTGTATTTCGGAGAGGTCTCCGAGACCTTCTGTATGAAAGTGAAGATGTCGACACGATGAGGCGATCTTCGAAGAAAATCCACGATCGCATCCGGGTTATCCGTGAAAAGGAATTTTTCGCCATCAACGCGGGCGATTTTTACCACGGAGCCGCGTACCTGTAATTTGGTTCCGCCTATTTCAATCATTTCAAAATACCTTCAGGTCGAAATATACGATTGCGGTATGTTGAGCTTTGGCGGAGAGGGAAGGATTCGAACCCCCGGATGGTTGCCCATCGCGGCCGATATTTTGGCCGCTGCCTTACCAACGGCGACCTCTCCGTATACAACAGGCCGCGTACACTACCCCGAATTGCATAGTCGAACTTTGAAGATGACACGAATCATTCGCTTACGTATTGCTCCCGAATCGGGTTGATACCCATCAGTATGAGTAGCTTTCCCAGATGGTCACAGAGTTTGACGAAGAAGCGTCATGGCGTAATGCTGGCCGAAAAGGAGAGCGACGGGCATCGCCAAAGCGTAGAGAGGAATTGCGATCACTGACTTAACAATGCCGATCCCATCACAATGCAACCCCGCAGTCGCACCCCTTAGCAGCGCCTTCTTGATCAGATATATTCTTTTCCAGCGCGCAGGCGGGACTACCTCATAGGCTTCGGCGTCTGCGCACCATATAAACCTGCGCCCCTCACTGATCTTTCTCCGAAAAAAATCCTGGTCCTCTCCCGCTCTGAATTCCGGACGGAATGGAGCCGCCTCCGTGCCAATGATACTTCTCTTCAGCAACACGTTGCCGGTGCGCGCTTCGTGCCAGTCAACCTGCATTCCGGTAGGATTCACGCGTCGAACGTAAAACCGGCTCTTCCTGAGCCATGCTGGTGGGACGTCATCAAAATGGCGCAGGACAGGCCCCAGCACGCCATCCACTTTGTACTCAATGCACGTCTTGAACAGCTTCAAGAGCCAGTCATGTGCGGGAAATTCATCATCGTCGATAAAAGCGAGAAATTCTCCTTCTGCATTCTCAACAACCTTATTCCGCGCCAGCGCAATATTCTGTCTGGACTCGACACAATATTTGATGGGAACCGGATAGGTTTCGCGGGCATTGTTAATGACAGGTTCTGCCGATCGGATTTGATCATTGTCACAGATCACCACCGAAAAAGTGAATAGATCGGCGGTGTCTTGCTGGCTCAGTTCTTCCAGAAGCCGCTTCAGCAGTCCAGGCCGCCTATAGGTGCATACGCACACGCTCACGTGCGGTCGCTGGCTGGCCAACCACTCGGCTTGTGAAGAGGTCAATTCGTCTACGTATTGAGGCATAGAAATTAAATGTAGGTCTTGGAAATAATTGTCGGGCTCAATGCCTACAGCCGATAGCTGGAGGCGACTGGCACTTCACCAATTAGCTTGAAAACACTGCCGTCCATCAAAAACCCATACTCTTCCGGGTTTGCCGGATGGGTTTCTACTTCTACCGTGGACCACTTGGCAAGACTCACAATCCGCTCCAGCCGCTCCGCCGGCTTAAACGGCGGCAAGGAAAAGAAATAGTCAGTGGTGCGGTGTTGTTTTGCCAACCTGCTATCGACGAACCTGCGAAAAACCCTGTTCGCCGCACTCTTTTCGCCCGGCTGGAAGGAAAAATTTCGCCGGGTGACAGTGCCATGCGGCAGCAGGTTCGCATACAACACATTGGCGCAAAGATGCATGTGATGGTGACCATCAATGCGTTCTGGTTCAAAACCTAACAACCGACGAAACTCCGCTAACTGTGCAGCCACAACGTATTTGAAGGACCGGTGAAGTCCAGGATGAAAGACTACCTTTGCAAACCGGCTTCCCCTCAGGAACCGCATTACACGCTGCTGATGATGTAAAAGTAGTTTTGGAACCTGCGGCGCCGTAAGAGGGGACGTAAGATTCAAATGCAGACCAACATCAACCTGACCTTCCAGGGCCATATCCGCAGCTCGTTGTGAATCGGCCATGAAAACCATGGCGCTCGCGGAGGACACCGTACCGTGCCGAAAGCAGTCGAAGATCCGATCGGTGGTCTGTGAATCGCTTCCCCAATCGTCAGCATTGATGATTAGGGCACCGGTCGGAGGTGAACCCGCCTGATCGCCAGACCTCTCAGCGGGCTTGGGCTCACGAAAACTTATGAACGGGCGTGAGGACATTGCGGACGAATAGGATTATTTATGTTGCTGGTTAGTTTGCGGAGCCGGAGTCGACTTGAGCCTCGGTCGAAGAGTTCGCGATCCTGATTGAGCGCGAGGGGCCAAGCCGGAACATTCTCCTGAGGCGCTGCATTTGTTCCTGCCGATGAAAGTCGACGAGTCCTTTAGGTACTGGCCGTTCATTTCGTCGAAAAGCCGCAGAAATATAGCCACTTCCCAGTGCCAGGCCGCCCAGGCAGCGTGGTCGCTGAGTCATTTGATACGCGACTCTGAACAATTCCCATAGCGCATGATTCCCCACGGCATGATCCTTGATACCGAGCTTGAATTTCGAGGAAAGAACACCTCGCTGGGCTGTTCCCATTCCCCGGTGATGCAAACAAACCTTCTCTGTGAATGTTCGTGTCTTCCATCCCCTCATTCGTGCACTGATCACAGCAATGTGATCAACGGATCCGCCAGGCACTGGAAGGTATCCGCCAATCTCCTGAAAACATTCGCGGCGAAACACCTGACAAGCTCCCGAGACGTGCTCGATGCTGACAAATCGATAGTCGTACACCTGTCCCGTGGTTTCTTGAAACGGCGTTCCCACCAACCCCAGTGCGGGATCCGCCTGAAGCTTTTCAAGCAGGAACGCGAAGTATTCCGAGTCAAACGAAATGTCCGCATCCAGACTGACGATGACATCGTAGTCCAGATCCTGCACGTCGGCGTAACCCGCGTTAAAGGCGTGCACTTTCCCGGCGAAATCCCGCTTTTCGCGTTTCGGCATTTGCACGAGACGGATCCAGGGATACCGAGCCGCATAGCTCGCCACAATTTCGTCAGTACCATCCGTCGACCCGTCGCTGACGATCACCCACCGCATTGGCAGACGCTTCTGCGCGACCACGGATTGAAGCGTCAACTCGATGAACTGCGCCTCATTGCGCGCGGGGCTGACGATGATGAAGGACAAGGGAGCGATCATGACGGTATGTGCGAGTGCAAGTGGCTAGGCGCTCTGCTCCGCAGAGATTCCTGCTATCTGGGCAGCTACGCCTCGCTTCTGAAGCAGTCCAGATGTGAAGCGAGCGATTTGTTCGACCACCCTGAGTTGCTGATCAGCTGTAAGCTGCGGAAACATCGGCAGAGACACGATTTCCGATGCAGCCAGCACCGCCATAGGAAAGTCGGTCGAAGAATAACCTAGCGAGGTATAGGCCTTCTGCAAGTGGAGAGGAACAGGATAATGAATGCCCGTGCCGATGCCTGCCTCTTGTAGATGATGGATCATTCCATTGCGATCAGCCGAACGGATGACATAAAGGTGATACACGCCACGCGACCAGGAAGCTTCATAGGGGCAAGTTACCAATTCATTGTCTGCAAATAGCTGGTTATATGTCTGGGCGCGTTCACGACGCTGTTCGTTCCACTTTGCCAGGCGCGCGAGCTTTACATAAAGAAAGCCTGCCTGCATCGAATCGAGCCGCCCATTGTAGCCTTCCACATCGTGGAAATACTTCTTAACCTGACCATGGTCACGCAAGGTCTTTATTTTCGCGGAAACGGTTGCATCGTTTGTGGTGACGGCACCCGCTTCACCACAGGCTCCAAGATTCTTCCCGGGGTAAAAACTGAAGGCCGCCGCGCGGCCCATAGATCCCGCCATGAACCAACGGTTGCATCGTTTGGAGAAATATTCTGCGCCGTGTGCCTGACACGCATCTTCTATCACGGTCAGTCCATAGTTATCGGCCAGTTCTAGAATTCCGTCCATTTCTGCCATCTGGCCATAGAGGTGCACCGGGACGACGGCCGTTACCGGGCGATGGCTCCGCCGGCTGATGAGTTTGCCGAACGCGTCCCGGGTACACTGCCCCTCTAAGAACTGCTGCAGCCTTTCAACAGACATGTTGTAAGTGCGCTCGTCGATGTCAACGAATTCCGGAAAAGCGCCGGCTTGCGAGATAGCCTCCGTTGTGGCGATGAACGTGTGCGGAACGGTTACGACAACGTCGCCGGGCTGGACGCCGCAGGCCATAATGGCAAACCGCAGAGCGTCCGTGCCGCTACTGATAGCGATGGAATGACTGACATCACAGAACTTTGCGAATGCATGTTCAAACTCATCCACCATCGGACCGCCAATAAAGCCAGCGCTAAGCAGCGCGCGGCGAAATACCGTCGTAAGCTCTTGCTCGAGCTCGACGTGGGGAGTCACTAAATCAAGAAAAGGAATGCTGTTATCTACGGACATCGGCACGCTCCACACTCTGATCTACATAACGCAAGACCCTGGCCGGATTGCCGGCCACGATCGAGTTGGGTGGTACATTTTTCGTAACAACACTCCCGGCGCCGATGATCGCATTCTCGCCGATGGTGATTTTGGACAAAATGGTGGCGCCAGAACCAATCGACGCGCCTCGTTTAATGACCGTACGTTCGACTTTCCAATCGCTCTCGGTCTGGAGGCTTCCGCCAGAGACAGTGGCTCGAGGATAGCTATCGTTTACAAAAGTGACCCCGTGCCCAATAAAGACGTTGTCTTCGATCGTGACCCCTTCGCAAATGAAGGTGTGGCTGGATATCTTGCAGCGCTTTCCAACGCTCGCGTTCTTTTGGATCTCTACAAAAGCGCCGACCTTTGTCTCATCTCCAATTTCGCATCCATAAAGATTGATAAACCTGGAGAGTCGAACGTTCGCGCCGAGCCTGACATCCGCCGCGATAGAAAGGAAATCGCTCATAAGTAGATCAGCCCTCCCCGTTTACTCAATGACTCGCTGGCCGCCTCCAACATTTTGACAACCCGCAGGCCGGCGCATCCGTCGTTGAATGGCTCCCTATTGTTGGAAATGCAGTCCACAAAATAGGTCAGCTCCTGACGCAGGGCCTCGATCTGTTCCAACTGAGGGGACCACATATCGCCCGACCGGTAGCTCACGAGAAGATCGTAGACCCCCTCACGATTAGTAATGTTGACGCCCTTGTCATACACCTTCACTTTTTCGTCGGCCTCGAGATCGTTCCAGACCAGCATGCGCTTCTCGCCGCCGATGAGAGTCGTACGCACCTTGACTGGGGACAGCCAGTTAACGTTGATGTGCGCGATGACTTTTTCAGGAAAATAAATTGTCATGTAGGCCACGTCTTCATGGCAATTCAGGTGTTTTTCTCCAGTAGCGACGATCGCCTCCGGAGTCGTCTTGATGACGTAATCCATAATGGACAGATCATGCGGGGCAAGGTCCCAGAGAACATTGATGTCATGTTGAAAGAGACCGAGATTCACTCGCGTGGAATCGTAGTAGTAGAGCTTTCCCAGCGCATTGTCATCCAGAAGCTGTGATATCTTCCTGACCGCACCGGTGAAAAGGAAGGT
Source organism: uncultured Acidobacteriaceae bacterium (assembly GCA_963750845.1). Taxonomy (GTDB): domain Bacteria; phylum Acidobacteriota; class Terriglobia; order Terriglobales; family Acidobacteriaceae; genus KBS-83. The sequence goes on from CAVVSP010000019.1 coordinate 59,280, forward strand.
ATGGTCCACCATGATTTTCAGATTTTTTCGCCGCGCCAGCTCAATTAACTTTTCGCCTTGTTCCGTGTTACTGGTAAAGGGCTTTTCGACGAAGACGTGCTTGCCGTTCTCTAACGCAGCTTTTGCCAGCTCATAGTGTGTCCACACAGGTGTGATGACGGCAACTGCATCGATATTTGGCGATGCCATCACCTCGGATGCATCCGCTGTAACGGTGATGCCCGGATGTGCCTTTTGTGCCCGTTTGCGCGCGCCCGCACTCATCTCTGCGATGGCAAGCACCTGGGAGCCATCAAGACTGGTGAGATTTCTGACAACGTTTGGACCCCAATAACCGTAACCAATAACGCCGAAGTTCACGAGACAGTCACCGCACTTTCAGAACGTCAATTGAAATAGAGCGCAAGCTCAAAGAATCGAGAGAGCCGGCTTGAGTAGTTGATCGGTTCGAAGTCAGGAACGATTGATTAGTGCGCGCCCTTGATGACAGCGCCAGGCGTCCGCATGAGAATCTTGACGTCCAACCATGGCGACCACGACATCGCATAACGCAGATCGAGGCGGACCATATCGTCGAACTTGACGCGGCTTCGCCCGGTAACCTGCCACAGACCCGTAATTCCCGGCTTCACTTCCAGAACGCGGCGACGATGCCAGGTCTGATACGCGGCCAGTTCATAGGGAATCGGCGGGCGTGGGCCAACGAGCGACATATCACCCTTGAGCACATTGAGAAACTGCGGAAGCTCGTCCAGACTGGTCTTGCGTAAAAATCGTCCTATTGGCGTAATTCGCTTATCGTTGGCCAGCTTGTATACGCCCTTGTCGTCAGCACGGGATGCTATGCGGTCGGCTTCGCCGGCAATCAGCTTAGTCACATACTCTCTATGGACACTTGGGTCATTATCGGCACGCATGGATCGAAACTTGAGGAAGGTGAAGCGACGGCCATATTGCCCGACTCGGTACTGCTTGAAGAGCACCGGGCCCTGGGAAGAGGCTTTGATCGCAGCCGCGATAACCAATAATAGGGGAGCAAAGAGGACCAGCAATAGCGCGCTGCCGGCGATGTCCATGACCCGCTTCACGATCAGCAACGAGCGTTTCTCGCTGCTGGTGCTGAACAGATCTGGATATAGCGCGGGATTACTCGGACGGCCGGAATTCTCATGATCCCAATGGTCGGGGAAGAAGTGGAAGGAGAGGCTGATTTGACTGAACTGATCGGACGTCAACTCATCTCGCAACGCGGCGCTGACTCGGCTCAGAATTGTACTCAGCACCGCATTCTTGTCCTCAATTGTCAGGCCGGTAAACATGACGCCGACCGTTGTACGCCCCTTGTACCAGCCGACCACATCCGTTTCCCGCGTCGATGACAACATGGCAGAAATGATCTTATCGAGAGCGTTAGTGTTCTTCTCGGCCCGCTGATGATTGCCAGCTTCGAGAAGCATGAGGAGAAATGGCTCCCTGGACCGCTCGGTTCTCTTGCGCTCGACGGCGATCATCCTCTTGAAATTTTCTTCATCCTGGATGACGCGTTCTTCGGCCGATATGCAATCGAATAAGGAGTCCGCTGGATTTGAAGCATCATCAACGCGTAGCAGAGTCACGGTCTACTCCTCTCTCGACGACTCTTCGCCGGCCTACTTTTGCTTTGAAGTACGGTAGCTGTCTAGTATTTAAGGTGGTGGGAAGAAGCAGGGCGCTGGGCGGCGTGGCACCGCTTTCGACTGGTTGAACCGAGACCGCTCAGAAAGCCGGGACGACCGAGTCATGACCACAGCAGATCAACCGCCGGTGGAATTGTCCGCCGGATGGCGGTACGAATAATATTTGTTGTCGGATGCGTTCTGGGAAGAGTTCAGCACGGCGCCGATCACCTTCTTTGACTCGAGCGCCTCGAGCCCTCTCTTCAGGTGGCGCTTCTGTGTAGTTCCCTGCCGCGTGACTAGGAGGATTCCATCCGCAAGACGCGTCCACACGCTGGTATCGGCCAGCGGCAGCACCGGCGGAGAGTCCACGATGACCCAGTCAAACCACGTGGTCAGCTGTTCCATTAGTGCCGGTAGCCTTGCCGATTCCAAGAGTTCTAGAGGATTCGCCGGAGCAACACCCGCCGGCAGAAACCAGATGCCCGCAGGTTCGAGGCGATAGATGCTCGCCGCAATCGTGCGCTCGCCTTGCAAATATTCACAGATCCCAGGATGCGCCTTCAGGCCAAATACCTTCGATAGGGTAGGCCGGCGAACATCTCCCTCCAATAACAGAGTCCGCTGCCGAGTTCCCAAAGTAAGGGCGCAAGCCACGTTAGCAGACACTACGCTCTTGCCTTCCTGCGGAATCGTACTTGTAATGAGCAGTTTCTGCAGCTTTCGGTCTCGACGGAGATGGCGTAGTCGCACGCTCAAGAGTCGGAAGGCCTCAGTTGCCGGAGTATCTCCCTCAGTCAGGGTCACGAGTCTATTTTGAGGGGTGATAGAAAGATTGAGTGTCTGGCATCGACGAAGGATTTCTCTCCCTTCATCGTCAGGAGACAGACTGAGGTTATCGGGAACGCCAACCCCCGCCGCGAATGGCGAATCCGCTCCCCTGCCATATGCGGCTTCGTGTTCCAGGGCCGCCGCGGCACCGGCCATCCCGACCTCAGGCGCAGCAACGAATTTCGCAACAGCCTGCCGCTCGGCATGCTCCAGCAGTTCGGTAGCTACTGACGTCGACGATAGATCAAAACCGGAGCGCTCGGCCTCCGATCTCTGCAACGCGTCAAATATATGGCTCATGTTTTCTCGCCTCGGCGCCTATAGGCGCGCCAGGATGGGACCCGTTTACAGGTTTTCGTAGCGTTGCAGCTAAATCAAGGAGAAGTTTTGCGGTACGCTGCACACTCAACTCGCTGTCGTTTGTTCCATTTCCCGACGCCCTCCCGACCACATCGAGACGGAACTCCCTTGCCACATTTTCAATGATCTCCGGCGAGACCGTTGGAACTTGCCGCGCATACGCTGCTATGAGGGCATTCTCGCTAATGGAATTGATAAGACGTGGCAGGCCTCGTGAATGGCGAAATATGGCCGCTATGGTGTCGGCGGGAAAGATCGGCTTGCGATTCGTTTCAGCGCCGGCGATTTGTAAGCGTCGTTCGATATACTCGCGGGTTTCTTCCGCATCCAGCGGTCCCAGCGCAGCGCGAAGAGCAATTCGCTGCTTTAGCTGCCGAAGGTCAACCGAATCGAGCTTCTCGTCCAACTCAGGCTGTCCAACCAGCACGATCTGCAGCAACTTTTCGTCTGTCGTCTCAAGATTAGATAAAAGGCGCACTTCTTCCAGAATTTCCTCCGAAAGGTGATGCGCCTCATCAATGATAAGTACTGTCGTGAGCTTCTTGGATCCACGCGAGATCAGGAACTGACCGAGGTCAAGCAAAAGCTCGCCCTTATTTTTTCCAGAAGAAGGTAGCCCGAAGTCGGAGACAATATACTGCAGAAACTCTGTAGGAGTGAGGCGGCTGTTGAACAGATATGCATAGGAAACGTCTTTGCTTGCTCTCAGCAGGCGCAGCAAGCATCTCAAAAGAAGTGTCTTCCCTGTCCCCACCTCACCCGTAACTACGATGAATCCCTTATGCCAGCGGACGCCGTAATACAGTGCCGCGAGCGCCTCGTTGTGTCGCCTGGTAGAAACAAAACAGGTCGGATCGGGAGTGAGATCAAACGGATTGCGCGCGAGATTGAAGAATGCTTTGTACATGGGTACTGAAACTCAACTATGCAAATAGCTAAATGCTGATCCAGCCAGAATGCTGACAAATATTAGCACTGTCATCGCCCACCCGAAGAATACTCTCCTCCGCGTGTGCTGTTCGTCTGCCGCCGTCAGGATCTCTGGAACTTCTGAAATAACCGTTGTTGGCAAAAGCTTCTTGATTTCCTTATCACTGTGCAGGCGGTCATCGAAGAATTCCATCACGCCGACAACAAAGGCACCTAGAAACAAGCCGACGGCAACGCCCATGGCGCAGAACTTCAACCGATTTGGAAAGGCCGGTTTAACGGGTAGAGTGGGCGGATCGAGCATGGTAAAGCGCTCGCCTTGCTGCAAATGCTCCATGCTGGTGGCCATTTGGGATGCATTCTCCTTTTTAAGGAGATCATCATAGTTGGCCTTCGACTGATCATAGCCACGGGTTAGTTCCGCTAATTGCTGCTCGCTCGCAGGCTCCGAATTCAGACGCCTCTGATATTCACCTATCCTGGATTTCAGGTCTGCAATGGCCTGTTCGCGATTTACGATTTCATTTTGGCTGGCGCGGAGCTGGCCTTGGAGCTGCAACAGAGGAGCGTTCTGCGTAGGATCGACCACATCATGAGCCGAATCGGCAGCTTCCTGATCCGTCGGTTTGCTCTTGAGGCTCGCAATTAGATTATCTCTATTCTTTTCAGCTTTGGCGATTTCCCTTTTCAGACGCTGAACATCGGGGTAATTGTCCGTGTAGTGTGAACTCAGTTCAGCCAGTTGCGACTTCAGCTTGTCGAGTTGCGCATCGATGCCCGCCAGGCCGGATGGACTGCCGTCTGCGGTGTGCCGCGTCGATATCTGAAGCGTACGATACTGATCAACGAGCGTTTGTGCATAGACCCGCTGCTGTTTCGCGTTGTTGAGAGCATCCTGTTCACTCTGAAACTGTGCCTGTAGCCCGCTAAGGATCTGAAGGTTCGTCGTTTGCTGAGTGGGCAATTCGCCTTGATGTGCGGCTTGGAAGTCGCGAATCTTCGCCTCTTGCTTAGCGAGATTGTCACGCGCCGTCTCCAACTGACTTTGGATGAAGTGGGTCGTATCTTCCGACTGCTGCTCGCGCACCTTGAGATTCTCATCGATAAACAAATGAGTCAGTTTGCTGGTAACCTGCTGCGCGGTATAGGGATTGGACGCCGAGAAATATATCTTGAATGCGTTGATCGAGTTGTCGCGGTCACGCACCAATTCGATGTCTATATCTTTTCGCATCCGATCGACTTTGTCGTCCGGCGTAAACTTCGCTTGGCCCTTTCCGTTGTAAAGGTTCAGATCGTCGATGATCAGGAGCAGACGCGTGCGGCTGAGAATTTGCTGAGAGATGCTTTGCAACCGGCCCTGCAAATCGTCATTCACATTGGGTACCACATAGTTCTTTGGCATCGTCGGCTCTTCGACCAGAATCAATGTGCCGGATTTGTAGCGAGCCTGAAGAAACCAACTGGATCCCCACACGACAAGCCACCCAAGAAACAGTGGTATCAGAAACTGCATGTGGCGACGACGAGCAATGTCCAGCACGCGGCCAAAATCGAATGGTTGCGATGTCTGTTCTTCTATATCTTCTGACATATCTATCTACCTATCGGTCGCGCGAATTGCCAGTAGACCGAAACCAATCCTCGATCGCTGTTCGGATTACTGACAAGCGCCGTGATACCGGCGTAGCTTTGGTGGAGGCGGTCGTATTCAAACGAAACCCCGATGTGCTCACTCAGAGGATGGTCCGCAGTGGCTACACCGCCGATGCTGTGACCGCCAAGCGTGGTGGAGAAGAACGGTAGTGGTGCGACACTCTTGAGGATCGAATATGTCGCGCTCGCTGCCAGGGTCCAAGTGCGCGATACCCGCCAGCGAGCCGACCCACTCGCACTATTGGAATCAAACGTTCCGAGCAGGCCGCCGCCCGCGGTGACACTCCTCGAATAGCTGGCTGAAAAATTTGTGTGACTCTGTTGCCAGCCTGTACTCGCCGTCACACCTGGCGACCACGAGTTTGTCGTCACCGTTTGAGTCTGTGTATCTGCGGATTGCTGCGAACCGACCGATCTCGCGTGTGCCCAGGTTCTTAGACCATCGGCAGGCGTTGCTGTAGCCGAAAAGGATGCCTCAGAATCGAATTCCTGTGGGCCTCCTGATAACGAAAAGGAGAGACCACGCTTCAGGTAGATCGTATAAAAGAGAAAAAATGTATGTGTCTGTGTCTCGCTCCGCGCATTCTGAGGATTAGCCAGTATTCGCGAATATCTATAGGTCGTACCGATATACTGTGCTCCCGTGAGCCGGTGGCTGTAAAAGCCACCCCCGCCCCATTCATTTGAGTCGTAAAGGCCAGGCACTTGAGCCGCATCGGGGTAATGCAGATCGAACCGTCTGCCGGAGACGCCGGTCATATTTGTGGGGTTGAACTGCAGTGAATACTGCGCATCCACTGCATTGGTAAGACGCTGTGCAAAGGGCGCGATAATTCCGACTGCCGAGGCGGGCGCGGAACCGGCGGCTCCTAGCGAGGACGCGCTGAACGAACTCGAACCTTGCTGAAAAATATCGTTCGCGCTAATGGTCCCGTGCGGAGTCACATGAAAACGCCAATTGAAAATGGCGTTTTGATCGGTTTGATTCAACTCGCTGGTCGGCAAGTAAAAGGTGAAGCCTGGGCTGTAGAGCAACGTGCTTTGCTGCCGAGAGGAGGTCGCGTCGAAGGCGATTTTTGGCCGGACGGAAACGGTGGTTTCTCCCAACACTGCGTTCCCCGAGCCTGCATACAAATTGTCGATATATCCCGCGCTTACGGTAACGCCCGCACGAAGGTAGTTCGAGCGCACTTCAGAACCAACTTCCGTCGGATAGGCCTCAATGCTGACGGGGGGTGGGATCAGCATCGAGCCCTCTTTGGCCGGCACGGCCTGCGACCACGCATCGGATTGGAATACCGGTGCGATGGCGGCCATGAACAGAACGCAGCTTAAAACGCGTATCGACATAAGGCTAGTCTTCAAGGCACCACGATGGTGTCGCGCGGTTCAAGCTTGATGTTCTGCTCGGGATGCTTTCCCTTGATCACGTCTTTGTAATTGAACATCATGCGAGACTGGCCGCCCGCCGGACTCGAGCGCAGGATATAGATGGACTTCTGCTTGGCGAAGTCCTGAAAACCGCCAGCCGTGGCAATCGCATCCAAAACGGTGGCCGCCCCGGACAAAGGGTAGGATCCTGGCTTAATCACACGCCCGAGGATATTGAATTTCTCGCTGTTGATCTCCTGAACAATCACGGTGACGTCAGGTTTGTTGATATAGGTTTGCAGTTTGGCGGCAATCTCTTCCTCAAGCTGCAGTGGAGTACGTCCCGCTGCCTGAATTTCGCCGACTAGCGGCAGCGAGATTTTCCCGTCAGGCCGCACTGGTATCGATCGCGAGACATCCGGCTCTTTCCACACGGTGATTGCAAGCACATCAGAATTCCCAATCACGTAGCTGGCGTCGTGGGCTTTTGGCGTCGTGGAAGACAACTCTGCGGCGGAGCCTGCTGGGGTCTGGGGATCGGCGTCGACACGACCTGAAGCATCAACGTGAACGAAGGCGAAAGCGCATACGGCGATCAGCAGAGATCCTGCGCGGACTGAATGATTGGCCCTTCTTTTCATAAACGACTCCCGTCGAAACTGCTTCGGTTGTGCTCACCCCGTCTGGCGTGCACGCTTCGAATTGTGTGGATTTCAGCCTTATGTGGGATTGCTGGCAACCTGAACAGAAATCTCATTGAGGTCTAGGTAGGCTGAGAGCCTCAACTAGCTATGAGCGACGCTGGGAATCGGTTCGCCAGGACCGTGGGCGTGGTAAACCCATTCGAATATTCGGCTGCCGCAACACGTTCTGCGACAGGTTCGACATCGGTTGAATCGATTTCGACTGCGACCGACTTCGCAAGCATGTCCACCGAAAGAACCAATCGAAACTGATTCTTCTTGCGAACCAGAATGCCTTCCAAGCCCTGAAGCGAGCCCCGAATAACCCGTACGCGATCCCCGCATCTAATAAAGGGATGAGGCTCCGTGCGAAAGTGCCCGTCTACTGTTCGGCGAATCGACTCAATCTCGTTCTCTGGAATCACTGCGACGTGGTCGCCGTGATTCAACACCGTATGAACGCCAGGTGTCGTGATGATCTGCAATCGGCCTTTAACTCCCCCGCGGACAAATACATAACAGGGAAACAATGGCAGCGACAGCAGTTTTTGCCGGTCTTTCCAGCGGCGTATCGAATCGTAGAGCGGCAGAAAGACCTCAAAACCTTTTGCGGCGAGCATGTCCGCCACCACCTTTTCGTGCTGATGACGCGTATAAAGCGCCCACCACTGCAAGTCGTCCTTGCCTGCAGAGTCGTCAACTACCTGCGGAGCGAGCATCGTTTCCTCTCACTACTAGCGGTTGAACTGCTGCTGATTGATCAGCATTAAGACAAAGCTTCGCCCTGTGGGCTACAGCCCGCTTTTTCGCTCTAGGACCAAACTGCTACCAGCTCGGTTCCAGAAGACTCAAAGCCTGGAACCTGCCGAACCCTTAACACCGACGTATGCCGCTACATATAAAGTGAAGCGCAGTTCTGATTCGCTTCAACAAAATTGGCGTTGCATCCCGTGAATGTTCTGCTATATCCCTGGCTTTCAGTTCGTAAGCTTGAGTTTTCCAGTGAAGGAATCGTGAATGCACCGCCCCGGCCGAAAGGGAGGTATTGAACCGAAGGCCATTGTGCATTCCGACAATCTCACAACCGATCCACGCAAAGGCAGAACATCCATCTTGCAATGCAACTTCAAAAATTCGCTTTTATTGCCGTGTTTCAGGCTCAAAGAATGATCGGTCCCCGCGATACCTTACGACTCCCGATCGTGCTCCGCAAACCCTTCACGGCCTTTCTCTTCTTCCCATCTCTTGTGCAGCAAGGATAAGTGATTCCAAGGGGAAGGCAAGAGCCCAACAGTACTATGGTCGTATCACCGCATAGTGCCATACCCCTGTCACTATAGTTTGCTAGGAAGTAACACCGCTTGAATCAGTATCCTCACTCAAACAATGCGCGGGCAATAAATTTCATGCTTCCCCATAAAACCACCTCCGTGCAACCCGGGGAAAAGTGAATTGCCCAATAGGAATGCAGCCTCCTCCATGGCTCCCCAGTGCTCTCCTTGCGGGCTGAATTGGGGAAGGAAAGAATCAGAACACCGGGTGGCGCTCTAGGTTAGTTGCCGGCGGGAGAAACTGGAATCACTGCCGGAAACTGCCCAAGCTGACGGCCGTGGGACGCCTTGCCGATGAAGCGGGCTATTACCTGCCTTGAGCCTGAAGTACCAGCATCTATTGTGTCGCCAAGCAATAGCGATTCGTACAACTATCCGGAATGACCATAGCAGACGAGTAGCTAACAGGTCTCTCCGTTTCCAGCCTTCAAATCCGACCAGCGCATTGTCGTTCACGAGGAAGTGTCTTGTAAACGACAATGCGTAGTCCATAGTGCTTTTTTCGAGGAAAATCTCTGAATGGCCTCTTCCGCAATAGGATTGCAAGAGACTACCTCTCCCCGCCGGCCAAAGCTCTCTCCCTACGGAACCGACAAGCTGATCTGGTTCGAAGCGCTGCTCTCGACCCCGTTCGCATCGACGCTCTTTACCTCGTGACATGTAGGTCTGTGCCACTTTGAACGGCATTGTCGGTGTAATCCATCTGGCTGTCTGGCGACGAATTCAGCTTCGTGAAGGACCCTCCACCATCGGCCGATCGGTAGACGTTATAGCCTGCGACCGGGTCTGCTGAGCTGCTGGGGGCATTCCAGGTCAGGTCGATATAATGTTGCACAGCCGTGCCTGTGCCGCTCAGCGTGACCTGGGTCGTGCTTCCGGTCGCCGAATTGCTTTTGATCGTAACTGTCCGCTCGCCGCACCCGCGGCCGTGCGGATCGAATTGCACCTTAAGCGTTACCGATTGATTCGGATTCAACGTCACCGGGAAAGTCGCACCGGAATCGCTGAAGCCAGTGCCCGTTAACAGTCGCACTACTCACCGTTACCGGGGCTGTCCCAGATGAAATCAACGTAAGCGATAGAGTCGCAGGTTGAGCCAACCGGCACATTGCCAAAAGACAAAGCCGGTGCGAACTAAATTGCAATTGCGGGACTGCCGCTGTGGTGCCCGTGCCGCTCAGTTGGACAACTGGTGGTCGCGCCCTCGATGAGTTGCTGTTGATCGTCAACTGCCCGGCACGCCGCCCCGCCGCTGTTCGGGTTAAATTTCACCTGGAGCGTCACAGATTGATTCGGATTCAGCGTCACCGGGAAGGTCGCGCCAGAATCGGTGAAGCCAGTGCCACTCAGGGTCGCCGCATTGATCGTCAGAGGCGCCGTGCCGGATGAAGTCAGCGTCAGCGGAAGCGTCGCGGTTGAGTTCACCGCGAACATTGCCAAAGGACAGCGAGTTCGTGCTCACCGTCAGGTTCGGCGTGGCGGTCACGGTACCGGTGCCGTTCAGCGGGATATGCGTGGTGGCTCCCAGTTGTTGAATCGCTGGTAACCGTCAACTGTCCCGAAGCCGCGCCCGCGGCGCTTGGATCGAACTGCACCTGCAAGCGTGACTGACTGATTCGGGTTCAGCGTCAGGGGGAACGTCGCGCCTGAGATACTGAAGGCTGCCCCGGTCACCGTCGCTGCGCTAATGGTCACCGAGGCGGTACCTGTTGACGTGAGCGTGATAGGTTTCGCTTGACGCAACGTTGAGCGGAACGTTTCCGAAGTTCAAGGCCGTTGGACTCACCGTCAACTGGGGAGCCGTATTCACCGTACCCGAGCCGCCCAACGAAACCGTTGCCGGACCAGAAGGGTCATCGCTCGTCACTGTGAGCGTCGCGGCAGCGTTGCCTTGCCGTTGTCGGATCAAAGGTGACGGTCACCGGACAGCTGCTGATTCGGCTGCAAGGTTGCTGGAAGAGAAGGCGCCCAACGCTGAACTGCGGATCAGAGACAGTGATCGTGTTGACGTGCAGTGGGGCAGTGCCGGTGGACGTCAATACGAGAGTGCCGGGAGAGCTTGGAGCCGATTTGCGCCTGGCCGAAGTTGATCGAGGTGGGGGAAGGAGTCAGTTTCGGCGCGGGAACAGCATCCCCGATTCCACTCAGTGGAATGTTCGCCGTTCCACCGCTGGCGTCGCTGGCCAATGCCAGATCTCCGGTAAAGGAGTTCACCGAGTCCGGAGTGAAGCCTACCGACAACACGACTTGCTGTCCCGGATTAAGCGTCGCCGGCCAACCAGTGACGCCTGCCGGATAAGCCACGGATGAAATTTGGAACTGCTGCCCGGCGATGGTGGCCGATGAGATCGTCACCGGTGCCGTGCCCGACGATGTCAGCGTAAGCTGCAGCGCCGGTTTGGAACCCACCTGCACATGGCCGAAGTTCAGGCTGGGAGCGCTCACGGTCAGCGCCGGTGTGGTGTTTTGTACTCCCGTTCCGGTCAGCGACACATTTACAGGCGAACCCGTGTCAGTTGACAGACTCAACTGCCCATTGGCTGCGGTGGTTGTTGTGGGTCGAAAGCTACGCTGAAGGTGACGGCTTGTCCCGGCTGCAGCGTGATGGGCGGGAAAGATTCTGCACCGGAACTCCGGCGTACGTCGCTGCATAGCTGGCGCCGGTGACGCTTCCGCCAGAAATAGTAGCCGGTGCGGTTCCAGTCGAGGTGACCGTCACCGTCTTCGTCGCTTGTGAGCCCAACGGCACCTGTCCGAAACTAAGACTGGTCGCACTCGCCGAGAGAGCAGGTGCGCTCGCTAAGACTCCTTTGCCGTGAATGTGCACTGTGCTGGTCGGATTGCTAGTGGAATTGCTTGACACCGTGACAGTGCCGGTCGCATTGCCTTCCGCCTTTGGATTGAATTTCATCTTCAAAGACATCTGCTGATTTGGCTGTAACACCTGAGGAAGGACCTGGGCCGAATCGGAGAACGATGCTCCCGCGATCGTGATCGCGCTCACTGTGACTGGCGCCGTGCCATTGGAAACAAGCGTGATTGTCTTATCTTCCTGAGAACCCACAGTGACATCTCCAAAGTCAACGCTCGCTGGGCACCGACAACGAAGAAGCCGTAGTCCCGTTATTTTTCCGGTTCCGCTGAGATTGATTGTGCTTGGGCTGCCTGTGGCATTGTCTGCCAGCGTGACCTGGCCCTGCTGCCGCGCCAGCACTCGACGGGGTGAAAGCTGAGGGGCAAGTGCGATCTGCTGTCCTGGTGCAAGGGTCAGCGGCAATGCACCTGTCCAGCCGCAAAACCATCGCCATTTACAGTCAGGGACTGCAGCACAACTGCGGCGGTGCCGCTTGAGGTCAACGTCACCGAATTGGAGCCCTGCGAGCCAACCGCGACGGAACCGAAGCTCACTGCGGTGCTGCTCAGAGTGAGCGCCGGCGTGCCTGAACCCGGCGGCGGTGGCGGGGCCGGAGCGTCCGCATTGCCCACAAGAGTGACCGTCACGGACGGCGTCTGCGGCCGCATTGCTTGCAATCGATGAGTTGCCCGGTCTTTGCTCCGGAGATCTTCGGGCCGAACTTCACAGGCAGATGCCAGGCCTGGCCGGGCTGCAATGTCAGCGGCAAGGACGGTGCTTGCGCCGAGAAAGTCATTGCCCTGTGCGCTGAGAGAGCTGATCTGCAGCGGAGCGGTCCCGCTCGAGGTAAGCGTGAGACTCTGTTGCGTGTCCTGCCAATCGGCACACTGCCAAACTGCAAAGCTGTGGCACTCACCTGCAACGCGGGGCTGCCGGGAGCGGGCTGCGGCTGAGCGCTCTGTTGTCCCGTACCGGCTACCGAGACAGAGCGTTTTTTGCTGGTTCCCGCTCGTCACCACAATCTGCGAGCTATAGCTCTTCGCCGCGGTCGGCGTAAATATCACTTTGACTGTTAGCCGTTCCGCCCGCCGGGATGTCGTCTGCCATCGGGCGGAGTCAATCGTGAATGCGGGATCCGCAACCTGCATCCCGCTTAGCGTTACGGAGTGAGGCCCGGATTATGCAGAGTGATGGTCTTTGCCTGCGTCTGCCCGACCGGCACGGTACCGAAGGAGACCGAGCTCGGACTCTACAGTAAGCGGAAGAGTGTTGTAGGTAACCCCACAGCCAGCCAAATGCAGGGTCGCGAGCAGCAAACAAGCAACCCATACGACGGAAAAAGAATCGGAAGAGCGTCGCATGACACCCGAGCGGGGGGAACATACAAAACGAATAGAACGCTTGGTCTTCGACTGAACATCTGGCACTGGAGCATCTCCTTCACTCCACACACAATTCGGAGGAAGAGAGAGCCATGGCGACGACAATCCCCTACAGACAATAATTGTCCGATTAACGGGGGAGGGACCCGGAAGCAAGTGTGGCGCAAACTGCCGCATCATTCGGTTAGTGACGAGGCATGAAAGCAGTCCGCGTACCTATCTTTTAGTAGGTCTCCGAACCACTTATCTTGAAGCAGTGTGCTGCAGATATAAGCGGAACTATATCACCCAAAAGATGCAGATCATTTCATCGGCTCTGGAACTTCGGATGTTATGCCGCGACCACATCCACGGCCCTCCGATGCAAATCGGATCCCAATGCAGGAATCAGATTTAATGCGTGTAGATTGTTCTTTGTATTTCATATAACAATGGCTCATCGATATAAATCTTGCCTAAGATAGATGGCCATCCGTATTGACACGCCCTGCGAGACCGCTGCGAGTCTTCGTCTCCGAGTTACGAGTTCCGATTCTGCTGCTTGACATCGTGCGGCTTCACAGATAGCAGCGCCAGCTGCAAAGATCGCTGAACTAAACCGATCCGTTGTGAATCGGCATTCATCAAGACGTAGTCGATACGGTGGCGATCACGGATCACCAGAGGCATACACGTTGTCCCTCTGGAGAGCCGATCAATGCTCTTCCGTGTTCGAAGACATCTGTGGGGTATCGATAAAAACCCCAGTGCGACACACGTATCCGAACAAGAGACCGCTCCACTCAAAGCGATGGACGTGTGGTCGTTTATGTAATTTTTGTGTGGAACAGTCAGCCCCTCGACGGAAATACGGAGCATCGTTTACGGGCAGTTTGCGAAAGTTGAGATATCACGACAGACGACGATCGAAGCCCGCGATACGACCAAATGCTTAGAAGGCGCTGTTGTCCTTTCGAGCATCGCAGGGCCGCGAAGACCAGCGTGGCCAATTCGACGACGGCAGCCAGTGGATTGGCCCGAGCTACGTCTCTGTCGCACTGGAGACCTGCGATGACAACCGGAAACAGCAGGAGCACGCCGGGTAGCGGTACGCGAGCATGGTGGACGCGGTAGGAATCGAACCTACAACCTGTCGATTAAGAGTCGAATGCTCTGCCAGTTGAGCTACGCGTCCAAGAGGGGTAAGAAGTAGTGCGGAAGCAGACAACTGTGGTCGCCCGCTTCCATTTTTATATCACGCTCAGGATCAGAAGGTGAAGGCGATACCGCCGGCGATGGAGCGGTCAGCCTGTGCGAAGAAAAGCGTGCTGCCATCCGGCGTCACGAATGGGCAATATCCCTGGGCGAGCAGGTTGCGCATATCCACCACAGCCTGCGTTCCACCGGGAATGATGCGTCCCACTCGGATCGGCTGACGCAACAGAATGCTCAAGTATGCGTCGCTGGCTGCGGATGCATACGGATTCACCGTAGTCACCGTATTCGGCGGCTGCCATCGATACGAGGCACGCCAATAGGTTCCAGCCTTCTGCAGGTTGCCTTCCGCTCCCACGGTGACCGCAGGTGTGAGCCGCGGTCTCAATGAAGCAAGCGACTGTTCGACGGTCCGCTCCTGCGACGCCAGTTCAGATTGGACGTACGGATCTTCGAGTGCCGAACCCGCCTCGACATCCGCTGAAATCGCAATCGCAGAACCCAGCGGCACCATCGCACCGGCGGAGAAACCATAGCCGGAATAACTGTTCCCTGCAGTTCGGAACACACCGGACACGGGATCGATGAGCAGATCGCCCGATGCCGCATCGGCATCGCTGATCGAACCGCTTCCCTGCACCAGCGGATTCACCGTCCGGTCGTGGAATGCAACCACTTGTACTGTTGCGCCACGTTGCGCGGTATGACGCAAACGAACCTCCTGGTGCAGACCGTGCTCCAGCGTCGCATTTCCGGCTCGTTGCGCTACAGAAGGCAGCAGCGTTTCGTCATCTGCGAGCGCAGCAGCATCCTGCGCTGTACGAGAGGTGGCAACGCGATATGCCAGAGTCGTGTCGCCCACATGAAGAATGAGTGAGCCGAAGGGGCGGCCGACAACTTCCGTCCCGCCCTGGGTGCCCACCAGCCGCATAGCGAGTAGTTCGTTGCCGATCTCCGTGCGCAGGATAGGAGTGAGTTCCGTCGTTTCGGCGGTGCGCAGCGTCGCAGCCTGGTAACGGCCGGCGCCATACGGACCCCCGGTGAGGTCAGGCAAGTCCGTATAGGCAGCGACCGTGCGCACGACACGTCCCGGCGCGATCTCATCCTCATATGCGGCCATATAGTCTGCCTGCAGCCCGTCCGTGACATTCAGAGAGGTTCGCAGCAGGGTATGCTCGCCGTTCCTGCCGGTGCCCTCGTATTCCATGCCGTGCTGTAGACCGCCGTCAGCAAAGCTGCGGAGCCCGCCGCGGGTCGTGACACGTGCACGGCTCTGCACCGGACCGCTTCCTTCGGAGACCATTACAGGTCCCTCGTCGGAGAAACGAAGCACAGGGCGATTTGTCTCAGAACGCAGCGTCCACTTCCAGTCATCGGCCGGCTCGTCGGCGGAGCGCCGCTCTGCCGGCAACCACTGAACTGCGTCAAAGAGCGTGCTCAGCGTGATATTCGCGACTGTCTTGTGGTGCGCCAGCACCCGCAGATTCTGCCGCAGGGAGGGCAGGAATGATTCGTCCGATGCCTTGAGTTGATAGACGCCGGGAAGCAGGTCTTCCAGCAGGAAAAGGCCTCGATCATCCGTATGGGCCACCGCGACCACCGACGAATCAGCACGCATGAGCTGAACGAGCGCGTCGATCTGGGGGGCTCCACGGCGATCACGGACGATTCCCGCGACGGAGGCTGTCTCGCTCTGCGCCAATGCCGGGGTAGCCAAGGCGGCGGAGGCCAGAATCGAACAAGCGATTTGGACGAACTGCTGTCTCACTGCTGAGTCGCTGCCACCTCACCCGCAATTCGGGGCTGCTGGGCCGTAGCCGGAAGAGACCTCCCGGTAAACCGTGTCCTCTAGTCTACCGTGAAGGGTGCTGATTCGGCTATTTGCTGCTTCCTAACGCTGTCGTTCACCTTAATGGTTACCCGGTACTTGCCAGGTATCAGACTTGCCAAGGGTACAGAGTGCTCCACGGTCACCTGGTCTGCATTCGGAGAGATCGTCTTAGTGTCCTCCGATGTATCCAAAACCGTCTTGTTGCTATCGACTTCCACAATTTCATATTGCAGCGTGGCGTCATTCTTTTTGCTCTTGTCGTCGATCCCCAGGTTATAGACCTGCATCCAGAAGTTCAGATTCTGGTTGCGGTGGAAGCTGGCCGGAGTTCTTTCGTTGTCCATGACGCGCGGCCGGACAAAGGTATTGCCAAGAATAAAGCTGCCGGTACCTATCTGCTTGGACGGCACACGCTCCATTTTGTCGGCCAGAATCAGCGAGGACGCGGCCAGATTTTCGTCGTCGAACTTGGGCACCACGATGCCCTGCGCCCAGATTCCGACGTGGTCCGGATTGTTCACATCCTTGATTGCGATATCGACGCGGTAGCGGCCGGGGCGCAGAGGCAGGGCCTTCCAGTAAACCTGTGAAGTCTCAAGCGTTTTGGGGAGCAGCTCGCTTGGCTCCTCGACCAACACAGTATTTTCAAAGGTTTGCGCGATCCGGCCGGTAATCGTCGTAACCCGGCCAAGGATATTGACCACGCCCTTCGAGACCCCGTCCTTGGTGCTGAACGTGATGTCCTTGTTCTTGATCTGGAGTGTGATAGGCACCAATACGGTGTCTTCCGTCACCTTTACATAGTCGGTGCGGACATCGAAGGGGAAGACCGGCCCGTTCAAGACCTTGTGTTCGGTGATGAAGCCCTCAAGGTCCTTGAACTTGATCTGGGGCGCCGCCTGCAACTTCGCGTACTGCTCCAGGCGGTCAAACTGCTTGGTGGCATTCGCGCCGGATAGCGGGCCTGTGCCCAGATTTTCCAGACCACCCTTGAAGCGATCGGCTTTCTTGGACTGCCCCATCTCTTCGAACATCGTCAAACCGGCGCCCGGCACGTGCAGCAGCGCGTCCTTCTCGGAGCGATCCAGTGTCATGTGATAGTCGCCGCACTGGCAGGTATCCACGAACTCGATGTCGATGTTGTCTCCAATGCCCTCGATATACCGGTAATGCCAGGTCTCAAAGGGGAAGGTCGACGTTTCGCCGCCGCCCTCATCCATGGGCCGCTCGTAGGTGCCTCCGGCGGGATGCGACTCAATGCTGTCCGGCTTGCCGTACGCAATGTAGATGTGTCCCCGGTCGGTCTTCCAGCCCGGCTTGCCTGCGGCAAAGTGCTCGTTCGCGTAGGCGATGCGGCGGTAATGCTCTTCACGAAACTCGTTCTCCGGCGACTCCGGATTCGGGTTGCGGCGCAGCCAGAAATTCTCGATGAACGCCTCGCGCTCCTCGTCATTCGAGAGGTTTTTGAAAGCCTTCATCTCCTGATCGGTGATGATCCAGCGCACATCTTCATCCAGCCACTTCTTGAAAGGTCCCTTGAGCTCCTGCCTCAGTTCCTTCTGCTGCTTGAACTTCTCTTTGTCGCTGAGGGGGCGATCCAGCGGGTCCTGAGCCGGCTGTTGGACGTTGGTGCTTCCATCCGGGGGCGCGGACTGCTGGCCATGCAGTGAGGGCAGGAAGACGATGGATGTTGCCAAGGCAAGGACGCAGATGACGCTGTGACGAACCGAATACATATGGTTCCTGGGGCTCCTGATCAGTGCCGTTATTCTATTGGTCCGCGAGGGACAAGAACAACAAGAGAGAAGAAAAAGTCACCCCCATTGAGGTCGAATTGGACAATTACCGATGAGTACAGAAATATTGGTATGATTAGGGCGCACTTCTCCGGCTGAAGCGGTACGCCGGCAGGATCGTGCTGCAGCCCCAGCGCGTCCCGTCTTCAGGGAACTGTTCGCCGGCCGGAGTCGTATCCTTACTACTTACTTCTTTCGATTTTGTCCGGAAGACGAGGAATGGGTCACTACAGATGAAACGTAAACGCCTCCTGTGGTTCGGATTGGCTGCCGTGGTTGTGTTGCTGGTGGTGGTGGGAATTGTCATTGCGCGGGCGCAATCTGGTTACGTAAAGGTGGTGACCGGCAAGGCGGTTCGGGAAGACATCCTGTCCCAGGTAAGCGGTACCGGACAGATCAAACCGAAGATTTACGCCAATGTCGGCGCCGAAACCATCGGCCGCATCACGCATTTGTACGTAAAAGAGGGCGATCACGTGAAGCGGGGCCAGGTTCTGGCGACCATGGAAAATGTGCAGCCGGCGGCCGATGTCGCGACGCAGCAGGCCACCATCCAGTCCTCGAAGACGGACATGAACTCCTATATCGCCGCGGAGAGGACCGCAGAGGCCAATTTAGTCAGCGCCAAGGCAACGCTCGAGCAGAAGGAACTGGACTGGAAGCGCGGGCAATCCCTCTACGCGGATAATCTGATTCCCAAATCGGACTACGACACGCGCAAGGCCGCCTACGATGTGGCGGCGGCGGCGGTAGCGCAAAACAAAGCTGCCATTGTGCAGGCGAAGGCGCAGACACAGTCCGCATCCGGACGCATTGACCAGGCCACAGCGGCGCTGCGCCGCTTCAAGGATGTGCTGAACCGCACCGTGGCAGTGGCGCCATTCGATGGCATTGTCACCAATCTTCCCGTGCGCGAGGGTGAGACCGTGGTCATCGGCATTCAGAACGCCGAAGGCAGCACGTTGATGACCATCGCGGACATGTCGATTGTCACCGCTGAGGTGAAGGTCGACGAGACCGACATCGTGAACGTGAAAAATGGACAGACTGCGGACATCACCATCGACGCGCTGCCCGGCAAGGTGTTCAAAGGACACGTGACGACCGTGGGAGATCAAGCGATCTTGCGCTCGACCGGCATAGCCACCAGCCAGAGCACCACCGGCACCGAGGAAGCAAAGGACTTCAAGGTTGTGGTGACGCTGGACAACCCGAGCAATGATCTGCGGCCGGGGCTCTCTGCCACTGCCAAGATTCTGACGGCGGCGAAGAAGGACGTGCTTTCGATTCCCATCCAGGCACTCACCATGCGCAGGCCGGGAGAAACTGTTGAAAGCGCCAAGGACAAGAAGGTGGACGTCGCGGCGCTGAGCAAGGAACCGCAGGTTCAGGGCGTTTTCGTGCTCAAGCACGAAGGCAGAAAGCTGAAGGCCGCCTTCGTCCCGGTGACTACCGGCATCACCGGTACCACGGATATCGAGGTCATCAGCGGACTGAAGACGGGCGACGAGATCGTGACCGGATCGTACAAGACGCTGCGAGAGCTGAAGAGCGGCTCGCTGGTGAAGCCCCTGGATGCCAACGCAGCAGCCGCTGGCGCGTCCACTACATAGCGCAGGGAGCATGCAAGTGCAACCGAGAAGGAGCCCCACATGGCGGCTGAAACGATGACGGCCACAGAGACAACGACGACAACGTTACCGCCGAAGGGCGATGTCATTGTGGTCGAGGACCTGTGGAAGACGTATGACATGGGCTCCGAGCAGCAGGTGCACGCGCTGCGCGGCGTAAGCCTGCGCATCCAGCACAACGAATACGTCGCCATCATGGGTCCGTCCGGCTCCGGCAAGTCGACGCTGATGAACCTGATCGGGTGCCTCGATTCACCGAGCCAGGGCAGCTACACCTTGAACGGGCACCGGGTCAGCGATCTGAACGACGACGAGCTGGCGCGTATTCGCAACCGCGAGATCGGCTTCGTCTTCCAGACCTTCAATCTGCTGGCGCGCGCCACTGCTCTGCACAATGTGGAGCTGCCGCTGATCTACAACGGCACGCCGTCGGCGGAACGGATCGAGCGCGCCAAGGAAGCGCTTCGCGCCGTCAATCTCGAAGACCGCATGAACCACAAGCCGAACGAACTCTCCGGCGGTCAGCGGCAGCGTGTCGCCATCGCGCGTGCGCTCATCAATCGTCCGTCGATCATCCTGGCCGACGAGCCCACCGGCAACCTGGACTCCAAGACCGGTGACGAGATCATGGCGCTGTTCGACGATCTGCACGCCCGCGGCAACACCATTGTGGTGGTGACGCACGAACCGGATATTGCTGAGTTTGCGCATCGTGTGGTGCACATTCGTGACGGTGTCATTGCGTCCGACGAGCCGTCCTCGCGCGTCCGCAACCCAAACATCCATCCCCACAGCAAGTCGTAGCGTCCCAAACTCCCTGTCACATTGGGCTGAACCTCCTCGGCGCTCGGCCCCGCAGGGTATTGTTGATACACACTCGAGGACCGTGCTCCCATGCTTCTGATCTCCTGCCTGCTCGCGGCCGCCGTCGCTTTTCCGCAGACCCTGCCGTTGCAGCAGCCGCCTGCTCCTCTGTCGTCCTCCACGACTGCCCAGCGCGAAAAGGCGCTGAACGACGTCTTCGCCGAGTATTGGGAGCAGCAGCTCAAGGACTCGCCGGAGTTCGCCTCCAGCCTGGGCGACAAGCGCTACGACGATCAACTGAGTGACTACTCGATCGCCGGTTACAACGCCCAGTTGCAGCATGGCCGCGTCTTTCTGGAGCGGCTGGGCGCGATCGATACGGCCGGGCTTCCGGAGCAGGAACAGTTAAGCAAGGACGTGCTGGTGCGCAACCTGGTGGACGACCAGGAGGAGGCACGGTTCAAACCGTGGGAGATGCCGGTCACCCAGTTTCGCGGCCTGCATCTGGAACTTCCACGACTCGTGCCGCAACTGAGCTTCGACACCGCTGACGATTACGACCACTACGTGACGCGGCTCGGCAAGATCCCTACGGCCTTCGCGCAGATCACCGACAACATGATGACGGGCATCGATGACAATCGTGTGCCGCCAAAGTACCTGCTGGAGAAGGCGCTCGTCCAGGTGAACACGCTTGCTCAGCAGAAGCCCGAAGACTCACCCTTTGCGCTTCCGCTCAAGAAGTTCCCTGCCTCGATCTCGCAGGCGCAGCAGGCGGAGATTCGCCAACAGGTGCTGAAGGCGATCACGACACAGGTGCTGCCGGCCTATGCGCGCTTCGGGCGCTTCCTGTCGGCGCAGTACATCCCGCACGGACGCACCGAGCCGGGCATCTGGTCGCTGCCCGATGGCGACGCCTACTACAAGTTCCTGGTACGCCGGAGCACCACGACCGATCTGACGCCGGATGCGATCCATAGGATCGGCGAAGAGCAGGTGGCCGAAGACGAAGCCCAGATGCTGGTGATCGCGAAGAAGCTGGGCTTCGCCGATCTCAAAGCGCTGCGTGCTTCGATCCCGAACAACCCGAAGCTGCATCCGGCATCGCCTGAGGCGCTGATCGCGGTGTACCGCGGTTATCTGGACGGCATGAAGCCGAAGCTGCCGCAGCTCTTCGGCCGGTTGCCGAAGGCGCCGCTCGACGTGCAGCAGGTGCCGGACTATATGGCTAAGAACCAGGCGCCGGCCTACTACGAGGAGGGCACGCCGGACGGCAAGCGGCCGGGCATCTTCTTCGTCAACACCTACGACTACGCGCATCGCTCGCTGACGATGGCGGAGACTACGGCTTACCACGAGGGGCTGCCGGGGCATCACCTGCAGATCGCCATCGCGCAGGAGCTGACCGGCATTCCGCAGTTCCGGAAGTACAACTACTACACCGCGTACACCGAGGGTTGGGGCCTGTATGCCGAGCGCCTGGGCAAGGACGTGGGCTTCTATACCGATCCGTACAGCGACTACGGCCGGCTGGAGGGCGACATCTGGCGCGCGATCCGGCTGGTGGTCGATACCGGCGTGCACTCCGAGCACTGGAACCGCCAGCAGATGGTGGACTACTTCCACGCGCACTCGTCCATCGCCGAGCCGGACGTGCAGGCGGAGGTGGATCGCTACATCGCGATCCCGTCGCAGGCGCTGGGCTACAAGATCGGCCAGCTCAAGTTCCTGGAGCTGCGCGATAAGGCGCAGAAGGCGCTGGGAGCGAAGTTCGACATCCGCGGATTCCACGACACGATCCTCGATTCGGGTGCGCTGCCGCTGGACGTTGTGGAGCAGCAGGTGGACGCGTGGATTGCATCGCAGCAGGCAAGCAAGGCACAGTAGATAGATGACGGACCGAACGCAGTCCTCCACGCAGACAACAGAAGCCGCCCGACTCGACAAGCGCGTCGCCATGCTGGGCGCGGGCAAGATGGGCTCGATCCTGATCGAGGGTCTGATCCGCAGCGGCCGTTTTGCGCCGGAGCAGATCGCGGCGACGGTGCAGCACGAGAACCGTGCGGCGAAGCTGGCGGAGCGGCTGCAGATCGCCGTTTCGACCGACAATGCCGCGGCGGCGCGCCAGGCGGACCTGATCTTCATCGGGGTAAAGCCATTCAATGTGATCGACATCATCCGCCAGATCAAACCGGTGTTGACGCCGGAGAAGCTGATCATTTCGTTTGCCGCTTCAGTAAAAACCAAGGCGATCGAGGATGCCACGGAGCTGCTGGGCATGCCGGTGGTGCGTGCGATGCCGAATACGCCTGCGATGCTGGGCGCCGGGATGACGGCGCTGGCGGGCGGGCGCTTTGCGACGGTGCAGCATCTGCAACTGGCGGCGTCGCTCTTTGAGAGCGTGGGCCGCACGGTGCAGGTGGATGAGAAGCACCTGGACGCGGTGACCGGGCTCTCCGGCTCCGGGCCGGCGTTCATCTACATCATCCTCGAAGCGCTGGCCGAGGCCGGGGTCAAGGTCGGGCTGCCGCGCGATACCGCGACACTGCTGGCGGCGCAGACGACCTACGGCGCGGCGCGTATGGTGCTCGAAACGGGAGAGCATCCGGCGTTGCTGAAGGACGCGGTGACGACGCCGGCCGGCTGCACGGCGGACGGCCTGCTCGAACTCGAAGAGGGCGGCCTGCGCGTGACGCTGATCAAGGCGGTGATGCGGGCGACGGAGCGGGCGCATCATGATTGGCCGGCGGGTAGTGGCCGGCGGTACCGGTACCCCTACCCCTCCTCCTCCCGGTGCGGGAGGCTGGCGTGTAAGTCTCTTGCTATCTGGCGTTTAGAGGCTCTCCCGAGGGGTAAATTCGTCCATCCATTGGGTTTATCGCTAAAGTCGTCTTTCTAAAGGGTTTAGAGGCAGAGATCTGCCCTGTTTCCGGTGCGCTTTGCCGCTCCGGTGCGGAAGTTATTCATTTCAGGATTGTTATAGGTAAAGTCGTCCAGATAAAGGACTTATGGGATGAGTGTTCAGCAGGCCAGTTGCTCGACGCTTTGGTTTAACCCTGATTTTTCTATCCCTGATTCAAGGATAGCAATTCGGAGGGTATAAAGTGGCAAGTTTTTGCGGAGGTCTGAGCGCTTGTCCCGAACCGGGCGGATGTCACTGTCTGATCGAGAAAACGGCGGATCCCTCGACAGGCTCAGGGGATTCGCCCTTGCGACTACCCCACGATTCGCTGCTCTCAGGTCCGGTCGGGAGGGTGACCTGATTCGGAAGCCGTGTCGTACAACACAACGGGAACACGTCCGCTTCGGCACTCACGCAGGAGAACCGACAACTGCACTGCTGGCTTACAGAAATCCAAGTCGTCGTGCAAGTGCATAACCGCGCTTCTCAAATCCGCCGATATCATCGTCCTTTTCCGAATGGAAAGACACTTCAAAGACCCAACCCCCTGAGTCCGGCCGCCAGGAAAACAAAAAAGAGACCGTAGCGTTTTGTGTATCGACACGACGATACGATTTCCGATGCCGGAATCTGCTTCCGAAATAGTGAAGGACCAACCATGCGGCGATAAGGCCGCAGTGTCCTTCCATCGCTAAGATTTCTTCTGGTGCCTTCCGCTACTCGGGAAATCTCATACCTGTTGACGACCTCTTATCCAGCAAAACAGCTCCTCCAGCGCGGCCCGAGTGCGATCTCGTGGTCCCGGCGGTATCATGCCTGTGTGATCGGCTTGTAATATTCCGTTCATCTTCTATCGGGGCGTGACAGGGGCGAATGCCGAAACTGCTTTTCAGACAAGCTGTAGGTTCAGCAGACCTGGAGCAGATCCACGCGCTTAACCATCGCGTGTTTGCCGAGGAGATTGCGCAGCATCGGCCGGAGCCGTCCGGCCTGCTGGTGGATCGTTTCCATGAACAGAACCACTACTTCGTGGCCGTGCGCGAGGATGTGGTGATTGGCATGATTTCCGCGCATGGTGGGCCGGAGTTCTCCGTGAAGCGGCGGCTGCCGGATGCATCGCTGCTGGAGAGTCTTCCCTGCCCGATCGAGGTGCGGCTGCTGGCGATTGAGCCGAGAGAACGCAATCGGACGGTGCTGGCGGGGCTGCTGTGGCAGGCCTACGACTACGCCGTGACCGGCGGCTACTCGCACCTGTTGATCTCTGCGATTTCCACGCGCCAGGCGATGTACCGGAAGATGGGCTTTCATGCGCTGGGCCCGGCGGTGCCGGATGGCAACGCGAGCTTTGTCCCCATGCTGATGCCGCTGGGCGAGCATCGGCGGGTGGAGGGAACGCGTGTTGGACTGCACGAGCGGCATTGGCGCCGCACAGCCGCGCCGCCTGCGCCGGTAAGCCTGCTGCCGGGACCGGTGGCGATTCATCCGCGGGTGGCGGAGGCATTTGCCAGTGCTCCGGTCTCGCATCGCTCGCCCGCCTTCATCGAGACCTACGAAAAAGTGCGGGAACAATTGCGGACCTTTGTTGGCGGGATGGACGTGGTGCTCTTTCCGGGAGCGGGCACGCTGGCGAACGATGCGGTGGCCGCGAACCTGAAGGCGATCTTTGGCGATGCCGAGGGCGTGGTGCTGGCGAATGGGGAGTTTGGCGAACGCCTGGTGCGGCAAGCCAGGGGCGCGGGCCTCTGCTGCCGACCGCTCGAGTTTCCTTACGGCAAGCCGTGGGATCTGGAGGCGGTGGAGGCGGCGCTGGATGGCGGAGCGAAATGGGTGTGGGGCGTGCACCTGGAGACCAGCACCGGCGTTTTGAATGACGCGGCGGCATTGCAGCGCGTGGCCGGGCGCGCGGGATGCGCGGTGGCGCTGGATTGCGTGAGCAGCATCGGAGCAGCGCCGATTCCTGCGGGTGGAGAGCAGCTGCTGCTGGCGAGCGGGGTCTCCGGCAAATCGTTTGGCGCCTACGCGGGGCTGGCGATGGTCTCCATGAGCGAGCGGTGCCGGCGGCTGCTGCAGGACAAGCAGCTCTGCCCATCGTTCGATCTGCTGCGGATGCGGGAGGCGCGCGGGCCGGTGTCGACGATTTCGTCGCCATCGCTGTTTGCGCTGGCTCGGGCGCTGGAGGATAGCTATGGAGCCAATGACGCGGTGATGGGAGCGGCGAGGACGCGCCGGTTTGCGGAGTACCGGCGGCTGGGCGAGCGGGTGCGCACGGAGCTGCGGGCTGCCGGGTTGCCGCCGCTGGCGGCGGAGGCGGTGGCCGCGCCGAATATTACGACCTTCGATCTGCCGTATGCGAGCTTTCCGCAAGAGTGTGCGCGGGCCGGTTACGTGATTGCGCATGAGTCGCCGTATCTGCAGACGCGGGGCTGGGGGCAGATTGCGACCATGGGCGATATTCGCGAGGAGACGCTGACGCGTTTCTTTGAGGCGATGGGATCGCTGATGGCTCGGCGTTCGGCTCGCCATACGGCTTAGCGTGAAACCGCTCTACTCCGTGCGTAGCGCCTTTGCGGGATCGAGGCGGGCTGCGCGTTGTGCGGGGACAGCACTTGCAGCCAGCGACACAAGCACGAGACACAGAATGGCAGCGATATAGCTGGCGGCGTCGAAGGGCTTGACCTGATAGAGCGCTGAGGCGAGTGTGCGGCTGATGAGGATAGCGAGCGGCGCGCCGACGAGGACGCCGATCAGTGTCAGCCAGAGGCTGCCGCGCAGGATCATCCAAACCACCTGGCCGCGGCGCGCGCCGAGCGCCATGCGGACACCGATTTCCGCGGTGCGGCGGCTGACGCGATACGCGAGCGTTCCGTAGATGCCGGTGGCGACGAGCGCGATGGCGAGCAGACCGAAGCACTCCGCGAGGCGGGCGAAGAGGATCTGCTGCGAAATGGATTCTTCAAACTGCGCCTGCTGCAACATCGGTTTGAGGAGTGGGAGATTGGGGTCGATCTGACGCACGGCGTTTTGTGCGGCGGGAAGGATGGCGAGTGGGTCTCCGGCGACGCGCATTTCTACGTGCATTTCTCCCGGGCCGCCGCTCTGCGTGTAGGGCAACCAGAGCATGGGTCGCGTGTTCTCCGTCACGCCGGTGTACTTGTGATCTTTCACAACGCCGACGATCTGCGCAGTCGCTCCCCAGAAGGTGAGGGAATGACCAATGGCAGACTGTCCCGGCAGAAATCGCTTCGCAAAGGTGGAGTTGACGATGGCGGATCTTGGCGCGCGGGCAGTATCCGCATCGGTGAAATCGCGGCCGGCAAGAATAGGAACACCGAGGGTGTGGAAGTAATCCGAGCCGATGGCGTTCTCGCGAACCATGCCCTGCTCACCGTCGGAGTTGGGTGGTTTGTGTCCATCAATCTGGGGGGCGCCGTTGTTGTTGGACCAGCCGGAGCCGGGGCGGTTTTCTGCAAGGCTGACGGATTCCACGCCGGGCAGGGCACGCAGACGCGAGAGAAGAAGCTGATAGAAGGCGATGCCTTCGTCGGGGGTGTGCGTGCCCTGTGGATGGATGCCGAAGACAACAAGACCGCCTGGACGGAAGCCGAGCGGCGTGTTCTCAAGATTGCGCAGGGTGCGGACGAGCAGCCCGGCGCCCACGAGGAGGCCGAGGCAGAAGGCCATCTGCAGCGCATCACGATGCGGGCGCTGCGCGAGCCGCCGGCGCTTTGATTGGTAACCGCCGATGAACTTTTCAGCACCAGCCCGGTTCCTCCGGCAAGTGAGGTGCGGAGCGGTGCGAGGGCGAAGAGCAGAGCGGCGAGCGCCAGGATGCCGAGGGTAACGGAGAGCGCGGTGGTGTCAGGCGAGAGGCTGGAATCGATTTGCGCCCAGGCGGCGAGAGTGCGGGTGCCGGCGCAAGCAAAGAGCCATGCGAGTGCGCCACCGAATGCGACGAGCAGCACGGACTCGGTGAGCAACTGGCGAAAGAGCTGGGTGCGCCCGGCGCCGAGCGAGAGGCGCACACTGAACTCGCGCTGACGATTGGCACTGCGCGCGAGGATGAGCATCACGACATTGCTGAGCGCGATGAGCAGGACGAGGGCGACCATCGCCATCATCATTTTGAGCGGCGTGCCGTACTGCTCTGCGTAGCCGGGGAATGCCTTGGCGGGAGTGAAGGTGAGGACAGGCGGCTTCTGGCCAGGGTGCGGACGACCAAGGCCGATGAAGGCTGCCTGTGCCAGAACTGCCTGGGTCTGGGCAAGCGCCTGCTTCTGCGGGATGCCCGGGGCGAGGCGCGCGAGCAGCGTCAGGCACCACCAGGTGGGCTGCGCGAGATAAGTCTTGCCGTCGTTGGGCGGCGAGCCCCAGGCATTCAGTTCGGCGCGGGACTGGAGCGGTATCCAGAAGTCAACGGAAGTGCCAGGCTCCGTGCCTTCGAAGCCGGCGGTGGTGATGCCGACGACGGTGAGTGGCACACCTTTGACGAAGAGCGTCTGTCCGAGGACATTGGGTGAACGGGAGAAGCGGCGCGTCCAGTAGTTGTAGCTGAGGACGGCGATGGGGCGGTGATGCTGCTCATCCTCGTTGGTGAAGGCGCGGCCGCGCGCCATGCGGACGCCGAGGCCGGAGAAGAAGTTGCCGCTGACCATGTCGCCTTCGGCGACCTCGGGCGCTGCATCGATACGGACCGCAGCTTTGCCATTGTTGCTAAGCGGAACGTAAGCCATGACTTCGGAGAGTGCAGGATCCTGACGACGAAGAGCTTCGTAAACCGGCCAGGAGAAGGAAGAATCTGAGTTGCCAGTGTTGTTGGCGCCGTCGGGCTGGCCGTCGATATAGAGATAGACGACGCGCTGCGGGTCAGCGACAGGGAGGGACTTGAGCAGCACGGCATTCATCACGCTGAAGACGGCGGTGTTGGCGCCGATGCCGAGGGCCATGATCAGGATGACGGTGAGGGTGAAGCCGGGGGCGTGAGCGAGCGAGCGGAGGGCGTATCTGAGATCGCGCAGGATGCCTTCGAGGAAGGCGAGACTGTTCTGATACCAGAGATCTTCGTGGACGCGACGGGCGGAGCCGAACTTGATGCGGGCGCGGCGTTCGGCCTCTTCAGGGGCGAGGCCGCGGGCGAGGTTTTCGGCGCGCTCGGCGTCGAGGTGCGCGGCGATCTCGCGGGCGAGATCACGATCACTGCGGCGGCGGAAGAAGAAGCGAATCCAGCTCATGGGAGTTCTCCTTACTCGGTGCGCAGGGCTTGTGCGGGATCGAGTTGCGTGGCGCGCCAGGCGGGGATGGCGCAGGCTACGGCGGCGGTGAGGGCGAGGACGACGACGACGGTGGAGAAGACGCTCCAGTCGAAGGGGCTCATGCCGTAGAGCATCTCGCGCAGGAGCTGGACAGTGGCGGCACCGCCGGCGAGGCCCACGATGAGCCCGATGAGGACGGGCGCGAGGCCGTCGGCGAGTGTGAGGCGCATGACTTGCGCGCGCTGCGCGCCGAGCGCGATGCGGATGCCGAGTTCGCCGGTGCGCTGGGTGACGAGATAGGAGAGCACGCCGTAGAGGCCGACTGCGGCGAGCACCAGCGCGATGATGGCGAAGGCGAGGACGAGGATGGAGTTGAATTGATCCTGCAGCGTGGCGACGCCGATGTTTTGTTTCATAGTCATAACGTCGGCGACCGGAAGATCGGGGTCGAGCTGGCCGAAGATTTTCTGGATCGGCACGGCGAGGGATTCGACATCCACACCGGTGTTGGCGCGAACTGCCAGGCCAGCACCGCCGGGATTGCCGCTGAGCAGGGGCGCATAGAAGGTGGGGCGGACGGCATCTGTGATGTTCCAGCGCGTGTCGCCGACGACGCCGACGATTTCGTAGGGCTGCGGCTGCGGCGACTCGAAATCAATATTCAGATGGCGGCCGACAGGGTCTTCGCCGGAGAAGTATTTCTTTGCCGTGGACTCGCTGATGATGACGACGCGTGTGCGATCGAGACGCTCGTCGTTGCGGAAGTAGCGGCCGCGGAGGAGCGGGATCTGGAGTGAGGCGAAGTAGCCGGGATCAACGGCCCGGTGCATAAGGTCGATGCCCTGGCCTTTCGGCAGCGGCGGATGCTCGACGATGGTGGCGAGATTGTCTCCGCCCCAGCCAGCGCCAGGCAGCGAGGTAGAGAGGCCTGCGGCCTGGACGCCGGGGAGAACTCGCACGCGGGCGAGGAGTTGCTCGAAGAAGGCGTTCTTTTGCGCCCGCTCTTTGTAGTGCACGTCGGGAAGACCGAAGTTAAGGGTGAGGACGTTGTCGACAACGCAACCGAGGTCGCGCGTGCGGAGCTGCTGGTAGCTCTTGAGCAGGAGGCCCGCGCCGAGCAGGAGGACGACGGTGAGTCCGACTTCTGCGGTGAGGAGAGCTTTGCGCAACTGTGCGCGGCCGCGGCCACCGCTGTGCGAGCGCGAGGTACTTTGCAGCGATTCGAGAAGCTGGCCGGCGTGCAGGCCGAGCGAGGGGATGAGTCCGGCAACGAGGCCAGTGATGGTGGAGATGGCGATGACGAAGAGCGAGAGCCCAGAGATCGAGATGAATTTCCTCGGAGCGGGCGAGCGCAACCTTGGAATGCCCGAGCCAGGCGAGCGCGCCCATGGCGAGCAGCAGGCCGAGAATGCCACCGGTGACGGAGAGGACGAGCGATTCTGTAAGGTGCTCGCGGATGAGGCGCCAGCGACTGCCGCCGAGTGCGGCGCGGATGGCGAGATCTTTCTGTCGAGCGGCGGAACGGGCGACGAGCAGGTTGGCGACGTTGAGGCAGGCGATGAGCAGGACGCAGATGGTGGCGGCGAGCAGGGCGTAGAGCGGCGTTCTGAAGTCTTCGACTGTTGAGTCGAGGAGCGAGCGGCCGATGGCGCGGCTGTGGACGGCGGCTTCAGGATGCGCGAGCTTGATGTTGCGTTGCACGGTGTCGATCTGGCTGACAAGGCCGGCGAGCGTGGCGCCAGGTGCGAGGCGCGCGACGACGAGGAATTCGTGATCGTTGAAAATATTCATGAGGCTGGGAGCCTCGTGAGCGGCGGCGGTCCAGAGCTGGGTCTTTACGTTGAAGTTCCATGCAAAGGACGCGGGCATGACGCCGATGATGGTGTAGGGCTTCGCATCGAGATAGACGGATTTGCCGACGACGTTCGGGATCGGCGGCGAAGCGGCGCTTCCAGAAAGAGTTGGAAAGGATGGCGGTGGCGACGCGGAGGGCTTGTCGTCGGAAGCGAGGAAGTCGCGGCCGAGCGCGGGCGCGACGCCGAGGACGCGGAAGAGATTCCAGGATATCCACGCGGCGGAGACCGCCTCCGGCAACTGGCCGCCGCTGGCGGAGACGTTGTAGCCCTGCCAGGGAGAAACGAGGGCCATCTGCGCGGTGGTCTGTGGGTGGCGCGCTGCCACTCGTGGAATACGCCGCCGGCGACGGGGTCCCAGGGTGTGGGGCTGTTGCTGACGGTGTCGCTTTCATAGAGGGAGACGAGGCGCGAGGAGTGCGGGTACGGCAGCGGGTTGAGCAGAACGGACTTCACGACGGTGAAGAGCGCGGTGGTGGCGCCGATGCCGAGCGCCATGACGAGGATGGCGGTGAGGGTGAAGCCGGGAGTGCGGGCGAGGGTGCGGATGGTGTAGCGGAGATCGCGCGTGAGGTTTTCGAAAGGCGCGACGCTGTTCTGCTGCCAGAGATCTTCGCGCACGCGGCGCGCGGAGCCGAACTTGATGCGGGCGAGGCGGTCGGCCTCTTCAGGAGCTGAGGCCGCGAGCGAGATTTTCGGCGCGCTCCTCCTGGATGTGGGTGGCGATTTCTTTGGCGAGATCGCGGTCGCGGCGGCGGCGCTGAAAGATACGACGCAAATTCATCAGGAGCGAGCTCATTCGGCACCTTCCTCGGTTACGTGTTCGCTGGTGTGTTCACCCATGACGAGCGCGATGGCGCGGGCCATCTGACGCCAGCGGCCGGCTTCGAGCGTGAGGCGGCGACGGCCGGCAGCGGTGAGGCGGTAGTACTTGGCCTTGCGGTTGTTTTCGCTTGCGCCCCAGTAGCTGGAGAGCCAGCCGCGGTCTTCGAGGCGATGGAGCGCGGGATAGAGCGAGCCCTGTTCGACTTCGAGCACGTCCTCGGAGGTGCGCTCAATGACCTTGGCGATGGTGTGGCCGTGCGCGTCGCCGGTGGAGAGAGTGCGCAGGATCATCATGTCGAGCGTGCCTTTGAGCATGTCGCTCGCGAGTGGCTGGTTTTGCCCCATGCGGTTTGTGGTCTCCTTCGGAGTTCTATGGGGATTTGCCATCCATCCAGACGGACGCACTCGCGTGCTTCTTGTGGTGGCCGTTCCTGTTGGTCGCTACCCGCCGGATGACGGGCGTCTCCACTCGGACTCCTATGGGACCAGAGCATACACCACTCGGACTCCTATGGGAAGGACTGGCCGTACGGGCGAATGCGCCTGCGGCGGGATTTGCCATCCAGGCAATTGCGCCTGCGGCGCGTGTTGCCGGGTTCGCTCCCTTCGGTCGCTCACATTGGCGCTGCGGGTCAACCTTCGCTGCGCTCAGGGTGACAGAGATAGCGAGCGGCTTAGAATCGGTGGTGGGAGTGCTGAATGGCCACGGAGGCGATGCAGGCGGCAGTGGTGGCGGCAGCGGCGAGCGCGCAGAGGGCAGTGTGTGGCTGCGGCGGTTTGCGTGGGCGGTGGTGGTTTACAACGTGCTGGTGATCGTGTGGGGCGCGGTGGTGCGCGCGACGGGATCGGGCGCGGGGTGCGGCGACCATTGGCCGCTGTGCAATGGGCAGGTGCTGCCGCTGAATCCGCGGGTGGCAACGGTGATCGAGTTCACGCACCGCATGATGAGCGGCGCGACACTGGTGCTGATCATCGTGCTGGCGATCTGGGTGTTTCGCGGGACGGCGCAGAAGCATCTGGCGCGCAGTTTTGCCATCGCGGGGCTGCTGCTGACGCTTGAACGAGGCGCTGCTGGGCGCGCTGCTGGTGAAGCTGGGGCTGACGGCGACGAGCACGTCGCCGCTGCGGCCGCCGATGCTGGCGCTGCATCTTTCGAACACGCTGTTGCTGCTGGGCGCGCTGGCGCTGACGGCGCATTTTCTTGGGCGCGGATCGGCGATGGTGCGCGGCGCGGTTCGGTTTGAGCACAAGTTGCCGGCGATGGTGGGGTTGCTGGCGGCGATGGTGATTGGGGTGACGGGATCGCTGGCGGCGCTGGGGGATACGCTCTTCCCTTCCACTTCGCTGCGGAGTGCGCTGGCGGCGGATTTTTCTTCTTCCGCGGAGTGGCTGGTGCGGCTGCGGATTCTGCATCCGGCGAGCGCGATGGTGGCGGGCGCGTTCATCCTGTGGCTGCTGTGGCGCGCGGTGTTTGCTGCGCGGGATGATGCGCATCGCAAGCTTGGGCTTTGGCTGGCGGGGTTGCTGGGGTTTCAGTTTTTGCTGGGCGGGCTGGATGTGTTGCTGCGCGCGCCGGTGTGGATGCAGGTGCTGCATCTGGCGGGCGCGGATGCTTTCTGGTGTGTGCTGGTGGTGTTGACTGCTGGGGTGACGGTGATTGCAGCGGAGATATCTTATATCGAATGTTCCCAGTTGAGAAAAACTTGAGCCCATCCCCGGGGTCGGGATGGGTTCTTGTTCGTAGCGCTACGATTGCACCTTCATCGTGGGTGTCGTCAGTGGTCTTGGGATGTTGGGTCCGCTGACAATGCGAGCATTCGAGTTGTCGGCGATCTGAATAGGTGGAGTCTCGAGTTCATTCGCGTCGTTGCTCTCCGGAGGGACTGCTGGGGATTTGACAAGGGCACCTTCATGTTGTCGTCCTTTCATAAAGTTGATTAAACGGCAGCGCAAATTTCCGTTCGTTTTGTGTTATTGCGCAGTCATCGTTTGCGTGGCATCGAGCTGTCGACCTTGAGTGTCGGAGTGGTTCCGCCGGGACCAGCCGAGTACGTATGGGGACCAAGGGTCGCAGTGCTCAGCACTGAGGCGTCCTTTTCACCACCTTTGCCATTCGCCGGCGCTGGAACCTCGTACGAGTCATCCGGACAGACTCGGTAAGTCCGGAGGCTTTGATCTTGTTCGGGCCCTTATTCTGCCATTTGAACGGCTGTCCCTGGATACACCGTGCCGCCTACTTCCACGTCGATCTTCAGTTCATCTCCCATTGATTACCCCCAGGAAAACTAAGGCTGATGTTGCGCTGACTGCATGAGCTGCTGGAAGCGCGGATTGGCATGCAGATTATCCATCGCTGGGGCCTTGGCGACCACGGAGAGTGGATAGCCTGCCTGCAATGCCTTGCCCAGCCACTCGAGTGCGGGCCCCGTTTGATGCAACTGGTTGTAGAGCTGCGCTGCATTGAACATCAGTCCATTGTCGTTATGGTTGATGGCGAGGGCGCGGTTCATATAAATCGATGGCCTGCGGCGCATTCCCGAGCATGGAGTACATCCCGGCCAGATCGCCAAGGATGCTGGTGTCATTGGGGGAGGCCTTGAGCTGCGCCGTGGCGAGCTCCATAGCCTTCTTGTAATCCTTCGTGGCTTGCTCCCGACGGCCGCCATAGTACTCTGCATCGCCCAGGGCGGACCAGCTTATCGTACGCATCCGGAGCAAGTTGAATCGATCGCCGGAAGTCTTCTGCGGCCTCATCGAATCGGCGGAGCTTGAACAGCGCGGCCCCAAGATTGCTATAGGCGGTTGCCGTGGGATGTAGGGCTATCGATTTCTTCAGTGCGTCGACTGCTTCCGTATCCTTTGCCTGAGCTGAGAGGGCGGCGGCGAGGTTGCTGTACGAGCGGAAGCTTTGCGGGTCTTTCTCAGTGGCAGTGCGGAACATCTGTTCTGCTTTGGGATAGTCGGCAGTGCGGAAGTAGAAGCCGCCGAGCTGATCGTAACCTCGCCAGTAGTTGGGGCGGACGGCGATGGCCTGCTTGTAGGCGGCTTCTGCTTTCTCTGGCTGGTTGAGTTTTTCGTAGGCTTTCGCGAGGCCGATGGAAGCTCGATCGTTGGCCGGCTCCAGCTGCAGGGCCTTCTGGAACTCGTTTGCGGCTTCGGCGGTCTTGCCGGTCTCCTGTGCGAGCGTGCCCAGGCAGATGTGACCGTCTGCGCCTGCATTCCCGAGCGCGACGGCGTCACTGCAGGCCTTTCGCGCCTGCTCGATATCCGCTGTCTGATGATCGTGGTTGTAGGCGTATAGCCATGATTCACCCAGGCCGGCTTTGGCGCCGCCATAGTTGGGGTCGATGCGCAGCGCTTCCTTGAACATGGTCTGGGCGCTCTTGAAGGTCTCCGGGGTGAAGGCTTCGAGCAGGTAGCCGCGGCCCTGGAGGAAGTACTGGTAGGCCTCGGGGAAGGTGGTGCCGTGGGTGGCGAGGGCGCGCTGCTCTTCGGTGCGGAGGGGGATGTTGAGCGCGGTGGCGGTGGCGGTGGCGAGCTGGTTCTCGATGGAGAACATGTCGCTGACGGGCGCGGTGACGGTTCCGGAGGCAAGGACGTGCGGAGGCGTGTTGTGCTGGGCGGACTTGTCCGGCTGGGAGACGGTGTAGGCGGCGTGGACGAGGTCGCCATCGCGGGTGAGGGTGAGTGCGAGGGCGGAGGTGGCGCCGAGTTCGCGGGCGGCGTCGGCGAGCGTGGTCACTTTCTTGTCCTGAAGCTGGCGGGCGGAGAGGACGGCGATGTCGTGGTTGACGCTGAGGTCGGAGAGGCGCTGGGCGAGCGATTCGGCGAGGCCGCGGCCGAAGGTGGCGAGCTTGGTGTCCGCCGCGTCGGCGACGGTGGGGGGCAGGACGGCGAGGGTTCCGGCGGTGATGGCGGCGGGGGCGGATGCGGTGGTCGCGGGCGGCGCGTGGCGACGATCGGACGAAATACGCACGGATGCGATGACGATTGCGAGCGACGACGACAGGCGACGACGGCGATACGCCGCGGCGATTTCGCGGGAGTGCGGGGAGATGCTGCGGTCGCTGACGGCGGTGGCAGAGACTGGCTGAAGTGCGGAGTGCGATCTGAGTCCGGGTGATTGAGGTCGAAGACGATTTCGTGCGCGGTCTGGTAGCGGTCGGCGGGTGACTTGGCGAGGGCGCGGTTGACGATGGCGGCGAAGGGCGCGGGCACGGTGGGATCGAGCGGGCGCGGCGGCTGGTGGAGGACCTGGCCGATCATGGCGGTGGGGGTGGGGGCGGCGAAGGGGTGGTGGCCGCTGAGCATCTCGTAGAAGACGACGCCGAGGGCGAAGATGTCGGAGCGGCGGTCGGCGGGCTCGCCGTTGAGGACTTCGGGCGCCATGTACTGCGGGGTGCCGGCGAGCATGCCGGCGACGGTGAGCAGGGTGGCGGTTTCGAGCGAGGCCGGAGTCGTCGGCGGCCTGCTGGGCGAGTCCGAAGTCGAGCAGCTTGACCTGACCGGGATGGGCGCCGGAGCCGGCGAGCATGATGTTTTCCGGCTTGATGTCGCGGTGGAGGATGCCTTTGTCGTGCGCGGCGGCGAGGGCGGCGGCGGATTCGGTGGCGATGCGGCGGAACTCGGCCTGGGAGATGGGGCGGGTGAGCCGGGCGCGGAGGGTTTCGCCCTCGATGTACTCCATGACGAGGTAGACTTCGCCGGCGTCGGTGAAGACGTCGTAGATGGCGGCGATGCCGGGATGGTTGAGCGCGGAGGCGCGCTGGCCCTCGTGGAGGAAGCGCTTGCGGTCGGCTTCGGTGGCGGCGCGCTGGGTGCGCTTGATGGCGACGAGACGGCGGAGGGTGGTGTCGCGCGCGCGGAAGACCTCGCCCATGCCGCCGGCGCCGAGGCGGGCTTCGATGTGGAAGCGGCCGGCGAGGACGCCGTCGACTCCGGGGAATAGACCGGCGCGAGGGCTCAGGTCACGTTCGAGCGGCGCAGGGTCTTGCATTGCTGGTTCGGTCTCCGGGTGGGGATTCCTATCGTAGGCCGAGAGCGATGCGGGGACAAGTGGGATCAGCGCTGCTGGGCTTTTTGACATGGAGGCGGAGCAAGTCGCTATAAGCGTAAGCGGTTACAGCCGATCGATTGCCTGCGAAAGGAAGCTCATGATGCTACGCTCTGAATTTGCCTCGATCGGCCTCTGTGGCTCTGCCACTGCTGTGCGGTTCGCTGCTGATGCCGGCAATGGCCGGCGCGCAGGCGACGCAGTATAAGGACGCGCCGCCGCTGCTGGTGGGTGCGGCGTGGTATCCGGAGCAATGGGATGAGGCGACGGCGGACCGCGACCTGGCAGACGATGGAGGCGGCGCACATCCACCTGGCGCGGGTTGCGGAGTTTGCGTGGAGCTCGATGGAGCCATCGGAGGGCCATTACGACTGGGCGTGGCTGGACCATGCGATTGCGGAGGCGGCGAAGCATCACGTGTATATCGTGCTGGGCACGCCGACCGCTGCGCCGCCGGCGTGGCTGACGACGAAGTATCCGGAGACGCTGCGCATCGATGAGAACGGCCAGCGGGATGAGCACGGCAATCGCGCGCAGTTTTCGTTTACGAGCACGAAGTATCGCGAGCTGGCGCATGGCATTGCCGAGGCGATGGCGAAGCGCTACGGGCACAACCCGAATGTAGTTGGGCTGGCAACTGGACAACGAGTACGGGAATGAGTCGTTCGATCCGGGATGCGCGGGCGACTGGCATGCGTGGCTGAAGAAGAAGTACGGCACCATCGACCGGCTGAACACGCTGTGGACGACGAAGTACTGGAGCCAGACCTACGACAACTTTGACGAGATCCCGATGCGGCCGAAGGATGAGAATCCGGCGCTGCTGCTGGACTGGAGGCACTTCGTCAGCGAGACGTGGAAGAGCTATTCGGAGAACCAGATCTCGGCGATCCGGCCGAATGCGGACCCGCGGCAGTTCATCACCACGAACACGATGGGATGGTTCGACGGCTTCGACAGCTACGTGGTGCACAGCGTGCTGGACATTGCGGCGTGGGATGACTACGTGGACGGCACAATGGCGGTGACAATTCGACTGGGCGCCAAATGCGCGCGGCGCACGACCTGACGCGCGGCTACAAGCAGAAGAATTTCTGGGTGATGGAGACGGAGCCGGCGTTTGTGAACTGGCGGCAGACGAACAATCCGCTGGCGAAGGGGCAGGTGCGCGAGATGGCGTGGCAGGCCATTGGACACGGCGCGGATGCGGTGGAGTACTGGCAGTGGCGCAGCGCGCTGAACGGGCAGGAGCAGTATCACGGCACGCTGGTGGGGCCGGATGGCAAGCCGGTGCCGGTGTATGCGGAGGTGCAGCAGATTGGCGCGGAGTTTGAGAAGGCGGGCGAAGGCGCTGAGCGGGACGACGCCGGTGTCAAACGTGGCGTTGCTGCATGACTTCGACAGCCGGTGGGCGATCGATTTCCAGCGGCATGCGGCGAAGTTCGATCCGGTGGCGGAGCTGGTGTCGTTCTACCGGCCGCTGCGCGAGGATGCGCAGGGCGTGGACGTGATTGCGCCGACGGCGGAGCTGGATCGATACAAGCTGGTGGTGGCGCCGGCGCTGAATGTGCTGCCGCAGGCGACGGCGGAGCATTTGATTGCGTATGTGAAGCAGGGCGGGCACCTGGTGCTGGGGCCGCGCAGCGGGATGAAGAATGAGTATGACGGGCTGTGGCCGCAGCGGCAGCCGGGGCCGCTGGAGGAGTTGCTGGGCGGGCGCGTGGAAGAGTTTTACGCGCTGGAGCAGCCGGTGACGACCACGCCGGTGGTCGATGGTGGCGCGGAGGGTAACGGCGACGTGTGGGCGGAGCTGTTGCAGCCGATGAGTGATGCAACCGCAGTGATTGCGAAGTACAAGACGAGTCCGGGCAGCGCGGGATGGCTGGATGGGCAGCCGGCGATCCTGACGCGGCAGGTGGGCAAGGGGCGCATCACGTATGTGGGGTTCTGGCCGGATGCGGCAACGCTGTCTGCGATGACGGCGGAGTGGGTGAAGGATGCGGATGTCGCTCCGCTGCTGCCGAGTGTGCCGGAGGGTGTGGAGGTATGCGAGCGCGCTGGTGAGGGCCGGCGGGTGCTGGTGCTGATCAATCACTCGACGGAGTCGAAGCAGGTGACGCTGCCGGCGGCGATGACGGATTTGCTGAAGGGTGGGAGTGCTTCGAGCGTGGAATTGGAGAAGTATGGTGTCGCGGTGCTCAGCGAGGCCGCGCTAGATTATCCCGCGTTCCGGCAGCGGAGTCTGTTCGCTTCGCGATGTCGAATACGCGAGATCTGCCGTGGCTTGCGGATTTGCGGGCGATGAGGGTGGCGACGATGGCGGCGCCGAAGCCGTTGTCGATGTTGACGACGGTGACGTTGGGCGAGCAGGAGTTGAGCATGCCGAGCAGCGCGGCGACGCCGCCGAAGGCTGCGCCGTAGCCGACGCTGGTGGGCACGGCGATGACCGGCGCGGGGACGAGGCCGCCGACGACGCTGGGCAGCGCGCCTTCCATGCCGGCGCAGACGATGGCGACTTCGCAGCGCTGCAGGCTTTCGTGATGCGCGAGCAGGCGATGCAGGCCGGCGACGCCGACGTCGAAGATAGCGCTCGACCGGCGCGCCGAGAAATTCGGCGGTGACGGCGGCTTCTTCGGCGACAGGGAGATCGCTGGTGCCGGCGCAGAGCACGGCTACGGTGCCGGACGGAGTCGGCTGCGATGTTGGCTGGCGCAGTGTGGCGGCGCGGGCGACGGCGTGGAATTGCGCGGCGGGCACGCGTGCGGAGACGGCCTGCCATGCTGCTTCGCTGACGCGGGTGGCGAGGACGTCCGAGCCGGCGGCGGCGGTGCGGGCGAAGATCTCGGCGACCTGCTCGGGCGATTTGCCTTCGGCGTAGATGACCTCCGGGATGCCGAGGCGCAGGCCGCGATGATGATCGATGCGGGCGAAGCCTGCGTCCTCGTAGGGCATGGTGCTGAGGCGCTCGAGCGCGGATTGCGGCGCGAGCGCGCCGGCGCGCACGGCTTCGAGCAGTGCGAGGACATCGTGCCTATTCACGTATCGCGGCCTCCGGATCATTCGTGACTGTATCGGGAGCGTGTGCGGCGTGCTCCTGGCGCTGTTTCCAGGCGTGCAGGGCTTCGTTGATGACGTGCTTGAGCGGAACGCGGTGCTCGGCGGCGCGGGCGTGGCAGTCCTCATACTCGGGCTGGGCGTGGAGGATGACGCCGTCGAGCGCGGCGGTCTTGATGCGGATTTTGCCGTACGGAGTGGTGACGGTGGCGTGTGCGCGGTCGAGGGTGCGGCGCTGCTCGGTGCGGGTGCGGACGCCGAGCGTGGAGGTCTCGCGGAAGAGAAGTTCTTCGAAGCGCGGCGCGTCGGCGGGGCGGCAGAGGATGGTGAGCAGGGTGCCGACGCGGCCTTTCTTCATCACGACGGAGGTGGCCATGACGTCGAGCGCGCCGTGTTCGAGGGCGAGTTGCGTGGTGTGCGCGACGATCTGCGGGCTGAGGTCGTCGATGGCGCATTCGAGGACGGTGACGTTTTCGCGCGCGATGGTGTCATCGCCATGGCGAGCGACGGATTCGCCGATGCTGAGGCGCAGGACGTTGGGAAAGCGCGATGGATTGCGCGAGCCGGCGCCGTAGCCGATGTGCTCGAAGGCGGCGGTGGGGCGCGAGAACTCGCAGTCCGAGCGCGCGCAGGATGGCGGCGCCGGTGGGCGTGACGAGCTCCATCGCAGGACCTTCGCTGTAGGTGGGGATGCCGCGGAGCAGCGACGCAGTGGCGGGCGCGGGCACGGGAAAGCGGCCGTGGGCGCAATCGACAAAGCCGCTGCCGACGTTCACTGGCGAGCAGTACCAGCGATCGACGTGGAGCGAGGTGAGGCCGACGGCGGCGCAGGTGATGTCGACGATGGCATCGACCGCGCCGACCTCGTGAAAATGTACCTGATCGAGTGGCACATTGTGGATGGCGGCTTCGGCTTCGGCCGAGAAGCTCAAAGGCGCGGAGGGCGAGCTCGCGGGCTTCGGCGCGGCAGCGGCGCGCTGATTCAGGATGTCGCGGATGGCCGGCAGGTTGCGGCCGTGGTGATGGGTAGGGCCGGCGCGGGTTCATGGTCGTGCGAATGCGGATGATCGTGATGATGTCGTGTTCGTGATCATGCGAGTGGGCGTGATTGTGGGTGCGCGTCGGCGTCCTGGCCGTCGACCAGCACCCGTGCCTTGCGCGCGCGGATGCCGCTGCGATCTACGGAATCGAAGGCGAGGGTTGCGCCGAGGTTGAGCGATGCGGCGGTCTGCTGGAGGAGCTCGGGCGGGACGCCGGCATCGACCAGGGCGCCGAGCAGCATATCTCCGCTGAGGCCGGCGAAGCATTCGAGATAGCCGATGCGCATGTTGGTCTTCTCTGGATGCAAGTATCGGCTATTTGCCGCTGCGCTGCGAGGACGGCGAGCGGCAGCACTTCGTTCATGGAGCCGGAGCGGTAGCCGTCGCAATCGATGGCGGCGTACTGGAAGCCCGCGGCGCGGACGGCGGCGCCGATGCGCTGGAACATCTCGCGGTTGAGGGCGGCGTCCATCTCTTCTGGCGCGAGCTCGACGCGGGCGACGGCGCCATGATGACGCACGCGGAAGCGGCGCAGGCCGAGCGCGGCGAGTGCGTCCTCGGCGCGCTCGACCTGCTCCAGCACCTCAGGGGTGACGCGGCGGCCGTACTCGATGCGCGAGGAGAGGCAGGCGGAGGCGGGCTTGTCCCAGACATCGAGCGCGGCGGCGTCGGGCGAGGGCGCGGACGTCTTCTTTGGTGAGGCCGGCATCGGCAAGCGGCGCGAGCACGGCATGCTGCGCGGCGGCCTGCTGGCCGGGGCGGTAGTCGCGGGTGTCGTCGGCGTTGAGGCCGTAGGCGACGTGGGCGATGCCGCGCGCGGTGCGCTCGCGTTCGAGCACGGTGAAGAGCTCGTCCTTGCAGTGGAAGCAGCGGGTGGCGTCGTTGCGGGCGTAGTCTTCGCTGGCGAGCTCGGCGGTGGCAACGGTGACGAGCGGGATGGATTGCGATGGCGGCGAAGGCGATGGCCTCGCGCAGATGGCGGCGCGAGAGCGAGGCCGAGTCGGCGATAATGGCGAGCATGCTGCTGCCGAGGACGGCGTGCGCGGCATGCGCGAGATACGCCGAGTCGACGCCGCCGGAGTAGGCGACGATGACGCTTTCGAGTTCTGCACAGGCGGCCGTGAAGGGCTTCGCGCTTCGCCGTCAATGCGGCGGAGAGGCCGGCGGCCTGCGGATTCGAGATCGGGGTGGTGGCCATGCGGAATATCCCGTTGTCTCATACCGAGGTATTGCGGGTTGTGAATGGTGCCGTCGAACATGTGTGGAGGTTTTGTACTTCTCGTACTGGCCGGCGACGGCGGCATTGGCGGTCTTGGCGAGCAGCGCGGTCATGGCCTGTTGCGGCAGGGGACGGAAGTTGCGCGCGAGCGTGAGCGCCTGGTTGAGCACCTGCATGGAGTCGCAGCCGGTGATGGTGACGGAGACGGGCAGGCTCATGGCGTAGTGCAGGAACTCGACCGGCGTGGCAGTGTTGCTTTGCAGAAGAACGCCATCGCCCATCGGCTTCATGCCCAGGATGCCCATGTTGTGTTTGCGCGCTACGGGCAGGACTTTTGTAGTGAAGCTGTCGTAGTGCGCGTCCATCAGGTTGAGCGGCATCTGCACGGTGTCGAAGGTGAAGCCGTGGCGGTCCGCGGTTTCGATCATGCTGAGATGGATCTCCGGGCTCTTGTGGCCGGTGAAGCCGATGTAGCGAATCTTGCCGGCCTTCTGCGCCTGCTTGAGGACATCGACAACGTAGCCGGGGCGGAAGGCCTGCTCGGGATCGCCCGGGCGGATGACTTCGTGAATCTGCAGGAGGTCGATGTGATCGGTCTTCAGGCGGCGAAGCGACTCATCGAGCTGCTGCTTCGCAGCAGAGGGGGTGCGGCCATCGATCTTGGTCATCAGGAAGGCCTTTTGCCGGT
Source organism: uncultured Acidobacteriaceae bacterium (assembly GCA_963750845.1). GTDB lineage: Bacteria > Acidobacteriota > Terriglobia > Terriglobales > Acidobacteriaceae > KBS-83. Next base: position 101,472 of record CAVVSP010000019.1, read on the forward strand.
AGCCATCCTGGAGAGCGCGGCCCATGCGGCGTTCGCTTTCGCCGTCGTTGTAGTCCCAGCAGTTGTCGAGGAAGTTGACGCCGGCATCGAGCCCGGTGCGGATGATGCGGACGCCGTCCTCTTCCGAGACGTGGGCGCGGCCGATATGGTGCCCGCCGAGGCCGATGATGGAGACGGACTGGCCGGTGCGGCCGAGGGTACGGCGAGGAATCTCGCCGGGGGCGGCGATGGCCTCTTCCCGCAAGGCGATGAGGGCGGCGAGGGCGGCAGCCGACTTGAGGAAGTCGCGTCTCTGCATAATCTGCATCTCCTTTCCTATGCGATGCACACCTGAACCAGCTGTGGTCGCTTTGCGTAGCCGCCCTATCAGATTAGGCTTAGAGAGGACACTACACCGCCGCGGTGAGAACCATCCCCTTCTTTCGAGCCAGCACTCCGCTGACCCCCGCCGAACGGCTGGCCAAGCGACACCTTGTCATCAAGGATACGCTTGCGCTGCTGAGCATTTTCGCCGTGACCTGCGTACTGGCGGTGCTGACCTGGCTGATCTTCCGGTCGTATTCACAGCATCAAAGTGACGCGGCGGCGCGCTGGAAGCGGCGCGGCGAGCAAGCGTTGCAGAATCACAACGCCAAGGCCGCGGTTTACGACCTGCGCACCGCGCTGGGCTTTGAGCAGGACGACCCCGCGACCGAGGTGGAGCTGGCCGGTGCGCTGGCGCCAGGCACGGACGGCTGCAGGAAGCAACGTCCTACTTCAATACGCTGTGGGAGAAGCAGCCGGGTAACGGCAACATCAACCTGCAGCTGGCGCGGCTGGCGGCGCGGCAGGGGCAGCGAGCGACGGCGCTGGAGCGCTACCAGGCGGCGATCTACGGGGTGTGGGAGGGGGATGGCGCGGTGCGCCGGCGGCAGGTGCGGCTGGAGCTGGTGCGCTACCTCATCGCAGGAGAACAGGTTCGGCGATGCGCGGGACGAGCTGCTGATCGCAGCGGGCAATGACAAGTCGACGCCGACACCTGATGGAGGTTGCGGGTCTGCTGGCGGAGGCGCATGCGCCATCGGATGCATTGCGCTTCTATCGCGAGGTGGCGGGGCGGCGGCCGGTAGAGGTGCAGGCGCTGGAGGGCGCGGGCCAGATGGCGTTCCTGCTGTCGAGGTATAAGATGGCGCGCGGCTATCTGGACCGGGCGCTGAAGGCGGGCAATGCCGCACACCCGCTGAAGGACCGAGGACTGGCGGAGAAGAATCTGCAATTGCGAATGCCGTGATGGCGATCTATCCGTCGGAGGCTCTGCCGCAGCGGGAGCGGCTGCTTCGCGTGGTACGGGCGTATGGAGTGGCGCGGAAGCGCTATACCGCCTGCGCGAACGGGGATGCGGGGCAGAACAAGACCGCGCAAAACGGCAGCACGCAGATCCAGAACAACGACCAGATGACCGCGCTGGGCAACCGGTGGCAAAACGCCAGACCGCGGCTGACCGTGGCGCGCGCTGGTGGATAACGCGCAACTGGAGAAGACCACGATGCAACTGGTGTACGACACGGAACTGGCAACGGTGCAGGTGTGTGGAGAACCGACGGGCGAGGACGCCGCGCTGCTGCGCATTGCCGCGTCGCCGGACTCCGTCGAGCAGTAAGAAGCAACGATCAGTCAATGCATTCGGACATATGAGCACACAGGACAGCATGAGCACGGCAGAGACGACGGCACACGAAGATGGGGACGGCCGTACGGCACGCGCCGGAGACGATGCCCTCGGTGGAGCCGCTGCAGATGTCGCAGATCGACATGCTGAAGATCGCGCCGACGCGCGACGAGCGGCTGTTCCTGGTGCTGTCGATCTTTATCGGAATCATTTCGGGTCTGCTGGTGGTGAGCTTCCGGATCGCGATCAACTGGGTGCAGGCGCTGACGCTGGGATCTGCGCCGCAGCCGGGGCTGCTGCGGCTGATCTTCGTGCCGGTGATCATGGGCGCGGTAGTGGCGGCGCTGGTGCAGCTCTTCTTTCCGGCGGCGCGCGGCAGCGGGGTGAACCAGACCAAGGCCGCGCTCTACATCTACAACGGCTACATCTCGTTCAAGACGGTGATCGGCAAGTTCATCACCTCGGCGCTGGCGGTGGGCGGCGGCTTCTCGCTGGGACCGGAAGACCCTGCGCTGCAGATCGGCGCCGGCGTGGCGTCGGTGATCAGCCGCAGGCTGGGAATGAGCCGCCAACGGCTGCGGCTATTCGCTCCGGTGGGCGCCGCTGCGGGGCTGGCGGCGGCGTTCAATGCGCCGATCTCGGCAATCCTGTTCGTCATTGAAGAGGTCATCGGGCGATGGAGCGCCGCAGTACTGGGCTCGGTGGTGCTGGCGGCGATCTCGAGTGTGGTGGTGGCGCGGCGGATTCTGGGGATCGGAGCCGATGTTCCAGATTCCCTCGATCACGGTGACGGATTCGCGCGAGCTGCTGGCCTATGCCGTGCTGGGCGTGATCGGCGGGTTGGCAGCGAGTATCTTTTCGCATGCGCTGGGCTACCTGCGGCCGCGCCTGCGCAGTCTGCCACGCTGGACCTTCTTTGTGCAGTCGCCGGTCGCGGGACTTTGTGTGGGGCTGATCGGCTTCTTCGGCTTTCCGCAGGTCATGGGCGCGGGCTATGAGGTGATGAACCGCGCGATGCACGGGCAGTTCCTGTGGACGACACTGCTGGCGCTCGCGCTGCTGAAGATCCTGGCGACGACGCTTTCGTTTTCCAGCGGGACACCGGGCGGGATGTTCGCGCCGACACTCTTTATTGGAGCGATGCTGGGCGCTTCGATTGGAACTTTCGAGAAGATCCACTTCCCCGGGCTGCACATTACGGTGGGCGCGTATGCGCTGGTGGGCATGGGGGTGCTGTTCGCGGCGATTCCTGCGCGTGCCGCTGACGTCGGTCTTCATGGTGCTGGAGGTGAGCGGCAACTACTCCATCATCCTGCCGGTGATTCTGGCGAATACGATCGCCTACCTGGTGTCGCGCAGCCTGCAGCCGCATGCGATCTTTGAGGTCTTCACGCATCAGGATGGGCTGGACCTGCCTTCAATGGAGGAGCAGCGGGAGGAGGTCGTGCTGCATCTGGAGGATGCGCTGCGTCCGCTCTCCGTGCCTATCATCGATGCGGGCACGACGCTGAGCGCTGCGGCCACGGAGCTGGATGCCAAGCAGGCGGAGGTATTCCTGGTGAAGCTGCCGGGGCACGCATGGTATTCGATGACGCGCGCGGAGCTGGGCAACCTGGCCGCGATCAGTGCGCCGGAGACTGTGGTGGCGAGCGTGCTGAAAGCGGACCGCATCCCGCTGCTCTTCCCGGACCTGCCGCTGGATTCCGCGCTGCCGCATCTGGCGCGTTGGCCGATCCTGCCGATCCAGAATCGCGCCAGCCGCGGATCGGTTGAAGGAACGGTAACGCTGGCGGACGTTCTCTCGCGCTATCAGGCCAACTGAGCCGGTGCGCCATGGGCGGCGGGGCGGTGTGGCACACTGTGAAGACGCACTGCGGCCCTGGGCTGCCACACGCGTGTTGCACGTGAAGTCTATGGAATTGATTGAGCAGCCTACTCGATCTCAAAGATGAGCCTGAATCAGCGATTGATTGCCGGGTTGTTGCTGCTGGTGGCCCTGGTCACCACGGTGGCTCTGCTTGCCGTGAGGGCGCTGCATGGGGCGGCCGCGCCGGGTGAACTGGCGACGCACGGCGACGCTGGCCGCGTGGATTGCCATCCCTGTCGCTATTTGCATCGCGGTTGGGTTTGCGATTGCTGTACTTCGCCCGCTGCGCCGTGCGGCGGAACAGGTGCGGGCCATTGGGCAGGGCAATCTGGAGCAGCGGCTGGATTGGAGCGCCGACGACAGCCTGGGCCAGATGGCGCAACGACGTGAACCGCATGGTGGTGCATGTGCGCGATCTGCGCGAGACGGAGTTTGGGCGGAAGCAGATGGAGCATCAGCTCTCCGATGCGGTGGTGCAGTCGATCTTCGAGCCGGTGATCGTGACGGACGCGCGAGGGCAGGTGCTGAAGCTGAATACAGCCGCCGAGCAACTGCTGGGCGACGCGGCCGGCGACCGGATGGCGCTCGGAGAATACGCCCGGGCGGGCAGAAGATATTGAAAGCGGTGCGCGATGCCGTCTCGATGCAGCGGCCGGTGGCGCACGAGGGCGAAGCGGCGCTGCTGCCGATGTGGATCGGGCAGGCGGAACGTAGCTACCGGCTGCGCACGACACCGATCCGCGACAACGACGGCAAGCTGCTGGGCGCGGTGAGCGTGCTGGAAGATGTGACCGAGCTGCAGGACCTGGACCGCTTCAAGACGCGGTTTATCGCGGTGGCTTCGGACAAACTGCGCACGCCGCTGGAGCAGTTGCGGCTGGCGCTCTACTCGTCTGACGAAAGGGTTCGCCGGCGAGTTGCGACCGCTGCAGAGCGACCTGATCCACGGAGCCCAGGAAGAGGCAGAGCGGCTGAACGATCTGATGACCGACCTGATCGATGTGGCCGAGCTGGACACCGGCAGCCGCGAGCTGCGCATGGAGACGGCTGCGGCCGATCGATATCCTGCGCGATGCCGCGCTGCGCTTTCAGGCAGAGGCGAGGAAGCGCGAGGTACAGATACAGATCGAGGCGTTCAGCGACCTGTCGCCGATTTACGGCGACCGACGCGCGATGAAGAGCGTGATGGACAACCTACTGTCGAACGCGCTGCGGTTCACCCCGCCGAAAGGCACGATTGTGCTGCAGGCAGAGGAGCAGAAGAAACGAGTGCAGTTTTTCGTGCGGGATACCGGCATCGGGATCGAGCCGGAACGATTGAAGCGCATCTTTGGAAGATTCGTGCAGGGAGGCCGCTGCGCGAGTCGCCGACGAAGAGGTGCGCGGCGCCGTGGGCAGCGCGGGACCGGATGGTACCGGGCTGGGACTGGCGCTGGTGCGGCGGCTGATTGAGCTGATGCACGGACAGGTATCGGTGGAGAGCCGCGTCGGGCATGGCACGACATTCAGCTTCACGCTGCCGCTGGCGCCGACGCGCATCCCGCGCCACACGATCGAGGTGGGATGAGGTGAGCGAGCCGATGCAGCCATCCGATGCCGGATCCAGAGCAGCCGGCCGATGTGTCCGCCGATCCTCCGACCTGCAGAACGTGTGCTGCCGCCCGAGCCGGCGAAGCTGAAGATCTATCTTGGCGCAGCGCCGGGCGTGGGCAAGACCTACCAGATGCTCGAGGATGCGCACCTGATGCGCAAGCAGGGCATCGATGTGGTGATCGGCTTTGTGGAGCCGCACAAGCGCGCGGACACCGAGGCGATGATCCGCGATCTGGAAGTCATTCCGCAGCGAGCGATTCCCTACCGCTCGGTGGTGCTGCACGAGATGGACCTGGACGCGATCCTGGCGCGGCATCCGCAGGTCTGCATCGTGGACGAGCTGGCGCACACGAACGTGCCGGGCTCGAAGAACCGCAAGCGCTACGAGGATGTGCTGGAGCTGCTGGACGCGGGCATCGACGTGATGACCGCGGTGAACGTCCAGCACCTGGAGACGCTGAACGACGCAGTGGCGCGCTCGGCGAACACGACCATTCGCGAGACGGTGCCGGACAGTCTGCTGAAGCGCGCGGACGAGATCGTGAACGTGGACCTGACGGTGGAAGAGCTGCGCTCGCGCCTGCGTCAGGGGAAGATTTACGCGCCGGAAAAGATCGAGCAGTCGCTGGCGAACTTTTTCCGCAAGGGCAATCTGAACCTGCTGCGCGAGCTGGCGCTGCGCACCACGGCGGCGGAGGTGAGCTCGCAGGCGGCAGATTATCGGCGATCGCAGGGGCTGGAGCAGGCGCCGATTCCGGAGAAGGTGATGGTGTGCCTTTCGCCGCGGCCGGGCACGGACCGGCTGCTGCGCGCGGGAGCGCGAATTGCTTCACGGCTTTCGACGATCTGGTATGCGGTGCGCGTGGAGACGCCGGAAGAAGCAGAGCATCCCAGATGCGGAAGGCCAGCATCGCATGGAGGAGTACCAGCGGCTGGCGCGCGACCTGGGCGCGAAGGTAGTGGTGCTGAAGGACAAGAAGGTGTCGAATGCGCTGATCCAGTTTGCGAAGCAGGAAGGGATTTCGCACGTGGTCTTCGGGCAGTCGGCGCGCTCGCGCATGGATATTCTGCTGCGCGGCTCGGTGATCAACCGCTTCCTTGCGGAAGTGCGCGACGTGACGGTGCAGGTGGTGCCGATGCAGAAGAGCGCCGGGAAGCGAAGTAACAACAACAAAGCACAAAAACTACATGAGGGAGAAACCAATGGCAGACGCAAATGTGACGATCACGGCAAGGCCCAACGGACCGCTGCGGGTGGAGGGGCCGATTCGGCTGATCGATGTGGATGGGACGGAGATCAACCTGGAGGGGAAGCCTGCGGTGTCGCTGTGCCGCTGCGGCGCATCGACGAAGAAGCCGTTCTGCGACGGGACGCACTCGAAGATCGGCTTCCAGGCGGCGGAGGCCGCGGTGGCGGCGGAGCAGAGGGCGGCGGAGCAGAAACAGGTCCCGTAGAATCCGCCGTCCGCACGATTTTCTTGACAAGCGGGTGCGGCCAGGTGGAAGCTGACCGTGCCCGGCGCGGCGATTTGTCAGCATCAGCCAGCCGCGCGAAAAGGAGAACCACCGATGATACGAGCCAGCCGATGGATTCGCATTGCCTGCCTGCCCGTAGCCCTTGCTGCCTGCATGCTGACGACGCACGCGAATGCGCAGTCCAAGAAGACCGCCGCCAGAACCCCAGTAGCGAACACCAGCGCGACAGCGGCGACAGACCTGGTCGACTTGAACTCCGCGACGCTCGATCAATTGAAGGCGCTGCCGGGCGTCGGCGACGTGTATGCGCAGAAGATTGTCGATGGACGGCCGTATGCGAAGAAGACCGACCTGGTGACAAAGAAGATCGTCCCGGCGGCGACATACAAGAAGTTTTCGAGCAAGGTGATCGCGAAACAGAAATAAGTTCGCCTGATACGGGCCGCCGGTGGAGCGAGGCAATCGCGCTCAGCCGGATTTTGCATTGCCGGTCACATCGAGTGTTCCACCACCGAGCGTATCGCTTTTCTAATGAAGGAAAAGCCGCGTTCGCCTCGCTGGTTCGTGAGCACGTTATGGGATATCCGCTGCCCCGGCGGCCTTTTCGCTTCGGGCATAATGGCGGGATGCGATTTCCGGCGATGCCGCGGTTCACCCATTCGATCAGTCTGACTCTGCTGCTGTCCCCCGCCCTGCTCACTTCTCCCCACTGCATGCATCTCCGATTGCCGCGGGGTTGCGCCATCGTTCACCCTGGAGCAGGTGATGAGCGCGCCGTTCGTCTCGGACATGACGGCGGCTCCGGCAGGCGCGCGTGTGGCGTGGGTTGCGAACGACAAGGGCCGGCGGAATATCTGGGTGGCGCGGCTTGGCTCGCACGAAAGCGCGCAGCAGATCACGCATTACAGCGAGGACGACGGGCAGGAGATCAGCGGGCTGGCGTGGTCGGCGGATGGTGCGTGGCTGGCGTACACGCGCGGCGGCGATGCGGAGTGGCCGGAGCGGCCCGCGCCAAATCCGGCGCTGCTGACTGCCGGGCGTGAAGCAGGAGATGTGGCTGATTTCCGCGGATGGCGGGACGCCGCGAGATATCGGCGAAGGATATGCCGGGGCGATCTCTCCGGGCGGCGACATCATTGCATATCTGCTCCACGGACAGATCTGGACCGCAAGCCTGAAGGATGCCGCCGCCAAACCGCAGCAGCTCTTCCAGGGACGCGGCGAGGAGCAGGACCTGCGGTGGTCGCCCGACGGCGGATCGCTCGCGTTTGTGAGCGCGCGCGACGATCACAGCTTTGTCGGCGTGTATCGCTTTGCGACGAAGACACTCGAATATCTGGCGCCGGGGACTTATACCGACGGCAGTCCGGCGTGGTCTCCGGATAGCAGGCATGTTGCGTTTGTGCGGCAGCCACTGGAGCCGGAGTACGAGTCGCGGTGGATGCGCGAAGCGGAAGTGCCGTGGTCGATCTGCGTGGCCGATGCACAGAGCGGCGAAGGCCGCGAGGTATGGCGTGCAGAACGCGGCGCGGGAAGCATCTTTCACGAGACCAATGGTGCGAGCGAGTTGTGGTGGAGCGCGGATGGCAAGATCGTCTTTCCATGGGAGCGCGGCGGTTGGACGCGTCTTTATGCAGTGCCATGGCAGGGCGGCGACGGCCACGCTGCTGACGCCGGGCGAGTTTGAAGTGGACCATGTTGCGTTCAGCGCGGATCGCAAGCGGATCGTGTATTCCTCGAACCAGCATGGCAGCGACCCGCTGGATGAAGATCGCAAGCACTTGTGGAGCGTGGCACTGGACGGAGGCAGCCCGCAGGCGCTGACGCATGGCGAGGGCATTGAGACGGAGCCGGCGATTGCTTCCGACGGCGAGATTGCGCTGGTGCGCATGGATGCGCGGATGCCGGCCCGCGCGTGCGGTGCTGGGGGCGAGCGGGACCGCGCGATCTGGCTCCGCAGACGATTCCCGCGGATTTTCCGGCGGCGAAGCTGGTTGTGCCGCAGCAGGTGATCTTCAGCGCGGCAGACGGCATGCAGATCCATGGCCAGCTTTTTCTGCCAAGCGATGGGAAGGCGAAGCATCCGGCGGTGGTGTTCTTCCACGGCGGATCGCGGCGGCAGATGCTGCTGGGCTGGAACCCGATGGGCTACTACTCGAACGCGTATGCGATGAACCAATATCTGGCGAGCCGCGGATATGTGGTGCTGTCGATCAACTATCGCAGCGGCATCGGTTACGGATTGAACTTCCGGCAGGCGCTGCACTTTGGGCCCGGCGGCGCGAGCGAGTACAACGATGTGATTGGCGCCGGGCTGTATCTGCGGAGCCGCGCGGACGTGGATGGGAAACGGATTGGCGCGTGGGGCGGCAGCTATGGCGGATATCTGACGGCGCTGGCGCTGGCGCGCGGTTCGGATCTGTTTGCGGCGGGCGTGGACCTGCACGGAGTGCACGACTGGAGCCTGGAGATCGATTTGTGGAAACCGTCGTCCTACTTCACATGGGACCGGGCCGCTGCTTCCAAGCTGGCGTGGGATTCATCGCCGATGGCGGCGCTCGATACGTGGCGATCGCCGGTGCTGCTGATTCAGGGCGACGATGACCGCAACGTGCTGTTTGCGCAGACGGTGCGGCTGGCGAATGCTCTGCGGGCGCGCGGCGTTCCGGTGGAGGAGCATGTGTTTCCCGATGAGATTCACGGATTTCTGCTGCATCGCGACTGGCTGACGGCGTACCGGCTGGGGGCGGATTTCTTCGACCGCAAGCTGAAACATGACAGCGACACAGGGCAGTGAAGCGGGATTTCTTTGCGAGCGAGACGAGGTGTATAGTCTCCGCACTTGTCGTGTTCCGTCGTGAGCAGACACGAAAAGACATCAAGGCCGGAGGCTACGTTGGGACACCTGCCGCGACGTTAATCGCCCTGCATTCTCCCAAGCCCTGTCTCGATGAGGCTTTCAAATGCATATACCGCACCAAATGAACTGGCCGCTCATCGTTGGTTTGTCTCTTTTCGGTCTGGCGATGGGTGTCGGGACCGTTTTCTTCATCTCATCGGGAATCGAACCATTCCTCTGGATCGCAATCTTTCTCATCTCCGCTTCCTTGATTGCGTGGCAATGCCCCCACCGGCGCTTTCTGCATGGGCTGATTGTCGGCGTGGCGAACAGCGTCTGGATCACCGCTTCGCATATCGTCTTTTTCACTTATTACATGGGCGGCCATGCACGCGAGGCGGCGATGATGAAGTCCATGCCGCTGCCCACCTGGCCCAGACTGATGATGGTGGTTACCGGGCCGGTGGTTGGCATCATGTCGGGCATCCTTATAGGGACCCTCGCGCTCATCATCGGCCATTTTCTTAAGCCTGCCGGGTCCAGAGCATCCGACCCAGCCTTGTAACGCTGCCGGGCACTCTGTTACTCTTTTTGCAGCATGACTTTCCGTCTGCACTGTCGCCCCTGTTGTTGCGCTTGTCCATCGAGCCACGGGTGGCAGTTCGCGCACACTTAGTCCCGCGACAACTCTTCCACAAGACACCCGTTGCTGATTGGCACGGGTGTTCGTCGTTTTAGTCTGCAATCCCGGCAATCAGCATTCACCAGACACTCCCTTGAGGGTCCGCAATGCCGGCAACCGAGATCGCTTCAGCACACACATCACCGCCTCTGCCCAGTTCGCAGAAGTTGAGTCATCTGCGCCTGCTCGAGGCGGAGAGTATCCACATCCTGCGCGAGGTGGCGTCGGAGTTCGAGCGGCCGGTGATGCTGTACTCCATCGGCAAGGACTCCTCCGTGATGCTGCGGCTGGCGCAGAAGGCGTTCTTCCCCGGGCCGATTCCCTTTCCGCTGCTGCACATCGATACGGGATTCAAGTTCGCGGAGATGCTTGAGTTCCGCGATGAGATGGCGCGCTCCGTTGGTGCGGAGCTGCTGGTGTGGCGGAATGAGGCGGCGATTGCGGCGGGAACGAATCCCGTAGTGCTGGACACGAAGCGCTGCTGCGGGCTGCTGAAGACGCAGGCGCTGCTGGACGCGCTGAAGCATTACGGCTTTGACGCGGCGTTTGGCGGTGCACGACGCGATGAAGAAAAGTCGCGCGCGAAGGAGCGCATCTTTTCGTTTCGAGACAGCGCCGGACAGTGGGACCCGAAGAACCAGCGGCCTGAGTTATGGAATTTGTATAACTCGCGCGTTCATCCGGGCGAGAGCATCCGGGTGTTTCCGCTCTCCAACTGGACCGAGATGGACGTGTGGCAGTACATCCACGAGGAAGAGATTCCGATTGTCGATCTGTACTTCGCGAAGCCGCGGCCGATGTATGTGCGCGGGGATGCGCTGCTGCCGATTGAGCAGGCGTTTGTAGCTCGACCGGGAGAAGAGCCGCAGATGGTGCGCAGCCGGCTGCGTTCGCTGGGATGCAGCCCGTGCACCGGCGCGATCCGCTCCGATGCGGACACGCTGCCGAAGATCATCGGGGAGCTGCTGTCGTTCCGCTCATCGGAGCGCGCGAATCGCGCGATCGATCACGACCAGGAAGGCTCGATGGAGATCAAGAAGCGGGAGGGCTACTTCTAGATGGCTTGTACGCTGGCACAACCCGATTTACAACCGCCTGCAGCGGAACTGAGCTTCTCGATCGAAGCATTCCTGGAACGCGATCGCGAGAAGGATCTGCTGCGCTTCTCGACCGCGGGCTCGGTCGACGATGGCAAATCGACACTGATCGGCCGTCTGCTGTACGACACGCAGAGCGTGTATGACGACCAGGTGCTTGCGATACGGGGTAAAGGGACGGCCGGACCGCAGCTCGATTTTGCACTGCTGACCGACGGCCTGCGAGCGGAGCGTGAACAAGGCATCACGATCGACGTTGCGTACCGCTACTTCTCCACGCCGCGACGCAAATTCATCATCGCCGATACGCCGGGGCACGAGCAGTACACGCGCAATATGGCGACTGGTGCGTCGACTGCCGATGCTGCGATTGTGCTGGTGGATGCGCGCAAAGGAGTGCTGCCGCAGTCGCGCCGGCATGCGTACATCGCGACATTGCTCGGCGTTCAGCATGTGATCGTGGCCGTGAACAAGATGGATCTGGTCGGTTATGACAGTGAGACATTCTCAGCAATTCGATCCGAATTCGAGGAGTTTGCACGATACGCGGCGACGGAATCCGGTCACACAGCAGAGCTGCATTTCATCCCGGTGAGTGCGCTGCTGGGGACAAACGTGGTGCGCGCTTCGGATGAGACGCCGTGGTACGAGGGCCCTTCCCTGCTGGAGCTGCTGGAGTCGCTGCCGACGGCGACACATCGCGAAGCAGCGGCATTTCGATTGCCGGTGCAGCGCGTCATCCGGCCGCATCAGGGATTTCGCGGATTCGCCGGGCAGATCGCCTCCGGTGCGATTCATGTTGGAGATGGTGTGACGGTGCTGCCCTCCGGCAGAACCTCTCGCGTGGAGCGCATTGTCACCTACGACGGCGATCTGCCGTTCGCGCGATGCGCCTCTGTCCGTCACGCTAACGCTTGAGGACGAGCTGGACATCAGCCGCGGCGACCTGCTGGTGCGGAGTGGTGAAGAGGCGCTGGTAGCGCGGCGGTTTGCGGCATCTCTGGTGTGGATGGATGGGCGGCCGCTCGACTCCGCGCGCCGCTACCTGCTGAAGCATGCAAGCCAGACACTGCCGGCAGAGGTACGGTTGCGTCATCGCGTGAATCTGGAGCGCTCCACGAACGAGCCGGCGGCGGTCCTGGAGATGAACGGCATCGGCGTGGCTGAGATTGAGACGCGGCGGCCGATTGCCATTGAGCGCTACAGCGACAACCGAACGCTGGGTGCGTTCGTCCTGATCGATGCGGAGACAAATGCCACCGCGGGCGCGGGCATGATTCGCGAGGTCTTGAACGATGCGGAAGAAGCTCTCAGCACAGCAGCGATTACGGCGCTGGAGCGCGCTGTTCGATGGGGACACGCGGGCGTGGTGCTGCGGCTGAATGCGCCCGTCGCGGTGGCGAATGCGCTGGAGCGCGCGTTGCTGCAGACTGGTGCATTCGTTGTTCGTCCTCCGGATGACGACCCGACGACGCCGGGAGTGCTTGCCGGTGCGGGCGCGCTGGTGCTGGTGGCAGAAGAAAGCAACGATCTGGTGTCACTTCGTATCGGCAGTTCGCGCGCAGAATTTGTGCCTCGTGCCGGAGCGGGAGAAGCCGTCGCGAATCTGCTGAGTCTGTTGCGGCAGGCCAAGGTGCTGCAGCGGGAGCGTGGACGATGAGTGTTCTATTCGCTGGGCTCGACGCCAAGCTCACGCATGTGCGGGAGCAATTGCGGCAGGCATTTGCGGACACGCCGGGAGTGGACGACGTCTGCCTGACGTGCAGCTTCCAGGCGGAGGATGTGCTGCTGCTGAAGCTGGCGCTGGAGTTGCGGCCGGAGCTGCCGACGCTGTTTCTGGATACCGGATATCACTTCGCGGAGACCTACGCGTATCGCGACCGCATGACGAGCGAGTGGAATGTGCAGCTGATCAACCTGCTGCCGCTCACCACCGTGGCAGAACAGGAAGCGCAGCATGGGCTGCTCTATCAGTCGAGCCCGGACCGCTGCTGCGCTGCCCGGAAGGTTGAGCCGCTGTTTCGCGCAGTGGCGAACTACAGAGTATGGATCACGGGATTGCGGCGGGAACAGGCGAAGACGCGTGCGGGGCTGGAAGAGTCGGCGCTGTTCACTCTGCCCGGGGGCAAGCAGGTTGTAAAGCTTAGCCCACTGGCTCACTTCACTACGGCGGATGTGTGGCACGCGTGCGAAGAGCTCGGCATTCCGCTGCTGCCGCTGTATGCACGCGGTTATTCGTCGATCGGGTGCGAGCCGTGCACATCGCTCCCGCTCGATCCGGACGATGCGCGCTCCGGCCGCTGGGCCGGCCGCAAAGTGGAATGCGGCATTCACATCGAGGCAGCGAAATAAAAGCGTAACGCAGGCAGTTGAGGTTCGAAGCGTGGAATACCTGATCGGGTTCGTCATTGCCGTCTTCATCGCGCTCACCGGCGTCGGCGCCGGCACTATCACCACGCCGATGCTGGTGCTGGTGCTGGGCGTGCCCGCGGGAGTCGCGGTGAGTGTCGGATTGATGTTCTCCGCCGCGGTGAAGCTGGTGCTGCTGCCCGCGCAGATCTGGCGTAAGCAGGTGTCGTGGCGCACGCTTGCCTACATGCTGGTGGGCGGTGTGCCGGGTGTGCTGGCAGGCGCTTTTCTGCTGCATCGGTTTGTCGACAGTGGAGCGAAGCAACTGGTGAATGGAACGCTGGGCGTGGTGCTGGTGTTCACGGCTTTGTGGCAGATCATCTTCTCCTTTCGGCCTACAGAGCGGAGTGCGGAGCCACGTGACCGAGCGCATCTGCTGCCCTGGCTCATGCTGCCGGTAGGCGCGGAGGTCGGCTTCTCATCGGCGGGCGCTGGCGCTCTCGGCAGCGCCGCGCTGTTGTCCCTGACGTCGCTCGCACCGGCGCAGGTGGTAGGCACGGACATTGCATTCGGCTTTCTGACTTCATCGATTGGAAGCGGGGCGCACTGGTTCGCGGGTCCAGTCGATGCGCTGTTGCTTACGCATCTGGTTGCTGGAGGCGTGATAGGCGCGGTGGTGGGCACCATGATGGCAAGCAGCGTCCCGAAGCGGCCGCTGCGCTTCGCGCTGTGGGTGTGGCTGCTGGTGATTGGCGGGATCTTCCTGTATCACTCGGGCGTTGCTACTGTAGCGGCCGTTACGCGCTAGCCGGGGCACCTGTGCCCTTCGTGCCGATGGTGGCGTTGTTGATGAGAGGCTTCGACCAGAAACCAACGCTCCAGATATAGCCGAAGGTGAGATAGAGAAGCGCCATGGCGGTGCGCAGACCGAGGTGATCTCCGATGCGGCCGATGACAACGGTGACGACGGCGCCGCCCATGATGCCCGTGGCGAGAATGCCGGTGAAGGAGCCGTGATGCTCCGCGACGGAATTGAGCGCGAGGGAGATGAGGATGGGCCACATGACTGAAGCGAAGAGGCCCACGAGCGGGAGGGCCACGACGGAGACCGACGCCGGTGCGAAGAGTCCGAGCGAGAGCGTAATGAGCGCGCAGGTGGCAGCTCCGATCAGGACGCGGCGGCTGTCAAAGATGCGGAGGAGAAACGCGCCGGCGAAGCAGCCAGCCGTCATCAGGCCCCAGAACCAGGAGACGGCGCGTGCTCCGGTCGTGTGCGGATCGTATCCGTGATAGTGACTTAAGAACTGCGATATCCAGTTGGCGGTTCCCTGCTCGCAACCCACATAGGCGAAGATCGCCAGGAAGTAGAGCCAGACGAGACGACGCCGCATCAGGCTCTTGTACATGGCGAGGGTGCCGGGGCGCTCTTCCGCGGTATGTTGAACGGCAGGAAATCGTGACACTGAGAGAACAACGACCATCGTGAGCGCGACCGCGGCGAAGATCCAATACAACGAGACCCAGGGAAGATGCGGCGGCGTTACAAGCCGGAGGGTGCGGAGAAGCGGATTCGCCGGCTGCGCGCGACCAGAAAGATCGACAGCAGGAAGGTTGACGACAAGGTAGGAGTAGATCCAGGGGCTGAGGAAAGATGCCGATCCGAAGATGAGTTGAGCGATGGTCTCGTTCAGCGCGAAGAACTCTTCGCCACCGGAGACGCGCAGCAACGGATTGATAGCAACCTGGAGCATCGCCATGCCGATGCCGATGACGAAAAGCGAGACGAATGCCACTTTGTAGGTGGGATGGAGGGCGAAGCTGATGGAGCCGAGCGTGGCGGCGACGAATGCCGAGATCATGACCGGTTTTTCGGAGTAGCGTTCGACGAGAAATCCGGCGGGGATGGACATCACTCCGTAGGCGATGAAGAAGGCGAAGACAAGGAATCCGGCAGCGCCGAGGCTGGCGGAGAAGGTGTTGATGATATCGGGCACGATGGGGCCGAGAATATTGGTGAGCAGGGAGATGACAAAGAACACGAGAAAGATAAGGCCTACAAGGAATCGGTTCCTCGCCATAGGCCTGCTCCTAACTTCTCTGCGCGAAGCGATGATGCCAGACGCGCGCCGCCCCGATGAGATTGGCGTCATCGCCGAGTGACGCGAGGCTGAGCTGCCACTTTCTCCAGCGGAACGAAGCGGCATCCCTGCTGCATGACGTTGCGGATGTCGCTGAGAAAAGCGCCTGCGCTCTTCATGATGCTCCCACCGAGGATGATGGCATCGGGCGTGAACAGATTGACGAGATTGGCCAGACCGATGCCGAGGTAGAAGGTTTCGCGTTCGACGGCACGCGCGGCCAGCGGATCGCCAGCCATCGCATGCTCATAAATGCGTCTCGCAGTCAGGCCGGGACCGCCGGTATATTCCGGCTGCGATTCCATCCACTTCGCCATGCCGGGGCCGGCGGCGAGTGCTTCCCAGCATCCGCGCAATCCGCAGGAACATGGGACGCCATGGGCTTCGAGAACCTGATGCGCGACCTCGGGATGAGCGCCATCAACGCCGCGATAGAGGTGTCCATCGAAAATGATGCCCCCGCCAATGCCGGTGCCCACCGTGACATAGATGAGCCGCGATTTATTCCGGCCGGCACCCCAGCTTGCCTCGGCGAGCGCGCCCGCGTCGGCGTCGTTTTCTATGGCGACGGAAACATGGAACTCGCGCGCGAAATCGTCGACAGGCGATGCGTTGCTCCACTGGGGAATGGTGTCGAGGTTTTCGAATTTTCCTTTGAGCGGATCCACCGGGCCGGTCGAACCGATGCCGATACCGGCGATGGTGACGTGGGCTTCAAGTGCTGCCCGACGCAGCATGCCGGCGATGAGCGTCCGTGCCTCGGGCCACCCGCCTGCAGTTTGTGTCGGCGCTTCCTGACGAGAGAGCACACGTCCGGCGTCGTCGACCATGCCGACGGCAATCTTGGTGCCACCGATATCGACTGCGCCGATTGCTGTCATGGTCATTATTTTCGTAGTCCGCTCTACGTGTGCAGCAGTCCCTTCTCATCTTTGACGACGTAGGAGGCGAAACGGAATGTGTCGCAGTCTGCGCCGGAGAGGCGCGCCAGCACTTCTGCCGCGAGCTGCGCGGGGATAATGTCCATGAGGAATTGCCACCCGGACGGCCACGGAGGCAGCTGTAGGACCAGGTCGCGGCATCCGCAGGCATGTTGGAGCCGATGAGCATGACGGATGCGCCGAGATGCTGCAAGTCGCGAGCCACGGCGAGGTCCGCTTCGCGCAGACGGTCGTCGATCCACATGGCGAAACGCATGCCGGCAGTCACGATCTCCTGCGGCCCGTGGCGGAAGCTGTCGGTCCCCATCGCGACGGCTGCAACCTTCACGCCTTCTTCCCACAAAAGCTGCGCGCCGTAGGCGCTGGCAAGGCTTGCGCCCCGCGCCAGGAAATAATAGGTTGCGCCGGGCTCGAGCCATGCGCTCTTCGCGAGCTGTTGTTGCCAGCCTGGGATTTCTTTTGCCGTTGCCGCGATAGCGCTCAGAAGCATGGACACGAGCTGCGTGTCGAACACGCCCGCTACCGTGCCGGCGATCGCGGCGGCTCCGGCTGCGAGCGAGATGTAGGTGTTCGCCGAAATGCCGTGGTCGGGTTGGACGGGGAGAACGATGGGGATCTCTGCCTGGTGTGCGAGCGTGCCGTCGGGAAAGTTGGTGATGCCGATCACCGTTGCACGCGCGGCTTGAGCCTTCTCCAACAGCTTGACGATCTCGACGCTACGCCCGCTGCGGGAGAGAACGATGAGAGCAGAACCGGTGGGAATGCTTGCGGAATGGAGCAACTCCGCCGCATCGAGAAGATAGACAGGGTGGCCCGCGGAGTGAAAGTGCCATGCTGCGCCGAGCGCGGCGTTGTAGCTGGCGCCGATGCCGGTGAGATAGACGTGGCGCGCAGCCCGCGCTACGGCGGCGGCGGCCTCCAGCGGCTCACGGCCTTCGCCGCGGAGACGCTCGATGACACCTCTCAGCTCATCCGGCTGACGAAGTATGTCCTGAAGGAAATGGGTCATCTGCGGTCCTCAATCGGTTTCAGGAATACATGCCGGGGCAGAGACGCGCAGCGCGCCTCTCGGTGACGCCGTGAGCGGCTAGAGCGCAGGCGTGACCACGATGTTGCGAAACATAACGTGACCCTTTTCGCTGCCTTGCAGATAGATGGGGCCGGGCAGCTCTTCGTGGCTGTCGAGCGCGCCGCCGGTGATGCCCGGGAATCTCCTGGTCGTCGATGACGGTTTTGCCGTTAGCACCACAGTGACTCTGCGGCCGATCAGAGTGATGTCGAAGGTTTGCCATACATCGGGTGTGCGCGGCTGTTCCGGCGACGGGCGCGAGAAATCCGTAGACGCCGCCGGTGTGATGGCTGGGCGGTTCGGCTGACGGAATCGGTTTCTATCTGAACTTCGTAGCGGCCGCGCAGATAGACGCCGCTGTTGGAATCTTTGCCGCAGTTGAATTCCACGTGCAGCTTGAAGTCTTGAAATTTGTGATCGTTGATGAGCTCAGGCCGTTGCCGGGGCTGACGAGGGTGCCATTCTCCACCGTCCACTCCGGTGGCGCCGGGCTCTGTCAGTTTCCATCCGGACAGGTCTTTGCCGTTGAACAACTGAGACGGGCTTGCCCCATTTGGGCGTGCGGGTGCTTGATCAGTGCCGGGGCCCGCTTGCCGACCCAGTGCCAGGTCGTCCCGTCGGGCCCGTTCACCGTGCCCGCGAGCGTTTTGCCCGTGAGCTGTTCCTTCAAAGACCATGTCGGTCTGAGGCGTCTTCTTCTTCCTTCGGCGAGACGAACGTGAGTTGGCCGTCCGGAGACTTCGACCTTGGGGAGCGGACGGGCGTTTCCCCAGCGGCCCACCATCTGCGCCTTCAGCTGGCCGCCCTCTTCGCTGAGTTCGAGCCAGGAGGGATATTCGCGGTCCGGCGCTTTCAACGTCAGGTCCCAGCGGCCAAGAAAAGCGGCGTGGCATCGCAGGCGTTGCCGGGGTCTCCGCGGTTGTTGCAGCCAGCACGCGGCCGGAACGCGGGAGCGAGAAGACAACAGTGGCAACCGACAGCAACGAGCGATGATTCTGCGTGAATTTCATCGACAATCGTTCCTTTCTGTTTCGCAGGCTGGCGGTATGCCAACGGACTTGATCGTTTGCGAAGCTTCATCCCAATGCACCGGGCTTTTTCGGAAATACGATTCGTTGGCCAGGTGGCATCCGAGCGCGGCGTTGTGGCCGAAGACGATGTCCTGCACCACCGGCTGCCGCGAGCGCACCGCCTCGAAGAAATTCCAGAGATGCGGCTTCAGATCGTCGTAGTCGTTGCCGTTGAAGGTGATGGTCTCCGGTGCCGGTTCCTGGCCCGGCTCGGGATCGTGTTCCTCGTGCCATTGTTTGAAGTACGGTTCGCGCAAGCAGCCGGGAAGGAGCCCGTGTAATAGCTCGGGAGACGATCGACGCCAGCCTGCGGAGTGTAGCTGACGCTGAATTCGCGCAGCTCGATAACCCCCTTGGAGCCCATGAAGCGCGTGACTTCGGCCGACTCGCTGCCCAGGGAGAGGCGCATGTACACGGGAATGTTTTCGTATTCAAACAGCACCGGGTGCACGTCCGGCATGTTGCGTCCATCCTTCCAGCGGTAGATGCCGCCAAAGGCCGACACTCGCTTCGGCGCTTCGTTGATGCCGAGCACAAACTGCATGCCGCTGATGAGATGCACCAGCAGGTCGCCGGCCACGCCCGTTCCGTATTCCTTCCAGCAGCGCCAGCGCGCAAAGGCGAGCGGATCGAAAGCTTTCTTCGGCGCGGTGCCCAGCCAGGTGTCCCAATCCAGATTTTGCGGCGACAAATCGGGCGGCGGCGGATATTCCCACGCGCCGGTGGGATCGTTGCGGCCCAGGGTGCCTTCGATCAGATTCAGATTCGCCAATGGCGCCCTTTTCGAGAGTTCTTTCGCTTTGGCGCAGAGCACGGAACTGGTGCGCTGCGCTCCGATCTGCGACGATGCGATCCGACTTTTTTGCGGCGGCCACCATGGCCAGCGCCGTCGGCGGGATTGTGCGACATCGGCTTCTCGCAATAGACGTCTTTGCCGGCGGCCATGGCATCCACCACGACCTGCTTATGCCAGTGATCGGGAACCGCAACGATGATGGCATCGATGTCCTTGGCGTCGAGCAGCTCCTTGTAGCGGCGCGTGGTGCGGATGGGCTTGCCGACGATCTCCTTCGCAAGCTCGTGACGCCCGTCGTAGAGGTCGGCAGGCAGCGACGCATTCCACGCCGGGAAGCTGGATGGCGTTGGCCAGCAGGCCGGAGCCTTCCATGCCCACGCCGACAATGCCGAAGCGAACGCGATCGCTGGCTGCGGTGGCCTGCCCGGCTGCGTAAGCGGGCTCCTCCAGAAATGCAGCTCCACCGATCGTCGCTCCACCAATCAGGGAGGCGCCCGCTACACCCGCGGTCGTCTGCAAAAACGCACGTCGTGACAAATGAGCCTTGTTCATCGCCTTCAATTCTCCTCCAAACCTGCCCGCGAGATGGTAGTTCATACGGTGGGTGGAGAAGAAGCCCTTTTGCGCGGAGGTCACTGGAAAATCGCTTGCCTTACCGGAAATAACGGCATTTCAATGGAAACGGCCGCCCCATTTCCGCCGGTTCTGATCCCTATGAGGGAGCAGGACGAGAGCGAAAGGTGGGACGGCCGCTATGATTCGGTTCGGTTGCCGGCGACGACTATTGCCCGCAGGCCTTGCCGTGATCTGGATGCGCGCCGGCCGCTTTGGCCTGCGCCTCCGTCATGTACTTCCCTTCCTTGGTCTTGCCGTAGTAGCGCGAGCCCTGGCAGTGGTAGACGTTGGTGGGTGTGTTGACCCAGACCATGCCGGCCCCGCCGCCGGGAGCCTGAGCCATGTTGCTGGTGCTGGAAGCCTTCGGCGTACGGGCAGGAGCCGGAGTTGCGGCAGGAGCGGGAGCAGAAGCTGCTGCGGGTGCGGGCGCTGCAGCAGGAGTTGCCGCAGCGGCGGTGGAAGCCTTGTCGGCCTTGGCAGAGGTTGCCGGAGCGGATGCATCGGCTGCGAACCACTGCTGCACCCCCTTATGGCCGCGGCAGGCGCCTGCCTTCTTTGCAGCATTGGTGTAACTGCCGTCCTTACATTGCCCGGTGGAGCCAGCCGGCGCGCCCGCGGGGGCCTGCGCCATACCGAACTGACATATCCCAAGTCCCAGGGCGACAGCGATCATGCAGCGTTGAACGTTCATCCAACACCTCCGTCGATAGATTTTGGGGGAAAGGGCCGAAACGGTTGCGGAACATCATAGCAAGGGGGAGGCAGCACTCCGCAAGTGCCGTTTCATCCCGACCCATCGAGAACGCAATCGCAAGATTCCGATTGGTTGAAGACAGAGAGCATTTTGGCCTCTCCGACGGCACTCGGAACCCGATTGGAGTTCCGTCATTACTTATCAGCAGCGGATTGATCGAGAGGTCCGAAAACCATCAGCCGGCCGGGAGAGCCCATGGATGGGATCCGATCCAGTGCGGTGATGAACTCAGACACAATGAGGCTGCGAGGAGAAAACGCCTCCGCGTAAAACTCGGGGAACCGATCGTGGGTGTGCTGCCATTCCTTCTCCGGTTTTCCCGCGTAGAGCGTTGCCTCGCAGAGGATGATGAGCGACTCCGGTTTTGCTACCCGCTTGATCTCGCTCAGCGCTTTGCCGACCAGGGCATTCGGGATATGTTGCAGCACCGTCCATGTGATCACGGTATCGAAAGTGTGGTCGGGAAAGGGGAGCTCCGTGGCGCTGGCCACAGAGAACGATATTCCAGGATAAAACTGGCCGGCTTCCGATACGGCCCAGTTGTTAATGTCCACCGCTGTGTGTTGCTCAAAGTGCTCGGCAATGTATGGAGACAAGCGGCCGAAGCCACAGCCAATTTCCAGTGACCGGCCGGGCTTAACGCCCTGCTCGGCCATGAGGCCCAGGCAACGCCGCAATTGCGTTACCTCATAGTAGTGCCGGCACAGGAGTTCCCCGGGTCCCTGGCCTCAACAAAACCTTCCGGTTTGAAGGTGACAAATTCTCCCTGTCGAACCACGCCCCCGTGAGGCCGAAACAACCGACGAGCTGCCCGCCTTAGCAGGGATGGTCGGGATGCCGCCATGACTTCCTCCGTAATTGATACCGAACTGACACATTCCAAGTCCCAGTCCGACACCGATCATGCGGCATGGAACGTTGATCCAGCAGCTCCGTCGGTAGATTTTGGGGAAAGGACTGAAATGGTTGCGGAACATCATAGCAAGGCGCGGGCGGCAACCCGACAATGCACACGGATTCGCCCAGGTTCAGACTCGGGTGAAGCGATCGGCAAAGGGATTCTGCTTCGCGATTGCGCCGTGCCTTGCAATGCCGCAGACGTCTTCGGACTTCATTCGGTGCGAAGCACCTGCATGGGTTGGACCGATGCGGCACGGTGGGCGGGCGACACACCGGAAATGAATACGGTGATCAACAAAAGGGCTGCCGCTGCGCAATAACTCGCCGGATCGAAGGGCGCAACGCCGAAGAGCATCGAACGCAGCAGACGCACCGCTGCAATGGAGCCCAGGCCGCCGGTTACCAGACCCACAACTGCCGTCCACGCGCTGCCGCTCAACACTAGCCGGAAGACAGCCGCGCGCGTGGAACCGAGGGCGATGCGGAGCGCGAACTCGCGATGACGCTCGATGACGGAATAGGCCATGACTGCATACAGACCAAGCATCGCGACCAGCACGCTGGAGATGGCATAGACGCTGAGCAGCTCGGCGGGCATGCGGGACATCTGATAACGCTCGGCGGTGACTGCTTCCAGGGTTCGCACGTTTTCGAGCGGGAGCGAATTGTCGAGTCCGGCGACGGCCTGACGCAGTTGCGCCGTGATGTCCGCGAGTGAGCTGCGTGGGCGGAGCGCAACGAAGAAGCTGCTCGAATAGCTTTGCGTGAGGGGGAGAAAGAGCAAGGACTCAGGGTCGGTATTTGCTGGATCGGAGTAGGCGAAGTCACCAACAATGCCGACGATGCGATAGGGACGCCCGTTGACGAGGACGCTGCGGCCGATGGCGTCACCCTTCGGCCAATAGTGGTGCGCCATGGGTTCATTGATGATGACAACGGGAGTGGAGGAGGCGGTGTCGGCGGTGGTGAACTCGCGGCCCTGGCGCATGGCGATCCCGAGGATGTGGAAGAAGTCCGGCCCTTCATAGTCGGTGATGACGCTCATCTCCTCGCCTTTGGCGGGAACGTATCCAGGGACGGCGACGTCCTGCGTGTTGCCGGAGTTGTCGTCACCCATGGGAGGGTGCGAGGTGAGCGTGGCGGAGGCGACCCCGGGCGCGGAGCGCAGGCGATCGAGAAGCGCCGTCTGAAAGGCGAGGCCGCGCTCGGCGTTGTAGCCGGAACGCGCGAGATCGAGCTCTGCGGTAAGGCAGTTGGCGCGGTCAAAGCCAGTAGCGCGATGCACGATGTTGAGAGCAGTCCGGGTAAGCAGGCCGCAGCAGACCAGGACCACGAAGCAGATGCCGAGCTGCAGGCCGAGCAGAATCCGGCGGCCAAGACGTTTGCGCGAACTACCAGCGACGGCGGCACCGCCTTCATGCAGCGCCTCGTTTTGCGAGACACGCAACGATTGACGTACGGGATAGATACCGCAGGCCAGCGTGACGGCGACGGCGATAGCGGCGACGAAGAGCAGAATGCGCGGGTCGCTGTGCAGATTAAAAGCCACTGGATCGCCGAAGCTCGGCAGCAGCACGTAAAGCCCACGTGCCATACCGGTGCTGGCCGCCCATCCTGCCAATGCGCCGGCAAGAGCCAGCAAGCCGGTCTCAGCCAAAACCTGCGCCGCGATGCGTGCCGGCGTGGCGCCCAATGCGCTCCGGATGGCAACTTCGCGACGGCGGCGCGCTGCATGTTGGCCCAGCAGCGAAGCAATGTTGATGCAGACAAGCACCATGAGCAGGACGGATGCTCCCAGCAGCACGGGCAACTGCGGATCCAATCATGATGAAGAGGCCACGCTCGAAATGTGCGGCGTCTCGCAGGTTCAAATCCCAACGGCCCTGCTTGCCGCCGGACTGGAGGGCAAAGGCACGGGCCAGCGCGTGCAGCTCGGCTGCTGCTGAGGCGTCGCTCACTCCTGAACGAAGGCGAACTGCGACCTGCAGCCCGTAGCGCCACTGGAGCAACGGATCGGGTGGAGAATCGGCGGAGAGGTCGCGCAGACCGGAGAGTGGAATCCAGGCCGCCTCGGCGACACCGCCGAAGATGCCGGCGAAGTCCTTCGGGGCGATGCCGATGACGGTGAATGCGTGGCGGTTGATGGAGATCGCGCGGCCCACAATCGCGGGATCGGCGTTGAAGCGATCGCGCCACAGCGCATCGGAGAGAACGATCTCGTCATTTGCGCCATAAGCGCGGTCGTTGGCATTGGGCGGAAAGAAACGGCCGCTCTGCGGCGTGAGACCGAGGAACTGAAAGTAGTTTGAAGAAACAAGGCCGGCGGTGATGGCCCGCGGCTGCGCGCCCGGCTCGGTGAGATTGACCTGTGCCATGGCGAAGGCGACGGCATCCTTCCAGGAGCGTCCCGATTCGCGCAGAAAGCGGTAATTGTCATAGTGCACGGAGTAGCCGCTGTTGCCGAGGACCGTCGCATCGATAAAGCGAAGCTCGCGCGGCGCGGCGACGTGCGGCCATGGATTGTAGAGAACGGCATTGGTCCAGGTGGCTACGGTGGTGAGCGCGCCGATGCCGAGCGCCAGCGTGAGGATTGCAGTGATGGTGAAGCCGGGAGAACGGCGCAATTGGCGAAGGGCAAATCGCAGGTCCTGCAACAGGTGCTCCAGCCGGAGCCAACCCCAGCGCTCCCGCGTCACATCGGCGATCAGGGGCACATTTCCAAACTCGCGCGTCGCCTCCCTGCGCGCATCCGCAGGCGACTCTCCCTGAGCAATCCGGTCGGCGATGGCCATGCGAAGGTGGCTCTCGAGCTCCTCAGACAGATCATCCTTGCGCCGAAGCGCGTTCCACAATGATCGAAAGGGATTCATAACTCACTCCTTATGCCTTGCTTCTGGTCGCGCTCATGATGCCTTCGATCGAGGCGACCATCTTTCCCCAGCGCTCATAGTCGGAGGCGAGTTGCTTTTTGCCGAGAGCGGTAATCCGGTAGAACTTCGCCCGCTGATTGCTCTCGCTCTTCTTCCACTCGGCGGAGACCCAGCCCTGCCGCTCCAGGCGATGCAATGCCGGGTAGAGTGAGCCGGTCTCCACCTGCAGGACGTCGCCTGAGGTCGCTCGGATCGCCTGGCTGATGCCATAGCCATGCTGCTCGCCCCACTGCAAGGTCTTCAGGATCAGCATGTCCAGCGTTCCCTGCAGGAGTTCAATACGATTTTGATAGCCAGTCTTGGGTTGCGGCATAAGGTGTAGACAACCTACTCCCGCAAGCCGGAGCCAGACAAGAGCATTTACCAGGAAATCTGATGGGAACTGCAGGAGGTATGCTCCCGTATTCCATTTCGACAGGTCACAGACCGAATTGGGAGGGACGAATGCTGGCGGATTTGCGCGATGCGCTGCGGCAACTGCGGAAGGCACCCGGCTTCACGGCGACAGCGATCATCACGCTGGCACTCGGAATCGGAGCGACGACGGCGATCTTTACGCTGGTGCACCAGGTGATGTTGAAGTCGCTGCCGGTGACGAAGCCGGAAGAGTTGTGGCGGATCGGAGACAAGATTCGCTGCTGCAACTGGGGCGGATATACCCAGGGTGAAGATGGCGATTTCTCGCTGTTCTCGTGGGAGGCGTACAAGAGTTTTCGCGAGCACACGCCGGAGTTCACCGATCTGGCGGCGCTCCAGGCGGGCAATGCGCCGCTCGGCGTACGCAGAGCCGGATCCCAGGGGCAGGCGGATACGCGCAACGGCGAGTATGTCTCCGGGAACTTCTTCAAGACATTCGGCGTGCAGCCGTGGATCGGCCGGCTGATGACCGATGCGGACGATCAGGAGGGCGCGCCGCCGGTGGCGGTGATGAGCTACCACATCTGGCAGCAGAAGTATGGCTCCGATCCTTCTGTGGTGGGCGCCAGCTACCAGATCAACGGGCATCCGTTCACGGTGATCGGCGTAGCCGCGCCAGGATTTTACGGAGCAAAGCTGGCAGGGTGGGGCATGCCGGATTTCTGGCTGCCGCTGACCAAGGAGCTGCTCATCGATGGAGCGACCGCGCGGCTGAAAGGCCCGGACCGCAACTTTCTCGACCTGATCGGCAGAGTGCGTCCTGGCGTCAATCCGAAATCTCTCGAAGCGAAGCTGAAAGTGGAATTCCATGACTGGCTGGCCAGCCATGTTCCCGACATGGAGCCGGGCGAGAAACAGCTCTGGCAGCAGCAGACGCTGCATCTGATTCCCGGCGGCGCAGGCGTGGCGGCCATGCGGGATCAATATCAGGATGGGCTGAAGCTGCTGCTGATCGCGGCGGCATGCGTGCTGCTGGTGGCCTGCGGGAATCTGGCGAATCTGATGCTGGCGCGCGGGCTGAAGGATCGCGCGCAAACATCGGTGCGCGTCGCGCTGGGCGCTTCGTGGCAGCGGCTGGTGCGCAAGGCGCTGGTGGAGTGCCTGACCCTCGCACTCATCGGCGGAGTTCTGGGCATCGCCGTGGCCTATGCCGGGACGCGGCTGGTTCTGTATCTCGCCTTCCAGATCGGCGGCCCGAATAACTTCGTGCCGATCGACGCAGCACCCTCCTGGCCGGTGCTGCTCTTTGCATTGAGCGTTTCGATCCTTACCGGAGTGATTTTTGGGATTGCGCCGGCGTGGATGACCTCGCATGCAGATCCGGTGGAGGCGATGCGCGGCGCGAACCGTTCGGTGGGCGGCCGCCGGTCATGGGCGCAAAAGTCGCTGGTGATTGGGCAGGCCGCGATGTCGCTGGTGCTGCTGTCCGCGGCGGCCTTGCTGGGCCAAAGCCTGCGGAATCTGGAGCATCAGAACTTCGGATTCGAGACCGAGGGCCGCTACATCGCGTGGATCAATCCGACGTTGAGCAACTACAAGCCGGAGCAGATGGAGCCGATGTTCCGGCAGATTGACGACCGCCTGCGGCAGATTCCCGGCGTGCGGATGGTGGCGCCGGCGCTCTACGCGCCGATGACGGGCGATAGCTGGAACGACGGCATTCGCGTCGAAGGCAGGCCGGAGCCCGGAGCTAAGGAAGATACGGGCGCCGGCTGGGCGCGGGTGATGCCGGGATTCTTCGAGACCCTGGGCGCGAAGATGGTGCTGGGCCGGCCCATTACCGAAGACGACACCGCCACGACGCGCAAGGTGGCGGTCATCAACGAGGCATTCGCAAAGACGATTCTTCAAAGGCCAGAACCCGATCGGGCAGCACTTCGGTCCGGACAAGATCAAATACGCCTCAAACTTCGAGATCGTCGGCGTCGTCAGGGACATGCGGTATATGACCTACGACTACAAGGATCCGATGCGGCCGATGTTCTGGCTGCCGGAAGCACAAACGATGCAGTACGACGATCCGGCCTTCCAGGGCGGCGAGATCTGGTCGCACTATCTCTACAACATCGTGATCTGGGCGCCGGGCAATCCGCCGGGGATGGAAGAGCGCGTGCGCAAGGCGCTGGCGAGTGTCGATCCAAATCTGGTGCTCTACGGCGTCGATCCATACACAAGGTAGTGAGCGCGGACTTCCAGCAGGAAAATATGATCGCCACGCTGACGACGCTGTTCGGTGTGCTTGGGCTGGTGCTGGCCGCGGTCGGACTGTACGGAGTGATGGCGTATTCGGTGGAACAGCGGACCAGCGAAATCGGCGTGCGGATGGCGCTGGGAGCGGATCGCTGGCAGGTTGTCAGGATGGTGCTGCGCGGCGCCTTCTCGCAGGTCGGTATCGGGCTTGCGCTGGGCATTCCGGCGGCGATCGGGGCCGGCAAGCTGATGACCGATCAGTTGTTCGGCGTCAAGCCGTGGGATCCGATCATGCTGACGCTGGCAACGCTGCTGCTCGGCATCGGCAGCGCTGCTGGCGTCGTTGATACCGGCGCGACGCGCGGCAGGCGTCGAGCCGATGGTGGCATTGCGAAACGAGTAATGCAGCCTGGGTTGACGTCGAGCATGTGTCTTCCACGTCGAGTTCGCGCGCCGCTCACGAGCCGCCGCGGCGCCGAGTTCATTGATCGGCGCTACATCATCGCGCAGCGTTTTAATTGAGAATGCGGACCGGGCCCAGAAGACCGGATTCCAGAAGTGGTGAATCCGGCCGGAAGGCGTGGAAGTCCGTGAAGGTATAGCGCTTCGTTACGCCCGGCTGCAGATCGCCAATCATCCGGTTCGGCCACAGATTTGTCACCTTGATCTCGACGTGATTGCTGCCTGCGTGAAGCAAAGGCGCGATGTCCACCTGGAAGGGTGGCTTCCACAGCACCCCGCCAACCGGCTTGCCGTTCACCGTGACCTCCGCCATCTCCTTCACCACGCCCAGATCGAGCAGCACCGGCTCACCCGCGTGCAGCCAGCCCGGCTGGATATCTACATCCTTCGAGTAAACAGCCGATCCGGAGAAATACTTCACCCCGGGATCCTCATTCTTCGTCCATGACTGCAGTTCATTGAAGGTGGCCTCGGCAGGAGCGCCCCGATTCGGCGCAAAAGCAACACGCCACGGCCCGGCGAGGGTCGCCAGCTCACGAGCAGGCGTCGCTGGCCGAAGTGGGCGCGAAGACGGGCGCGGAGCCGACCGCTTCGTCCGGAATACCACGAAAACCGAGCCTTCCGGATCCATGTGCAGCGGCACAGTAGTCACGCCGTCCTTCACCGTAAACGCCGCCGGCTCGGTCTTTCCAGTGTCCGGATGCCACAGTTCCGGCTCCTTGCCCGTAACTCGAAAACTTGCATCCACATCGAAGGCATGCGGCTTTTGCGTGGCTACAAAGTAAATCTCCTCCGCCGGAAGATGACGATGGATGTAGACCAGGTCATCTTGGGAGAAGCCCTTCGGCAGCGCGTACGGCAGATCGTCCCCGACATTCTGCAGCGCGCCGTAGCTGAAGTCCGGACGCGTTCCCTCCGCCTGCAGGATGTCCTCGATCGCTCCCGCGCTGTACACCTTGCCCTTTCCGAAGGCGTGGCCCTCCGCCGTGTCGCCGCTGCCCCACATCTGATCGGCAATCGTCTTCACCTCGCCTGCGGCATCCGGCCCATCGCTCAGGCTGGGCGAATACTCCGGCTTCGGCGCGATGAGCACCACGCCTCCCTCGACAAGGTCGCGCAGCTTGCGAAGAACCGTCAGCGTCAACGCGTGCATATCCTGCGGGATCGCGATCGCCTTGTAGCTCATCCCGCTCTCCAGCGTCAGCCTGCCCTCACGCACGCTCGCGTGGTGCAGCAGCACATCTGCATTGATGAAGTCAGTGCCGTAATGCGCAGGCAGCGCAGGCGAGAGCGGTTTCCAGAAGGGAACGGTAGCCGGGGCGCCTTCGCCATAGAAATAGGCAACGTCGGCTGCGTACCTTCCCTGCTGCAGCAGATAAGAGCACCGTGCCAGATACGTATTCCACGCCTTCGCCTGCTCCGCCCAGGTGATGTTCCGCGTGTAGTCCTGCCCGAACGGCCCCAGCGTCATGCCCGGCTTATGCGCGTCGTCGGTAAACGGCTGCTGATCCGAGGTGTGGAAGACGATGCGGTTCACGCCGCGCGCAAAGTTCTCGTCCGCCAGCGGCTTCAGATAGAAGGGCGACTGCCCCCATGGGGTAACGGCCGGCATCGTGGTGAACGACTCGGTCGCCGTCAGCGGCTTGCCATAGATGTGCGAGGCCGATGCCGCCTCACGAACATCCGAGTTGTGCTGCGGGCTGTCCGGCTCGCCGGGCAGCGGGGTCCAGAACTCGCCCATCGGGATCGTGACCTGACCCTTGTTCAGCAGGCCGTCACCGGTCGTCGGAAGATCGGTTCCCATCGCCTCCGCATACAGCCCGATACCATGCTGCTTGAAATAAGCCGCGGCCACAGCGTAGTGGTTCTCGGCTAGCATGTCGGCAATCGTCCTGCGGAAGTCCCACAGGAATGCGTCGCTCGCGGCGGCGCTGCCCACCACACGCCCGGTCAGCACCGGCAGGTACGGCGTCATGTCGTAACCGCGGCGCTTACGAAATTCCGCCATCATCTCCTCGGTCCAGTTTTCCTGACCGGCCTCCCAGCTATCCATCAGGAAGTACTGAAAGCTCTTGCCGAAATACGGGCCTGCCACATCCGAGATCATCTTCGTGTACTGCTCGACGTAGGACTGGACATCCTTCCGGCTGAGCTTGTCTACCTCCAGTCCCGTCGCCGCGGGCGTGGCCGGATGGTTCACCTCGCCGGTCAGCGAATAGCCGAGCCGCAGAATCGTCCACTTGCCCGGCGGTACCTGCCAGTCCAGCGTTCCATCCGGCCGCATCTTCGAGGTCACATCGATCACATCGCTGGTCCGGATCGTGCCGGCTCCCGCATCCGGAGTTGCATCCGTCACAGACTCTGCCGATAGCCCGAAGCTCGCCTTGTCCTCCCAGTACGCGACACGCGGCGTGGACGCAAATTCAATCTCGGTAAAGTGAAGCTGGCGCGGCGGCGGGGCTACGCCGAGGCTGGCAAGCATCGGGTTTGGGGGGACAGGTTCAGCCACAACACGGAAATACTTCGCCGTCGTCTCCGGAAAGGTAAGCGTGCGGATCGGGAACGGCACCGAGGCTGCCTCCGGCGGACCGGGCAGTGTGGTCAGCGTCCGCCACGAGTTGCCGTCGTCGCTGGCCTGGACCTCACCCTTCAGCAATCCCCCGCCGCTGAACGCTGCTGCGGGTGCAAAGCCAATGGTCACGGCCCGTGTGCGAAACGGCTGTTGAAACTCGAACTGGACCCAGCCGCTCCGATCGCCTTCCGACACCGGGATCGTCACCGCCGTCGCATACTTCCCGTCCATCAGCGTCTCGCCGTCGATCGCACCCGCGCTCGACGTAATGGTCGGGTGCAGATCGGCGACCCGCTGTTCGTCTTCCGGCGTGCGATAGGCAACAACCGCGACATCCGCGTAGTAGGGCTCCACGGGCGGGCGCTCCGGTTGCGGCGGCTGGGGCCTCGCTCCCGGCAGATCCGTCGCCATCGGAAAATGTAGCGACGGCGGCGCAGTCATGTCCTGAAATTTGCCGAGATTCCGGGGCGGCTCCGCCAGCACCGATGCAAACGCCTTCGGCCCCTCAACTTCCGTCTCGCTCCAGACATACTTCTTCATCCCCTGCGCAGGCTTCACCCACGGACCGGCAGTTTCGCTCCACCCCCCGGAGGCAGCCATCGCCATCTCCAGGTGCAGCCGGTCCGCCTCTGCGGCAGCATGATGCCACGCCGCCTTCCAGCCCGGATCCATCCAGATCAGCGGCTTATCTACGAACAGCGGCGATCCCAGGTCGCCATCGAACATCTGAAAGCCGGCGATATTGACGCGCTTCATCCATTCCAGATCGGCCGTGATGCCGGGTTCCGTCACGTTGCCGCTCAGCCAGTGCCACCACGCCCGCGGCTTTGCCGAATCCGGCGGATTCTGGAAGCCGCCCTCCGTCGGCCCCGCGTTCGGCTGGCTCTGCGCGCAGGCGGCTGAAAACGGCAGCGGCGAAAGGGCAAACAGGACGAGCAAAGCGGCTGCCGTTCTCTTCACAGGCGGGTCCTCCGGGTGCGATGATGCATCGGGCTGATTTTCAATAGAGATGAAGTCTTGCTATTGAATGCGCCCCTACCTATACCGGGAACCTGCGACCCTTGTAAAGCCAAAGTTGCAAATGACGACGACCTGCCTCGAACTCCTAAAAAAGGACGGCCTATGAACCCGCGTCCACGCCGCTGTAAACCGTGCGCTTTTGTCCTGGCGATGCTCCTGTTCTCCCTCGCGAGTGCCCGCGCGCAATCCTCGGCCGATGCGCTGCAGCGATCCTTCGCCAACCCTCCGGATAACGCGAGAATCATGATGCGCTGGTGGTGGTTCGGCCCCGCCGTTACCAAGCCTGAATTGCAGCGCGAGCTTGAGCAGATGAAGGCAGCCGGCATCGGGGGCGTCGAGGTTGCCACGCTCTACCCGCAGGCGCTGGATGATCCCACGACCGGCTTTCACAATGAGCGCTACCTCTCCGACGAATACATCGACGATCTGCGGTTCGCCGCACAGCAGGCGGCCCGGCTTGGGCTGCGCATGGACATCACGCTCGACAGCGGATGGCCCTTCGGCGGCCCTGCGATCCCGGTGACGCAGGCCGCCGGCGAACTGCGCGTCGAGCGCGTGCCGGTCGATCCGGGCCTTCGATCGATCATTGCCCCGGCGATCGAGTCAGGCGAGAAACTCGTCGCCGTTTTTCTGGCGTCGGGCCAGGGCGAGAGCATGGATCTCCGCAATGCCCAGCCTGTCACCGAAGCGCGTGACGGCAGGCTCAATATCGGCGCACCCGAGCAACAGCCCCGCACCGCGCTCTTCTTCATCTCCAGCCGTACCGGCATGACCGTCAAGCGTCCAGCCATCGGTGCGGAGGGCTTCGTGCTCGACCACTACTCCCGGCAGGCCATCGACACGCATCTGCACGCGGTCGGCGATCGACTGATGCAGGCCTTCGACGCGCATCCGCCTTATGCAGTCTTCTGCGACAGCCTGGAAGACTACGGCTCCGACTGGACGCCCGATCTGCTCGAAGAGTTTCGCACCCGTCGCGGTTACGATCTTGTGCCTCACCTGCCCGCCCTGATCGGAGACGCCGGCCCCGACACTGCAGCCATCCGCCACGACTGGGGCAGAACGCTTACCGAGCTGGCCAACGAGCGCTTTCTCCAGCCGATGCACGCCTGGGCCCGCGAACACGGCACCCTGCTGCGCTCACAGACCTACGGCTATCCGCCCGTCACTCTCTCCAGCAACCGTTACGCGGATCTGCCCGAAGGCGAAGGCAAAGCCACGATAAATATGTGGCGCGAATTCTCAGACACGCGCTGGGCCTCCTCCGCCGGACACCTCTTCGGCAGCAACGTCATCTCATCCGAAACCTGGACCTGGCTGCACTCGCCCGCATTTCGCGCGACGCCGCTCGACATGAAAGCGGAAGCCGACCTCCATTTCCTCCAGGGCATCAACCAGCTCGTCGGCCACGGCTGGCCGTATTCACCCGAGATCGCCGGCGAGCCCGGATGGCGCATGTACGCTGCCGGCGCGCTCAACGCGCACAATCCGTGGTATTTCGTCATGCCCGATCTGGCGAAATACCTGCAGCGCGTCAGCTTCGCGCTGCGTCAGGGCAAGCCCGCCAACGACGTCGCGCTGCTGCTTCCCAATGACGATGTGTGGGCCGGCTTCAAAGCGCGATATCAAAAGCACCAGCCGCCCACCTCGCCCGGCGGCTTCGACGAGAGCGGCAGCAATGTCACCATCGACGAATCGATGAAGCATTCCCTCGGCAACGCCGTCATCGCGCAGGTGCTCGATGCTGGCTTCAACCTCGACTTCATCGATGCCGACGCCGTCGACAACCTGGGCATCCCCTATAAGGTGCTGATCCTTCCCGGCGTCGACCGGATTCCGGTGAAGACTTACGAGAAGATCGAAGCCTTCGCGCGGCACGGCGGCATCGTGATCGCCACGCGCCGTCTGCCCGCAACCGCTCCCGGCTTTTTGAACCGCGATACCGAGTCCCGCCGCATTCAGGAGATATCTCAAACGCTCTTTCAGCACGGCATGTCGAGTGCGCATTTCGTTGAGGACGAGAGCAGCCTCGGCGCTTCGCTCAGCCAGTATCTGGAACCCGATTTCACCACCATGCCGAAGATCCCCGCCATCGGCTTCATCCATCGCAAGCTCGCGAACGCCGACCTCTACTTCCTGGCCAACACCAGCAATCAGCCGCAGCGATTCACTGCGCACTTTCGCTCCGCGCGCAAACACGCCGAGCTGTGGGATCCCTTCTCCGGCGAGACGCGCGCGCTGCCGCGCTCGCAGCAGATCGAGTTCCAGCTTGCGCCCTACGAATCGCGTCTCGTCTTCTTCTCGGATGCCGGACTTGTCGCAGTACCCACAAGACAATCCGCTCCTATCAAAACCGTAGACCTCAGCACCGGCTGGCAAATCGCCTTCGAGGATGCGCCTGGACAACTCCATTTCGATGCAATCCCTGGCATCGTGGGAGAACATGCCACAGCGACAGTTTTATTCCGGAAGAGCCGTGTATCGGAAGCAGCTCACGCTATCGCCTTCGGACCTCCGCGCCGGAGGCTCGCTCACCCTCAACTTCGGCGAGGGTACGCCCATTCCCCTCCCCGATCCGTCGCACGGGTTCAACATGCGCGCCTATCTGGAAAGCCCCATCCGCGAGGTCGCCGAGGTCTTCGTCAACGATAAATTCGCCGGATACGTCTGGCATCCGCCCTTCGAGGTCAACGTCACATCATTCGTCCACGCAGGCTCGAACGAGATCAAAGTCCTCGTCGGCAACACCGCGATCAACACCCTCGCGGGTCATCCGCTTCCCGACTACCGGCTGCTCAACGCGCGCTACGGAGTGCGCTTCATCCCGCAGGATATGGATAACCTGAAGCCGCTGCCCTCGGGCATGCTCGGGCCCGTCACGCTCATCGAAAGCCGCCCCGCACACTAGCACCAGAGGAGAGAATCATGCAGCGAGTCGCATTCCTGTTGCGGTTGAAGCCCGGCACCGAGGCCGCGTATGACGACGCACACCGCCACGTCTGGCCGGAGATGCTCGCACTGCTGAAGCGCGCCGGTATCTCGGACTACTCCATCTTCCGCCGCGGCGAACTGCTCGTCCTCACCATGACGATCGAGCGCGACTTCGAGACCACCTGGCGCGAGATCGAGCGCGACCCTGTCAACACACGCTGGCAGCAGGCGATGAGCGCCTACTTCGCGCCCATGGACACGACGCTCCCTGGCGAGCGCTTCCCTATGATGCAGGAGGTCTTCTACCTGCCCTGACCGGCGATAGATGAATACGTATCTGTCGCGGGTTCCTATTCCCTCTCGCCGCGTTGACACCTTTCGCATGCAGGGACGAGCCAGCACTGCGGCATTAAGTAGATACAGTCGCGCCCGCCACTTTGCGTCAGGCTATGCGTGTCAATAGGGAAAGCCATGTGCCAGATGAATTTTGCGCCCCCGGACAGCCCCCGTTCTCACGCCGCAGAATCCCGCGGATAGTAAGCCCCAATATTCGCCGGCGTGATGAGCTGGTGCTTCACAAATGTAGCGGCCGGGACCTCGCGTCCTGCAAGAATCTCCAGCGCCAGCGGCACCAGTCCCTCGCCATAGCGCTCCGGGAAATACCCCACCGAGCCGATCAAACGTGAACGTTTGTTGCGCAGTTCCTCGTGGACCTCCTCAGAGGCATTCTGCCCCACGATCGCGCACTGCTCTTCCCGTCCGGCCTCGCGGAAAGCCTCCAGTGCGCCGATCGCGCTCGGATCGTTGATCGCCGAGACGAGAATCCTCTTCGCTTTCGTCTTCCTTAAATAAGTGCGCACTCGTTCGTGCGCAGCCGCCGCGTGACCATCTGTGCGCAGCACCCGTACCTGCCGATTGGCAACCGTCGTGAACTGCTCGATCACACCGAGCAGGCTGCCCAGAATCCGCGCATTCGGAACCTGGCCAGCCTTCGGCAGCTCCAGCAGCAGCACCTCGTCGAACTCTCCCTTCCAGTGCAGGCTGGCCCAGCGCGCAAGATAGCGCCCGGCGATCAGCCCCGCCTGCGTATTGTTCGCGCCGTAATAGATGGTCTGCGGAATGGGAATCTCTACCGCGATCACCGGCAGGCCCGCATCGGCAAACTTCCGCGAGATGACCGCGGCGATGCGCGCGTCGGCATGCGATTCGATCACCAGATCCACTCGCTCGCGAATCAGAATCTCCGCATTGCGCAGCGCCGTGCGGCGATCGTCGCTGTTGTCCAGCAGCACGACGTCCAAATGGGCCGCGTCTGCCGCTTCCTTCAGACCCTTCGCAATCGCGCGTGAGAATCCGAACTCCCGGCTCTGCAGCGCGTATCCGATGCGACGTTTTCGCGCAGCGCCAAAGCGAACCAGAAGCCGATAGCCGGATGATCCCGATTGCGAGATGAGACCTGCATCGACGAGCGTCTTCAGCAGCCGGCACGCTGTCGTTTTATTCAGTCCGGTACGGGATGCAAGCTCCTGCAGCGGCAGTGCCTCGTCGGTCTCGCGAAATGCCTTCAGCAAATCACAGGCTTTTACCAGCGATTGAACGCGGGTCGCCACGCAGTACCTCGTTTCATATTGAGCAATCTACAGTCAAATCCAGTCTTCATTTCAGTACCGGGCGAGGCATTGCGCAGCCATCATTTGGCTCTCCCAGGCAACAAATCTCGTATGCTGCAAGACGTTGCTCCGCATTATCTTCCTCGAGGGGAGATTGCACAATCCGCAATCTCATGTTCGACTTTTCCAATTCGCTTGAGAGCCCTCCATCCCGGCAAGTAAGGTTCTCTACCGTTCAGGAAAGGACACGCAATGCGGCTTGCTTCCAAATCCTCCATCACGTTCGCCACGATCGCCCTGCTCGCGCTCGCGGCCTCCGCGCAATCCGGACCGGCCACGCCGAATGTCGTCACCATCGACTGGAACAAGACCGTTATCGTCTCCAAATCCACGCCCACCCTTCAGGTCGTAGTCAATCCCATGACGCGCCCCGGCTCCCCGATTCACGACCAGACCTTCGCCGCACTCAAGAGTCTGGGCGCGGACTACGTCCGCTATGTCCCCTGGGAACCGTATCCGAAACTGGCGGTCGCCGAACTGGATCCGCCCACCAGCAGCTCCACCT
Source organism: uncultured Acidobacteriaceae bacterium (assembly GCA_963750845.1). GTDB lineage: Bacteria > Acidobacteriota > Terriglobia > Terriglobales > Acidobacteriaceae > KBS-83. The sequence continues at coordinate 138,003 of CAVVSP010000019.1, forward strand.
CATGGAATTTCTCGCTCATTGATCCCATGACCAAGGACTTCCTCAACGCGACTGAAGGCCACGCCACCGTGATGAACTTCAGCACCATCCCGGCCTGGATGTTCAAGACCGACAAGCCGGTCGAATATCCCGCGGACCCAAACCAGGTCGTCTGGAATTACACGCAAGGCACAGAGCTGCGTGACTCTTCCGCCCAGCAGGTGGCGGATTATTTCGCTCGTCTCGTCAGTTGGTACACGCAAGGTGGCTTCACCGACGAGAACGGAAAGCGCCACGACTCCGGCTACCACTATCGCTTCCCCGTATGGGAGGTGCTGAACGAAGTCGACTTCGAGCACCAGACCACGCCCGAGCTGTATACGCAACGCTATGACGCCATCGTTGCCGCCATCCACAAGGTCAGCCCGGAGACGAAGTTCATGGGCCTGGCCCTGGCGCAGCCGCAAAGCGATCCGCGCTGGTTCACCTACTTCCTCGATCATGCGCACCACGCGCCGGGCACGCCGCTCGACTACATCTCCTACCACTTCTACGCGACGCCGCTGATCAGCGAGAACATCGACGACTGGCAATACACCTTCTTTGACCAGGCCGACCGCTTCCTCACCAACGTCCGTTATGTGGAGGAGATTCGTAAGCGCCTCTCGCCCGAAACGAAAACCGATCTCGACGAGCTCGGCGTCATCTTGCCCACGGATGACCTAGAGATTCGCGCGGGCAAAGCAAATCCGGATCAGATTCCCGCGCTCTACTGGAATGCCGCCGGCTCGCTGTACGCCTATCTCTTCGTCAACCTGTCGAAGCAGGGCATCGACATCATCGGCGAATCGCAGCTCGTCGGCTATCCCTCGCAGTTCCCCAGCGTCTCCATGATGGACTGGAAAAACGGAAAGCCTAACGCCCGCTACTGGGTGCTGAAGCTCATCAAGGACAACTTCCACTCCGGCGACACACTCGTCAAGACTGAGTTCAGCCACTGGAGCGACATCGATGGCCAGGCCTTCGAGACTCCCGAAGGACACAAGCTCCTGCTGCTGAACCGGCACAATCGCCCAGCCGATGTAACGCTGCCGGCGGGCATCACGAACTACACGCTTTCGACCGTGGACGGCGACACCGGAGACAACGCGCCGCGCGTCACGCAGGGAGGCGGCCCCACCCTCACGCTCGCCCCCTTCGCCGTCGCGGTCCTGAGCTGGAAATAGATACGCAACCGTATCTGCTACCAATCATGACCACAAAACCTCAACTGCGCACAGCACTTTGCGGCATCGGACTCGCGGCCTACTGGGAACAGTTCGACGGCCTGCGCGTGGAGCTCGAAGGCTATCTCGCCCGCGCAGGCGAGCAACTGAAATCACCCGGTATCGAGCTGCTGCCGCTGGGCCTGGTAGACTCCGCCGCCCGCGCGCGCCAGGCGGGACGCCAGTGCCGCAGCGCGAGCACGGACCTCCTGATCGTCTACGTCACCACCTACGCGCTCTCGAGCACCGTCCTGCTCCTCGCCCAGCATGCGGGAGTTCCCATCCTCGTCCTCAACCTGCAACCCACTGCCGCCATCGACTACACCGGGTTCAATCGCCTGCCCGACCGAACCCGCATGACCGGCTACTGGCTCGCCTACTGCTCCTCCTGCCCAGTGCCGGAGATTGCCAACGTCTTCACCCGCGCCGGCATCCCCTTCCACCAGGTCACCGGTTATCTCGACGATCCCGTAACCTGGACCGAGATCCACCAATGGCTCGCTGCCGCCAAGGTGCGCTCCGTCGTGCGTGCAAGCAACCTCGGCCTCCTTGGCCACTACTACAGCGGCATGCTCGACGTCGCAACCGACATCACGCAGATCTCCATCACCTTCGGCTGCCACATCGAAATGCTCGAAGTCGACGAGCTCAGCGCATTGCGCGAAAGCGCAACCGCGAAACAAATCGACCAGCGCGTCCGCGACTTCCACCAGCACTTCGACATCCGCCAGGACTGCCCACCCGCCGAGTTGGAGCGCGCCGCACGCACTTCCATCGCACTCGACAGCTTCGTCGCGCAGCATGACCTCGCCGCGCTCGCCTACTACTACAAAGGCAGCGGCAACGCCGCCAATGAAGACACCATGAGTTCCGTCATCCTCGGCACGTCGCTGCTCACAGCGCAGCACGTTCCGGTGGCCGGCGAGTACGAAGTCAAGAACGCCATCGCAATGAAGATCCTCGACAGCCTCGACGCCGGCGGCTCCTACACTGAGTACTACGCGCTCGACTTCCTCGACGACGTTGTCCTGATGGGTCACGATGGCCCCGGCCATATCGCCATCGCCGAAGGCAAGACCCGCGTCCGCCCGCTCGACGTCTACCACGGCAAGGTCGGCCGCGGCCTCTCCGTCGAGATGTCCGTGCGCCACGGCCCGGTCACGCTGCTCTCCATCGCCGAAGATAAGCAGCACGGCTTCAAGTTCCTCGTCGCGCACGCCACCTGCGAAGCCGGCCCCACGCTCGCCATCGGCAACACCAACAGCCGCTTCCGCTTCCCCATCGGCGCGCGCCAATTCGTCGAGCGCTGGAACGAGCAGGCCCCCGCGCATCACTGTGCCATCGGCGTCGGGCACCTCGGCCCCACACTCGACAAGCTCGCTCGCCTGTTACAAATACCGATTCAACAGATCTGCTGAAAATGGTCTACTGCGGCCGCTCCGCCGGATCCAGCCGCTGCGGCGTAACCTCCGCATTCGACTGCGTCGCCGCGCCTAGGCCGCGCAGATGCGCAAACTCCGCCAGCGCCTTCTGCTGCTCCTCGCTCTTTCCCAGCTTGCGGTCCACCTGCGCCAGTCTGTACCACGCGACGGAATCTTCAGGGTTCAGCGCCACCGCCTGCTGCAGATGCTCTTGCGCCAGCGCCGGTTCGCCCTGCATCACCAGCGTCGCCGCCAGGCCCACGTGCGCCTCTTCGAACGATGGATAACTCCCGACCGCCTGCTCAAAATATTTGCGGGCTTCGGCTCCGTCGCCCTGCCTGCGGGATATCTCGCCCAGTTCGTATGCGGCATTCGCGTTCGCGGGATCAATCTCGAGCTCCGCGCGGAACTCCTCCGCCGCGCGCTTCACATCCGCCTCGTCGGACTTCCCTTCCGCCCTCGCCAGCAGCGTCCTTCCCATCCGGAAATGCACGTTAGGCCGCGCCGGATCCTGCTTCAGCACTGCTTCGTAGTCGCGAACCGCGGCGTCCGTGTCCCCCTGGCTCTCGTGCGCCTCTCCAGCCGCCATCGCTCCCCACACCGACTGCGGCGCCACCTGAAAGAGCTTCTGCGCCGTCAGAAACGCCGAGTTCCCGAAGACCTTGCTCGAGTAGTACAGCACCTCCGGATCGTCCGGATACGCCTGCCTCAGATCGAGCGCCGTCTGCACCGCTTTTGTATCGCTGTGCAGTGACGTATAGGCGCGCTCCAGTCGCAGGCCGCACATGCGCCGCAGTTCCTTGTCGGCTGTCTGATGAAATCCCTTCTCCAGCCCTGGCAGCGCGTCACGATACTCGCCTCTCTCGCTGAGTGCCATTGCCAGCAGCGAATCGACACGCGGCAATCGCGGATTCAGTTGCAACGCTCTGCGCAGCTCCCTGGTGGAATCGTCGAACTTGCCTTCCTTGAAATACACCATCCCGAGCGTCACATGCATCTCGGCAACGTTCGGCTCCTGCCGCGCCAGCGCGGCATACGCCTGCTCCGCCTCGGCATATTGCCCGGCTTCCAGTGCCGCCCGGCCGCGCTGCGCAAGCTCTTCCGGCGTCTGGCTCTGCGCCACAGCAGCACACAGGCACAGCGCGCCAATGATGCCTTTTCCGAAAGCCCTCATGCAGCCATTCATGCCGACAAGTCTATTCTCCGAAAAGATGGGCCTGCCATGCGTAACAGCACAGCAGACCCGACGGGAGTGAGCGAAAGCACGAGCGTGCCTAACCTACTTATTCATTCCTAGAACGTGATCTTGCCGCCCAGTTGCAAAATGCGTCCTGGTCGCGCAGAGGTTACGTGGCCGAACAGCACATTGGTAGAAGGCGGTTGATCGTTCACGTTGCGATCGATGGCTCCGGTGCCTGGTCCGCTGGCAGCCGCCGTAGGAGATGACGGGTCCACGCCCCATTGCGTGTGGTTGAAGGTATTAAAGCTCTCCACGCGGAACTGGAAGCTGGCCCGGTCACCGAAGGAAAAGCTCTTGCCCACCCCCATGTCCCAGTTATTGATGCCCGGCTCGCGCAGAATGTTCCTTCCACTATTACCAAATGAACCTGCCAGCGGCTGCGAGAAGGCCGCCGTGTTAAACCACTGATTGATGCTCTTGTGGAAGTTCGCGTGCGGATTGCCCACCAGGTTGGCGCGCTGATTGGTTGCTTCCAGCAGCCCCAGATTGTCGTTTGCCTGCACGGAGAAAGGGAATCCCTGCTGGAAGGTCGCAATCCCCGTCCACTGCCAGCCGCCAACCGCCGCATCCGCGACCCGGTTCATCTGCGAGCCAAACTTCTTACCGCGGCCCACCGGCAGTTCGTACACATAACTGAGCACGAAGCGCTGGCCTACGTCGAAGTCGGACCGCGCATAGTCCAGGTTTGGATTGTGATCGTCCATGTGGCCCGCAAAGCCGTTGGTCGCGCCAATTCCCGCCGCCGCCGACTTGTCGTCCATACTCTTCGACCAGGTATAGACGGCCAGCAGCGCCAGGTCAGTGGAACGCCGCTCCAGCCGGACGTTCGCCGCGTTGTAGTTCGAATAGCCGGTCCAGTGGCTGTCCAGTGTTCCGGTTCCATTGGTGAAGTTCGGGAGCGGCTTTCGCGCGCTTACCGGGCAATCGCCGCAGCGTGGGGTTCGCCTGGCAGAACGCCGGGTCGGCCACCGGGAACGGCTGGTTGACGTTGACGCGATCCAGCAGATGCGTCCCCTTATTGCCCACGTAGTTCACCTCCAGCGTGGTGTTGCGCGCCAACTCGCGCTGCACGGAGGCCGACCACTGCTGCACGTATGGGTTCCTTGGATTCTCCGAGATGATGACCGCGACGAACTGTCCGCCGGCCGGGAAAGTGGTGCCGCCGTTCGCTCCAACGGCCACCGGCTGCAGCGCGCTTGCCGGTACAAACAGATTATTGGTCGTCTTCGGCAGCGTCGGGTCTACAGTCGGCGTCAGATTGGCACGTATCACAAACGGATACAAATCGCCGGAGTTGTCGATCTCGCGCGTCTCCGACGAATCGAAGAACATCCCATACCCGCCGCGGACTACAGTCTTGTCCGTGAGCCGGTAAGCGAACCCCAACCGAGGAGCGAACGGCATCATACGAAGGATCGCGCGGATTGTTCCGCCCGCAATACCGGTAGAAGCCATTGCCGGCCGGCGCAATTCCATCCGTCAGCAGCGTTCGGTTGGCAAAGCACAACCCGCCCAGCGAATTTGCCGTGTCAATCCAGAACATCTTGTTGTTGCTCTGCTCATACGGGATCGTGCGGAAGTCCCAGCGGATCCCCATATTCAACGTCAGTTTCGGCGTTGCCTTCCAGTCATCCTGAAAGTATGGGCCGATGTATTTGAAGACGAATTGATTCAGATTGCCCGGTGAGCTGCTGTTCTGTTTGCTGAAAGGACCAGGCTGAAATGTCGATGCGCCGGCGTAGTAGCCCAGCAGGTAATCCGCCACCGCATTGCCCGTTCCGCAGGTACGGGGTGGCGCAGCCGGCAGTATTGTTGCTGACCGTCGTGTTGTTGAAGCCGTAGCTGCCCAGGAAATTGGTGGAGAGATCGCGCTTCTGCACCCAGCGTCCGGTAATCGAAGCCCATGCTGAAGGTGTGCTTGCCCTTCACCGTCGAGAGCGAGTCGGCAAACTCCCACATCGGAATATCGCTGGTCGTTGGATTGTTTCCCGGACTGCCCGCCGCGCCGCTCAGGTTCTGAAACGAGATGTTGGGATAGCCGCGCGCATAGTCCGGCAGGTTCGTGAATACGCCCGTGAGTCCCAGGGCAGTCGACATCCGCAGGTCGGCGCCGGGCTGTCTCCCTGGATCACCTTCGCGCCCAGATATCCGAAGCGGAAATTGTTCACAAAGCCATGCGGCAGCGAAATCGTGTGCGAGATCTCCCAGCTCGTCGAGTTCTCCGTGAAGATGTTCAGGCCTGCGGGAATCGAGGTCGTGCTCGCCGTATCCAGCAGATAATCGGCCTTGGTGTAGCGGAAGAAGATCGAGCCGAACTTGCCGATGTTCTGGTCCAGGCGATACGTCTGCTGGTCGGTGTTATTCGGCAGCGTCGTGCTCAGGTGAAAGTTGCCGAGGCAGCTGGCGCCGAAGCAGTTCTGGGCGGGAAAGAGCTTCGCCGTCACGTTCGCGAGCCGCGAAAATCGCGTCGACGGAACAACGTTCCCGGGAAATGGTGCGCCGGTCGTCGGGTCGATCGGCATACATGGATTGCTGCCGGCAAGCGCATCGCTGTGCAGCCCGGCGTTCCAAACGCCGGCAGTCCGCTGGTCGAAAAGTCCCCGCCCAGCTCCGCCTGGCTGGGAATGTTGGAGTACGAGCTGGTGCCGTTGCGAATTCGCCATCCCTCATAGTTCGCCAGCCAGAAGGTCTTGTCCCTGCCGTCGTATAGCTTCGGAATGAAGACCGGGCCGCCCAGCACAAATCCGAACTGGTTCTGCCGCAGCTCCGGCTTTACCGGCTGAAAGTGCGTGCTGGCATCGAAGGCATCGTTGCGCGCAAATTCGAAGACCGAGCCGTGTAGCTTGTTCGTGCCGCTCTTGCTCACGATGTTGATCTGGTTCGCGCTGAAACCGTACTCCGCCGAATAGGTCTCACTCTGTACCCGGAATTCCTGAATGGCGTCCTGCGACAGGATCACGGCCGGCGTATTCAGCGCCGTATCCGTATTCACCATGCCATCCAGCGTGTAGTTGTTCGACTCCGGCCGCGCCGCCGTTGATGCTGATCGCGTTGCCCTGCCCCTGGCGCATCTGCCCCTGCTCGCCCACCGTCTGCACAGCGCCCGCGCCGATGAACAGCAGATTCAGGAAATTGCGCCCGTTCAGCGGAAGCTGGTCTACCTGCTTCTGGGTCACCAGTTGCGTCACCGCGGCGGTATCCGTATCGAGCGCAACAGCGGACGCATTGATCTGCACCGTCTCTGTCTCGGCGCCCGGCTTCAGGTTCCCGTTCACGCGCGCCTGCTGCGCCACGCCCAGCGTCACGCCGCCAACCGTCTCCTTCGAAAACCCGGGCGACTCAATCGTCACCGAATAGGGCCCCGGGTTGAGGTCCGGCACCGAGTAGTCGCCGGAGGAACTGGTCGTTGCCCGGTGAGACACGCCGGTGCCCGTATTTGTGATGGTTACGGTTGCATTCGGCACCACCGCGCCTGAGCTGTCGGTGACCGTGCCAAGAATGGTTCCGGTGGCCCCGCTCTGGCCAAAGGCCGCGCAGGCCATCGCCGCAACCACGATCGGGCCCCAAAACCAGCGATACAGCTTGTGAATCATCGGAAAGCCTCCCTCAAATCTGTTCCCGCATTCCTGCGTGGTCGTCGCATGTCTGGCGCGATCCCTTTCCTGCCCGTCGTCTCGACCGGAGCCGTGACGCGGAGCGTCGACGGCAAAGTGGAGAGATCTGTTTGTCCCGACTCCCACCGGAGTCGCTGGATAGAAACCCCCTGTTACTGCTCCGGTTCGGAAAGCGTTTTTCGGAAAAGTCCCGGCCTCGCTCGTCTCGAACTGGAAGTTCTTCCAGCGCGCAGACAATAGCGAGCGCATCCGAGCATTGTCAAGAGGAAAAAAAATTCTCAAATGAAATTCAGAGCGAGTCAGCCACTGACCGACGTCCATTCAAGGCGACAGCAATGCCCGGATATATGACATGAAACGTCACATATTGCACCCGAATCCTGTGCGTGTCGGAAGCCGCCTCGCGACCTGAAAGGCTTACGAAAGGGCGGCATGGCCGTACTGGTTTCCGGCTTTTCGGCGGGCAAAGTCTCCGGCGTCACTACCCGGTGCTGCACGTAGTTGTACGGCGGGACGGTGTGGCCTCGCAGCAGCGTAACCCCAAGCTGGATCAGCCGCGGCCCGTACGTATGCGCCTCATGCGAGATCGAGGCGATGAGCGGCCCCTTGTTGCGCCGCATCTCCTCCAGCGCCTCCGGAATGCAGTCCTGGCCCACGATCGCGACATACTTTTCACGGCCCAGCTCCCGCACCACCTGCAGCGCGCCCAGCGCGCTCGTATCCGTGGCCGCCGCAATCAGGACGCGGTCCGTGCGCCCATGCCGCTCCAGGAATTCCTTCACCACCTGCGCGCTGGTCTGGCGCAGACCGCGCCCATCCAGCCGCACAAATGCGCGCGGTTCAAGCTCCGCCAGGTGCGTGCGGACGCCCTCAAACGCACCCGGTAATGCGGCTCTGCACAAACGTTCCCGCCTCAGCCACATCCAGCCCCAGCACCCAGTCCACCTTGCTCTTCCACGAGTGCACCGCGTGCTGCGCCAGCAGCTCGCCGGCCTCAAAACCCACCTGGAAGTTGTCGACGCCGAAATACACCGAGCTGGGATGGGGAATATCCACCGCGATCAGCGGAATGCCCGCGCGCGCGATCGTATGCGCAATCAGCGGCGCCACCCGCTCCTCGATCTGGAACTCGATCACCAGATCCACGCCCTCGGCCACGAACTCTTTCGCGTTCTTGAGCGCCGTCTCTGCGTTATAGCGGTTATCGCGGATCATCAGCTCCACGCCCGAAGCCGCTGCGGACGCCTTCAGGCTGGCCGCAACCGCCTCGGAAAACGGCATCTCCTCGCTCTCGCCCGCAAACCCGAAACGCATCTTCTTCGGCCGCGCCACCAGCCGATACGCGCCATCCGGCGTCTGCGCAACATAGCCGCGATGCACAAACGTCTTCAGGATGCGATAAATGCTGGTTTTCGAGATCTGCGAGCGCTGAAACAAGTGACTCCAGCGTAAGCGGCCGATTGTCCGCCTCCAGCAGCTCCAGAACATCAAGCGCCTTCGACAAAATCGGAATCAGATAGAGACGCTTGATCTTCTGCGGCAACGGTTAACCTCGCAGTGGGGAGCATAACAGGCCGGTTTCCCTATTGGAAACGGACCGCCATTCGGTCAGCAGGCATGAAGCTCGGTGAGCACGTGTGCCCAGTGCGCAATCCTTGCCGGAGAGTTCTGCTTGCCCTCCCAGGTCGCGAGCTGGATGGCAAAGTTGCCGATCGTCGCGCTTTCCGCCACTCCGCAGTAGACCTCCAGCCCCGTCGCTTCCGCCGTGAGCCGGTTCAGGAAGCGATTCAGGCTGCCGCCGCCGACAATGGCGAGCCTGCTGAATCGTTTCCCCGTAATACGCTCAGCATCCCGCAACACGGCCGCATAGCGAGCCGCGAGGCTGTGAAAGATGAGGCTCGCAAATTCGGGCGCACGGTCAGGAGTTTCTTCGATAGCGGCTATTCCCTGCCTGCTTCGCTGCGCGTTGATGCGCGAAGCCATCGCGCCGGGCAGCAGCAGGTCCGGGTCATCGACATCCAGCAGAGCACTCCGGCGCCGGCACGGATTCAGCCGCAGCAATCAAATCCTGCATGGGCCAGCGTTCTCCATCCGGACAAAGCTGCGCGAGCGTCTGCTTCAGCAGCCACATGCCGTTCACGTTTTTGTGAAAGCAGACGCGGTCTCCCGCGGCTCCCTGATTGGTAAAACCCGCCGCGCAGGCTTCCGCGGTCGTGATTGGCTGATCGAGCAGCGTTCCGACCAGCGACCACGTCCCGGAGCTGATGTACGCCCAGTCATCGCCATCGAGCGGAATCGCCGCCACAGCCGATGCGGTGTCGTGGCACGCGGTCGCGACCAGCGCGCGTCCCGGAAAGCGCCGCCGCTGCAGGCTCAACGGAGCGCAGTGCCCCACATCGGTTCCGGTAGCGACCAGCGCGCGGAGCAGCCTCCAATCTCCAATCCGCTCAGGTCGAAGACCTTCTGGCACCACGCGCGGTTACGCATATCGACCAGCCCCGTATGCGTCGCGTTCGTATACTCGGCAACCATCCGGCCGCCAAGCGTGGCGAGCACATACTCCGGGAGGTTGACCCATCGCGCGGATGCCGGCACGCCGGCGGCCTGGTCGGCCATCAATTGAAACTGCGTGTTGATGCGCAGTGGCTGCGCGCCGCTCAACGCGAAGAGATCCTCCCGCGAGCATCGCGCCTCAAGGACTTTCACCATCGCTTCGGTTCGCAGATCGCGATAGCAGAAAGGCAGCCCGAGGGGCCGGCCCTCGCCGTTCAGCCGCACATAGTCCACCGCCCAGCCATCGACGCCGATGGACGCTATCGGCGCAGTGGCCTGCTCGCCGCATTGCAGCAAGCCGCGCTCGATCTCCGACAGGATTCGCTCCAGGTCCCAGAAGAGCGATTCGCCGCGCGAGACCGGCGCATTGGGAAAGCGATGCACCAGCCGAATCTGCGGCCCATCTCTTCCCGGCGTCAGCAGGGAGACCCGGCAGCTCTCCGCTCCTAAATCGATCGCCACCAACGACGGAAGACTGCCCGATGGAAGATTGCTGCCTGCCAAGTGAGGGCCTCTACGCTATCGAAGGAATGCTTCCGTCAGTCCGCCATCGACCGGGATCAGGTGCCCCGTGGTGCAGGGGGATTTCGGTCCCGCGAGGAAGAGGATTGCCTCCGCGCATATCGCCGGATCGATGGGCCGATGCGTCAGCGTGCGGCCCGCGTAAAAGCCGGCCAGAGCCGTCCGCAGCTCGTCATCCGACATGCTCTCTTCAAACGGAATGCTCGTATTTGCGCAGCGATGCGATGACGCGGTCCCGCGGGAACATCGTGGAGCCTTTCACCACCGTCGCGGGACTGATGCCGTTCACGCGCACCAGCGGCGCCTGCGAGACGGCCAGCTCACGGATCAGATGGCTCAACGCCGCCTTGCTCACGTCGTATGCTTCGGAGCCGCGCTTGGGCACGACAGCATTGGCGGAGCTGGTCAGCACGATGCTTGCCGCGAGTCCCTGATCGCGCAGAAGCTTGCCGATCTCTTCCACCAGCAGGAAGTTCGCCGTGACGTTGACCTCGAGCGTGAGCGCCCATTGCTCGTCGGAGATCACGCCGCTGGGCGAAGAAGGAAACAGCGCGGCGGTATTGATGAGAATGTCGGCTCCGCCGAACTGCTCCACTGTGCGCCGAATCGCATCGCCGATCGACTCGCGCTTCCGGATATCGACCGGCAGCGGCAACTACTGTCTCTTTCCCGGCGGTCTTCTTCAACTCTTCCGCCACGCGCTCGGCGCCGGCTAGCATCGCGATCGGCAACGACGACGTGCGCGCCGCGCTCGGCTGCAAGCAGCGCCACCTCCCGGCCGATGCCGCTGCCGCCGCCTACGACGACGACGATCTGCCGGCTTAGCTCTTTCTCCGGCGGCTGGCGGCGGATCTTGGCGTCTTCCAGCGCCCAGTACTCGATGCGAAATGCCTCCGAGGCCGGCAGCGCGACATAGTTGCTGTAGACCTGAAAGGCCTGCGCCAGGCTCTCGGAGCCGCACTGCGGAACGCGCGAGACAGGGCATCGCCTTCGAGGCCGCCCGCGCCTTTCATCACGTGGATTGCATTCAGATAGAACTCGCCGATGATGCGCGACTCCGGTTTGCTTTTGCCGAAGGTGAACATACCGAGGCCGGGAACCAGGACCACGGCCGGTATAGCGTCTCGCATGGCGGGTGAGCTCGGCTCAGCATGCTTTTTGTAGTATTCGCCGTACTCGCGCCGGTAGATGGCGATCTGCTTTTCAATCTCCTTCCGCAGCTCACCGGTGCCGCTCTTCGGGTCCCACGGCACAAACATGGGGCGAATCTTGGTGCGGATAAAGTGATCCGGGCAGCTTGTGCCGAGATATGCGAGCTTCTGCGCCTCGGCGGAGTTCACAAACTCCAGCACATCCGGATGGTCCGAGAAGCTGCCGATGACCCGCTTGTTTTCGCTCAGCCGCCCGCGCAATACGGGCAGAATCTCCAGCGCGATGCTTCTGCGATCCGCCAGCGGCTCATGCTTGCGGCCGCCGAAGATGCGATCGCCCTTTTGTTCGAGATGCTCTTCGATGAAGCTGGTGAGCTGGTCAATCAGCGTGATGGTGTTCAGGTAGCACTCGCGCTGCGTTTCGCCCCAGGTGAAGAGGCCGTGGCCGCCCAGGATGATTCCGTCGCAGGCAGGCTCCTGCTCGACCGCCCGCTTCAGCATCAGGCCCAGCTCAAAGCCCGGCCGCTGCCATGGCACCCAGATCAGCTTGTGGCCGTATCGCTGGTTGAACTCCTCCATCTTTTCGAGACCATTCGCCGCCGCCGCCAGCGCGATGGCGCAGTCCGGGTGCAGGTGATCCACATGGCGAAACGGCAGGAAACCATGAAGCGGAGTATCAATGGACGCGGCGACCGGGTTCAGGCCATAAGTGCAGAGCGGGTAGTACTCCACCATTTCGTCTTCGCGTTCCACACCGCCGTACAGCTTTTCAAGCGCCAGCAGCTTGTCCAGATAAAGCGTGGCAAAGCCCGCGCGCTTGATGCTGCCCAGGTCGCCGCCGCTTCCCTTTACCCACAGAACCTCTACGTTCTGGCGCGTGAGCGGATCGGGCATCTCCACCTTGGAGCTGGTATTGCCGCCGCCGAAGTTGGTGATGCGCAGATCGGACCCGAGCAGATTGGAGCGGTAGCGCAGCAGCTCCGGCTCGTCCATACCGCGGGCGGCGTTCTCGTCCCAGCGATCTTCCAGGTGTTGAAGTTGTGTTCGCGAGTCCACTGCAGAGACAGACATGACTTCCTGATTCCCCTCTCAAAACAATACGGCGAGAAGAGAAATATCACAGCATAATCTAAATGGCAAACTAATTACCTATAGAATTTTCAGGCGTATGAGCTTGTCAATGCTGCGTTTCTCTCGCGCCGCTCGCGCGTGATGCGCTCCACATAGCCGCTCTCTTCAAGCGCTTCCAATGGATTGGGATGCAGTCCCCGCCGGATTCTCCACTCCGCCAGCGCAGGGCGGACATCGGTCCAGAAGGCCGCTCGCAAACATTCCTCGGCCTCAACGATCTTTCCCGCCGACTGCAGCTCTTCCAGCCGCTCGCGATCGACCAGCGAGGCCTTCAGGTAGAGCTCCTGCGCCGTCATCACGGTTTGCACCATCGCTTCCAGCTTGCCTTTCAGATTATGGCTCTGGTCGATCATGAACGCGATCTCTGCGACCAGCGAGGCCTCCGGCTCGCTGAAGATCTCGTGGAAGATGCGGAAGACCTGATAGGGATCGATCGAGCCGATGGTCAGATCGTCATCCGCATAGCGGCGATCGTTGAAGTGAAAGCCTCCAAGCAGGCGCATGTGCAGCAGCCACGCGACAATCTGCTCGATGTTCTGCGACTGGTAGTGATGCCCGGTGTCTACCAGCACGCGCGCCTGCGGCCCGGCTGCCTGCGCCAGATGCGAGGCCATGCCCCAGTCCGCGATATCGGTGTGATAAAAGGCCGGTTCGAATGGCTTGTACTCGATCAGCATCCGCTGCCCTTCCGCTAGCTCGGCATGCGTTGCCGCCATCGCCTCTTCGAGCCACACGATGCGCTTGCGGATGTTCTGCGAGCCCGGATAATTGGACCCGTCCGCAATCCAGAGCGAGACGTCAGTGGATTTCAATTCCCGCGCGATGCGGACGGATTCGACAAGATGGTCGATCGCCATGCGCCGGACGGCAGCGTCCGGATTGCAGATCGAGCCGAGCTTGTATTCCTGATTCTGAAAGAGATTCGGGTTAATGGACCCGGCGCGGATGCCATATCGCTCGGCCAGGCGCCGTACTTTCGCTGCATCGGCGGTCCCGCCCGGCAGGTCCCAAAGCACATGCAGGGCAAGCTGCGGAGTGACGCCCGTCAGCGCATGGACCTGAGCGGCATCGGCAAACTTCTCCTCCAGGCTGGTCGCCGCCGCGGCCTGAAGGAATTTGCCGAAGCGGGTGCCGGTGTTCGCGAACCCCCACGAGGGAATTTCGATCTGAAAGCCGTCCAAAGCTCGCAGCGCGCCATCGCCGATTTCGCTTTCGCTCATCCGTACCTCCCGCGGCACCGCAGAGTTTAGTCTGAACCGCGGCCACTTTCCAAATGGAAAATATTTTCTCTTGATACACGCCCTGGCTACCATGGGCAGCGTCTATTTCCTTCCTGTTTAGATCGCTGAGGTGCGGCTTGGGTGCAAATCCCCTGATCGGGGTCATCTATCACTGGATCGGCGGTCTCGCCTCCGCCAGCAACTTCATCCCATTCCGGCCGATCAAGCGCTGGTCATGGGAGATTTACTGGATCGTGCAGGGCTTTGCAGCATGGATCGTTGCTCCCGCCGTTCTGGGATATCTCTTCGTGCCCGGCCTCTCCTCCATCTTGCATCAAGCGCCCTCCGTCACGATGTGGCATTCGTTCTTCTGGGGAGCGATGTGGGGCGTCGGCGGCCTCACTTTCGGGCTTGCCATCCGTTATCTCGGCATTGCGCTGGGCTACGCGATCGCGCTGGGCTTCTGCACCGCGTTCGGCACGCTGATGCCGCCCATCTTCAGCGGCCAGATGTCCGCGATCGTGCATCAGCGCGGCGGTCAGGTGATTCTGCTGGGTGTCTTCATCTGCCTGCTGGCGATTGCCGTGAATGGGCTGGCCGGGTACTCCAAGGAGAAGGAGGTCTCTGCCGAAGAGAAGGCGCTGCTCGGCGAGCGCGACTACTCCTTTGCCAAGGGGCTCGCGGTCGCCATCTTTGCCGGCATCATGAGCGCCTGCTTCGCCTACGGCCTGGCTGCAGGCAAGCCAATCGCCGATCTCACGCGCGCTCAACTGGCGGCAGAACACCGCGCGCTGCTCTGGCAGAACCTGCCGGTGCTGGTGGTCGTGCTGTGGGGCGGCTTCGTCACGAACCTGATCTGGTCCGCGATCCTGATCGTTCGCAATCGCTCGGTGCGGCAATTCTTCGGCGCGCCGGGCACAAATCCGATGGGCACCGCAACGGCGACCGGCGACACATTCGCGGAGCTGGACCCGCGCCACCCGGAACTCTCGCCGCGGCTCTCGGCTTCCGTGCTCACCCGTAACTATGTGCTTGCCGCGCTTGCGGGCGTCATCTGGTATTTCCAGTTCTTCTTCTACTCCATGGGGCAGACGAAGATGGGCAAGTACGACTTCTCCAGTTGGACGCTTCACATGGCGAGCATCATTATTTTTGCCACGCTCTGGGGCATCGCTCTCCACGAGTGGCGCGACACGAGCCTCCGAACGCGTCTTCTCGTCGGCTGTGGGCTATTTCTGCTGGTCGGGTCCACGGTGGTGGTCGGCTACGGAAATTTTCTTGTGGCTCGCTGACAATGGGTCTACCGCACCGCAAACATTAGAAAGAAACTCAAGCGATAACCTGTTGACATTCTGCCTATAGTGCATCCAAATATAGGTAGGCAATCAACAGGAGAGCGGACCGTGCCGGAAAGCAAATCAGATGTATTGCAGGGAACCCTCGATCTGATGGTGCTGAAAACGCTTGAGTCGATGGGGCCGCTGCACGGCTATGGCATAGCACGGCGGATCGAACAAGTGAGTGGAGAACACCGTCAGTCTGAACCAGGGAACCATCTACCCGGCTCTTCTTCGCCTGGAACAGCGAGCATGGGTCAAGAGCGAATGGGGCACCTCGGAGACGGGACGCCGCGCCAAGTTCTATTCGCTGACCCGCAGAGGACGAAAGCAGATTGAGCAGGAGACTGAGAACTGGGAGCGCATCGCCGCCACCATGGCGCGCTTTCTTGCCCCGTCGAATTAGGAGGCGAGTATGGACTGGATTCGCATGCTCCTCAGCCGCAGCGCAGCACTGTTTCGCAGCAGGAAGCTCGACGCCGACCTCGACGAAGAGCTGCGTGCGCATATCGATCTGGCGATCGAAGAAAATCGCCGGCGCGGGATGAATGAGCAGCAGGCGCGTACCGCTGCTCTGCGCTCGTTCGGCGGCCTCACGCAGATGCGCGAGACCTACCGCGTGCAGCGTGGCCTGCCGTGGCTCGAGGAGGCCGCTCGCGACCTCCGCTATGCCGTTCGCCAACTGCGCAAATCGCCTGGCTTCGCGCTCACCGCGATACTTACGCTCGCCTTGGGCATCGGCGCGGCTACATCGGTCTTCAGTGTGGTCAATGCAGTGCTGCTCAAGCCGTTCGCCTTTCGCGATCCGGACCGGCTCGTGGTGATGCGCGAGGTGGTGGAAGACGCAGGTGCACAGCGAGCGGTCGGCGACTCCCGACAATTACCGGCATTTTCTGCGCCTGAAGGGCGATGCGAAGACAATCGAAGATGCCGCCATTTTTACTCAAACTGGAATGAGCGTCTCACGCAATGGCGATCACCCCCGCATCGTCGGCGCAGTGATCGCTTCGCCGAACCTCTTCCGGCTGCTTGGTGTGCAACCCATCCTGGGCCGGGACTTTGTCGAAGGCGATGCTAAGAAGGGCGCCGACGATGTCGTCGTGTTGAGCTATGAGGGCTGGCAGAGATTTTTTGCCGGCGACTCTGCGGCAATTGGAAAAACGCTGCGGATCGGCGGCCAGCCAATCACCGTGATTGGTGTTTTGCCGCGGGACATGCGATTTCCGCAGATTGCATTGGCGCCGAAGATCGCATTTCAGGAAGCCCCTCGCGATGCTCTTCTTTTTCAACCTCTGGCGCCCAGCGAGCGCGACCTGACTGCAGACATGGGCAACTTCAACTACAAGGTGATCGCGCGGCTCAAGCCCGGCGTGACGCTGACCCAGGCCAACGCCGAACTGGAGGCGTTGCAGAAGGCGTACACGCTGACCGCGCACCTGCCCCTTCATTTCGGAATCGCACTCACGCCACTGACGAAGGATGTGGCGTCCGGCATAAGCGGCGCGCTGTGGCTGCTGTTTGCCGCGGTCGGCGCGGTGCTGTTGATTGCGTGCGTCAACCTTGCCAATCTACAACTCGCGCGCGCCGTCAATGCGGAACGCGAAACAGCGGTGCGTGCCGCACTGGGCGCTAGCCGCGGCCAACTGATGCGTTCGCGTCTGGCCGAAAGCCTGGTGCTGGCGTTCGCCGGCGGCGCGGCCGGAATAGCGCTGGCCTTCGCGGGCGTGCGGCTGCTTGATCGCATTGGCGCCGGGTAACATTCCGCGTCTTGATGAGGTGCAGGTAAGCCTGCCTGTCCTTGTCTTTAGCGGCGGCTTGTCGATTGCCGCGGCAATCGTGTTCGGCATGCTGCCTGCCCTGCGCTCCCTTCGGGTTGCTCCGCAAGCCGCGCTGCAGGCCAACTCCACGCGCGCGGCCAATACGCAAGAAGGCGGCCGTACACGCAGATATGATGGTGGCCGCCCAGGTGGCTTGCACCGTTGTGCTGCTTATCGTCACGTCGCTGGCGCTGCGCAGCTTCTCGCGTCTGCTGCGCCAGAATCGCGGCTTCGATTCCAACCACGTCACGCTTGCACAGGTCGATCTGTTCTCACCACAATACGGAGATTCCTCTGGCACCATATAAGACTGCGAAGCTGAGCTTTGCCGACCGTACCCTCGCGGCTCTCCGCGAGCTACCCGGTGTGCAGTCGGTCGCCCTCACCAGCGTAACGCCGCTGACCGGTGAAACCTGGGTGGACAATCTTTCGCGGCCGGACCATCCCGTACCGGCTGGACAGGAGCCGGCGATCAACGTGCGATTCATCAATCCGGACTATCTGCCGACAATGCAGATCCCGCTGGTTTCCGGACGCAATATCACCGCCGCCGACCGCGCCAATCCCTACGTGGCGCTCATCTCAGCAGAGAACCGCGCGCGAAGCTTTCCCTGGCGAGAATCCTGTCGGACGAAAGTTCTCCGACATCGTTCCGGACGACAAGCATGCCCTCACAGTGATCGGAGTCGTCGCCGATACGCGTATCAATGGTCTCAAGGACAATGCCGCGATGGTCTATTTGCCCTACTGGACCTTCACGCCGTGGACACTGTCGTTC
Organism: uncultured Acidobacteriaceae bacterium; assembly: GCA_963750845.1. GTDB lineage: Bacteria > Acidobacteriota > Terriglobia > Terriglobales > Acidobacteriaceae > KBS-83. The sequence goes on from CAVVSP010000019.1 coordinate 156,031, forward strand.
CTGGTGCGCGGCTCACAACCCAGCGATGTGCTGATTCCCGAGATGCGGCGTGCAATCTGGCAGATCGATCCGCAGATTGCCATTCCTACGCTCAAGTCCATGGATGAACAGGTCAGTGATTCCGTGGCAACCGACCGCTTCCAGGCCATGGTGCTTAGCGGCTTCGGCGCGGCCGCATTGTTCCTGGCTTTGCTTGGCGTGTATGGCAGTGCTTGCATACTCGGTCTCGCTGCGCCGGCACGAGTTCGGCATCCGCATCGCCCTGGGTTCGCGGAAGAGTGCTCTGATCGCGCTGGTGCTGCGGCAGGCTGCATATCCCGTTCTGCTCGGCACCGCTCTTGGACTCACGATGGCGCTGATTGCGCTGCGCTGGGTCCGCGGTCTGCTCTATCAAACGCCGGTCATGGACCCGCTCGCAGTCGGTGGCAGCGTAATGCTGCTCCTGGTCGCCGCCAGCGATAGCAGCGATTGTCCCGGCCCGACGCGCAGCATCCACCGACCCGATGCGCGCACTGAGAACGGAGTAGCCGTTGTGATGGAAGGGCAACGCCATAGTGTTCGACATGAGGGACAAGTGCGCATGCTCTACACGTTTCAACTGTAGCGATGATTTAGCAGCCTTACGCCAAACTGGGTTTTGCGCGCTGCCAGTGGTGCCATTGCAATTTTCGCCGCTCACCCATCATGCTTTGACTTTTTTATTGATGACATTGGCGTCCCCGACGGGATTCGAACCCGTGTTACCGCCGTGAAAGGGCGGTGTCCTAGGCCACTGGACGACGGGGACGCTGGCGGGCTCACGAAGCTGCCGGGCGGCAGCGCGATACCCGGGTTGAGGCTGACTCTGAGGCTATCAACCGGTCGAGGTGGTGTCAAAACATCCTGCTAGTCGTTGTGCCCTCTTACTCGTTCATCGTCCATGCTTCGAGCGCGTGATTTCACTATTCCATGGTTCATCGACGGGCCTCTACCGGCCGTATGCAGGCGCCTTGCTGCACGAATGCTATAACCCAATCACATGCGCAAGTTCCGCTATCTTGACACGCTGACGATCGTCTTCGTCGTTGTCCTCGTCATTTCGAATCTGCTTGGCCCAAAAATGTGCCAGGTTGGCCCATTCAAACTCAGCGGAGCCGAGCTGCTTTTCCCCATCACCTATATATTTGGCGACGTCTTTACCGAGGTTTATGGCTATGCGGCGTCGCGGCGGGCCATTTGGCTGGGGTTTCTGGCTATGGGGCTGCTTTCGGTCTTCGGCGAAATCGCGGTGGCGCTGCCGCCCGCGCCGGACTGGCATGACCAGCAGGCGTTTGCCACGGTCTTTGGGCTGGTGCCGCGCTTCGCCATCGCCAGCCTGGCGGCGTATTGGGCCGGTGAGTTCACCAACTCTTATACGATGGCCAAACTAAAGCTGTTGACCAAAGGCTCCAAGCTGTGGACGCGTACCATTGGCTCGACGCTGACCGGGCAGGCCGTCGACACGACGATCGTGATCATGATCGCTTTTTATGACGCGCCATGGGCTGCGAAGGCGAACATCATCCTGTCTTCGTATCTGGCCAAGGTAATCTACGAGGTCCTCGCGACGCCGCTGACCTATGCCGTGGTGTATGGGCTGAAGAAGTCCGAGCAGGTGGACACCTTTGACGAGCACACCTCCTTCAATCCATTTCGCCTGCGCTCCAATTCGACTGAATAGAGCGGCAAATGGATCCTCGCGACAAATCATTTAGGCTCACTGTATGAATGTAGGAGAAGAGCGCATGCGGGCGATCGTGGTCAAGGGCCCCGGCGAAGCAGCTACGATGCGCGTTGCCGAAGTCCCACGCCCGATGCCCAGGCCGGACGAAGTACTCATTAAAGTGGCAGCCGCCGGCGTGAATCGCGCCGATATCGTGCAGCGCCAGGGACACTACCCGCCGCCCGCCGGTGTCACTGACATCCTGGGGATGGAGGTGAGCGGACACGTCGCCGCGACAGGCACGAATGTAGCGCGATGGAAGGTCGGCGACGCGGTGTGTGCGCTGCTGGCGGGCGGAGGATACGCGGAATACTGCGTGGCCCCGCAGGGGCAGGTGCTACCAGTTCCGGAAGGTATCACCATAGAGGACGCTGCGTCATTGCCCGAAGCGGCTTTTACGGTCTGGGCGAACCTGTTCTCCGACACGCAACCGTTGCGGACACGAGAGTCACTGCTGATACAAGGCGGCTCGAGCGGTATCGGCTCCTTTGCCATCCAGGCCGCGCGAAGCATTGGTGCGCGTGTGGTGACGACCGCAGGCTCAGCGGAGAAGTGCGCCTACTGCCGCGAGCTGGGCGCGGAGGCAGCGTGGAACTACAAAGAGGAAAATTGGGTAGCGGCGGCGTGGGCATGGTCGGAGGGCAAAGGCATCCGGGTGATCCTCGACATGATCGGCGGCGACTACTTTGGAAAGCACATTGAATTGCTGGCACAACGCGGCCGCCTGATACACATCGCGACCACGAAGGGTGCGGAAGTGAAGCTGGACCTGCGCGAGGTGATGCGCAAGCGGCTGATTGTGACGGGCTCAACACTCCGCGCGCGCCGGCCGGAAGAGAAAAGTCTGCTGCGCGAAGGCGTCGAAACAAAGCTATGGCCGGCGATCGCGAGCGGAGCCATTCGCCCCACCGTGCATGCCAGGTTTCCACTGGCTGAGGCGGGTGCGGCGCATCGGCTGATGGAGTCGAGCGCACATCTCGGCAAAATCGTGCTGACGCTCTAGCGAAGGCAACCAGGCCCTGCGCTTGCGGACGTGTACACTTCCCTCGCCCCCATATCTCGATCCGGAGGCGGATGATGATCGCCGCTCGTCTTGCCCAAGCTCTTCGCTGCATAGTCACTCTGTGTCTGTTCGCCGGTGTCGTGTCTTCATTGCATGCGGAGAGCGCAGGCCCGAATGCCCGCACGTCCACTCCACCGAAGAAAGTCACTGCTCCGCAGGGAACGACAGGTGCTCCGGTGGACATCCCGGAGCTGCTGAGCACCGTGCGACTCGCCGATGCCGCGTGGTCACCGGACGGGACGCATATCCTGTATTCCGGCAACGCGTCTGGACGCTTCAACCTCTGGGTGATGAACGCCGATGGGACGCAAGCGCATCAGCTTCTCCACTCGGACGATGCGCAGTCGGGAGCTATCTGGTCGAAAGACGGCGGGAGCGTGGTCTACCAACAGGATCGTGGCGGGGACGAGATCTACGATCTCTACACCGTGGCTTGGAGTGGTGGCACGCCGCAGGCGCTGACGCATACTGAACAGATCAGCGAAACGAGTCCGCATTTCTCGCCCGATGGCAAACTGCTGGCGTTTCAACATAAGGAGAAGCAAGGATCGTCCATCAATCTCGCTGTCATGGACTGGAGCACGCACCAGGTGCGGCTGCTCACCCACGAGAAGGACCCGAAGCGGTCCTGGGATATCGTTGCATGGAGTCCGGACGGAAAGACGCTCTACGCAAACCGCGGCGACCTGCACGAAGACGTGAGCGCATGGAGTGTGAACGTCGCGACCGGTGACGCACGCGAGCTGACACCGCACACTGGTAATGTGCTCATCGGCGCGTCCAGTTTGTCTCCCGATGGCAAGACACTTCTGATCGGATCGAACGAGAAGGCCGGTTACGGCAACGTTGCCCTTTTAGATCTCGCGAGTCTGCGCAAGACTTGGATCACGGATACCCAATGGGACGCCGAACCAGGCAGCTTTTCGCCCTCGGGCGATCTATTCACCTGGTCGCTGAACGCAGATGGCCGCACGTCCATCCACTTCACAGAGGTCAAGACCAACAAGGAGGTGCCTCGTTCCATCCCGGAAGGGCTGAACTCCGCGAACGGGAATCCGACACCGTTCGCGCCGGATGGCCGTTTCTTGTTCGACCACCAGGACTCGACGCACGCGCCAAACTTCTACGTCCTGAGTCCCAGCGGCACGCCCACACAGATCACGCATGTCGAGAGCCCGGGAGTTCGCAGCGCGCTGCTGCCGCCCACGCAGCTCGTGCACTACGCGAGCTTCGACGGCAAGATCATCTCTGCATTTCTCGCCATGCCTTTCAACCTGAAACGCGACGGCAGCAATCCGCTAATCGTGCTTCCACACGGCGGCCCCACCGGCCAGGTTGAAGATAGCTTCTCGCCGCGCATCATCGCGCTGGTCTCGCACGGATATACCGTGATTGCGCCAAATGTGCGCGGTTCGACAGGCTATGGGGTCGCGTTCGAGAAGGCGAATTATCAGGACCTGGGCGGCGGCGATCTGCAGGACGAAATCTACGGCGTCAAATTCATGGAAGCGACCGGCTACATCGATCGCAAGAAAGTCGGCATCACGGGCGGCTCCTACGGCGGATTCATGACGTTGATGGCCATCGGCAAAGCGCCGGATATATGGGCGGCAGCTGTCGAGGAGTACGGCATCATCGACTGGTACACCATGCTGCAGCACTCCGATCCGCTGCTGCAGGAGTATGAGAAGTCGCTGCTGGGTGACCCGGTGAAAGATCGCGCGAAGTACGAAGCTGCCTCGCCGATCCAGTTTCTGCGCAAGGAACGCGCGCCGCTGCTGGTGATGCAGGGGGAGCGCGATATTCGCGTGCCGCGCGAAGAGGCAGCGCAGGTCGTGGATATTCTGAAGAAGGAAGGGCGGACCGTGGAGGCGGTTTACTATCCACATGAGGGCCACGGCTTCATGAAGCGCGAAGACCAGATCGATGAGATTACGCGCATGGTGGGCTGGTTCGATAAATATCTGAAGGACGCACATTAGCTTGATGAGTACGGGATACAGGATGGTCGTTGCCGGCAATCGTTAAAGGCGCACCACGGCGACGGTGGCGCATCGCCTGGCTACTGGGGTTGGGCGTGCTGGTCAACTACTTTGACCGTGTCAATCTTTCGGTCTCCCACGGCGCGCTGTACACCGCCTTCGGCATCTCCGACGTTGCCTTCGGCTATCTTTCCGCCGCCTACAACTGGAGCTACGCACTGTGCCAGCTACCGGTCGGTGTGGTGCTGGACCGTTTCGGCGTGGGTCGCGTGCAGCGCATCGGAATTTTTATCTGGAGCATGGCGTCGTTCGCCGGTGCCCTCACTCCCAACCTCTCTGGATTTTTTGGCGCGCGATTGCTGCTGGGCGTCGGCGAGGCGCCGACCTTTCCAGCGAATGCCAAGGCCATCGGGGTCTGGTTTCCTACAAACGAACGCAGCTTTGCGACATCGCTCACGGACGCGGCGGCAAAGGCCGCATCCGCCATCGGAGTGCCGCTGCTGGGCATTCTTCTACTGCGGGTGGGGTGGCGCTGGAGCTTCGCCGCAACAGGCGCCATCAGCCTGCTCTACCTGCTAGTGTTTCGGGCGGTCTATCGCGAACCTGAAGAAGACGCGGAGTTGACTGAAGCCGAGCGGCGTCTGATTGCGGAGACGGCTGAAAACGAGCCGCCTGCTGCTGAGGGACCCCCGCTATCGCTTGGCGCGTTGCTGCGACAGCGGAAAGTCATTGGGCTTTCACTTGGCTTTGGAGCTTATAACTATGTCTTCTACCTGCTGCTGGCGTGGTTGCCGAGCTATCTCTCAGCTGCCCTGCACATCGACCTGCTGCACTCGTTCCTCTACACCGGCGTGCCGTGGCTCTTCGCAACGGCAACAGACCTGTTCATTGGCGGACTGCTGGTGGATGCACTTGTGTCGCGCGGCCGGAATGCGCCGTTGGTGCGGAAGATTGTCCTGGTGGCAGGGACAGCATGCGGACTCGGAATCCTGGGCGCCGCCCATGCGCACAGCGCGATGCAGGCGTTGATATGGATCAGCGTGTCGATTGGTGGCCTTTCCGCTGCCGCGCCTGTGGGCTGGTCGATTCCCGCACTCATTACCCCGCGCGCCAGCGTAGGCAAAGTAGGCGGCATTGTGAACTTCGTATGCCAGGCCTCAGGAATTACCGCGCAGATTGTTACTGGCTACATCGTGAAAGCAACGCACTCCTATGCATTGGCCTTTGGCATCTCGGCAATCTACCTCCTGATCGGGATCGTCGGGTACCTGGTGCTGTTGGGACGGATCGAACCAATTCAGGTCGCTCACTTGCCCGCTGCGTAGTGCTTGTCCACGCCGGTCCGGCCATTGTGCACGGTAAAGCTACCATTGCGGCTGGCGGTGACTTCGAGGTCGTGGCCCGCGTCAGGGCCATCGAGATTGGCAATGTGCTCGGACTGCGTATTGCGCGTCGCGCCGCCTTCGTCCGAGTAATGTAACTGCCATAGTGCTTCAATGCCGGGAGCTTTGCGGACGGTGTCGAGCGTGGGGATGGAGCCGCCCTTCTTCGCGCCGTTATCCATGATGGCGACGCGCGGGTGGATGGCATCGACCAGCGCGGGGCTCGAGCTCTGATACCAGCCATGGTGCGAGACAACCAGCACATCCACCTTGCCGAGCCGGTTGTTCGGGCACATCAGATCGCGCTCCTTGTCCCAGGTCAAATCGCCAAGATCGAGGATCTTCAGGTCGCCGAAGCGGATCATGCACGCCAAGCGAGCGCGCGTTCTCCGTCTGATCTGGCGGCCGGATTTCGCTCTGCTTACAGAAAGCATTGGGCTGGCCGCCTCCCGGAAGTGCCTTTTGGATCACCTTGCCGTCGGAGCTGATGACCGTCACGTCCAGGCCTTCGATGGGCAAGCGATCGCCCGGTTTGGCTACGATCTCTTTTGCCTTTGTATCGGTAACAACCTTCTGGAAAGCCGCATAGCCGCGCTCGGTAGCCTTGTCGAGTTCGCGGTTCGGGCCGTGGACGAAAAAGGTGCCAACGGGAATGCGCTGTACAAGCTGCGGCACCCCACCCACGTGGTCATCGTGATAGTGAGTGATCAGCACATCGTCGATGCGGCTCAGGCCAGCGCTCTTCGCGGCGGCGACGATGCGATCGGCATCGCGGAAATTGTTGCCGGGCCAACCGGTGTCGATCAGCAGCGATTTCCCTGCCGGCGTGACGAACAGCGTGGACTGGCCCCCCTCGACGTCGATGAAATAAACGCGGAGTTTGCCGGCTGCCGCGGTACCCTGCGCCTGCAGCGTGAGTACACATGCAAGTATGGCAATGAATCCGACGAGCGCGCGGGGACGAAGCATCATGAATGGCCGCCTTTGGTTGGTTTCGAAACGGTGGCGCGGATCGCGCCGGTGGAGATGCCGCCATCCACCAGCAGCGTCTGGCCGGTGATGTAGCGGCTGGATTCGGAGGCGAGAAAGACGATAGCGCCATCGAGATCGTGGACGTCACCAGGTCGCTTCACCGGTATGCGGTCGACCAGATAGTCGACCCACTCTTGATCTTCGTAAAGAACCTGATTCTGCGCGGTGCGGAACCATCCCGGCGCGAGACAGTTGACGGTGATGCCGTGCGGCCCCCAGTCATCTGCCAGGCTCATGGTGAGCTGGCGCACGCCGCCGCGGCTGGCGCCATACGGCGCTAGACCCGCATAGCCAAAGACGCTGGTGACGGAGCCGATGTTGATAATGCGGCCGTAGCGATGCTTGACCATGCCGCGCGCGACAGCCTGCGCAACAAAGAACGTGCCGCGCAGGTTGGTGTCGAGCACCAGGTTCCAATCGTCCCAGGTGACATCGAGCGCGGGCTTGCGAACATTGCAGCCGGCGTTGTTCACCAGAATGTGGATCTGCGGGAACGCCGCCGCGATCTGCTCCGACATACTGTCAATGCTGGCTTGTGTGCGCACGTCGAGCGCGTATGCATGCGCGCGTCGGCCAAGCGATTCGATTTCGGCAACGAATGGCGCAAGGTCGTCAGCTTTGCGGCTGGTCAGAATGAGATCCGCGCCGGCGCGCGCCAGGGCCCGGGCGAAGTGCTGGCCCAGGCCGCGGCTGGCTCCGGTGACAAGCGCGATCTGGCCGGAGAGGTCAAACAAGCCGGCATCTCCGCTCATGCAGGCACGACCTCCTGCTGACCAGCAGACTCCGGATTCGTTCTAGGATCGAGCACGACTTTCATCAGATTCGGCTCCCGCGCGTAGAGCCGCGCAAACCACGACGGGCCCTCTTCCAGCGGCGCGACCGCGGTGATCAGCGGCGCGACCTTGATCTTGCCGTCAGCCATCCAATCCATCGCTTGCGGATATTCGCCTGCTCGATGCGCAGGAACCCTGCAGCCGGATCTGGCGCGTCACCACCTTCTGCAGCGGAATTGAGACCTCGGGCGAAATGTTGCCTACCAGCGCAACCGTGCCCCCTTTGCGCGTGCAATCGATCGCCGCAGCGACCGTCTCGGGGCGTCCGACGGCTTCAAAGACGATATCGACGCCACGTCCGCTCGTGAGTTGTTGCAACTCGCGAGATCAGCAAGTCACCAGACCCCTTCGATCACGGCGTCCGCACCCAGCGAACGCGCCAGTTCGAGACGCGTGGCATCGACATCCGCGACGAAGATGCGCGAGCACCCGGATGCCCGGGCCGCCTGCAGGATAAGCAGACCGATCATGCCGGCGCCGATGACCAGTGCGCTCTCGCCGCCAGCAACTTCGGCGACGCGCACCGCGTGAATGGCAACCGAGACGGCTTCGAGCATTGCTGCGCTCGGAGAAGGATAGCTTGTCCGGCAGACGATAGAGGATTCGTTCAGGAACGGTTACGTATTCAGCAAAGGCACCTGCCCGGCGATAATCTCCGCAGGAAACGCCGACAACCTGGCGATGCTCGCAAAGATTCACCTCGCCGCGCCGGCAGAACTCGCATTCGCCGCAGTAAACGGTGGAGTCGAAGGTGACGCGGTCGCCGGCCCTGTAGCTCGCAGCTCCCTCACCCACGGCCGCTACGACGCCGGCCGCCTCATGACCCATCACGATGGGCGGAATGCGGCGGCCAGAGGCGCCATCGTAGCCATGGACATCGCTGCCGCAGATCCCGCAGGCGGCAACCCGAATCAGCACTTCGCCTGGACCCGGAGCCGGCGTCGGCAGATCGGCAACAGCCAGATGTTTGTATTCGGAGAGCAGCAGAGCCTTCATGCCTGGCGGGAACCCTCAAGACGTTCAGGGTACAGCAGAAAGCCCCCGGCCATAGCCGAGGGCTCGGTGGGCAGATCGCCCGAATCTTACGCGCTGAAAGATGACCCGCAGCCGCAGGTGCTCTTGACGCTCGGATTGTCGAATTTGAAACCCGCCGCTTCAAGCGTCTCTACGTAGTCCACGACGCAGCCATTCAGATACATCAGCGAAGTGGCGTCGACGAATACCTTCAAGTCATCGAATTTGAAGACCTTATCCATCATGCCGGCCTGGTTTTCGAAGGACATCGAGTATTGAAAACCGGAGCACCCCCCGCCCACCACGCCAATGCGTAGACCAGCGGGCAAGGGATCCTGCGTCGCCATGATCTCCCGTACCTTGGCGATAGCCCCATCGGTCAGGTTGACGGGCAATTGCTTGGGCTGGTTGGACTGGTCGGTCAAAGGCTGCGCGATAGTTGCCATTTCTCTTGTTCTCCCCTGGAGACTGTGTCCCTTTTATTTTAGGACGGCGTTCAATTCCGGACAAGTTTTATCCGATATTACTGCCTCGTTTAAAGAGATGCCGGTACGACCCGATTCGTCGCAGATTCGTCCGAAGAAGCGGCCCTCTGAGGTTACTTTACAAACACCTATTTGGCCGTGACTTTATCGGCAATGCGCTCAAATTGTTCCTGGGTCAGGATCCCGCGGTGCACCAATGCGCGTGGATTGCGGTAGGGACGGCCCTTTACGATGTCGTGGGCCTTGCTGATGCTGATTCCAGGCAACAGCGCGATGGTCACGGTGGACGCGGTATTGATATCCACCAGGTCGCCGGATGCACCATTTTTGTTGCTCTTTATCCCATCCTTTACGCCCTGGGCCACCGCATTGACCCCATTCACAGCATTCGCTGCAGCCACCTTTGCATCGGCGGAGAGCTGTTTTGCGCCCTTCTTCACGTCCCGAGTCGCGTCCGCGGACTTCTGGCGGAGCTGCTGATCGTTCTCACTGGTCGAGCGATAACAGCCGGGCAGTCCCACGGACGACACCCCGAAGATACAGATTGCCGCAATGGCCAGCAGGCGGGGCGACGTGAGCGCGTTCTTCATCTGCAATCTCCATGGGTACAACGCCTTTATACGAGAAAGGCGCGAACGCCCATAGCTTGGGATGAGCACGAACGCCGCCGGGCTGCCGATGCTGCGTCGATTGCCCGACGAATCAAGCTTCTTAGTCACTCGGAGTTTAGCGGTTCAGTAAATGGATCCCGAAGCGTCAAAAGGTGACGAAAACAGCCTTCGGAAGCCTTGCCGGCGGTGTGTTTATGACCAGAATCAACGCGGAAATAAACCGTGAAAAATGTTGTCAACGGTACCCGAAAGGGACTATTTTCACCGCTGAACGGCCCCTCTATCCCCCAGTGACCGGCTGTACAGGCAACTTTGCCGCATCCGGTAACCGGCACTGGGACCGCTCGTGGTTGATCCGGAGGTGCATTATGCACTATCTGACCATCGTTTTCATCGTGTGGGCAGTCGCGGCGACCGTCCTGCTTGCGCTGCTTGCCTATCGCTCCACTCTGACTCGCTATGAAGAGGATTGCCTCTTTCTGGGTGACTGCAACGACCATCAGCACAAGGAACAGGAAAGCATCCTCGCCCGCGTGCGCAAGGTGCAGCCGGCGGTGCGTATCATGACCGTTGCTACCTGCATCATGTCCGCGGCTTTGGTGGGCACCTTTATCTTTCAACTGGTCCAGCAGTTGAAGACGCCTGCCTGAGCGCTGCTGCCTGAGTTGTTCGGCTCGAGGCCTTCCGCGGGAAGGCCTCGTCGCATTTTGGCCCTCCGCGGCTCGTGGGGAACTCCTCGGGATGAAGCGTTCGGGAATCGCTGTTTTTAGTGGGGAGCTTGTTCCTCATCGCTGTCGTTCGATTGCGCTCCGCGATTAATGGTAGCCACGGTGCGGATGGTTCCTTTGGCACTCACATCCACCTGCACAACCTTGCTCAGGTGGAAGAAGGTCCCGCGTGGATTCTTCATTCCCCACTCCACATAAGGAACGCTAAAGTGCGTGGTTGCGCTCAGCACATTGCCGACCCGGACCAGGTGCACCTTCATCTGCATCGGGTGGTCCGTGCCGTGGATGGTCAGCGTCCCCTCGGCGATGACGTCGGAAGAACCATCTGACTTCGGCACCAGCCCACGCAGATGCTCTGCGTGAAAGAAGATGGATGGATAGCGGCCGGTCTCCAGAACTTCGTCCCGCAACTCCTTGTCGCGTGCCGCGCTGCCGGTGCGGCCGGTTGTGGCATCCACCAGCAATTCCCCTTGTGCCAGTGTCGAATCAGGATCGATTGCGAGGGCGCCGCCTTTGAACTGGAAGGTGCCGCGCACATCGCGAAGCAGGCTCACTACCTTGAAGCGGATCTGCGTCGACTGGGGATCGAAATGGATCTCGATGTTATGGGCAGGAATTGCGGCGGACGGCTTTGCCAGGGGAGGGCCCTGTTGCGCGCCTGCCAGGGAGGCGCTCAGCAGGGCGATGGAGAGTAGAGAAAATGGAGAGCGGGCATGCGGCATCATGCGGACATGTCCTTTCTGCAACCGGAGTGAAGGACTGATGGGAACGAAGATGCGCCGCGGGGGATGGGGGTTGGAGGCGTTTTATTCGGCCATGGCAAGCTGATGGCGAACATCGGCACCGCGCACCCAGAATATGACGTCCGTGGCGATATTGGTCGCGTGGTCGGCGATGCGCTCCAGGTTGCGTGCGGTAATGATCGCATTCAGGGCCTGCAGACTGGCATCCGGCGACTGCTGCATGACCTGGATCAGATCGACATGCGCGGTGCGATTCATGTGGTCGATGTCGTCATCCATCTCGCGGACGGACTCGGCCAATGGCGCATCCGCTTCAATGAGTGACTGCACAGCACGGCGAATCATATCCGACGCGTGGGCGCCCATGGCAGCGATGTCGATCGGCAGCGTGGCCGCGGGTGCCCGCAGCATCTCTTCCGCGCGCAGCGCAATGCTCATCGACTGGTCGCCGATACGCTCCAGATCCGCGTTGATCTTAATCACCGACAGGATGAAGCGCAGATCGATGGCCATGGGCTGCTCCTTGGCGAGCAGTTCGTAAGCCATTTCGTCCACATCACGCTGGGCCATGTTGATGGCCGCTTCGTTCTCACGGACGAAGGTGCAGAGCCGCTCATCCCGCTCAAGATACGCGTCCACCGCATATTCCACGGCCTGCTGCGAGAGCGCGGCCATGGCCAGCAGCTTGTCCTTCAACTGTTCGAGCTGTAGATGGAAATGAATGCGGGGCACTGCAGATGCTCCTTACCGCATTGTGCATGAACGCGCCACAAAGTCGCATGAATTTCTGTGCATCTTTTGGGGCACGCCTCAGGCGTGAGCAATTGACCGATTGTTTGCTTGCAGGCTATCGGCGCAGCCGGGACCGCGCTTCGCGTGTGGCCTCGTAGATCTGGTCGAAAGATTCCACAGCGTAGAGCACCTTCTGCATCTCGGAGATGTTGAAGTCGCGGTGGATCACTTCGTCGAGATTGAAGTCGCGAATCTCCGGACCGCCCGAGAGCACATAGGTGGACTCGCCGTGCGAGGAGATCAGCCCCGATCCATAGAGCTTGATCTTGCCGTGCTGGCGGATGACACCGAATTCCACAGTGAACCAGAAGAGCCGTGCCATGCGGTCCAGGTCCTCCTGGCGGGTGAGGCCGGCGCAGACCTGCCCATAGCTCTGCAGGAAGTTGGCAAAGACCGGATGCGCGTGCATGGGAACGTGGCCAAAGACGTCGTGAAAGATGTCCGGCGCCGGCGTGTACTCAAGCGATTCGCGGGTGCGCAACGTGACGGTGGTAGGAAAGCGGCGTGCAGCGATCATTTCAAAGAATGCCGGCCCGGGCAGATAGCCCGAGACGGCGGTGGCGTTCCAGCCGGTGCGTGGCGCAAGCAGCGTATTCACCTGGGCGAGGTCCGGAATCGCATCCTGACGCAGGCCGATGTTATGAAAGCCGTCGAGATATTCCTGGCAGGCATGCTCTTCAAGCTGCGGCATGCGGCGCCCCACCAGTTCTGCCCATACCGCGTGCTGGTCCGCGGTGTACCGGCTCCAGTCCTGCTGAATGAGGTAGGACGCAGCGAGCGGAAGGCTGGGAGCGGATGTGGTAGTGGCCATGAAGTACCTCTCTCAACTAAGAATCGAACGCCTGACAAGGTGTTGCGCAGACGGAACCCTGACTCAGGTAAACCCTTGAGGATGTCAGGCCTGAATTGCGATTGTCAATGAACAGACGTCACATGTGGCAAGACCTGCTGACGGCGGTATATCGTGGTGGGTTGCGCGGCTGTTGGTCATTTGGCGACCTCCGGCGCCGCGCAGGTGGAGGGCAAGTATGGCGACCATGGTGCATCCCGAGGCTCAGGCGAAGAAGGACTTTCTGCCGCTGAACGGCACGGATTACGTCGAGTTCTATGTAGGCAACGCGCGTCAGTCCGCCTACTACTATCGGCTCGCCTTTGGCCACAAACTGGTTGCCTATGCCGGGCCGGAGACGGGGCAGCGCGATCGTGCCTCTTACGTGCTGCAGCAGGGTAAGGTCCGGCTGGTGCTGACGACGCCGGTGCGCCCGGAAGGCGAGATTGCGGCCCATATCCAAAAGCACGGCGACGGTGTGAAGGACGTGGCGCTGTGGGTGGACGATGCCCGCGACGCCTGGCGCCAGACGACCCAACGCGGCGCGAAGAGCGTGCGCGAGCCATTTGAACAGAAAGACGAGCACGGCACGGCGGTGATGGCGAGCATCGCGACCTACGGCGAGACGATCCACACCTTCGTTGAGCGCAAGAACTATAACGGACCGTTTCTTCCCGGCTTCCGCGCAACGCCGGAGGATACGCAGGCGCGTCCGGTGGGTCTGCTGCACATCGACCACATGGTGGGCAACGTGGGCTGGAACGAGATGAACAAGTTTGTCGATTTCTACCGCGACGTGATGGGCTTCGGGCTGTACCAGCACTTCGATGACGCTGACATTTCGACGGAATACTCCGCGCTTATGTCGAAGGTGATGGCGAACGGCAACGGACGGGTGAAGTTCCCCATCAACGAGCCGGCAGAGGGACGCAGGAAATCGCAGATCGAAGAGTACCTGGACTTTTACGGCGGCCCGGGCGTGCAGCATCTGGCGCTGGCAACGGACGACATCCTGCAGACGGTGGCTCAGCTACAGCGCCAGGGCGTGGAATTTTTGAAGGTGCCGCATAGCTACTACAGCAGCCTCCAGGAGCGCGTCGGCAAGATCGACGAGCCGGTGGACGAGTTGGAGAAGCTGGGCGTGCTGGTAGACCGCGACGACGAAGGCTACATGCTGCAGATCTTCACCAAACCGGTCGAAGACAGGCCGACGCTCTTCTACGAGATCATTCAGCGCAAGGGCAGCCGCTCCTTCGGCAAGGGGAATTTCAAGGCGCTGTTTGAGGCCATCGAGCGCGAGCAGGCGGAGCGCGGAAACCTTTAGAGAGAAACGACTGCAGACAAATGCAGACGACAGCGGATAACAATACCCTGACGTCGTCTGCATTTGTCTGTTTCTACCGGCGATTGTTCTAATCCAAGCATGCTCAGCTTTGATCCTGCTTGCGAATCGGTTCAGAACATCTACAAGCTGATGATCGGATCGATCGTGCCGCGCCCGATCGCCTTTGTTTCGTCCCTGGATACGCGCGGCATCCGCAACCTGGCTCCATTCAGCTTCTTCACCGGCGTCAGCGCCGACCCACCGGTGATTCTCTTCTGTGCAGCGGTGCGGCGGGAAGACCCTGGCCGCGGACTGGCGACTCACAAAGACACGCTGCTCAATGTCATCGCCACTCGTGAATTCGTCGTCAATGTGGTGACCGAGGGGATTGCGGAGAGGATGAATCTCACCTCCGCACAGGTGCCGCCGGACGTGGATGAGTTCGATTTGGCCGGCCTGACGCCTGAGCCGAGCGAGGTGGTGAAGCCACCGCGCGTGGCGGAGAGCCCGGTGCAGATGGAATGCCGATTGCGCCAGACCATCGAGGTCAGTGACCGTCCCTCCGGCGGAACGATCGTACTGGGCGAGGTGGTGCGTTTTCACGTGAACGAAGTGCTGATGGAGAACTTCCGTATCGATCCGGAAAAACTCGCGGCGATCGGGCGCATGGGCGGTGCGACCTACGTGCGCACACGGGACCGCTTCGACCTGAAACGACCGGAATAGCGTGTCGACGAACCAAGGCTAGGATTTGTCGAGTTCGGCGACGGCGCCTGCACTGCGTCCACCGGGTCCACGCTTTAAGGGAGCCCGTACCCCTGCATACGGGTCCTCGGACGGTGGAGGCGTGCTGCGCCGGCCGGACAGGAGATCCCGCAGGCGTTGCAGAATTCGCTTCATGAACAAAATGCTACTCCTCCGGTCGTGCGAGGCAATAGTGCTTCATTCGCGATTTTTAGAGACGCAATGGTAGGCTGACGCGTGCGTCTGCCTGGTGCTTGCAGCGACGACTACGGCGGAGGGATGGATCGAGTGATGCGGCTCCTCGAATACCTGGTGGAGATGTTCATTCAGGCGTTCGGCATTACACGGCCAACCGAGGCGCAGCGCAAGACAGTGACATTGCTGCTGGGCGGAGTGCTGCTCACTGCTGTCGTTTTGTTCATTGTCCTAGCCGTGGGCATGGTGTTCTATTTGCACACCAGCCATTAGAGGTATCGCCGCTGCTACCGCATTCCGCGGCTGGTTTCCGTTGACGGAATATATTTGCGGTGTAGGATTCCCGCGGGGAGGCTGCGATGCGGAGGCGAGGGTTTGTCGTAGCGGTATCTGGCCTCATCGCACTGGTAGCGATGGGCCCGCGGCCTGCGATGGCTCAGCATTCGATTTCGTGTTCTTCCGACGACGGAAAGCGCCACTACTGCGCGGTAGACACGCGAGGCGGCGTCTCGATGACGCGGCAGCGGAGCGATGCCACCTGCGAGGAGGGCTTCAGTTGGAGCTATGACCGCCAGGGGATCTGGGTAGACCACGGCTGCAGGGCGGATTTCGTCGTCAACTCCGGGTATGGCGGCGAACCCTCCACATTTGGGGATGGCCGCTTGACGATCACGTGTTCCTCTGATGACGGCAAGCGTCACTCCTGCCCGGCGGATACTCGCCATGGCGTACGAATCTTCAATCAGCGAAGCAAAGCACGATGCACGGAAGGCTCAAGTTGGGGCTATACCCGTAGCGGCGTCTGGGTAGACCACGGCTGCCGGGCGGAGTTTCGGCTTCGCTGATGCGCTGGGGCCATGTGCGCATCCAGCAGACAATTCTCGTCCCGTAGAGCCCTGAACGGCGTAGTATGTCGCGCGGGAGGGGTACATGTTTCCATTCCGATACGCACTGCTTGCACTCTTCGGGCTTGTTCTTGCAGGAACGGCTCAATCCGCAATGGCGCAGCAAACCATCACCTGTTCTTCCGACGATGGTGGACGGCACACCTGCCGGGTCGATGCGCGGGGCGGCGTGCAGATGACCAATCAGCGCAGCGGAGCGGCCTGCCAGCAGGGTTATAGCTGGGGCTACGACCGCGAGGGCATCTGGGTAGACCACGGGTGCCGCGCCGACTTCATGGTGAACAGCGGGAACCGATGGAACGGCGGCGGGAATGGCCAGATCATCACCTGCTCTTCGGACGATGGTGGACGGCATACCTGCCCGGTGGATGCGCGAGGCGGCGTGCAGATGACCAATCAGCGCAGCGGAGCAGGCTGCCAGCAGGGTTATAGCTGGGGCTACGACCGCGCGGGCATCTGGGTAGACCACGGCTGCCGCGCCGACTTCATGGTGAACAGCGGGAACCGATGGAATCACGGCGGAAATAATGGCGGTAGCCAGACCATTACCTGTTCTTCGGACGACGGTGGACGGCACACCTGCCCGGTGGATGCGCGGGGCGGCGTGCAGATGACCAATCAGCGCAGCGGAGCAGCCTGCCAGCAAGGCTATAGCTGGGACTACGATCCTAACGGTATCTGGGTGGATCACGGTTGCCGTGCAGACTTCGCGGTCAATAGCGGCTGGAACAACGGCGGCGGTGGCGGCCAGACCCTTGCCTGCTCCTCCGATGATGGCAACCGGCACTACTGCCCCGCGGATGTGCGGGGCGGTGTGCAGATGACCAGGCAGCGAAGCGATGCGCGTTGCGAGCAGGGCTATAGCTGGGGCTTCGATCAACGTGGCATCTGGGTGGACCATGGCTGCCGCGCCGATTTCACTGTAGGCAGATAAATACATCATTCCGACGGTGAGCTGGATGCGATCGAGCGCGATCGAGCGCGTTCAGCTCACCTGAAGACCTGACCTGAAAACCTCATCCCGAGGTCTCATCGAAGACGTCATCCGAAGACAAGGGTGGCTGCTCCGCCGGCAATCAACAAGCCGCCGATAATCTTGGGCGCCGTGAGACCTTCTCCGAGGAAGATCCACGCAAGCAGGATCACCAGCACCACGCTGAGCTTGTCGATAGGGGCGACAGCCGACGCGGGCCCCAACTGCAGCGCGCGGAAATAGCAGAGCCACGACAATCCTGTCGCGATCCCTGAGAGCGCGAGAAAGAGCCATGAGCGGGCTGCAATCGCGGCAATCGCATTGTGCCTGCCAAGCGCAATGGCGATGGCCCAGGTGAAGACCAGCACCACGGTGGTGCGGATGGCAGTCGCCAGATTGGAGTCGATTCCCGCGACACCGATCTTGGCCAGAATCGCGGTTGCCGCCGCGAACGTTGCGGAAAGAAGCGCCCAGATAAGCCAGGTCATGCAGTCAGGATAGAGCGGATCGCCCATTGCCATACGTGCTGGTCTCTACGCAGATCGGTCTCCCTGGCGAGTTCCAACGACTCGCATCGCCGGCCAGCAGGGCATTCAGCCCGCCGGATGGGTCAGCTTATCCTCAAGCGATGCCATGCGTGCGCGAAGCTGTGCGACTTCATCCTCAAGCGTTGCGATCCGACCCGCGACGCCGTCGTCCATCGCCCCCAACGCGGGTGCGTTAGCGCGCGAAAGTTCGTGCGCTGCTCCAGAGGCGTTTTCAGGCACTGTTGACAGCAGATGAACGTAGCGTACCTCTCGTGCGCCCGGCTCGCGGGACAATGCGCGCGCCAGCGGTGGCTCGCGCTGCGCCAGTTGCTGCAGCGTGCTTTCGACTTCATCCATGTTAGTGAAGCTGTGCAGGCGCTCTGTGCGGCCGCGCAGCTCGCCGGGCGTCTGGGCTCCACGCAGCAGCAGAACGCATAGCACGGCAAGCTCACCGCGGCGCAGATTGAAGACCTCGCCAATGTGGTGGGCGTATTTCGCGACCCGGCTCTCCGTACCGCGTACCGGCGCGGCCAGGCCGGCATCCTCCAGCTCATGCAGCGCCATGCGAACCTCATCCTCGCCGAGTTCCATGACAGGATGGCGGCTGGTGCGCTGATTGCAGGCATTGGTCAACGCCAGCAGAGAGAGCGGGTAATACTCTGGAGTGGTGGTCTCTTTCTCCAGCAGCGAACCCAGCACGCGAGCGGCAGGCGCGGAGAGATGCAGTTGCGAATCCGGCATGAACATGGCTCCTGCTCTCACCTTAGACCGTTTTCACAAATACTTGTTCTCAAAGCGGTCCATCGCGAGACCGATGAGCCACGAGCAGAGAAGTCTCGTACTCTAAAGACAATGCCAAGCTCGACCTTGTCCGCGGTTGCACGCGCGAAGACCGCGCAGCGCGCCGTGGGCACATATTTTCTGGCGAATGGCGTCGTGATGGGCGCGTGGGTGCCGCACGTGCCCGACCGCGCGCGTGATTTGCATCTCGATCCCGGCGCCCTGGGCTGGGCGCTGCTGGCCAGCGGACTGGGCGCGGTTCTGGCCATGCCGCTCGCCGGCCGGATGACCGCGCACCGCGGCAGCCGTGCTGTGTGCCGCGTGTCGGGCATCGCCTTTCCTGTCATGCTGAGCGCGGTCGTGCTGGCCCCGACTGCGCTGCTGATGGGGCTGGCGCTGCTGTGCTTCGGCATCGCGGGCGCAAGCATGGATGTGGCCATGAACGCGCAGGGCATCGCGGTGGAGAAGCAGCTCGGCGAGCGCACCATCTCGCGGCTCCATGGCATGTGGAGCATCGGAGGCTTTGCGGGCGCGGCTATCACCAGTTTCGTGCTGTCGCGGCATGTGCCCGCGCAGGGTATCGTGCTCAGCTTCTCGGCGTTCGTCATCCTGCTGGTTGTGGCGGGAACACCGTATCTCTTTACCCGTGCCGAAGAAGGCCTGCATGAGCAGCCGCACGCGCTGCGGCCGCATGGACGATTGCTGCTGCTGGGCCTGGTGGCCTTCGTCTGCATGGTCTGCGAAGGCTCGATCGCCGACTGGAGCGGGCTCTATCTCACCGTGGTGCGCGATGCAGGCCATGGCGTTTCCGGGTATGGATATGCTGCCTTCGCGGCACTGATGGTCACTGGGCGTCTCACCGGCGACTCGATCGTGGGCCGCCTGGGCGAGGAACGCACGCTGCTCTGGGGAGGCCTGTTGGCCGCAGCGGGCCTGGGCGTCGTAGTGGGCACCGGTTGGGCGCACATGACCGGCATGCTCTGGTGGCTGATCGGCTTCGCACTGGTGGGCGCCGGCATCGCGAATGGCTCGCCGGTGATCTACCGCACAGCGGGCCGTGTTCGCGATGTGCCGGCTGGCGCGGGCATCGCAACCACAGTCGGCATCGGTTATGCAGGATTGCTGGCTGGTCCGCCGGGGCTCGGCTTTGTGGGAAAGCATGCAGGACTCACGTCCATCCTGATCTGCGTCATGGCGCTGTGTTGTGTGATGGCCTTCAGCGCGCGCCTGGTTCGCGGATTGGCCACGCCGACGACACCTTGAGTCTCTAGCTGATTGCGCGGCCTTATTGCGCAACCGGGGCCATCCACTGGTTCTGCCGCATCCAGCTCTCCAGCAGCGTTGTCCAGAGATGCAGAGCGGGCAGTTGCTCTGCAAGATCGACTCCGTGATGGCCATGCTCAAACATATGGAACTCCACCGGCACCCCGGCGCTCTGGCAGGCAGCCACGTAGAGCATGCTGTTCTTCGACGGGACGACGTCATCATCGTTGGTGGTGAAGACGAAGGCGGGCGGACTTATTGGCGTCACATGGTCTTCCGACGATAGCAGCGCCGCAAGTGCGGGATCGGGCATCGGGCCAAGCAGGTTGTGCAGCGAGCCTTCGTGCGCAATGCCGGACTTCATGCTGATGACCGGATACGCAAGGACGACGAAGTCCGGGCGGTCGCTGAAGTGCTCGATGGCATCCGGACTGGCCGGCACTCCATTGTCGAAGAGCGTGGCGAGAATGCTGGTGATGTGGCCGCCCGCGGAAAAGCCCCATGCGCCGAGATGGTCCGGGGCGAAGCCGAATTCGGCCGCCCGGCTGCGCAAAAGCCGCATGGCGCGCTCTGCATCGGCAATCGGCGCGGGGTAGCGATAGGGCGCAACGCGGTAGTGCAGGACGAAAGCGGCGACACCACGTTGCGCAAGCCACTGCGCGGGCGCAGCGCCTTCACGGTCCGCCACCACGTCGTGATAACTGCCACCCGGAATCACCAGGACGGCGCTGTGGGTTGGATTGGCAGCCGGCAGATAGACATCGATGGTCGGACGATCCGCGGCGGCATGGCCGAGTGCTCCGGGCACAGCTCCGGGATAGACGTTGAGCGTCTTGCCGGGTGCGGCTTGCGCGTTCAGGAGCGCGGGAGTGGATGTCGCCAGAAGCATGAGAGCGAGGAGCGTGAAAGCAAGGAGCCGCATAGCGGCAAGTGTAACCGTGTTCTCCCCCGGCCTGGATGCAGGGCTTTGCTCGCGAACGGTCAGGTGGTGATCTCTGCGCCGCGTGATTCACGCGCGAACGACATCACGATCGCGATGAAGAACGCGACAGCAATGATGGTGACCGCGAGCACCGGTCCGTAGCTGCCGGTGCGCTCGGCTGCGCGAGCCTGAATATTCGTCAGCTTGGAAGCGATGAGATTGCCAAGCTGATAGACCACGCCTGGAAACGTGGCACGCACCGGGCCGGGGGAGATCTCACTGAGGTAAACCGGAACGACACCCCACGCGCCCTGCACCATGAACTGCACCAGAAAAGCGCCGGTTGCGAGCGATAAGCGGCCATGCGTGAGTGTGGCTAGCGGCGCGGCCGGAATGGCAAGCAACGCCGCCGTGATGATGGCGCGCTTTCTGCCCCAGCGCTCGGAAAGCGCGCCGAAAACTACTCCGCCGGCGATGGCCCCCAGCGCCAGCACGATGCCGATGACGCCTACGGTGTGCGGATCGAAATGATGATCACTTTGCAGGAAGAGCGGGTGCAGGTCCTGGCTGCCATGGCTGAACGCATTGAATCCGGACATGAGCAGAACAAGAAACAGAAAGAGTGGCAAATAGCCGCGAATGCCCTGCCACATCGCGGACAGCGACATTCTCGCACCCCGGGCCGCTCTGCCCTGCTTCCAGGCCGGCGACTCTTCCACGCGGAGGCCGATGTAGCCGGCGAGCAGCGCCGGCACCGCACCCACGATGAACATGCCGCGCCATCCGATGGATTCAAAGAGCAGGCCGAAGGCCGCGGCGGCAACCAGGTAGCCAACCGCGTAGCCTTCCTGCAGAATGCCGGAGAAAAAGCCGCGATTCTCCTTCGGCAGAGTCTCAAATGCCAGAGCCGCGCCGACGCCCCACTCCCCGCCCATCGCAATGCCGAACAGCGCACGCAGGATCAGCAGCACGTGGAGCGATGGCGTAAAGGCGCAGGCCAGCTCCAGTACGGAATAGCAGAGAATGTTGACAATCAGGGTTGGCCGGCGTCCGAGGCGATCCGCCATCCAGCCAAAGAGCAGAGCGCCCAATGGCCGGAAAGCGAGAGTGAGGAAGAGCGCTTCCGTTACGGCGCTCTTCGCGACCCTGAAATCGCCCGCAATGGCGGATACGCAAAAGACAAGAATGAAATAGTCGAAGGCGTCCAGTGACCAGCCAAGGAAACAGGCGGCGAAGGCATGGCGCTGCTTCGCGGTGAGGGTCCGGAATGGGGCCAGGAGACTTGGCAAACAAAGGCCAGCATAGCAGCAGGTGAATGGCAGAGATGGACGCGCAGCAGTCTCCGCTGCGGCTCAAGAGAGCGGGTTGGAGAAGCGGAAATGCCGAAGGGAGGCCGTCTGGCCTCCCTTCGCAAACTGCAGTCTCTTGAGCAGGACTAACGTCTCTGAATCGCTATTTTTCCACCGGAGCGGGCTGGTGTGCGGGTAGCGGCGCCAGCACCGCGTCGCCGCCTTCAGCGTTGACGGCACCATCTGAAAACTTCTTGTGCAACTGATGGTGCAGGCAGTAGAGCGCCAGTTCGAGCCGGTCCGAGACGCCGAGCTTGTCGTAGATCTTGCGCAGGTAGTTCTTGATGACCTGCTCAGTCGTGCCTAACTGATAGGCAATTTCTTTGTTGCGCTTGCCCTGCGTGATGCAGGTAATGATGGCCATCTCCTTGGGAGAGAGCCGCGGCTGGCTCTTCGGACTGGTGAGCGCGGTCGCCTGAGAGCGGTAGGCCTCGATCACCCAGTTCACCGACTGGTTATCGATCCAGGTTTCTCCCTGGGCGATCTTGCGGACACATTTGACCAGCAGGTCGGGCGAGATTGATCGCGGAATGATGCCGCGCACCCCACGACGGTAAAGCTCGACGGTGTTCTGTTCGTCCGTGGAGACCGCCTGGATGATGATCTTGACCTGAGGATTGCGGCGCACGATGGCGGGAATCGCATCGGTGGTGCCGGTGATCAAACCGCCTTCGAGGATTACCAGGTCCGTTGGGAACCTCTGGATGGCTGCTTCCAGGTTCTGGAGGTTATCCACTTGTGCAACCACCCGGATGTCATCTTCGAGGGCAAATATCTTACGCATGCCGACACGGTAGATGGCCTGCGAATCCGCAAGGATAATGCGGACGATATTGGATTCCGTCGATGCGCTAGGCTCGGCTGGATCGTCGGAAATGGTCTCGTCAAGCATGTCGGGCTTGGCTGCGCTCATAAGCAATTCTACTGACTGAAGTAATATTCGTCGATAACTGCCGCGGCACGCCAGCAGGTCTCGCTGGTGTTGCAGCGTACCACACGCCCGGTGCAGTGAACTACCACATCTGTCGGGGTTCCCATGGCCTCTGCCGGCATCTTCATTGTAAAGCGCACCTGAGTTTGAACTTCGAGGGGCCGGGGAAGCGTGAAAGCCACGCCGGTGGCGGAGATGTTCTCCGTCATCGCGGCAATTTCACCGGTCCCGGTGAACAGGCGCAAAGGGATCTGAAGCGGAAAGCGAACTGCATTTCTCAGCTCAACCG
This sequence comes from uncultured Acidobacteriaceae bacterium, assembly GCA_963750845.1. Classification (GTDB taxonomy): domain Bacteria; phylum Acidobacteriota; class Terriglobia; order Terriglobales; family Acidobacteriaceae; genus KBS-83. The sequence goes on from CAVVSP010000019.1 coordinate 179,468, forward strand.
GGGCATCCGCTTTTGCCTGTGCCGAGAGTGCGGGGGTCATAGCGCCACTATAAGTTCGCGATTGTGATTCGGGACATCCCACGAAGAGAGTAGCGAGGCACCCGCGGGAAGCATTCAAGGGCCGCAGCAAATGTGACTCTTCCACCCTGCTGCGTCAAGGACGCGTGACGAACTCGTACGACGCGACAAGATAATTCATTACAGAGGTAATATTACCACTCTCTCCAACGCTAAATTCCACCAAAGTTGTAGCAACCGTATACAGCCTCGGCTAAGGTTCGGAATACGTAGGCGATACGCCACGAGTACCAAGACCCCTGGAGGCCCTTTCCGTGAAGTTGCTGACCGTTGCAGCCTTGTCCGCCGTTCTAGTAGTACCCTGCATTGCTAACGCCGAAGTATCGGCGAGCAGCCCGGGTATGCCTTTTCCGCGTCAGCTCGGTAAGACCGTCGCATATAGCCCCGGCATGCCTTTCCCGCGTCAGCTCGGCAAGACCGTTGCATATAGCCCCGGTATGCCTTTCCCGCGCCAGCTCGGCAAGACCGTGGCATATAGCCCGGCATGCCTTTCCCTCGCCAGCTCGGCAAGACCGTCGCATATAGTCCTGGCATGCCTTTCCCGCGCCAGCTCGGCAAGACCGTCGCATATAGTCCTGGCATGCCTTTCCCGCGCCAGCTCGGCAAGACCGTTGCATATAGCCCCGGTATGCCCTTCCCTCGCCAGTTGGGCAAAAGCTAAGCGATCTCTCTTTGGAACGATGTCTTGCAGCGGACCCGCGCGGGTCCGCTTTGCTATTTCCGAACCGGCTGGATGCACCCAATAGTGGGAGGCACACTTCCGAAGCTCTGGCGTATGCTCTCGACAGGTATCTTTCGGAGTGACGTATGCAGCATCTGACCGTCGACGGCGTCCTTGAAACTGTAACGCTCGTCGCGCAAGCTGCAATCGCTTACCTGATGATCAGAAGAGGGTCCAGGCGGGACTATCCGATCCTGCTGACCTACATGTTTTTCAACCTGGCTATAGATCCACTGGCATGGCTTCTGCAAAACACAGGGATCTATATGAAGTTCTATTTCACCGGTCAGGTGCTAGATTACCTGCTTCAACTTCTCGTTATTATGGAGATCGGACGCAACGTGCTTCGGCCTTCCAGGCGGTCACTGCCTTTCCGCCTGTGGCCAATCGTTACCGGCGGCGTACTGGTGTGCGCGATCATGGCGGCTACGTTCTCGCCGCAAACGCAATCAGCGAGCAATACCGCAGTACTGCTTCGGGTAACCCTTGGGCTCGCCGTCCTGAAACTACTGCTCTTCGCCGGCATGGCGGGTTTTGCACAGTTTTTAGGTATCAGTTGGAGGAGTCTAGTCCTCCAGTTGGCATCCGCGCTTGCCTTCTATGGCGCAGTGTCCCTGCTGGTGCAACTTTCGAGCAGTCACCTTCTTTCCACAAGTCCCTCTTATAGTGCTCATTTGATTAGGCTTGCTCAGCTTCAGTGGGGAGCCTACTTTGTTACCTTGATCTCATGGATCTGGGCTTTTTCCCGAAATGACGCACCGCGCAAAGATTTCACTCCACAAATGCAAGAAGTTCTGGTAACAATAGCGGGAGCAGCCAAACGTACCCGTTTAGCCGTTACTCGGAGCGCTGAGCACAAATGACGTTCTCACTATTCCAGATACTGCTTGCCGTAGCCCTGATTGCATTCGTGGGCTTGTGGCGCCGCGCGCAGGCAAAGCGGAAGCATCGCAGTTGGGATGAGATTGTTGCTGCACTCCGGGCCAACGATTGGGGACTGGACGATGTCTCCGAGCGTTATCTCTATCGTGGCGGCATCAAGGCAACACCCACCGATATCTGGAGCCGGATCGATGGCGCACGCGGTCTGTGGGCCATGTACACCAACGCTCCGCTGCTGGTTCAGCTTGCTGATTACGCGGCAGAGCATGGCACCGATCCAGATGAGGCGCTACTGGAAGGTCTGCGCAGCGATGCCTTCCAGATCCGACTTTGCGTACTGATGGCCCTCGCAAAGTATGCGATGTCGCGCTCCACAGTAGGCGCGTCAGTGAATGCTCATCGCGCGACGACGCTGTACAGCGAGATGCTGGCGCGACTGACCACGCTGTTCCAGGAAAGCGCTGGCCAGCTCTTCCCCAAGTATCTTGAAGCTATGTAGTTCCCTTTTGTTCTGAATCTCCTCAGCCTGCCAAATGGTCAGGCTTTTTGCTTTAGGGCAATGATCGGGCAAACATCGTCGCCGGCCGCACACTGCAATCAAAAGCAGTCTCCGACTTGCGGAAAACCACTGATTTCGCCATACTTGATGGGTTGGGAGTGGTGTGGGCGATATCGCCATCATTGCCGTCGCCGGCAGTCGCCGGCTGGCCGCTGGACAATCCCGAGACGATTCTAAAGAGTTTGCTGAAAGGAACAGAAATCCTGTGCTGATGATTCGTTTGGCGCGCTTTGGAGCGCGCAAGCAGCCGTACTACCGTGTCGTTGTGATCGAGAAGGATCGTGCGCGCAATGGCCGTTCGATTGAAGTTGTGGGTACCTACAACCCGCGCACCAACCCGGCAAGCGTGCTGCTGAAGAAGGACCGCATCGACCACTGGACCGGCAATGGCGCGCAGCTCTCCGATCGCGTCGCCAAATTGCTCAAGAACTACAAGGAAGCGCCGGCTCCGGCCCCAGCTGCCTAGCCGCACCTGCATGCGTCCCGCTACTGGCGGGACGCGTCTTCCCTTTGCCTCACGCTGGCCTTTGTCTCACGCTGGAGCCGCATGACCCACGACGAGAAGCTGGACGCCGCTGAAGAGTTGATGACGCAGATTGCCCGCGCCCTGGTAGACCATCCGGAAGAAGTTTCGGTGGAAGCAGTGGAAGGGGATGAGGGCGATGACACGACCGTGCTGGAAATGCGGGTGGCGCCCGACGATGTGGGCAAGGTGATCGGCAAGCAGGGGCGCACCGTGCGCTCGCTGCGCACTATCCTCGCCGCAGTCGGTCAGGGCCATCATCTTCGTTATGAGCTCGACGTCGTGGAAGACGAGGACGAAGAGGACGATCTTGAGGATGTGGATGACACCATCGTTGGTGGCAGCGAGTCCACGACGGCGGGCTGACCCCCTTCGCAGCCATGTCTGCTGAGGATCGTGATCGCGACTTCGTGCTGCTGGCGCGCCTGATTCGCACCCAGGGCCGCCATGGCGAATTGATCGCTGAGATCCTGACTGATTTTCCGGAACGCTTCTCCGAACGCCCACGCGTGTGGCTACTGCCGCCGGATGCGAAGGCTGCGCCGCGCGAAGCAGAGATCGAACGCCACTGGCCGCACAAAGGCCGTATCGTTTTGAAGTTTGCGGGGATCGATTCCATCTCCGGCGCAACGGCACTGAGCGGATGGCATGTTGCGATCCCGCGCGAGCAGCGTGCTCAGCTTGCCGATGATGCGATCTATATCGCGGATTTGATCGGATGCCGTGTCATCGATGAAGCCCATAGCGCCGTCGATCTGGGCCCGGTGGTTGGCGTGGAGCGTGGAAGCGGCGGCGCGCCTGATTTACTGGTCGTCCAACACGGCGGCGACGAACTGCTGATTCCATTCGCGAAGGCTCTTATCGTGCAAATCAATCTAGCCGCGCACGTGCTGCGGATGCGATTGCCCGCGGGCCTGACGGCGATCAACGCGCCCTTGACCGACGAAGAGAGCGCGGCGCAGCGGCAGATACGTGAGGAGAGGAGGATAATGATGCGCTTTGACATCCTCACCATCTTCCCCGGCTTCTTTGACGGCTTCCTCACGCACGGTGTGGTGCGGCGCGCCCTGGAGAACCGCATCGTGCAATGCGAGCGGCATGACCTGCGCGACTTCACATCGGACCGCCACCGCACGGTGGACGATCGGCCCTTCGGAGGTGGAGAGGGCATGGTGCTGAAGCCCGAACCGCTGGCGGCGGCCATCGAGTCGCTTGGCGTGAGCGCAAAGGCGGAGCGCGATCCAACACGCGAGAGCGTCATCCTGCTGTCGGCGCAGGGCGAGCGTTTCACGCAAGCGACGGCGCGAGACCTCGCGCGACTGGAGCGCATTGTGTTGCTTTGCGGCCGTTATGAGGGTGTGGACGAGCGTGTGAATACGCTCTTCTGCGATCGCGAGCTGTCGATCGGCGACTACGTCCTGACCGGCGGAGAACTGCCGGCAGCCATCATCATGGATGCGACGACACGTCTTCTTCCAGGTGTGCTGGGAAATGAGGCGTCGTCGGCGTATGAAAGCTTCGGCGTTGCTGACCTGGGCGCATCTGAAGAAGGAGAGCCGCCGCGTTCCACCCACGGGAGTGGTGGCTTGCTGGACTATCCGCATTACACACGGCCTGCCGAGTTTCGAGGGCTGACGGTGCCGGACGTACTGTGCGGTGGCGACCATGCAGCAATCCGCAAGTGGCGGCGGGAGCAGGCGCTGCTGAAGACGATGCACAATCGCCCGGACCTCTTGAAGGAGGCCGATTTGGGCGTTGCCGACCGGCGATTTCCTGGAGAGGGCGAAGAGGAAGGGACGGCGCTTAAAGAACTGACCAGGAGGTAGCCGTGACTGATGGATTTCGCACGATCGAACCGAAGATTCTCTACTTCGGCACACCCGTGGCATTGATCAGCTCACTCAATGAAGATGGCAGCACCAACCTGGCACCCATCTCCTCTTTTTGGGCTCTGGGGTGGACCGCGATGCTAGGGCTGCTGGATGAAACGAAGACCGCAGACAATCTGGATCGGCTGCCGGAATGCGTCGTAAACATCCCATCGCCCGAGATGTGGCAGCAGGTGGAAAAGCTGGCGCCGCTCACAGGGAAAAATCCGGTCCCGGATCTCAAGGCGCATCAGTTTCACTTCGAGCCTGACAAGTTCGGCGTCGCCGGCCTTAGCCCACTGCAGAGCGAAGTTGTAAAGCCAGAGCGCGTAAAAGAGTGTCCTGTGCATATGGAGGCCAGGATTGTTCATCTGCACACTCTGGACGGAGAGAAGCTCAATCAGCTTGGTGGAGGCGTTGCCGCAGAGGTGGAAGTGCTGCGAGTGCATGTAGCGGATGAGTTCGTTCTTGGTGAGAACCACATTGATCCTGAGAAATGGTCGCCACTGATCTACAACTTCCGGCACTACTTTCGTCTTGCCGATAAGGAATTAGGAAAGACCTTTCGCGCTGAGCGATGAAGCAGAAGAATTGATCGCGCCACTACGGCTGCGCGCTGCTTCCGGTCGTATCCTGCGCCCAGTAATTCCTGCGCGCGGTGATCTCCAGGTTGGGATAGTTCGTTAGATTCAATTTGAGCGTGTGCATGCCAGGATGCGGGGCTTCCGGACGGAAGCTGAGCACGTAACGATTCGGCACATGATTGGAAACCGTCAACATATTCTTCTGCAGGCTCTTCCGGTCTTTGAAGGAGTAGTATTCGCCGCCGGTGAGATGCGCGACGGTCTCCGATGCATTGTGGCGCATGGCGCTCACCGCCAGAAGTGTCGCGAGCTTTGCTACGCGCAATGGGGGCGCGAGTAGACCGATGCAGTCATAGGTCTTTTCGAATTTGCCCTTGGCTTCTGAAGGATCTTCATTTGGATCCTGCGCCAGACAACCACCGGGAGGGGCCGGATCCTGATGAGGGGGAAATGTTTTTCTGCCTTGGCTGTAGCAGCATTTTGGTCGACGAAAAGGCGAAGCTATAGATCACCGTGTTGGTATCGCTGACGGAGCGCACTGCGTCTTCCATCTGAATGTGACTGCCATGATCCACGGTCTCGCTGAACAGCAGAATGGCCCGGCGATATTCCGGGGGCTGCTTTTGTAACTGATCGACGGAAAATTTGAGCCCATCGAGGATGGCGGCGCCGCTGTCTCCGGAGTCGAGATCGTGCAGGCCTGAGGCGGTGGCGTTCAGATCGGATGTAAAGTCTTCAAGCATGCGCGGTTCACTGTCGAAGCCAACGATGGCCACCCGATGGGGAACGTTTCCCACCAGCGCTTCGATCGTGGAGCCGAGATTGCGATAGTCGTCGAGGTGGCGCGCGCCTGCGCCTCCGATTTCCACCGCGACGACTAAAGCCAGCGGCTCACTGTCGGTGTCCTGCTCCAGCGAAAGCTTCTGCGGGGCAGAATCGTCGGTAAGCAGAAAATCGTCAGCGGTCAGGGTGTAGACAGGCGCCCCGGCCTTCGTCCTCACCAGAGCTGGAACCAGCACCAGCGTGGTACCGGCGCGAAAGACGGTACCGGTCTGCATGGGAGGCGCGGGAGCCTGGGCAGAGGCGAAGGTACCGATGGCAAAGACGTAGAATGAGGTTAGGGCCGCTAGAAATCTCATACCAATGACTTGAATCGCAGTGTAGTCCCTGCTTGTTGAGGCCTCTTTGGATGCGATTTAGCTCAAAGTTGTGTACACTAGAAGTTCGAACTAATCCCTAGGAAATCTGTCATGTCCATTCATCCAGTGATGCAGCGCCTTGCCGAGAAGCTCCAGCGTACGGACCTTCCCGATTTTGTCCCCGGCGACACGGTACGCGTGCAGGTAAAGATCAAGGAAGGTGAAAAGGAGCGTCTGCAGGCCTTTGAGGGCATTGTGATTGCCAAGAAGCACGGCCCGCAGGGATCCTTCACCGTTCGCAAGATGAGCTTCGGTCAGGGCGTGGAGCGTATCTTCCCGCTCAACTCGAAGGTGGTGGACAAGGTCGAAAAGATTCGTTCGGCTCGTGTCCGCCGCGCCAAGCTCTTTTACCTTCGCGGCCTGCGTGGCAAGGCTGCCCGTCTGAAGGAAGTGGAGCGCACTTAGCGTCTTCGTCAGCATTTTGCGAAGGCCCTGGGGCGCTGCCTCAGGGCCTTTCTCTTTCTGCTGAGCAGAATCGAGTCTGGTTTTCGTCTCGTTTCATCCTGGGGCCTCACTTCCATGTTGGCAACGCAACGTTGCGGTTGTTCCAGGGATCGGCTGCAAGGCCGTTCCCTCACTTGAGCGAGTGACTTTATGAAAGCCTCACAAAATAATCATGCAATGCGCGATGTTCTAGCGTTCCTCCTCCGCCACTGGCGACGCGAGGCGTGGCTCGTCGCCGGTGTATCAGCAGCCATGCTCACGGCTACGGTGGCCGATCTCTTCATGCCGGTCTTCGCCGGACACCTGGTGGATGCGGTTGCCAATCATGCCGCACATGGCTATGCCGTCAAGGTGCAGGCGCTGCATGCTGCGCTGTGGGCACTGGGCAGCATGGCCGCGCTGGGTCTGGTTCTGGCGGCGGGACGGTACTTTGCGCTGCTGGCGATCTGCTACCTGACATCGCGGCTGATCTCTCGCCTGGCGCGCGATGCCTTCTGGCGGGTACAGCGCTTTTCCACGGACTGGCATGCGAACAATTTTGCCGGTTCCATCGTGCGGCGCGTGACACGCGGCATGTGGGCCGTGGACATGATGAACGACACGCTGCTGCTGGCGTTGTTGCCGGCACTGCTGGTGCTCATCGGCTCCTCCGTCCTGCTGGGCTGGCACTGGCCGGCGATGGGGGCCGTCGTCGGGACGGGGGCTGTGCTCTATGTCGTGCTATCGGTGGCGTTGTCGCTCTACTACGTTGCGCCGGCGGCACGGCTCTCCAACGCGCAGGACACTCTGATGGGCGGCGCCATGGCCGATGCGGTGACGTGCAACGCCGTGGTGAAGTCCTTCGGCGCGGAGTGCCGCGAGGACGAGCGCCTGGCCACAGTGATGGGCAAATGGCGGCGGCGGACGCTGCGGCATTGGATACGCGGCACGCAGAGCGGCAGCATGCAACAACTAGTGCTGCTGGTGCTGCGCGCGAGCGTGACCGGCTGCGCGGTGTGGCTCTGGTGGAGTGGCCGAGCCACTGCCGGCGACGTCACGTTCGTGCTCACCAGCTACTTCGTCGTCCACGGATACCTGCGGGACGTGGGCCAGCATGTGGCCAATCTGCAGCGCAGCGTGAATGAGATGGAGGAGATGGTGGCCATGCATTCGCATCCGCTGGGTGTTGCGGACCGCGAGGGTGCACGCCCGCTGCGAATTGGCGATGGCGAGGTGCTCTTCGACCGCGTGACTTTTCGCTATGACGCACAGGTGGACCCGCTCTTCCGCGACTTCTCACTGCGCATTCGAGCAGGAGAGCGCGTAGGTCTGGTGGGCCACTCCGGCTCCGGCAAGACCACGTTCGTGAAGCTGCTGCAGCGGCTCTACGACGTGACCGATGGCCGCATCCTGATTGATGGGCAGGAGATCGCGAACGCAACGCAGGTATCGCTGCGCGCGCAGCTTGCTTTGGTCGCTCAAGATCCTGTGCTGTTCCACCGGTCGCTGGCGGAGAACATCTCGTATGGCCGGCCGGGCGCGACGATGGCGGAGATCGAGCGCGCGGCGCGGCTGGCAAATGCGCACGAGTTCATCGCTCGGCAGCCGAAGGGCTATGCCACGCTGGTGGGCGAGCGCGGCGTCAAGCTCTCCGGCGGCGAGCGGCAACGGGTGGCGCTGGCTCGCGCCTTCCTGGCCGACGCGCCGATCCTGATTCTGGACGAGGCCACGTCTAGCCTCGACTCGGAGTCGGAGGCGCTGATCCAGGAGGCGATGGAACGGCTGATTACCGGTCGCACCGCGATCGTCATCGCGCATCGACTCTCGACGGTGCGGATGCTCGACCGCATCCTGGTCTTCGAACAGGGCGCCGTGGTCGAGGAAGGCAGCCATGAAGCGCTCGTCCGGCGAACGGGTGGCGTCTACAAGCGGCTGTTCGAGCGACAGGCCCTGGGCCTGCTGCCGGACGGCGATGGCGATGAGGATGACGAGGGCGTTACCGAAAGGGAGACCGAGCTGAGCGCCTGAACCGGACTGCGTCGCGCGCTTGAGGCGCACGGGGGCCGCGTCTGTCAGATTTTTGGCAGCGCGGCCCCATTTTTCGACATGCCGCCACGACGTACACTGTGGCAGATGTCGGCGACAAAGGTAATCAGCGAACAGGAGATTGAGCGGCTCGACGAAGACGCCCTTTCGCCCTCTGCGCGAAAGATGCGCATGCTGAAGAAGCTGCACTGCGGGCTGCGCTATGAGAAAGAGGCCCGTGCGGCCGGCGCAGTGATGGTGGCCGGCGTGGACGAAGTGGGCCGCGGCGCACTCTTCGGCCCTGTCGTCGCGGCGGCGGTGATCCTCCCTCCGGAGTGCCGCATCCGCGGGCTGCGCGACTCCAAGCAGCTTGAACGCGAGGATCGCGAACGACTGGCCAAAGTTGTCGAGACGCGCGCCATCTGCTTCACCATCGAAGAGGTCGATGCGGAGACAATCGACCGCGTGAATATCTACCAGGCCTCGAAGCTGGCGATGATAGGCGCGATCGCGCGGCTGATGCCTGCGGCAGATCATCTTCTGATCGACGCCATGCGCCTCGACCTGCCCTGCGCGCAGACCAGCATCATCTATGGCGATTCTCTTTCGATCTCCATCGCGGCCGCGTCTGTGATTGCCAAGGTCTATCGCGATCGGCGAATGTGCGAGTACCACGAGCAGTGGCCGCAATATGGGTTGCATTCGCACAAGGGCTACTCCACGCCGGAGCACAAACGCGCGTTGGCGGAACATGGCCCCACTCCCCTGCACCGCTTCAGCTTCCGTCCGGTGTCGCAGCGCTCCCTGCCGTGGGATTACCCAACCGCAATCGACATCTTCCCTGAAGGAGAACAGCTTGCCACTGCGCCTGCTGTGCGTGACAGCACACCCGGACGATGAGAGCGCCGGTTTTGGCGGCGCGCTGTTGATGGCGCATGCGCGCGGCGCTGACACGACGGTCATCTGCCTGACGGAAGGACGCGCCGCCTCCAATCGCGGCGATACCCGCGGCAACGATGAACTTGCCGCGGCGCGTATTACGGAGCTCGATATCTCCTGCGGCATTCTGGGGGTAACTCGCTATGAAGTCTGGAAGTATCCGGATGGGGCGCTGATTCAGGCCAACCTCTTCGAGATCACGACGCGCCTGGTGGAGCGCATGCGACAGCTTCGGCCGCACATCGTGCTCACCTTCGGCGGCGATGGCGGTCCAAACCTGCATCGCGACCATACGGTGGCGAGCTTTGCGGCAACGGCTGCCTTCCACTGGAGCTGCCGCAGCAACTTTGCGCAGGAGCAATTGAAAGACGGGCTCTCCTTGTGGGCGCCCCAGAAGCTTTATTATTCGACCACCAACTTTACGGTCTCGAAATTCAAGGAGGAAGCGGCGGTGGCCCCCCGCACTCCGGCATCGATCAAACTCGACCTGGGACTCCTTCAAGAGGTGAAGCGGCAGGCAATCGAGGCGCACGACACACAGGGTGTGATGGACCGTGCGGGCACGGCCTACGAGAAATACGGACACGAAGAGCACTACCTGCTGGCCTCTGCACGCGATCCAGAACGATTTGCGGATGAGACCGATCTCTTCGCCGGTATCCAAGAGACGTAGTGACGGAGACGTAGGGACGGAGAGATAGGGACGGCAACCAAATGCGAAGCCATCGGCAAGTCGCTTCCCTGTTTTGTGCGGCGGTTGCCATTCTGGCGGCATTTCCTGTGTGTGGACAGTCCGCCGACACCGGCAGCGTGACTGGACATGTCTACTGCGCGGACACGCAGAAGCCGGCACGGTTCGCCAATATCCGGCTGCAACCGGTGGAGTCACAAGAGGTGCGATTCGGCGTCCGATTTGGGCGCGGCGGCGGCTTCGCGACAACCGGATCGGATGGTTCCTTCCGCATCACGGGCATATCTCCCGGCGAGTACTATGCGGACGTCATGATGCCGGGATACATCCAGCCACTGCGCGGGATGTATCGAGACTTGCAAAACCTGGCGCCCGCTGACCGCGATCGGGTGACGGCTCAATTGACACGTGTGAGTGTGGCCGCGAATCAGACCGCGAATGTACAGGCGATGATCTACCGCGGTGCGACGATCACGGGCACAGTAAGTTTCGATGACGGTGCGCCGGCGGCCGGTGTGGCAATGCAGGCCTTTGTCCTGCAATCGAGCGCAACCGGCGCGCAGAGCACGGCCAGCACGCAACAACCGAGCTTCGCCGGATTCGCGCAAACCGACGATCGCGGTCAATTCCGTCTTACCGGTCTGGCCGATGGCACATACATCGTCTTCGCCGCACCGCGATCCATCTTTCCCATCTACTACGGCAATACCGTAGAGCGCAGCAGCGCAAAAAAGATCGACGTGCATGCGGGAGAAGAATTACCGGGGACGGATATCCAAATCCCGGCGACCGGAATGCATCGCATCAGCGGAGTTGTCGTCTCGCAGCAGGATGGTCATGCTCTATCGCGGGCCTCTGTACAACTGCGGCTCGGTTCAGGGAACACTGCCAGCATCAGCGCCACGACCGCCTCTGACGGCACCTTTTCCTTCAACGCTGTGCCCGATGGGAAATTCACCGTGCAGATCTCGAACGCCTATGATCCAGCGACGCACGCGGGATACACGAGCTCTGACCAGGCACTCGAAGTCAACGGCACGGACGTGACCGACCTGATTGTGAATGCAACGCCCGAATCAAACCATCCCAGCAACTGAACGACTGGGCAGGTGTGTCAGACCTCGGCCATGCGCCGCTGCCGGCGCCTTGCATCTACAAACGACCACACGGGTCGCGCGAGCAGGATGATCGCCAGCACAACCGTGATCTTCAGCGGATCGAGCACGCCTGTCTTGACGATCCACCAGTAGTGGATGATACCGAGGACCGCAGCCACATAGACGAGCCGGTGAAGGACCTGCCACCGCTTGCCCAGCTTGCGGATGGACCATTTCGTGGATGTGAGAGCGAGCGGCACCAGCAACAGCCACGTAGAAAATCCGGCGATGATGTACCGGCGCCTGCTCAGATCGTTGACGAGCGTGGGCCAGTCGAAGTTTGCGTAGAGCTTGAGATAGACCAGCAGATGCACGCAGGCATAGAAGAAGGCGTAAAGCCCGAGCATGCGGCGAAACCGGACAAGCCAGCCAAGACTCTTGCTCAAACGGCGCACCGGTGTGATGGCCAGCGAGATGATCAGGATGCGCAGCGCAGTAAAGCCTGTGCCGTGCGAGAGAGTCGCCGTCGGATCCGGTCCGAGCAGGGCGATAGCGCCCGGATTCGTGAGGTCGTGCCAGGTCTTCCAGGCAAGAATCAAAAACGGGGCGAGGCAGGCGATGTGGACCAGCACCTTCAGGAGGACGACAGCGCGATTCGGCATGGAGAAGCTCAAAAGTATTTCTTCAGGTCCATGCCGTTGTAGAGGCTTGCCACCTGATCGCCGTAGCCGTTGAAGATGAGGGTAGGCTGGCGCTGCTTGAAGAGAGGCGCGCCGATGCGACGTTCCGTCTTCTGGCTCCACCGTGGATGGTCGACATTCGGATTCACGTTGGAATAAAAGCCGTATTCATTCGAGGCCATCATGTTCCAGGTTGTCGGCGGCTCCTTATCCGTGAAGTTGATCTTCACGATGCTCTTCGCCGATTTGAAGCCATACTTCCAGGGCACAATGACGCGGACCGGAGCGCCATCCTGATTCGGCAGCGCCTCGCCGTAAAGGCCGAAGGTGAGCAGTGTGAGCGGATGCATCGCCTCATCCATGCGCAGCCCCTCGGAATAGGGAAGCTGAATGCCCGACTGATGGATCTCCGGCATTTGCCTCTGGTCGGCGAGCGACAGGAACTGCACGTATTTCGCGCGCGGCAGCGGATCGCACTGCTTGATGAACTCCGCTAGCGAGTAACCGGCCCACGGAATCACCATGCTCCATCCTTCCACGCAGCGAAAACGGTAAATGCGTTCCTCCATTGGCTTCAGCTTCAGGAGCGTATCGATGTCGACCGTCTTCTTTTGCTTCACAAGCCCGGTCACCTGAACGGTCCACGGGCGCGTATGCATGGCGCCCGCGTTCCGCGCGGGATCGCCCTTGTCGGTGCCGAATTCGTAGAAGTTGTTGTAGTGAGTGATGTCCTGGTAGGAGGTCGGCGTCTCGCCCTTTACGGAGAGCGGACTCTTCACCGTCTGCAGCTTTTCCGCGGCCAGCGCGGACCCAGCGTTGGCCCAGTGCCCGATGCGATCGGCTCCCAGCGCGGCGACTCCGGCGGCCGCCATTCCCGTCAGAAATGTGCGCCGGTTCAGATAGTCGGCTTTGGGAGTGATCTCCGAAGATGAAATGTCGGTGGCCCTGCGGATCAACATGGTGTTCTCCAGGCGCCGCCCATGGCGGCCTCAATGGTTGGACGCCGGAATTGAGGCTCCGGTTACAGTACGCGCCTCGGACAGCCCCGGATGGGCTCTCGCGTATATTGCTCATTTGACGGCCGCAAAGGGCCATGCAGCATCGCGCCGGGCTCGGCGCAGGTACACGATCACGCCTGAGACGGTGACGACCAGCGCAGCAGCAATCTCACGGCCGGCGTGCGCGCGTGACGCCAGTACAAAGAGAAATCCCACTGTTGCGAAGATCACGGGCAACGGATACAGCCAGATGCGGAAGGGCCGCGGCATCTCCGGCCGGCGGCGGCGCAGCAACACGACACCTACCTGTTGCAGCAGGAACTGCAGAACGATGCGCAGCGCCACCAGTGCGGCGATGATGGCCTTCAGGTCGAAGAAGCAGCAGAGGCACGCGATGGCGCCCAGCAGCAACAATACGTTTGCAGGAAAGCCTCCGCGCGGGTGCAGCCGCGCCAGCGGACGGAAGTAGTTACCCTCCGCTGCGGCGGCCCAGAGCACGCGAGAGCCCGCCAGCAGCAGTGAGAAGAGTGAGCCGAAGGCAGTCCAGATGACCATCCATGCACCGATCCTTGCCCATACCGGCCCAAAGCTGCGGCCCAGTAATTCTGCGACGAACGCGGTGTGGCTGGCGCTCGTCCGGCTGGTGGTGAATTCCTGCCACGGAATAACGCCGAGCACGCTGATGTTCATCAGCAGATAGATCACCGCAATGATGACGATGGAGCCAAGGATGGTGCGCGGCAGTGTGCGACCGGGGTCGCGCACCTCGCCTGCCATATAGGAGATGTTGTAGTAGCCCCAGTAGTCGTACGTAGCGATCAACATGGCGGCGCCCAGCCCGATAAAGAAGCGGTGGTTCAGTTGAAATGCGCCTGCCGGAAATGAAAATGCCTGCCGCGCGTTGAAGTGCGAAAAGCCGGCAACGATGGTAATGCCCAGGGTGAAGACGACTCCCGCCCACAGCACCCAGGCCATCCGCTCAACTGCACGGAGCCGGCGATAGAGCAGCGCCACCACGAGCACGACGACCACAACGGCCAACAGGCTGGTGCGATGGATATGCTGCAACGGGCCCGCAGCCGCCAGGCTCATGGACAGCGTGGGATACAGATAACTCGCATACTGCGCGAGACCGATGGCTCCCGACGCCATGACGAGCGGCGCGCTGAGGGTGAACTGCCAGACGTAAAGAAATGAGACCAGGCGTCCGGCGCGGCCGGGTCCGTAGATCTCGCGCAGAAAGGCGTAGGAGCCACCGGCCTCCGGCAGCGCAGCAGCCAGTTCCGCCCACACCAGGCCATCGCAAAGCGCCAGCGCCGCGCCCAGCACCCATCCAAGCATGGCCTGCGGGCCACCCATAGCGGCCACGATGAGCGGCAGGGTGATGAACGGGCCGACGCCCACCATCTCCAGCATGTTGAGCACGAGCGCACTGCCTAGTCCGAGTTCACGCGGCAAGTGCGGCGGCGATGGGACAGGGTCGGTGGGCATGCTCTTCAAAGATCGGGCACCATGCGATCGCCACAGCCCGCTTCACGCAGTGTAGCTGGCGGTCGCATACGCGCGTGCCGGTCGAGCACAGATTCGGTCTGTGCCTCTCGCGCCCTCATCGCCCGGACGATACACTCAAGGCTCATGCACCTACGGCGCGCGCACCTTCTATCACTGGCTGTTCTGCTGGCGACCACGGTCTACGCGCAGACGGTTACGGCCGATCTACCACCCGGCTCTGCCCCCAGCATCGAGGCGGCGCCGCTACCGGAAAACCGGGGCGCAGCGGCGCTCTACGAGAGCCTGAAACGGCTGGATACAACAGCCAGCCTGATGATGATCGTCGCCCATCCGGACGATGAAGACGGCGGGATGCTGACCTATGAAAGCCGCGCGCTCGGCGTGCGCACCTCACTGTTCACGCTCACGCGCGGCGAAGGCGGCCAGAACGCGATGTCCGCCGCGGACTACGATGCGCTGGGG
The DNA here is from genome assembly GCA_963750845.1 of uncultured Acidobacteriaceae bacterium. Classification (GTDB taxonomy): domain Bacteria; phylum Acidobacteriota; class Terriglobia; order Terriglobales; family Acidobacteriaceae; genus KBS-83. The sequence continues at coordinate 194,709 of CAVVSP010000019.1, forward strand.
CTGATCCGCACCAACGAGCTGCTGCGCGCGGACGAATACTATGGGGTCGGCCAGCAGTACTGGGGCAGCGTGGCCGATTACGGCTTCTCAAAGACGATGGAGGAGGCGCTGGGACAGTGGGGCCACGACCGCGTGCTCTACGACGCGGTGCGCGCCGTCCGCATGTACCGGCCCATGGTGGTCTGCTCGGTCTTCGTTGGCGGCGTCACCGATGGCCACGGCCACCACCAGGTCTCCGGCATGCTGGCGCAGGAGGTCTTCAATGCCGCAGGCGATCCGAAGATGTACCCCGACCAGATCGCCGCCGGCCTCCAGCCCTGGAAGCCACTCAAGGTCTACGCGCGCGTGCCCGGCTTTTCCCTTTCGCCCAAAGGCATGTTCGACTATGCCACCGGCAAGTACGCTCCGGTTCGCTTCCACGATTACGTCACCGACACGGACATCAACGGCATTCCTGCGACCAACGTCACCATCGAGGAGGGGGAGCGCGACCCGGTGCTTGGTCAGACATATATTCAGATCGCCCGGCGCGGCCTTGGCGAACAGCGCAGCCAGCATGAGGGGCCGAATGTACCGCTTCCGAGCGAGGCATCCAGCTCCTACCATCGCTATGGCTCGCGGGTGCCGGTGCAGCCAACCGAGCAAAACTTCTTTGACGGGATCGACACCACACTGCCCGGGCTGGCAAAGCTGGCCGGTCCGCAGGGTGCGTTTCTCGAACAGCCGCTGTCGCGTATCCACGAGGTCGTGACGCAGGCGATCCTGAACTACTCGCCGGACCACCCGGAGAAGACCGCGCCGCTGTTGGCCGATGTGTATCGCCGCACCGCAAAGCTCCTGGACGAGGTGAAGGCCAGCAATCTTGACGCAGAACAAAAGACTTCCGTTGGGCGCGAGCTCGAGATCAAGTTGCAGCAGGCAAACAACGCGCTGGCCCAGGCGCTTGGCATCGAGCTGACCGCGCTGGTCACACCGGGCGGCGGCGCGCGTGGCATCGAGCTTTATGCTGGTCCACGCGGCGGCTTGTCATCTACCCCGCAGGAGACCGCCGCGCAGGTGACGCCGGGCTCCGAATTCCGCGTACGCGTGCACATCCGGGCACCGAAAGTCGTATCGCTGACGAGGGTTGCGCTCGATACGCCGCAAAAGGAACACTGGATCGTCGAACGCGAGGGCGCACCGGGGCTCGACGATCCCCACAGCACCAGCGGCGATGCCGTCTTCCATGTCACGGTCGCGCAGGACGCCGCGCCCACAGCGCCTTACTTTTCCAGGCCCTCGACCGAGCAGGCGTACTATGACATCGCCGAACCGGAATACCGCAATCTTTCCTTCGCCCCTTACCCGGTGACCGGAGTTGCCACCTTCGACTACAACGGGGTGCCTGTGCGTCTGGCGCAGGTAGTCCAGACCATGCACACCGAGCTTGGACCGGGCGCGGTCTATGCACCCCTGGTGGTCACGCCGGAGCTCTCTGTCTCCCTCGGCCAGCCGTGGATCGTGGTCCCCAGGGGGGCCCAACGCGACCTCACCGTGCCGGCACATCTCCATGCAACCCAGGACGCTGCGGGCACCTTGCAACTGAAGCTTCCGCAGGGCTGGCAGTCGACGCCGGCGACAGCCGACTTTCGCGTGCACGCGGGCGAAGATGCTGTTTTCAACTTTCAGGTTCACGCGCCGGCGCTGGAAGCGGCAAGCTATCCCATTACCGCGGTTGCGGTAAGCGGCAACAATCGCTTCTCCGTGGGCTATGAAACGGCGGGCTATGGCGCGCTGATTCCCTACAACCTGTATCGGCCGGCCAGTACGAATGTGCGCGGCGTGGACGTGACCGTCGCCGGCGATCGCGGCATCGGCTACGTGATGGGCACGGGCGACATGCTTCCCGGCGCCATCGAGCAGCTCGGCTTGCATGTTGACCTGCTGTCCGCGGCCGATCTTCTCAACGGCGATCTATCGAAATATCAGACGATCGTGCTCGGCATCCGCGCCTACGCCGCCCGGCCGGAGCTGCCGCTGGCCAATGCGCGCCTGCTGGCATGGGTGCATGCGGGCGGAACACTGGTCGTCATGTATCAAGGCACGGAGTTTGACCATGGGTACGCGCCCTACGAGCTGCACCTGAATTCGAGGGGAATCCCCGAGCGAGTGGTCGACGAGAAAGCGCCCGTGGCCCTGCTGGACCCGAAGGATCCGCTTCTGACCACGCCAAACCGCATCACAGAAGCAGATTTCGACGGATGGGCGGAAGAGCGCGGCCATTCCTTTATGAGCTCATGGGCGCCCGAGTACGCCGCGCCCACGGAGACACACGATGCCGGCCAGGATCCGCAGCGCGGCGGGCTGCTGCACGCGACCTTCGGCAAGGGTGAATACATCTACGTCGCCTTCGCCCTGCACCGGCAGACGCCTGAGGGTATCCCGGGCGCCTACCGGCTGCTGGCGAACCTGCTCAGTGCCGGATCGCGCTGATCCGGCACGCATTTTCCACAGCGAGTGGCTGCGCGACTGATTGTCAGATGGTAACGGCGTACCCCTCGATTCCTCATCTATTCAACGTGCGTTCTCCGAACATTCACATTCGGCTGGCAGCCTATGGCTACGTCACCCGTGTGTCCGGCTGTCTTGAGAAGCGTTTTCGGAAAGCCACGATGGTGACAACTTTTGGAGAGAGGCTGAATGAAAAACCATTTGAAGGCGATGGCGACCTGCATCCTTGTGTCGGCCATGGCGACTGCTCAAGCGCAGACATCAACGGCGAGCGGCAGCGCTACAGGTAAGAGCACTGTCCGTCACCGGGCAGCGCGGAAGGTCACCAAGCGTCCCTCCGTCGAAACGCAGATTCAACAGCTCCGTGACGACATGGAGACGCAGATCAATCAGCTGAAACAGCAGTTGAATGACAGCAACGCACAGTTGCAGGCTGCTCAGCAGCAGGCCGCTGCGGCCAATGCAGCCGCCGCCCAGGCGCAACAGCAGGCACAGCAGCAGCAACAGCAGACGACCGACAACGCCAGCGCCGTCTCAAATCTGCAGGGTGCGGTCAGCGATCTGAAGACCAACAGCACGTCACTCGCCTCCTCCATTCAGGAGACGCAGACGAATATCGAAAAGAAGGTGGAGCACCCGGATTCGATCCACTATAAGGGGGTCACGATTTCGCCGGCCGGCTCCTTCATTGAAGCGGCGACCGTATATCGCAACGGAGCGACCGGCGGTGATATCAATACGCAGTTCACCGGGATCCCGCTCGAGCACTCAAACAACGCCCAACTCAGCGAGTTCCAGGGCACCGGCCGTCAGTCCCGTCTTGCCATCAAGGCGACGGGCCAGATAGCCAGCATGACCATGACCGGCTACTACGAGATGGACTGGCTTGGCACCGGCATTACCTCCAACAACAACCAGTCCAACAGCTATGTCTTGCGCCAGCGGCAGCTCTGGGCGCAGGCTGCGCTGAACAGCGGCTGGAAATTTACCGGCGGCCAGATGTGGTCGCTGGCAACGGAAACGACAAAGGGCCTGGATAACGGGACGGAAATCCTTCCTGCCACCATCGATTCGCAGTACAACGCGGGCTTCGTATGGACGCGGCAGTACGGCTTCCGCGTAAGCAAGAACATCGGCAGCAAGGCCTGGATCGGCGCTTCGGCGGAAAATGCTGAAACCCTCAACCCGGCGGGTTCGAGCCTGCCCACCAACGTGCTCCTCGGTTCAGCTGGTAACGGCGGCGGCCTGTACAACACAACAGCGAACTACTCATTCAACCTGGCGCCTGACATGATCGCGAAGATCGCCTTCGAGCCGGGTTGGGGACACTATGAAGTCTTCGGCATCGCTCGCGTCTTCCGCGATCGTATTTTTCCCAACGAGGTCACCAAAACTGTCAACGGTGTCACCACGGTTACTGGCACCGCAGCGGGCGCGTATAACGACAGCACGGTCGGCGGCGGCCTTGGCGGCAGCGCACGCGTTCCCCTGGCGAACAAGAAACTGTCTCTCGCGCTGAAGGGACTGTGGGGAGAAGGAACGGGACGTTACGGCAGCTCGACGATTGCCGATATCACACTTCGCCCGAACGGCCAGATTGCTGCGTTGCATAACTTCTCGGCGCTCGCCACGGTTGAAGCGAATCCCACGGCTCGGCTGAATCTCTACGTCAACTACGGTGGAGACTACGTGGGACGGCGTTACTTCGGGAAGGTCGGCTACGGTTCTCCGCTCACCAATATGAGCGGCTGCAATACCGAACCGTTGCCAAGCTCGACGGTCACATTTCCGAATAGCGGCGACGGCTTTACACCTTCGACGCCGGCGAACTGCGGAGGCAACAACAAGGACGTCCAGGAAGTCAGTGCCGGGTACTGGTACAACTTCTACAACGGTCCGATGGGTCGTCTTCGCCAGGGCATCCAATACAGCTACTTCGAGCGTGACCTCTGGTCCGGCGCGGGCGGTACGACAAACCCCGGCGGTGGCGCGAAGGGTACCGACAACATGTTCTGGACCTCTCTCCGCTATTACCTGCCATAACCTGACCACGAGCCAGACCTGACAAGGGCACCCGAAACCGGGTGCCCTTGCTGTTGCGCGCTGGAGCGTCGCTGTCATCGGCTCTTTCTCATTGCTGTGCTCCACCGAGTTTCGCGTAGAGCGGCTTTTCTTGACGGAAAGGCCGCATTCGCCTTCGCCGCTTCGACATACAGCTATGGGAAATCGACTCTACGGCTCGGAATGCCGTTTCTCCTTACCCAGGCGGACGTTGAATCCGACGATAGGCCCGTAGACATTGATTCCAAAATCTTCATATCTCGGTTGGGACAGGTATCCATTGGATACGTGCATGTAGGTCACCCCGGCGGCAATGCTGTAACGCGGGTTGAAGTTATACCGCACTCCGCTGCCCATCATGAGCGTGAATGTCAGATCCTGTCCCTGGGCATAGAGCACGCCGTTAGGTCCCTTGGAGTTGATACTCCCGACGCCACCGCGGGCTTCCACGTAAGGCGCAACCCGCCATCTGGGCTGGACAAAATTTTGACGGATGCCGTAGTCGAAGGCGAAATACCGTGTCTCAGCGCCCCTTGGAATTGCGGTGTACGAGCCGCTGAATGTGAAGTCAGTATTGCCGCGCAGAATCGAGGGACCCTGAAGGCCGTCGAGGTGCCATCGGATTGAAGCAATGTTGGGTACCATCGTGTAATGGAGCGGCCATGCCGCAAAACGGCTCCCGGTTAGAAAGTCGAACACGAACGGAATATTGATGGGCAGCCACCCTGTTTCCAGGGAAAATTCCAGCTTGTTTCGGTAATAAATATCCCGGTTGAAATCAGGCCGTTTCGGCTTCCGTAACGTTTTATCTGAGGGCCGACGCTTCGACTCCTGCCCAGGTGCGGAATGAGAAAGAGATGCCAGCATAAGGGCAAACAGCATCGCGTTTCTTAAGCGCATTCAGTTGTCACCCGGTCCAAGCCGCATCCAGCTCAGAGCTAACTCTCAAATTTATGGATGCGTAACATTCTGAGGAGGGGCGAGAAACCGCGAGCAATATTTCTGGTCCGTATCGCTGACGTTCCCGAATTTGCATCCCCACGGGCAACCGCAACCAGGCACGGCGAAAGCAGCCGGTTGTAGCGATGAACAGTAACTTCGCCTGGAGATTCCCGCTCGCATCGACGTCTGCGCACGTCCATCGCCGCTCTATGTTACTTTTGAGACAGCGGAAATCTCCGTGAGCTCGTAGCTCAGTTGGTAGAGCAACGCACTTTTAATGCGTGGGTCCTGGGTTCGATTCCCAGCGAGCTCACCAGCAGATCACCGCTGCTCCCGTTTTCATGTCTACACCACTCGCCACATTAGTTGACGCGCGCGCCATCGTGCATTTGCAGGATGCGCGCGTGCGTCTGTGGCACGAGTCGCCGCCCGAGCCGGCCGGGGACGGGTCACTGGCCGCCTTGATCGAGGCGCAGCATGCCGCCAACTTCACGTTGTGGCATGCCGAGGATGAGGCGCGGCGGTCGTCTGCGGATGACGCCTCGATCGCTGCGGTGAAACGGCAGATCGACCGGGTCAATCAAGTCCGCAACGACACCACAGAGCAGATCGACGCACGGCTGCTCGCGAGCCTGAGGGAGGCCGGGGTGGCGCCGCGCGGCGAGCAGCATTCGGAGACGCCCGGAATGATAATCGATCGGCTGTCGATTCTGTCGCTGAAGCTGTTTCATACTCGCGAGGAACTGGACCGGCCCGGCGCCCCGGCGGGTCATCGCGAGCGGAATGCGGAGCGGTCCGCCACCTTACTGGAGCAGCGCGAGGACCTGGCGGCTGCCTGGAGAGATTGTGGGGGCAGGTATGTGCCGGCGAGCGCTGCTTCAAGCAGTACAGACAGTTGAAGATGTACAACGATCCCGAGTTGAATCCTGTGCTTTATGGGAAGAAAACGCGGAAAAACAAACCGTAGCGACTCTGGCGTCCCCAGGTTGTGTGGTTGACGTACCGGGGGGTGCGGAGTGTACAACGGCTGGAACAGAAGCGGTAAGAGCATTGTTGCTGTGGGTGTAGACGGGCCAACGACGGTCTTGTGGTCTTTCCGTAGAGAAAGGCCATACCGAAAGTCACTCCGGACTTCGCGTAATGGCAAAATGCTCCAGTGAACCCTGCTTGAGAGTCAGGCGGGAGCGAGTAAGGACAACAAGCAATGGCAAGCACAGGCACCAGCAAGACGCGCAGCCCGAAGACGATCCAGGGCAAGGTGCGCACCATGACCGATCCGGCACATCAGAAGACCATGCAGGAATACGAATCTGCCTTGAAGGCGATGCAGGAGGGCAAGTACGACAAAGCCCGCGACCTCTTCCGCAAGCTGAGCGAGCAGAGCTCGCCCGAAGTGGCGGAGCGCGCACGCGTGTATATGGAGGCGTGCGGGCGGCAGGCATCGAAGCAGGAGCGCAAGTTCAGCGGCCCGGAGGAGCAGTACGACTACGCCATCTCGCTGCTGAATACCGGCCTCTACGACGAGGCGCGGGAGCAACTGGAGACGATCCTGGCCAAGGCGCCCAAGGCCGACTATGCGCTCTACGGGCTTTCGATCCTGGAGAGCATGACCGGCCAGACGGAGCAGTGCCTGGAGCACCTCTCCGCTGCGATCAGCATCAATCCACAGAACCGTATTCACGCGCGCGTGGACTCGGACTTTCAGGACATGGCGGACGATCCGCGGTTCACAGAGCTTCTGTATCCCGGGGGAAGTTCAGTAAAAAGGAAGCCGCAGCAGTATGCCGGTGATTCCCAGTCTCGTCGGGAAGCGCGAGGCGGCAATGACGCCGCCTCTTCGCGGTCGTCTTTGCGCGTGGTTGCGATCGGCGGGGGCACGGGGTTGTCCACGCTGCTGCGCGGGCTGCGCCGCTATGCTCCTTCGCCGCAGCCGAGCGAGGCGGACACGCCGGCGGTGCCCAGCCTGATCAGCGATCTTGCCGCGGTCGTGACGGTGACCGACGATGGCGGATCGAGCGGGCGGCTGCGCCGGCACTTCAACATGCTGCCGCCGGGCGACCTGCGCAACTGCATGGTGGCGCTGGCGGATGACGAAGCGCTGCTCTCCAAGCTCTTCCGGCATCGCTTCTCCTCTTCCAGCGCCGCGGTAAACGGCGATGGCGAAAGCACGGCGAGCCTGGAAGGCCACAGCTTCGGCAACCTCTTCGTCGCCGCGCTGGCCGAGATCACCGGGCGACTTCGCCCAGGCGATCAAGCTTTCGTCGCAGGTGCTGGCGACGCGCGGGCATATCTATCCGGCGACGACCACCAACGTGACGCTTTCGGCACGCATGGACGATGGCTCGATCGTCGAGGGCGAGACCAACATCACGGCCAGCAAGCATCGCATCTGCGAGCTGACGCTGGAGCCGGCGGGGGCCGAGCCGCTGCCCGAGACGCTGGAGTCGATTGCACGCGCGGACCTGATCACGCTGGGGCCGGGGTCGCTCTACACCAGCCTGATCACCAACCTGCTGGTGAAGGGCATTCCCGAGGCGCTGGCCGAGACACGCGGGCTGCGGGTGTTCGTCTGCAACCTGATGACGCAGTCGAACGAGAGCCTGGGGCTGACGGCGTCGCAGCACATCGAAAAGATCTACGAGCACATGCCCGGAAACACAAGGCCAGGCGATCTTCGACTACGCGCTGGTGAACACCGCGCCGGTAAGCGAGACGCTGCTGCGCAACTACGCGCGCGAGGGCGCGACGCCGATCCTGCCGGACATCGAGCGGATCGAGGCGCTGGGTGTGCGGGTGGTGCCGGGCAACTTTGCCGCCGAGGGCGACACGCTGCGCCACAACGCGGACCGCGTGGCCGAGACGCTGCTGGAGCTTGGGCTGAGAGTGGCCGGGATTGACACCGACCTCGACGCGGTGCGGCTGCACTGAAGACGGCGGGCACTCCCGGGGCGCCCACCCCTCCCCCTCCGGTACGGGAGAACTGGTTGTAACCCTCATCCTTGCTATGGTTTAGGCGTCTTCCCGATGGTCAAATTCGTCATTCCAAAAGGGTTACCCGTAAATTCGTCTTACTAAAGAATTTACAGGCCAAAAAACGAGATTTTCCACAGTCCCGTCGATAAGTACTTCTTTCTAAAGCCGTTACTCCTAAATTATTCTAAACAGGAGACTTACAGGACCTCGTCCAGTCAATTTTGTGCGCTACTTGTGGCCTATTTCAAGTGTAGCGAATTGGATGGGGTGATTTGGCAAGTTTTTGCCATGATTCCCAAATCAGGATACTGCCCCATGTTGCTCGCGCTCGCCTTAGTGCTTTTTGCGGTGGGGATGGTCTTCTACGCTCGGTTGATACGCACGATCTGGCGGCTTGTGGAGCAGTGCCGGCCGATGAACCATCGCGGAAATTCTCCAAATTCTTCTGGATTTCTGCGTGGCGCTATCACAAGCGACACTTTCCGGAGAGCCAGTTGCGGAAACAGATCGTCGGTAGGTTCGCGTTGACTTGGCTTTTTGCGATGGGTGGTTTTGCTTTGTTTGTAACGAACAGTCTCAGCGGCCATTGGCCGCACTGAAAATACAAACTACCGGTTGGTGGCCAACCCGTCCGGTTACCGGGATGTGTTCTGTTCATGACGATGGTGCGGGCGGCCGGCATGTTCCATCGGCGAAGTTGGCTGCTGCATTCGCGATAATCGTAGGAGCACCGCCTCCGGTGCACGCATCCGAGTAATCTGTAGCTTTCAGTGACGGGATAATCAAAGCATGACGAACGCCCAATTGACCCGGTTCTTTTCGCGCTCCTGCTGCTGGTGGGGTTCGCCCAGTTGCTGGGCTATCTGTTCGTCAAGCTGCGGCAGCCGAAGGTGGTCGGCGAGATATTGGCCGGCATCGTGCTGGGGCCGGCGCTGCTGGGCCGGTTGCCGTGCGTTTCGCACATCATGGATAGCGCCAAGCACCAGGGAAACATTCTCGATTTTGTGTACTGGCTCGGACTGCTGCTGCTGATGTTTCTCTCCGGGGCGGAAACGCAGCAACTGTTCAGCCGCGAAGAGCGCCGCGAAGTGGGCTGGCTGGCGATTGTGGGCACCGGACTTCCCTTTCTGCTGGGGCTGGCCTTCGGCCCGTGGCTGATCCGGCCGTCGCTGGCCGGTCCGAACGGCAACCGCATTTCGCTGATCATCATTCTGGCCGTGGGCGTGGCGGTGACTTCGGTGCCGGTGGTCTCGAAGATTTTCGCCGACCTGAAGATTCTGCACACGCGATTCGCGCGCCTGGTGCTCGGCGTGGCGGTGCTGGAGGATATCGTGCTGTGGCTGGCGCTTGCGGTGGCGACAGCGATGGCCGGGAACAGCGGCTCTGAATCCGCGGGCGATGGCGTATCACCTGATGGCGACCATCGCATTCTTCGTGCTCGGGCTCACGATCGTTCCCCGGGCTATCAAGAAGCTGAACAAGGCGCGCTTCAATGTGCTGGCCAAGCATTCTCCAGTGGGATATGCGATCGCGGTTCTGCTTGCTTACTGCGTGGTCGCCGGATTGCTCGAAGTCAGCATGGTATTCGCGGCATTCCTTGCCGGTTTCGCGGTGGTCCACAAGAAACGAGGATTGTTTGCCGATGCGCTCGACGCGATCGGCAAGGTGTCCTTCGCGTTCTTCGTCCCGGTGTACTTCGCGATCGTGGGTTTGAAGCTGGACCTGATTCGCGGCGTTTCGCTGTGGATGATCGTCGCGTTCCTTGCGGGAAGCTGCGTGGTCAAGGTTCTTTCGGTGTCGCTGGCGGGCCGGTTCGCGGGATTCCGCGGGCTGGACCTGATCAATCTGGCGATCACGACGAACGCGCGCGGCGGTCCGGGCATCGTGCTGGCGAGCGTGGCGTTCGACGCCGGGATCATCAGCGCGAAGTTCTACACGACGCTGGTGATCGCGGCGGTGCTGACCTCGCAGATCGCCGGGGCGTGGCTGGAGTATGTGCTGCGCAAAGGCTGGCCGCTGCTGAAGCCAGCTGCCGCGAGCGAAGCGGTGGAGGTTTCTCCGGAGAGTCCTTCGAGTCTGATCGTTTTGTGATTGCGGCTCTGATCACTATTTGCAAGTGAACGATGCGGCATTCTTTTTGCTGCCTGAGCCCTTGTAGTGCGCCTGTTGGGGGTAGGGGCAGAGCGGGCGGGTCATCAAGATTTTGTGCGGGTCGGCGTGGTGATCGGCGTCCTCGGCATACTTGGTGGCGATGATTGCCTGGGGCGCCTTGTTCTGCTCGACCCAATCTTCAAGCGCGTGGATGACATTGTGACTCCCGTCTGATTCCTTCATGCCGGGGAGGCCGAACTGGCCGATCGCGTCCGGGCCTGGGCCCCCGGCGCAATGCTTGACGCCAGGCATGAGATAGAGGCGGGTGAAGCCGGCGGTCTGCTCCTTACCTAGCTTCTGCTGGACGCCTTCGTAGTAGTCGATGGAGAAGATCGGGCTGATGGCGGCATCGGCCCAACCGTGATACAGGATCAGCTTGCCGCCGCGCTTCGCGGAAGGCACTGAGATCGGGATTGGTGGCGTCGAGCGCTTCGCTGGTCTTTGCGCGCGCGGCGGCGAGACCGGCGACGGGATCGAAGGTGCGGAAGTTCCACTTGGGATCGTCGTAGACCATGTTGGCGAAGTAGCCGTAGCCGAAGCCGGCCATGGCGGACTTGCCGCGTTCCTGGCCGGTGATCCAACTGGGCCAGCCGTTGGGATCGAGTTCGCCGCCGGCGGGAAGGATCGGCGGGGATGGTGGTGTCGCCGACTTTATGCTCGGCGAGAATCGCGCTGAGCGATTTGACCTGCGCGGCGGTGAGGCAGTTCTGCGTGTGGCCTGATTTGCAGGCGAGCTTCGCGGCGTCGAAGTGGCAGGCGGGTGGATCGGCGATGATGCCGTCCTTCACACCGTCGCGCTTGTCGCAGTTGGCGACGATGGCGCGGTGAATGAGTGGGACATCGGTGGCGGGGATATAGCTGGCGTTGTCGGTGAGCAGGGTCTGCATGCCGATGGCGGCGCTGGTGAGCAGGGTGGTCCAGTTGTAAGCAGGCGCGCCGGCGAGAATGCCATCGTAGTCGCCGGGGAAACGCTGCGCCTCCATGAGCGCCTCGCGGCCGCCGTCGGAACAGCTGGTGAAGTAACTGTGCTTCGCAGGCGCGCCATAGTAGGCGGCGAGGACGGCCTTGGCCTGCGCGGTCATCTGGTGAATGCCACGCCAGCCGTAGTCGGTGATCTTCTCAGGATGATGGAGCGCCCAGCTTGCGTCGATGCCGTCTGCGAAGTGGCCGGTGTCGGTGCCGGCGGTGGCGTTGTTGTTGGCGAGGGAGCGGGCGAGACCTTCGAAATCGATCTCGCCGGCGAAGCCGCCGTTGCCGATGCCCTGAAGGCGGTTGTTCCAATCGGCGGCGGGGAGCCAGACTTCGATCTGGATGTTGGAGTCGGGGGTGGGGGTGGCCTGGATCTTGACGCGGCAGAAGGTGGGGAGCTGCTTGTAGAGCGGGAGTTGCTCGTTGGGGCCGGTGGGTCGCGGCGGCGCTGCGAAGGAGCCGCGGCGACGACTTCGGCGGAGAGGACGTGGGCCTGGTCGAGCTGGAGCTGCTGGAGGTTGGTGCACTTCGCGGCGTCGCAGATTGGGCGATGGCGGGCGCGGCGAGCAGGAGCGTGGATGCGAGGAGGGCGAGTGGGCGCATGGCGGAAACCACTGTATCGGGGACTTGCCGTCCCAGGCAAAAGCGACTGCGTCGCGGGTTGCCGGGTTCGCTTCCTTCGGTCGCTTACGTCTGGATGTACAGCCAGGGTACTCGTCGACTCCTGAGATACAATGTATCTCAGGAGTCGATATGGCGACGACATCGATGGTGCATGTGCGGGTGGACGAACGGGTCAAAGAGAAGGCGGCAGCGACCCTGGCGAAGATGGGAATATCCGTCTCCGATGCGGTACGCATGATGCTGGTTCGAGTGGCGGAAGAGAAGGCGTTGCCCTTTGCGGTGCGGGTGCCAAATGCCACGACAGTGAAGGCGATGCGGTCCGCCGACAAGAAACAGGGCAAGCGGTTCCGTTCTACGGAGACTCTCTTTAAAGATCTGGGTATCTGAGTGCGTGAGGTGATCCGCAGCACCCAGTTCAAGCGGGATGTGAAGCTGGCAGAGAAGCGTGGAAAGGATATGGCCAAGCTGCGGGAGTTGATCCTGCTGTTGGTCGAGGCTAGTCCGCTGCCGCCGCGTTATCGGGACCATACGTTAACCGGCGACTGGAAGCATCATCGCGATTGGCACATTGAGCCGGATTGGCTGCTGCTCTACAAAGTCGATGGCAATGATCTTTACCTGGTCCGGACCGGAACACACGCTGATTTGTTCTGATCGGCTGGATGACACGACTTCAGGAAGCCGATTCGGTGGTTTTTTTGAGCTGGCCGCAGGCGGCGTAGATGTCGCGGCCTCTTGGGCGGCGGAGGAAGGCGGGGACGCCGCGCTCGATGAGGCGCTGCTGGAATTGCTGGACGTCTTCGTCGGCGGGCTGGTGGTAAGGGATGCCGGGGCCGGGGTTCCAGACGATGAGGTTGACCTTGGATGGGAAGCCGGCGCGACGGGCTAACGCGACGACTTCGTCGGCGTGGACGAGCGAGTCGTTGACACCGCCGAACAGGACGTACTCGAAGGTGATCTTTTCGCGCGGGGCGAGCGGCAGGTTGCGCGCAGCGTCGAGGACTGCTTCGATGGGCCATTTGCGCGTGATGGGCATGACGGCTTCGCGCACGGTGTTGTTGGAGGCGTTGAGCGAGATGGCGAGGCGCGGGCGAACGGGCTCTTTGGCGAAGCGCTCGATGCCGGGAACGATGCCGCAGGTGGAGACGGTCATGCGCGGCGAGGGAGAGGCCGACCTCGTGCGACGAGCAGGCGGACGGCGTCCATGAAGGCGTCGTAGTTGAGGAAGGGCTCGCCCATGCCCATAAAGACGAGGTTGATGCGGTCGCGGCCGAGCTCGACCTGATGGCGGCGCAGAACGGCGACGACCTGGCCGGCGATCTCGCCGGGAGTGAGATTGCGCTCGATGCCGAGTTTGGCGGTGAGACAGAACTGGCAGTTGACGGCGCAGCCGATCTGCGAGGAGACGCAGATGGTGGCTCGTCGGCGTGCCGGAGTCGCGTCTGTCGTCGTCGTCCTCGGCGCCGTCGCCGTCGGGCATCCAGACGGTCTCGACGGTTTGATTGCCACTGGTGCCGATGAGGTAGCGCTCGGTGCCGTCGATGGAGCGGAAGGTCTGGAGGATGGGCGGAAGACCGATCGCGTAGCCTTCGGCGGCGAGCTTTTCGCGCAGGGCGAGGGGCAGGGTGGTGACGGCGTCGAGGTCGGCGATCCAGTCGCGGTAGAGGGCCTGGGCGAGCTGGCGGGCGCGGAAGTTTGGCTCGCCGAAGTGCGTAATTAGCGCGCTAAGCTGTTCAAAGGAAAGGCCGAATAGCGGATGCACCATAGGTGGTGCAGCGGGCTGAACCGATTCCTGGCCGGCGGAGTCTAAAATGGAGAAGCGCTCCCCCTTTGACCCGGACGGCGACACAGACAGAGATTCTGACGGCAATCCGGTATCAAGTGGCATCGAAGCGATCCGGCAACAGGCAAGCATAGAGCATTTTCGGCGGAGAGGAAAATGCTCCAGCAATTGGCTGAGTGGCACGTATGTGCTTCGCGCGGACCCCTGTCCGCCACCTAACGTACGGTGAGCGGCGGAAACTATATGACGAACGAACGCAGTGTGCAACGAACGGTCCTCCCGAATGGGTTGACCATCCTGACGGAACGGATGGAGAACGTGCGCTCGGTGGCAATGGGCGTGTGGGTGCGGGCGGGCTCGCGGCATGAGATCGCGGAGCTGAACGGGGTCTCGCATTTTGTGGAACACATGGTGTTCAAGGGGACCGAGACCCGAACGGCGCAGCGGATTGCGCGCGAGGTGGACGCGATCGGCGGGAACCTGGACGCATTTACCGGCAAGGAAACCATCTGCTTCAACATTAAAGTGCTGGATGAACATGTGCCAACGGCGCTGGATGTTTTAAGCGATCTGGTGCTGCACCCGATCTTTGCGGAGGGCGACATCCAGCGCGAGCGGGGCGTGATCTTCGAAGAGATCAAGATGGACGAGGACAATCCCGACTACCTGGTGCACGAGATCTTTACCCAGAACTTCTGGAAGGGGCACCCGCTGGGCAAGCCGATCCTGGGAACGAAGGAGACGGTGGCGCGGCTGGAGCATGCCAAGCTGTTCGGCTACTATAGCGACCGCTTCCGCGGCGGCAACGTGGTGTTTACCGCGGCGGGAAACCTGGACCACCAGCGGTTTGTGGATGAGGTGCGGCGGCGCTTTGAGAGCATGCCGGGGGGGATTCCGGAGGATGCGAATCTGCCTCCGAATACGAGCGCGAAGATTGTTCTGCGCAACAAGAAGGCGCTGGAGCAGGTGCAGCTTTGTATGGGGGTGCCTTCCCTGCCCATATCGAGCGACCGGCGGTATTGCGCGCTGGTGCTGAACACGGTGCTGGGCGGCGGCATGAGCTCGCGGCTGTTCCAGACGGTGCGCGAGGAGCGCGGACTGGCCTATTCGATCTACAGCGATCTGAACCCGTACAAGGACACCGGCATGTGGTGTGTGTACGCGGGCACATCGTCCGACCGGGCGCTGCAGGTGATCCAACTGGTGACCGAGGAGTTCCGGCGGCTGAAGCAGGAGCCGATGCCGGAAGACGAGCTGCGGCGCGCGAAGGACCAACTGCTGGGCAACATCATCCTGAGCATGGAGAGCACCGGGGCGCGGATGTCCAACCTGGCGCGGCAGGAGATGTACTTCGACCACTTCTTCGGGATCGACGAGGTGATGCAGCAGGTGGAGAATGTGACGGCCGAGCAGGCGATGATGCTGGCGCGGGAGCTGTTCGACCCGGAGAAGATTGCGGTGACGATGCTGGGGCGGCTGGATGGGGTCAAAGTGGGGCGCGAAGACCTGGCCTGTTAAGGACTGGGTACTGGCCGTCCGGGCAAAGGCGTCTTTGGCGCGTTCTGTCGGCCGCTTCCTTTCGTCACTCATGCCTGCCATGGCGGCGATACGTAGAAACTGCAGGTCCTTCGCTCCATCCAGGATGACAAAGGTATGGTGGGTCCGGGGCGTGGGGATGAGCGGAAATGGGCTGCAGTGCGTCTTTCCTAGGCACACTCAGGCGTAAATTTCGCATGTTTCCGGCGCCGCGGCGATTTTGATACTCTGCGGTCGGCAGTACTCGGGTTGTGCGGGTGCGCCAGTCGCAAGATGATTTTTGAGGGTCACGTCATGAAGAAGTGGTGGAAAGAGCCGGCGATCGAAGGTTGTCCCCGGCGTAGTGAAGCGGGCTTTACGCTGATGGAACTGCTGATTGTGATGGCAGTGATCCTGATCCTGATGCTGGTGGCGATTCCCAGCATGCTGAACGTGACGATCCAGGCGCACGAAACCTCAGCGCTGGCGTCGCTACGCGCGATCCAGGCGGCGGAGGTGCAGTACCAGACGAACTTCCCGGCGAACGGCTTTGCCTGCTCGCTGAGCGCACTGGGGGGCTCGGCGAGTGCCGGCGCGCCGACAGCGCAGGCGGCGCAGATGCTGCAGTCGACGCTGGCGACCGGGCAAAAGGACGGCTACACCTTCAACGTCACAAATTGCACCAAGACGACCGGCTCGAACAATCAGGACATGTTTACCTCCTACGAAGTGACGGCGGTGCCGCAGACGGTGGGCAGGACGGGACATCGCGGCTTCTGCATGGATATGTCGGGCGAGATCAAGGCGGACATGGCGGGAGGCACGAACTGTACGGTTCCGATCTCGTGAGTTTGCGGAAACGACGGAAAGGCCAGCAGCGCTGCTGGCCTTTTGTGTTTCTGGCTATATGGATGACGCTGCCGCTGGCGGCGCAGAGCGTTGTGCCTTCGGCTGCGCAACTGGCCGCGGCGGTGGACCACCACTACAACTCGCTGAAGCGCCTGCGGGTGAACTTTACGGAGAGCTACGCGGGCATGGGGATGGACCGGCACGAGAGCGGCGTGCTGCTGCTGGAGAAGCCGGGGCGCATGCGCTGGAACTACGCGGCGCCGCCGGGCAAGGTCTTTGTGCTGGATGGAAAGTTCGGGTGGTTCTACACGCCGGGGGATGCGCAGGTGCAGCAGATTCCGGCGAAGAAGCTGGACGATCTGCGGTCGCCGCTGCGGTTTCTGCTGGGGCATGCGCAACTGACGAAGGAGCTGGATGGGCTGACGATGACGCCGGCGGATGGCGGCATGTTCCGGCTGCGCGGCGTGCCACGCGGTATGGAGCAGCGGGTGCGGTCGCTGGAGGTCACTGTCACCGCGGATGGCACGATTCATGCGATGACGCTGGAGGAGCTGGACGGTTCGCGGACGAGCTTTGTGTTCAAGGATGAGGAGGCGAATCCGGTGCTGGGGGCGGAGACGTTCCGGTTTGCTCCGCCGGCGGGAGTGCCGGTGGTGGCGGGGACTCCTCCGGTTTGATTCTCGCGAACAAACTCGGACGCGCGGCGTCTAATGCCGCAAGGTGACTTCCTTTGCGAATCTTGGTACTTGCTCTAACCCTTACAGCTCTTTGCTGCCAGTCTCTAGCGCAGGACTCCGTTCCTGAAGATGCCCGCGCAATTTACAAAGCATTTCTAGCTAGTTATTACCACGGCTCCTCCGGGGTGATGAATATTGCAAATCAGACGGAGATCTTCAGGCCTGGATTAGGCTTTGGTGATGACAGCGCCGGATCCTGCCTCAAAGAAGTCCACATTCCGCCTAGTCCGTCCAGACAAATTCATGTGCTGGATGCATCCATAGTCCCGGATGGATTCAAGGCGCGTTTCGTTTCTGCAGGAGATACGGAGAGATCGCTCCGCGACCCCGGAGATGCAATCAAGCGTGGTGAATCCGTGGATGACGCCGTGGCGAAAGGGGTAACGACACTCTCTGAGATTGTGTTTAAACGGACCGCACGCGCGCGGTGATGAGCTACTCATTCGTCTGCGGCAGCCTTTCGCGGGAACGGGGGCGCCCGTCTCTTTGAGCGACACCATGGAAAATGGACCGCGGGAAAACGAGTGTGTGGTGAGTGGGTTTCCTAGGTGTGCAGTCGGAAAGTAGTCCTGCTGCCCAGGAGGACCAAGCAGCAGGACCCGAGTACAACCGCAACTACGGCAGTGACAACACCTGTGAAAACCATTCCGCTGGAGAGCGCGCTGAACGCGGTCGAGAGCGGCGCGGGCTGCATGTGCCAGAGCTGGGGGATATACCATGCGGCCAACGCGACGGCATAGAGGGCTGCCATGATCCGCATCAGCGCCATGCATCGTGTGGCGCGTATCAGGGCTTGTTGCTGACACTGCGCCTGCATCTTTTGCCAGACAATGTTGGCCGCGGGAGGCTGGGCTTGCGTGGAGCTGGTCGCTGCGTGGTCCAGGAAGAGTTGCGCGACACGCCTGGTCTCCGCGCATGGCGCGCAGGCGGCGACGTGATTTTCCAGATCGTCGGGCCAGCATCCGGAGCGTGATGCGGCGACGACGAGCGGCTCTCGTTCACATTTGTCTGAAGTCATTTCTGGAGTCACGATGTCTTCCTTTCTGGCCGCAGCAGGCTTGCCGCTCTTCTGCGCGCGCGAAATAACAGCGGGCGGATGCTGAGCGCGGCGAGGCCGGTGGAGGTTGCGATCTCCTGGTGGCTCATGCCTTCGACGTAGGCGAGCCACAGCAGCTCTCGTTCTCTTGGCTTCAAGGCTTGCATGACTCGGCGCATATCCAATTGCGTGTCCACGTCGTTGAAATGACCGTGATCGAAGCCTTCGGGCCACTGCACGTCCTGCCGGGTACGCCAGCGATCGCGGATCAGATTGGTGGCGATGCGGAAGAGATAGGGCCGGCTCTCGGCGGGCGGCAGGCCGGCGGGGTGACGCGCGAGGAAGCGGAAGTAGGTTTCCTGCAGGACATCGTCGGCGATGTCTCGTTGACCGGTGACACCGATGAGGTAGGCGTGGATGGGGCGAGCGGTGGCCGCGTAGAGCGCTTGAAATTGCTGCTCGTCCATCGCGGTCGCTCTCGCAGGCATCGCGGTGCTGTCCTGGGCGTTGCCATCGGCAGGCGCGGCAATGGCCGGGATGGTGGCCGCCGTCACGCTTCGGCCGGTGGACTCTGCGAAGAGAAGGATGGCTTGCATGTTTCCTTACGAGCGCCGGCTGTTCTCCACCAGACCGAAGTTTCGCGAGAGGACGTAAGTAGCCGCGGCAGCGATGCCGAGGCCGAGGCCCAGAGCAATGGGCAGCGTGCCCATGACGACGGCGTAGTCGTCGGGGAGGGTGTGGTTTGCGTGCAGCAGCAACAACGCTCCGCCAAAGACAATCAGCACGATGGATAACTGAACGCCGATGAGGATGCTACGGAATGGGGCGGTCCGCGGTTCCCGCTCGCGCTCCAGGCGCAGGGCTTCGACGAATTCGCGGCCTGCGTCGGTGGAGACGTAGGTGAGCAGTGTTTCGGGCGAATCGATGCGGTCGAGCAGCTTGGCCTGGAGTGTGGCCTGGAGGCGCGCCATGAGAATGCGCCGGATGGATGTGAAGACAAGCCAGGCGATGAAGCCTATCAGCAGAATGGCGATCAGGGGAGCGAGGTCATGCATTTTCCCACCCTCTTTCCGAAGTCTTTCGCACTTCATCCATACAACGCAGAAGAGAGAAGGATTGTTAACGGGAATACTGAGACAAATAGTGGGCCGTTCGGGCGACTGGATGTTGGGAAACGCTAACCTGGCTTCGCCAGAGCAGGGCACCCTTGATTTGTGGACAGACGCGGTGGCCCTTAGTGAGGCAGGTTTTGGGTCCAGTGGAGGATGGCGTCGGCGAGTTCTGCGCGCTGGCCGGAGTAGCTGTGGTCGGTGTCCCAGTGGCGTTCGGTGACGTGGGTGTCGCCTGCCTTCTGAATGGCTTCGGCGAGTGCGTGGTCGCTGGGGGCGAGGCCTTCGCTGGCGGTGATGACGAAGACGGGACGCGGTGCGATCTGTGAGGCCAGGTTGAGGAAATTGAGGGTCTGCTGGTGCGCGCGGATCTCGCGAGCGAGCGCGAGACCGCTGGTGCCGGCGAGGGGCGCTAGGTTGTTGTCCTTGCTCAGCTCTTTTGCTTCATCTGCCGCGGTGGAGGGCTTGCTTTCGGGCTGATGGCGGTTTTCGAAACCTTCACCGATATTCCATGCGGAGATGAGGACGGCGGCGGCGACCTGCGGATTGTGCGCGATGGCGGAGGCGGCCATGTATCCGCCCATGCTGTGGCCGATGACAACGATGCGGTGCGTGTCGATGCGGTACTTCTCCGCAGTTGCGGGATCGAGCAGGAAGCGGACCTGGGTGTCGGCGTCCTCGGCGGCGTGCGTGAAGGAGAAGTTGCCTTTGACGCCCCAGGAGCCGCGGTAGTGCATGGCGAGCACGTTCCAGCCGTGGGCGCGGAGGGTCTGGGCGAGGTCGAGGTTCTGCTCGAAGCCGGGGAAGCCGTGGAAGACGATGGCGGTGGGGTGCGGGCCTGCTCCGGCGGCGAGATAGAAGACGCCGAGGAGATTGCTGCCGTGGCTGGGCAGGATGATCTGCTGCATGGCAGCGGGCGTGGCGTGAGTGGAGTTGGTTGCTGTTTGCGCGAAGAACGGCGTGGTGAAGAGCAGAGTCGCGGCGAGGGCGTGCAGGGCTTTCATGGTGGCGAGTATAGAGCCTTATGAGTAAGGAATCGGGGAGCATTCGATTGGTTGAGCGGCGCTTCGCGGCGCTATTGAACGGGAGGTGAAGCAGGTCCTTCACTCCACCTTCGGTTACGTTCAGGATGACAAGCCTGCCGGCCTCCTGGACTTTGGCAGCAGGAAGCCGACGGCGATGATCCAGATGAAGCCGGGAAAACGGGTGAGCGGGATGAGAAAGAGGAGCTTGGGATAGAGGATGAGGTGCAGCCAACTGAGCTCGCCTGCCGCGGCGAGGATGAGGCCGAGGACGATGAGCCATTTGGGAAGCACCTTCATGAAGGCCGCGGTGACGGAGACGCCGGCGATGAGGAGTCCCATGGGAATGGAGAAGCCGGGACCGCCGAGTCCGTAGGCGAGATAGTAGAGCGCGATCACCACGTCGGAATGCGGGGCGACGGAGGGATGGACCATGGCCCAGGTGGCCATGGTGCCGGACATGGCGTCGAAAACCACCATGAAGCCGCCGAAGAGCGCGATGTAGATGCCGGCGGCGCGCGCACCGAGGAAGTGCAGGCGGCTGACGATAGTGGCGGTGAAGAGGCCGAGGCAGATGAAGGCGCCGATCTGCAGGAACATGCAAAGCAGCACGCGAGAACCCTGGGTCTGGAAGAACGGGACGATGGTGGATGCGGGCTCCCACGGTCCGGGCCAGTAGGGCTCCCTATAGAAATTGGTGACGGGATAGAGGCCGGCGCAGAAGAGCACCGTGTAGAGAATGGCGAGCATGCCGGGGTGCGGTCCCTGATGGACGGCTGCGGTTGGCGTGGCGGATTTGATTTGCGTGTTCATGATTCCTCCTTTCGTCCGCGGTGATCAGGCGAATGCGGTGTTGCCTTTGGTGCGGAGCCAGAGCTCCATGACGACGGTGTTGAGCGAGAAGCCGATCCAGAAGGCGGTGCCGAAGAACTGCGCGGGCGTGAGGTGGGTGATCGGCGAGGTGGCGAAGAAGACGCCCATGACCGGCCGCGTGGTGGCGATGCCGAGCAGGATGGCGATGGCGCGCAGCATCCAGCGCTGCTGCTGCGGGCGGTCACCGCTGCGTGAGAACAGCCAGGCGCGGTAGAGGGCGATGAGAAAGAGTGTGTTGAAGAAGAGGACGGCAGCGCGCTCCAGCCATCCGCCGACGGCATGCACGCTCATGGCGTAGGCGGTAATGCCGACGATGACGCCGAGGGGAAAGATGGCGCGCTGGAGCGCGGCAGAGTTGCGGGTGCGCCGCCAGAAGAGCAGCGGCAGCAGCAGGACGAAGGCGAGCGCGCAGAGGATGTGGACGTAGGTGAGAGCGGCGTGCGCGGCGAAGTAGATGTCGAGCCCGGCGAGTTGCGGCGGAGCGCTGGGGCTGGGCGGCGTGGAGAGCGCGACGAGGCGGCGAATCACTACCGCGATGGCAATCACCATGCAGAACCAGAAGCCGATCTTCAGGCCGAGAGGAAATCTGACGGCTATCCCCTTCGCTTCTGGTTTGACCTGAGAGCCGATCGGATTGCTGCTCATGGAGGGCTCTCCTTATCTCGACGTCTTCATTCTTATATTTGATTTTACATATTGTCAAATTAAATAATCGAGCGCTAGGATGCATTTGTGACGAAGCGACTGACCACGCCGGAAAAACGGCCTCCGAAAAAGCGCCCTCCAGAGAAGCGGCCTTACGAGCTGGGCAAGCGGCTGGAGCAGATGGATGAGAGCCGGGCGGCGATTCTGCGGGCGGCGCAGGCGCAACTGGCGGCGAATGGCTACCGGCGACTGACCATGGAAGGGCTGGCCGAGGAGAGCGGGGTGACGCGGCAGACGATCCACAACCTGTTCGGAACGAAGACGGGCGTGCTGGAGGCGGTCTTCGACCTGATTGCGCTGGAGAGCGGGATGGAGCGCATGGGCGAGGTGATGATGCTGCCGCCGGGCGATGCACAACTGACGCGCTTTGTCGGGATCTTCTGCGGCTTCTGGGCGAAGAACCGGGTGCTGATCCGGCGGGTGCATGGGATGGGGGCAATCGATCCGGAGTTCGGCGCGGTGATCGAGGCGAGAAATCAGCGGCGGCTGATGGCGGCTACGCGGATTGTGCAGAGAATGGGCAGCGATGACTCGGCGGAGAAGGCGGCGATGCTGGCGGCGCTGACGTCGTTCGAGTTCTTCGATGCGTTGGCGGAGAGTTGCGGGAGCGAGGGGGAGGCGGAAGCGTTGGTGCTTCGGCTGGCGAAGAGTGCACTATTCGATCCGGACTAAATCGGCCCCGTGACAGGGCTGGTGACGGATAATGCAGACGAGGCGAGAGGACGGGAGCGACAGTGACGATGGAAGCACCGCCAGCTCGCGATACGGAGGTCCTAATTATTGGCGCGGGGCCGACCGGCCTGGTGCTGGCGCTGTGGCTGGCGCGCTCGGGCGTGCGGGTGCGGATCATCGACAAGACAGCGGAGGCGGGGACGACCTCGCGCGCGCTTGCGGTACAGGCGCGCACGCTTGAGTTCTACACGCAGCTTGGCATCGCGGACGCGGTGGTGGCAGCGGGGCGCAAGATGCTCGCGGCAAATATGTGGGTGAAGGGCAGGAAGGTCGCGCATGCGGTCTTCGGCGAGATGGGAGTGGGCATCAGCCCGTTTCCCTACGCTTTGATCTATCCGCAGGACGAGCATGAGCGTTTGCTGATTGCGCGGCTGGCTGAGGCCGGTGTGGCGGTGGAGCGGCAGACGGAGCTGCTGCGCTTTGAAGAGACAGCGGATGGCGTGGTGGGGCATCTGCGGCGCGCGAATGGCAGCGAAGAAAACTGCACTGCGACTTATATCGCCGGATGCGATGGCGCGCGTTCGACGATGCGCGAGGCGCTGGGGATCGGCTTCCCCGGCGGGACATACGAGCACATGTTCTACGTTGCCGATGTGCAGGCCAGCGGGGAGACGATGAACGGCGAGCTGCATGTCGCGATGGATCGGGCGGATTTCCTGGTGGTGTTTCCATTGAAGGGCGAGGGGCGGGCGCGGCTGATTGGGACGATACGGCAGGAGCTTGAGGCGCAGGCAGAGAAGCTGACCTGGGAGGACGTGAACAATCGCGTGATCGATGCGATGCGCATCGATGTGGAGAAGGTGAACTGGTTCTCGACCTACCGGGTGCACCATCGCGTGGCGGATTCCTTTCGCAGGGGTCGCGCATTTTTGCTGGGGGATGCGGCGCACATCCACAGTCCGGTTGGCGGACAGGGGATGAACACCGGGATTGGCGATGCGGTGAACCTCGCATGGAAGCTGGCCGCCGTGGTGCAGGGACGCGCGAATGACGCGCTGCTGGACAGCTATGAGCCGGAACGTATCGCCTTTGCGCGGACATTGGTGGCGACAACCGATCAGGCGTTCACCAGCGTGACCAGCTCCGGAGCTATGGCGCGATTGATCCGCCTGCACATCGTGCCGCTGCTGCTTCCGCTATTTTTTTCGTTCAAGGCAGCGCGGCGGCTGATGTTTCGCCGGATATCGCAGACCTCCATCCACTACGAAGGCAGCCCGCTGAGTGCGGGGTGGACGGAGACGGTGGAGGGCGGCGACCGGCTGCCGTGGGTTGAGCACGCGGACGGCGGGCGGGACAATTTTGCGCCGCTGGCTTCTCTGGACTGGCAACTGCATATCTATGGCGAGGCGACAAAGGAGATGCGGGCGATGTGCGAGGCGCGGAAGCTGCCGCTGCATGTTTTTCCGTGGCGCGCGGAGATGCGGCGGACCGGGCTGTGGCGCAATGCGGCGTATCTGATTCGGCCGGATGGGTATGTAGGGATGGCCGATGCCGTGGCCAGCACGTCGGCGGTGACATCGTACATGGATGCGCGCGGGATTCTTTCGGCGCGATAGAAGGGCCGGACGATACGGATTACTGTGGGCGGATTACGGCGAACTGATTCTCGTACGACGAAGGAGATAGCGCATGAAACCGGTCATTTATCTGCGTACTGCTTCCCTGCTGACGCTGCTGCACGCCGTGCTGCATACGATCGGAGGCGTCTTTGGCAAGCCGGATCCGGGACCCCAACAGATCGCTGTGGCGGCGATGAAGGCGAATCAGTTCCCATTGATGGGCGCGACTCGCAGCTACTGGAGCTTTTATATGGGGATGGGGCTGGCCCTCTCTATCTCCCTGCTGATCATCGCGATCGTGTTTTGGCAGTTGAGCTCGCTGGCAAAGACCGATGCCTGTCGCCTGCGGCCCATTTGCATGACGTTTCTGCTGGCATTTCTGCTGCTTGCCGTGAATTCCTCCGTGTACTTTTTCTCGGCGCCCGCGATTGTGGAGTTGCTGATCGCGGTCTGCCTGGCGATGACGATCTTCGCCTCACGGCCTGGGGCGGCGCGATAGGGCTGAATTCGTAGAGCCTTGGGCTTGACACATACTCAGACTTCTCTATATATAGAGGTCTTAGTATGCCAAAGACCGATGCTCTGCAAGGCTCTCTCGATCTGCTGGTGTTGAAGATCCTGTCGCGCAAACCGCGGCTGCACGGTTACGGAATCATGTCGGCGATCGGGGAGCGCTCCGGTGAGGTGCTGCGCGCGGAGGAAGGCTCGCTGTATCCGGCGCTGCACCGGATGGAAGAGGCGGGGTGGATTCGCGCGGAGTGGATCACGAAAGAGACGGGCCGGCGGGCGCGCATCTACGAGTTGACGGCTGCCGGCAAGAAGCAGCTTGCCGCGGAAGAGGAGCGCTGGCAGGCGGTGACCTCGGCGGTGAATCGCGTGCTCAGGACGGTGTGAGATGTCCGTGTGGTCGCGCATCGCAAATGTATTTCGGGGCGATCGGCTGAATCGCGAGATCGCGGAAGAGTTCGAGTCGCATCTTGCCGAGGCGGTGGAAGAGGGACGCGATCCGGAAGAGGCGCGGGGCGCGCTGGGCAGCGCGCTGCGGCAGAGTGAAGCGAGTCACGACATCAAGGTTGTCGCGTGGCTCGATTCACTGCGTGCGGATGCGATATTCGGCTGGAGGCAGTTGAAGCGGAACAGGATGACCTCGGGTGTAGCGATTCTGTCGCTCGCCTTAGCGATGGGCGCTTGCATCTCGGCGTTCAGGCTGATCGATGCCCTGCTGCTGCGTCCGCTGCCGGTGACTGAGCCGGGGCAGCTCTACAGTGTTTCCTTCAATGGGTTCGGTCTGGAGGGCAAGCCTTACACCTACGACAGTTGCTCGTATCCGATGTTTCGGAAGTGGCGCGCAACCGTGAAGGACGATGCTGAGCTGATCGCGATCTCGTATGCGGAACGCCAGGACCTGACATTTGGATCCGACGACCAAATGGAAAAGGCGTACCTGCAATATGTATCGGGATGGATGTTCAGCTCTTTCGGTCTCGCGCCTGCAGTGGGACGTGTCCTGACCGAAGGGGATGATCTGGAGCCGGGCAAGCATCCGTACGCGGTTCTCTCCTATGACTACTGGCAGCGGCGGTTCGCGGGCGATCCGAATGTGGTTGGGCGCCCCTTTCGCATGGGAACAGATCTCTACGAGATTGTCGGGGTTGCGGCAGAGGGCTTTACCGGCACTGAGCCCGGCACTGTGACTGATGTCTTTGTGCCGACGATGATGCAAGCCGGATCCATCAACAGCGCGAACTCTTTCTGGCTGCGTGCGTTTGTCCGGCCGAAGCCGGGTGTTGCGATTGAGCCGGTGCGCGACCGGATGTATGCCGTGTTTCGAGCATTCGAGCAGGAGCGTGCGAAGACGTTTACTAATTTCCCGAAGAGCATGCTGGAGGGCTATCCCAAGGACAAGCTCGAGTTGCTGCCTGCCGCGCAGGGCGCCTCCCAGATGCAGGGCGAATATCGCGAGGCGCTGGGGTCACTGGGCGTGCTGGTGTTGCTGGTGTTGATCATTGCATGCGTGAACGTCGCCAACCTGATGACGGCTCTGGCGGCGGCGCGATCGCGCGAGATGGCTCTTCGCGTCTCCATAGGAGCGGGGCGCCGGCGCCTGGTGCAGATGGTGCTTGTGGAGAGCGCGATCCTGGCGCTGTTCGCGACCGCCATCGGCGCTCTCTTCGCGTGGTGGTCGGCGCCATTCGTCGTCAGAATGATCAACCCTCCGGACAATCCTGCGCGACTGGTTCTGTCGGCGGACTGGAGGGTGGTGGGGTTCGGCATCCTGCTGGTTTCCTGCGTAACGCTTCTGTTCGGATTCCTTCCGGCGCTTCGTGCTTCGAAAGTCCAGCCGATCAGTGCGCTCAAAGGCGGAGACGAGACCCGCGGCCGCCGGCGTCTCATGCACGGGACAATTGCGTTACAGGTGGCATTCTGTTTTGTCGTGTTGTTCATCGCCGGGCTGTTCGTATCGACATTGCGGCGGTTGTCTCATCAGCCGACAGGCTTCTCTCCGAATGGGATTCTCCTGCTGGAAACAGTGACGCGACAGAACCAGCCGGCGGTGGTATGGCAACAGGTGGCCGACGATCTGCGAGCGGTTCCCGGCGTGGAAGGGGTTGCGATGTCCCAGTGGCCACTGATGAGCGGGACCATGTCGAACAACTTCATCTCGGTCCACAATGCGCCACCCTCCACGGTGCTGGCGTTCTTTCTGGGCATCTCTCCGGGTTGGATGGAAACGATGAAGATCCCGCTTATCGGTGGCCGGGACTTTCGCCCAGCCGACGCAAATCCTCAAGTTGCAATCGTCAATCAGACCTTCGCCAAACAATTCTTCGGAGGCGAAAACCCGATCGGAAGATCGTTCCGGACGGACAAGGCGCAAACTCAGTATGAGGTCGTCGGCGTTGCAGGAGACGCGATCTATCGCGATCTCCGCGAACCGATGCTTCCGGTGGTGTATGTACCGCTTCGCACCGCAAACTCCGATGGCACCGTGCAATCGATCGGTTCGGGGACGTTCGTGGTGAGAACGGCCAGCGCCAATCCGTCGGCACTGGCACCGCTGCTGCGCAGAGAAATATCGCGCGCGCGAAGCGAGCTCCGCGTCAGCAATATCCGCACGCAACAGGAGATCATCGATGCGCAGACGATCCGGGAACGGCTCCTTGCGATGCTCGCGTTGTTCTTCGCCGGAGTCGCGCTGCTGCTGGCCGGGATTGGCCTCTATGGGGTATTGAACTATTCCGTGCTACAACGGCATCGCGAAATCGGAATACGGCTGGCCATTGGCGCACCGCGCGCAGGTATTGTAAGGCTGATCATCGCAGAGATGCTTTTCGTGGTGACGGTCGGAGCCGCTGCCGGCATGGGACTCGGCGTGGTTTCGGCGCGGTACCTCGAATCGCTGCTGTTCCGTGTCAAAGCGGGCGACCCGGTGATGCTCGCGTTGCCGTCGCTGGTCATCGTGATGGTGGTACTATTCGCCACGCTGCCGGCGGTTTCGCGCGCCCTGCGTATCGATCCCGCGGAGATCCTGCGGACTGAATAGTGGCACTGGTTCGAGCGGTTTCGGCGAAGCCTGTTCATCAATGCGTTTCGGCGGATGGCGGAATTGGTTCGGACCAATAGGTCGATCTGCTTCTGACCATGGCGTCGGGCATTCCGGGGACGGAGACGCGGATCGCGTGATAGCCGGCGGCGGGTGTGCCCTGCGGCTGAAAGCTCAACAGGTAAAAGTTGTGGACCTGGTTGGCAAGGTGCCCGAGTGCCTGGTCGAAACCTTTGCGCGTGGTGAAATTCTGGTACTCGCCGCCGGAGAGGGTGGCGAGTTCTGACGTAGCGTTCACACGCATTCCATTGACGGCCATCATAAGCAAGGACAAGAGATCCATGGTGCCCCTGCTGCCGCCGCCCCCGTCGGACTTGAGCTGGCTGAGAAACTCATCGCGCGCGGGCGAGTAGGCGACTGCGTTGACGACGGTGTTGGTTTCTCCGAGCTCTTTGATGACCTTTTGGGGCGTCGCGCGGCTGCTGTGGTCGCGCGTTTCGCCAATGAGCAGAATGGCGCGGCGATAGTGATTTTCGCGCTCCCCCAGCAATCCCGTCGCGTATTCGACAGCGTCAAACGTCGCGGCGCCATTCTCATTGCACGGTTTGATAGCCGATACAGCGGCACGGACTTTCTCCGAATCGGAAGTGAAATTGCTGAGCAACGATGGATTTGTGCCGTAACTCACGATCGCAACCTCATGCGGGGCGGCTCCGGTGATGTCCTCAATCATGGTGGAGAGGCCGGCGAGTTTTGCTGATTCAAGCGCCGCGGCGCGGCTGCATTGCACGAGCACAATGAGGGAAAGACCGGTTTGCTCGGGAGTTTTTTCGAGGCGAACGCGCTGCCGGATGCCGTTGTCCGTGACGACGAATTGGCTGCCCTGCAATCCGTAGATGAAGTCGCCCTGCTGCGTTGTGACCTGGGTGGGCACGGTGACCAGATTGGTCTGGGTGGAGAAGCTGTAGGGATTCTGCTGTTGCGCGTGAAGTGTGAGAGCAGGAGCGAGAGTGGAAAGAGCCAGAATGCAGACGGGGCCGGGTTTCCACATGCGGGTGAGTATAGTCGGCGGGGAAGACGTCGTTTTACCCGCTGAAGTCTCAATTCGAGCGCTGTCGGGCACGGGCGCGCCTGGCCCCATTTATCCTAGAAGGGATGCGTCGTTTCTCCATTTTTTTCATATTGATTGGCCTGGCGGCCTCCCTTCCCTGGGTAGCTTCGGCTCAGCTTGTTCCGCGTCCGAAAGGCTCGGCGAGCACGGTTTGGAATCCGTGGGAGGCTGAGCATAGCGGCACCCACCAGCCGCTCAGGGGCATTCATGCCGCCGGCAACGGTGTGGCGTGGGCGAGCGGCGCGCGGGGAACGGTTTTGCGGACCGAGGACTCCGGCTATGTGTGGCAGCGGTGCAGTGTGCCGGAGGACGCGGAGAAGCTGGATTTCCGGAGCATCTGGGCGTGGGATGCGCAGACGGCGATCGTGATGTCGTCCGGTCCCGGGGAGCAGAGCCGGCTGTACAAGACCACCGATGGCTGTTCGCACTGGACGGCGCTGGCGACCAACCAGGATGCGAACGGGTTTTGGGACGCGCTGGCGTTCTCCGATGAGAAGAACGGCTACCTGCTGGGCGATCCGGTGAATGGGCACTTTACGCTGCTGCGCACCGATGATGGCGGGGCGCACTGGAAGTCTTTGACTAGCAAGGACTTGGACCTTGATGGACAGAAGCTGGGAGCGTTTGCCGCGAGCAACCAGTCGATGGTGCTGGTTGGACCGGTGCTGGGCAAAGTGTCGGCTCCGTGGTTTGGCACCAGCGGGATGAGCGGCGGACAGCACCCCTACGTCTATTCGGGGGGACTGGACTGCGGAATGAACATGGCGCACACGAATCCGGAGCGATGCCTGACGCGGTACTGGAGCTTTGAGAAGGCGGATGTGCCGATGGCGGGAGAGAGCGAGTCGCAGGGGATCTTTGCCCTGGGATTGCGACAGGATCCGGATGGCAGCCTGCACGCGGTGGCGGTGGGAGGCGACTACTCCGCACCGGACAAGGCGGAGGGCACGGCCGCTCGGCGCGATCCCAAGACGGGAAAATGGGTGGCGGCCTCGAAGATGCCGCACGGGTACCGGTCGAGCGTGGCATGGGACGCGGCGGACAATGCCTGGATTGCGGTGGGTGTGAATGGAACGGACGTCTCGTATGATGACGGGCAGAGCTGGTCTGCGGTGGGCGACGACGGCTACAACGCCATCAGCCTTCCCTGGGTGGTGGGTCCGCAGGGTCAGATTGCCAAGTTGACCAGTTTGAAAGGAAAGTAGCCGCAGAGGCACGCGCATGGCAGAGTTTGTGATTCGACTGGCCGATGAGCGCGGCCGCCTGCAGGAGCAGGTGCAGACGGCGGCGAGCGCCGAAGAGCTGCGCAACCGCTTTACGCAGGCCGGGTACTACGTCTATTCGGTAAAGGCGCGAGGGCTGCGCGGACGCCAGAAGAAGATCAAGCTGGAAGCGTTTCTGGTCTTCAATCAGCAGTTCCTGACGCTGATCCGCGCCGGAGTGCCGATTCTGCCGGCGCTGGAGATGCTGGCGAAGAGCCAGAAGAACCTGGCCTTCCAGGCGCAACTGGAGAGCGTGTCGC
Source organism: uncultured Acidobacteriaceae bacterium (assembly GCA_963750845.1). Taxonomy (GTDB): domain Bacteria; phylum Acidobacteriota; class Terriglobia; order Terriglobales; family Acidobacteriaceae; genus KBS-83. Next base: position 225,016 of record CAVVSP010000019.1, read on the forward strand.
AGCGCATCCGCACCGGGCAGTCGCCTTCCGAGGCGTTCGAGGCACAGGGGGGCTTTCCGGCGATCTACACGACAACGCTGCTTGCGGGAGAGCGCAGCGGCCACCTGGAGGACGTGCTGGCGCGGTACCTGAACTTCCAGCGAATCTCGCTGACCTTTCGCAAGAAGCTGACGGCCTCGATGTTTTATCCGGCGCTGCTGGTGATCATGGTGATCTCGATGTTCATTTTCCTGATCACCTTTGTGGTGCCGAAGTTTGGACAGCTTTATGACCAGATCGGAGGGAAGCTCCCGACCCTGACGTTGCTGCTGCTGGCGCTGGGCAAGAACTTCCAGGCGTACATCTTGTATGCGATACCGGTGATCGCTTTGATTTCGTATGGTCTATGGCGTTGGAGCCGTACGGACAGCGGAGCGAACCGGATCGACCGGATACGGCTGAAGATGCCGATATTCGGGATGATCTGGGTGAAGTACCAGGTGGCACAGTTTTCGCGGACGCTTTCGACGCTGCTGGAAGGCGGCATGCCGCCGGTGCCGTCACTGGAGACGGCGGCGCGGTCGATATCGAGCCGGCTTGTGGCAAAGGCGGTAAAGAACTCGGTGGTGAGTGTTCGGGAAGGCAAGCCGCTGTCGCAAGCGCTGACGAAAACGAAGGTGTTTCCGGAGCTGGCGACCTCGATGATCGAGGTGGGCGAGTCCACTGGCGCGCTGCCGCAGATGCTGAACTCCGTAGCGGAGTTCTTTGAAGAGGACGTGCAGACGGCGCTAACCGCCGCGCTGTCGCTGATTGAGCCGATCATCCTGGTGGTGATGGGCGTGGTGGTGGTGACCATCATGATTGCGTTGTACCTGCCCATCTTTTCGCTGGGGCAGGCGGGCACGATGGGGGGCAGATGATGCAGATGATAGTCAAGCAGCCCACCCGTCTAACCAGAGAAGGAGTTCCCCTGTATGGCTGAGAGTCCTGTTGTCGTGATGCCTGTGCCGATACCGGCAGACGAAGTCGCGCGTGCGCAGGCTCTGGCGTCGCGCTACCGGTGCGAGTTTGTCGACCTGAAGAACTTCCGCATCCAGCACGAGCTGTTCCGTTCGGTGCCGGTGGACCTGATGTTCCGCTACAACTTCGTGCCGCTGGAGCAGCTGGAAGACCGGCTGGTGATCGCGGTCAGCGATCCAAGCCGCCTGATGATGCTGGACGAGATTGCCGGACTGCTGGGGCAGCGCCTGGTGACGCGGGTAGCGACGCTATCGCAGATCACCGATCTGCTTGAAGAAGACCGAGCAGTCGCAGCGCGTGCTGGATGAAGCCTCCGAAGGGCTGACCTTCGATGTCATCTCATCGGAAGAGAACCAGGACGAGAACATCTCGATCGAGAAGCTGACGTCGGAAGAGGACATCTCGCCGATTATCCGGCTGGTGGACACGACGATCTTTACCGCGCTTGAGCGGCGCGCCTCGGATATTCACATTGAGACGTATGACGACTCGCTGATGGTGAAGTACCGCATCGACGGGGTGCTGCAGGCGGCGATGGCGCCGATTGCGCGCGAGCACCACACCACGATCCTGTCGCGCATCAAGGTGATGAGCGAGCTGGACATTGCAGAGCGCCGCGTGCCGCAGGATGGCCGCTTCCGCGTGCGCTACAAGGGCCGGCTGATCGACTTCCGCGTCTCCATCATGCCGACGGTGCATGGCGAGAACGCCGTGCTCCGCGTGCTGGACAAGGAGTCGATGAGTGAGAAGTTCAAGAAGCTGACGCTGGACGTGGTGGGATTTCAGGCAGATGACCTGGCGCGCTTCCGCCGCTACATCCGCGAGCCTTACGGCATGGTGCTGGTGACCGGGCCGACCGGATCGGGCAAGACGACGACGCTCTATGCGGCGCTGAATGAGATCAAGAGCGACGAAGACAAGATCATCACGATTGAAGACCCGGTGGAGTACCAGATCCGCGGCATTACGCAGATTCCGGTGAACGAGAAGAAGGGGCTGACTTTCGCGCGCGGACTGAGATCGATTCTGCGCCACGACCCGGACAAGATCCTGGTGGGTGAGATCCGCGACCAGGAGACGGCACAGATCGCGATCAACTCCGCGCTGACCGGCCACCTGGTGTTCACGACCGTGCACGCGAACAACGTGCTCGATGTGCTGGGACGCTTCCTGAACATGGGCGTGGAGGCATACAACTTCGTCTCTGCGCTGAACTGCATCCTGGCGCAAAGGCTGGTGCGTACGATCTGCGAGTTCTGCACCCGGCCGGTACGGATCAGCGATGAAGTACTGGAACTGAGCGCGCTCGATCCGGCGGAGTGGCGCGACTTCCCTTTCCGCGAAGGCGCTGGCTGCATTGAGTGCGGCGGCACGGGCTTCCGGGGACGCACGGCGATCCACGAGCTGCTGGACCTGAACGATACGATCCGCGAGCTGATCCTGGAGAAGCGGCCGACGTCGGAGATTCGCCGCGCGGCACAGGGGATGGGCATGAAGTTCCTGCGCGAGTCCGCGCTGGAGCGTGTACGCGAGGGGCTGACCACGCTGGCCGAGATCAACAAAGTCACTTTCATCGAGATGGGACGGTAAACAGAGCACGATGAGCATTGTCCGCCGCATCTTTCCTTCCGACACCGACGCGCTGCGTCCGCGGCTGGCGTGCGAGATCACGCCTGCGGGTGTGCTGGCGGCGCGGCCCGGCTCGGTTGCCGAGGCCGGTCAGTCGCAGGACGTGGTCACACACTTTGCGCCGCTGCGCCTGGGCGTGCTGGTGCCGGGACTGAAATCGCCGGCGATGACCGATCGCGCGGCCATCTCCGCGGCCATCGGACAGGCACTGGAACCGATTGCCGAGCGGGCCAAGAAAGTCACCGTGGTGGTGCCAGATGCTTCCCTGCGCGTGCTGCTGCTGGACTTCGATACGCTGCCCGCGAAGACCGCGGACATCCTGCCGATCCTGCGCTTCCGTCTGCGTAAGCTGGTGCATTTCGATGTGGACGACGCAGCCATCTCGTGGCAGGTGCTGCCGAAGATTGGCGACGAGACGCTGGTGCGCACGGTGGTGGCAGTAATGCCGGCGGCGGTGCGCGCGGAGTATGAAGACGCGGTGCGCGAGGCGGGATATGAGCCGGGCGCGGTGCTCTCCAGCTCGCTGGCAGCGTTGGCCGCAGTGCCAGGCGAAGAAGCGGCGCTGCTGGTGAACCGCAATGCCAATTGCATCACCACGGTGATCGCGCGCGGATCGCAGCTACTGCTGTTCCGCACTGTCGACTTGGGCGAGATTGGACTGAGCGGACCTGACGTGGCAACGGGCGAGGCGCAGGCAGTGTCTGAATTGCAGCAGACGGTGTCAGTGGCGATGGCGTACTACGAGGACACGCTGGCATCGACAGCGCATACGATCTATTCGGTTGGGCCGGGGGGGGCGGGCGAACTGGACCGGCTGCTGGCATTGCCTGGAGTTCGAGTACGCGACCTGATTCCATCGCGTGAAACCTATGGCACGACAACGGACAGCCCAACGACCGGTATGCTGGCTCCGGTAGTAGGAGCGCTAGCAAGCTAAATGCGCGTAACGCTCAATCTCGCATCGCACCCTTATGTGGAGCTTCGCCCGCTGTACCAGCGGCTGCGTGTCGTGGCGCTGCTGCTGCTGGTGACGGGGGTGCTGTTCTGGTGGGTGCTGCGCACACAGCAGCAGAAGGCGGCGGAGGCGCATGCGCGCGCCAGCACGATCGATTCATCAATCGCGCAAACCCGCAACGAGCGGCAGACGGCAGAGGCCTCCATGCGCCAGCCGCAGAATGCCGCGGTGCTGGCGCAGGCGCATTTCCTGAACAATCTGTTCCTGCATAAGTCGTTCTCGTGGACAGCGGTGATGATGGACCTGGAACAGGTGCTGCCGGCGGGCGTGCAGGTGCTGAACATCGATCCGGTGGTGGCGAAGGACGGGAGCGTGACGATTCACATGCGGGTGGCAGGACCGCGCGACAAGGCGGTGGCGCTGGTGCGGAACCTGGAGCACTCGCGCCGCTTCCGCACTCCCCGCATCGTGGGCGAGACGGCCCAAGGCCAGAATCAGAATGGGCGGCCGAACCCCAATTTTGAATCCGTGGACGTGACGAACGGCGTGAACTTCGAGGTGCTGGCCGAGTACAACCCACTGGAGCCGAAGACAGCTTCTCAAAAGAGCGGTGCGACGAAAACCGCTGAAGCCACGAAGAAGAAGCAGACCGAGATTGCCCACCATGTGGCACGCGTGCAGAAGCCGGCGCCGGGACGGAGTACACCATGAAGCTGACGCGCTCCGGCACCTTCAATCTGTTGAACCTGCACATTGCCGCGGTGGCCGTGCTGGCTATCATCAACCTGGTGCTGGTGGTGCAGTTGGTGCTGGCCTGGAACACGCTGCGCCGGGATGGCCCGGAACAGCTTGAGCTGAGGCAGACCGAATTGCGGACGGCGCAACTGCAGGCGAAGCCGCTAAAAAATCTTCCGCAGCGCGTGGCCGACTCCACCAAGGGAGCAGGACACTTTTACGATACGCGGGTGCCCGGGGCGGACTCGGCGATCCTGGCCGAGCTGGGCGAGCTGGCGACGAAGGCAAATGTGCGGCTGGGCCGCGGCCAATATGCATTTGCGCCGGCGCTGCACGACGTGATGGAAGTGCGGATGGACGAGAGTGTGAGCGGCGACTACACGGCGGTGATGAAGTTCATCAACAGTGTCGAGCGGGACAAGATGTTTTTCGTGATCAACGGACTGACACTGAGCGGACAGCAGGGCGGCCTGGTGAACCTGCGCTTGAAAGTAACGACATATCTGCGCGGCAGCGACGTCGAGCATCTGCAGCCGATGAACAGCGGCGATGAAGGCTCAGCAGACGCCGGCCAGACGGGAGGTCAATAACCATGGCCCTCCGTGTGGGTGCTGAAAGCAAGCCCAAGCTATACGCGGCGATCGGCCTTGGCATTGTGGTGCTGATCATCGCGATCCTGCAGGTTCCGAAGTTCTTCGGCGGATCGGCGCCCGCACCGGTCGCCCCGCTGCCGGCGCCCGCTGCGGCAACCACGGCGGCTCCGGTCTCGGCACCATCCGAGATCGATGCCTCAGCCAACGGTGCGACGGCATATCCGCATGAAGCGATCCAGTTGCCGAGTGCTTCGGCGCTGGATCCGGCGCTGCATCCTGAGCTCATGGCACAGGCGGAAGACACGACGTATACCGGCAATGGACGAAACATCTTTTCGCCCAACTCGGCTGCGCCGACGCCGGTCGCCATCGAAAAGCCAAAGAACTTTCGAAATGAGCCGCCGCCACCGCCGCCCGGTCCGCCGCCACCACCGGCGATCGACTTGAAGTTTTATGGCTACTCCTCGACGGGTGGAGGAAGCCGTCAGATTTTCCTGTTGCACGGCGACGATATCTTCCTGGCGCATCAGGGCGACGTGGTGGACCGCCGCTATCGAGTGGTGTCGATTCGGCCGTTCTCGGTGGAGATCGAAGATATTCCGTACCACAACACGCAGAGCCTGCCGCTCTCGCAGAATTAGATTCTTATGTTGTTACATAATGCCAGACCAGGTACGGAACAAACCGATGCCGAGGACGGCTACCTGCTGCTGACCGTGCTGGTGATGATCTTCCTGATTCTGCTGGCGCTGTCGGTGGCCGCGCCGAAGGTGGCGAAAGAGATTCAGCGTGACAAGGAGCAGGAAGCGATGCAGCGCGGATTGCAGTACCGGCGCGCGATCCAGCTCTACTATAAAAAATTCGGGGCCTATCCGACGGACATCAAGCAGTTGGAGAAGACGAACGAGATTCGCTTCCTGCGCAAGCGATATACGGACCCCATCACCGGCAAAGACGACTGGCGGCTGATCCACATGGGCGAGGCCAAGGTGCCGCCTCTGGGATTCTTCGGACAGCCGCTGCAGGCGGGCATGAGCAGCGTCAGCACCGGACCCGGGGGTTCGAGCGGCATCTATGCCTCCAGCAACTCGGACGGCCCCAATGGGACGAATGGGTCTTCGTGCTGCGATCGGGCACGAATGGAACGGCGAATGGTTCGGTAAATGGAACGGGGACGTCAGCTTCCGGAGGCAGCTCGAGCTTCGGGTTTTCGAACGGCGGGTCCAGTAACGGATCGAGCGGCGGTTTTGGCTCGCAGGGAAGTGGCATAGGGTCTTCTTCGAACGGCGGCTTCGGGCCTTCGAACAACGGTTTCGGCTCTCCCAATAATGGCAATGCGGGAACAACACCTGGGGGCACGAACGGCCCGGGTGGGACCAGCAACAACAGCGGCTCGGCTTTCGGCAGTGCCGGCCCCATCGTGGGAGTGGGCATACCCGTAAAGAAAGATTCGATGCTGGAGTATCACAAGCAGAAAAAGTATTCGGACTGGGAGTTTGTCTACGATCCGCAGACAGACATGATGTTGGCGGGCGGGATAACAAATGGCGGCAATATAAACGGCACCGGCGCGAATAATAATTCCACCGGGACCGGCATTAACGGGACGAATGGAACGAATGGCTCGAATGGGTCAAGCGGTTCGAGCGGCGGCTTCGGGAATTTCGGCAGCTCGGGTGGCAACTCCGGTGGCAGCTCCGGTTCAGGCTTTGGCAACTTCGGGAACTCGGGATCCGGTTCGAGCGGCAACCCCGCTCCAACCATGCCAAATAGTCCTCAGTAGTAGGAAACTCAACCAAGTTTCACATCCTCTGCATCCTGTGGAGTGGCCGCGCTCCGGGCGAATCGCAGATTCTTCGCTGCGCTCGGGATGAGACTTCCTCAAAACCGCCGATGGGATCGCCATTGCTGGAGCCCGAAACGATTCAGTTGGTCTCCGGAGCCGGCCGGATGATGCCCAGTTCGCGATAGATAGGCCGAATCGCCTCGCGTACGGCGCCCATCTGCCGCCAGAACCACGCTGCGCCGAGGACACAGCAGCTTCCCGTGATGACGACGGCCCAGGAAGCGGTCATGACATGGGCGAGTCCGCCGGCGAGCAGGCTGCCGAAGGGCGCCATGCCAACGAAGGCCATGGTGTAAAAGCTCATGACGCGTCCGCGCTTGTCCGCTGGAGCGAGCGTCTGGATGATGGTGTTGCTGGCGGCCATGCCCTGCATCATGCCGAAGCCCACGATCAGCATGAGCGCGAGCGAGAGCCAGAGAATGTGGGAGAAGCCGAAGGCGACGAGGCCGGCGCCGAAGAGCGCGGCGGAGATGGGCACCATCTTGAGCAGGCCTTTGACCGTTTTGCGCAGCGCAAGCAGCACCGCGGATACCAGCGCCCCGACGCCAGCCGCCGCCATGAGGAAACCGAAGGTGTGCGGACCGCCGTGCAGCACCTGCGACGCGAAGACCGGCATGAGCACCGTGTAGGGCATGCCCATGAGGCTGACCACGGCGAAGAGCAGAAGCAGGGTGCGGATGGGGAGAAAGCTGCTGACGTAGTGCCAGCCTTCGCGCAGCTGCTGAAAGAGCGAGTCGCGACTCTGGAGCACTGCCATGGGACGCAGGCGCATCATCAGCAAGCGAGGCGATGACGGCGAAGTAGCTGACTCCGTCGATGAGGAAGCACCAGCCTTCGCCATAGAGCGGGATGACCACGCCGGCGAGCGAGGGGCCGACGAGGCGCGCAACATTGACGATGGAAGAGTTGAGCGCGATCGCGTTGCCGAGGTCGCGCTTGTCATCGACCATTTCGACCAGAAAGGCCTGGCGGCCGGGCATGTCGAAGGCATTGATCAGCCCCTGAAGCACGCTGAGGGCGAGGATGTCGCGCAACGGTGATGCGATGGCGTGAGCGTGAGAGCGGCCAGCGCGAGCGATTGCAGCGCGGCGAAGACTTGCGTCCAGACGAGAACCGTGCGCTTGTTCCAGCGGTCCACCCAGACGCCGGCAAAGGGCGCGAGCAGGAAGGTGGGGATCTGGCCCGATGAAGCCCACGATGCCGAGCAGCCACGCCGATCCGGTGAGCTGGTAGACGAGCCAACTGGTGGCGATGCGCGTCATCCAGGTGCCGATGAGCGAGATGCTTTGACCGCTGAAGAAGAGGCGGAAGTTGGGCGCGCGGAGCGCTCGCCAGGCGTGCGAGATGCCGCCGGTGTGGTCGTGGGTAGCGACGGGCTCGGTGGCGGAGAGCGGTGTGCCTTGCGGCGCCGCGGCGGGAATGGGCTCCTCTAATGAGGAATCTCGGCGGTGGGGATCTCGGCCGCTCCGGGATGCTCGGCCGTGCCGGATGCTCGGTGCTGGTATCTGGTCTGGTCATTCGCGATCAGCTATTTTGATGCCGTAGCACGCGCGGCGACTCTATCGGCCGACGACAGCTTGCTCCCCAACGGCGGGGGCGCGTTGAATGAGGAATGTATGCTTCCCTTCTCGCTTGTCTATCATGATGGATTTTACCTTCCGCTTGGCGCGCACGTGTTTCCCGGAGAGAAGTACAGGCTGGTTCACGAGCGGCTGCTGACCACGGGCGCCGCGGCGGAGAGCGACTTTGTGCGGCCGCAGACGATTGCTCTGGAAGATGTGTTGCGCGTGCACGAGGCGGGTTATGTGGAGCGGCTGATCAACGGCACGCTGTCGGAAGCGGAGATCCTGCAGATGGAGCTGCCGTACTCGAAGGCGCTGGTGGATGCGACGCTGCTGGGCTGCGGCGGAACGTTGCAGGCGGCACGGCTGGCACTGCGGGATGGCGCGGCGTGCTCCATCGGCGGAGGATTTCATCACGCGCATGCGGATCACGGCGAGGGCTTCTGCATCTTGCACGATGTCGCGATTGCGCTGGCGCGGCTGCTGCAGGATGGCGCCATCGAACGCGCGATGGTGATTGACCTGGATGTGCACGATGGCAACGGGACGGCGGCGATCTTTCCGCCCGCGGGTGAGCATCGCCGCGGAACTGCTGCGCAATGGAGTGGCTATCGGATCGATGAAGCCGAGCGCTGACGGGCGTCTTCACGCTTTCGATGCATCAGCAGAACAACTATCCGGCATACAAGCCACCGTCATCGCTCGATGTACCGCTGGCGGACGGCACGGACGACGCGGAGTATCTGGAGGCGCTGGAAGGCGCTCTGGACGCGGCGTTTGCGCACTTCCGCCCGCAACTGATCGCCTACATTGCCGGCGCCGATCCTTATGTCGAGGACCAGTTGGGCGGCCTGGCGCTGACGATTGATGGATTGAAGCAGCGAGACCGAACGGTCTTTCGCGCGGCGCAATTGGTCGGCGCGCCGGTTTTCTCCGTGTATGCGGGCGGATATGCGAGGCACGTGGACGATACCGTGACGATCCATGCGAACACGGTACTGGCGGCGGCGGAGGTCTTCAGCTTCCATGGGGCTACGAGCTGCTAACGCGAGGCCATCCTCTTGTCGATGGCCGATTGGGCGAGCGGCGCCATGATTTTGTAACCGGCGTCGTTGGGATGGAGACCGTCCTCGGTGAGGGCGCGCTTCATGAGACCGCTGCCGTCGACCATGGCGTTGAAGTAGTCGAGGTAGTAGCAATTCGTGGAGGCGCAGTAGGCTTTCATCCACTCATTGAGCCGCAGAATCTCCGATGGTGGGCGATCGGCGAAGAAGCGCTGCGAGGCCGGGGTGTAGTTGTTGACCGGCGTGACCGATGAGAGGACGAGCGCGATGTCGTGCGCGCGGGCGAGCTCGGCCATGGAGGTGATGTTGCCTTCAATGTCTTCGATGGAGATAGGGCCGGTGTTGCCCGCAATGTCGTTGGTGCCGGCAAGGATGACGACGACATCGGGATCGAGATTGACGACATCCTGGCGGAAGCGCACTAGCATCTGCGACGTGGTCTGGCCGCTGATGCCGCGGTTGATGTAGTGCTTGTCGGGGAAATATTGGTTCAGGTTCCATTGATCGGTGATGGAGTCGCCGTAGAAGATGACGCGATGCTCGCCGGAGACGGGATCGCCAAGCTCCTGGTTGGCGGCGCGATAGCGATGCAGGTCGGCGAAGTCGCGTGCCCAGGATTCCATCTGCGACCGCTGGTAGTCGTTCAGAGGCGGGACTGGCTCTACATGCGGAGCGGCGGCGCCGCCGCGTTCCTGCAACTGCGGGGAGGGCTGTTGCGCTGATGCGGCGAGGCAGGACAGGAGAAAGACAAAAGGTGCGGCTGCCGTGGTCCGGAGGGCGCTTCTGGACTTTCTGGAAAAAGCTCCAAACATACACGCCACCTTACACTGCGGCGGCAGCAATGCGCATCCCTGGCGGCCCAAGACGGACTGATAAACTTAGAGCTGACCCTTATGTTCGAAAACCTGTCCGACAAGCTACAGCGTGCTTTCAAGAACCTGCGCGGTGAAGGCACCGTTACCGAAGAGAACATCAACGATGCACTGCGTGAGATCCGCGTTGCGCTGCTCGAAGCGGACGTGAACCTCGCCGTGGTGAAGGAGATGATCGAGCACGTTCGCGAGAAGGCGATGGGCTCCGAGGTGATGACGGCGCTCTCGCCCACCGAGCAGGTCATCAAGATCGTGCGCGATGAGCTGGTCAACATCCTGGGCAAGGACACGGCGCGCTTCAACTTCGCATCGCGTCCGCCGAGCGTGATCCTGATGGCGGGACTCCAGGGCTCGGGCAAGACGACGACCTCCGGCAAACTGGCGGCGTGGCTGCAGAAGGGCGGCCACCGGCCCATGCTGGTCTCCGTAGACGTGTATCGTCCGGCGGCGCGCGAGCAGTTGAAGATCGTCGCCGACGCGATCAAGGCAAATATCTATGTGGGCGACCTGAAGGGCGAGCCTGCGAGCACGGCACTGGTGGAGCGGCTGGCCAAAGAGGCGCGGCGCGAGGCTGTGAACTATGGCTGTGACGTATTGATAGTGGATACGGCAGGCCGCCTGCACATCGACGAAGACCTGATGGAGGAGATGCGGCGACTGAAGGCGCTGCTGTCGCCGCAGGAGATTCTGTTCGTCGCCGACGCGATGACCGGCCAGGATGCGGTGCGGTCGGCGGAATCGTTTCATCAGCAACTGGCACTGACGGGCACCATCCTGACCAAGATGGACGGCGATGCGCGCGGCGGTGCGGCGCTGTCGATCCGTCACATCACAGGCCAGCCGGTGAAGTTTATCGGCACGGGCGAGAAGCCGGACGCGTTTGAGCCATTCCATCCGGACCGCATTGTGAGCCGCATCCTGGGCATGGGCGACATCATGACGCTCATCGAGAAGGCGGAGTCCACACTGGACCGCAAGAAGTCCGAGGAATTTGCGCGCAAGGCGCTGTCTGGCGATGGATTCTCGCTCGAAGACTTTCGCGATCAGTTGCGGCAGATCAAAAAGCTGGGCTCGATGCAGAGCATCATGAAGATGCTGCCATCGGTCGGACCGTTCCAGGGATTGCAGCAGGCGGCCGGCCAGGTAGACGAGAAGCAGTTCTCGCGCGTGGAGGCGATCATCAACTCCATGACAAAAAAGGAACGTAACCATCACGAGATCATTTCCGGCTCACGCCGGAAACGCATCGCCACCGGCTCCGGCACCAGCGTGCAGGAGGTGAATCAGTTGCTGCGGCAGTATTCGCAGATGCGCAAGATGTTCAAGAGCGCAGGCAAGCCCGGCATGCAGCGCAAGCTGATGGGGTCACTGAACGCGATGCGCGGCATGGGCGGGGGGATGGGCCGCTGATCCACCCTGAAATGACGACGCACCATGAATTTGCAGGACAGGCTGGACGACATTACCGCGCAGACGCGAAACCTGGTGCAGCCGGAACGGCTGGAGCTGAACGAGCGCGCCATCGCGGAACTGCTCTCAACCGGCATCGAAGACAGCTGCTGAAAGCGGGGGACGTTGCGCCTGCGTTCGCCTTGCCAGATGCGAATGGGAAGCTGGTGCGGTCCACGGACCTGCTGGCGCTGGGGCCGCTGGTGGTGTGCTTCTTCCGCGGACGCTGGTGCCCCTACTGTGTGACGGAACTGGAGACGTGGCGCGATCTGTTCCCTGCGGTGCGGGAGCGCGGCGCGCTGCTGGTCGCGATTTCTCCGCAGACGGTGCGACAAAACGACTTCACCGTATCGCAGCACACGCTGCTTTTTCCGTTGCTGCGCGATGAAGGTGCTTCTGTCGCGGCGAAGTTTGGCGCCGCGTATCTTGTGCCTGATTACATGCAGGGGTATTACCGGTCGATTCTGGTGAATATCCCGTTCATGAACGGCGAACCGTCGTGGCGTTTGCCGGTTCCGGCAACATTTGTGATCGGCCAGGATGGAGTCGTCCTGTGGTCGCAGGGGCATGCGGATTTCCGGGTTCGGCCGGAGCCCGGGGATGCGCTCAAAGTACTGGAACGGTGACACTTAGCACGTGCTAGGCGGGCTGTTGGCTGCTTGACGATGGGTCCTTCCGCTTGTTACTATCATGTTGCGGGGTGGAGCAGCCCGGTAGCTCGTTGGGCTCATAACCCAAAGGTCGTAGGTTCAAATCCTACCCCCGCAACCATTTAGCGAATCTCGATCCCACACAGGCCCACAAAAATAAGAAACCTGTGTGAGATGAGTCATGAGGCTGCCACCACAATGGCAGCCTTTTCGTTTGCTCTGGGAAGCGACATTTACATCACTTTGCTGTGGCCGGTTCCGTAATCTCGACCCAAAGTTCTTGTGCGGCACCGGGTCATCGTTCTCGCGTAGTAACAAGCTATCTCTGCTCCTCGGTGCGCCTCGTGTGTTTAGAAAACGGTGCCCGCCATCGGCTGGCCGCGCCTCACCCGCTCAGTTGTGGAAACGCCGTAATCCGTAGTTTCGCAGCAGCATAAGGAACCAGAGTGATCTTCTCGTCTGGTTCTCCGCTATGCACCGGGCTTGGTGGAGGCTCTGCCGCAACTCCGTCGAGCGATCGCCAACCGATCAGCTTGCGGGCGTTCACCTGCAACTGGACGGGAGCATCTTTCAGGCTGAACGGAGATGGGCCAACGGGGCGTTCATGAGGCTCGATCTCGTCAGGATTGCCGCTGAGAGCATAGTTCCACTGCGAGGCGGGGAACACCTGCCAGTCCGCGGTCATTCCGCGTTCGCGCAGCTTCACCCAACTCTCCTTGATGGGATAGGAGAAGACCAAGGGACCTCGCTCGACCGAGATGGACTCGAGAATGCCCTTGACGACTCTGGGGACCAAGGGGAACCGGAGTTCTACCACGTCACCGGTCTTCCAGGTTCGTTCCAGCTTCGCGAAGGACCCCAGCGCCGGAGCGGGTTGGAGCGATCCGTTCACGCGAATCGTCGCTCCTTCTGCCCAAGCCGGAATGCGAAGCCGGATAGGAAACTGGACCGGCTTCGATGGATCGATCGCGATGCGCACCGTGTCACGAAAGGGATATTCCGTCTCCTGCCTCAAATCGATGGCTGTCCCTCGGAGAGATGTGTGAACACTGCAAGGCGCATAGGCTGCAGCAACCAGACCATCGTCCGCCGACGCCATCCACAAGCTCGCAGCGAACTTTGGCCAGCCCTGATGGAAGTTTGCCGTGCAGCAGCCGAAATTTGGCTCAAGGCCGTAGAGATTTGATTCCGGGCCATCTGTAGTCCAGGGCTTGGTGTGCAGACCGCACTCAACCTGGTTCGGCTCCTGGTTATATTGATGTGCCCACATGTCGTCGGTGAAGGTCCCAGGCAGCGCATTGAACGCGATGCGCTCCAGCCGGTCTCCAAGATTTGGGTCGCCAAGAATCGCAAGCGACTGTTCAAGAGAGAACATGGTCTCTACCACCGTGCAAAGCTCACTTCCCTGCGACGGATTGCGGCCGGCGAGATGCTCATCGCAGGAGAACATGCCATTCGGAAGACCGTGATAGGTGTCGAGCGCCGCCAACTGCTGCTGTACTGCGCGCCGGTCATCCTTCTCGCCCGACACAATCGACCAGACCGGCGAGGTTTTGATTGCCTGCCCATTGTTGACTCCGTGGGTGGCGAGGCCGATCTCGCCGAGTTCCTTGCCTTCCTCCAGCCGGATGGTCTCGCGCGTGATTCGCTGCGTGTACTGGAAATGAGCAAACTGCGCCTTCCAGTCGTATCCCTGCCGATGCAAGAGCCGCGCCAACTCAATCAACTTCGGATCGCCCGTGCGGTTATACAGCCACAGAGCGACAAGCGCATTGTCCTGCCAGCGGAATTTGCCCCAACTGCGCAGGGGTCTGGCGGGAAGGCTCCGGAGCTGGTATGCAAAGTAGCGCGAGAGGAGCGGGATGACGCGCGGATCGCCGGTCGCTTCTTCATATTGCGCAAGCGCCTTGACCATGACCATCCGAGGCCACCAGTCATCATTGCCTTTGGGACCGATCATTCCATCCGGCGATGGATGTGTCAGTGTCCAGTCAATGAATCTTTGCGCCTTGGCTTTGAGCCGAGCATCATCCAGCAGATATGCCAACGGAACCAGACCATCAAGAAAATAGGGACCGCGCTCCCAGTCCTCTCCCGTGCCGCCGAGCCAACCGCTGTTGCTTCCGACGTCCGGCCATGTCTCATCGAGATGGCCGCTCAGACCATTGGCTTGGATTTTCATCTGCTCCAGGAGCCAGCCGGTGGGGCGAACGGCGCCCAGCGGCAGCATATAGAAGGCATTTTGTGCAAGCGGGGCACGGTTTTTCACGATCGCGGTTAACTCGTGGCCATGCTCATTCCGATGCGAGGTGTAAGCAAGGCCGGAGCCGCGAGTTGCCGAGATCGAGGCCAATGCCGCGGCCCCGGCTTGTTTCAGAAAACGCCGCCGGCTGGCGACGGATTGATCCGTCTCGCTCATTGTTGCTCCTGGGTTTATTTCGCAAAGAAGAACCAGTGTTACCGTTCGTGCGCTTCCGGTCCATAGTTCACCTGGTCTATTGAAGACGCCTGGAGAGAAAGCAAATGAAGTTCAGTCGCATCAGCGGCTTTGAAACTCAATTATCCACGGTAATGATGCCGCGCTGGATGGCCGTCGTTGCCGCCTCTGTCCGGTCCGATACTTCCAGCTTTTCGATGATGCTGTTTACGTGATTGCGCACCGTGTTATCGCTGATGCCGAGCACCTTTGCGATCTCTTTGTTCGTAAGTCCCTTGGCCAGCAGCTTGAGAATCTCCAGCTCGCGTGCGGACAGATCGGTGCGCATCATGCGTTCGGCAAGGCGCGTTGCAATATGACCGGGGACATAGCGCTTGCCAGCATGGACGGTCATGATCGCCTCGACCATTTTTGCCAGCGACGTATCCTTCAGCAGATACCCCTGCGCTCCCGCCTGGAACGCACGATAGATATCTTCATCGGTTTCAAAGCTGGTAAGAACGATCGTACGAGCGCGGCTACCTGTCCGCGCGATGGCGTGCAATGTGTCGATGCCGCTCATGCCCGGCATTCTGAGATCGAGCAGGAGCACGTCCGGCAGCTTGGCGCGCGCCATCTCCACGGCCTCCTCGCCGCTGGACGAGGAGCCGATCACTTCCAGGTCCGGCCGTGTGCCCAGCATGCTCGTCAGCCCGGCGCGCACCACGGGGTGATCATCCACGATGAGGATCTTAATGCGGGAGGTCGGAGTGGTTGACATGGGGTCGATGCTCCTTGAGGTACTCGACGAAAAGTCTGGGCCAGGATGTCCAGGTGATCGGGGGCGGAAGCGGCGCGGTGACCTGAATGCACGTTCCCTGGTTCGGTGCACTGGTCATTTCGAATCGCGCGGAAATCTTGGCGGCGCGGCTTCGCATTCCGGGCACGCCGAAGCCATGCAACTCGCCGCCGGACACGAATCCCATTCCGTCATCGACGATGCTCAACCTGACCGTGTTCTTCCCGTAATCCAAGGACAGTGCAATCGTGGACGGGCGGGCGTGTTGAATGGCATTTGCCACCGCCTCCTGCCCAATGCGATAGAGCGTGGTGGTGATGCGGGCCGGCAAGCTGCGCACCTCGCCGTTGTACGCGGCATGCACCTGCACCGAGCCACCCTCGACCATGCGATGCACGCACAAACTCAAGCAGGTGAGAAGATCTTCGGATTCGAGCGAGTCGGGCCGAAGGGTGGCGATGCTGCGCCGCGCTTCAATGTGGCTATGGTGGACAAGGTCGCTCGCCAGATCCAGTTGCTGATGGATCGAGCCCATGTCTCCAGGGACTCCGCTGCGGATAGCCTCCAGTTGAAAACCAATTCCCGCGAAACTCTGGGCAAGCGTGTCATGGATCTCATGCGCCATCCGCTCGCGCTCATCGAGCACGGCGCGCAACCGCCAACGCTCGACGCGTCCGTAGACAAAGTTTGTGGCCAGCGCGAGCAGCAGAAGCACAAAGGCACCAGCAACGAGATACCGCGCGCTCCACCACGGCGGACCGGCAAGGACGTCCACGTCATCGGCCGAGCGCAGAAGCAGAACGAACGGCGTCAGGTTGTCCGTGTAGGCAGGATCGATCGTGGCCACGCCCCGCATCCGAAGCAGACTATTGATCCTGAGTTTGCTGAACAGGTAGTCGGCCCGCCCCCGACTGAGGATCGCGCCGAAGGACTGCGGTCCGGCGTCGAAGGTGAAGATCAGCGTATTGTCCGGGCCATACCTTTTGCTGCGCAGCCTGCCTTCCACCTCGATGAACGTTGTATCGAATGCGCCGGTCGCAGCCTGAGAGGCGGAAACCGTGATCGGAGGCACCGGAGTCCCCTCCCATAGGAGGCGCACGGTTGCGTGTTCCAGGCTCGAACTGAAACCGTTCAGGTGGACTATGCCAGAGACCTCCACCTGATCGCCGAGTTTGAGGGCAGGCGCAGCGGCCGGACGTGTGACAGCCACTCCGCCAGTCGAATCCTGCACAACCAGCGGCGCTGTAAGGACAACGCTGCCTCGGACTGTCGCCGTCGCAGGCTTGGCGAAGCTGGTAAGGCGCAAGCTGCTGATGGGTTGTGTATGGGAGCTGGGATGAAAGGCAAACAGATTGGTGCGCGGCTTGGGAGCCGCGAATTGCTGGTTTTCGCTGTCCGGGCTTCCCGATTGCGGTGTCGCGGCTGAGTTATTTGCGCTCCGCGCCGCGATAATAGCGGCCAGATCCTGTTGCGTCGCACGACGAATCACGACATTGCGCCAGGCTCCGCCTGAGACGTAGGAGCGCAATCCCACCCTGCCGGCAGGAATGCAATCGTTATCGTCAACGATTGAGATGGTCGCAACCGTCGTTCCCGGGATGGTCGCCACCGCTGCTATCTGGCAACCGTACGCAAGCAGCTTGAGGTGATACCACTTGAGTGGAGTAATGCGGCCCTCTGGCGGGTTTAGCGGCGTCAACGCTTCCATCCACCCATACTGAGCACGGCCAAGCACGAGCTTATTGTCATAGCTGCGTAGCCCCGCGTAGTAGCCGTTATAAGCATCAACCCCTTGTTCTTCATTACTGGACCGAACAATGAGGCCGGCATCCCCATCGGTTCCGAGCAGCATCACGTCAGCTTCAATCGAATAATTGTTCCAATAGCGCGATCCGGTCATCAACTTGGCGCCTCGCTCGTCCGAGTCGTTGCGCACGCTGCCGCCGATCACCTCCCAGGTTCCGCCAAATGCATTCCAGTCGTCGGCGTGTTTTTGAGAGAACGCGTCCCTGTCGGGCAAGCCCCTTGACGGGCTCACGAGATATGCATGAAGGCCGAATATGACCGCCATCAGCGCAGCACACGCGAGAGCGGCGAAGAGCGCATGACGACGGTTCATTGAAGGAAGGTCACCTGCTGCCCCAGTCACGATGCGGGCCAGGCCTGAAGTCAGTTGAGGCCCACTGCCGCACCTGGGTGGAGTTCACATTTTCTCTTGTCACCAGCATCGGCTCCACTTCGATTCGCGAGGGCACAGGCTTTCCCTCGCGTTCGTCATGCAGCAGGTCGATCGCCCGGATTCCCATTTGCGGCATGTTCTCAAGGACCACCGAATCCAGATTCGTGGACGAAAGGTCCACAGGATCCGGGTCGAATCCGATGACCTTGACCGCGCCGTACTCCGGATTGCTACCGATGGTCGAGAGCACTCCCAGCGTGGTGGACGCGCTCAAGGCTATGACAGCGTCCAAATGCGGGTTTGCCTTCAGGGTTTCTTCCGCCACCTGCTGCTCATGGGGCTCATTGAAGGAGCCAATTCGCTTGTCGACGACGTGGATCTCTGGATACATTCGCGCGAGAAGTTCTTCAAAGGCACGCGCCCGCAGAAGCGTTCCGGCAATATCGGGATTGATCCCCAGGATCGCGACGCTCCCTTTGCCATGCAGTAACTCTGCAATACGACGCGCGGCGATTCGGCCTCCCTCCTGGTCATCGTTGAGAACGTAAAAGAGTTTGCCTCCTGGCGAAGTCAGCAGGGGCGACCCGACAATCACGATGGGGATGCCTTTCGCCACGGCCCGCCGCACAGGTGTAATGAGCGCCAGAGACTGGTTAGGAGCGATCACCATCCCCTGATAGCTTCCCTGCGCCACCAGCCGATCGATCAGCGCGACCTGCCCGCTGACATCGTCCTGTCGCGTCGTTGCATTCCAGTAAATGTCTATCCCAAAGGAATAAGCGGCCGCCGCTACACCGGTATGCAGCGACTCCCAAGGTATTCTCCCGGTCGTACGTGGGATAACCGCAATGCGGTAGCTCGTTTGTTTACGACATCCGCCGCAGGCGAAGAGGCATAGCCACGCCACAAAGACTCCGCCCGCAAGCGGGTGAAGTCGACGGAAGCATGCGCATCTTGGCCGATTCAGCATCAATGGCTGCGCCTGAGTCTACGGTGTGCGTTTCTTTCTTCACAAGCCCGCTGGGCGCCATTAGTCCATCTGTACTACTCGGCGAGTAGTCGTACTGACTCATGCGTAAGCCGATCCGGGGCCGATACTCTCGCTTGGTCCTTCATAACAGGGCTTTCCATTGCAAGGTTTGTCCGATTGGCTTCGCATGCGGCGGTAGACAGCCGAACCGGCAGCGAGCCAGACCTGGGTTTAATTTTCGGAGGCAAAATGAAATCGCTTTCAGTTCCGTTCGTCCGGCTGCTCGTTCTGCTCCTGCTGTTAGCAAGCCCGGTCTATGCGCAATTCTCGGGCGGTGTGCAAGGCAGCGTGCAGGACACCTCCAACGCCTTCATTTCGAGTGCGGCTGTCTCACTGACCAACACCGATACGAAGGTCGTGCAAGAGGCAACGACGGATGCGTCCGGGGTATTCCGCTTCGCCAGCCTCGCACCCGGGCCATACATCCTCTCCGCGACGGCGCCGGGTTTTTCTTCCTCGCAGGTGAGTTTTGTATTGACCACCGCGGAGACACGGAACATACCGATCCAGCTCACCGTAGGAAAAGGCGCAACGAATGTCACGGTAAGCTCCAGGGCGCCGCTTCTCGACACCTCCGACAGCCGCAATGAGCAGACGCTGGATACACAGGCATTGCAGTCGCTGCCGCTGGCGGCGCGAAACCCCACAGCGCTGATCGGCCTGACTCCTGGAGTTACGGGTCTGGGCACCGGATCATCGACGAACTTCAACCCGGAAAACTATATTGACGCGAGCGCCAACGGACGCGGCCAGAACGGGAACCAATACGTTGTGGACGGCCTGGACGTGACCAGCAGCATTCGTCCCGGCGTATTGAACCTTACCCCAAACGTGGATGCGGTCTCCGAGATCAGCGTCCAGATAAATACGTATAACGTCGATTACGGCCGGGCCAGCTCCATCCAAACGGTGATGACGACGAAGTCCGGTACCGACCAATACCACGGCTTCGCCAGCGAGTATTACAACTACCAGGGACTGAACGCACGCGGTGAATTCGGAATAGCGAAGCCGAACAAAGTCAATCCCTATCACACGAACAACATGTCGTTTGGGATTGGCGGCCCGGTCCTGCCTCACCGCCAGTTCTTCTTCTTTTTCTCCATCGAGCCGTATCTTGCGCTTACGTCGAACGGCGGCTCGGTCCAGACCTACGAAGATCCCGCGTTCCTCGCCTTTGCGCAGTCAGCCCGGCCGAACTCGCCCGAGGTCCAGCTCATGGCAAAGTACAAGCCAACTGGCGCGACAACGACGGGCGTTTCCGCGACGGCACTCGACGTTTTCGGTCCGCAGAACCTCCAGTCAAATACCGGATGCAACACCGCCAGCACCGATAACATTCCGTGCAGCACGCCGGTGTTCGACCATGGAAACTTCAACTCGTCGAGCTATAACAATGCGAAACAATGGAACCTGCGCCTCGACAAGTACTTCAGCAAAGATAGGATCTACGGAAACTTCATTCGAAACACGGTCAACTCGGGTGGGCCGGCGGTGCGGCCGGCTTTTGCAACGACCAACTCCGACTATGGCGCTTCGATTCAGGTCAACGAAACGCACACATTTTCGCCCAGCCTGCTGAATGAAGCCTTTTTCGGATACAACCGGATCGAGGGATTCAACAACAAGACCGGCACCTTCACCGTTCCGATCGTGAGCGTGAGCCAGCTCGGCGTTGGCTTCGGCGATGGTTTTGCACAGGGCGATTTCATCCAGCACAGCTATCACTGGCGCGATGTGCTGACCAAGATTCACGGCGGACACAGCTTCAAATTCGGCTATGAAGGGTGGCATGGAGACGATCTGGCGCTGTTTGCCGGCGCTTACGGCATTCCCAATCTGAATTACAACAACATGATTGACCTGATTAATGACAAGCCCTACTCCGAGAGCGGCCTGTCCTACAACATCGTCACTGGCAAGCCGCAGCCCGGCGAATATCGATTTGCAATGAGCACAGCCGGAGTCTTTGCCGAGGATACATGGAAGGCCACTCCGAAGCTGACCGTGAACTATGGCATTCGCTATGACAACTTTGGCAATGCGTATCCTATCGGCCAAACGCAACTAGCCAACTTTCATCTAGGGACGGGTACATCCCTCCAGAGCCGAATTACAAATGGATTCATGCGAACCCAGGGCCATGTTTATAGCAACGCAATGAACTGGGTCTTCAGCCCGAGGGCCGGCGTAGCCTACGATCCGTTTGGCGACGGCAAGTGGGTCATTCGCGGAGGCATCGGTCTTTTCCATGATTTTGTGACGTTGGGAAACAGCGAGAACGGCCTGAAGGGCAATCCGCCGGGCTTCGTTATCCCGACATTCAAGAACGACGGCTCAACAGCTCCGCCGATCTTTGGCTACGGCACCCAGAATAAGTACCCGTATGGGTTTCCATATCCTGCATTCGTAGGAACACCGCTCGATTCCAAAGGTGGCGTCGTAGGCTCGAATATCAGTGTGGGTGGTGTGGATGTGAACATGTCTTCGCCTCGAACGCTCAACTGGTCAGCAACGGTTGAGCGCGAACTCACTAACACAATGGTGGTCAGTGCTGGATACATAGGTTCCCACTCCGGAAACCTGGTCATTGGCGGCGGCAACACCGGGGCGACTTCTTACGGCGTGGACGTCAACATTATCCCCGGCGACCTGATCCGGAACATCCAGTGTACGGAAGACCCGCAAACTAACTCATGCACCGGGGTACAGACGCGGCTGAACACCAGCTTCGGCTCGATCACCTACGCCACCAACGGAGCACGCGCCAACTATCAGGCGTTCGTGGCCGCCATCAAAGGCCGCTTTGCGCAACGCGGTCTGCTCACCGCCTCATATACCCGTTCGTCCTCAGAGGACGATTGGCAGACCTATCCCGGCGTCTACCCATATGACCATTACTATGGACCGTCGCCTTGGAACGCCCCCAACCGTTTCTCTCTCGGCTGGAGCTATGAGCTCCCCGGCATGAGTCACGGTCTGGGCCTATTCGGCCGCGTCACCTCGGGCTGGAATCTCTCGGGGACAACGATCCTTCAGTCGGGAAATCCGTTTACGGTCTACACCGGAGCGGCCTTCCATGCACAGTTGATCGACCCGGCGCTGCCTGCCACACCATCCAATATTGTTCTGGCAGCCGACAGCGGCGACTTCAACGCGGACGGCAACAACTTCGATTACCCCGACGTCGCGAATTACAAGCAGCCCACGAACCGTACCTCCTATAAGAACGGCCTGTTCCCTCACTGTGCAGGCGGAAATCTGAATAGCTGCGGCGCCTTCTCGCTGCCGGTGGCTGGATCGGAAGGCAATGAGAAGACAAACCAATTCCAGAACCCCGGGTTTGCGCAGACGGACTTCGCGCTGAAGAAGACAACAAACATCACCGAGCGCCTTAATCTGGAGCTGCGGGGAGATTTCATCAATGCGTTCAATCGGCCCAACCTGAACGGCATTGACACTAATGCTCAAGACGGCACGAACTTCGGTACATCGACTTCGACCCAGACGCCGCGCGTTGTCGTTCTGGGGGCGAAGCTAGCCTTCTGAGCCGGCGTGTTCTTATTGAGGCATCTTTTTCGGGACATTCGGATGCATGATTCTGTATGTCCCTGCCGGTTTTTTGAGAACTGCTCTTAGCTGAAAGGTTTCCAAGGACGTCTATGCGCCGTGCAAACCGGGTCCTGCGGGCTCTGCTCTGCCTTCCATTAATTTTTCCGTTAATGGCGCATTCGGCCAATTTGTACTTGAAGAATGCCTCCACCCTGGCCGCATTCGATGAAAACGGCCTCTTGTCGGTCAAGGACATTGGATCGGGCGTAAGCTCTGGCTTCTCCGCCGACCGGTGGTCGTTGACGCTGGACGGTACAACGCTTCGCAGCACGGACGCGGCGCCGCAGATTCAGAAGACCGGCGAAAACGAAATTACCTACAACTATCGAATCTCCGGCTACCGGATGGAAGCCGTCTATCGGCTAAGACCGGAGTGGCACTTTGTAACCAAGCAATTGAGAATCCTCGATGCTCCCGGGGGAACCTACACGGTGCACCGAGTCACACCGATCGAGATGGAACTGACGGATGCGGTCCTCTTCTCATACGTGCCCTCCAGTTATGAGCCACAGGTCGGGCAGACTACAAAGAGGGCTCCTGGCATGGACTACGGCGCATTCCTCCGCTTTCCGAAGGACCGCGGCCTCATGCTTGTGGTGCAGAACCCTTTTCTCCACATAGAGCGCCAAGGGCAGCATGTCTCGGCTACCTATGCTCCGGAGATAGCGTGGCAAGCATCGTGGGGAGGCTTCGCTAGTGACATCGCCTGCATCGGCCCCTACCGGCTGAGCGGGCAGCGGCTGCCACGTGAGATGGTCCTTGAGTGGAAGCTGCCGCCCGCTTCAACTCCCAGCGATGGCATGGACCGCGCCGAGATCGCCGCCTTTACCAATTGCGTCCGCGCATTTCTGATCGACCCGGCGCCAGCGCCGATCAGTGTGGAAGTGGGATGGACGTTGAATGACTATCAGATCGATGTGGGCACGCCGGAAGGCGTAGCGGAATACAGGCGCATTATCGACACCGCATCGGAGCTGGGCATCCGGACCCTGCTCTACGCCCCCGCAAACTCGAAGCTCTCCGAGCGCACCAAAAGTACCGATTCATGGAGTTGGGAATATGTGCTCTGGCTGGGGCTCGGCGAAAAGATCCGTACCGGCGATTGGGACCCGCTCAGCAGCCCTGTTCCCGCCGAGATACGCGAAATGATCACGTACGCAAAGCAGAAGCATGTGGATCTTCTCGCTTATGTGTATCCGTCCATACCATATAGCCATGACGATTCCTGGTTAGTGGAGGGCAATGGGGACAGGTTCACCTATGCGTCGCTGGCATCGCGCAAATTTCAGGATTACCTGATTCGCAACTTAGTTGCCTTTCAGCGGCGCACAGGCATTGCCGGATATTCGTTCGACTATACCTGGCTCAATCTTCCCCGCAGTAGCAGCTACGCGCAGTGGTTCGGCTGGAGACGCGTGATGGAGTCGCTGCGGCGGGAGTCGCCGCATATCGTGATTGATGGACGCCAGTCCTATCAGATGTACGGCCCCTGGAGCTGGCTGGCAGGAAGTTACCCTCATCCGACCGGCACCGATGAGCAACCGGAGAGCTTTACGCCATATCCCGATCTGCACTTTGATCGCGTCTCCGCAGATCGCGCCCGCTTCGTCAATTATTGGTATCGGAACTACCAGTTCGCTCCCGCAGAGATCGTCCCCGGCTACGCCACGCACCAGACGGAACGCTCGATGAATCTTCCGCCGGACGCGCAGACCGGAGGGCATCCCGAGGAAACGAAGATGATGTACGAGCGCTTCCGGCCGCGGGATTGGGACTATCTGGGATTCCGCTATTCCTTTCTATCGTCCATCGCGGCGGGCGGATGGAACAACGTCGTCGATATGATTCCGGCGCGAGACTCGGAAGAGGCAAAGCATTTCTCCGCCTCTGACAAAGCCTGGATTCGCGAATGGCTCGACTGGACCGCGCAGCACAAAGAATTTGTGAAGCATACGCGATCGATCCTCCAACAGCCCGCTATTGGCAACGTTGACGGGACCTCGATGATATCCGGCAACCACGGATATCTCTTCCTCTTTAATCCAAACTATCGCTCGCTTCCCGCTGCGTTTCGTCTCGATGCGACTATCGGCCTCGCGCATGGCTCACAATATCTGCTACGCGAGATGTATCCGCAGAAAGGGCGCATCCTGGGGAAACCTGGTTCAGGCATCTGGAGCTATGGCGACGAGGTGCAGACCACTCTGGGCGGGACCAGCGCAACTGTCCTCGAACTGGTGCCTGCGTCAGTTGCCACGCAGCCGATTGTCATGAATGCGGCATCGGAGACGTCCCCCAGCCCCGGCGCCAGGCTGACGCGGAGCACTCTCACTCTCACGCATATCGCTGGCGAGCCAGGTACGCAGCAGGAGATTGGGGTTCTGCTGCCCACAGCGACTCCGATTCAGAGGATGACCGTCAATGGAATGACCGTGCAGCCCAAACAGTCCGGCCGCTACGTGAGTGCGGATCTTCGCTTCTCCGGAACTCGCTTCGGGCAAGCGGAGCCAATTGCTCTGTCCCCCGGTGCGGAGGGGATACTGCATGGAGAATTCGTTGCGCCTGAAGGTATTTTTGCGCAGCTTGCCGAGCGCGAAAAGGCATGGCCGATTCCCTGGACGCGGGAGGATTACCAAACCACGTGGCTTGCGCCTGGGCGGCTTCTGCTCTTCATACAGATTGCAGAGCCCAGCGATGCGATGAAGGTCACGGCCACGCTTGATGGTCAGGCGCTGCCGCTCACTCGCGCTTACAGCTCGACCCGTGTCCATCCGGCATCCTTTGTTGGCTTCTATGCCGACCTGTCGAAGGTCGCGCCCGACACCCGGCACACCTTCACTCTGCACCTGCCGCAGTTGAGGCCAGGGCAGTTTCAAGGAGTCTTCTTCGACAATGTGGAACCTCGGTTTACGGAGGCCCTGGCCCACTAGAGCGCTACATTGGTCTGATGGATACACGGGATATCTCGTGGGGTGATCCGCGTAAAGCCGCCCGGAGCCGTTGCTGGATCGCGGAGCGGCGAATCCGTCTGGCCTGCGTTTGCGCAATTTCGCTCGGTTGTTTGATTGGCTGGCCGCTTCCCTGCCCAGCCCAGTCAACCGCTGCAGCCCGTACGCAGGATGCCACGGCGGACATTATCGCCTCGCTGCGGAGCCGGAACTTCGACGAGGCGCTTCAGCGAAGCGACGCAGCCATCAAAAAAGCTCCGGGCGACCATCGCCTTTGGGCGCTGCGTGGCATGGCTTTCGCCGGCAAAGGTACGCCTCAAGCTGCGCTCGCAGCGTATCAACACGCTCTCAAGCTTGCTCCCACTTATCTTCCTGCGCTGGAAGGAGCAGCGCAGATCGAATATCAGGAAGGGAGCGACGACGCGAAACCGCTTCTGTTACGCGTGCTTGCGCAGTTGCCGGGCGACCCCACGACTCACGCCATGCTGGCCGCGCTCGACTACCAGGCACAACAGTGCGAGGAAGCAGTGCCTCACTTTCGGCAAGCGGGATCGCTGCTCGAGAATCAGCCTTCCTTGCTGAACGAATTCGCATCCTGCCTGGGCACACTCGATCGCTATGAGGAAGCAATCCCCCTGCTGCAGCGTGTTCTGGCGCTTGACCCCGCTCGCCAGAACACGCGCTACAATCTCGCTCTTGCGCAATGGAGTGCGGGCCATACACAGGATGCCGTGGGAACCCTTGGTCCGCTTATCGAGGCCAACCCCCGCGATGAAGATGTGCTCACTCTGGCAGCCGACGTTTACGAAGCCAATAACGATACGCCTCGCGCCGTTCAGCTCTTACGCCAGGCAATCGTGGCCAATCCTCAAAAGGTCACGGCTTATCTGCAATTTTCAACGCTTTCGTACAACCACGGCTCTCTTCAGGTCGGCATCGACATGCTGAACACCGGACTCTCACAGTTGCCCGATGAGGCGCGCCTCTTCCTGGCGCGCGCCATTCTCAGAACGGAAAAAGGTGATTTCGCTGAGGCTATGAAAGATTTCGAGACGGCTGATCGCCTCGATCCCAACCTTTCCTTGGCCGGCGTCGCCGAAGGTCTTGCCCGCTCAGAGCAACACAGGTCGAAGGAAGCTCTCGCGACCTTCCGCGCGGCAGTCAAGGCCCACCCCAATGATGCCTTCACTCAATATCTCTTCGCAGAGGCTCTCTCCGAGCAGAACTCTACGCGTCGCACGCCGGACGATGCCGAAGCGGTCGAAGCTGCCAAACGCGCAGTCGCTCTCGATCCCCATATGTCGGACGCGCTCAATCTGCTTAGCGCTCTCTCGCTACGCGATGGACATCCGGAGCAGGCGATCGACTACAGCCAGAAGGCGCTCGCCTTCAACCCGGATGATCAGCAGGCGCTGTACCATCTCATGCTTGCGCTCCGCAAGACCGACCGCAAAGACGAGGTCCCGGCCGTATTAAAGCGGTTCACGGCAGCGCGCAAGGCTCAATCCTTAGTCCAGAAGAAACGCTATAAGCTCGACGAAGTTCCGCAGCGGCCGCTCTCCGTGTCCGAACCGTAGCAACACCTGGGGAGGTGCTTAAGCTGCCGCGCGCCAGCGGGACGTTCGCTATAACCCTGAAGCAACGGAAATTCTCGTCATCTGAGAGCCGGAGTTTGGGCAGCACTCTGGGATCATCGCTTTTTTGCGCGAGAACAGCCTCCACACCTGCTTTGCGGTGTTTCTCTCCATCCCGCAGGACCAGCGGTCTCGACTTAGTGCCGCAGCATCGGCGAGGTCACCTCTTTGTATCCCGCCGGTATCTGGAAGCTGTTGAGATCCACTGGAGCGGTTGAGAAATTGCCAGTTTCGGTTTGGCTCTCCAATAACACGCCGGCCGTTGCGGGATCTCCGCTGTTGGTCGGTGCGGCAGCGGCCGTGTTGGACGGCTTATGACGCATCAGTGCGCCCATGCTGGATCCGCCAAGCGCGCGGCCAAAGCCGCCAAGCTTACTTATTTGATCGCTGGCTACCTGTGTGCCCGTATCGGTTGCGATTTCGCCTGTCACTTTTCCCGCGTCAGAACTGCCACTCTTGCTTTGCGCCATCGGAGCTACGGATGGAGCGGGCAGAGGCTGTCCGTCGGCTGACACACCAACGCGGGTGACCTGCAGGACCGGAAAGCCGCTCATCTTCGCCGCTTCCTTTTTCAGGTCTGCCAAAGCCTGCGCTCCGCCGGGTTGGGCGGAGAGAAGCCCGGAGATCTGACTTGCGCTCCCATCCATTGCAAGCTCCTTCGCCATGCGCTGATTGAAGGCGCGTAATTCTTCCTCGCCCGGCATATCGGGAACCATCCACATCTCGCTCGTCGCCGCCATGCCGCCTTTCGCGTTTGACCCGTCCGTCGCATTTGCCATCATCGTCACGGTCAGCAGCGCCTCCTTTGCAACGCGTCCGTCGATATTTCGCGTGGCTCCATTGGAGCTGACGTGTGCATTGAAGGACATCTGTGCATCGCTCGCATGATTGGAATCGGTCGAATCCTTGCTCTGCGCCTTGGCCTTTGCGGCTGCATCCGCCATGGCCTGCTGCATCTGCTGGAAGGTGACGACGGAATAGGTGTGTTTGTCATGGTCGATGGATGTCATGGTCTGTTGATCGAGATCGATGATCTCGGTGGTGTGCGGATTGGAGCGCACCATGCGATTCCCGTGAAGCGCGACGGTGGACGTCATCGGCGCGTTCGCCTGCTTGGCCTGCGAGCTGAATGCCCCTGCCAGTTTGAGCATGCTCTGCAGCGAACCACCGGTGACCTGCGTTGTCTCCTGATAACTCACATCAGCAAATGCGAGCGGCTGGATAAGCACACCGCTGATAACTATGGGTATCCATCTCGTCTTCATGTTATTTCTCCTCGGTAAGTGACATGAGTCTACTCGCGCATCAGTGCCACGCGCCGATTCGCGCGCGGCGTTCGAGCGAATCTGGGAACCGCTCCGGCCACTAAGTCCATTCCGGCAAGTCATTTCCCAGCGGGCCACGACTCGGATCAGAGAATGGTGATCCACGCGCGGCGAACGTGACACATATAGCGGTCGCCGACACCGAAACAATTAATTGCCTTGAATCTGCCCAGATGGGTAAGGTGCGCACTTTGAATGCATGGCGTTGCCCGTCACGCGAATCCAGGTTCCTGTCGTTGCCCGGCGGCTTATGGCTGGAGGTGAAAACGAGCTGTGAGAGACGCCTGGGACGAGCCGCCCGCCCAGACCGTGAACTGGCCGGACTCGATGACCCACTTCCCTTCCGCGTTCCAGACGGCAAGTTGGGATTGCGGGATCTCAAAAGTGACCGTTTTACTTTCCTGGGGACGGAGATGAATGCGGGAAAAGCCGGCGAGGGAGCGGTCTGGGGTCTCGACGCTGGTGACATCTTCACGAATGTAGAGCTGAGCTACCTCGTCGCCGCTCCGGTCGCCGATATTTGTCACGTCTACGGTTACCTGTACAGATTTATTGCTGCCGGACGCCGGCGGTTGCACGGCAAGATGGTCGTAGCGGAAGGCTGTGTAGCTGAGACCAAAGCCGAAAGGGAAGAGCGGCTTGCCATCGTCGTCGACATATTTATGGATCCGCGAAGGATCGCAGTTGTAGAAGTCCGGAAGCTGGCCGACGTTGCGCGGGAAGGTGATGGTCAGTCGACCTGCGGGATTGTTGTCGCCAAAGAGTGTTTCGGCGATAGCCTGTCCGCCGAATTCGCCGGGATACCAGGCCTCGAGAATCGCAGGGACATGTTGCTTGGCCCAGCCGATGGTCAATGGCCGGCCGTTTTCGAGCACGAGCACAACCGGCTTGCCGGTCGCGACGACAGCCTCGAGAAGCTGCTCCTGATTGCCCGGCAGATCGAGATTTGAGCGGTCGAAGCCTTCGCCGGAGATACCCTGCCACTCGCCGAGACCGAGGATGACGGTATCCGCCTGCTTCGCTGCGGCGACGGCCGCGGAGATGTCCTTGCCGGGATCGAAGGTGACCGTCGCCTGCGGGACGATCTCGCGGATGCCATCGAGCATGCTGATGTGCTTGCCATTTGATTCTTTCTCGTAGTCGCCATAACGCGCCACATCGGCATTGGGGCCGATAACCGCGATGCGGCGGGTTGACTTCGAAGCGGCAGCAGATGGCCGTCGTTCTTCAGCAGCGTCATAGACTCACGCGCCGACTCCAGTGAAAGCGCGAGATGCGGTTGCGAGCGATGCACACGCGCATTGAGTGTGGGGTCGACAAACGGATGATCGAAGAGGCCAAGAGCAAACTTGACGCGAAGGACCGAGCGCACCGCGCGATCCAGATCCGCCTGCGGCAGCGAGCCTTCGTGCACGCAATCGACCAGCGCCTTCTGAAAGACATCGTGAGCGAAGTCGTAAAACTGCATGTCGACGCCGGAACGGATGGCCATACACGAGGCATCTTTGGGCGACGCAGCCACATGATGCACCGTGTAAAGACGCTCGATGGCGCCCAGGTCGGAGAGAACGAAGCCCTGGAAGCCCCATTCGTTGCGAAGAATCGTCTTAAGCAGGAACGGGTCTGCTGTGACCGGGATGCCATCGATCTCGTGATAAGCAGCCATGGTGGCCATCGCGTGGCCTTCACGAAACGCGGGCTCGAAGGGCTTCAGCATGACCATGCGCAATTCGCGCTCGCCGATATGCACCGGCGAAGTATTGGTGCCGCCTTCGGGAGACCCATGTCCGGCGAAGTGCTTCGGCTCGGCCACAACGGTGTGGTCGGTGTCGAGACTGTCGCCCTGCGCGCCACGCACGTAGGCGAGGCCCAGTTGACCGGTGAGGTACGGATCTTCGCCGAAATCCTCTTCAATGCGCCCCCAGCGGGGCTCGCGAGCAATGTCAAGAACCGGCGCCAGGATCATGTCAACACCGGTGGCGCGCGCCTCTGCCGCAATGGCAGCGCCAGTCTGCTGGGCGATCTCGGGATTCCAGGTGGCAGCAAGGTTGATGGGCGCGGGAAAAACCGTGCCGGTGTCGAAGCCGTGCAGGCCCTCCTCGATGAAGAGGGCGGGAATGCCGAGACGATTGTGTGCGATCACCCAGCGCTGGATGGTGTTGGCCTGCTCCGGTGTGGGGTTGAGATCGTGGATGGAGCCCACTCCCAAGTCGCCCCAGAGGCTCTGCGCCTTCTCCGGAAGGAAGACGGCATCGAGTGCCGCATGTGTATCGTCTGTGTGCTTGTCCACGATTTCGCGAGCGCTGGAGTACATATCCAATTGCCGCGCCTTCTCCTCGAGCGTCATGCGACGCATCAGGTCGTCGATGCGGGCCTCGAGTGGCGCGTCAGATTGCTTATACAGCGGGCGCCTGATTCGCGGATTGCGCGCGGACCGGAGCGAGATGAGTTGAGAAGAAACAGCAAGCGGCGCAGCAGAGCACTGGAAGCAACGCGACCCGCTTTTCAGATAGCTGTGCCGCGCCGGTATTGCGAAATCTGGTGTCGTGATTCATGTCGTTGGATTAGCGTTATCGCCGCATATGCGAACGCTCTCACATTAGCCGATTAGCAGGTCCCTGACAACGTGTGGACTTCGACGGCAAGCCGAGAAAAAAATGGACAATCTTACTCCTGCCGAGAAGAGCACGGGCGAGAAAGATAACAGCGACGATTACACAATCAGCGCCGTGACGGAGTTCGCACGCAGGTTGACCTGCAGAGCTCTGTCCCGCAAGCCGCATCCCACCTCGCGTTCCGCGCCGCGATTGGTTAGCACCAGCACGCTGCTGCCGTCGGGATTCTGCGCGGCTACATGATCGATCTCCCGAAGATCGCCATGCGTGGCAAAAACACGCGCCCCGCGCTGCATGAACTTGGAGTAATCAGCCAGCGCCCAATACATACCGCTGCGCGAAAGCTGCTGCGTCTGTGAGTTCAGCGTCAGCACGCCGCCGCAGGAAAAGGGGCCGATGTTGGGCTTGCCATGTTCATCCAGCACCAGATTCCAACTCACGATGCAGCGGGCCCAGTTGTTCAGGATGCCGGCAAAGGTGCCGGACCACTTTGCCCAATCGGTCATGTAATCCGGTGAAGTGAAATCCGATCCGCCTTCCGTCCAATAGGCATTCTTCAACGGGAACATATTGTGCACGCGCGTCATCGCGGCGGGCGATCCGAAATAACCGTGCCATGCGGCGCCATCGACGTATTGGGAGAGGCCGGCATCCTCGAACTCGTCTGCCACGCGGCCCCACAGATTGTAATTGTGATCGAGAATCCAGATTTTGGTGTCGAGCGAGTTTTTCCGGAGCGCTGGCCCCAGGAATTCTTTTACAAACTGGATCTCATATTCCTGCCCCCACATGCACTGCGGCATGCGGCCATCCTGGTCCGTATCAATTTCGTTCTGAACGGTAACGGCCCGGATGTGGACTCCGTCCGCTGCGTAGCCCTGGAGAAACTTGACGAAGTATTCGGCGTAGGGTTCGAAGTAGCGGCTGCGCATGGAGCCGCCAAGCAGCGAATCGCCGGCCTTCATCCAGGCTGGAGGGCTCCAGGGCGAGGAGAAGTAGAAGATCTCCGGGTTGACCTGCTGCGTCTCGCGGAGCACCGGCAGGACGTATCGGCGATCGTGCTCGATGCTGAAGTGCTGGAGTTCGGGATCGGGCTGAGCCGAATCGTCGTAGGTATAGGCATTCCGGGAGTAGTCACTGGAGCCGATGGTGGTGCGCCCGATCGACATGCGGAGACCATCGGCGCCGAAACATTCCTTCAGAAGCGCTCCCCGGGCTGCGGCAGGAATCTGCTCCAGCAGATAGCAGGACGCATCCGTCAGGGCGGAACCAAACCCGAGTAACTCCTGGTAACGCTGTCCCGGATCAAGTTGGATAACCCCTGATCCGGTTGGGGCTCCACGACGCCATGCCGGCGCTTCCATTGGTTCAAAGCGAACCTTTTCTGAGGTCCGCCAAGCCCGCACTGGCGGGAATGCTGGGCTCCCAGAGAGTGTGTCCTCGGTCACGCCCAGGCGTTGAGAGAACCTAGAGGCGTGACGGAAGGGGTAGCTAAGGCTGCCAATTTCAGGAAGGTGCGCCGGCTGGCCATATCCATGTACTTTAACGATCTCTCCGCGGAAACCTGTTTACTGATATGAAGACAAAGGATTGTCTTAGCATACGCAGCAAAGATTTCCCTTGACAA
Source organism: uncultured Acidobacteriaceae bacterium (assembly GCA_963750845.1). GTDB lineage: Bacteria > Acidobacteriota > Terriglobia > Terriglobales > Acidobacteriaceae > KBS-83. Next base: position 257,555 of record CAVVSP010000019.1, read on the forward strand.
TGATCTTCTCGAATTGTTTTCATCTGCAACGATCAGCGAGGACCACCTTTTCCCGATATGAGCAGGCAAACCGTTGTCTTGTCTCTGCACGCCGGGAATACGGAAGGACGCAGTTTGCCTTTCTGCAGGTGGCGTCGAAGCTGATCGAACAGGATGGGTGAGACGATCTGCGGTCCTTCCATTCTGTCATCGGGGAGTCGTGAGCCACACTGCCGGATTGTCGGCAGGCGGCTCGATGGAACAAAAGAAGATGCGCGAACTCACAGAGCATCGGGGCTCAGCGCAAGCAGATGGTACTTCTCCAGGAGGCAACATGAAGCAGTTGATTCGCGCCAGCCTTGGCTTCGCCATATTGTGGCCAGCCCTTGCAGTGGTCGCACAGAACACCAACTCAGGTGACATTCGCGGCGTCGTCACGGACGCATCCGGCGCCATCATTCCGGGCGCTACCGTAAAGATCGATGACATCGATAAAGGCATTACCCACACCTACACAACGGATGGGGCCGGCCTCTACGACACTGGCTCAATCGTTCCCGACCACTACCTGATCACCGTCACCGCGCCCGGCTTCCAGAGCTACGTTCGCGGACCGATCACGCTTCGGGTGGAGACGGTCACAGTCAACGCGCCACTGACCGTCGGAGCTGCGCAGCAGGAAGTCGTCGTCAAGACGGATCTTCCCTTGCTCCAGACCGAGACCGGCGCGCAATCGACCACGTTGGAATCGAAGCAGCTAATGCAATTGCCACAGGTGGGCGCGGACTGGCAGAACTTCGTCGCCCTGCTCCCCGGTGCGTCCAGTGTGAACTACCGCACCGGCCAGACGGCTTCCGTCAATGGCAACCTGCCTTACAGCACGGTGCTGGCGGACGGTGCAACGACCACGCTGCCGATGAGCCAGAACGCCGACGTCATGGTGCTGGACACAGTCGCCGAGGTGAAGATGGACAGTTCGTCATTCTCCGCACAGTACGGTATCGGCGGCATAACCTTTAACCAGATCAGCAAGGGCGGCACCAACCGGTTCCACGGTGCGGGTTACGAGTACTTCCAGAACAATGCACTCAACGCAGCGGACTATGCGTTTTGGCCAGGGCGCCGTTCCATTGCTGCGCTATAACAATTTCGGCTTCTCTGTCGGCGGACCGATCTTGAAGGACAAGATGTTCTTCTTTTTCAACTACGACAAGATCATCAACCCGAGCGGCAGTGCGACCGGCTTCAAGAACGTTCCGACCGCCGCGATGCGAAATGGCGACTTCACCGGCTTCCAGACCCTCTACGATCCGACGACGCAGACCGTGGACAGCACGGGAACGTTTCACCGCAAAACATTCGCGGAGGAGTATGGCAACGGCAACAAGATTCCTGCCGGCATGATCGACCCCGTGGCCGCCGCGATCACAAAGTACTACCCGGCTCCCAATGTCGCGGGCGCAACGGGTTTCAGCAACAACTTCTTCTTCAACGTGCCCAACTCCAACCCATTCACAAAATTCTTTGGGCGGCTGGATTACCAGATCAATCAGAACAATCACATCATCCTCTCCGAAACGGAGAGCGATAATCCGGCACAGTACCACAATGAGGGAATCTGCCCGATCAACTGCCAAAGCGGCGACGTAAGCCGTGACAATGCGCAGGTTTCATGGGTATGGACCATCAGCCCCAACACGATCAATGAAGCGCGCATGGGCTTCACCGATCAGCTGAACTTCTTCCGTGCCCTACTCCCTCGGTCAGGGCTTCCCCGCGAAATTGGGCATGAAATATGCCAAGGCCGACCTGTTCCCTGACATCCAGCTGAATGGGAACGGCGGCGACATGTACGAACTGAAACCCAATACCAACGCGGTCTATAAGGAGTTCGTGTTCGACCCTTCCGATGTGGTCACTCTGATTCGTGGCCGGCACCGTCTGCACTTTGGCGGCGAGTTCCTCATCAACCGTGCCGACTCAACCGCATGGGGTAACCAGGTCGCCGGGCAATTTCAATTCAATGGCTCTACACGGCAGCGTCGGCAGGCGATACGCCAACGGGCATGGCGTTTGCTGATTTCCTGCTGGGGTATGCGAACGGATGGAATGCCAAGCAGGCACCGGAGTGGGGTGGACGCCTGAAGAGTCCACAGTTTTTTGTGCAGGATGACATCAAGCTTCGTCCAAACCTGACATTGAATGTAGGGATCCGCTGGCAGGGCATGACCGGATGGCACAAAGTAAAGGGAAATATGCTCTCCTTCGATCCTAC
>CAVVSP010000020.1:0-94891 GCA_963750845.1 uncultured Acidobacteriaceae bacterium
ATGCGGTTTTCAAGCCTTGCTTTACCGGCTGGGCATAGCCGCAGGCGGGGCAGAAATCCTGACGCGAAGACATGGTCACACCACAGTGTATACACGGGGCGGTCAGCGATTGGTTGATCGCCGTCACCTTGGAGACGGTGGGAGAAGCGAACTCGCGGAGGAGCGGGCCGGTAACCGGTCGAAGGCGTTGTAGAGTGCCGGTGGGGGCGGCGATGAGAGCCCCAACATGGACGGGAGGGCAACGTCTGACGACGGAGCTTCTGCGCCTTCGCGCCGCCTGCGGAAGAGCGCGCGGAGCAGCGGGATACCGACCAGCAAAGCCGCCACGGCGGCGGCATAAGCCCAGAGGTGATGGGGCGAATTCAGAACGAATCGAAAGTAGAATGCAATGAGTGGATGACAGAATGCATGGTGGTTTCTCCCGGTTCCATTGCGGCTGCTCTCATCGCAGGATGCGCGGCGGTGATAGGGGAAGAAGCAGTAAAGCAACACTGACGAAACTTGCAAGGCCCGAAAATTTGCAAGCCGATCGCGGGCGCATCCCCGCCAAGCCCTTTTCGGGCTCCGTTGTGTCTTAGAGCCGGAAATCGTGGCGAGGTTTGTCCGGAAAAGCGGTTTTGTTTCGGGCACGAGACAGATGGCCCAAATAGGGATTCTCGTCGTCAATTTGTTGCATAAACCCCTCAAAAGGAAGGACCGGGTCAGAGCCAGGTTTGCCGGCGATACCGCCGGTATTCGTCCCCGAAGGTGGCTTCGAGAACGGCGGCTTCCCGGCGCGCGCGGACGATCTGCATCGGGATGACGACGATCAGCAGCAGCAAAAGCCACCAGGCAGGGATGAACATGGCAAGCCCGAGAAAGAAAAAGCAGCCGAAGATATAGATAGGGTTGCGGATGCGGGCGTAGAGGCCCGGTGGTGACGAGGCGGGTGGCTTTGGCGCGAACGGAGAATGCGCGTCCCAACTGGATGCGCGCGACGACGATGAGCGAGAGGGATACAAGGGCGATGATGGCGCCTGGCGATGCGCAGCGGCGGCCACGGCTGGTGCAGATAGTGCGGCGCCAAGACGCAAAGGACCGCCACGAGGACCGCCATGGAGAGGATGTTCGCCTTCATGGAATCACGCGAGTCTTCGGTCCGAGAGCGGGTCTGAGAACGGGCTCGGGAGCGATCTGTAGCATCGCTGGCGATGCTACACGCATTGGAATTGACTTACTCACGATCAGCTATTTCGGAGTGAGCACGATATCCATCTGGTAGAAGCGGAAGAAATTCTCTTCTCCGGGCGCCTGGGCGGCTACGTGCTGGTAGCGGTCGAGAACGTCGGCGATAAAGGCGGGACGCTCGGCCTCCGGCACATGCTGGGTCCACTCGATCATGGTGACTTTGCTGAACGCCAGGAAGGTGGCGCGGGATTGAAAATCCCAGGCTTTGTCCGCGGTGTGCGGTGCTGACGACGCGGAAGCCCTGCTGCTCTGCCAGCTCGGCGTACTGCTCCGGCGTGAGGTGCAGGTAGGGGTCCTGGAAGCCCTTGAAATAGCCGGCCCAGCGTGGCGAGAGGCGGGTTTCCTCGATCACGTCCTCGATGCTCTTCCGTGCGCCCTTCGGCACTAGCCGCAGCTGGGCGATGCCGTCCGGTTTGATGGCACTGGTGGATCGCCTGGAGCGGCAATGCCTGATCGGTGATCCAGTGCAGCGCGTTGAAGGAGACGATGAGGTCGAATTCGTGCTCGAAGGGCAGCTGGCGGGCATCCGCGACCGCGAATTGCAGGTTGGGATGGGCAGGAATCCAGTGATCCTTGGCGAAGGCGATCATCTCGGCGGAGGCATCGACGCCAGTGACCGAGCCCTGGGGAACCCGCGCGGCAATTTCAGCGGTGGTCTTCCCATTGCCGCAGCCGATATCGAGAATGCGTTCGCTCCCCTCGAGTTTGAGCAGCGAGAGCACCTCTTCCGCCATGGTGGCCTGAAGGGCGGAGAGGCGGTCGTATTCAGAGGCGTTCCATTCCGTCAAGGTCAGTCCTTCGCGGGAAATGCTTGCGGGCAGATTCTAACTGAATGAGATGGCTCCGCTTGCGGATCTAATATTGTCGTTCGTATAGCGTTGCGTTTGAGGAGTAGCCGCGGATGATGCACAATCCACCACATCCAGGAGAGATTCTGGCGTACTACACGGAGGGGCGGTCGGTGACCGAGGTGGCTGCCCACATCGGTGTGACACGCCCGGCGCTTTCGCGTGTGCTGAACGGTCACGCCGCGGAGTCGGCGGAGATGGCGTTGCGGCTGGGCAAGGCGTTTGGCACAGATCCTGCAATCTGGCCGAAGCTGCAAATGCAGAGGGACTTGTGGGTTGCGAGCAAGAAGAAATTGAAGGTAACGCGGCTCACCGCTAAATCGGCAGCTTAGCAGAGCGGCTGTGTATCAGGGACCATACTCCCATGTCGGACTTTGCCCAGAGCGTGAAGCAGCAGGCGGACATCGTCCGCGTCATCGGCGAGTACATCACGCTGAAGAAGAGCGGCGCGCAGAATTACTCCGGGCTGTGCCCCTTCCATGGCGAGAAGACGCCGTCGTTTTCCGTTCACGTGACGCGGCAGTTCTATCACTGCTTCGGCTGCGGGGTTTCGGGCGATGTCTTCAAGTTCGTGCAGGAGATCGACAAGGTCAGCTTTCCGGAAGCGGTAAAGCATCGTCGCGCAGAAGTGCGGGATCGCGCTGCCCAAGCGGGAGTTCTCCTCGCCCGAAGAGGCGGCGGAGAGCCGGCTGCGCGGGCGGCTGCTGGAGCTGCTACGAGCAGGCCACGCTGTGGTTTGAAGAGCAGTTGAAGTCGCCGGAGGGAGCGCGGGCACGCGAGTACCTGACCGGGCGCGGGCTGAAGCCGGAGACGATTGCGAAGTTCCGCATCGGCTATGCGCCGGATGGATTTGGCGGGCTGCGTGAACGGCTGGCGGGAGCGGCGCCGCCGGATGTTCTGCGGAACTCAGGGCTGTTCCGCTTCAAGGAGCAGGAGGACGAGACCGGGAACAAGAATGCCGGACGGATCTACGACTACTTCCGCAAGCGGATCACCTTCCCCATTGCGAACGAGGGCGGCCGGGTGATTGCGTTTACGGCGCGGGCACTCGATTCTGACGAGCCGCGGAAGTACATCAACTCGCCGGAGACGCCGCTGTATTCCAAGGGGCAGGTGCTGTTCAACCTGGACAAGGCACGGCAGGCGATCCGGCAGCAGAATATGGCGTTGCTGGTGGAGGGGCAGATGGACTGCATCTCCGTCTTTGCCGCCGGGGTGACGCCGGTGCTGGCGACCAGCGGGACGGCCTTCACCGAGCAGCAGGCGCGCCTGCTGCGGCGCTACACGACGCGGCTGGTGGTGAACTTTGACCCGGACACGGCGGGTGCGAATGCAGCGGAGAAGTCGATTGCGCTGCTGACGGAAGAGGGCTTTGAGGTGCGGGTGGTGACGCTCGAAGGGGGCCTCGATCCGGACCGTTTTGTGCGCGAAAGGGGCATTCAGGCGTACGCCGAGGCGCTGAAAGGGGCGGTTCGGCACTCCGATTACCTGATCGAGCGGGCGCGCAAGCTCTTTCCGGTGCGCACCGCCCAGGGCAAGGTGGAGGCGGTGAACTTCCTGCTGCCGCACATCCGGCGCATGCCGCATCCGATCGCGCGAGACGAGTTTGCGCAGGACGCGGCACAGAAGCTGGCGATCGACTCGGCGCTGCTGCGACAGGAGCTGAAGCAGGCCGCGGCGAAGCGGCAGGGGCAGGTTTCGGCGATGAAGGTGTCGAATTTGTCGGAATGCGAGCGGGTGCTGGTGCGGGCGCTGGCGGGGGCGCCGGAAGGCGAAACGTTTCAGAGGGCGGTGGCCGCGATGACGTCGCAAGCAGAAGCATTTCGAAGGACTTGGCATCTTTGCGACGCTGCAGGAACTGGCCGAGCGGCAGGACGCCGACCCGCTGGAGGCGATGCGGGAGCCGGGGGCTCGGACACTGGTGGCGCAACTGCTGATGCGGGAGAGCGAGCCCGTAACGGTGCACGAGCTGGAATCGGCGGTTTTGACGCTGGAACAGCACTCTGTGGAGCACCGGCAGCGGCGGGTACGCAGTGCAATTGGCGAGGCTGAACGCAAGGGGGACCTGGCGGGCGTGACCGCGCTGATGACGGAGCGGATGGAGCTGGACCGGCGGCTGCGCGAACTGCATCGGCGGCTGGGGGACCTGCTGGCCAGTAGGCAGCATGTCGTCCTGAGCCGGAGAAGCGGGTCGTGCTCGCGAATGGCCGTCAGAAATGCGGTTGCGCGGATGAAACGAAACGCCGCGAAGTACATCTAACAATTGAGGATAAAGGCGGCCGCGGCGCGGAAATGGGGCGAACAGCATGATATCCTGACCTTCTCTGTCTTGAAGTGTGCGTCCACCAGCCCGCACGATGCCTTGTCAGGCCGCGGGATTTTGCCACCCTAGGATGGCTCTTATCGCGCATCTTCACTCATAGATAGGAATGGGGTTTGTCCACAAACCAGTGCAGCACAACGGCTGCGCCAGCGGCGATATGGCGATATAACGCGGGGAGACGAGACGCGCTTTGGCGATAGAAGACAAGTTCGAAGACGACATCCAGAAATTGATGGATCAGGGCAAGGAGAAGGGCTACCTCACCTACGGTGAGGTAAACGACCTGCTGCCGGACAATATGCATTCGGCGGACGACCTTGACGATCTCATCACGACCATCAACACCCAGGGCATTGACCTGCTCGAAGGCGAGCCCAAGTTTGCCGGGGCGGAGAAGTTCGACGCAGAGCACGCCGAAGAGGGCGACGACGTCGAGCTGGACCTGACACCGGGAACACTTGAGAAGACGAACGACCCCGTCCGCATGTATCTGCGCGAGATGGGCACGGTGCCGCTGCTGACGCGCGAGGGCGAAGTCGAAATCGCCAAGCGCATCGAGCGCGGCCAGCTTCGCGTGCTGAAGGCGATCTCGCGGTCGCCGATTGTGATTCGCGAAGTGGTTGCGCTGGGCGAAGACCTGAAGCGCGGCGTGCGCAACATCAAGGAAGTGGTGATCTTCGACGAAGAGGAGATCACGGAAGAGATCCTGCAGACGCGCGTGAAGGCCACGGTGGCCCGCGTGGATGCGCTGCTGAAGCACCAGAAGAAGGCGCAGACGCTGCTGGAAAAGCTGGAGACGATCAATCCCAAGTCGAAGGCGAGGGAGCATCGCAAGACGCGCTGGCTGATGGGACGGGAGCGGGTGCAGGTCTCGCGCATCGTGCGCGAGCTGAAGTACACCAACGCCGAGCGCAAGCGGCTGCTCGACAAGGTGAACAAGACAGTCGATTCGATGCGCACGCTGGAGCGGCAGATCAAGTCGCTGGAGCAGAAGCACGACTCGTCGAAGAGCGAGGAGCTGCGCAAGGAATACCGCCGCCAGCAGCGCAACTGCAAGACCGACCTCGATCACCTGGAGACGGAGATCGGCGTCTCGATTGCCGACCTGAAGCGCACGCAGCGCGAGATGATCCAGGGCGACATGGACGCCGAGCGCGCGAAGCGGGAGCTGATTGAAGCGAACCTTCGACTCGTCGTCTCGATCGCGAAGAAGTACACCAACCGCGGCCTGCAGTTCCTGGACCTGATCCAGGAGGGCAACATCGGCCTGATGAAGGCGGTGGACAAGTTCGAGTACCGCCGCGGTTACAAGTTCTCGACCTATGCGACGTGGTGGATCCGGCAGGCGATCACGCGTGCGATTGCCGACCAGGCACGCACCATCCGCATCCCGGTGCACATGATCGAGACCATCAACAAGCTGATCCGCACCTCGCGGCAACTGGTGCAGGAGCTGGGGCGCGAGCCTACCTCGGAAGAGATCGCCAAGCGCATGGATATTCCGGTCGCCAAGGTGCGCAAGGTGCTGAAGATCGCGCAGGAGCCGATCTCGCTGGAAACGCCGATTGGCGAAGAGGAAGATTCGCACCTGGGCGACTTCATCGAAGACCGCCAGGCGGTGTCGCCGTCCGAGGCGGTGATCAGCGTGAACCTGAAGGAGTACACCTCGCAGGTGCTGCGCACGCTGACCCCGCGCGAAGAGCGCGTGATCAAGATGCGCTTCGGCCTGGAGGATGGCTCCGAGCACACGCTGGAAGAAGTCGGACAGAGCTTCCAGGTGACGCGCGAGCGCATCCGGCAGATCGAAGCAAAGGCGCTGCGCAAGCTGCGGCATCCGTCGCGGTCGCGGCGGCTGAAGGCGTTTGTGGATGGCGTGAAGGAAGTTTAGGAATCAGGCCAGGAATCAGCGATCAGCAAAAGGAGGGAGCCTTGGGGCTCCCTCCTTTTTTGTCGGCCCGTGTATCACGTGTAATCAATGGTTCTCTGGATCGTTAAAGCAGACGGTGCCCTCATACCGGAGCACCACTTCGTTCTTTGACGTGTCGATTGCACCCCACGCGAACACCTTGCCCTTAGCGTGTGCGAACCTGCCGGTTCCGCCATTGATAACGACTCCATCGACATAGGTAGCGGCGTACAGTCCGGGCTGGCCGCTTGGGTAGGCCGTTGCGTCGGCGGGTGCCGCTTTGATGGTGTCGCCTTGCGTGGTGACCCAGTGGTGCTGGTTATGAAGCGTAAGGATTCCGCCGGGGCCGGGTGTGAGAGTAAGCACGGTCACGCCGATCCCGCCGCCGAGGTCGCCCGTGGCTGAACCAAATGTCGTTGTGGGGTTGAGGAAGTTTGTCACGATACCGCCGCCAACGTGCTGACAGACGGGGTCGGCCCATGCGGCCACACTCGAAAACGCGAGAAGCAAGACTAAACCTTTGCGCATACATCTCTCCTTGAACTTCGGTTAACAGCGCGAGAAGAGCCCATCCCGTCATATACGTGACAGGAGTTGTCGCCGACCCTGCACTGGCCTAGACTTGGCCAGCGAGCCACTTCGTTGGCTCGTAAAGAAGATGGATCGGTCCCCGCCCGGAAGTCCTTGGGAAGTTCCAAGGTTTTTCCATGTTCTTCGGAAGAGAGCGTAGAGGGGGAGCGTTGAGAGAGCAATCGGGCCGCCAGTACAACTTCGGTCCCTTTCACCTTGATGCCGACCAGCATCTGCTGACCGGCAACGGTCAGGCTATTGCGCTGCCGCCCAAGTGTTTCGACCTGCTCTGCCTTCTGGTGAGCTCACCCGGACAGCTATTAGAAAAAGATGGTCTCATTCGCACTCTCTGGCCGGGAACTTTCGTCGAGGAGGCCAATCTCTCCAATCTGATTGCGCTTCTGCGAAAAGCGCTTGGCGATTCGCCTGCTGCGGCGCAGTACATCCGAACCGTGCCCAAGCTTGGATACCGCTTCGTCGGGGTGGTGAACACCCTGTGCGCACCGACGAACGAACCGAAGAGGGGAAAACGGGAGCCCAGCCAACGACCCATTCGCATTCTCGTTTTCCCGTTTCGCCGGGGCCGGGGGATTTCCGATGTCGAACATCTCGCTTACAGCCTGCCCGAAGCTATATCGACGACGCTTGCCGAAATGAACATGTTCACCGTCCAGGTCTGTGCAACTCGCTATGCGCTTCGATCCGGTGCACTGGGACCCGGAGCAGGTGGGCAAAGAGGCCGACGTAGACGTGATTCTCAGCGGCACCCTGGACGGTTGCGGAGATGGCGGGATCCACGTTGTCACCAACCTCATCGACGCGCCGAAAGGCACGCTCCTGTGGTCGAAGTCATGGGATGTCGATCAGAACGATCTGTTCCGATTTCATCAGGCAGTTGTTCATCTGCTGGTTCGTAGTCTTGTCCGGGGTGCACGTGACGACAAGGCCATCGATGCAATGATCGACGCACCTTCCAATCCGGAAAGTTACGATCTCTACCTGCGGGCCAACCAGATTGCTATTGCTCTGGATCGCACGATCGAAAATATTGCCCTGGCGCGAGATCTGTATGCCGAGTGCATTCGCCAGGATCCCGGCTATGCTCCTGCATGGGCGCGATTGGGCCGTTGCTACCGGCTCCTGCAGAAGGTCCAGCCAAGGTCCTCAATGGACGGCACCGCGGCCCTCCAGGCAGTGGAGCGTGCCTTCGCACTGAACCCCGACTTCGGCATTGCCCACAATCTGTGCACACCCATTCAGACGGATGCGGGTCAGGCGAAAGCTGCAATGGTTCGCCTGCTGCGCCGGGCGGAATCGCACGACAGCGATCCGGAACTCTTCTGCGGACTGGTACAGGCCTGCAGATACTGCGGTCAGCTCGAAGCCTCGCTCGCGGCTCATCGAAGGGCAATGCGAACTTGACTCGAACATGGCCACCAGCGTCGCTCACACATATTTCGCTCTGGCCGATTATGAGCAGGCTCTGTATTGGTATGGCACGGGCCGTCCGGGTCTGTACATGGACGCAGTTGCACTGGCAACGATGGGCCGCGATCAAGAGGCTTCCGCATTGCTGTGGACGCGGAGAGAGATGTTCCGCACGATGCCTGCGGAGATGAACGCGCTCGACGCTTACCTGCTGAACGAGCCAACCCGGGCGGTCGCCGCTGCTGGAGGCTGGCAGAGATCTGAAGAACCACGATCCCGAGTCATTTTTCTATCTAGCTCGACAAGCGGCAAAGCTTGGCGCGGTCGAACTGGGAAACGATCTTCTCGAGCAATCCGTGGCAGCAGGTTATTGGAGCACGATCAGCATGATGCGCGATCCGTGGCTTGAATCACTGCGAGACACAGCTGCATTTCGCCGCACTTACGAAGTCGTCGAGCAACGACAGGCGCAATCTCGATCTGAATTCGTGAGCGCCGGCGGCGAACGCATACTGCCGGTTTCGTTTGGTGGCTGAAAACGAGTTGCAGCTACGGAATGCTAGAGTTTTCAGCAACGGAGGTCGGATGATGAAACGTGGATGCGCAGCCCTGGTATTCCTTATCTCCACGCCGCTTACTTTTGCTCAGAACCAGAAGACATGGGACGGCTTCATTACCGACACGCATTGCGGCACGAACTGTCAGCGCACTTCAGACATGAAGCCGGACAAGGCGTGCGTGCGACTTTGTGTACGCAAAGGCTCGAAGTATGGGCTTTGGTATGGCAATCACGTCTACCCGCTGGAGCCGCAGGCAAGGCTTGCGCAATTTGCGGCGGAAGATGTGCGCGTGACGGGCGAGATGGTGCATGGCACCATCCAGATTCAGTCGATTGCGTTGAAGGGCAAATGATGGGGTTCCGCGTTTGCGGTATCCCACCCGAATTCGTGATGGAGCGAGCGAAGTGCAGGTTCTTCGCTTCGCTCAGAATGACAACATCGGTTCGTAGTACGGATGCACAATCTGCAATCCGTTACTGGACCGGGTGTGCCTTGCCGTCCTTGACCGCCTGGTCGATGAGCGACTGCATCTTGCTGTCGGCTTCGCGGCTGGCGTCCCGCTGCTGTATGCCGAGCAATCCCTGCTGACGCCCCAGCTCGCCCTGCAGACGGCCGAGATCGCCCTGCTTCTCTCCGAGGGCGCGCATTTTCTGTATCAGCGGCTCCATCTGTTTGCGGATCTGTTCTGCCTGGTCGCGCATTTGCTTCTCCATGGCTTCGCGCTGCGGCTGCTGCGCCTTGAACTGTTCCATGTCTTTGTTGAAACGGTCGCGGGCCTCTTTCGTCTGCGCTTCCAGCGCGGCGATCTGTTGCTTGCTGAGCTTGTCGTGCTCCAGCGCCAGCCGGGTTGTCGCCATCGGTGAAGCTCTGAATGTCCTTGTCGAAGTCCTGGGGGCATCTCGAAGTTGAAGCTGCCAGACGGGAAGTCACATTGCATCGCGCCCAGCTCACCCTGCATGGCACCGATCTCTCCCTGCAGCGCGCCGAGTTCTCCCTGTTTGGCGCCCAGCTCGCCCTGCTTCGCGCCAAGATCGCCTTGCTGTTTTCCCAGCTCCTCCACGCGCGCGAAGGCGTCCTGCGCCTGCTTCACGAGCGCGGGGTCGTCGATGATGTAGGTCTTGCCGTCGCGCTCGAAGAGGACAGCGGCGCCCTTGTGATCCTTGAGGCTGTAGCCGTTCAGCTCACAGTCGTGCACGGTGCCGTGGCTGCCCTGGCCGCAGATGGCGTAGTTGCGGCCGTTGAGGATCATCATGTCGTGGTCGCCGGACTGGAAAGCCGAGAACGTGCGGCACGGCCATGACCTTCATGTGGCGTGCCAACAGTGACGCGGGGCTGAATCATAGCCATAGGACCGGCCATAGGACCGACAGCACCCATTGGACCGACCGCAATGACCGGCGGCGCAAGGTCGAGATCCGGTCCGGCGAGGACCTGGGTATGGATATCCGTTGACAGATTGTCGTTGAGATTCACGCCGGGCTGAACGTGGACGAACGTGTCCTGCGATTGGCTGAGTCCCACACCTTCGCCGATGCCGATGACGCCTGGCGCGGGCGCGACGTCAGCAGCGGTAGAGCCGGGAGCGGTGGAGGAGCAGATCAGGAGCGTTGACGGAGCGGATCGTGGCGGTGATGCGTGCGGGAGCCGGTGGCGGTGCGGGGGCCTGCGGCGCTGCGAGAACGATGGTGGCCGGCTGGACGAAGTGAACGGTGGCCGCGGTGACTATGGCGGCAGCAGCGAACAGCGTGGCAGCAACGATGGCCTGGCCGCGGCGGTGGCGGAAGGCGCCGGTGAGTTGCGGGTCGGCGATGAGGCGTTCGACACGCTCGCGCAGGCCGGCGGACTGCGCCATGGCGACCATGCCGGCGGGCGTCTGCTCCGCGGTGGCGAAGCGGATGAGCAGCTCCGCGTAGCTGAGGCCGTCGCCACTGGACGCGATGGCGGCGCGGTCGCAGATGGTCTCGCTCAGGCGCGAGAGCTGCGGGCGAAGCCACCAGGCGTGGGGGCTGATCCAGAAGAAGCAGTGGTGCAGGGTAGCGGCGAGCTGCAGATAGAAGTCGCCTTCTCGGATGTGCTTCGCTTCGTGCGCGAGCGTGGCGCTGCAGCGCGGCGTCGTCCCAACCGATGGCTTCGAGCGGCAACAGGATGCCGTGGCCGACGGTGGCGGGAGAGCGCAGATCGATAGAGAGACGGACGGAGAGACTCCCGGAGAGGCGGCCGGGAAGATCCGTCTCCGATATGGCGAAAGGCTGCGCGCGGCGCCAGAGCCGCGCAGCGAGGGCGAGGCCGAGGCAGACGCGAAGCAGCAGCAAAGCGGTGATCGTAAGGTAGGCGGCGAAGCCGATCTGCCACCAGGCGATGTGACGAGCCGGTGTGGGTGCGCCTTGCAACTCTGCCGGAACGGGCACGCTGAGTGTGACTGCGGGCGCGAGGTCTTCGGACCGGATGGGGTGCTGGACGGCGGGAGCCTGCGCGATCGCGCTGAAGTGATTGGCCGCATCGAGTGAGATCGCGTTTGCAGCGGAGACGGCCGGAGGCGGAGCGCTTACGACGAGGGTGCGCGGCGTGGACCAGAGCGCCGTGAAGGAGAAGGACGGAATATGCAGAGCCACCAGCGCAGGCATGGCGAGCGAGAGGATGAGGACGGCGGTCCAGGCACGCTTGGCCAGCCGCGCATGCTGGACGCGCAGCACACGCAGCACGATGGCAACGGCGAGAGCCAGGGCGAGCGAACGAACCGCCGACTCTCCGAGAACATTGATGATGCTCATCTTCCTATCTCCTTCACTGCGAGATCCGTCATTGCGATATCCTGGCTTACTTTGACTTCCCTGGCCTGGTTTTCGCGCGGGCGATCTTCGCCGCCAGGCGCTGCAATTCGTTTTCGCTGAGCACGTCGGCATTGACCATGCCAACCAGCAGCGCTTCCACCGAGCCGCCGCAGAATCGATCGACGATGCGCTTCACGGCGCGGCCGGCGACGGAGCGGCCATCCTCCGCGGCGCGATAAAGATACGTGCGCTGTTCGACGGTGTGGGCAAGGTAGCCCTTCTCCTCCAGGCGGCGCAGGACGGTGCGAACGGTGGATTCCTTGAGGACGCGGCCGGAGGCGTGGAGCTGCTCGCGCACCTGCTCGGCGGTGGCCTGGCGCTGCTGCCAGACCATACGCAGGATGGCCTGTTCGAGTTCGCCGAGGCCGGCGGGGTCGTGATCCTGAGTGTGTGCTTCCGGATTCGTGTGGGGCTGAGTGCTACTGCTCATAATGCTACAGACTGTAGCACTTCCTGGGAAGTAAGCGCAAGAGGGCGAGATTAATTATTTTGCGGATGAGGAAATCGTCGATCGCTTCGTCGATTCTCTGCGAAAGCTCCGGTCGAGATGACAGATCGATTTGTTCTGTCTCAAAGAAGAAGGGCAGCCCGTTTGCCTGGGCTGCCCTGCGATGACCTGTTTTGCTGCGGCTTACTTCTTCTTCGCGTCGGCTTCGATGGTCTTCCACTCGTTGGGATCGAGCTTGAGCGAGGCGGCGGCGATGTTCTCCTCGAGATGCTTGACCGAGGACGTGCCCGGGATGGGCAGAATGACCGGCGAGCGGTGCAGCAGCCACGCGAGCGAGAGCTGCGCCGTGGTGGCGCCATACTTCTTTGCCGCGGCGTCGAGCGGGCCGCCTGGCGCGCGCGAGCTTGCCGGCGGCAACCGGGAACCACGGGATGAAGGCGAGATTGTGGTTGGTGCAGTAGTCGACGACGTCTTCGTGCTGGCGGTCGCCCAGGTTGTACTGGTTCTGCACGCTGACGATCTCGATGACTTTGCGCGCCTGATCGATCTCGTGCGGCTTTACTTCGGAGAGGCCGACGTGGAGGATCTTGCCCTGCTCCTGCAGCTTCTTGATGGGCGCAAGCGATTCCTCGACCGGCACCTTGGGATCGATGCGATGGAGCTGCCATAGGTCGATGCGCTCGACTTTGAGGCGGCGGAGGCTCATCTCGACTTCCTGCTGGAGATATTCGGGACGGCCCACCGGCTGCCACGCGTTGGGACCGGTACGCACAAGGCCGCCTTTGGTGGCGATGACAAGGCCTTTGGGATAAGGGTGGAGTGCTTCGGCGATGATCTCCTCGCTGACAAAGGGCCCGTAAGCGTCGGCGGTGTCGATGAAGTCGACGCCGAGTTCGACCGCGCGCTGGAGGACGCGCTTCGCCTCCGCGCGGTCCTTGGGTTCGCCCCAGATGCCTTCCCCTGTGAGGCGCATGGCGCCGAATCCGAGGCGGTGGACGGGAGTCTTGCCGCCGAGGGAGAAGGTGCCGCTGGATTGTGCGGAGAGAGTTGCGGTTGCGCTCATTCTGACTTCCTCATACTGCCTTCGATGCGGCTGCGGCACGCAGAAGGTGCAGAGCGAGTTCGCGCATTACGGAACTGTGAATCGGGGCGATGCGTAATTCTGATGTGCCCGGATTTCGAGGATGCACAGGACGAGGAGCAAAGCCCATGACCACGCCCGGTGATGTTGCCGCAGATGACAGCAGAGCAGCAAGCGACCTTCAACGTCTATTACCCGAGCACGCAGCGGGACGAGCTGCTGGGCGTGTTGCTGGCGGTCTTGCTGGGCAGCTTTGGCGCGCACCACTTCTATCTGCGGCGCAACGGGCTGGGCGTGCTGTATCTGGTGCTGTTCTGGACGGGGATTCCCGCCATCCTGGGGATCATCGAGGCGTTCTTCATGCCGGAGCGCGTGCGACGCTTCAACGCCGAGCAGGCGGCGCTGCTTGCCTACTCCGTGGTGCAGGGGGTGACGCTGCCTCCGCCGCCTCCGCCGATGGTGGGCTGCCCGGCTTGCGGAATGGTGCAGAGGGCGGGCGGAGGCTATTGCGTGCAGTGCGGGCGGGCGATGATGTAGTCAGCGCCCGCGGTCAGCGGCCTCATCAGCGTCCGTGCACCAGGCTGAAGACGAGGATCGCCAGCACGACGAAACTGATGACGGTGTAGAGCATGTCGCGCTCGCGGGCGAATCCGACGATGGCAAAGATGACGCGCGCGATGGGTGTGGCGATGAGGACGAGCAGGCCGAGGGCGATGATGCTGGCGCCGCTGCCGTCGCGCAAGTGACGAGAAGATGGCGCCGATGGAGTAGATGGCTGCGTGTGGGGCAGCAGCGGCGGTTGCAGCTCTCCGGAGAGGCCGCCGGGTGCATGTCCGGGTGCATGGAAGACCCGGAAGCTGGGCACTATCGACTCGGGATGGCGCAGCGCCATGACGCCGCCGATGGCCACGAGAACGGCGGCGATCACAACGCCGATGCGCAGCAGCATGGCGATGGCTACTTCCAGGCGCTGATCTTCTTCATGGCCGGCCCCCGGCGAACCGGCGGTGAAGATGTTTCTGCATCGGGTCGGTCATGATCAGAGCCTCCCCGTGAGGCTGGAGTAGATCATCTCGACACCCAGCGCGACGATGACCACGGCGAAGAGCACTCGCAGCGTGGAGACGCGGGCGCGGATGAGGATGCGTGAGCCGATGAGCGAGCCGCCCAGCACGCCGAGCATGACCGGCATGGCAAGCGACGGCACGATGTAACCGCGGCTGATATAAATGCCGGCGCTGGCGGCGGCGGTGACGCCGATCATGAAGTTGCTGGTGGTGGTGGAGACTTTGAAGGGCAGGCGCATGGCCTGATCCATGGCCAGAACTTTGACCGCGCCAGAGCCGATGCCGAGCAGTCCGGAGAGGCCGCCGGCGAGGAACATGATGCCGAAGCCCGCGGGCACGCGCTGGGCGACATAGGGCTTGAGGCCGCTCTCGGCGGGATATTCGCCTTCGAGCCGCAGCCGGTCGGCGAGCCGCCGGTGTGCTGGGGAGCAGCGTCTTCGTGATTGCCGCGAAAGCCGGCGACGGCCGAGTAGAGCAGCACGATGCCGAAGACGATGCCGATGGCCTTTGTAGACACCATCGCCGTGAGGTAAGCGCCGACCAGCGCGCCGAGGGTGGTGGCGATCTCCAGGAACATGCCGATGCGGATGTTGGAGAAGCCTTCGCGCACATAGGCGGCGGCGGCGCCGGAGGAGGTCGCGATGACCGAGACCAGCGACGCGCCGATGGCGTAGCGGATGTCGACGTGGAAGAGCAGCGCGAGCACCGGCACGACGACCACGCCGCCGCCCAGGCCGGTGAGCGCGCCCAGCAAGCCGGCAATGACCGAGGTGCCAAAGATGGCGAGGGTGAAGGTGAGGATGGTCATGCGCGTCGGCTCACAGCATAGTCGGTGATGCTATTTCTCTTCGTGTTGCTTTTCTTCGTGATAGTCCTGCTCGGTATTGATCTCCCATAGCGCGCTCTTGTCTGTGATGCCGGCGAGGATGTTGTCGACTGCGGTCATGGCGGTGAGCATGGAGTGGTCCTGGTTGTTGTACTTGTGCATGCCGTTGCGGCCGACCAGGAAAAGATTTTCAAACGGATCGAGCCATTCGCGGACTTCATCGAAGCGATCGTAGGTGCCGAAGTAGGCCGGATAGGTCTTGGGCACACGGACGACGTGGCCGTCGCGCACATCGGCGGCGCGCGACAGATGCCGATCTTCTCCATCTCCGCGATGGCGAAGCGCATGATCTCTTCGTCCGGCATGCGCCACAGATCGTCGGTCTGATAGCAGAAGTATTCGAGGCCGATCCAGACCTTGGATGGGTCGGCGACCATGTGCGGGCTCCAGTTGTTGAAGATCTGTAACCGTCCAAGGAGCACATCGGGCTCCTGCACGTAGATCCAGGTATCTTTGAGCGGCGAGCCGTCCGGCTCGGTGACGAGCAGGCGATCGACGAGCAGGCCGACGGTGATGAAGTCGCGATACATGAGGCCGTCGACGACCTCCTGACATTGGCGGGCGCGGTTTGATCGAGTGCGCGGACCAGTTCGGTGACCGGCATGGTGGAGAAGCAGTAGTCGGCGGCGAAGCGGCGGCGCTCGCCACTCGCGTTCTTCGCTTCGACGGCAACGATGCGGTTGGCGCCGTCAGTCCCTGTCTTATCGGTAATGATGCGATCGACGCGCCAGCCGGTGAGAACTTCCCCGCCCTGCTGGCGGATGAGATCGGCGACGTGCTCCCAGAGCTGGCCGGGGCCGTGCATGGGATAGAGGAACTGCTCGATGAGCGAGGTTTCGGTGTGCTTCTGCGCCAGATCGGCGCCTTTGGGCCGCATGGCTGAAGGCGCGCTTCAGAAAGTGCATGACGGCGCTGGTGAGGGAGAGGCCCTTGATGCGCTGCGCGCCCCACTCCGCGCTGATCTGGTCGCAGCGCACGCCCCATACCTTCTCCGTGTAGGACTTGAAGAAGGTGAGGTAGAGCTGGCGGCCGAAGCGGTTGATGAGGAAATCTTCGAGGCTCTTTTCCGGGCGGCGCTGATGAAAGCGCGCCGCGATGTAGCTGAGGCCGACCTGCGCCGTGCGGACGAGGCCGAGTTTGCCCAGCGTGTCGGCGGTGAGCGTGATGGGGTAATCGAAGAAGCGGCGCAGGAAGTAGATGCGGCTGCGGCGCGGGCGCACCAGCATCACGAGCTCGGGATCGGCATCGGGCTGCGTGTGAGCGTGGAGCGTCTTGAGCGAGCGATGGCGATTCTGGTAGGAGATGACGGCATGGCCGGCGCCTTCGTCCGCGATCGGCATCAGGTCGAGCCACCACTGCATGACGCGGTCCGACTTCGAGAAGAAGCGGTGGCCGCCGATGTCCATGCGGTTGCCCTTGTAGCGAACGGTGCGCGAGATGCCGCCGATGGAGTCATCGGCTTCGAGCACGATGGGGCGAATGGCGGGTGCGCCCTCCGCTGTCTTTCCGGACCGGCGCAGCAGCTCCAGCGCAGCAGTAAGACCGGCGGGACCGGCGCCGATGATGACGGCGGTGCGCTGGCTCATTGCGTGCGCGCGAAGCGGCCTGCGATGCAGGTGGCGACGAGCTGACCTTCCGGCGAGAACGCGACGACGTCCGCGCGGCGACCTGCAACGATAGCCCCGTGGCTGTCTGCAAAGCCGATCAGAGCGGCCGGATTCGCCGAAGCGAGCCGGGTGACGGTGGAGAGAGGCGCGCGCGTAAAGTCCGCGAAATTGCGCACAGCACGATCCAAAGTGAGGACGCTGCCGGCAACAATGCCGTCATGCATGCCCACGCCCCCGACAACCTCGACATCGAAGCCGCCCAGAGTGTAGTGCCCTTCCGGCATGCCGGTCGCGCTGAGGCCGTCGGTGATGAGGATGGCACGCGCAGCCCCCTTGCAGTGCCAGAAGATGCGTACGGCAGCGGGATCGACATGATGGCCGTCGGCGATGATCTCTGCGTAGAGATTGTCATCATCGAGCACCGCACCGAGCATGCCGGGCTCGCGATGTTCGAGGCCGCGCATGGCGTTGTAGGTGTGGGTGGCGGAGACTCCTCCGGCAGCGATGCCGGCACGCGCCTGGACAGCGGTAGCATCGCTGTGGCCGAGGCTGACGCGAACGCCGAGCGATGCTGCATGCGTGATGAGCTCGAGCGCGCCAGGCAACTCTGGCGCGATGGTGATGAGCCGCACCGTGCCCCGTGCCGCCTGCCAGAACCGGTCAAAGAGCTCCACGCTGGGCGCCTGCAGATATTCCGGGGGATGCACGCCACGCTTGGCGTAGGAGAGAAACGGTCCCTCCAAATGAAGGCCGAGAGGTGCGGCGCCGGGCAGGGACTTCTGCTCGATGAGCGTCGCGAGTCCATCGAGTGCACGCAATGTGCGATCGACGGCGGCAGTGACAAGCGTGGGCAGCCACGCGCCGACGCCATGTTTCGCCAGCAGCGTGCTCACAGGAGCGACACCTTCGGCCGTGCCCTCCATCACATCGTGACCGGCAGCGCCGTGCACGTGAATGTCGAGCATGGCGGGTGCAAGCAGCGCGCCCGGCAGGTCGTGGTGTTCAGTGTGCTGCGGGAGGCCGTCGCCGCGGGTGCCAAAGCTGTGAATGGTGCCGTCTTCGATGAGCAGCCAGGCGTCGTTCGACTACAGAATCCGGCAACACCAGCGCGCTGGCGGTTAGCAAAGTACGCATGCAGATTCCTTTTGATCATTATCGCCGCTCGTTGACGTTCTTAGTCGCCATTGATAGACGGGAACGCCAATCTCTTCTGCCTTGGGCAGCTTGTGCGTCGTCGAAAGCTGCGCACGCAGGCTGTCGAACTGGCGGGCGCGCGTGATCCATAGCTGGATGCCCATGTCGTACTGCGCAAGGACATTCTGGAGCCAGTAGGGACGATTGTCGCGCAGCCACGCCTGTTCAAAGAGCTCGCGGGTCAGCGTGTAGCCATCGCGCAGGTCCTGGCAGCGGCCGTTGGCATTGCTGATCTCGACCAGGTCGCTGAAGGCGCGGGAGTGCGGGGTGACGGCCTGCTGGCTCCAGGCGTCGGCGTAGGCGTGGGCGATCTCATCGGCGAACTGGAACTTCATGCCGATGAAGTCGATGCGGCGCGCGCCCAATGCGAGAGCGTCGAGCGCCTCCTGCTCGCGCAGAGGATGGTCGGCGCGGGCCTGGTCGATGAGGGTGATGGCGTTCTCCGCATAAAGGCGCACGTCTTTGAGAATGGGCAGCAGCTTGGCGGAGTCCTGCTGGCCGGCGGGGCTCCACGGATCTTCCCAGAAGAGCGCGTTGGACGCGCCGAAGCGGAAGCCATTGTCGGAAAGCAGCTTTTGCGCGGCCATGATCTGGGCCTGCGCCTGGTCGATCTTGCCGCTCGTGTCGCCGTGGAAGACCGCGCCATAGCTGGCCTGGAATTGCGGGATGGAGCTTTCGCCGGGCTGCCAGGAAGCGGCTGCGCCGAAGAGGACGCCGTACCAGTCCTGGTCGAAGATGCCTTCGCCATCGTCGTTCCACACGGTGTTCAGCATGCCCTTCGCACCAAGGCGCTGGCCGTCGCGGACGAAATGCTGGATGTTGACCAGGCCGACGTTGCTATCCGGATAGACGCGACGCCAGTTGTTGACGCCGGGCGCGACCCACACCTCCATGCCGGCGCGGTTGAAGGGCTCGAATGTATTTGTCGAAGCTGGGCTTTGCGTCGTAGACCCAGGGGACGCCGATCATGTCCTTCGGCAGTGCGGCGACGAGGTCGGGATTATGCCAGGCGAGGTCGCCCCAGAAGAGGATGCGCTTGCCGGTGGGCTGGATGATGCCGTGGATCTGGCGCAGGAAATCGACATAGACCTGATCGAGTCCGCGCTGGGCGACGAGGTCCTTCGTCTGCCCTTTGCCGAGTTCGTTGGTTTCATCCGCGCCGATGTGCACCCAGGGCGATGGGAACTGCTGCGCGATCTGGGTGAACCACTGCTTGATCAAGGCGAGCGAGCCGGGCTGCACGGGCGAGAGGACCTGGCCATGCGGCGTCTCGCCGAGCGATGCGAACTGCTCGTATTTGAGCACGTGATGGAGATGGCCGAAGGCCTCCTGCTCCGGGACAACGGTGACGTGATACTGCGCGGCATAGCGGACGAGGTCGGCAACATCGGCTGGCGACATCGCGCCGCCCGGCGGCGCGACGAGCGGCGAGCCTGCGTAGGCGAGGGTGTGCTCGAAGTATGGCGAGTAAATATTGAGTTTGTAAGCGGCGAGGGTGCGGACCTGGCGCTTCTGGAACGCGAGCGTAGGAACGGGGCCGCGTGAGAGGTCGTCATCCAGGCCGCGATGCGCGAGCGCGGGCCAGTCCTTGATTGTGGCCGTTGGATGGTGGCGGTCTTGGGGTGGTCTGGAGCCGGGCGTCTTTGCCGCTCCGCATCGCTGACCGTCACTTGATGACAAGCTGCTTGACCGTCTGCGCGCCGTAGAAGAGGCCGGCGCTGGTGGCGGCGATGACGGCAACGCCACGAGCCCGCGGCAGGATGACGTAGCCCTCGTCGTGCATGGCGGGATCGAAGGTGACGTGAGCGGCGGCGAGCAGTGTGCGCGCAGTCGCGGTGTTGGCGCGCAGCAGCTCGATGACGGGGCCGCTGGCGCGGCTCGGAATGCCGCGCTCTTTCAATGAGGCGCGCAGGTCCTCCGCGGTAAAGCGATCTTCCGCATCGCGTGAACCGGTGCGGACGACGATGCCGTGGTCCAGCGAGAGGAGTTTGCCGGCATGCACCTCGCGCGGCATGGGGATGAGCTTGAGGGCGGGGGCGGGCTGCGCGTGCAGCGATGCGAGTCCGACGAAGAAGAGGATTGCTGCGAAAAGGAACCGGCCTGCGCCGCGGGGGGCTCGCGGATGTGACCATTCCGTCCTTTGGGATTGCTGTTTTGAATGACGCTCTCAATGTAACTCGGCTTGGCGGACGTAGAGCTTCGCGGTCGATGCGTATGCTCCGTTATCGCGGACACTAGCGTAGGCTTTCGTGTATAAACGGCTGTTTCGGAGGAGAACCATGGCGGAGCTGCACTATCAGTCCGGGTTTCTGAATGAATTTGCTACCGAGGCCGAGCCGGGCGCGCTGCCCGTCGGCCAGAACGCGCCGCAAAAGCATCCGCTGGGCCTCTATGCGGAGCAGTTCAGCGGCACGCCTTTCACCATGCCGCGCGGGCAGAACCGGCGGTCGTGGCTCTACCGCATTCGCCCTTCGACGGTGCACAAGCCCTACACGCCGGTGCGGGCGCAGCGGCTGATTCGCGGCTGGCCCATGCGCGGACGCCACCACCTCGCCCAACCAGTTGCGATGGAACCCGGAGCCGATTCCGCCCGGCGCCGTCGACTTCGTGGACGGCATCATGACCCTGGGCGGCAACGGCGATTCGTCGCTCCAGACCGGCGCGGCGATCCATATCTATGTGGCGACGCGCTCCATGCACAAGCGCTTCTTCTGGAATGCGGACGGCGAGTTCCTGGTGGTGCCGCAGCAGGGCAAGCTGCTGATCTTTACCGAGCAGGGCAAGCTGGAGGTAGCGCCCGGAGAGATCTGCGTGCTGCCGCGGGGGCTGAAGTTCCGCGTGGAATTGCTGGAGCATGCCGCGCGCGGCTACATCTGCGAGAACTACGGGCAACAGTTCCGGCTGCCGGACCTGGGGCCGATTGGCGCGAACGGACTGGCGAACCCGCGCGACTTTCTGACGCCGGTGGCCGCGTACGAAGATCTGCAGGAGCACGTCGAGGTGATTGCGAAGTACAACGGCGCGCTGTGGTGCAGCGGCATGGAGCACTCGCCGCTGAACGTGGTGGGCTGGCACGGCAACTATGCGCCCTACAAGTACGACCTGGCGCGCTTCAACACCATCAACACGGTGAGCTTCGATCATCCCGACCCTTCGATCTTTACCGTGCTGACGGCGCCGAGCGAGATCCACGGCACGGCGAACATCGACTTTGTGATCTTTCCGCCGCGCTGGATGGTGGCGGAGCATACCTTCCGTCCGCCCTGGTCCCACCGCAACGTGATGAACGAGTTCATGGGGCTGATCTTCGGCCAGTACGACGCCAAGGCGGAGGGCTTTCTGCCGGGCGGGTGCAGCCTGCACAACTGCATGAGCGGTCATGGACCGGACGCGGAGACCTATGAGCGCGCGACCAACGCGGAGCTGAAGCCGGTGCGACTGGAAAACACGCTGGCCTTCATGTTCGAGACGCGCTTCATCGTGCAGACGACAAAGCATGCGCTGGAAAGCAACACGTTGCAGCGCAATTATTTCGAGTGCTGGCAGGGCCTGAACCGCCGCTTCACGCCGCCCGGCCGGCAATGACCTCGCCGGCACTGCAGAGCCTGCTGACCGGGCTCATCGACTATGCCGGACTGTTTCCGCCTGCCGGGCTGGCGATGGATGCGGCTGTCCGCAACTATGACAGTTACGTACATGGAGAATACGCATGGATGCTGGGGCGGTTCATTGTGCCGGCGGCGCGGCTGGCGGAGTACGACGAGGCGGTGCGGAATGCCGGCATCGACGCGAGCGCATGGAGGCTGAGCGTGCTGGCAACCGCGGCCGATGTGGAACGGGTCGCGCGATTCAACACGGCGCGGACAAGCGGCGCAGGCGGCTTGGCGAAATCGACGTCCTGGAGATCAAGGCAGCGAATGCGCGCGAGATCCAGGATGCGGCGCTGGCATTTGGGGGCTATCAGCTTTATTTCGAGACGCCGCCGGAGAAGTGGCCTTCCCTGCTGCAGGCGACCGCAGTTGCGAAGGCCAGAGCGAAGATCCGGACCGGAGGCGAGGTAGCGACGGCGATTCCGGAGGAGTCGCGGGTGCTGGAGTTTCTGCGCATTGCCAGCGAGCGGCGGCTGGCCTTCAAGGCGACGGCGGGGCTGCATCATCCGTTGCGCGCGATGCAGCGGCTCACTTACAAACCAGATAGCCCGCAAGCCGTGATGCATGGCTTTCTGAATGTGTTCTGCGCGGCGGCGCTGCTGTGGCATGAGCCGGGGCAGCGGCAGGAGGCCGCGTGGATGCTGGGCGAACGCGACGCCGATGCCATTACGATGGATGAAGCGATGACCTGGCACAACAGTGGCGTGACGCTGACCGCGGAACAGATTCACGAGGCGCGCGAGCAGTTCTGCATCGGCTTCGGATCGTGCTCGTTCACCGAACCCATTGACGACCTGAGGAAGCTGGGATGGCTGTAAACACCTGCGATCCCGCGCCTGCATAGCTGGGTGAAATCGGCCGAGGCAGCGGGAACGGACTTTCCTATCCAGAATCTGCCCTATGGCGTGGCGCGCATTCCGGGCGAGGCCGGCGCCGCGTGTGGTGGTGGCCATCGGCGATCGCGCACTGAATCTGCACGCTGTGGCCGAGGCGGGACTGCTGGCAGGACTGGCGGATGAGATTGTCGCCGCGTGCCGCCAGACCACGCTGAACCCGCTGATGGCGCTTCCGCGCACAGTCGCTGCGCACGCTGCGTGAGCGGCTGAGCGCGTTGCTCGAAGAAGCGCGCGTCGAGACGATGCGGCATCGCGCCGCGCTGGAGTCGCGCATTGAAGCCGCAGAGTGCGGTCGAGATGCTGGTGCCGGCGGCGATCGGCGACTACACGGATTTTTACGCGTCGATCTTCCACGCGACGAATGTGGGCAAGCTCTTCCGGCCGGACAATCCGCTGCTGCCGAACTACAAGTACGTGCCGATTGGGTATCACGGGCGCGCGTCGTCGATTGTGCCTAGCGGCACAGCAATACGGCGGCCACGCGGGCAGATGGCGGGCGCGGCCGGAGAAGCGCCAACGTTCGGTCCGAGCCGTCTGCTGGACTACGAGCTGGAGGTTGGCGCGTTTGTCGCACGAGGCAATTCGCTGGGCGAACCGATGGCGATCGACGAAGCGCGCGAGCACCTTTTCGGGCTGTGCCTGGTGAATGACTGGTCGGCGCGCGACATCCAGAGCTGGGAGTATCAGCCGCTGGGGCCGTTTCTGTCGAAGAACTTCGCGACCACCGTGTCGCCGTGGGTGGTCACGCTCGATGCGCTGGAGCCGTTTCGCGCGCCCGCATTCGTGCGGCCTGCGGAAGATC
Organism: uncultured Acidobacteriaceae bacterium; assembly: GCA_963750845.1. Taxonomy (GTDB): domain Bacteria; phylum Acidobacteriota; class Terriglobia; order Terriglobales; family Acidobacteriaceae; genus KBS-83. The sequence goes on from CAVVSP010000020.1 coordinate 23,325, forward strand.
CGGCGCCGCTCGCCATATCTCAGTGGCGGCGACGATCAGCGGCGGGGCGGTTTCGATATGCAGCTCGAGGTGCTTCTGGAGACGCCGCGCATGCACCAGGCAGGCGAAGCGCCGTTTCTGCTGAGCCGCAGCAATCTGCGCGAGCTCTACTGGACCCTCGGCCAGATGGTGGCGCACCACACCAGCAACGGCTGCAATCTGCAGACGGGCGATCTGATGGCAACGGGGACTGTATCCGGTGCGGCGACGACATCGCGCGGGTGCCTGCTGGAGATCACGGCGCGCGGCGCGCAGCCGGTGGTGCTGCGCAATGGCGAGACGCGGAAGTTCCTGGAAGACGGCGACACGGTGATCCTGCGCGGACTACTGTGAGCGCGAGGGCGCGGCGCGGATCGGGTTTGGTGAGTGCCGGGGGACGGTGCTTCCAGCGCGGTAGAGAAGATGCAGGGTTTTCGCTGCGCTCAGAATGACATCATGGCTGTCGTCCCGGTCTCTACTGAAAATCCGGCTTCCACAGCGGCAGCGGACGAGCCCAGAAGACGATCTCGCCGGGGCCTGCCTGCGCCGTGCGGCCGTTGCACTCATTGTGTGCGACGAAATCCCGCGCGGAGAGCCTGCTGGACCGGAACGGCAAGCGTGGCGCCGCTGCAACTGAAATACGCGAGGCGGTTCGGGTCGCCGTAGTCCTTGGTCGCCGGCCTCATGGTGAGGTTGGCGCTCCCGGGAATAAGGTGCATCGTGCCCCGTCCTTCACCGCCGACGTAGACCAGAGACTCCTCCGCATCGGCGTCCCATTCCACCTGCACATTCTGGTGGCTCATCGGCTCGCCGGTTTCTGCGTTGATGAGCCGGATGACCAGGCGATCCGCATGCGCAGCCGTCAGACCCGGCTCTGAGCTGGCGCCGGCCAGGCGCGGAAACAAGAGTTGCGGGCAGAGCAAAAAGCATGACGGCAAAAAGAGTCGTCTTCGTCCGGGTTGGGGTCCGAGCCATCGTGTTCGTCTCATAGCGCCAGGTTTTGTTTCAGCATGCGGGCGCGTCACCATCATGATCCGATGGGGAGGGCGATTCTCCGCTCACACAGAAGTCGAAGGCACGTGACCCGGTGGTGGTTCTGCGGTTCACTTTTGGGAATCGAGCGGGCGGAATTTGGTTGAGCGGCGGCTCGCGCCCAATTCGGTAACAGGAAGATGGAGGAGGATCCTTCACTCCACCTTCGGTAACGTTCAGGATGACAGGGTGTTTGAGCCCGCACTAGAACTGCGCGATGAGCATGCGCTCTTCCGTCATGGACTCAATCGCGGAGCGGAGGCCTTCACGGCCGGTGCCGCTCTCCTTGGTGCCGCCGTAGGGCATGTGTTCGGCACGCCACGATGTCGCTTCGTTGATGAGCACGGCGCCGGCGTCGATCTGGCGGAAGGCCTGCGTGATGCGTCCCCAATCCTTGGTGAAGACTGCGGCCTGCAGTCCATAGCGTGAGTCGTTGACGGCGGCGATGGCCTCGTCGAAGGTGTCGTATGGATTGAGGAAGACGATGGGGGCGAAGGCTTCTTCTTTGAAGAGCGCGGTGTTGTGCGGCACCTTGGCCAGCAGCGCCGGCGAGAGTTGTGCGCCGCGCCGCTCGCCGCCGGTGATGAGGCGCGCACCGGCGTCGACTGCTTTTTCAATCCAGGCGGCGGCACGTTCCGCGGCGGCGAGCGAGATCATGGGACCGATCTGCGTCATTTCATCGAGTGGATCGCCGGCAACCATCTGCTCGATGCCTTCGGTGAGCCGCTGCGCGAGGGTCTGCCAGCGGGTCTTGTGCACGAAGACGCGCTGCACGGAGATGCAGCTCTGACCGGAGTAGCTGAAGCCGCCGGTGAGGATCGACTTCGCCGCGAGCTCGATGTCCGCATCTTCGTGAACGATCATGGCGGCGTTGCCGCCGAGCTCCAGCGTGCAGCGCAGGCGCGGTGCCATTGCCTTCAGCTTCCAGCCCACCTCGGCGCTGCCGGTGAAGGTGAGCATGCGCAGGCGCGAGTCCGCGAGCATGCCCGCGGTCACTTCGTTCGAACACGGCAGCACGCTGATGGCGCCGCGCGGCCAGCCGGCGTCGACGGCTATTTCGCCCAGGCGAAGCGCGGTAAGCGGCGTCTGCGGGGCGGGTTTGATGACGATGGGATTGCCGGAGGCGATGGCGGGCGCGAGCTTGTGCGCCACCAGGTTGAGCGGAAAGTTGAAGGGCGTGATGCCGAGGATGGGGCCGATGGGAAAGCGGCGGATGAGGCCCGCGCGGTGATCGTTGCCGGGAGTCCAGTCGAGCGGCAACAGTTCGCCGGTGATGCGTTTGGCTTCTTCCGCCGCAACGCGGAAGGTCTGGACGGCGCGCTCAACTTCGGTACGCGATGCGGAGAGTGGTTTGCCGGCTTCGAGCGCAATGCCGCGAGCGAGATCGAGAGCGTCGCGCTCGATGCGATGGGCAATGTGCTCGAGAATGGCGGCGCGGCGCCATGCGGGCAGCGTCTTCGTCTCGGCAAAAGCATTCTCGGCGGCGCGAAGGGCCTCGTCGGCATCGCCGCCGGTGGCCTGGCAGACGGTGGCGATGACGTGGTTGTCGTAAGGACTGCGCACCTCGGCCGTGGCTTCGCTGTTGCGGAGATTGCCCGCGATGATGAGAGGAGTCGCTGCGGGCGAACCCTGAGTGGTGGCCCGCTTCGCTTTTGAGATTGGCATCGCCCTTATGGTAGCGGCAGCACGGTAGCAAACGGATCATTTGAAGCAACCGGAAAGTAAACAACCGGCAAACTTTCGTCACGGCGAAGTTCCGGCGAAAGAAGCCGTTCCATTCAAGGAAAGTGCGCCTCCCTAGTCAAGATTTTTATGTGAAGAAAAGGCGAAGAGCCGACTATGGTGTAGTTCAGGCAAGATTTTGAAGTGCCGACCTAACTACTGATTCCTGAGGTGATTGCTGCCATGACCGGTGCCCTTCCACGACCCTACATTCCTGTGACACAACTGCTGACAGCCGTGATGCAGATTGCGGCGGAACACCATCGCGCGGGCCGCACGGCGGCTGCCAGAGCGATGTACCAGGAAGTGCTGGCGCTGGACCCCCGCCACGCCGATGCGCTTTTTCTGCTGGGCGTGCTGGACCGTCAGGACGGGCGGCTGGAAGAGGCTCGACGCCGGTTGAGCGAGGCGGCACGCTGGGCCGCGGATCGCGCACCGATGGATGCCGAGCTGCGCTATGTAGAGCAGCTTTTGGCGCGACGGAGCCGCAAGCCGGTGCAGACCTGGCGAACTGTCGCCCCGTACTACACGGATTGCTCTGCGCTGGCGACCACGGCACGCGCCTGAATACATCGCCGGTACAATAATACGAGGCCGGCAGCAGCGGAACGATCGCTGGACGCGGCCGTATCTCCAGACACAGGTACGGAATGACAATCGCGTCAACTATGTTGCAGCAGACCATCGAACAAGCAGCAAAGCAAGCTGATCTTCAGGTTTTGGACACTACCGAAGGTTCGGATTTTCACGGAAAGCCCACCTCGATCTTCCGCCTGGGGCTGGGTGCGAATAGCGCGGCAGAGCACACCTTGACTCTCGAGCTGAGTGATTCATTCGTGCCCTCCACTGAGGATCTGAAGCAGGGGCTGGCAACCTACCTGCAATACGCTGCCAAGCGTCTGCGCAATCCAAATCCGAATGCCACCGTCTCCCTCGCTGGCCTGCCTCTGGTTTTCCGCGAGTTCAAATGGCCATTCCACCTGTCGACTTCGGGCGCGGATACCTACCTGGTCCATGGCGTGGTGGCACTGGAGGACGGCGCTGGATCGCCGCTGCATACCAAGGTGGCGGCGAGCATGACGGTGACCTTCGCCGAGATCGTTCCCGCGCCAGAGCAGCCTTTTGCCGAGAGTTTTATCTACAACGCGGTGCGCAAGACACTGGACCAGGGCCAGTTGGAGATGCTGAAGTCCGGCAACCGCCAGCCGGTGCCGGTGACCACGCGCTATTACAGCCGCTGGCAGAAGCGGTTTGTCTTCTCCGATACCACGCAGACAGCGCGGCATGAATTCCTGGCGTTGAAGGTGTACTGGCTCTCCGCCGCGCTGGGGGGCAATCAGCCGGTGTGGATCGCTGATCCGTATGACGCTCAGTATCTGAACACGGCACCGGAAGAGTTACAGAAGGATGCGGCGTATCTGGTGACAGATGGCCTGCTCACTCTGGATGGTGACTTTGCGGCGCCGACCCCCAGGCTCGCCGAACGGGGCGAGCACTATCGCGCGCTGCTGGCGCATGCACTTTCGCTGACCAAACCGGAGTTCAACGAAGAGATGCGGCACGGCCATACCAATATGTAGCTATGTGGCGAGGTATGTAGCGAGGCGTCATGGTCTTCGGACGTCGATGGTGCAGACCGCATTCGCATTCGTAAGGGAGCCCCGGTGAAGCGATTCGCTTGCGCCTTGATGACGGTTGCTGCACCGCTGCTTTTTCTTCTGCCTGCGATTGCGGAGGATGGCACGCAGCAGTTTGCCGATCTGGGGCACTGCACGCTGGACAGCGGCCAGACCATCCATCATTGCCGCGTGGGATACCGCACCTTCGGCACGCTGAGCACAGCGGGCGACAATGCAGTGCTGATGCCGACGTGGCTGAATGGCCGCACGGAAGACCTGCTCTCGCTGGTGGGATCCGCGCCGAGCAAGACGCGGCTGATCGACACCACAAAGTTCTATGTGGTGCTGCTGGATTCTCTCGGCGATGGCGTGTCGTCTTCTCCCTCGAACAGCGACGACGACCAGAAGGGCGCGGAGTTTCCCGCAATTACGGAACGCGACATGGTGCGGGCGGAGTATCGCGCGGTCACGGAAGTGCTGCATGTCAAACATGCGCATGCGGTTGTCGGTATTTCGCTGGGCGGGGAGCAGACCTTCGAGTGGGCGGTGACGTATCCGGAGTTCTTCGATCTGGCGGTACCGATCATTGGCTCGCCGCAACCGACGAGCTACGATCTGCTGTCGCACACCATCGTCGAAGACGCGATGCTGGCCGATCCGGATTACAAGGGCGGCAAATACGGCGAGAAGCAACCAGCGCTGAAGTTGGCCAATGAATTGTTGAAGATGCAGCTGACGACGCCGCAGTTCCGCGTGGAGCATACGGACCGGAAGGACTTTCCTGCGCTTCTCGAAGAGGCTCGCAAACCGGAGAGGCAGGACGCGAACGACCGCATGTGGCAGCTAAAAGCGGTGCTTGCACACGATGTTTTGCGCGGGAAATCGCTCTCAGAAGTCGCAAAAGCGACGCGCGCGAAGTGGCTGGTGATCGTTTCGGCGCATGATCACATCGTCTATCCGGGGCCGGCGCTGGCTTGGGCAAAGGCTGTGGATGCAGAGACTTACGTCTCCGACACGCCATGCGGCCACCTGATCATGGAGTGCGATGCGGAGCAGGTTTCGGAACGCGTGGAGCGCTTTCTGGCGCAGTAAACGGCACTAAAATCGCCCTATTTTTGGTGCATAATTTAGGGCGTTCTGTGGCTATATATGACATTTCGTGTCACGATCTGGCGGTAATTGCGTCGCGGATTTTTGCGTAGGGTGCGGATGCGGATAACTCGATCTCTGCCCCGTTCTGGCGAATGCCTAACTGTTGCCAGAGTTTTTCGAGATCGACCGGGGATGGCACGGTGCTCCAGGTGCGGTACTGCTCTGTGAGCACGTGGGTGCCGGTGGCGGTGTCGCCGATCTCCAGCGCTCGCGGCAGCGGCCATTCATGATCGATGGTGCCGCCGGCGGCGACGATGGCACGCAGAGCGTCCTGCAGTCCTTTGCGATTGCCGGTGGCGACGCGGATGTGAACATCGGCGACCAGGCAGAAGAGCGCGCCGCCCCAGTAGGTGCGGCCCCAGGTGTGGGTGCGGTCGAGGCCGTGGTCGTCCGGCGCGGGTTCGCCTTTGGGCATGCCGTCGAGCATGTCGCGCCAGATCTGTTTTGCGGGCAATTCGCCGGTTTGCGCGCGCGCGATGGGTTCGATGTAGGTGGCGAGACCTTCTTCCATCCAATGCTGGTCATCGGGCAGCGTGGGGAAGGCGATGTGGACGAGCTCGTGGGTGATGGTCCAGTCGGCGGAGAGCTCCTGTTGCGTGGTGCGCTGGCCGAGGCGGATGCGGGTGAATGCGGGCCAGCCACCGACATCTCCCCAGGTGGTGCCCTGCACCACGCCGCTGCGATCGGCAACCGGAACGATGAAGATGCGGGCGCGCGGCACGGGGAAGTTGCCGTAATACGTTGCGACCGCGTGGGCCGCGGTCTCGATGCGCTTCATGATGATGTCGTCCGGGAGATCGAGCGCGCCGGTCGCGAAATCCACCTGCAAGGTAGCTCCGCCAATCGCAAGACGGCGGGTCGCGCGCGGTGGCCCGTAGCGCCGGCCCGGGTCCCATGGGCCTTGCGCATAGAGGATCGCCCGGGAGGCTGCAAGCGATCCCAGCATCATGAGGGTGGTGCGTCGGCTGAGGTGAGAAGCCATGCTCTACCTGTAAGACAGCGAAATCGCGATGAGGTAACAGCGCTGATGGTCAGCGCCGATGGAGCCGGCCATGCAATGAGATCATGTTCGCATCCCGCCGCACCGTGAGGTGTGTTTATGTCGACGTTCCTTCAGGATTTCCGCTACGCACTGCGTCAGCTCTTCAGGAGTCCGAGCGTTTCACTGACGGCGATTCTTTCGCTGGCCCTGGGCATCGGCGCGACGGTGGCCGTCTTCAGCATTATCTATGCCGTGATCATGAACCCCTGGCCGTACCAGGGAGCGGATCGCATTGCGAATATCGCGCTGTTGGACAAATCGGGAAATGAGCAGGGCTATGGCTTAAACGGCCCGCAGACGCGTGAGCTGGCCAAAGCGCACTCACTGGAATATGTCGTCGCCATGAATGGCTGGAACCTTACCGTGACCGGCAGGGACGTGCCGGAAGATGTCATGGCCATGTATTTCACGGGCAACATGTTTCAGATGCTGGGGGTTCCCGCCATGCTGGGCCGGTACTATCTGCCATCGGACGCACCCGATGGCCAGGAGCCGCAGCCTGTCATCGTGTTGAGCTACAAGTTCTGGATGCATCACTACAACGGCGACCGGTCGGTCATCGGCAAGACCATTCAACTGGTGCATAAGACGTACACGGTTATCGGCGTCATGCCGCCCCATTTCGGATTTCTCGGCGCGGATGTCTATCTCCCGCTGAAGCTCTCCGACTCTGTGAGTGAACAGTATGGCACCTTCGTCAAGCTCAAAGCCGGAATCAAACCGGAAGCCGCTGTAGCAGAGCTGCAGCCATACTTCCGCGAATTTGCAAAGCAAACGCCCGATCACTATCCAAAGGAATACAAGAAAATTGCCATTGAGAACCTGAGCTACTGGGTTCTGCACTCGATCCGCAAAACGCTCTACCTGCTATTCGGCGCCGTTGGACTGCTGCTGGCCATTGGCTGCGGCAATGTTTCGATTCTGCTGCTCGCGCGGGGCACCGCTCGGGAGCATGAATTCGCCGTTCGCTCCGCGGTGGGAGCCAGCAGGGTGCGCATCATCCGCCAGCTTCTGACTGAATCGCTCATCCTCGCTCTGGCCGGCGCGGGTCTCGGCGTGCTTCTCGCCTACCAAAGTCTCGGTTTCATTGTCAGCCGCCTGCCAAAACAATCTTTCCCCAACGAGGCTGACTTTCATGTACACGTTCCCGTGCTGTTGTTCAGCGTGGGACTTGCCATCCTGACGGGAATCGTCTTCGGACTCTTTCCGGCGCTTCAGTCGGCGCGCCCGGACATCAGCCAGGTCATGCAATCCAGTACGCGGAAAGTTGCCGGCAGCGTGCGCGGCAAACGGCTCCACCGCACCCTTATCGCCGGTCAGATCGCGCTGACGCTGCTTTTATTGACCGCGGCCGGAGCGGCGATCCAGGGTTTCGTTCGCATGATGCACGTCCCTCTCGGCTACAACCCCCACAATGCCATCTCCATTGGAATCCCTCTTCATGAACATACCTTTCCCACATGGGCGGAGCGCGCGAACTACTTCACCCAGCTTCGCGATAAGATCTCCACCTTGCCCGATGTCATGGCAACCGGCATTTCGACCAACGCCACCCCGCCGGAAAGCGGCTGGAAACAGCCGTTTGAACTTCGCGGCAAAACAGCATCGGAAGATCAGAGCGCAAGCGTGAACCTGGTCGATTCGCGATACTTCAGCACCCTGGGAATTTCGCTCAGGGCGGGCAGGCTTTGGGAGGCATCCGAGCTTGAACACGGCGCGATGCTGGCCGTCGTCAATGAGACATTTGCGAAGCACTACATGCCCAAAGGTGATGTTCTGGGCAGCTATGTAAAGATTCCAACGCTGAAGAGCGATTCTCCCGAGACTCTGGCCGCGCCGGGTAGCGACAACTGGCTGCAAATTATCGGAGTGACCGGGGACGCGCTGGATGACGGCGTGGATAAGCCGGTGAAACCGGCGATCTATCTCCCTTACTCACTGCATATGTGGATGTGGACGCAGATTGTGGTGCGCACCCGGGTCGATCCGCGAACCGTCGTCCATAGCGTCAAGCAACAGATAGCCGCCGTGAATCCCGATCAGCAGGCCACTCTGTGGGACGACGGCATGCTGGAATCCTGGATTGAAAATCAGCCGGCAGTGGCCAGGGGACGGTTCGTTTCTATCCTGTTCGCCACTTTTTCGATCCTCGCGCTCGTCCTGGCGGCCGTCGGTCTCTACAGCGTCGTTTCCTACTCCGTCGTCCAGCGTAGCAACGAATTCGGCATACGGATGGCGCTTGGGGCGCAAAGGCACCACGTGCTCAAGATAGTCTTCGCATCAGCGGGAATCAGCGTCGGCCTGGGCATCGTTGCAGGGCTTGGATTGAGCTTCGCGCTGAACCGCCTGATTGCGCAGTGGGTCGAAAGTACTTTGATCAGCCCGCTCATTCTGTTGGGCCCTTCCCTGCTGCTGCTTACCGTCGCCGCATTCGCCTGCCTGTTGCCCGCCACTCACGCCGCGGCAGTCAATCCCATGTCCGCACTGCGACGTGAATAATCGTTCTGAAGCTCACTCCATGGCGGGCAGCTATTGAGTCGCGACAACCTTGTGAATTCTGTCTTTGCGCGACTGAACTCATCGTCCAGGATGACTTGTCATGCGACCTAGCAGGTCCTGGAAACGTGCATCCTGACGTGAGGCATCCCACTTTGGATCCGTCGCAATCGAGATGAGGAACGGGGAACGATCGGCATACGCCTTGTTGAGCCACGCATAGGTATTGTCTGCGTCTTTCAAGGACAGATAGATCACTGCGACAAGGTACGGATCGACAAACGTATGGGCAGAAGCCGCTCTGCAGCATGTGCGCGGTCTCGATTGCGGCCTTCCGGTCGCCTGACGCTCCTTCGGCATATCCAATTTCAGCGCTGATGACCGGCGGCTCAAAGCCGTTCACCGCTTTGAAGCGGCGGAGGGTGTCCAGCGCCTCCGCGTAGCGGCCTTCGCGCACGAGAGATTTGCCAAGTCCCCAATAGGCAAGAGTCGAGCGCGAATCTGCGGCGAGCGCCTGGCGATAGAGTCGGATCGACTCTTCATACTTGCCCCCGTAGTAGTTGATGCACCCGAGCTCTCCAATGAGCGCTGCGGAACGCGGATCAAATTCCAACCTCTGGTGAATCTCCTCCTCCGCGTGACGCGTTCGACCACTTTGATCGAGCAGATGTGCGGTGCAGGCGAAGCTGGTGATGGCCGACTCTCGCGAGTCTGCGGCTGCGAGTTCAGCCTGCGCCGCCCCATAGTTCCAGTCGTACATCAGGTCGATCAACCCGAGCGTTCCGTGGGCCTGGCTTAGAGAGGGGTCGATCGCAAGTGCGCGGTCCGCGTATCTGCGGGCCAGCGGCATATGCTCACGCGCCGGCTCGAAAAAAATCCCCAGTGCCGCGTGACTCTCCGCGAGTTCCTCCCATGCAAGGGCGAATCCGGGATCCTTGCTTACCGCTTTTTCATCGCTTTTGATGGCCAGCCGGTATCCCTCCGCGCTTGCAGCACGTGCAGCAGACTCGCCCTGAAGAAAGGCATCGAAGGCTGCCGGGCTGGAAGTGAGCGGGCGCTGTGCGTGGGCCGACTGCCGCGCATCGAGCTCAATGCCCAGACCTTCGATGACATCCTGCACAATGTCTGCCTGGACCGGCTGCAGGTCCGACTGTTCCGCGATGTATTGCCGGCTACGCAGTACGGATCCATCCTTCGCGTTGCTGAGCTCCGCGTCCACCACCAGGCGCCCGTCTGCGCCCTTCCGCAAGGCGCCGGTCAACAGGATCGCGACGCCCAACTGGGTCGCCGCCGAGCTTCGATTCACACGGTCGACGGCTGCCCGCGACATGACCTTCAGTCGCGGAATCTCGGAACACTGGCGAATAAGATTTTGCGTCAGTCCCTCAGCGAGATAGCCGCTGGCATCGACTCCAGTCTGGTTGGCGAAGGGCAGGATTGCCATTGGGATAGGGGCCGGCATCCTGGGTGTGACTGCATGATGCTGTTGCCGGAGGACGACCGCCCCAGCGATGAGGAAGAGGATGCATGCCGCTGTGATCCATATTCCTCGCTGCCGGCTTGCCGCGGGTGGGGCCGGCATGTCGAATGGAGCGGCCGGAGCAGGTTTCGCCGCAACCATGGCCGTCGCGGCGACCGGACGCGTCGTGACCGTCGCACGGTATCCACCCTTGGGAATATCGATGATGAGCGGATCGTGCTTGCCATCCTCCTCGTAGTATTCGTGCAGCCGGCTGCGGAGGCGTCCTGCCTCGACCCGCACGGTTGCGTCAATCGAAGGATCATAGGACGAGCTCCGTCCAAACACTTCGATCGCGATGGTGTATTCCTTGAGCGCGTCGTCTCGACTTTCAAGCGAGTTCTCGACCACATAGCGCAGGAACTGCTGGCTGCGCTGTGCTCCGGCGAAAGGCGAAGAGGCCAGAATCCGTTCCAATTCGGCGCGGATTGTCTGCGGTTCAGGTGTGACACACGAGGCCATATCGAGTCGCCGGAGACCGTTCCTGTTGCTGGTTGCAAACCTGAGCGCAAGCATACTGCCCCATGAAAACTGTGCTCAAGGAGCTTCATCACCGCAGGCTTACGAAAGGCTCAGGGTCGCCTTTGGAGCGGATACTTCAGGAAGCAGAAGCAATTGCCGCAGCAAGAAATTGCTCGCATCGGATAGCACTCGTCGAGCAGCAAGCTTGTCGAATTTGCTCCATTGAGCTTCCTGATGTTGCTGGTGCTAAGAGCCTGATTCCAAAGGCGCGGAGAACGTAAGTTACGGCACGAAACTTCTCACCTGGCCTCCTTCCACCTAATCTCCGCAACGTAGTCAGACCGCTGGCCTGAACACCGACTTACTGTTCCTGGCCAGCCGTCTGAACCGTGCACCAGACATACCGAAGTCATCTATGGGGAGGTAACTATGAAATTATTCAAGCAGTATTCGCAAAGGAAAATTGTGGCTCTGGCACTTGTCTGGGCCTTGGTTCTGCTAATTCCGGCATTCGCCTCGGCAGAGGATTGGCGCGTGCAAGTCGGCGCCCAAAGTAAGGACAAGGGACACCAGTTCATTGCCTTCCTGCCGAATGAACTTTGGATTCATACCGGCGACTCGATAGCTTTTAAGGTGGCAACCGACGAACCGCACACCGTTACTTTTTTGACGCCAAACCAGGTGCGGTTGCCGTTCTCGGTTGGCTGTCCAGGCACAACTCCGAGTGGCGGCGCAGAGGATGGCACCGGCTGCGTGAATAGCGGCCCACTGGCAAACGGCCAAGGATATCTGGTGACCTTTCCTGAGCCTGGAAATTACAAGCTCGTCTGCCTCTTCCACCAGAACATGACCGCGATGATTCACGTTCTTGACCTCTCGGCGCAGCTCCCTCATGACCAGGCCTTCTATAGCGCCGAAGCTGCGGATATGCAGAAGGATCTGCTCTCTTCCGCGGGCCACGTGATGGATGATGACATGAACAGCAAATCCAGGGACGTGACTGCGGGCGCGGGCGCGATCGTTGCCAACGGCGGTGGTTCCAGCACGTTGTCGGTCATGCGTTTCATGCATCCGGATAAGGTTGTGCATGTCAGAGGCACCGTGGAATGGACAAACGACGATCCGATAACACCGCATACCATCACATTCGGGGCTGAACCGGCTGAACCCGATGCCCCCTTCTCCGAACGTAATGTGGATCAGGACGGTGCGCTTCACGCCACCATAAGTTCGCCGAACGACAGCGTGCATTCGGGATTCATCGCCGCGGCCCCACAGGACCAGATCGGTTTACCGCAACCGTCGCCGGGCAGTAACGCGCTTCCGCGTAACATTCACTCGGCCGGGCATCTACAAGTACAAATGCGTGCTGCATGACAACCTGGGAATGATCGGCAGAGTGATCGTTCTGCCTTGACCAATCGGCGGTTTCCGCCGCTCCCGGCAACCCGATGCCTGGTGGTGCGTGTGAAGCATGATGGTGACATCGAAGACCTGGCTACGGCCTGCTAGTCCCAACCGCGATGAGGTTCGGTCCGGACGGCAGGCTCGACGCCTCGAACTTCGGCGGCGCACCAGCTGCGGGCGAGATTGTGCGCATCGAGATTCCTTAACGCTGTGTGCCACTGGCTTTCAGGGCCGCGAAGTGCTGCTTGGGTTCACCCAAGGTACGGGGGGAGGCGATGGCCGACGTTTACCGGCCGTCTCCGAAGTCGGAATTCGTTCGAATTGCTATTCGTATCGCAGAGCGTTCATGGGATCGACCTGGGTGGCTCGCAGGGCCGGCAGAAACATGCTCGCCAGGGAGACGACAACGAGCAAGGCTGCTGCGATGCCGTATGCCGATGCGTCGAAGCTGCGAAAGGGGAATGGCGACCTTTTCACCAAGTGAGCAAATGCCAAGACCGCCGGTACCGCGAGCGCAATGCCACATGCCACTCCGACCGCGATCTGGCGGCCGCCCCGCAGGAGCACGAAGCGGAAGATTGTGACGCGGTTTGCGCCCAGCACCAAGCGAACGCCGAACTCGCGAGTACGTTGACTGACAGCGAACGACAGCACGCCGTAAACGCCGGTGATAGCGAGCAGTACGGCAATCGAAGCCATCACGACGATAATGCGCGCCAGCGATCGAACGCTCTCGGCATTTGATTCCATATGCTCCCATATGGTCTGAGGCGTCATTTCCTGCGTGCGGTCGAGATTCCTCACTGCGCGATATATGGCCTTTTCCATGGTGGGTGCGCTTCCTTTGAAGCGCACATACAGTGGTCCGTCGAGCGCGGATGGATCACGCAAGGTATAGAGGCGTGGACCATCGAGAACGCCGAAGCGGTCGGACCGGGTGTCCACTGCGACTCCGACCACCTCATGATGCTTTTCGTCGGGAGTGATCACGAATTTTCCGATCGGGTTCTCGCTCGGCCAGAACTGCTTCGCGAATGCCTGGGAGACGACGGCGACCGAGGTTGCATTGCTTGAAGTTGGATCGGAAGACAGAAACGATCGTCCGGCCATCATGCGGATGCCGAATGTGGAGAAGAAGCCGGCGGAGACATTATCGATGGTCGCCGGCGCGCCCTGACCCGTCGCCTGCTGCGGAAGCCGAATCTCGCTTGGTGGGACTTGGTGAAATGGTCTCATCGTCACGTAGGCCAACGACTGCACCCCAGGAATAGCGCTGATGCGGGCTTCAAGAGCGCGATAAAAATTCAGCGTCCGGCTGCGATTTTGCGAAGAGCTATCGATGGTCAGCGGAACCAAGAGCGTTTGCCGGGTTTCGAACCCCGGGTCCATCGCCGTGATCATGCCGGGCATGCGTGCGAAGACGACGGCGGCAACGAGAAGCACAAAGGTCATGGCGATCTGCGCTACGATCAGGCCGCTGGTGGTTCGCGAGCGCATCGTGATTCCGCCCTCGCACGCTTTGAGCGCGGTAACAAGATCCATTTTCCAGGCAGCATGCATGGGCGCGAGCGAGGAAGTGATGGTGGCTATGAAGACGAGAACCGCGAGATAGCCGAAGACGCGCCAGTTGGGGTGCATGAGGGGGACGAGGGCAGCCTGGTTGTGATTTACCGCATTCATGATGATTTGCGGTACGCGGTACGCCAGGAAGATGCTCAGCAGTCCAGCCATCAGTGCCGTGAGAAAGGCCTCCAGCGCCAGCATGCGCAGCAGCCGCGCCCGGCTCACCCCGAGAGCCAGCCGCACCGCAATTTCGCCGCGGCGGACCACGGCGCGGGAGAGAAAGAGCATGGCCACATTGCTGCAAGCGAGCAGCAGCACGAGGGAGAGCGGGCCGAGAATCAACGCCATCAGCGCGGCAATCGTGTCATGCTGCACAGGATCCTGGATGAAGGATCCATTGGTCAGCACCAACGATGTCTTGCGGTTGAAGGTAGTGAACTTGCGCTCGAGATAAGCACGGTCTTGCTGACGAAGGATGGTTGTGAGCTCGGCCCTGGCGTCCGCGCGTGAGAATCCTGGCCGCAATCGGCCCGCGACCGCAAGCCACGGCGCATCGGGATCCGCGAGCGGGCTTGTGGCGCTGTGATCCAGCAGCGGATCGACTGTGTATGGTACGTAGACTCCGCCTGCCGTGTTATTGGCGATGTCAGACGGCACGACGCCGACCACAGTGAACGGCAGGCCATTGAGATGAATGGTCGTCCCGACAATGTGCGGATTACTGTCGAACTGATTCTTCCAAAAAGGTTCGGTGAGCACGGCCACTTGGACGGCGGTGCCGCGTTTGCATTCGCCAGGCGTCAGGAAGCGGCCCATGAGCGCCCGATCGTTTCCGAACAAGTGAAAATAGTTGCAGGTCACCAGCAGAGCGGGGACGCTCCGCTGTGCCTCCTCAAGCATGACCGCACTCTCCGTCCACGCGGCGGCTTCTTCAAGTGTCGTGGCATGCGCGCGAATCGCCTCATAGTCCTCCGTAGTGAACGAGGAATATTGCCCGGCCCCCGTGAACCAGCCTTCATATCGCGGATAGATCTGGACGAAGCGGGAGGGGTCTCTCTGCGTCGGCGGATTTAGAAACAACGCATTCAGCAGCGTAAAGACGCCCGCGTTGAGACCAATCCCGAGCGACAATGCCACAACTGCGATGATGGAAAGCAGCGGTGCGCGACGGGCCGAACGGATCGTATAAAGAATGTCCTGGCACAATCGTTCGAGTCTTGCCCAGCCCCACGCTTCATGGGTCTGTTCCCTGATGAGGGCAGGATTGCCAAACGCTCGGCGGGCTGCGCGGCGGGCTTCCTCGGGAGACAAGCCGCCTTCACGCAGCTCTTCTTCTTCCAGTTCCAGGTCCGACAGCAGTTCGCGCTCCAGGTCCGCATTCCGTTTCCTGATCTGCCACCATCGCATGTCAGCTCTCCTCGGCGGCCGGCCACATCACGCGCGCCACAGCTTCCGACATCTGCTTCCACTGTGATTCTTCGATGACAAGCTGCTTTCGGCCTTTTTCGGTAAGCCGGTAGTACTTGAATTCCCGATTGCGGTCCGGCGCCGCCTCCCATTTCGATTTGACCCAGCCCTTTCGCTCCAGCCGATGCAGCGCGGGGTAAAGTGAGCCGTGCTGCATCTGCAGAAAATCATTCGTCGTCCGCTGAATATGCTTGCCGATGTGATGTCCATGCGCCGGTCCGTGCAACAGCGTCCGGAGGATAAGCATATCCAGCGTTCCCTGGAGAACCGCCGCGTTTCGCCTGGTCTCTTTCCCGGTGGAAGTCATTCGACCCTCATTTGGGAACCGATGGTAGACGTTCGACTATCGCTTGTCAAAACGGATAGGATCGGTTCTGGAATGATGATCATTGGGCGATGCGCCCATTCGGCTAGGTATCCGGGAACCGCACCCCTACCAATTTGGGAAACCGCCAGAGATAAAAGCCGGCGGTAAAGAGAGTCTGCCGTTTTCTGTATGGCGGAACTCGCATGGAACGCCTACTATCGTCGCCATCCCCTCTGACAACCATGCTGCAGCTCGTGTGACGCAAAGTTCGCGAAAGAATGCTCGCGGTTATAGGTAAAGGGGACCGATGAAAAACATCTATCGCTCTATCGCGCTGATCCTGGCGGTACTCTGCATTGCAGCGGTTGTCCCGGGCAGGGCGGCTGAAACCGTGATCTATCGATTCACCGGCGGCAACGATGGCGAATTTCCTCTGTCGCGCCTGCTCGAATACCAGGGCGCACTCTATGGCACGACCTATGAGGGTGGCACCGACAACTACGGAACGGCGTTCAAGCTGACGGCGCCCGCGAAGGGTAAGACGACATGGACGAAGACGGTGCTCTATAGCTTTACCGGCCACACGAATGGCTGGGACGGCGAATATCCCATGGCGGGGCTGGTCCTTGGCCGGGGTGGCGCGTTCTACGGCACGACGAATGGCGGCGGCCTTTACGGGTATGGGACGGTTTTCAAGCTGGTGCCGCCGCCGGATGGCGAGACCAAATGGTCGGAAGTTGTGATCTATGACTTTTGCAAGCTGTCCGCCTGCTCCGACGGCACCTATCCGCAGGATTCCCTGCTTGTGGGGCGGGACGGGTCACTTTACGGCACGACCTCCGAGGGCGGCCGCTTCATCAACAAAGGGACCGTGTTCAAACTCACCCCACCGCCGGGGGATGAAACCAAGTGGCCGGAGACCGTGCTCTACGACTTTTGTTCCGTGGGAGCCGCTTGCTCCGATGGCTCTTATCCTGTGGCGGAACTGATTAGCGACGATGCGGGCGCGCTGTACGGCACGACGGTATACGGGGGAAGCGAGGATTCCGGAGCAGTATTTAAGCTGACGCCGCCGGCGAAGGGCCAGACTGCATGGACAGAATCCGTACTGAAGAGTTTCTGCGAGACCACCGTGTGTTTAGACGGCAGCTACCCGCAGGCCGGCCTGGTCTTCGGCCAGCAGGGCGTGCTTTACGGAACGACTTATAACGGTGGGTTCGATGGGAACGGTTATGGGTACAGCGGAGGAGTGGTCTTCCAGCTGACGCCGCCCGGGAACGGCCAGAGCGGCTGGACCGAGACTGTTCCCTATGCTTTTAAGAATCACGCTCTACGGCGCTCACCCGATCGGCACTCTGATTATCGATGGTCAAGGTGTGATCTATGGCACCACCCTACGAGGCGGGCCCGGGAGTAAATTCGGTTCCGGCTCCGGCGTCGTATTCAAGCTGACACCGCCTCCGCCAAGCGGGTTCAAGTGGACAGAGACGGTGCTGACTACGTTCAGCCAAGGCTCGAACACTCCCAGCAACCCCCGTGCGGGAGTGATCTCCTACGAAGGCGCGCTTTACGGAACGACGGTCTATGGCGGACAAGACGAAGCCAGCTGCTACCGGTTCGAGGTAACCACTTTTGACTGTGGCGCGGTCTTCAAGGTGCCGTTAGGCACGCAATCAAAGAAGCCCTGAGACGGCAGTGGCCATACCGGCTGCGGCGTTTCGCCGTATGCCCTGCCGGTCGTGCGCCCGCGCGATCAGTTATGGCAGTCAAGATTAAGTCGCTTTGAAATGGCTTCTACGTTTTGTTCCGAAAAAAGATCCAGCATCGATAAAAGGTCGGAGATAGCAAAAGGATGAAACCCATGTATCGCGCTGTGGCATGGATGCTTGCAGTCGTGAGCTTTGTGTGGACCATCGCATTGCGAGCTGAAAGTAGTACTCCGCCGCGCACCGACCCAGACGCGATTCGAAAGATTGTTCAGGACGTCTCGCAAAAGGATGGCATCCAAGGCAGTCGAGTTTGGCATATGGCAGGGCGATCGCGAGATCCTGACGATCGCCCTCGGCCGTTCGATGACGGAGATCCCGGCGGTCACGAACATGCACTATCGCATCGGCGGGATTGCCGAGACCTTCATGTCCACGCTGCTGCTGATGCTGGAGGAGCAAGGCCGCATCGACCCGGACCAGAAGATCTCGCGCTGGTTCCCGAATCTGCTGGGCGCCGACAAGGTAACGCCGCGGATGCTGGTGGCCGACACCGCCGGCTACATCGACTACGTGATCGTCGCCGACTTCAGCAAACTGCAGGATGCCCAGCCATTCCGAACGTTTACCGATGATGAGTTGATCCACTACTCGGTGCGCGATGGCAAGATGCAGTTTGCGCCCGGCACAGAGCCAGAAATACTCCCACACCGATAATGTCATCCTGGGCCAGGTGATCGAGCGCGCCACGCATGAGTCCATCGCGGCGTTAGACGAGAAGAATTTCTTCAAGCCGACTGGGCATGAGAGACACTTCGTTCCCGACCAATGAAGAAATTCCGGGGCCGGTGCTGCACGCATTTACGAAGGAGCGGGAAATCTACGAGGATTGCACCTACTGGAATCCGTCGTGGGGCTCGACGCCAGGATTGCCTATCTCCAACCTTCGCGATATCGGCAAATGGGGCCCGATCCTTGGAACCGGCCGTCTGATTTCCGCCGCAAGCACTTCAAGGAGCAGATCGCTCCGTGGAAAGGCAACAAGCGGCCCGACTTATATTTTGCCTATGGATTCGTCGTTGCGAATGGCTGGATCGTGCAAAATCCCGCCATCAATGGCTACAGCGGCGCCTTCGCTTATAACATGGCCAACGGTGTGACCATCACGGTGGCGGCTACGAAGAGCGAGAACGCCACCACGGACTTCGCCGCCTTCGACATTCTTCGCCAGGTCGTGAAGTACGTCACGCCGGAGTCGCCGATTAACTTTTGAGCGCGGCGGTGATGCGCTCGTGGAGAACCGAGATGCGCGAAGCTTGCATCACGGCCTAAAATGTCTCACGCGCATCAATACCGATCTCGAACCGCAAGACGCCAGCAGGCAATTACAGCGATCGCCAAGCCTCCGCATATCCCCCAAACGAGCGGCAACAGCGGCTGACGGGGGGAAGCGGCAGCTGCCGCCGCAGTCCAGGGATATAGGCTGAGAAATCTCAACGGGGCGGAGATCAAGATGATACCGGACATAATTCCGGCAATTCCGACTCCAAGCGCAACAAGAAAGCTGTGCCATCGTAGGCTAAGCCAGCATTGCAGCGAGATGAGTAGCAAACATGCGCCGCAACTCCGGCTCACGCCGCTCAGCAACAACCGCCATGGCAGCCCAGCACCTTTCCATTCGACGCGCACTTGCTTGAGGATCTCAATCGCAGCAACCACGAAGAGCGGCAGGCAAATCGAACTTAACACTACCAGTGCGAAAACCATGATCCACTTGGCGGCATAGACAGGCCAGCGGCGCATGGGTAACGCGAACATCTGGTCCCAATGGTTGGCGCTGTGATCCAACGATGCGCAGAGTGAAGCCGCAAGAGTTGCCCAAAAGGGCAGGAACACGAGGGTCCACAATGTCACGATTCCGCGTGCGAATCCGGCGGCAGGATTAGTGGCGGCTCGCTCCACATCTTCACCGCGTGCCAGGTAGACGCCAAGCTGCAGCAGGACGATGAACAGCGGCGCGATCACAGCAAGACGCAGAGCGAGCGTGCGCTTCAGCTTTAGAGCCTCGGCCGATACTGCGCGCGTCAGCTCAGTCATTGTTTCTCCACTCGGCCAGTGGCCCTCAGAAAAAGAGTTTCAAGCGACACTTGCTCCTGAGCCAGGTGATGAACAGCTACGCCATGTTGCCCAAGGAGCGCATTGACGGCAGCTGCATCGGAGACATTCGCGACAGGCAGGGAAATCGCACCATCCGGACGTGCATCAACGTCCCAACCGTGTTGTCGGAGGACTAGAACAGCAATCTCAGGCCGGTCCACGCGCAGGATCAGGAATCCGCTGTGTTGTGCCTGGCATTCGCTCAGCGTTCCCTGGAACAAAAGATGGCCTCGGTCGAGGATGGCAACGTGATCGGCGATCTGCTCGACTTCAGCCAACAGGTGGCTTGAAAGGAAGACAGTTGCCCCACGTTGGCGCACAAGAGTACGTAGCAGGTCGCGCAAGTCGTGAACTCCCGCCGGGTCTAGCCCATTGGCAGGTTCATCGAGCACAAGCAGTTTCGGATTACCGAGCAAAGCAACGGCCAGGCCGAGGCGCTGGCGCATTCCGAGCGAATAAGTTCGCACCAATCGGTCAGAATCCTCGGTAAGCTGCACCAACTTTAAGACCTCCGACAGGTTTGCCGGAGCGATGTCGAGCAACCGGCGGATCACTTCGAGATTCTCGCGGCCTGTCAGATTCGAATACAGCGAGGGACTTTCAATCAATGCTCCGATCCGATTTCGCAACTCGGGGTGCGCGCGTGAAATAAATTGGCCATCCATCAAAATTGTCCCGCTGCTTGGCTTGATCAAGCCCAGGAGCAGCCGAATGGTCGTGGTCTTGCCGGCGCCGTTCGGGCCGAGGAATCCGCAGATGGATCCTGTTGGCACCTGAAGATTCAGAGCTTCGACTGCAGTGAACGAACCGAAACGGTAGGTTACGTCACGAGTCTCGATGGCGAGAGATACTGACATGATAGTGATAGCTAATTAGCAAATGGCGAGTTAACGATCAGCGGTAAGCGCCGGCTGCGCCATGCTGCCGCGAAGGCGGATCGGAGAAGTGCTCCGCTCCGGTTTTGACTTACTACGTAGCGCGTACTACGCATGACGTAATAGTGAAGCAAGAAGCGACCGCTGTCAATATGCTTCGCGAGGGTCCCCTTCGGAAGAGATGGGTACGACATAGAATTTCGTAACCGTCTTGAGTGTTGGGCGAGGCGCATGCGGTGAAGGCGGGTGAGCCGCTGCGATCACCACATCAGGACACGTCCATTACGGAGTGGTGATGCCGAGTGTGTGCAGCCAGGTGGCGGCGAGGTCTGGCCAGTGGGTGATGGGCAGCCGGGTGGGGCGCAGGCCGTATCCGTGGCCGCCGTTGGCGAACAGATGCAGCTCGGCGGGAACCTTGGCCTGCTTGAGCGCTTCATAGTAGACCCACGCGTTTTCAACCTTCACCGGATCGTCCTCCGCCTGAACGAGGAAGCTGGGCGGCGTGAGTGCGACGGGTTTCACTTCCGGCCGGAGGTTGTGGGTATCGTCCAATTCGAGATAGCCGGGGTAGATGAGCAGCGTGAAGTCCGGGCGCGCGTCCATCTTGTCTGTCGCGTCGATGAGCGGATAAATGGAATCGGACGCATGCGCGCCGAGCACGGCGACGAGATGACCGCCGGCGGAGAAGCCGAGCACGCCGACGCGGTGCGGATCGATCTGCCACTCCGACGCGTGCTGGCGCACGATGCGTACGGCGCGCTGCGCATCTGCAAGGTCCTGCGTGTATTTGGGGAACGGCCCTGCGTTGGGCACACGGTACTTGACCAGCGCGCAGTTGACGCCGATGCCGTTGAGCCAGTCGCAGACCTCGGTGCCTTCGAGATCGTAGGCGATGATCTGATATGCGCCGCCGGGGAAGACCACGACAACGGCCCCGGTGTTTTTGTCAGCGAGCGCGGGATAGAAGGCGAGCGTGGGTTTTGCGACGAATCCGATGCGGGCGACACGCTTGCCGGCGATCATGTTGTCGGTGGGCTTGGTGGTGTCCTGCTCCCGCTGGTTAGCGGTGACATTCGGCGCGCCGGGTGGCGTACCGGGCCATAGGGGCAGCGTGGTCTGCGAAAAGGCGGGCGTGGTGATGGCGAGCACGAGGGCGAGTCGGGATATTTGCACGCGACGAGTGTACCGGACTGGGTGCTGGCCGCACGGGCGGACGCGCCTGCGGCGCGAGTTGTGGGTTCGCTCCGTTGTCGCTCAGGCTGGGATTTTGGAGAAGTGCGATTTGCCAGGACCAGTCCGGAATCCATCCGGGAAAGACGACACTGCGGTTCCATTTCACACGTCATTCAAATCAGTAAAGCAAGTCAGTGAAGCAACAATCACCTGACATTCACATAAACATTCAGGCCCATTTAAGAACGCGGAAATAAAGTGAGCGAATGGAACTGTGTTTTTCGGGAAAGGAATAGCAATGCGGAAGCAGTCAAAGTGGTGTCTGGCGGGAGTGATTTGGGTGGTGGCTCTGATCTTGACAAATAGCAGCGCAGCGAGCGCCGAGGGCCCCTACAAGGTGCAGAACACATGGAAGATCGGCGGAGATGGCGGCTGGGACTATCTCACAGTGGATGCGGCGACGCACAGGCTCTTTGTCCCCCGCTCCACCCACACCATGGTCATCGACGCCGATTCGGGCAAGGTTCTCGGTGACATCCCCGGCCAGACCACCGCGCACGGAGTGGCCATCGTTCCCAGCGCGGGTCGCGGTTTCATCACAGACGGCGGTGGTAAGGGAGCTATCGTCATCTTCGATTTGAAAACATATGCAGTGCTGGGCAGCATCCCAACTATGCCGGACTCCGACGGCATCATCTACGACGAGAAGTTGAACCAGATACTCGCTGTCTCTGGTGACGGCGGAGCGCTGATGACTTTTAAGCCTGACATCGATCCCAAGTTCGGGCAAGATAGATTCCCCGATAGAGCTTGGCGGAGCGCCCGAGTTCCTTGCCTCCGACGGCACTGGTAAGGTCTACATCAACCTGGAAGACAAAAATGTCGTCGCCGTTGTCGATCTACATTCTCGAAAAGTAACGGCACGCTGGCCTGTTGCTCCTGGCGGACAGCCCGTTGGCATGGCGTTGGACGAGAAAACGCATCGCCTCTTTGTCGGCTGCCGAAAGCCGCAAAGATTGGTGGTGATGAATGCCGAGGACGGCAAAGTGGAAGCGTCGTTGCCGATCGGAGCCGGCGTCGACGCCACAAAAATCATAGATGACAAAGCATTCGCAAGTTGCCGCGACGGATCCCTCACCGTAGCTTCCGAGAAAGCCGGCAAGTTCGATGTGGAACAAGTTGTGAAAACGCCGGAGGGTGCGCGAACCATGGGCGTCGACGAAACTTCGCATCTCGTCTACCTGCCGACGGCAGACCTTGAGCCGGCAACAACAACAGGACGCCCCAAACCGAAACCGGGGACATTCAAGGTAGTCGTCGTCGGTCGGCAATAGAGCGGGTTTCCCATTGCTATGCTCCACTTAGTTGCACGCGGAGCGGCTTTTCTTGACGGAAAAGCCGCATTCGTCTTCGCCGCTTCGGCATACACCTATGGGAAATCTGCTCTAGCACTCACGCAAGGGCATCCGTTCATCTGGATCCCTCCTGCGGACCACATGTTCGTAGCAGTGCTGGGTGCCACACACTGGTTTTCACCAGGCTGGGACACCCAGTGAACAGCAGATCACGGCGCTGCGGCCGGGATGGACGATCAAAATAGACGCTGCTCTCAATACTCCAGGTAGACGGCGCGGCGTTGCATGAAGGCGTCGAGCGCGACGCGCCAGTCGCCGGCGATGCGTTGCGGATCTTCACCGGAGCGTAGCGCGTCGAGAACCGATTTGTTCACGAGCAGGTGATCGATCTGGTCGAGCTTGTAGTTGTTGGGGTAGAGCTTCCAGAGCGCGGATGCGATCTCGAGGCCGAGCTCGGGGCCGTCGAGCGCGTTGCGGTCCATCACCAGCAGTGAGACGCCATGGCAGAGCTGGCCCGCGTAAGGATATGGCGCGGCGGGCGTGAAGCTGACGGGCACGAAGCGCACGCCGGGCAGGAGGCGCGCGTTGAGAGTACGGGCGAAGGTGCGGGCGTCGATCCAGGGCGCGCCGAGCAGTTCAAAGGGTATGTCGGTGCCGCGGCCGACGGAGATGTTGCTGGTCTCGATGAGGCCGAGGCCGGTGTAGAGCTCGGCGGCGCGCTGGCTGCGGAGATTGGGCGAAGGGTTGACCCAGGTGAGGCCGGTGGAGTCGAACCAGTCGCCGCGCTGCCAGCCCTTCATCTTGACGACGGTGAGTGCGGCGTTGATGTGGCCTTCGCCGTTGTAGTAGCTCGCGAGCTCGCCGATGGTCATGCCGTGGCGCACGGGGATCGGCATGTAGTCGGTGTAGCTCTCGCGTCCGATATCGGAGATGGGCCCCTGCACGAACGAACCGGTTACGGGGTTGGGACGATCGAGCACGATGACATCGATCGTGGTCTTGGCCGCGGCTTCGCTGCCGGTCTTCGCCGCGGCTTCAAGGAAGTAGCCCATCGCCGCATCGTAGGTCCAGTAGCGCACACCGACATCCTGGAGATCGATCACCACGGCATCGAGATGCCGCAGCGTGTCGAGCGAGGGGCGGCGCTTCTGTGCCGAGCCGAAGAGGCTGATGACGGGCAGACCGCTGGCCTTGTCCGTGGTGTTGGAGATATTCTCCGTGTCCTGGTTGCCCTGCAGGCCGTGCTCCGGACTGAACAGCGTGGTGAGGGTGAGGGCGGGATCGGCGCTATGCGCGTCGTGCGCGAGCACATCGATGGTGCGGCGGCCATCACGATCCACACCAACCGCGCTGGTGAGCAGACCCATGCGCAGATGGCCGCCATGCTTCTTTGCGAGCGCCTGCAGGACGAGGAACTTTTCCGACTCGAGGACGTCGATGCCGGTCATGACGTCGCCGTTGCGCGCGGCCCAGCGGCGTGCACCGGTGAGCGATTCGTTGTAGCCGGTGAGCTGCGTGAGCTGGCCGCTCTCCTGCGTCTTGATGCCGATGGCCTGCGCGGTTGCGTCTGCGATTTGCGAACGCAGTGCGACGGTATGGCCGTTGCCGTCGGGATGCACGGCGTTGCTGAGGATGATGAGATAGGTGTCGCTTTGGGGATCCATCCACAACGAGGTGCCGGTAAAGCCGGTGTGGCCGAAGGAGCCGAGGGGAAAGAGCGTACCGCGATTGCTGGAGAACGGGGAGTCGATGTCCCAGCCAAAGCCGCGCAGCGAAGTGCCGGTGGCGGGCTGTTCGGGCTCGATCATCTTGGCCAGCGTGAGCTGGTTGAGCGGGAATTTGCTGGGACGGCCGGCGAGGCGATCGAGCAGGGCCTGCGCGAAGAGGGAGACATCCGCGGCGGTCGAGAAGAAGCCGGCGTGGCCGGCGACGCCCTCCATGCGGCGCGCGGTGGGATCGTGCACAACGCCGCGCAGCATGGTGCCGGCGTTGGATAATGTGCCATCCGGTGTGACGTATTGCGTAGGCGCGATGCGATTGCGCTTCTCTGCCGGCGGAAGATAGCCGGAGTCCGTCATACCGAGCGGCGCGGCGATGTTGCGCTGCGCATAGACCTCCAGCGGCAGGCCGGAGACGCGCTCCACCAAGGCGCCGAGCGCGATGAAATTTTCATCGCTGTAGCGGAAGACGACTCCCGGAGGCGCGACGGGGGCGGATTCGAAGAGGCGGCGCAGGCCCTCCTCGCGGCCGTGCCAGGGGCCGGTGAGGTCGAGGTCGGGCGCGAGGCCGGAGTAGTGGGTGAGGCAGTGGCGGATGGTGATGTCCTGCTTGCCGTTGGCGCCGAATTCGGGGATGTAGTGCGCGACGGGATCGTCGATGCGGATCTTGCCCTGCTCGTAAAGCTGCATCACCGCGGTGGCGGTGACGAGGTCCTTGGTGAGCGAGGCCATGTCGAAGATGGTGTCCTCGGTCATCGCTTCCTGCGTGGGCACCAGCGAGCGCATGCCGTAGGCGCGATGGAAGACGATGTGGCCGTCGTGCCCGATGACGACAACCGCACCGGGAATCTGGTGGTGCGCGACGGCATCGTTGACCATGGTGTCGATGGGCGCGAAGGCTGC
This sequence comes from uncultured Acidobacteriaceae bacterium, assembly GCA_963750845.1. GTDB lineage: Bacteria > Acidobacteriota > Terriglobia > Terriglobales > Acidobacteriaceae > KBS-83. The sequence goes on from CAVVSP010000020.1 coordinate 49,018, forward strand.
GGGCGAGATGGCGGCTGGCGACGGGGTTTGATGGCGTCTGGATAGCTGCTATCTGGGCGAAAGCGGGTGCGGTGAGCGCGACGGCAAGAGTAGCGACAATGTTTCGCCAGGGAGCGGATCATGCTGCGGTGGGCCCTCTTGTTGGGGCAACAGGAGGCTTGCCATGTACCCCACGGTGGTTGTGATCAACGCGCCGATCAAGACGTACCAGATGAAGGCGATCTTCGGGAGTGCCCACATGTGTCCGGCGGCGAAGGGGCCGGGCTGCTGCCAGAGGATCACATTGACGATGAGGCCGACGATCATTCCCACGATGGTGCCATTCTGTGTGGCGCGGAGGGTCAGCGTGCCGAGCAGGAATGCGCCGAGCATTTCGCCCCAGGTAACGGAAGCGATGGAGAGGCCGATCTCGACGACGTGGCCGCCGGTGCGCGAAAGGATCGCGAGCAACAGCAATATCACAGCCCACGCGGCGGTAAGGATGCGCGACAGGCGGGTGCGTGCGCGCTCTTCCATCTCCGGATGACGCGGCAGGTAGAAGTCGACCATGGTGGTGGAGGAGAGCGAGTTGAGCGCGGCGCTCATGTTGGACATCGCTGCCGCGAGGATGGCGGCGATGACGAGACCGGAGATGCCGTGCGGCATGACCTCGACGATGAAGAGCGGGAAGAGACGGTCTGCCGTGCCGACGTGCGCGAGCGTGCCTGCGGGATAGAAGACGTAGAGCCCGGCGCCGATGAGCAGGAAGAGTGAGAACTGCACGAAGACGATGACGCCGCTGGCGAGCAGGGCGATCTGCGACTGGACGAGATTCTTTGCGGCGAGCAGGCGCTGCACGACAAGCTGGTCCGTGCCGTGGCTGGCCATGGTGAGGAAGCAGCCGCCGATGAGGCCGCCCCAGAAGGTGTAGGTCTGGGTGAGCGAAAGGGCGAAATGGAAGACGGTGAATTTGTGCGCCGCCGCGGCGGTATGGTGGATCGCGGTCCACCCGCCCGGGGTTTTCAAGGCGAGCGTCCAGAGCGCGAGCACGGTGCCGACGAAATAGATGAGCATCTGAACGACGTCGGTCCAGATGACCGCAGCGAAGCCGCCCTCGAAGGTGTAGATGAGGGTGAGGATGGTCAGAATGATGATCGAAGGGATGGTGCCTGTGCCGAAGGCCACCGTGATAACGATGGAGACGGCGAAGATGCGAACGCCTTCCGCTGCCGCGCGTGTGACGAGAAAGAGCCCCGCGGTGAAGCGATGCAATCCCTTGCCGAAGCGTGCGCCGATGAGCTGATAGGCCGTCATGAGCTGGCCTTCGAAGTAGCGCGGCAGAAACAGGAGGCAGATAACGATGCGTCCGAGCAGGTAGCCGAGGGCTATCTGGAGAAATCCGAAGTCGCCGGTGAAGGCGAGACCGGGGATGCTGATGATGGTGAGGGTGCTGGTCTCCGCGGCGACGATGGAGAGCGCGATGGCCCACCAGGGTATGTTGCGATCGGCAAGAAAGTAGGAGCGCAGCGAACGCTCGCCGTTGCGGAAGCGCAGGCCGAACCAGGTGATGCCCAGCAGATAGAGGACGATCGCGGCAACGTCGATGAGGTGAAGCTGCACTGGATGCGGGTATCTCCCTATAGGTTACGGGGTTGCTGTCAGTGTCTTGAGTAAGTCGTAGTAGAAATCGACGCCGCGGTCGAAGGACTCTACGGGGAGCCGTTCGTCTTTGCCGTGGGCGCGCACATCGTCGCTTTCGAGTGCGATGCCGGAGACGCCGTAGGTGGGCATGCCCGCGGCGTTGGTGTAGATGCCATCGGATGCGCCATCGGCCATGGTGGAGACGACCGGCACGCCGGGCCACATCTTCCCCGCGACCTGCTTCAGCGCCTGCTGGACTTCCGGCTTGATGGCCGCGGGCGGCAGTGCTTTTTTATCCGGCGCCTTGTCGAAGATCTGACCCTGGCCTTCGGCGCCGTCGCCGACATACTGGACAGTCATTTTGGGGTTATTGAGGACGCGGATGAGCTCCTGGCGCACCTCTTCCTTGGAGTGGCCGGGGAGGATGCGGCAGTTCACGATGGCCTGGGCGCGCTGCGGGAGCGCGTTGTTGGCGTGACCGGCGTCGAGGCGCGTGGCGACACATGTGGTGCGGAGGGTCGAGTTGTACTCCGGCGTCTCGTCGAGCCGCTTGATGGCTGCAGGGTCGGGCGGCGTCTTGAGAATGGCGCGCATATCGGCGGCGGTCTGGCCGGAGATGATTTTGGATTCCGTCTGGAAGTAATCGCGCGTTACGCCGTTGAGCTCGAAGGGAAAGCTGTAGTGCGCAATGCGCTCAAGGCCGTCGGCGAGTTCGTAGATGGCGTTATCCGGCCGGGGCAAGGAGCTGTGGCCGCCGGGATTGGTGGCGGTGAGCTGGTAGTCGGCGTAGAGCTTCTCGCTGGCGTCGACGGAAAAGATGGTGGCCTTGCCCTGGTGCAGCTCCACGCCGCCGCCGTCGGGGTTGAGCACATATTCGGCATCGATGAGGTCGCGATGGTTCTCGATCAGCCAGTTGACGCCATTCGATTTGCCGCCTTCCTCATCGGCGGTGAGCGCGAGGATGATGTCGCGATCGGGCTTAAAGCCTTCGCGGTGCAGGCGGAGGAGGGTCTCGACCAGGATGGCGTCGGACTCCTTCATGTCCTGGGTGCCGCGGCCGTAGTAGTAGCCGTCTTTGGTTACGAATTGGAATGGGTCGGTGGTCCAGTCGCCGCGGCGTGCTTCGACGACATCGAGATGGCCGATGAGCAGGATGGGCTTTTTGCCGCTGGCGCCGTGATACCGGACGACTAGATTTTGCTTGCGGTCGTTGGGGCCGAGCAGTTGCATGTCCGAGGCGGGAAAGCCGGCGTCGAGGAATCGCTGCTGCATGGCTTTGGCCGCTGCGGTGACGCTGCCGACCGAGTCGGTGGTGTTGATCTCGATGAGCTGGCGAAAGATGTCGACTGCTTCTTTGTGGTTGGCGTCGGCGGCCTGGGCGCGGACAAGAGGGGCACAGGTGAGGAGCAGAAAAGCTGTGCAAAAAACCGAATGGAAAGCGAAACACGGGAGGCGGAAGGCGCGTCGAGTCATCAGGATACCGAGGGTACCAGATCGGCGGAGGACCAGATTGGCGGGGAGCGCTTCGCTGGTAACCAGCATCCATATCACTGCGGGCACGTGCCATCCGGCGGATTGTGACCGGACTTTCATCGATGCCGGGGTAGACTGACCAGTCGAGCAGGGTTTGGGTGAAGTGTCCTGGAATTCAGGAGCGTTACATTCGGCATCGAATGCAACTCAAATGAATCCAAAAGACTCTTAATCCAGTTACCCATTCAAATCCAGGAAGCCAGGTCTATGACGAAGGAAACGACTCGCTACTCGCTCCAGATGCGCCCCGTCGAACTGTCCAATCAGTCCGAACACGGCGTGCTGGAGATGGAAATTGTCGCCGAGCCGGATGGACCGGGCGAGGCGATCCGCACGCGGTCGCGCCAATGGCTGCCGATCTTCGAGCGCATCTGCACGCTGCTGAGCAGTTCGCCGTTTCATCGCAAGGCGATGCACCGCACGCTGACGGCGGGGGTGCCGATGCACGTGCTGGATCGTACGAATGGCGAAAAGCAGCTCTTCTCCGAAGAGGAGATCGCGGCTTTGACCCTGGATAAGCCGAACGCGGCGTAGCTGCGGCAACGATTGAAAAGTGAAGGGCCGCCTCGGTGAGGCGGCCCTTGTTGCGTTTGCCGACCATTGAGTGATTGCGCTATGCGGTGGCGACCAGGTCCATGCTGGCGCCGGTGGGGCGTGAACCGAGGAAGCCGTAGTAGATGATGAAGAGGTAGCAGAGCAGCGGCAGGATGAAGCAGTGGTGGATGCCGATCTTGTCCGCGATAGCGCCCTGTGCGACAGGGATGATGGCGCCGCCGACGATGGCCTGAATCAGCAGGCCGGAAGCCTTGCCGGTGAGCGGTCCCATGTGCGCGGTTCCCAGGGTAAAGATGCTGGGGAACATGATGGAGTTGAAGAGGCCGACCAGAAGGATGGTGGCGACGGCGATGTGGCCGTTGGTGAGCATGGAGGTGAGGACGAGCAATGAGGTCACGATGGCGAAGGCGCCTACGAGCGGGCCGGTGCGGACGCGCTGCAGAACGGCGGAGCCGATGAAGCGGCCGACCATGGCGCCACCCCAGTAGAGCGCCACCAGTTTGCTGGCGGTGGCCGCGGGAATGGAGCCGAGATCGTGACTGCCCATGTAATTGACGGCGAAGCTGCCGATGGATACTTCCGCGCCGACATAGACGAAGATGGCAATCGCCCCGAGCCAAACGTGATGATGCTCCCAGATGGAGCCGAGGGGATTCTCAGCGCTGCCGGTGGTGCGGAACTCCTGCGTGGTCTGAATACGCGGAAGGTGAACGAGGGCAATCGCGATGGCGAGGATCACGAGGGCGATCCCGATGCCGGCGTAAGGCGCCTTCACCGAAGCGGCCTGCTGCTGCCGCGACATCGTGGCCACGCCGGCGGCTCCGGCAAGAATGAGCACGCTGCCGAAGTAGGGCGCGATGGTGGTGCCGAGCGAGTTGAATGCCTGGGTCAGATTCAGGCGGCTGGATGCAGTGCGCGCCGGGCCGAGCACGGTGACATAGGGGTTTGCCGCGACCTGCAGCGCGGTGACGCCGGCAGCGAGGATGATCTGCGCTGCGAGAAAGAAGGTGTAGGAAGGCACGCTGGCGGCGGGCAAAAAGAGAAAGACGCCAAAGGCCATCACGGCCAGACCGACGATCATGGTGCGCTTGTAGCCGATGGCCTCAATCAGTTTGGCGGCGGGCTGCGCGAAGATGAAGTAACTGCCGAAAAAGGCGAGGTTGATGAGCTGGGATTTGGTGTAGTCCAGATCGAAGATCTGCTTCAGGTGAGGGATCAGCGTGTCATTGAGCGCGGTGAGGAAGCCCCACATGAAGAAGAGCGTGGTAACGACGGCGAGCGCTCGACCGTAGTGGGCGCTACCGCTTTCCGACACAGAAACCGTTTGTCCTGAAGCGCTTCCTAGAGCCATCAGACCTCTCAAATCCTCGTGAGGACACTAACATAAACAAGCAAACGCGGGCTGCTGCGCGTTTTGGTTCAACGATTACTGTTCGTGATAATTCCGGATCAGTCCGCCGTCGACGAAGTACGTAGAACCTGTGACATAGGCGGCTTCGTCGGACGCGAGAAATGCCGCCAGGGCGGCCACGTCGTCCACGGTTCCGAGCCGGCCGAGTGGAATGTTTTTGAGCAGCGCGTCGAGTTGCGCCTTGTTGTTGAGCAGATCTTTGTTTATCGGGGTGCTGATCGCGCCCGGCGCGATGTTGTTGACGGTGATGTTCTTCGGGCCGAGCTCGACAGCCAGGTCGCGCATCAGCATGCGCAGGCCGCCCTTGGCGGCGCAGTAGGTGGCGAAGTGAGGCATGGCCATGTCCTCGTGAACGGAGGAAATATTGATGACGCGGCCGGGCTTGTTGGCGGCAAGCAGCTTCTGTACGAAGTACTGGGTCAGGAAGAAAGGACCCTTCAGGTTTACGGCGAGCACCTTGTCGTAGTCGGCCTCGGTGACCTCCCAGAAGTCGGCCTCTTTCTCCACGCCGGCGTTGTTGACCAGGATGTCGCATCCGCCCCAGGTTTGCCAGGCGGCGTCGATGAGCTTGCGGATATCGTTCATGCTGGTGACATCGGCCTGGCAGATGATGGCCTGGCCGCCCGCTTTCTGGATCGTGGCGAGGGTCTGCTCCGCGCCCTCGGGATGGCCAGCGTAGTTGATGACGACGCGAGCGCCTTCCTGCGCAAAGCGCACCGCGATTCCCTGTCCAATACCGGAGCTTGATCCGGTCACGACTGCGATACGGTCTTTGAGGCGCGCCATGCACACCCTCCGTTTTGAATGTCTGATGCCGCCGCTCGATCCACGACGCGACAGAAGTGTACTGACTACGATGCATCCGTCGCGTTACAGACGCTACAGGATGGGCAAGGCATTGGGGCCGCGTGGCGGAAGGGGGCGCTCTGCCGGCGGACGAACGATGGTGCGGAAGAGATCAGTGCCGCCGCCGGGCCAGCGCATCATGACCAACATGAGACCCAGGGCCACGAGGGGCACCAGCAATCCCGTGTGAAGCGATCCGGTACGCGCGGCGAGCTGCCCGGTGGCCCAGGGCAGGGTGGCGCTGCCCAGACCGGCGATCGCGAACATCCAACGGGTTTGCGCGGGATTGCGGGCGATGGACATGAAGATGGAGACGCAGACGGGGAAGATGGGGGCCATGCTGAAGCCGGCCACGGCTGCAGACAACATGACGGCGGGGAGGGAGTGCAGCGTGAGCAGCGCGGCCACACCGACAAACGCGGTGATGAGCGCGGCCCCGAGAAACGCCTCTTCGCGAACGCGCAGCAGCACAGCGGGCGCAATGCCACGGCCGACCAGCAGCGAGAGCCAGAAGCTGGATGCCGCCAGTGGCGGCGCCGCGGAGAGGTGAAAGTCGAGCCGGTGCACGTAGGTGAGCACCCAGCCGCCGAGTGCGGCTTCGGTTCCGCAATAGAGCAGTCCGAAGATGGCGAAGAAGGCGACGACACGTTTGGAGCTCCGCACCTTTGCCGTCGCGGCTTGCCGGGATTCCTCGTGTGCGGCGGCAGTGCGCCTGTCTTTCAGGCAGAGTGCCAGGAGCGTGCTCAACGCTCCCGCGGCGGCCATCGACCAGAAGAGCGCGACGACACCGGCGCGGTGGATCACCGATTGCACGGCGAATGGAGAGACGGCGGCGCCCGCGCTCCAGGAGAAATTGAGGAGGGTGAGCATGGCGGCGCGCCGCTCGGGATAGCGGTCGCCGGTGAGCACGCTGTTGGCGGTCATGGCCAGGCCCAGCCCGGTGCCGAAGAGCAGGAAGAGAAGAAACAGAGCGTGGCCGCCGCTGAGAGCGAGGCCGGCCATGCTGATGGCGATCATCGCCATGCCGGCGGCGAGATTGCGATGGAAGGGAGGCCGCACCAGCATGGCACCGATGGCGGAGCCGGCGAAGACCGCCAGCAATAAGCGGCCGGAGCTGGCGTCGTTCAGCCGCCAGAGAGCCGCCAGTGCCGGAAGGCCGCTGCCCAGGAGCGTAAGACCGATCCCGGTGATGAGCTCCATCGCCTGTATGCCGAGAATGGGGCCGAGGGGATAGCGCAGAGCAGAGCGCGGAGCAGATTGGGTTGGGTTCAGGCCGGCGTCCACGATGGTTCCCGTGTGGATTCGCGCTCCATGAGCGCCGGCTCCACGGCCACCTGGTCACCGTACTCCTGCTGATTCCGGATCCGGCTGAGCACGATGCGAGCGGCGATGCGGCCCATATCTTCCAGGGGCTGGCGGATGGTGGTCAGGCTCGGGGTGGTAAAGGCAGCGGCGCGGATGTCATCGAAGCCCATGACGGAAACATCCTCCGGCACGCGCAATTTGGCGTCGCGCAGCGCACGAATGGCGCCGATGGCCGCCACATCGTTGAAGGAGAAGAGCGCACTGAAGCGTTTGCCGCCGGCCAGCAACTGCTGAATGACGGGATAGCCGAGCTCCGGCGAGGTGAGATCGCGATCGAGCTGAACGACCAGCGATGCATCAATGCGCAGGCCGAGCTTTTTGGCAGCGGCTTCAATACTGCGCCAGCGATCCTCTGAATCGGAACTGATGGGGTGGCCGCGCATGAACGCGATGGAGCGGTGGCCAAGTTTATAGAGATGACCGAGCGCCAATTCAGCGGCTTTGGTCTGGTCGAGGATCACATTGGTGACGCCCTCGATGTGGTGATGGGCCGCGACGGCGACGGCGGGCACGGGAAAGTTGTGCTGAAACGCGGTGTCCACGAGGATGAGCCCCTCGGCGCCGCGGCCTACCAGCAGGCGCGCATACTGGTCCACCAGTTCGGGCTTGTGGCGATGATGCGCGGTGAAGTAGAAGTAGCCCTCCTGCACCAGTTGATCGCCGACACCGCTGAGCACCTGGGTGTGATAGCCCTCGCCGAGCTCCGGGACGAGGATGCCGATGGTGTGCGTTCGCCGATTGCGGAGGGAGCGCGCCAGCAGGCTGGGCTGATAGTTGAGCTTTTTCGCGGCGGCCTTGATGCGGTCGCGCGTGGCCTGCGGAATGGAGCGGCCGGGCACGTCATTCAGCACGACGGAGATGGTGGCTGGACTTAACCCGAGGTGCTCAGCCAGCGTCTTGAGGCTTGCCGGCTTTTCTCCATGCATCTTCTTCTGTTGCTTCTGACGCGCCATTGGTCTCCACGATCGTCGGTGTGCGTGAAGGTGATAGTAGCCCTGCAAGCGGGTTTCGCGCATCCCGAAAGTGTGATTTTTGCGCCTGCATGAATGCCAGCCGTAGAATCTGCGCCATCGCGGCCTGCAGATTATCGTTTGTTCTAAAATGGCGCCGCAGCCGGTACGATACCGGCGATGCGTCCGGAGGAATTTGTGATGCGTTCTCTGCTGCTTTGCTTACTCGCGCTATGGACGGCCGCGCCTTCGATTTCGCTCCACGCCCAGTCTGGAGGCGGCGGATTTGTGCACGCGCAGGGAAGCGAGCTGGTGGATGGCGACGGTCACCCGCTGATGCTGCGCGGCACCAACCTGGGCAACTGGCTGGAGCCCGAGGGCTACATGTTCCTCTTCGAGAAGGGGCCAACCTCACCCCGCGAGATCGAAGAGTACTTCGACGAGTTGATCGGGCCGGAACAGGCAGAAGCCTTCTGGCAACGGTATCGCGATGTGTACATCACGAAGGCGGATATCGATCTGCTGAAGTCTACGGGCATGAATTCGGTGCGGGTGCCGATCCATTACAAGTTCTTTACCAAAGGCAACGAGGAGGGCTTCCGGCTGCTGGACCGCGTCGTGAGTTGGGCCAAGGCCGATGGCTTATACGTGGTGATTGACATGCACCAGGCGCCCGGCGGCCAGACCGGCACCAACATCGATGACAGCTACGGCTATCCCTGGCTCTACGACTCACCCGGCAATCAGGCGGAACTGATCGACATCTGGAAGCGCATCGCGGATCACTACAAGGACGACCCGACCGTGCTGGGGTACGACCTGCTGAACGAGCCGATCCCGCACTTTCCGCAGCTCCAGAAATACAACAGCCAGCTTGAGCCGCTGTACAAGCGGATTTCCGCGGCGATCCGCGAAGTGGACACGCACCATGTTTTGATCCTGGGCGGAGCGCAGTGGGATACGAACTTCAGCGTCTTCGGGCCGCCGTTCGACAAGAATGTGCTGTATCAACTTCACCTTTATAAGTTCGGCCAGCCATGGAAAGAGGAAGAGGTGGCCGGCGAATATCGCGCAGTACATCAAGTTCCGCGACAAGTATCATGTGCCGATCTGGCTGGGTGAATCCGGCGAGAACGACGATGACTGGGTTCGCGGTTTTCGCGTGCTGCTGGAAAAGAACAAGATCGGATGGTGCTTCTGGCCGTACAAGAAGATGGAAAAGAGCTCCGCAATCGTTTCTATCCAGCCGCCGGAGCACTGGAGCGAGATCGTGAAGTATGCGGGCGAGCGGAGCGGCGTGGGCGATACCGAGAAGCAGATTGGCATGCGTCCTTCACCGGAGATTGCCGCGGCTGCGCTGAAGCAGCTCCTGGAAAATGTGCGGCTGGAGAAGTGCCGCGTGAACGCCGGATATATCGAGGCGCTTGGGCTGAAGGTGCCGGCGCAACAATAGACCTCATTTGTAAATGAGGTGAATTTCCGTCGTTGTTGATGGACAGGCCACCGGGATGGTGGCTTTTTCAATCGGGGGTGCGACCAGCAGCACATGAGGGTTGTTGGCGAAGCCAAATCCTTCCTTGGGCACCAGGAGGAGGTTGCGATCCAGCTTCTGGTTTTCGTTCTCATCGTGCAGCACAACGACTGCGTATCTGCCCGCGGGAAGTTGATCGAAGCGCGCAGTTGCGTGGTCGCCTTCAATCGGAAAATGAGCGTGACGGAAGGATTTGCTGACATCCTCCGGCCAGCCCGCGGAAGAGGTGAAGAGCTCCGCGCCGAGCAGGCCTTTCGTATTGCGAAAGCCGGTGACATGGATGATGAGGGAGCACTTCCCTTCGCTTGGAGCGGGCGATGCCCAAAGGGGCCCGGAGGACAGGACCAGCGCACACAACGCAGAGAATGCCAGCAGCGCCCGGCGCGGGCAGTTTGTCATCCGGAATGAGTCTCCTAGGGATTCGATTGCGCGGGGCCCGACGATGATCGCACACGCGATGTGTCTCTTGATAGGACGCTCTTTGCCGAGCGAATGTTACCTCCGAAGTGGAATGTCGGGCCAATCGACCAGCGGAAGTCCCATCTTCCGTCCTTGAGCAGGTCATTGAAGACGTGGAAGTAGACGATGTCTGTCTGCATGCGGATGGCGATGTGCTTCGTCGCATTCAAGTCGTAGCCGCCGCCGAAACCGTAGAAGCCGGTCCAGTCAGTTTTCTTGCCGGAAGGGACGAGCTCCTGCGCGATGGCCGCAGTCACCATGTCGTGGGGATGCGGCGTGGCGGTTTCGCGTACCGCGCCGAGCGAGGGGCGGATGAAGAAGGTGATGCGCTGAAACTTGCGGTAATTGAAGTTGGGACCGGCGGCGAAGGTTTGCGTGTTCGAGTCTACGGGCACATAGACCTGGTAGGTGGGCGGGATGATGCCGGCCTGGATGAGGGCGAGGATCTGCTGTGCGAGCTGCTGTTGCAGCGCGGGCGGGAGCAGGTTGGGGGTGAGAGAGGTGTGGCCGGTAGTGACGGAGTAGTCGAAGCCCAAAGCGAGCCACGTTTTCTGATTCCGGCCGGCCTGGAAGTGATAGCCGCGGGTGGTCAGGTCTACATTCGGCGCAACGAGCGCGGCAAAGCCGTTGTAGATGTCATAGCGGCCAACGTAGTCTTGCTGCGCGCGGGCGTGAACCGCGGCAGATACGAGTAAGAAGAATGCAGAGATCAGACGAATGAAGTGAGTTGACTTGAGCGTGCGGGGGATGGGGAGCATGCCGAAGGAACCTCCTTGGGATTTTTCACACGCAGCCAGCGATCGGAGCTACGCGAGAGACCCCGAAGAGTATCCATCCGGAAGGACAGTTGGCAATCCACGGTTACGTGTTGATCAGAAAATTAGCGGGTAGCGGGCGGCTCTACAGGAAGCTGGCTGAGAAAACCCTGGATAAGATCCAACACCAGCTCCGGCTGTTCGCGATGTGGAGTGTGGCCAATTCCCGGAAGATGCACGAGGCGCATCTGCGTTGCGAGCGGCCGCAGCGCATCCGTCTGCAGGCTGGTTGCGTATTCGTCGTGTTCGCCTTGCAGGACCAGCACGGGGCAGTGTACGGGCGGCAGGTGCGCCTCCAGCGGCAGGGAGAGCAGGGTGTCGGAGTCGCGGATGCTGAGCCAGGCGGCGAAGACGGCGTCCGCATCGCGGTGGTGTCGGGCGAGCCGCTGGCGGAAGTCGGTTTCGCGCCAGGCACGCTCGGCCATGGCCATGCCTGCCGCCGAAGCTGGTTCCGCGCCGAGAATCGGCGATTCCAGCACCAGGGCACGCACTTTCTCCGGATGATTCGCAGTGTAGATAAGCGCGATGGCCGCGCCTTCGCTGTGCCCGAGCAGGACGGGCCGCTCGATGGCAAATGCGGCGAGCAGCGCGGGCAACACTTCCAAAGACTGCTGCTCAAAGTAGCGGCGGCTGCGTTCGGCCGGTGGACCCTCCGACTGGCCGTGGCCGAGACGCGAGTAGAGGAGCACATTCATCTCGCACCGGTCGGCGAGCCGATCCGGAAAGTCGCGCCAATGGGAGACGGAGCCGAGCGCCTCATGCAGCAGGACGATGGTGCCGCGAGAATGCGAAATGATGATGTGCCGGGTTTCGAGCTGCTGTCCGGCGATCCTGAGGAGCGCGGTCTTGCTCATAAGCCGCGAGCCCAGATCACCTGCTTATGCGCGGCGATCCAGGCATCGACTCGCGAGGCGTAACGTGCTTCCAGCGCATTCCGTTTGAGCTTCAGCGTCGGCGTGATCAGGCCGTTTGCAACGTCCCAGGGCCCGTCCACGAGCGCGAGAAACTGGAGCCGCTCATGCGGATCGAGTTCTGCGTTGATCTGCGTGAGCAGGCTTTCGAGCGAATGGCCCAGGTCGCCGTTCAGCCCATTCGCTTCACACTGCTTGCGCGCTTCCGCGGAGAGCAGCGAGAGAGCGAAGGGGTGCGGCCTGCCATCGCCCATGACGCAGGTGGCTTCGAGTGCGGGATGGATGCTGAATCGTCTTTCAATCGGCACCGGAGAAACGTACTTGCCCTTGCTGGTCTTGAACTGTTCCTTGATGCGGCCGACGATCTTCAGCTGGCCGTCCGGCGCCAGCTCTCCTTTGTCTCCGGTGCGGAAGAAGCCGTCGGCAGTGAAGCAGGCGCGAGTGCCTTCGTCGTTGCGGTAGTAGCCCATCATGTTCATGGGACTTCGCATCTGGACCTCATCTTCCGATGCGATGCGGACTTCGACACCCGGCAGCGCGGGCCCGACGTAGCCGATGCGAAAGTCTTCGGGACGGGGTGCGTGGGTGATGGCCGTCTCGGTGAGGCCGTAGCCTTCGACGAGTCCCAGGCCGAGCCCGCGATACCAGGCGAGGACTTCCGCGGGCAGCGGCGCGGCGCCCGACGCGGCGAAGCGAACGGAGTCCAGACCAAGCTGGCGCAGGATCTTTCGCTTTACGATGCCGCGCAAGATGGGGATGCGCAGCAGACGATCGAGCCTGGACTGCGGCACCTTCTCCAGCACGCCCTGGCGAAAGCGCAGATAAAGACGCGGGACGGAAAAGAAGAGCGTCGGCTTGGCTCGCTTTAGATCGGCGAGGAAGCTCTCCTGTCCGGCGGTGAAGTAGACGGTGCAGCCGATGTGCAGGCTGGTCGCTTCGATCACGCCGCGCTCCGCAATATGTGCCAGCGGAAGATACGAGATAAAGCGCTCGTTGCTGTCCATATTGACCAACTTCGCGATGCTGTCGCCCATGTGCGGGAAGACGGAGAAGCGGTGCATGACGCCCTTGGGCTCGCCGGTAGTGCCGGAGGTATAGATGATGGTGGCGAGCTCATTCCCGCTGCGCGTGGGAGAGTCCGAGATCGGCGGACACTCCGCGATGATGTCGTCCCAGCGGCGATCGCAGCCGTGCAGCACATCGGGCGCGGCGTTGGGCATGGCGATCCGCAGAATGCCGACGGGAATGCCCTGTTGCATGGCCTCTCGATCGTCCATGGCGCCGACAAAACAGGCACGCACCTCTGCGTGCTGGAGCAGGGCACGGATGGAGTCCGCGCGAAGCGAAGGGTAGAGCGGCACGGTGACCAGGCCGGCCATCCATGCGCCGAGCTCGGCGATCATCCACCATGCACTGTTGCGGGCGAGCGTGGCGATGCGGTCACCGGGCTCCCATCCGCGGGCGCGCAGGAAGGTGGCCATGCGGCGCGCTTCGTCCATGGCCTGCTGCCACGTCCAGGAGCGGACGGTGCCATCGCTCATCGGCTGGACGAGATAGGTCTCGCCGGCGCGAGCGCTCTCCCAGTGATAGGCCCGGCCTAGAGGGAGAAACTCATCGCTCCACTGCGCCATCGAGATTGCCTCCGGGTCAGATATCACCGATTCACTGGAAGCAGCGTACTACGACCCTTTGGCTTTCTTCACGGCTTCAGTCAGGGCGGGCACAACCTCGAAGAGATCGCCGACGATGCCGTAGTCGGCCACTTCGAAGATGGGGGCATTCTCGTCCTTGTTGATGGCGACGATGGTCTTCGATCCTTTCATGCCGACCAGGTGCTGGATGGCGCCGGAGATGCCGACGGCGAGATAGAGCTTGGGCGAGACGGTCTGGCCGGAGCTGCCGACCTGCCGCTCCATGGGCAGCCAGCCGTTGTCGCAGATGGGCCGCGAGGCGGCAAGTTCGGCGCCGAGGGCTGCGGCGAGTTCTTCCACGATGGGCAGGTTGTCCTGCTCCTTGATGCCGCGACCTACGGAGACGATGATGGGCGCGGCGCTGAGGTCGACGGTTTGTGCGGCTTCGCGGAAGGGCTCTTCGGGCTTGTTGCGGATGGCGCTCGCGTCGAGCTGCGGCGCGAAGGTTTCGACGGTGGTGCTGCCGGCTTCGAGCGATTCTGCGCGGAAGGCGCCGGCCTGCACCGAGAGGAAGCAGGGGCCGGAACCGGTGTGGCGATAGTCCGCGTTGAGCTTGCCCTGAAAGAGCTGCCGTACGAAGACGAAGGTGTCGCCATCCTTGCGCAGGCCGACGAGATCTGCGAGGAGCACCTGGCCGAAGCGGGTGGCGAGGCGAGGCGCGAAGTCGCGCACCTGGTAGGTGTGCGGGAAAACGACATAGCTGGGCTCGAGCTTCTTGATGAGCTGTTCGAGCGCCGATACGTAACCGTCCGCAGTGTAATTTTTGAGCAGCGCGTGCTCGACGCGATAGCCCTTGTCGAGCTTCTTGCTTGCGAGCTCACTGCCGAGCGTTTCGAGATCACTGCCAACGATGACGGCCGACAGCGGCTGGCCGGAGGCGGCTGCGATCTGCTGTCCGGCAGCCAGCGCTTCCCACGACATGCGGTTCATAGGCGCCGCCACGATGTTCGAGCACGACCAGGACTCCGCTCATATCACCCGCACCTCAAATTTCAGTTTTTCGACCAGCTTCGCGGCGGCTTCCTTGGGCGAGCCTTCGATCAACTGCGTCTCTTTCTTCTTCTCCGGCAGGTACACGCGCTCGAGCGTGACGGTAGCCGCGGCGGCCTGCGGCAGATCGCCGGCGGAGACGCTGCGACCTCTTTGGTCTTCGCCTTCTTGATGCCCATGAGCGTTGCGTAGCGCAGCTTGCTGATGCCGGATTGAATGGTGAGCAGCGCGGGCAGCGGCATTGCGACGTGCTGGAACCAGCCATCTTCGAGCTCGCGTTTCACCTTGATCGCGCCGCCCTCTACTTCCACCTGCATGATGATGGTGGCGTGCGGGATGCCCAGCAGTTCGGCCAGCACGACGCCGGTCTGGCCGAGGCCAAGGTCATCCGACTGCAGGCCGGTGAGGATGAGATCGGGCTTTTCGTCCTTGATGCGGCGGCGAGGCGGCTGGCGATGCCGAGTGTATCGCAGCGATGCGAGGTCGTCGCACTCGATGTGGATGGCGCGGTCGGCGCCCTTGGCCAGCGCTTCGCGAATGGTCTGCGAGCCGCGCTCCGGGCCGGCGCAGAGCGCGACAACCTCGCCGCCATGCTTCTCTTTCAGTTGCAGGGCCTCTTCGAGTGCGTAGGCATCGGGCTCGTTGATCTCGTAGCTGAGATCGTCTTCATCGATCCAGTGACCACTCGGAATCGATGTGCAGGTTGGAGTCGCGGACCGGCACCTGCTTGATGGCGACGATGATCTTCATACGTTCTGTGCTCCATTCGACGGTGTAGCGTTGGCGGCAGACTGGGCTGCGATGGTCTGCGCGGTGATCTGGGCGATGTCCAGCAGTTGCGGCGGCGTGTCGCTGATGGCAGTCAGCGCATCGCGAAACATGGTGTTGCAGAAGGGACAGGCGGCGCCGACGATGCTGGCGCCGGTGTCGACTAGTTCTTTGGCGCGAACGTGACTCACGCGCTCGCCGGATTCTTCGCCAAGGAAGGCCAGCCCGCCGCCGGCCCCGCAGCAGAAAGAGCGTTCGCGCGCACGCGGCGGATCGATGACCTTGCCGGAGCGTGCGAGCACCTCGCGCGGCTGATCGTAGGAGCCGCGATAGCGTCCGAGGTAGCAGGGGTCGTGATAGACGATCTCCGGACCATCCGTTTTGGGCAGCTTGTCCTGATAGCGGGCCATGAACTCACTGTGATGCTCGATCTCGGGTGAGGCGCCGTAGTCCGTCCAGTCCTTCGCGATGGTGCGGACGCAGTGCGGGCAGATCGTCACGATCTTCGTGACCTTCTGCTGCTTCATGATCTCCAGGTTCTGCTCCGCGAGCTGCTGGAAGACGAGATCGTTGCCGAGGCGGCGGACGGGATCGCCGGTGCACTTCTCTTTCTTGAGAACCCCATACGAGGTGCCGAGGTAGTCCATCACCTTTGCGAAGGAGGCGATGATCTCGCGGCCCTGCGGATCGTAGGCGCCCATGCAGCCGAGCCACAGGCAGTACTCCTGCGAGCCATCGAAGATGGGCAGCTCCTGCTTCTTGATGAACTTGTCGCGTTCGGTCGCGCTCATGCCCAGCGCGTTGCCGCTGCGTTCGAGCGCGAGGAAGAGCTTGGTGCCGTGATCGTCTTCCCAGGCGCCGGTGTTGACCGCGCCGCGCCGCAGCCCGATGATGACGGGCAGATGCTCGATGCCGACGGGGCATTGGAACTCGCAGGCGCCGCAGGTGGTGCACTGGAAGGCCGCCTCCTGCGAGTTGTATTTGCCGAGCAGCGGCTCCTCGGAGTGGGGGCCGAGGTCGTTGAGGTAGTTGCGCACGCCGAGGATGATTTCTTTCGGGTTGAGCACCTTGCCGGTATTCGCGGCGGGGCAGTGTTCGGTGCAGCGGCCGCATTCGACGCAGGAGTACGCCTGCAGCGCGACGAGCTGCGTTACGTCTTTGCCGGTGACGAGTCCGAAGTCCTCATCGCCGTTGAGCGGCGGGATATGGCTGAACTCGCCGCGGGAAAGGAAGATGGTGATGGGGCTCAAGACCAGGTGGAGATGCTTGGTATGCGGAATGAGCGGCAGAAACGCCAGGATGCAGAGTGCATGCGCCCACCACAGCCCGCGGGCGGCGGCGGAGGCGGAGCGAACGGGAAAGCCGCGAGATAGGTGACCATCAGCGCGAAGATCAGGAACGCGATGACGCCGGATTCGTAGGACACTTTGCGGCCGAGCCAGATGGGGCGGACGAAGAATCGGCGGACAAAGAGGCCGGCGATGGAGACGGCCACCAGCAGCGCGAAGATGGCGGCAAACCAGAAGTAGAAGCCGCCGAGCCAGCCGATCGCGCGATCGAGAAAGCCGAGCCGGAAGCCGGACGCGAAGTGGTTGAGCGAGACGAGCGCAAAGGCGAGGAAGCCCCAGAAGACGAAGGCATGCGCGAGGCCGGGAAGCGGGCGCTCGCGGATGACCTTGGCCTGGCAAAGCACCTCCCAGAAGAAATCCCATATCCGCTTGCCGATGGGGGCGAGGTGGAAGTCGGGGTCTTTCCGCGCGGTCAGGATGTTGCGGAGGACGCGATTGAAGCGCCAGAAGAAGCCCCCCAGCGAAAGCACGATGAGCACGGCAAGCAGGACCATTTCCGCCGTCGAAAACGACGGCGGCTCCGCGTAATGGAGAGTCAAGGCGAGCAGGTGCATGAGTGTCGCTGGGTTCATACGGCTGTAACCTGAACAGCACTCTTACTTTGGTAAGGCGCGCTTGAAAATTCACTTGCGCGACCGACGGGCAAACGCGTAGAACGATGAATGTATATCCTACCGGTGAGTAAGATATCAACCGGTAAGGGCAGTGTCAATTGCTGACGGAGTGGAACCATGGCCAGACAGTCCGCTGCTCTGCAACCGCATCGCCGGCTCTTTGCCGATCGCAGACGCAACCCGGATGGTAAGCGCGGGGCGGTGCTCCATACGGCGGTTCGCATGTTTCTTGAGCGCTCCTACGGGCGCACCTCGATGAACGATGTCGCCCTGCAGTTGAACATCACAAAGCCGGCGCTCTACCACTACTTCCGCAACAAGGAAGAGATCCTGGTGGAGATCTACCGGCTGGGGACTGACCTGATCGATGAGATGCTGGACTCGATCGAAGCCGAGGAAAAGCCCGGACTGGACAAGGTAGCAGACTTTATCGCGGGCTACATCCGGATCATTACAGGCGATTTTGGCCGCGCCATTATCCGTTTGGACGATGGCGAGCTATCGAAGGCCGGCCGCAAGGTGGTGCGCGGACGCAAACGCGGCATCGATCATCGGCTGCGGGCCATCATCGACGAGGGCATCGAGGACGGATCGATTGCGCCCTGCGACGCAAAGATCGCATCCTTCCTTGTGGCGGGAGCGATCCACGGGATGGCGAGCTGGTATGTGCCAACCGGGCCCATGGAATTGACGGCAATCATCGAACAATACGTGCGGATGCTGACGGCGGGCCTTGCCACAGGGAGCCTGCCCGGCCTGGCGACCGCAGGACTCGATTTGCATTCAGGAACAACACTCCGTCCACGAATAAGGATTCGAAAGAGGAGAGCATGGAAGCTGTTGCCGAGCGAGACGACGCCACAACCACAACCGGGAAGCCGCCTGCTGCTGCGGAAGGCGGCAGTGCTGGGAGCGGGCACCATGGGCTCGCGCATTGCCGCGCATCTGGCAAATGCCGGCGTGAGCGTGCTGCTGCTGGATCTGGCCAGCGGCGACGGCGCCGCGCAATGCCATTGCGGACAAGGCGCTCGACGCGCTGAAGAAGAGCAAGCCTGCCGCGTTCTACACGCCGTCGGCTGCGCGCGCGCATTCGCACCGGCAACTTCGACGATGATCTGGCGCAGCTCGCCGAGTGCGATTGGATCGTTGAGGCGGTGACGGAAAACCTGGAGATCAAGCAGCAACTGCTGGCGCGGGTGGCGCCGCACGTGCAGCCGCATGCATTTCTCACGACGAATACCAGCGGCATTCCCGTCGGCTCGATTGCGAGCGCGCTGCCTGCCGAACTGCGCCGCCACTGGTTTGGCACGCACTTCTTCAATCCGCCGCGTTACATGCGGCTGGTGGAGGTGATTCCCGGGACCGGAGACGGACCCGGCGGCGATGGCGGCGCTCTCCGGCTTTCTCGATCAGAACCTGGGCAAGGAAGTCGTCCGCGCGCGCGACACGCCGAACTTCATCGCCAATCGCATCGGCACCTTCTTCATTCTCGAAACGCTGCGGGTGATGGAAGAGGAGGACCTGAACGTCGAGGAAGTGGATGCGCTGACCGGCACGGCGATCGGCTTGCCGCGCACGGGCACCTTCCGGCTGGCGGACATGGTGGGGCTGGATATCCTCTCGCATGTGGCGCGGAACTTTGCGAAGGCGAAGCAGGATGCGGGCGGTCAGGCTGCGCTGCCGCCGTTTCTTGAAACGATGCTGGAGCGGAAATGGCTGGGCGACAAGACGGGTGGCGGCTTCTACAAAAAGGAGCGCGGCGCGGACGGCAAAGATGTGCGCCTGGTGCTGGACCTGAAGACGCTGGAGTATCAGCCGTCAGCCAAGCCGAAGCTGCCGGCGCTGGAGATGGCGAAGAATGCCGATTCGCTGCCCGAGCGGCTGCGGATGCTGCTGAGCGGTGATCAGAAGAAAGACAAGGCGGCGCGCTTCCACTGGAAGCTGCTGACGCGGCTGTGGAACTACTCGGCGGATTGCTTGCCGGAGATTGCCGACTCGGCAGCGAGCATCGATGCGGCGATGCGCGCCGGGTTCAACTGGCAGCTTGGGCCGTTCGAGATGTGGGATGCGGCGGGCGTTGCCGACATTGTGAAGCGCATGCAGGCGGCAGGCGAGCGGGTGAGCCCGGTGGTCGAGCAGATGCTGGCGAGCGGTGCGGCCGCGTGGTACGGAGACAACGGCGCTGCAAGCTACGATCCGGCGACGACAGCGCTATCAGCCGGTCGCGCGGGCCGCGGGCATCGCGCGCATTGCCACTTTCGGGCGAGCAACGGTGTCGTACGCGGCAATCCCGGCGCTTCGCTGATCGACCTGGGCGACGGCGTGGCCTGCATCGAGCTGCACTCGAAGAAGAGCGCGA
Organism: uncultured Acidobacteriaceae bacterium; assembly: GCA_963750845.1. Lineage (GTDB taxonomy): Bacteria > Acidobacteriota > Terriglobia > Terriglobales > Acidobacteriaceae > KBS-83. Next base: position 68,785 of record CAVVSP010000020.1, read on the forward strand.
TCGGCGACGACATCATGCGGCTGATCACGAAGACGCTTGAGCCGGCATCGGATTCCGTTCGCGACTTTCGGGCCTTTGTCATTTCGAGCGACGCGGAGAATTTTTCCGTGGGCGCGAACCTGATGCAGCTGCTGCTGGCTGCGCAGGAGGGCGAGTGGGAGGATGTCGACCTGACGATCCGCGCCTTCCAGCGCATGACGCAGGCGATCAAGTTCTGCCCGCGGCCGGTGGTCGTGGCGCCGTACGCGCTCTGCCTGGGCGGCGGCACGGAAATATCGCTTCACGGGACGCGGCGGCAGGCGCACGCGGAACTCTACATGGGCTTGGTGGAGACTGGCGTCGGCCTGATCCCCGGCGGCGGCGGCACCAAGGAGTTCGCGCTGAAGGCGACGGACGAGGCGATTCGCGTCTTTGGCGATGCCGCGCGCGTGGCCATTTCGACGGAATTGGTCGACACGATGAAGCAGGCCTTCGAGACGATCGCGATGGCGAAGGTCTCGACCTCCGCTGCCGAGGCGGCGGGCACTGAACCTGCTGACCGTGGAGGATGGCATCACTCTGAACCGCGAGCGGCTGCTGCTGGACGCGAAGGCAGCCGCAGAAGCGCTGGCCGATGGCGGATATCTTCCGCCATCGATGCGCATGGAGATTCCGGCCCCGGGCGAGAGCATACTGGCGACTTTGAAACTGGGCGCCTACATCATGCAGCAGTCCGGTTACGCGAGCGAGCATGACGTGAAGGTGGCCGGGCACGTCGCGCACATCCTGTGCGGCGGCCGTGTAGCGCCGGGCACGCCAGTCAGCGAGCAGTATTATCTGGATCTCGAGCGCGAGGCGTTCCTCTCGCTCTGCGGCGAGCGCAAGACGCAGGAGCGCATCGCCTACACCTTGAGCAGCGGCAAGCCTTTGAGGAACTAGACACCATGCAGGAAGCAGTGATCGTAAGCACCGTCCGTACGCCGGTCGGCAAAGCAGGACGAGGAAGCCTGGTGAATGCGCGCCCGGATGATCTGGCCGCGACTGCCATCGAAGGCGCACTCGCGCGAGTGCCCCAGCTCGACCGGAGCGAGGTCGAGGATGTGATTCTGGGCTGCGCACATCCGGAGGCCGAGCAGGGCATGAACGTTGCACGCATCGCGGCCCTGCGTGCCGGGCTGCCGGTCGAGGTCTCAGCCATGACGATGAATCGCTTCTGCGCCTCCGGGCTGCAGGCTATCGCGCAGGCGGCAGATCGGATCCGTGGCGGTGGCGCATCGGTGGTGGTTGCCGGAGGGACGGAATCGATGAGCATGATTCCGATGGGCGGCCACAAGATCAGTGCAAACCCCTGGCTGGTGGACAATATCCTGCCGCCTATCTTTCGATGGGCCTGACCGCGGAGCGTGTCGGTGAACGCTTTCATGTCTCGCGCGAGGATGCCGACGGCTTCGCGCTCGCCAGCCACCAGAAGGCACTGAAGGCAATCGCCGAGGGACGATTTGCCGATGAAATCGTGCCGGTGGAATGGACGGAGCGCACGCCAAAAAATGGCTCAGCGAAACCGACGGAGCAGAAGCGCAGCTTTCAGATGGACGAAGGGCCGCGTGCCGATACCTCCGCGGAAGCATTGGCCAAGCTGAAGCCGGCGTTTCAGGCGAAGGGCACGGTGACAGCAGGCAATTCTTCGCAGACCTCTGACGGTGCGGCCGCGGCAATCGTGACCAGCGCGGAGCGTGCTGCGGCGCTGGGCATGAAGCCGATCGCTCGCTTTGTCGCGTTTGCCACCGCCGGATGCGCGCCGGAGATCATGGGCATCGGTCCGGTGCATGCGGTGCCGAAGGCGCTGAAGATCGCCGGTCTGAAGATCGAAGATATCGGCCTGGTGGAGTTGAACGAGGCTTTCGCCGCGCAGTCGCTGGCCGTGATTCGCGAGCTTGGCCTGGATCCGGCGAACGTCAATGTGAACGGCGGGGCGATTGCCCTGGGCCATCCGCTGGGCTGCACCGGGGCCAAGCTGACCGCGACTCTGCTGCACGAGATGCAGCGCCGCAAGGTGCGCTATGGGATGGTGACGATGTGCGTGGGTGGCGGCATGGGCGCGGCAGGCATCTTTGAAAATCTCAACTGATTTTTGTAACGACTGGAGCGACATATGGCGACGCCGGCAACACAGCAAACCACTACCGTGAAAGCGGCAGCAGGCGGCAGCTTTCTGCTGGAGGAACGCACGCCCCAGGAAGTCTTTACGCCGGAAGACTTCAACGACGAGCAGCGGCAGATCGCCGAGACCGCCTCGAACTTCGCGCAGAAGGAAATTCTGCCTGCGGCCGATGCGATCGAAGCGAAGGACTACAAGGTGACGCGCGCGCTGCTGGTGAAGGCAGGCGAGCTTGGCCTGATGGCCACCGACACGCCGGAGGAGTACGGCGGTCTGGCGATGGACAAAGTGACGTCGGCGATCGTCGGCGAAAGGCTTGCAGTACTGGGCAGCTTCGCCACCACCTTTAGCGCGCACGTCGGCATCGGGATGCTGCCCATCATCTGGTACGGTACGCCGGAGCAGAAGAAAAAGTATCTGCCGAAGCTGGTGACCGGTGAATGGATCGGCGCCTACGCGCTTTCTGAGGCTTCCTCCGGCTCCGATGCGATGAGTCTGCGCACGCGCGCTGTGCTGTCGCCCGATGGGCAGCACTACATCCTGAACGGCGAAAAGATGTGGATCACCAATGCGGGCTTCGCCGACCTCTATACCGTCTTCGCCAAGGTGGATGGAGAGAAGTTCACTGCGTTTCTTATCGAGCGTGATACGCCAGGTTTCGCGGTGGGCGCAGAAGAGCACAAGCTGGGCATCCGCGGCTCGTCCACCTGTCCGCTCATCCTTACCGATTGCAAGGTTCCGGTCGGCAACCTGCTGGGCGAGTTGGGCAAGGGACACCACATCGCATTCAACATTCTCAACATCGGCCGCTTTAAGCTGGGCGCGAGCGCCATCGGCGGCGCGAAAAACTCGCTGGCAAATGCGGTCCGGTACGCAAAAGAGCGCAAGGCTTTTGGAAAGACCATCAGCGAGTTCGGACTGGTGCAGCAGAAGATCGCCGAGAGTGCGACCGGCATCTTTGTTGGCGAGAGCATGGCCTATCGCACGATCGGCATGATCGATGCGGCACTGGCCTCACTTGAAGACGCAAGCGCTTCCGACGCGCGCGAGATTCAGAAGAAGATTGAAGAGTACGCAGTCGAGTGCTCGATCCTCAAGGTATGGGGCTCCGAGATGCTGGACATGGTGGTGGACCACAGTCTGCAGATCTTTGGCGGTTACGGTTATGTGGAGGAGTATCCGGCGGAACGCGCCTATCGCGACTCTCGCATCAATCGTATCTTCGAAGGCACGAACGAGATCAATCGCTTGATCATTACTGGCTGGTTGATGAAGCGTGCCGCGAGTGGGCAATTGCCTTTGCTCGGGGCGATCAAGAAGCTGATGGCAGAGGTGATGGAGCCGCCTTCGTTCGACGGCAGTGACGAGACGGATGATCCGCTGGCAGCGGAGGCTGCGCTGCTGGCAAATCTGAAAAAGGTGGCGCTCTTCTGTTCCGGGTCCGCGACGCAGAAGTACATGCAAGCGCTGCAGGACCAGCAGGAGATCATGGGCGACTTGGCGGACATGACGATGCAGGTCTTCGCGCTTGAGTCGGCGCTGCTGCGCGCCCGCAAGCTGGGCTCGCAAGCACAAAAGTCGCAGGTGCAAACCGCGCAGGCCATGGTGAAACTATTTGCCGCGGATGCACTTTCCGTTGTCGAGAAGGCAGCGCGGCGCGTTCTTGCCGCGGTTGCCGAAGGCGACATGCTGCGCACCCAACTCGCCATCCTGCGGCGGCTCTTGAAACACACGCCGCAAGACACCATTGCGCTGAGCCGATCGGTGGCGCAGCGGCAGCTCGACGCAGGCGGCTACAAGCTGTAAAGCAAAAACACAGATAGGGCGAGGTGGCGAGAGTGGGCTCCATGCGGCCGTTCCCTGAGAGAACGGCTGCGTTCACAATTGCGTCGCAATCTGCACCATCTGTGCTTTGGCTCGTGCGCGATCAGCGCAGTCTGCCCAGCGAACGCACTCCGTAGGCGACCTCTTCGAGAAATGTCTCCGGATGCATGGTTGTTGGCAGGGGAAGATTCATGCGCGCCGCAGTTGACGCAACCAGGCGCGCGGCGAGGGACTGCCGCACCTCAAGCGTCATGTCGAGGCGCCGCTCCAGGAAGGTCTCGATTGCCTGCAGATCCGCCGCACCCATGCGTCCGAGCGCGTCTGCAGGAATATTGGTGATGCGCGGCATGACTGCTGCCTGCGGCGCAACCTGCGTGAACAAGCGAGTATTGCCCATCGATGCGTGATCGCGCGCTTGCCCTTCGTGGACGACGAGCGTGCCCGCGACCAGATCGCCGAGCCGCTGATGGCGACGCGTCACAAAGATGCTGATGCTGCCCACGACATAAAAGACCGGCAGGAAATCGATGGCGCGCACGAAGTTGCGCGAGAGCGACTCGAATATGGTGATGGCGCGGCCGCTCTGCTGGATGACGCGGATCTTCGCGACGCGCTTGCCCGGCGTCTGGCCATGCCACAACCCCTCAAACAGGGTGAAGTAGCCCCAATGCAGGAGAAATGGAATTAAGACCAGAATGGCGATCGCCCATTTTGCGCTTGTGGATGCGAACTTCTCCATGCTGGGAAGAAAGAGCATCGTGCCCAGGACCAACATGATGAAGGCGGCAAACTGCAGGCCGTAGTCGATGAGGATCGCGATGAAGCGGCTGCCGATCCCGGCGAGCGGAAACTCAAGCGACACGAGTTCGGGTGTGTCGATGCTAAAACGCATTTCGGTATGGGTTTCCATCGTTCCAACGCCCATTCGTGTGGCTTTTCTTGACGGAAAAGCCACGCCAAGCGAATCTCCGCAGGTCACAGTATTACCGAAATGCTTTAAGCTGATCACCGGATTTCATGATTTCCAACCAGTGGATGGACAAACGGCGACCGTATTGGGAGCGGCTGGCTACACTTGCGGCCGAGTGCCAGGGCATCGGCGTGCACCGTTTGGGGCGTGATGAGTTGCGCGAACTGGCGTTGCTGTACCGTCAGGTGGCGAATGATCTCTCCGTGGTGCGACAGGATGGGACGGCGCGGTCCACGGCCGATATGCTGAATCAGTTGCTGGGCCGAACACACAATATCATCTACTCCAGCCGCAAACGGAGCTTACCCGGCGTTCTTACATTCCTTCGTAAGGATTATCCGCAGCACTTTCGCCGATTGCTTCCCTACACGCTGACAGCGATTGCGCTTTTTGCAGCCGGTGGGCTGCTGGGAACATTGCTTACCCTGGCACGGCACGGTTTCATGGAGAGTATTCTCGGCCCCGCGATGGTGGCAACGATTCACCGTCACGAGATGTGGACGCACTCCATCGTCGGCATGAAGCCACAGGCAGCCAGTGGCATCATGACCAACAATCTCACCGTTACATTCATGACATTTGCAGCCGGCATTACTGCGGGCCTGGGCACGATCTGGCTCATCTTCTTCAACGGATTCCTGATGGGTGTTATCGCCACTGCATGCCAGCAGGCGCACATGTCACGCGATCTGTGGAGTTTCGTTTGCCCTCATGGCTCGCTTGAGCTGCCGGCGATCTTCATCGCCGGCGGTGCAGGATTGCGGTTGGGCAGCGGGATGCTCTTCCCGGGGCTCTATAGCCGTCGCGATTCCATCGCACGCGCGGGTCGCGAGGCAGCGCAACTGCTAGCGGGCGTGATCCCTATGCTGGTGGTCGCGGGTACGATCGAGGGATTTTTCTCGCCTTCGGGCGCACCCGCCGGTCTGAAGTTCGCGGTGGGCGCCGCGCTCTTCACGCTGCTGCTGCTTTGGTTGTTCTCATCCCGCGCTCTCTTGAACGATGGCGCGGCACTCGATGGCACTAAACTGGCGGCTGAGTCAGAGCAGCATGTAGTGGCGATGAGCCCGACCGTCAGTTAGTTACAGAGTGCCCTGCTCCTTCACTTCGAGATAGCGATTCAATACCGAGGTGGCAAGCAACTCGGGCTGCGTCTCGAGGGTCATCGCGCCGCGCTCCTGCAGTCGGCGCAGCAGGCGCTCGCGGCGATCCAACAGCTCCTGCGCGGCGGCGGTCTCGAACATCGCATCCACCGTGTCAGGCGTAGCTGCGGCCTGTCGTTGCACGTCGAGCTGCGAGATGGCGATGAACAGCAGCAGATGCCGCCGCACCAGTTGCGCGGCGGCGTCCAGCACCTCGGGCTGCATCGCGGTCTCGGCGAAATCGGTCATCCACAGAATCAGGCTGCGGCGCGACTGGCGATGCATCAGCGTCGCGGTTGCGCGTAGATGGTCTGCTTCCAGCGGCTCAGCACGGACTTGCGCCAGGGCATCGAGCAGCAACCGCAGATGCGCCGCGCCGCGGCCGGGGAGCACGAGCTGCTGCGTGTCTCGCCCATACGCGAGCAGGCCAACACGATCACCAGAGGTCAACGCGATCTGCGCCAGCGCCAGTGCGGCGGCCGTGGCCTGATCGAGCTTGGTATAGCGTCCTACTCGCGCGCCCTGGAGGCGGCCGGCGTCGAGAACCAGCCACACCGCCTGGCTTTTCTCCATCTCGTAGAGGCGCGTGACGAGTGTGCCTCGACGCGCGGAGGCGGTCCAGCAGATGTCGCGAATCTCGTCGCCTACGAGATAATCGCGCAGGCTTTCGAAGTCGCGCCCCATGCCGCGCTGCCTGCGCAGACGCATCTGAAGTTCGATCCGATGATGCCTCGCGAGATAGAGGCGATTCTCTTCCGGCGTGCGCAGTGTGGGATAGATGCGCACGGTCTGGGTGAGATCCGCCATCGCCCAGCGCTCTGCGAGTCCAATGTTCGAGCGGTAGCGCAGGTAGAGCTTGCCCGCCGGGTGATCGCCGCGTTGCGCAGGTGTGAAGCGATAGCGCAACGCCGCGCGCGCCTCAGGATATGCATCGAGCTTCCAACTCGTGGGCTCTTCGAGAAACGGCGATGGCAGATCGTCGAGCAACGTGCAGTGAATCAAGCTGCGGCCGTGCTGCGTGATCGCCAGTTCCACTTCCACGTCGCGTCCGAGCGAAGGCGCGCTCAGCCATTCGCGCTGTGCATCGATGCGTCGCGGCGCCGGTAATCTTGCGCCATCTACGACGGCGAGAACCAGCACACAGAGATCCCACGCCAGCATGGCCCATGCGTAGCGCGCATGGAAGAATGCCGGCACCAGAAAGAGGCAGCCTGCGAGGAGCAGATAGAGAGCGCGGCCCGTAAGCGCCCACGCCAGGCGCCCGCGTGGCTGCGCAGGCGCGTGTGTTGGATCCGGCCGTACAGTTAATTGATTCATGGGAATTGGTTCATGGAAATTGGTTCATGGGAGCTGTTTCATCGCGCCCGTTCTGGCTGTCGAGGCACAGGGACAGCGGCGATGACATCCGCCAAGATACGATCCGCATCCAGCCCTTCCAGCTCCGCCTCTGGCCGCAACATCACGCGATGACGCAGCACCGGCAGAGTGGCCTGCTTCACATCGTCGGGAATCACGAAATCGCGGCCGTCAAGCGCCGCATAGGACTGCGCCACGCGCATCAGGCTGATGGCAGCGCGCGGGCTTGCACCCAGCGTAAGCGACGGCCACTCGCGTGTGCGCCGCGTGATGCCGAGCAGATAATCGTAGAGCTCCGGCTCGATGCGCACCAGCCGCTGCTCCGCCTGCGCAGCGGCTAGCAGACCCGCAGGCGCTGGTGTGAGCTCGGTGTGGCCGGCGGGATCGAAGCCGGCGTGGTGCCGCTCGAGGATCAAACGTTCCTGCTCAGCAGTTGGGTAGCCGACGCGGATCTTCATCAGAAAGCGATCGAGCTGCGCCTCCGGCAGCGGGTAGGTTCCCTCGAAATCGATGGGGTTCTGCGTCGCGAAGACGGTGAAGACGTCCGGCAGTGGGCGGCGCTCGGTGTCCGAGGTCACCTGGCGCTCTTCCATGCATTCCAGCAGCGCAGACTGTGTGCGCGGCGGCATGCGGTTGATCTCATCCACCAACAGAAAATCGGTGAACACGGGCCCGGGGCGGAAGATCATCTGCGCGCCCGCGGCCTGCAGAATACTTGTGCCGAGAATATCGGCCGGCATCAGGTCCGGTGTTGCCTGAACGCGGCTGAACTGCAGGCCGAGCACGCGGCCCAGCAGTTTGACCAGCAGGGTTTTTGCGATGCCAGGCACGCCCTCCACCAACGCGTGGCCGTGGCTGAGTACGGTGATGAGCGCCTGGTCGATCAGCTCGGTCTGCCCGGCGATAACCTTGCCGATCTCCGCGCGGCCATGTTGCAGCAACTGCACCGTGGCGGCAATGTTCGGCGGCGCAGTTGCTGCATGCGGCTCAGGCGGTGCGGCGCTGTGTGGGATTTCTTCGGGAATCGGTGTGTTCGTGCTCGGGTCCAATGGTTCCTCGATCTTTCGCGAGAGATGGAACTGTTTTTGTGCTCGAATCTGCTTGTCGTGCTATCTGCTCGTTGTATCCAGCGAGCGCATTGACCAGCGCTAACGCCTGCCGCGGTTTCAAATTTGTGAGCCGGCCGGCATTTTCGCAGGCTTCCAGATCGGGCTGTAAGGAAAGCGACAGGACGCCAAAGCGCTGCGTAAGCGTCGCGGCCAGTGTAGCCGCATCCGCTGTCTGTGCTGCGGCGATGCCATAGTGCCGTGCCAGCCGGCTGCGAAAGCGTTCATAGGCGATGGTGACCGGCACATCGTTGGCACCGGAGGAGCGATACAGACCGCCCAGCGAGCGGACGAATTCCATAGGAGAGCTGCGAGCCGGCACGGGCATCGGACGCAGAGGGCCGCTGCGGCGTCCGCGGGACAGCACCAGCAGCAGTCCGACCGCAAGGAGTTGTGCGATCAGAGCGAGGATGACACGATCGCGCAGAGGATTCCATGCAGCCGGTGGCTGCGCATGCAGCGACTCATCCCACACGACGCGATCCCCTTGCTGGAGTTGCAGGCTATTCAGGAGAAGATCCAGGCTGCCTGGCGCTGCGATGTCCTGGTTCTCCAGCGGCGAGGCGCTGGCCCACCACACTACTGTGCCTTTGTCGACGGGGTAGGTCACAACGACGCCTTCGCCGGCGCATACGAAGGCGGCGCGCTGGGATGGCTGGTCCAGCTTCCATACGGTGCGCACTCCGCGCATGACCACCTTGCCGCCAGAGGCAAGCGTTGAGAAGCCCACCGGCTCCGCCTCGCAGATGCCGCCAACCAGTTGCGGCGGAGACTGGTTGTTGAGGTTCTCATCCGGCACAGCGGCAGCAGCACGAAATCCCGCAGCCAGTACACGGCCACCGCGCGCCAGCACACGCCGCACCGCGGCGGTTTCGTGTTGACTGGGTGCGCGTGTTGGCTGCGCCAAGATGAGGACGGTGTGTGCGTCCGCGGCATTGGCAACCGCGTCGAGCGGCCCTTCGGATCGCTCCACGCGATATCCCATGCGCGCGAGCAGAAGATACGCGGCCTTTGCCCCATGTGGCGCCGTGGAGTAGGTGGACGGAATGTAGCTGTCCGACTGCTCCTGCGGATGCACCAGCACCAGCAGCACCGTGGTGCACAGCACGAGCATCGGCGGTGATCAGCAGCAGCCTGCGGTCGCGGTGGTCGAGCGAGGCCAGCGCATTCATCGTGCGGCCAGCCGTTCAAAGAGCTGACGCGCCGTATCGCAATCCAGTTGCGTCGCCGTGTCCGATCCATACCAGCATGCTTCAAAACGGCGCGTCAGCAGGCGCAGATCATCGTGCTTGGGATGGCCAGACAGGACGAGCCGAAGATATTCACGCGGCGTGCGCGCCTGGTCTGCCGGCCACTGACCGCGCGATTCAAAGCGCGCGATCGTGGCCCAGTAGTAGCCACGCACCGCATCCCGCCAACGCTGCTGCTGGCCAGCCTGCTCAGCTTCCTGGCGAAGACGCTCCCAGTTGCGCATGGCGGATGTGTTTTCCGCACGTGACGCGCTCTCCACTTGCAGTCCGCGTGCACGCCGCGTTTGCCGCAGAAACCAGTACGCAAGCGCCAGGCAGGCCAGCGCCGCCAAGCCCCACTCCAGCAGAAGGCCCAGCCAGCGGCGGTGCGAGCTGTACTCTGCAAGCCCCGCGAGTCGCCGATTGATCCAGATTGCCACCGCCTCCAGCACACGCTGCGTCAGAGTGGGATCAACATGGCGGAACTCTGCACGATCGAGAATCGTGGTCAGCGCAGTGCGCTCCGCAGCACGATTGGCGGCTGTTGATTTTGCGGAAGAGCCCGGCGCGTCCGACTGCTCGAGCTGAATGCGTTGCGCGGCCGCCTGCAACAGAGGCGCCGCATCTTCAGGGCTGATCTTGCGGCTTCCGGCAAGTTCCAGCGGCACGCGCAGCCACTCGTACGACATGCGCCGCGGGCCTGCCTGCTCTGTGGCCGTCACAATGTCGTCCGGACCGACTGCGTCCGCGCTGCAATGGGATGCATCGATGTGCTGCCGGCATTGCTCGACGAGCCTTGCGAGCGAGCTCAGATGATCGCGGTATTCTGCCTGGCTTCGCGGCTGCGGTGTGGTGGAGGCTGCATGAGCAGATCCGAGAGTCGCAATACCCGCAAGAAGACACAGTGCGATGGCCGCCCCCGGCCATCGCAGCAAACACCGCGTCATGCTGCCGCGTCCCGCCAGACACATTTAGATCGCCGGTCCGGGTGGCTCGGTCTGTGGTGTGAGTGAGCCGGGTGTGAGCGAGCCGGGCGTAAGCGATGCGGGCACAACAGTATCGGAAGAAGCTCCTGCCAAAGGTGGGCGCCGGGGATCACTGCTGCCTGTTCCATCAGCCACTCCACGTCATAGCCCTCTTTGCGGATGCGCTGGTCGTAATAAAACAGCGTGAGCGCGATGGAGTAGATGGGCAGCACGAACGATCCGCTGAAGAAGGCACCGAAGGAGGCAACGATTTGCGTGGTCAGCGTGGGCACGCCCTTGCTCTTCCAGAGGAGGATGAACATCGGGGTCTGGATCGCGTACTGGATCACGGTCATGACCGCGCCAACCAGCAGCAGCATGACGAAAATACGGCCGATTCCGCCCTTGGTGAGTACGCTGCTGCGCTTCAAGGCACGATGCACCTTTAGGTCTTCCATCAGCGAAGCAGGAATGGAGAGCGCCCAACGCAGCATCCACCAGAACATCACGAAGAAGCCTGCAAAAGCCAGTATCACCGCCACGCCGATCACAACCACCCTAGCCATACCCGCAGGCAGAAGTGCGGGCACAACAGCGACAATCCCGATCAGAACCGCAACCGGCAATGCTGCATAGCAATACATTGCCGCCAGGATGAGGACATATCGATACCAGCGACGGCCGATGCTGACGTACGCCTCGCGGATGGTGCAGGCTGCGCCCAGATAGTTTCGCGCGACGGAGTGCATCACGGCAGCCATGCCGACGGATACTGGCAAGAGCGTGAGAATCCCAACACCGCCCCCAAGGCCAATGGTGAACCTGGCGTAGGCACGCGGGTTTGCATGCGCATGGGAAAAGAACAGCACATCGGCAATCAGGCTGAGGACAAGCGTCGCGGCGTAGGCAATCGAAGCGATGCCGAAATACACCAGGAAATGGCTGCGGTACATCTGCGCCGTTCGGTCAAGGATCTCACCGAGACTGGAAGGACGAAGTTCTGCACGCATGTGGCCCATCCTGTCCTGCAAGCATGTTCCTTGCCGGCCTTGCAGGTTCCCTGCTTTGCAGGCGGATCGTACCACAGCGCCTGAAAGCTTCGCGATCACAAAGATGATGTGGCGGTTACGCGCTGCAACTAGGCGATGGCGCGGGTCTTCAGATTGAGAGTAAAGGCATCGTCCGGCGTCTTGGTCGTGCCGCCATCCTCGGCCGGATGGAACTCCATGCGCAGGGTGGTCGCGTTCACGATCACTCGCATGTAGCCGTAGTGAGTATCGTCATAACTTGCCAGGGTGAGGCCGCCGTCCATCGTCATCGGTGTGCGGATCGCGTTGCCGCTGGCCGTCGTCCGCATCGCGGTCAAGCCATGCCCACCCATGCCGGCCACGATGTAAGGAATGGTCAGCCCGGCGACCGTGCGCGTGTAGCGCTGATAGTTGTGCGAGTGCGCGGAGAGGACGACATGCGGCCAGAAGCCCGCTTTCGTTGCCGCGTCGTCCATGTCCTGCAGCATCCGCGGGCTGCCGCCGTGATTTACGCCGCCGGTAAACGGCGGATGATGCACGGCCACCAGCACCGCGCCGGGAAAATTTTCGCTCTTGCAGCGGGCAAGTGCGGTCTGCAGATAGGTGAGCTGGTTATCGTTCAGCGTGGTACGCGTGCCGCCTCGGTCGAGATCACCCCTGGATCTTCCAGCGTGTTGCTGTAAAGCCCAAGCAGGCGGACAAAGGGCGCCTCCAGCGTGTAATACACGCCAGGCTGGATCATGGCCGTGCGCGACAGGCCGCCCGCTTCACCGGTATGCACCGGCGTGCGGAACAGAAGTTACGCAGGTAGGCATCCAGCGTAGGAACAGCTTCCTTGGGATAGGTCACGCCATCATGATTGCCCGGAATGCTAAGGATGGGCGCGGGATAATTGCGATACGGCTCGTAGAACTGATCGTAGTAGTACGCCGCTTCGCCAAAGTTATAGACCACGTCGCCGAGGTGATAGAAGAACGACGGCACGTCGGCGGAAATATTCTCCGTGAAATCGGTCACCATCTTGTCCGCAACCAGTGACTGCGTCGAAGGTCCCTTGGTGCTGCCGGTGTCGCCCACGGCGTGGAAGACGATCTGCCCCGCCCTCTGAATCGCCGTGATTCGCGCGGGCCCTTGCGAGCCCAGCGTGTCTGCAAACTGCAGCACCGGCTCGGCCGCTCCGCCGCGCGGCGCGGGAAATGCTTCAACGATTCCGACCTCCTTCAGCTTCTGATCGGTAACCGGATCGCGGAAGCTGGTTGGATCGGGAGTCGGCGACGGCTGCGCAAACACTGGATCATTTCCGGCGCGCGGTGGCGTAGTCATCTTCTTATCCTGCGTCACTTTCGGGGTGTTTGGTTGAGCGGTCTTCTTCGCCATGGGGGAGGCTCCTTCCGAATGCCACCCACCATTCTGCTACCGCAGGATGAAGATCGGAAAATCGGAGGGCGCAGAGCTCAGTCCTCGACCAGCAGCACATCCAGAAAGCGCGGCCCATGGACGCCCTTGATGCGCGTCATCTCGATATCCGCCGTGGCCGATGGCCCGGAGAAGAACGTAGCCGGACGCGCAGCATCGAGGCCGTGAAAGCCTCGGGCAACGTCTCCACCACCTGGCTCGCTTCGATGACGCAGAGATGATAGTCAGGCAGCAGGGTAAGGACGCGCCGTCCTTCCGCCGGACCGTGCTGCAGCACGATGCTCCCCGAGACAGCAACGCCGAGCGTAGCCGCGGTCATCACGCCATCGACGGCGTTGAGCGCGTCGACAGGAGAGAGCATGATCGGAAGGTCGGGAATCCACTCCGTCCCATCCGCCTGCCATGCCAGGCAACCCGTCCGGCACCACGATGCGCCGCCTATTGCCGCGCGAGCAGAATCTCCGCCGCCCTGGCAGCAATCTCCTCGCGGCGCACGGGAAAGACGCGCGCATCGTAATCGCGCAGTCGTGCCTCAAAGAGTGCCAGCAGTTTTCTCCGCCGTCTTGAGCTCCTGCGGTCGTAGTCGCGCGGAATCGATTCCTGCGGGCCGGCCGCCCTCAGATTCGGCTTTGCGTATTCGTTCCAGCACGCGCTCGCGGCTGGACTTCCCCGCGCCGTTCACGATTGCCCCCGCTGTTGCCACCATTCGCGGAAGGTCTGCTGCGGCAACGGCGCAAGGTCGCGCGTCTCGGTCCAGCGTCCCGCCATGCCGGGCAGCCAGTGGTACCACGCGTCTCCATGACGACCGCGCGCTGCGCTGTGCGCGCCAACCGCTGCGCCGCCTCATACCGGCGCCGATTCGCAAAGATCGCGGCCATCATCATCATGCCGGTGCGCTCCTGATCGAAGAGTGAAGCGAGCTTCGGCGGCCACGGTCCACCACCCGCGCGCGCAGATGCACCAGCACCTCCGGGATATTGATCTTCACCGGGCACACCTCGTAGCACGCGCCGCACAGCGAGGACGCGTACGGCAGCGATGCGCATCCGCATATCCTCGAGCTGCGGCGTCAGGATCGCGCCGATCGGCCCCGCATACACCGAGCCGTACGCATGGCCGCCCGTCTGCCGATAGACCGGACAGGCATTCTGGCATGCGCCGCAACGGATGCACTGCAGCGTCTGCCGGCCGATCGCATCGCGCAGAACGCGGGTGCGGCCGTTATCCAGCAGGACGACATGATGCTCTGTGGCCCATCGCCCGGAACCACGCCCGACCAGATCGAGTTATACGGGTTCATGCGCTCGCCCGTAGCCGAACGCGGCAGCGTTTGCAGCAACACTTCGAGATCCGCGAAGCGCGGGATCACCTTCTCGATCCCGGCGATGGCGATCAGCGTCTCCGGCAACGTCAGGCACATGCGTCCATTGCCCTCGGACTCCACGATGGTGACGCCGCCCGTCTCCGCGACCAGAAAATTCGCGCCGCAGATGGCCATCTTCACCCGCAGGAATTTTTCGCGCAGATAGTGCCGCGCCGCTGCGGTCAGGGCCTCAGGATCATCGCTCAACTCCGGCAGCCCCATCGTCCGTGCAAAGATTTCGCGCACCTGCTGCCGGTTCTTGTGCAACGCCGGCACCACGATGTGCGACGGCTGATCGTGACCAAGCTGCAGAATGAGTTCGGCAAGATCGGTCTCGTGCGCAGCAACGCCCTGCTGCCCAGAAACTCGTTCAGCCCGATCTCCGCCGTCGTCATCGACTTGATCTTGATGACCTCGCGTGCTTCGTTCTCCCGCAGGATGCCGAGGACGATCCCGTTCGCCTCCGCGGCATTCGCAGCCCAGTGCACCGTGCCGCCCGCTGCCTGGAAGCGCTCTTCGAACTCCAGCAGGTAGCGGTCCAGGTTCGCCAGGGCCTCGTGCCGGATCGCCGCTGCCTGCATCTCGCAGCGCCTGCCAGTCGGACTTCTCCTCGACCAGCGCGGCGCGCTTGCGCTGGATCGTATCCGTCGCGCGCGCCACATTGCGTCGCAGCTGCGTATCGCGAAGGTCGGCCTTTGCAGCATCAGGAAACGGCGGCGCGGTCTTTGGATTGAGCTGCACCAGCATCATGCGGGCGCATCCTCGGTGCCTGCCAGCACCTCCGCGAGGTGCAGCGTGCGAACTACCGCGAATTGCCGGTGCAGCATGCCCTGCATATGCATCAGGCAGGAGTTGTCGCACGCGGTGCAGACCTCGGCGCGCGTGTTCAGCACCGCGCGGATCTTCTCCGTCAGCATCGCAGCAGAGACATCGGCGTTCTTCACCGCGAAGGTGCCGCCAAAGCCGCAGCACTGCTCCACGTTCCAGCGGCACCAGCTCCATCCCGCGCACCGCGCGCAACAACTGCAGCGGCTTGTCGCCAAGGTGCAGGCTGCGCAACCCGTGGCAGCTTGCGTGATAGGTAACGCGATGGGGAAAGTACGCGCCGACATCCGTCACGCCGAGCCGGTCCACCAGCAACTCGCTGAACTCGAAGACGCGCGGCAGCAGCCGTTCGACTTCCGCCGCCATCGCGGCATCCTTGTTCTCGGGGCCAGCGCCGGATAGTACTCGCGAATCATCGCGACGCAGGAAGAGGACGGAATGCACACGGCCTCAGCGTCCGCAAAGATCTCCACGAAGCGCTTGCCATCGGAAACGCTTCGCGCCGATAGCCGGTGTTCAAATGCATCTGGCCGCAGCAGGTCTGCTCCAGCGGGAACTCGACCGTGTGGCCCAGCCGTTCCAGCACGCGCACCACCGACTGCCCGGTACGCGGAAACAGCGTGTCGTTGTAGCAGGTGATGAAAAGAGCGATGCGCACGCGGTGCTGGAAGACGTCTCCTGTCGTGGGAGACGAGCCTAGTTGAGCGTCGTCTCCTGTTTCAGCGGAAGATCCTGCGACGATCCGCCGACAAGGAAAGTGTACTGCCCCGGAACGAGCTTCCAGCCCTGCTGCTCATCGTATATGGAGAGATACTTCGGATCGACGGCTACCGTGACCTCGCGACTCTCACCCGGCTTCAGCGCAACCCGCGCCCAGCCCACCAGCCGCTTCGGCGGCTCGCCCGCCGATGCCGGCAGTGCTGCGTAGACCTCGGCGATTTCTGTGCCGGCGCGTTCTCCGGTATTCTTCACCGTGAAAGTAACGCTTTTCCCTTGTCGGCGACCTTCAATCCTGAATACGATAGGTTGTGTAGGAAGGCCGTGGCCGAAGGGAAAGAGCACCGGCTTCTTTTCGGCGTCGTACCACTTGTAGCCGACTTTGAGGCCTTCGTCGTAGTGATGCTGAATGTCGGCTTGGCTTCGCCGGATTTGTTGACGGCGGTTTCGCCCGTTGACCAGGGGGGGTTTCACCAGGTGGGATGCGGCAGGTCGGCCTCGCTCTTCGGAAAGGTCATCGGCAGCTTCGCATTCGGATTTACGTCGCCAAACAAAATGTTCGCCACTGCATTGGCGCCGTCGCTTCCCGCGAACCACGCTTCCAGAATGCCGTCGACCTTGTCCGCCCATGGCATGGTCACCGCGGTTCCTGTTTCGAGGACGACGATCGTTTTCGGATTCGCCGCGGCCACCAGCACGATTGCGTCCTGCTTGTCGGGCAGGGTAAGGTCCGAGGTCCATGTCTTCGCGATCCCAATGGTACCGAAGACGATCGCGACGTCCGATTTTTTCGCGGCCTCCGCGGCTGCGAGCTGCTGCCGCCAAAGCGAACTTCACGTCGTCGGCGCTTTCGCCATGACGGCTTTCATCGGCGAAGTGGGGAACCAGACGTGAGCTTGCCAGCCTGCGTTGGGACGGCCCGGCGCATCGACTTGCGCGGAGCCGCCGCCGGAGATCATGCCTTCGTCGGCGTGCGGGCCGATGATGGCGATCGATGACTTCGCAGGATCAGCGGAAGAATGTTGTTTTCGTTTTTCAGCAGCACGGTGCTGTTCTTCGATCTCGTGCGGTTTCGAGGCCACCGAGAACATCGACAACGCTCTTCTGCGTCGGAAAATCGACGATGCCGGTTGCGAATTCGGCACGCAGGACGCGGCGAACATGATCGTCGAGTTCGCGCATCGGGACTTTGCCGCTCTCGACGGCGTCTTTCAGTTTCGCGCCGAAAAACTGGTCGACGGGTTCTTCGTTATCGAGTCCGGCGGCGGACGCTTTGACCGTGCTGTGCGTGCCGCCCCAGTCGGAAACGACGAAGCCTTTGAAGCCCCACTCTTTTTTCAGAACATCGGTGAGCAGATATTTATTCTCGCAGGCGAAGTCGCCGTTGACCGCGTTGTAGGAGCACATCACCGCGCGGGTCGGCGATCCGACGCCGATTTCAAAGGCCAGCAGATCGCTCTCGCGCATCGCGCGCTTGCCGAT
Organism: uncultured Acidobacteriaceae bacterium; assembly: GCA_963750845.1. Lineage (GTDB taxonomy): Bacteria > Acidobacteriota > Terriglobia > Terriglobales > Acidobacteriaceae > KBS-83. Next base: position 86,342 of record CAVVSP010000020.1, read on the forward strand.
GATCGCGTCGACTTCGTTGCGGCCGCTTTCCTGATCGTTGATGGCGTAGTGCTTGATGTCGCCGATGACGTGCTCGGCCTGCTCGCACTTCATGCGGTTGCCGACGAGCGTGCCGGCGAGCATCGGATCTTCGCCGAGATATTCAAAGGTGCGGCCATTGCGCGGTTCGCGCGTGATGTTCGTGCCGCCGCCGAGCGTCATGTTGTAGCCCTGCGCGCGGAGTTCCTTGCCGATCAGCGCCCGTAGGCGCAGGCGGCTTCGGGATCCCAACTTGCGGCGGGCCCATGTTGGCGGTCAGCGCGGTGGAGTAGCGGCCGTTTTCGCCGCTGCTGCGCACGCCATAAGCGGCGTCGCTCATTTGAATATGGGAATGCCGAGCCGCGGAATGCCGAGCATGAAACCGGCGCCGCCGTTGCCGAGTTCGGGCTGCGGATTGCCGCGCCCAACCCGGCATGCCCATGCCGTGGAGCAGATCGATTTTTTCGTCGAGCGTCATTTCTTTCAGCACCATCGCGGCGCGCTCGTCGGGAGAGAGACGGGCGACATCCATGGTGGTACTGCTGGTGAGCTTCGGCCTCATTGTGATGACGATGCTGCGCCTTCAACGGCGTACTGCCGGCGAATGCCAGGACTACAGCCAGACACAGCGAAAGGAACTGCTCGACTTGCTCATTGATGGGCACCACCCACAATCGTTTTTGTGCCCACCATCATAGCTACATGGAAGTGCCGTTGTGCATTTTTTGTACTGCGCACAATCGATTGACTAAAGGGAAATCGAGGTGCTCTCGCGATTGCGCAACAGGTCGTGGAGCGGTTTCGAGTAGGTGCGGCTCACACGCAGATGCGTGCCGTCCTGGAGCGTCAGCCGGCAATCGCGGTTCGCCAGCGGCTCAATCCGGGTGATCCGGTCCAGCTTCACAATGGTGGAGCGATGGATGCGCAGGAATTCGGCGCGGTCCAGCCGGAGCTCCAGCAGGTGCAGCGGCTCCCGCAGCAGGTGCATCTTCTTGCCGACGTGCAGCCCCGCATAGTCGCCCACCGCCTCAATCCAGTCGATCTCCGACGACTGCACAAACGCCACCTGGTTTCCGTTTCGGATGGCAAAACGCTTTGCCGGCCCTCCGTCATTCCGCTCGGAGTGCAGCTCCAGCAGCTTCTGGAAACGGCTATGCAGTACATCCTGCTGTTGCAATGCCAGGGTGCGCCGCGCCCGCTCCAGGGCGATCAGGAATCGCACGTTGTCGATCGGCTTCAAGAGATAATCGAGCGCCTGCACCTCAAAGGCAGCCAGAGCGTACTCGTCATAGGCGGTTAGAAAGATGATGCCGGGGATCGATCCCTGGGGCAGCAACGCAGCGCCTCAATGCCGCACATCCCGGGCATCTGGATATCGAGAGATACCAGGTCCGGCTTGAGCGTACGGACGGATCGGATCGCGTCTTCGCCATTGGCGCACTCGCCTACGACTGTCATGTCGGGGTGCTCCGCAAGGCGAAGACTCACCCCGCGCCGTGCCAATGGTTCGTCGTCCACGATCAAGACTCTGACGTTCATTGCACCTCCAGCATCTGTAAGTCGGCCAGGGCCTCCACGGTGCTGAACGGCATGGGGAGCCGGAGCTCGTAGGTGCCGTTCGCGGTGGCATGGGTTTCCAGCGTCGCCTCATGCCCGTACATCTGTTCCAGACGTGCGCGCGTGTTGGTCAACCCGACGCCGCGGTGTGGCGTTGCCGTGTTGCGTCGCAGGACAGGCTCGTCGTCATCTACTCCATCATTCTCGATCCTCACCTGCAACCGGCCTCCCGCGCTCTCCGAACGAAGGACCAGAGTGCCGCCCTGCGGGCGCTTGGCAATCCCGTGCCGGATAGCGTTCTCACCAGGGGCTGCAGCAGAAAACACGGCACCAGCGCGTCATGGGTCCCCGGATCGATTTCGAAGGTGACCGTCAGGCGCGGACCGAAGCGTACCTTTTCGAGCGCCAGGTATTCCTTCGTGACCGCGATCTCTTCCTGCAGGGAGACCTGGTGCGCATCCGGAGCCTCGAGCGTCCGGCGCAGCAAATCCGCCAGGCGCGCGATCATCTGGGTGGCGATGCGCGGTTGATTGTCCAGTACCAGCGTGGAAATCGCATTCAGCGTGTTGAACAGGAAGTGTGGTTGAAGCTGATAGCGAAGCGCGCGCATCTGCGCCTCACGCGCCATCACCTCCAGCGCCTGGAGCCGGCCTCTCTCCTCTTCCAGGGCGTGGTAGTGCTTTATACCGAAGTAGAGAAAAGCCCATGCCGCGAGAACGAAACAACTGCCGAGCGCAGAGGCAAAAATGTAGGTCCAGTGAAATCTTTCCCTCGCGCCGCCCAAATGGATCTCCGCCCATACCGAAGCGCCGGAAACCACCATGCCCAGCAAATACGCCACGGCCGTGCAGATCAGCAATGCTCGAATCGAAGGGGCCCGCGCTTTCCACAACGCATGGCATACGCCGTACATCAGAAAGCTGCACAAAAATCCGGCGAGCAGAAAGGCGGAGTGATACGCCACGTCATCACGCATGTTGCGCAGTGGGTAGGTCGACGCGGCCACCGCAGCTCCATAGAGCAGCCAACCACCTATCTGGTACGGCCGGAAGGAGCGAAAGCGCGGGCTGGTGGTGAATTCCGCCACAATGCACATTCTATGGGCCGTCCCGGTGATTTTCCGCACCGTTCTGGCGCACGAAATGCACGGTTCGTCGCAAACCGGGAGCGGCTGGCGGGTGGAAACCCGCTGTAACCCATCCCAAGACACTTTATTTTGTTGCGCATGCGACAGTCATTGCGAGCCTCGTTCGGTCTCCTGGCGATGACCCTGACGGTTCCTCTGGGGCACGGACTTCGCCAGCCGGTCTCTCTCGATCCGCCTGCCGGTTTCAGCTTTGCAGGGTACTGGCAATGCTCCGGCAGCGTTGCCGGAAGCGGCCGCGAACATCGCTCTGTCTACCACGGCGAATCCAGTGCAGACGGCAAGTGGGTCGATCTCACCGAAACTGACATTGAGCCGAAAGGCTACGTGGGCCGCTACGAGCTGGGGACGAGCCCGAGCCATGACAAGCTTGTCTTCATTGATATGAACTCCACGGGCTATGGGATCTTCGACAGCCCCGGCTGGGACGGCCTTGGGCGGGAACCCCCAATGCCCCCGTCACGGCACTACCCCCTCCGCGACCGCGGCGACGCCGCGGTGTCAACAGCGCTTACCGGTTGCTCGACGGCGTGCTCACCCTGTTGCTTCGCTGCTCCACCCGCGGTGCCAGCGGGCGGGAGCAGTGCCTGAATTCGCGGAGAACCCGGTCGTGGTCCCCTCCGCCCAAACGATCCGCGGTCAGGTCGCGGCGTGGTTCGCCGCCGCCGAGGCGCTCGAGGGCGAGCTGTGGGCGTGGCAGTTCGGTGAGGACCCCGACTGGCGCCGCGACCTCGACGAGTTCCACCGTCGCCACGTCGAGGACGCCCGCAACGCCGCCCACAACGCCGCGGTCGCCCTGATCGAGAACCTCGCCCTCGGCGGTCGCCAGCCGCGGCGCTGGCGGCTGCAGCGCCGCTACCGCCAACTCCCGCGACTGCACTGGCAGCCCGCCAGCAGCGCCGCTGGCGCCTGTGGCGACCCCACCGCTCCCCGTGCAACGACGCTCGACCGACTGTGATCATCCGCTTGCGCGGCCCTTGCATTCGGTGGGTTAGAACCGGCAGGTGGGGCTCACGACGGCGAGCGCGCGCTTGGCGGTGATCGCGTTGGCACTGTTGGCCGTCATCCTGATGGTGGTGGCGGTGCGCGCCGAGGCCCACGGGCTCACCGGCGCCAGGGTGATCCGAGGCTTCGCCGGGGCCTGCGCCATCCTGGCCGGCGCCGCGGCTCTCATCCCGGAACGGTGATTTCGTGTGACCGCGTCGGGCGGCGCGACATCCTTCACTTCCACGGTCTCGTGGCACCCGGGGCAGAAGCCTGCTCTGTGCAGCACTTCGAGCGCGACCGGCGGCTCAGTGGATTGCTCGGTGGCTGGACGCCTTCAGGCGCAGCGCGCTGAGAGGGCGGGGGCCGGGCGATCGGGTGGGGTTGGACGGCGGCCAGGCAGGCGTCGAGCAGATCGATCAGGTGCTGCTCGCGCTGATGTCGGTGCGCGCTGTGGCAGGAGACGACCCACAGAAACTGAGTCATGGCCATGTTGAGCGGCAGGAGATGGCGCCACAAGATGCTCAGCCGCCCGCCGGTGTCATCACCGGCCGCGACCGGTGCGCGGTCGAGTCGACGCCGCAGACGCCGGAAATACCGATGGTCGGGGTCGAGGGCGAGCGCGGCGTCGGCGATCACACTGAGCACGGCCGGGCGGACCGGCCGCGGACACGCCGCGTCCGGCGCCGACCAACGCCGGCGCGCGGCGCAGCAGTTGTTGGCGGGTGGTGGCACACAGCTCGTCGTTGATCCGCCAAGCCACCATGGCCACCGCGGGATGGGTGCACTCGGGAAGATCGCTGAATCGTTCGAGCGCGACCATCGACACGTACTCCATCAGGCAACTGCCTGAGGCCTCGCTCCGCCGGCGTCCTCGATGCGGCCCGACACCGAGTTGCAGTGCGGGCTTGCCTCCCGGGTGATCCGCGGAGTTTGTGACGTGGCTTGATGGCTTTGTCATCACCATCCCCCTATCGGGCCGTTTCCCCAGCCTCGGGCGTGTCGGGAGACGCTACCGCGGTCACGGCCTTGACGGCCATCGCCGCGGGCTGGCGTACTGCACCGGGCGCTCTGCCGATCACAGGCCGTGCTGGGGTGGCGAGGGGAGACGGCAGAAGATGGTCGCGCGACTGGTCAATGTCATCGTGCTCGGTTTTGTGCTGAGCCTGGACAACTTTCGCACCTCAGTGCTGCTGGGCCCGCTGCGGATGCGCCGGGCGCGCATGGTGCTGGTCGCGGTCAACTTCGGTCTCTGGGACGGGCTGGCGCCGCTGCTCGGGCTGGTGATCGGGCACTACGTCGGGGATGCGATCGGCCCGATCGCGGACTACATCGGACCGCTGGCGCTGCTGGGCTACGGCGCCTACCTGCTGGTGCGCGCCTGGCGTGTCCCCGCCGGCGAGGACGACGAGTTCGAACAGTCCTGGACCCTGTTCGGGCTGCCGCTGCCGCTGAGCATCGACAACATCGTCGCCGGTACCGGGCTGGGACTGCTCGGGTTCTCGCCCTGGCTCCCCGCGATCATCTTCGGCGTCATCACCGCGGTCATGTCGCTGCTCGGGCTGGTGCTCGGTCGCCTGGCGTTCCGACTGGTGTCCGACCGCATCAACATCCGCTACGAGATCGTCACCGGCATCGCCCTGATCATCGAAGCCGTGGTGCTCTTCCTCCTCGCCGGCGGAGGCGACTGACCGATCGGTGTACCCGACCAGGCCCGTTCACTCGCCAATGGCCGGGCCGCCACCCCCCACCCCGCCCGCCGCGCTCAACAATCCGGCCGTTTCTGACGCACCGCGAGCGTCTCGGAACCTAGGTTCCGGGACCGCAGACGACGCCGTCGTTATTCGTGCTCATGGATTCGGTCATCGAGGGACCATCCACCCGCGGGCGCACCGTGGTCGTCGACGAGACCCATCGGCTCAACACCGATCGCATCGAGTTCCTCCGCCACCTCCACGATCACCCCGCCACCCGTTTCGCGCTCCTGTTGGACGCGTTCGCCTTGCACAGCGGCGGATGGCCGCCGCGGCGGTGGCCACGCCGAGCACGCTCGTGGCACGAACAAGTCGTCACCGCCAATGTGTCACACCCATCGTCGGACAGTTCCTGCTCGGGCGGAGGATGTCGCGCGTTGTCGTCGCGGCCAGCAAGGGCGCCGACCTGAGCCCCGTCCGGGCCGGGCGGGCGTGAAACGACGGCGGCAGACAGTGCTTGGCGCTGGTGGGATCAATCCCGCCGAACCTGCCGACCTGTCATTCCCCCGGTAGCACTCGTCGCGGGACGCTGAGCTGGTCGACCACTCACGAAGCGGAAAGGTGACAGGTAGGTAGTCAGAATGGGAGGGCGGCCGGCTATCAGCGGTCGTGCCCGGCACGCAGCCAGAGCACGTAGTCCGCGGCGGCGGCCGCAGTGTCGTACTCAGGCACGTAGCCGGTGTCTTCGTGTAACCGGTCGATCGCGAGGGGCGAACCCGACCGTTGTGCGCCCACGGGCAGGTCCAGGTCGGCGTCCGGGGCCACGTCGTGCAGCGCCGCGATGACGTCGGCGTTGGTGGTGACCCGTCCCGAGGCGACGTTGTACGTGCGGTGGGTCAGGTTATCGGCGAGCTGGAGCAGCGCGATCGCGCGCCCGGTGTCCTTGACGTAGCACAGGTCGAGCCCGTCGTCGAGGTGCGGCCGGCGGAGCAGCGCCCCGAGATCGAGGGGCTTCCCGGACGCCGCCGCGTGGGCCAGCGCCGGCGCGGCGAAGAAGGGGTCCTCGTGGCCGAGCGGCCCCCAGGTGCCGGAGATGCGCAGGTTCACCATCTCGATTCCGGTCGCCTCCTCGAGCTGTTCGGCGAGGAGCTCGCTGATCTTCTTCGCGCGCGGGATCGGGTGCGGGGAGCTCAGTGGGACCGGCAGGTCCTCGGTGAGCGGGCCATCGTGCTCCAGCCCGCTGTACACGCCGAGCGTGCTGGCGAGCCCGACCCGGCGCACGCCCCACTCCTGCGCCACTCGCCCGAGGTTGAGCAGCCCGTCGAGCACGCCCGCCGTAGCGGCGATGCCGTCCTCCTCGTCCCGGTCGTAGCCGGCGAGGTGGACGATCCCGTCGATGGGGTGCCGGCGGCCCACCTCGCGCAGCCCCTCGAGGTCGGCGACGTCCCCGCGCGCCACCACGACCGGCAGGTCGGCCAGCGCGGACGGGACGGCACCGGCGCGTCGCGAGAGCAGCACACAGGTCTCGCCGAGGTCGTGCAGCGCGCGCACAGTGTGGGTGCCGATGAAGCCGGCGCCGCCGGTGACGAGGATCAAGCCTACCTCCTGGTCGAATTCCTGAACGTCCGCTACGCCAATCGTCAGTGTGACTGACGATCAGCGTACGCGGTAGTCTCGATGCGGTGTCGAGCGCGGGGTACGAGGTACGGGCCTATGACGACGTCCTCGGCTACCTGCTCAAGCACGCGCACCTCGCGCTGGAGCGGCGCGCCGACGCCGCCCTCTCGCCGACCGGCCTCTCGTCCAAGGACCTCGGCGTTCTGCGGGTGATTGCGGGCGGTGTGGCACGCTCGCAGCAGGAGATCGCCGCGTTGCTCGGCGTCGACCGCACCACCATGGTCGCGCTGGTCGACGGCCTGGAACGACGCGGAATCGTCACGCGGCGCCCCGCAGAGCACGACCGACGGCGCAATGTCGTCGTCTTGACCGGGGACGGTGAGGAGCTGGTCGGGGAGGCCGACCGGATCGCATCAGCGGCCGAGGCTGCGTTCACCGAGGGGCTGAATCCCGGCGAGGCGGACCTGCTGCGGCGGGCCCTGCGCACCGTCCTGGCTCGCGAGATTGCTCAATGAGCGGCCCCCGCCTCGACGTCGCCACCGTCACCCAGCTGCGCCGGGTCGCCTGCCCCGTCGGCGCCGGCGCGCTCCTTCTCGCCCACGCCACCAACCAGGACGCCCCGAACCTTGCCCGCTTTCGCCGAGAGTGGACCGACCCCGCAGGCAGGCACCCACGGACCACCGCCGGCACCTTCCGGATTCCACCGCAGACCCGCCCCGTGATGCGAGCGCTGCTCGACCACCACGCCCGCTGCCCGTCCGCGGCCCCCGCGCTGCTCGTCGCCGCGGACGGCTCCGTCCTGCTCGTGAGGCGACTCGCCCACACCGTCGTCGCCGCCGGCAAGGTCGCAGGGCTGGTGCCCGCCCACGCCGGATCGGCTCGCGAGAAGTGCTACATCCCTGAAGCCTTCGCGTTCCACTTCACCGTCAACTGCGACCTCCGCCAGGCCTGATCATCAGCACTGCTGGCACTGAACTTCCATCGCGCTTACTCAACCTGATCTCGCGTCTGCCACTGAACTTCTGGTCGCGCTCCACACGGCCGCGACGCCGCCTACAACGCCGCGGTCGCCCTGATCGAGAACCTCGCCCTCGGCGGTCGCCCGCCGCGACGCCTGCAGCGCCGCTGGCGCCTGTCGCGACCCCGCCGTGACCGTCTCGACCCGTGGGCCACCCCCCCGTGGCCGGGTCCAGCGGCCCGCCCTCCTGGAACGACGAGGCCCCTTCTGACCGGCCGCCGGTGGCCACCACCTCGTGGTGGTGGCCGCCGCCGGTCTCGACTGACTGGCCACCGAGCGTCGTGGCCACCGCCTCCGATGGCCACCTCACCGGTGGCCAAAGGACGCCAGCGGGGTGGCCGCGACGCCCAGGCGCAGCCCGGCCAGCGGGTAGGACCGGTGGCCAACTACGACGTCGGAGACCGGACGCGATCCCGGCGCCCGTTCGCGCCCTCCGGGGCGCGACCGTCCGCCTTCGTCCGCCACCGCGAGCGCCACGCGGGCTCGCGACCGGGTCCCGGCCCCGGGCGCTCCGGCAG
>CAVVSP010000021.1:0-90968 GCA_963750845.1 uncultured Acidobacteriaceae bacterium
AGGACGACGAGGGATGTCGCCGCCAGGATCAGCGGCGCCGAAGCCGATCCCTTTAGCCAGGGCCGTGGTGCCGAGGCCGAGGAGGAAGAGGCGGGCGAGCCAACCGAGGATTCGCCTCGATGCCCTGGCTCGCCCGCCGCCCTGCGGGGGAGGGCAGGGCGGGGGGGTCGACCGGAGGCGCGGCGGAGGCCATCGAGGGCGACCATCGTCCAGGCGACGAGGCAGGCCAGGAGGATGTCGGCCTCGGCGAGCCGGCCGCGGATCGCGGACCAGGCCATCGTCGCCTGGACGCAGCCGGCGAGGCCGCCGATCGTCGGCCCGAAGCGCCGGGCCGCGAGCGAGGCCACCCCCAGCGCGAGCAGGACCGCCGCCAGGGCCGAGGGGAGCCGCGCGACCAGCTCGGTCACGTCGCCGGCCGCGCGGGCCAGCGGGATGATGAGCCAGTGGACCAGGGGGGTTTCTCGAGCCAGGGACGGCCGTCGAGGATCGGGACGAGCCAGTCGCCGGCCGCGATCATCTCGCGCGCGGCCTGGGCGACGTGCGCCTCGTGGTACGTCAGCCGGAGCGACCCGAGCCCGGCAGCAGGGCCATCGCCGACAGCCCGACGATCGCCGCGGCCCATCGCGGGCCGAGCCGGCCCGACTCCGACCTCGCCCCGATCCATGCCCGGCCCTCCCTGGCCCGACACGACGGATCATCCCGGCGGCATCCTACCCCGGAGCCGATTCCCGGGCGACGCGAGTTTCCGCGCCGCGGGACGGGCCGTTGCAAGTCGACAGGGCCCGGAGTAAGGTCTGTCGGATCGCGGAGACGGACGAAGACCGGAGGGACGGCGATGCTGACGAGGTGCGAGTCGTCGGGTCAGCCGGCGCCGATCGCCGTCGTCCGCCGACGGACCGGCTCCGGGCCGCTCTCCAAGCGGTCCCGGAAGGATGCGGCGAGGTCTGGCAGTTCATACCGGGCGAACGGCGTCCCGCACACGGGCCCAACCTCGGCCGTGTACCTCGACGGCGTGCGACCGTGGAATGCGGCGTCCTCGTGACGGGCCCGTTCACAGGCGACGGGTCGGTGATCTGCTTGCGACGCCGGGCGGCCGCGACCACCGCCCATTCGGCCCCTACGACCGCCTCGGGGAAGCTAACGCGGTCGATCGAGGCGTGGTGCAAGGCCCACGGCTACGAGCAGCGGCCCGAGCTGGAGATCTACGGCCACTGGGACGACGACCCGTCGCGCCTCCGCACCGACGTCTTCTGACCTCCTGGCCGGGGACGTCCGACGACGACGTCCGGCTGACGATCGCCGGATCGCCCTCCGTCTCGGAGGATCAGCGGGCGACCTGGTCTTTGCCGTCGTAGCAGATCGCCTTGTGGCGCTCGACGACGAAGTCCCAGTCCAGCCGGTGCGGCGGCTCGAGGTAGTGGCGATAGGCGGCCGCCATCTGCCGCGCCGCCTCGTCGAACGGCACGCCGCCGAAGCCGGTGCCCATCGCCGGGAAGGCGACCATCTCGATCTTCTCGTCGGAGGCGAGGTTGTGGGCGTGGATCGCCAGCAGGGCGGCCCAGGTCGCGGCGTAGACCTTGTCGGTGCCCTCGATGCTGCCCGGCACGCGCATGGTCGGGGCGTGGGCCAGGAACGGGATCGCGGGTGGCCCGTGGGCAGGACGAAGGCCGTGCCGACCGGCTGCTCGCCGAAGAATCGGTCCATGATGCGGTGCTGGACCCGCTCGCATCAGCGCCTCGCCGAAGAAGCGGACCACGGCGGCGTCGATGCCGGCCGTCATCAGGCCGAAGGCGTTGCCGGCGGTGACGAAGCAGTCGTGCGGCTCCAGGTCCTCGAACCGGCCCCGGATGACGCGGACGCCCGGCAGGCCGGCGAACCGGCGCTCGGAAGGCCTGCGCACATCGCCTCCTCGGGGTGGACCAGCCAGAGGTTCCGGATCATCGCCCACCATCCTCCCGCGGCGACCGGGACCGATCAAGCCTCGTCGTCGGCACGCCCCATCGTCGGCCTCTCCGGCCTCATCGCCGAGCCGGATCCTTCAGGGCGTCGGCCAGGGCGATGAGCTCCTCGACGTTCATCGCCTCGGCGCGGATCCGGCCGGTCAGGCCGAGCGATTCGAGCAGGGCGTCGACCTCGGGCTTGGTCAGCGGTCGCGCCAGAGGCTGTAGAGGACGCGGCGGAGGTTCTTGCGGCGGTGGAGGAAGACCTGGCGGACGACCTGGTGGAACCAGGCGAGGTCGCCGATCGCGGCCCGCTTCGCCGGGTCGGGGACGATCGGGACGATGGCCGACTCGACCTTCGGGCGCGGCCAGAAGACGCTCGGCGGGAGCGTCCGCACGATCGTGCACGTCGGCCAGCGCCTGGACCAGCACCGAGAGCGCGCCGTAGGCCTCGGTGCTCGGCGCGGCGCGCATCCGCTCGGCCAGCTCGAGCTGGATCGTCGACCACCATCCGGCTCGGGCAGAGCTCGGGGTGGACGAGCAGGTTGGTGACGATCGGCGTCGCGACGTTGTAGGGCAGGTTCGCCACGAGCTTGAACCGCCGCTCGGGCGCGACGGCCAGCCCGGCGCGGACGTTGTCGAGCACCTCGGGGTTGATCGTCGTACTTGCTCGCCAGGGCGTCGGCGTTGAGCACCCGGACGTTCGGCATGCCCGGCCGACCGCCTCGGCCGTCGAGCCGGCCATCGCCGGGTCGATCTCGACGGCGACGACCGCCGCGCCCCGCTCGGCCATCAGCGCCGTCAAGCGCCCCCGCCCCCGGCCCGACCTCGAGCACCACGTCGTCCGGGCCCGACCTCCGCCGCCTTCGACGATCAGCTCGTGGAGGTTCAGGTCGATCAGGAAGTTCTGCCCGTACCGGTGCTGCGGCGCGATCCCGCGCCGGGCGAACAGGTTGCGGAGGTACGACTGCGTCTGGCGGCGGTCGGGCATTGGCTGGATCGGAGTCAGATTCGGTCGGGACTGACGAGGGATCGTCTGATCGAGTGCCGGAACTCTCAGATCTCCTCCGAGCCATTGCGTAGATCTGCGGATCGGGATGCGCTCTGTCACGCTGAGCAGCTTCGGCGACGTGCTTGGCCAGCATGTCGGCCTCGATGTTCACCCGGTCGCCGGGCCGGAGCGGCCCGAGCGTGGTGACGGCCAGGGTGTGCGGGATGAGCATGACCGAGAAGCCGTCGGGCGCGACGTCGACCAGGGTCAGGCTCACGCCGTCGACGGCGATCGAGCCCTTCGGGACCATCAGCGGGGTCCAGGCCGGGTCGATCGCGAAGGCGAGGAACTCCCACTCGCCCTCGGGCCGGCGCTCGCGGAGGTCGGCCGTGGTGTCGACGTGCCCCTGGACGAAGTGGCCGCCGAGGCGGTCGCCGACGCGGAGCGACCGCTCCAGGTTCACCGCGGTCGCCGGCGCGCCTGCTCGCCGAGGTTCGTGCGGAGCAGGGTCTCGGGCCCGGCCTGGACGTCGAACGCGCTCGCCCTCGGCGGCGACGACCGTCAGGCAGCAGCCGTTGACCGCGACGCTCTCGCCGATCGCCAGCGGCGCCGTCCGGGCCCGGCCCGGCCAGGCGAGCGTCAGGCGACGGCCCGCGCCCTCCTCGTCGACCCGCTCGACCCGCCCCAGCGCCTCGACCAGTCCCGTGAACATGCCGACCTCTCCCGCGTCCCGACGCGACCTCGGCCTCGGCGTGCCGGCCGACCCGGGCTCCGTATGGTAGCACGACCGCGGGCGCGGGTTAGAATCGGCGGCATCGCGATCGCTCGACCGTCCCGTGCCTCCGCGCTCGACCGACCTCACGAATCCCGGGAGGACCGACGCCATGACACCGCCCCTGAACCGCCGCGACTTCCTCGCCCAGGCGACCGCCGCGACCACCGCCCTGGCCGCCGCGTCCGCGGCCACCGCCTCGGCCGCCGGCCGCGCCGGCGCGACCTGCCCAAGAGCCCGACCGACAAGGTGACGCTGGGCAAGACCGGCATCCAGGTCTCGCTCGTCGGCATGGGGACCGGCAGCGTCGGCTCGGGCCAGGCGAGCAACCAGACCCGGCTGGGCGTCAAGGAGTTCACCCGGGTCGTCCGCCACGCGCTCGACCGCGGCGTCTGCCTTCTTCGACGTCGCCGACCAGTACGGCTCGCACGTCTATCTCCGCGAGGCCCTCAAGGGCGTCCCCCGCGACCAGTACGTGATCCAGACCAAGACCCACGCGACCAAGTTCGCCGACGCCAGCAGCCACCTCGAGCGCTACCGGCATGGAGCTGGGCGTCGACTACATCGACATCGTCCTGCTCCACTGCATGACCGAAGGCCGGACTGGCCCGCCGAGAACACGCGGGTCGATGGAATACCTGATGAAGGCCAAGGAGGAGAAGCTCATCCGCGCCCACGGCACGAGCTGCCACGGCATGGACCCGCTCCGCACCGTCGGCCAAGGAGCCCGTTCGTCGAGGTCGACCTCGCCCGGATCAACCCCGAGGGGCTGATCATGGACGACAAGAAGCCCGACGAGGTCGCCTCGCGAGCTCGAGGAGATGCACGACGCCGGCAAGGGCGTCATCGGCATGAAGATCCTCGGCGAGGGCCGGATCAAGGAGCCCGAGCGCAAGGACGCCTCGCTCCGCTACGTCCTCGGCCTGGGCACCGTCAACGCCTTCATCATCGGCTTCGAGTCGACCGAGCAGGTCGACGACATCCTCAAGCGGACGGCCGACGCGATCGCGTCGCTGAAGGGGAAGGCGTAACTCGATCCTCGCATGAGCATGGGGTTGCACGAACGGTCATCCGACCGTTCGTGCAACCCCTCAATTTTTATGTATTACACCAATCTCTTCTCGCCCGAAACTTACGAGGCGTTCACCCGTCCGGCCGCGAGATCAGCGGCTTTCGGTTGCGACAACTTGCCTGGGCCAAGCGCATCTAAAGCCGGCCAGATCGGTTCATCTGCTACATGACCAAGCTCTCGCGATGGATCGGGGTCCTGGAAGTCGCGGGCGAATCATTCATCGACGAGTCGCCGTTGTTCTACGACGCGGGCGACCCGTACGCGTCCGCTTCAAAGTCCGCACGATGGCATGGCTTCCGAAGGACAAGACCCTGCCGATCCACGAGAAGAAGGTCTGGGACGGACTCTCGTTCACCCAAGGGTGCGATCCGTCGTCGTCCGTCTGGACCAGGCAAGGTGCGGACGAGCCTGCAATCGTCCGGATGACGACGGCGATTCCTCGAATCGCTCATCCTCGCCCAACAGGAAGGAGGCGAGGTTTATCCCATCGATGAGGAGGAGTTCCAGAAGCTCATCGCTCCGGAGCAGATCCACCGCCCAGATAAGGTCGTGACGGTCGCGGTGCCCGAGGACGAGCCGAAAGGCGAGGTCGACGGCTCGCCCGACGGACTCACGCGCGAGTCGGACGCGGATACAGGCCCTACTCGCCCCGATGCGGCGAGAAGATGGGATTTCGGGTCTGGCTACCGAAGGCCGACCGATCGGCCGTCTTCGCGAGTGACGCCCGAGGACGGGACGCTGATCGACATCCTGCCGTTGAACTACGACGAGACGACCTTGCGAACGATCGAGCAGATCGACGTCCTCTGGCTCAAAGGCCGATCGATCGCGCGGGCCTTCGAAGTCGAGCATACGACAGCTATCTACTCCGGGCCTTCCTCCGGATGGCCGACCTACTGGCACTTCAGCCCAACATGGACATCCGGCTGCACATCGTCGCTCCGGGTCGCGACGAGATAAAGTCTTCACGGAGATCCGAAGGCCGGTGTTCTCTACCTGGAGCGGGGACCTTTATCGGAGTGTTGCACGTACCTCTCATACGACAGCGTCCGCGAACTGAGCGAGTTGAAGCACCTGAGCATTTGTCAGGCACGGTGCTCACCGAGTATGAGGAAGAACCGGAATGACTTTCGCCATCATCGGCCAGGGCTCGTCCGCAAGATCCGATCCGGGAACAAATCGCCGGGATTTCGCGGACGAGACTCGACCGCACGGGGCCTCAAGAAGACCGCGTCCGGTCGCTTGAAGGGGGTCTGGTCATGTCTTCGACGCCGGATGATCCGGTCATCGACGAGGTCCGCTCGATCCGTCCCTGCATCTCGGAGCGATTCGATCACGATCCCCGGCGACTCGTCGCGTATGATTCCGGGGTAGAAGCCACCCGCCGACCCATCGGACCCCGGCCCATGTCCTACAGCGACTTCGACCTCAAGACCGCCGTCCAGATCTTCGGGCTGACCGAGGATCGGACCCTCGACCTCTTCGCGGGCGTCGAGCCGATGGATCTGGACGGCTCCCTCCGGGACTGGCTCGATGATTGGCCCCCGGGCGCTTGGGGTCAATTCGGAGAACGCCGGAGCGAGTTCATCAGCCCCGATGCTGGTCGAGGCCCGGCGTCGGGCGGGGCCGCCGGTGAACGACTTGCCGGGGGTCGCGTTCGATTCGACAAGGCGCCGCGGCTGAATGGGTTCTGCGATTTCCTGATCGCCCGGTCGACGAGAGATCTTGCATTACGTCCAAGCGCCGGTCGTAGCCGTGGTCGAGGCCAAGAGGGAAGACCTGATCGCGGGCCTGGGCCAGTGCGTCGCGGAGATGGTGGCGATCGGCTTGTTCAACAAGCGCGAGGGGACGACGGTCCAGGCGGTCCACGGGTGCGTCACCAGCGGGAGCAACTGGCGATTCCTCGAACTCGAAGGATCGACGCTGCGGATCGACCGCCCCGAATACTACCTACGCGACGCGGGGAAGATCCTCGCCATCCTCGTGCAGATCGCCGGGAGATACGATCGGGCGGTGTGCCCGGGAATGGGCGTGGCGCCGGGCTACCGATGGTCTTGATCTCCCCTCGACGCGGTAGCGGAGGTCGGCGATGGCGAGCTCGTCGCCGGGGCGAGGCGGCCCGCGTCGACGCGGAGGCCGTTGATCCAGGTGCCGTTGGTGCTGCCGAGGTCGCGGACCAGGACCTCGCCGTCGGACCGGACGAGGCAGCAGTGCACGGCGCGAGACGCGGCGCGAGCCGATCCAGGCGTCGCAAGCTCGGGTGGCGGCCGACGACCGTCGGGGCGGGCCCGAGGGGGATGTCCGGGCCTTCGTCCAGGGCGATCAGTCGAACGGCACATCTCCGCCGTCCTCGCGGGATGCCCCCGGCCGCCGGCCGATCCCGATCGGGTCGTGCACCGCGGGCGGTCGGCCTCCGAGTATCCATCGCCATCGGCACGGGGACCGGACAAGGATTCGAGGAATCGTTCAGAAGGCGTCGGCGCTGATGACCTCGCCCCCGGCGCGGGTGCCGAGCGCGTTCCAGGTCGCGAGGTCGCGCCGTCCTTGACGAACCGGACCGAGCCGTCCATCAGCAGGACGTTGACGCCGCCGGGGTGGAACGAGCCGGGCCCGATGAACGAGTCGACGTTGCCGAAGCCGGCGCGCGACGGCGCAGGCCGGCTTGTTCGGGGGCATGACGTGGTAGTACGGGCCGCCGCGGCCGGTGTCCTGGAGGGTCCAGTACTCCCCCTTGTAGTCCCAGAGCGGCGTGGTCGCGGCGACGCAGACGTTGAAGTCGGCCTGGGGCCCGCCGTTGGCGTAGCTGGCGATCGAGTAGACGAGGTTCGTGCCGGGGCGTTCTGGCCCGACTTCCCCTTGACCCACTCGCTGAAGGCGGCCGTGTTGCTCGTGCCGTCGGTGATCGCGGCCAGGGTGACCAGGCCGCCGTAGGTGGCGTTGCCGCCGAGCCACCAGGCGACGCCGTTGACGACGCCGCCGTTGTTCTGCCGGTTGCTGCCGCCGTTGATCGCGTAGTTGACGCACGTGACCGGCGACGTGAAGCCGCCGGCGAGGTTCCCGGTGTTGCCCGGGTTGGCGTCGGAGGGGCAGAGGTAGCCGGCGATGTTCGTCGACATGACCGTCGTGTTCGCCGCCACGGCGGCGCCGCCGAGCACGTCGCCGAGCTTGAAGTTGTAGGCGTTGTAGACGTCGATCGTGCTCCAGGTAGTTGAGCAGCCGCAGGTGGACCGAGGCGGTCTGCGGGACCGCGCCGCTGCCGCCGGAGTTGCCGTTGACGTCGACGCCCGCCGGTCGGCGGGAAGGACGTCGAAGGCCGAGTGGTAGTTGTGCATCGCCAGGCCGATCTGCTTCATGTTGTTGGTGCACTGCATCCGCCGCGCCGCCTCGCGCGCCGCCTGCACGGCCGGCAGGAGCAGCGCGATCAGGACGGCGATGATCGCGATCACCACCAGCAGCTCGATCAGCGTGAACCCGCGTCGGTTCGCGATCATGGAGTCGGCCTCGCGGTCCAGGGCGGCGGGGCGGACCGCTTCGGCGGGCCCGGCCGCCGGCTCGCGTCGAGGTCGCGGAGCACGCGGGCGTGCTCGGCGGCGGCGGCCAGGGTCGTCGGGGTGGTCGGGGCCGAGGATGCGGCGGGCCTCCTCGGCCGCCTGGCGGTAGAACGGCTCGGCCTCGGCGGGCTTGCCCCTGGAGGAGCCGGATCAGGCCGCGGTTGGCCAGGGCCGGCACGTTGTCGGGGTGCTTCGGGCCCCGGGCGCAGCGGATGCCGTGCTCGTACTCGTCGGCCAGCGCCTCGGCCTCGGCGAACCGGCCGCGGTCGACGCAGAGCAGGCAGAGGTCGCGGACCGACCGGAGCGTGTCGGGGTGGTCGGGCGGGAGGACGCGGCGGCGGGCGGCGAGGGCCCGGCGGAGCAGCGGCTCGGCCTCGTCGAGCCGCCCGGGCTCGCGGAGCAGGGCCCCGAGCCGGTCCGCCGCCTCGAGCGTGATCGGGTCGTCGGGCCCGAGGGCGCGGCGGCACGCGGCGAGGTTGCGGCGGAGCAGCGCCTCGGCCTCGGCCGGCCCGGCCCGACTCGTCGAGCAGGCGGCCAGCAGGTTCGCGACGCGGAGCGTGGCCGGGTGCGTCCGGGCCCGTGGAGCTCGGCGTCGAGCTCGACGGCGGCCCGGAGGTGCGGCTCGGCCTTGGCGTACTCGCCGAGCGAGAGGTACGACCGGCCGATCGTCTCGCGGATCGCCGCCTCGACCTCGGGCTGGCCCTGGAAGTCGCCGCCGATCCGGGCCGCGGCGCGGTCGAGCAGCTCGACGGACCGTGAGCTCGGCGCCGCGCGGGTTGACCTCGGTCGAGGACTCGGCGAGCACCTGGTCGGCCAGGAAGTCGACGATCGCCGCGACTTCTGGCCCGCTCGCGGTCGGCCTCGCGCCACTTCCAGGTCGACGCCGGCGAGCCCGCCGACGACCGAGAGCAGCGAGCAGCGCCGCCAGCGCGGCCGGCAGCGGGTGGCGGCGGCACCACATCCAGGCCCGCGTCAGCCGGCCCGACCGGCCGGGCCGCGATCGGCTCGCCGGCGAGCCAGCGCGTCAGGTCGTCGGCCAGGGCCTGGGCGCCGGCGTAGCGCCGGCCGCGGGTCCTTCTCCAGGCACTTCAGGCAGATCACCTCCAGGTCGCGCGGGACCCGGCGGTTGAGCCGCGACGGCGGCTCGGGCGGCCGCTCGCGGACCTGGTCGAGCGTCTCGACGCAGCGTGCTGCCGGCGAGCGGGGCCCGGCCGGTCAGCAGGGCGTAGAGGATCGCGCCCAGGCCGTAGACGTCGGTCGCCGTCGTGACGCCGCCTCGGCGCGCCGGTCGGCCTGCTCGGGCGCCATGTACGACGGCGTCCCGACGATGCGCCCGAGTGGGTCAGGTCGCGCGTCGCCGTCGATCCGCTTGGCCAGGCCGAAGTCGGTGACGTGCGGCTCGCCCCGCTCGTCGAGCAGGATGTTGGCCGGCTTCAGGTCGCGGTGGAGGATGCCGCGCTGGTGGGCGTGGTGGACCGCCTCGGCGACGACGGCGACCAGCCGGGCCGCGGCGCGGGGGTCGTCGCGGAAGTCGGCGAGCCGGCTGGTCGAGGCTCGGCGCCGGCGACCAGCTTCATGCTGAAGTAGTGCAGGCCCCGGCTCTCGCCGACCTCGTAGATCGGCACGATGTGCGGGTGGTCGAGCTGCGCGACCGCCTCGGCCTCGTTCCGGAACCGGCGCCGCTCGCCGTCGGAGGCGAACCCGCCCGACCGGATCATCTTGAGCGGCGACGGTCCGGTTGAGCGCCGACCTGGCGGGCCCGGTAGACGACCCCCATCCCGCCCCGGCCGAGCTCGCCGATCGACCTCGTAGCCGGCCGCGCGCAGCGCCTCGGCCGGGTCGCCGCGAGTCGGCCCGGCCGCCGTCGCGGCCCGGGCGGGTCGCCGTCCAGGTCGTCCCGGCGTCGGGCGACGCGTCCGCGCTCGGTCGGCCGCGCGTCCGGCGCGAAGGCGGCGTCGATCGACGTCGGCGATACTCGGGGAACCGCTCGCGGTAGGCGCCGGCGTCGGGCGGCTCGCCCGCCGGCGGCGGTACTCCAGGTCGAGGGCCAGCAGCTCGCGGAAGAGCCGGCCCGCGCCGGGCCGCCGGGACGTCGGCGAGGAAGCGGCGAGGTCGGGGCGCTCGCCGCCGCGCCAGGCGGCCTCGAACCGGTCGCAGGCCGCGTCGATCCGCCTGCGATCGGCCAGGGGCAGGGCTCGCTCGCCGTCGGTCGTCGGCCTCGGCGGACGGTCATCCGGCGGCCTCCTCCTGCCAGATGGCGCGGATCAGCCGGAGCTTGCGGTCGACGGTCCGCGTCGAGGTGCCCAGCTCGGCGGCGATCTCCTCGCTCGTCTAGCCCTCGAGCTTGCGCAGGGCGATCGACTTCAGGGTCGGGTCGTCGAGCCGGTCGAAGAGGCGGTCGTACTCGTCGGCGAACTGCGGCGGCCTCCTCCGGGGTCGGCTCGCGGCTGAGGAACCGGGCCAGGCCCTCCGCCGCCGCGGTCGTCGCCGTCGACCAGGGCCGACTCGCCGAGCACCCGGCCGCCGCCGCGCTTCTGCCGGGTCTGGTGCCGGACCGTGTCGATCACCTTGCGGGTCGTGATCGTGGCCAGGAGCCGCCAGAGGTCGTCGCGGTCGGCCAGCTGGGGGAACTGGCCGCGGCCGGCGCGGTCGCAGAAGCTGTGGAAGGCGCTCAGGGCCACGTCCTCCTCGTCGAACGCCCGCCGCGCGTGCCCCGGCAGCCGCGAGCCCGGCCAGCCGGACCAGCCGCTCGAAGTAGCGGTCCCAGAGCCGCTGGATGTCCTCGCCGTCGCCCGCCTTGAGGCCGTCGAGCCAGCAGCGAGACCGAATTGCCGTCCGCCATCGGGGGACTCCGATCAGAGGCCTGCGGGCCCTCCTCACTCTTCATAGGATCGAAGCGGCCGGCGACGGACACGAATTCGATCGAGAACAGTGGCCTTCTTTGTGGCCACCCCTCACGGGCCGACCGGCCAAACCGTTTCCGGCCGGCGACGGCCTACGTCATTCTACCAGGACTGTCGATACCCTTGGCGATAGGCCCCCGTCGCGGCGGATCCTCGTGGCCGGGTCGGGAATTGATGTACGCTGGGGCCCTTGGTTGTGACCCGCGAAAGGCCGGCATCGGTCGGCGTATTCAACCGGCCGTCGGTCGAGGAGATCTCCCGGATGCCCGAGCTCCCCGACATCACGGTCTACGTCGAGGCGCTGGGGCGTCGGATCGTCGGGGAGACGCTCGCGCCGTGAGGATCAGGAGCCCGTTCCTGCTCCGGACGTTCGAGCCGCCCGTGGAGTCGGCCCACGGCCGGGCGGTCCGCGAGGTCCGCCGCCTCGGGAAGCGGATCGCCATCGGCCTCGACGGCGACCTCTGGCTCGTCCTGCACCTGATGATCGCCGGCCGGCTCCACTGGAAGCCGCCCGGGGCCAGGCTGACCGCCAAGGGCGCCCTGGCCGCCTTCGACTTCCCGGCCGGCTCCCTGCTGCTCACCGAGGCCGGCTCGAAGCACCGGGCATCGCTCTCCGTGCTCCTCGGCCGCGACGCCTGGAAGGACCACGACCCCGGCGGCCTCGAGGTCGACTCGGCCACGCTCGACGAGTTCCGCGCCGCGCTGGTCCGCGAGAACCACACCCTCAAGCGGGCCCTCACCGACCCGCACGCCTTCAGCGGGATCGGCAACGCCTACTCCGACGAGATCCTCCACCGCGCCCGCCTCTCCCCGCTCCTCACGACCCGGAAGCTGTCGCCGCGAGCAGATCGAAATCCTCTACACATCCACGCGAGAAGTCCTCCGCGAATGGATCGACCGCCTCCGCGCCGAGGCGGGCGACGGCTTCCCCGAGGGCGTCACGGCCTTCCGCCCCGACATGGCCGTCCACGGCCGCTTCGGCAAGCCCTGCCCGGACTGCTCGGCCCCGGTCCAGCGCATCCGCTACGCCGACCGCGAGACGAACTACTGCCCCCGCTGCCAGACCGGCGGCAAGATCCTCGCCGACCGCTCGCTCTCGCGCCTGCTGAAAGACGACTGGCCCCGGCACCTGGACGAACTCTAGCGGCCCGGTGGCACCGGTGTCTCGGTTGGGTGACATGGCCGCATCGTCGTGACGACGCCATCCCGCCGCGGAGTTCTTTTTGTCCGGTGGCGGCGTGAAACGGCGATCTACACTCCGGGTCGGGACCTCCGAAGATCGAGACGCGGTTTTTCAAGGTGGCTGAGGCCTTCGAATCCCGTATCCGGTCGGCCTAGAGGCCGCACTACATCACCACGCGAGCCGACGGGATCGTCGGCCTCGGGCGAGCCCTCGGCCTTCGCCAGGGGATCGCGAGGAACTTCGAGCGCCGGCGTGACCCGCCGTTCGAGCAGGGTCCGGCGTCGAAGATCCGTACCCAGATCCCGTTCCGGGAGCCTCCGGGTTCCCTGCGTCTTCCCGACAACCTTGGAGATGATGCTCATGTGGAAGCGTAAGTTCCGTGGTGCTCACACCGATCGCCCGGGCCGTCGGCGGCCGTCGCGACGCGTCCGTCTGGTCGAGCTCGACCGGCCTCGAGCTGCTCGATCGCCGCGTCCTGCCGGCGGTCACGGCCACGTTTTCCGCCGCACAGGGGGTGTTGACGGTCATCGGCGATGCGCAGGACAACACCATCGCGGTCTCCCGCGACGCGGCCGGGACGATCCTGGTCAACGGCGGCGCCGTGACGATCCTGGGCGGCACGGCCACGGTCGCCAACACCACGCTGATCCAGGTCTTCGGCCTGGGCGGCAACGACACCCTCTCCCTCGACGAGACCAACGGCGCCCTGCCGAAGGCGAACCTCTTCGGCGGCGACGGCAACGACACCCTCACCGGCGGCTAGCGGCAACGACCAGCTCTTCGGCGAGGCGGGCAACGACACCCTGCTCGGCAAGGGCGGCAACGACCTGCTCTTCGGCGGCGACGGCAACGACGTCCTGACCGGCGGCGCCGGCAACGACCAGGTCTTCGGCCAGGCGGGCAACGACCGGATGATCTGGAACCCCGGCGACGGCACCGACCTCAACGAGGGCGGCGACGGCATCGACACCGTCGAGGTCAACGGCGGCAACGGCGCCGAGACCTTCACCGTCACCGCCAACGGCACCCGCGTCCGCTTCGACCGCGTCACCCCGGCCCCCTTCTCCCTGGACATCGGCACCACCGAGAACCTGGTCGTCAACGGCAACGGCGGCGACGACACCTTCACCGCCGGCAACGGCCTGGCCCCGCTGATCCAGCTCACCGTGGACGGCGGCGCGGGCAACGACACCATCACCGGCGGCGACGGCAACGACACGCTGATCGGCGGCGACGGCAACGACATCATCATCGGCGGCCGCGGCAACGACATGGCCCTGATGGGCGCCGGCGACGACACCTTCGTCTGGAACCCCGGCGACGGCAGCGACACCGTCGAGGGCCAGGCCGGCAACGACACGATGCTCTTCAACGGCGCCAACATCGCCGAGAAGATCGACGTCTCGGCCAACGGCAGCCGGCGTCCGGTTCACCCGCGACGTCGGCAACATCACGATGGACCTCAACGGCGTCGAGGGGATCAACTTCAACGCCCTCGGCGGCGCCGACACCATCACCGTCAACGACCTGACCGGCACCGACGTCACCCAGGTCAACCTCGACCTGGCCGGCACCGCCGGGCAGCGGCACCGGCGACGGCCAGGCCGACACCGTCATCGTCAACGGCACCAACGGCGCCGACGCGGTCAGCGTCACCGGCGCGGGGACCAGCTACGCGGTCACCGGCCTGCCGGCCCTCGTGACGGTCAGCGGCTCCGAAGGCGCCAACGACTCGCTCGTCGTCAACGCGCTCGGCGGCGAACGACATCGTCAACGCGTCCGCCCTGCCCGCCGGCGTGGTCAAGCTGACGGTCGACGGCGGCGCCGGCAACGACACGATCATCGGCAGCGACGGCGACGACATGCTGATCGGCGGCGACGGCAACGACTTCATCGACGGCGGCCGCGGCAACGACGTGGCCCTCCTGGGCGCCGGCGACGACACGTTCGCTGGGACCCCGGCGACGGCAGCGACACCGTCGAGGGCCAGGCCGGCAACGACACGCATGCTGTTCAACGGCGCCAACGTCGACGAGAAGATCGACATCTCGGCCAACGGCAGCCGGGTCCGGTTCACCCGCGACGTCGGCAACGTCACGATGGACCTCAACGGCGTCGAGGGGGTCAACTTCAACGCCCTCGGCGGCGCCGACACCGTCACCGTCAACGACCTGACCGGCACCGACCTCACGCAGGTCAACCTCGACCTGGCCGGCGCCGCCGGGCGGCGGCACCGGCGACGGCCAGGCCGACACCGTCATCGTCAACGGCACCAACGGCGCCGACCACGATCAAGGTCGCCGGCTCGGCGACCGGCGTCGACGGTCACGGGCCTGGCCGCCACGGTGCACATCATCGGCGAGCGACGGCGGCGAGCGACCAGCTCACGGTCAACGGCCTCGGCGGGCGACGACACCATCGACGCGAGCGGCCTGCCGGCCGGACGCGATCGGCCTGACCCTCAACGGCGGCGACGGCAACGACGTCCTCATCGGCAGCCAGGGCAACGACCTCATCATCGGCGGCCGCGGCAACGACGTGGCCCTGATGGGCGCCGGCGACGACACCTTCGTCTGGAACCCCGGCGACGGCAGCGACACCGTCGAGGGCCAGGCCGGCAACGACACGATGCTCTTCAACGGCGCCAACATCGCCGAGCAGATCGACATCTCGGCCAACGGCAGCCGGCGTCCGGTTCACCCGCGACGTCGGCAACATCACGATGGACCTCAACGGCGTCGAGGGGATCGACTTCAACGCCCTGGGCGGCGCCGACACCATCACCGTCAACGACCTGACCGGCACCGACCTCACCGCAGGTCAACCTCGACCTGGCCAGCCCGCCGGGCAGCGGCACGGGCGACGGCCAGGCCGACACCGTCATCGTCAACGGCACCAACGGCGACGACGTGATCACCGTCGCCGGCGACGCGAGCGGCGTCGCCGTGCTCGGCCTGGCCGCCCAGGTGAACATCACGGGCGCCGAGGCCGCCAACGACCGGCTGACGATCAACGCCCTGGCCGGCGACGACGTGGTGGACGCCTCGGGCCTGTCGGCCGGCGCGATCGCGCTCACGGCCGACGGCGGCGACGGCGACGACGTCCTGATCGGCGGCGCGGGCAACGACACCCTGATCGGCGGCGCCGGCGACGACGTCCTGATCGGCGGCGCCGGGCCAGGACATCCTCGACGGAGGGCCCGGCGACAACATCCTGATCCAGGATTGAGCCCGATGCCGCGGAGCGGCCCGGGCAACTCGCCGAGTTGCCCGGGCCTGCCGCGGCATCGGCGACCGACCCGTCGGAAGCGATCGAGGGTCGCCGTCAGCCATCCCGGTATGTCACGGCCTCGAAGTCGTCGGACTCGTCCGGGAAATCCCGGCTTAACGCGGAGAGTTGCCCATGCCACTGGTTCAGGTCAAGCTCATCGAAGGCGTCTTCTCGGACGCCCAGAAGCAGGAGATGATTCGCAAGCTCACCGACGCGATGGTTTCCATCGAGGGCGAGGCGATGCGCGAGGTCACCTGGGTGGTCGTCGAGGAGGTCAAGAGCGGGAGTTGGGGCATCGGAGGGAAGGCCCTGACCACCGGCGATGTCAAGGCCATGGCGGGCGGTGGATGACCCGCCTCGCGAGGCGGAGGGCCCGATGGCCCTCGGGCGGGCGGCGCCGGCGGCGAGGGCCGCCGGCACCGCCCGCCGTCGCGATACCTGCCTCGCTCACGCGAAGTCGCCCGACATCGTCGTCAGGACGTAAAGGTCTCCGCCGCCGTCGACCTCGAGGGCGTCCATGAGGCGCTGGAAGTCGGCGGGATTGGTCGGCACGATGCAGCCGTCGCTCCCGTGCTTCCCCCGGCCGTGGATGGCGAACCCGGAGCGATGCATCATGGCATTCCGGGGGTCGGGGACCAGGGTCGCCCAGCGCCCTTTTCCCTTTGTGGTTGGCCTCGGGCCAGCGATCGTAGTAAGCCCCGCGGGGATCGGCCCGCCGTGCCGATGCCCGGACTTCGTATCCCTTTCCGCCAGGCCCGTCATGTACGGATTGTTGACGACATCGCCGGCGACCCACCCCGGCACGGTGCTCTTGCTGCCGCCCCCGCCCCCCGACAGGGCGAAGATGTGGAAGGACGAGCCCCCCGCCTGGCCCACCAGGACGCCCTCGAAGATGTAGTACGTGAGCGACGATCGAGCCATCGGAGTGATCTCCACATCGGCCGGCGGAGGGTCCGTTCACGACGGGACGAGTCGTCCCGCCCTCTCATCCATGACTATGCCCGCCGGCGTGACAGGATTCATCGAAAATCCCCCGGGGGCGGGGCCACGAGGGGGGCGGGGGGCGCCGCCCACCCCTAACGAACTCAATGCCATGTTAAAAATAAGAGATGCGAATGCTTGACTTTTCGGAAAAGTTCCGTTAGGATCGATTTTGATATTAGGACGACGTTACGCCGCCCGAGCGACCCCTTCCTGCGGCATCCTTCCCGATCATCCCCTCGGGACGACCATACCCATCCCTCCATCCACCGTCGCGTGACGAACGCCATCCCAGGTCTTGGGCCTTCGGCAACCTGCCCGCCGAGATGAGGTCGAAGTCGACCATGAACTCTCCCCCCCATTCCCTCTGCGGTGCCGGCTGATGTCGCTCCTCCATGTCCCTCCGGGGCTTCCTGTCGGCCCTGCAACGCTCGGGCGTCCTGGAGAGCCGGCGGCTTCCAGAAGATCGGCGCCCGGATTCGCGACGGGCGGTATCCCGGCGAGCCGATCCCGCTGGCCCGGCGCTGGTCGAGGGAGCGGGTCCTGACCGAGTACCAGGCCCGCCGCCTCCTGCACAGCGAGCGACCCGGCCTGGTCGTCGGCCGCTACGTGATCCTCGACCGGCTCGGCAGGGGGCGATGGGCCGGGTCTACAGGGCCCGCCACCGGCTGATGGGCCGGGTCGTCGCCCTGAAGGTCGATCGCCCCCGAGGTCGTCGCCCGCCGCGACGGCCGTCGCCCGGTTCCGCCGCGAGATGCAGCTGGTCGGCCGGCTCGACCACCCCAACATCGTCCGGGCCTTCGACGCCGACGAGATCGGCCGGCGTCCCCTACATCGTCATGGAGTACCTGCCGGGGCGGACCTCGACGCGTCCTCCGCGACGGCGGCCCGCTCCCGCCCGGCCGAGGTCGGTCGGCTACGCGGCCCAGGCCGCCCTCGGGGCTGGCCCACGCCCATCGCGCGGGGGGTCGTCCACCGCGACATCAAGCCGTCGAACCTGATGCTGGACGACCGACGGCCGGCTCAAGATCCTCGACTTCGGCGTCGGCACCCTGATGGACGGCGGTCCGACGACCCGGACGCCGAGCCGACCGGCGACGGGATGGCCGTCGGCACGGTCGAGTACATGTCGCCGGAGCAGGCCCGCGGCGGCGAGGTCGACGGCCGGAGCGACCTCTACTCGCTGGGCTGCGTCATGTACCACCTCCTGACCGGCCGGGTCCCGTTCCCGGGGACCAACAAGCTCGTCTGCCTGGCCGTGCGGATCGACGGCCGCCCGACCCCGATCGACGAGCTCCGCCCCGGCCTCCCGCCCGGCCTCGCCGACGTCGTGGATCGACTGATGGCCCCCCGCCCCGAGGACCGCTATCCGGACGCCGCCGCGGCCCTCGCCCGCGCCTCCGGGCCCTGCCGCCGGGGTCACCGGCGGGACTTCTCGCCGGTCGGTAGTCGGCAGGCTTGGCCGAGACACAGCTACGGCGGGTGGCAAGGACGAGTCGTCCGGGCCACCCGCCGCGAGCCGCATCGCGAGTTGGAGCGAACCGGGTTGATGATCGTAGGCCATTCGTTCGTCGGGGGGCGTGAGTCGCTCTACGGTAACCGTCCGGCTAAGACCATCTTGAATTCGAGCGACCACCCGAGATCATTGAGTCTCCAATCCGACACAGGGTGTGCCCGATGGCCTGAAGCGTCTCCCGATTGATTTCCCGGAGATGGCCTACCCGAGCGGCCTGGCGGCGATCCGACCTGTCTCTGTGTCCGTCGCCGTCGGGACCTCCACCTCCCGTCGCCGGCTTGACCGCCTTGATGCCTCAGACGTAGCCATGACACGGGCCCGACCACCGGGTCGAATCCGGCATCCCTGGCCGCGCACGGCTTCCCGAAAAGCTGTAGGATCGGGTAGGCACGGCAGGTGACTCGGCATATGGGGCACCGTAGGCCACGACATCCGATACCTGGGAACCAGGCACGGGTCTTCTTCTCGCGGCCGGTCGCCGCGCCGAGGGCACCTCCGGAGCGTGCCGGGAGGGGCCCGATGACGCGAGAACCGCTGGTCGAGGCCATCGAGACCTACGCCCAGAACATCGTCGACACGGTGCGCGAGCCGCTGCTGATCCTCGACACCACCCTGCGCGTCCGGTCGGCCAACCGCGCCTTCTACCAGACCTTCCACGTCTCCCCCGAGGAGACCGAGAACCGCCTGATCTACGAGCTGGGCAACGGCCAGTGGGACATCCCCGACCTGCGGACCCTGCTGGAGGACATCGTCCCCAAGAGCTCGGTCTTCGACGACTTCGAGCTGGAGCACACCTTCCCGGTCATCGGCCGGCGGGTGATGCTGCTCAACGCCCGCAAGCTCCAGGCGGGCCAGCACGGCGAGCTGCTGGTCCTGGCCATGGAGGACGTCACCCAGCGGCGGCGCGTCCGAGGAAGAGGTGGCCAAGGCCAAGGAGGCCGCCGAGGCCGCCAACCGCGCCAAGAGCGCCTTCCTGGCGAACATGTCGCACGAGATCCGCACCCCCATGAACGCCATCCTCGGGTTCTCCCAGCTCATGCTCCGCGACCAGAACCTCGACGCCCGGCAGAGCCAGTACCTGGGGACCATCAACCGCAGCGGCGAGCACCTGCTCGCCCTGATCAACGACATCCTGGAGATGTCCAAGATCGAGGCCGGCCGCACGACCCTGAACCCCACCACGTTCGACCTGCCCGACCTGCTCAACGACCTGGAGATGATGTTCCGCGTCCGGACCGACGGCAAGAAGCTGTCGTTCGTCGTGGAGATGATCGGCGACGTCCCCCGGTACATCGTGACCGACATCAACAAGCTGCGCCAGGTGTTCATCAACGTGCTGGGCAACGCCGTCAAGTTCACCGAGCGGGGCGGCATCGGCCTGCGCGTCCGCGCGGATCGCGAGGGCGCGGCGGGGCCTTGCCTCCGGGTCGAGGTCGAGGACACCGGCCCGGGCATCTCGGCGGACGAGCAGGCGAAGCTGTTCCGGCACTTCGAGCAGACCAAGACCGGGCAGCAGGCGGGGACCGGCACGGGGCTCGGCCTGGCGATCAGCCGGGAGTTCGTCCGGCTGATGGGGGGCGACATCACGGTGAGCAGCCAGGTCGGCAAGGGGAGCATCTTCGCGATCCACCTGCCCCTGAACGAGGGCGAGGCGCAGGCGGTCCACCTCGATCGACAAGCCCCGCCACGTCCTGGGGCTCAGGCCCGGGCAGGCGGAGTGCCGGGTGCTGGTCGCCGACGACGTCGAGGATAACCGCGAGCTGCTGGTGCAGTTCCTCGGCCCCGTCGGCTTCGAGGTCCGGCTGGCGTGCGACGGGGAGCAGGCCGTCGAGGAGTTCGAGCGCTGGCGGCCCCACCTGATCCTGATGGATTTCCGCATGCCGGTGATGGACGGCCACGAGGCGATCCGCCGGATCCGGGCCGCCGCCGGCGGCGAGGAGCCCAAGATCATCGCCGTGACCGCCAGCGCCCTGGACGAGAACCGCCAGGAGCTGCTGGGGATCGGCGCCGACGACTTCATCGGCAAGCCGTTCCAGGAGGCCGAGCTGTTCCGGAAGATCCAGGCCCACCTGGGGGTCGAGTTCCTCTACGCCGAGGAGGCCGCGGCCGCGGCCCCGGAGGAGGGGGCCGAGCTCACGCCCGAGTCGCTGGCGTGCCTGCCGCCGGACCTGATCCACCAGATGCGCGAGGCCGTCATCGGGGCGGACCTGGACCAGCTGCTGGCGAAGATCCAGGAGGTCGAGGCCGCTCGCCCCCGACGTCGCCCGGGGGCTGCGATGCCTGGCCGAACACTTCGAATACCAGAAGCTCCTCGACCTCTTCGGCCCGGGCGCCCCCTCGGCCGAGTGCCTCGCGAGCCGCTCGCGCGGCGAGGCCGGCTCCGGCCGAGGCCTGACGGGCGATCGGAGAGGATCGCCGGATCGTCCGCCGGCTCGAGGGAACGAGGAGCCTCCATGAATCCGGAAGCTCCGAGAGTCGCCGCCGAGGCCGGATCCGGGCCCGACGGCCGGGGAGAAGCCCGTCGCCAGGGCGGCCAGCATCCTGGTGGTGGACGACGTCTCGGCCAACCTCCAGGTGCTGACCGGCATGCTCAAGGATCGCGGGTACAAGGTCCGGCCGGTCCCGAGCGGCAAGCTGGCGCTGCTGGCGGCGCGGAAGGACCCCCCGGACCTGATCCTGCTCGACATCAACATGCCGGAGATGAACGGCTACGAGGTCTGCCGGCACCTGAAGGCCGACGAGACCCTCCGGGGCATTCCCGTCATCTTCATCAGCGCCCTCAACGAGAACCTCGACAAGGTGAATGCGTTCGCCATCGGCGGGGTGGATTACATCACCAAGCCGTTCCAGATGGAAGAATTGCACGCGCGGGTCGAGACCCACCTGAAACTCCGCCGCCTCCAGGTCGAGCTGGAGGAGGCCAACGCGCGGCTGGAGAAGGCCAACGGCCGGATGTCGCGCGACCTGGAGGCGGCGGCGAGGATCCAGAAGACGTTCCTGCCCCGCGCGGCGCCCGGCGTCCCGGGCGCGGAGTTCGCCTGGGGCTACCGGCCCTGCGACGAGCTGGCCGGCGACGGGCTGAACATCATCCCGCTCGGCGGCGGGAAGGTCGGCCTCTACGTCCTGGACGTCAGCGGCCACGGCGTCTCGGCGGCCCTGCTGTCGGTGACGCTCAGCCGGCTCCTCTCGCCGCCGTCGGAGCCGTCCTCGATCCTGATCCGGCATCGAGACGACCCCGATCCGGCCCGACGTCACGCCGCCCGCCGAGGTCGCCGACCGCCTGAACCGGCTCTTCCCCTACGACACGGCGACCGAGCAATTCGCCACGCTCATGTACGGGGTCCTGGACGTCTCGACCGGGGAGTTCCGCCACGTCTCCGCGGGCCACCCCGGCCCGCTCCATCTCCCCGCCGGCGGGCCCCCGGTGATCCTGGAAAGCCCGGGGTTCCCGATCGGCCTGGCGGAGGAGGCCTACGGCGAGCGGTCGCGTCCACCTGGCGGCGGGGGACCGGCTGTATCTCTACTCCGACGGCCTCCCCGACGCGATGAACCCCGGCGGCGAGCGGTTCGGCGACGCCCGGCTCCTGGAGGCGATCGGCCGAGGTCGGGGCCGTGCCGCTCGCGGGAGGGGATCGCCGCCCTGCTGGGGGAGATCGAGCGGTGGCACGGGGGCGAGGGCCCTCAGGACGACATCTCCATCCTGGCGGTCGAGGTCGCGGCCTCGCTGCACCCGGGTTAGCCAGACGTGGTGCCGAGGCGTGGCCGAGGCCGTCCACCAAGTGGGCGACCGCCCGCTCCGGTAGCACGGGCGGTCCGGCAAGAGGTCATCGACCCGGCTGGCCGGGTCGTGCTGACCCGATCGAGCACGTTGCGGAGGTGGGCGAATGGCTCGTTCCCCATCGCCTTGCAGCTCTGCACCAAGCGCAACAAAAGCGCAACGAGGACGCAACGGGACAAGCGACGGGGGACGACGGGGACAGGGAGCGACGGGGACATTCCTAAATTCCCCGGGAGCGACGGGGTAATTCCTAGGGAGCGACGGGGACATTGCTAAATTCCCCGGGGGGAGCGACGGGGACAGGGAGCGACGGCAGGGAGCGACGGGGACACAGGGAGCGACGGGGACATTCCTAAATTCCCCGGGCGATTGCACAAGATGGGGGCTTCTGGGGTCGTTTAACACGCGCCGCGCGAGGTCGGGCCGACATGCTCGACCTCGAAGGGCAGGTTGAGGGCGGGGGCCATTCCATCCCCATTGGGGCCGCACGGGACGTTCCTTAAGGCCGCACGGGGACATTCCTAAATCTTGCCGCAACCTGGGCGATCTGGGGCCTATTTTCCCCGAATACCCCACCAGATTTCCAGAACGCAGGCCGTGCGGATTACGATGATGTCCTATGGATCTTTGCGTCATCTTCCGGGGGATGGTGAGGCACTCGGGTCAAGGAGGGAGTGGAGGAATCGCGGCGTCGCCCGCTTCTCGTTGTGGCCCCACTCGAAGATCGCCACGTACTGGGCCAGGTAGGCCTTGCTCACGCCCCGCAGCGGCCGCAGGAAGTTCCTCAGCCCGGCCCAGATCCCCTCCATCGTGTTGCAGTGCACCTCGCGCACGCCGTCCCCGTCGTCGTCCCGCGCCCACTCCCCGCGCCGCGTGGCAGACCGTCGCGTGCGCGTCGCCGTCCCGCGGCAGCCGCTTGTACCCCGACCACTCGTCGGTGTAGACCGCCGCCCCGCGGCACGCGCGCCGCCCGCACCGCCGGGACCAGCTCCGCCTCGCCGCGCGCCGCGCCACCCGCAGCCGGACCCGCCCGCCTCGCGCCCGACCGACCCCAGCACCGGCGGCCTATCGACGTCCCACGACCCCGGCCCGCGCCGCTTGTTGGCCCGCCGCCGGGGCGGGTCGGCCGGGTCGGGGTGCGCGACCCCTTTTTTCCCCCGCGTTCTGGTACAGCTCGTCGGCCTCGACCTCGCCGTCCGGCAGCGGGCCGGCGTCGCGATGGGCCAGGGCGTTGCCCTGGAGCCGGTGCCGGATCGTCAGCAGGTGGGGGCGGCCTCACGCCCAGCTCGCGGGCGAGCCGGGCCGTGGGGGTGCCCTGGGGAAGCCCGCGCAGGATCAGGACCAGCCGCGAGGGCCGGTACTGCATCTTGTGGAAGGCGGTGCGCGTGAAGGCGTTGAAGACCCGCTTGCAATGGGGGCAGCGGTAGTCGACGACCGGGTCGCGGGTGCGGCGGTGGACCCGCAGGTCGCCCGAGCCGCAGCGGGGGCAGGTCAGGCCGCGGGGGTGGATCAGCCGGACGAGGTAGGCGTAGCAGGCGCCCTCGTCGAGCAGGTCGGCGATCGGGAAGTCCATGGCGGCCTCCGGGGGAAGATCCACCCGGAGGATATGCCAGAAGGTGTCGCTCCATCAATGGCCTGACATGAGCCGATCTTTGACATCACGAACGAGGGGAAGGCAAGCGGGCAACCGACGCCGAGTCACCCCGAAGGGACGGGCGATCGCACCAGCGAACCTGATCGCGCCGACGCCGAACGAGCCCAACGGGGCGATCGACGAGGCGTCCCGGCGCCGAACGAAGCCAATTTCGGGGCATGGCCCCCGCCGAACGAAGCCAATCCGGGCCTCCCGGGGCGCCGAACAAAGCCAAAATGCAAGTTACGTGCGGCCCGGATCGGCCCCGTTCGCACGGAGGGCCCCGATCCGGCGGTCGCGGCGACGGGACGAACCCAATCGGCCGTCGGGGTCGTGGCGCCAACGAAGCCAATTCGGGGTCCGGCGCGACGGAACGAACCCAATCCGGCGGCGCCGAATGAACCCAATCGGCTTGAGGCCCCGGCGCCGAACGAACCCAATTCCGACCGGCCCGGGGACGCGACGTCGCATGCGCCGAGCGAAGCCATCGGACCGAACTCTCTGGGATACCAGCCTTTGCAGGGTGGGCTCCGACCACCATCCGAGGGGGAAGGCGGCGGGCGGAGCCCACCCCACGAAGGGGGGCGGCCCCGCTCAGTGGCGGCTCCGGTAGAGGGCGACCAGGGCCGCGCCGATGGCCTGGGAGAGGTCGCCGAGGGTGGCGGGGACGATGCTCAGGCCGGCCTGCTGGGCGGGCCAGAGGTTGGGCCGGGCGGTGTCGCGGACGATCCCCAGGTAGCGCTCGCGGAAGGCCTCGGTCGTCGCCTCGGGGTCCATCAGGCCGCCGCCGATGACGACGAACTGCGGGTCGAGCGCCATGGCGAGGTTGGCGACGTGGTAGCCGAGGACGCGGGCCTGGAAGTCGAAGATCTCCAGGGCCAGCGGGTCGCCCTCCTGGGCCAGGTCGCGGAGGGCGAAGGCGCGCGACTTGACCGGGAGGTCGGACTTGGCCAGGGGGTGGTCGGGGTACTTCGGCAGCGTGTCTTCGAGCAGGTGGGGGAGGCCGGAGAGGGTCGTGTAGACCTCGACGCAGCCCCAGGTCCGGCCGCAGCCGCAGGGGTAGGGCCGGACGCCCAGCTCGTGGATCGGGGCGGGCATGTGGCCCGCCTCCATGCCGGCGAAGAAGTCGCCGGTGAGGGGGAGCCCGTTGCCGTCGATGTAGGCGCAGCCGAGGCCCGAGCCGGGGGCGAGCAGGACGACGCTCCCCCGCCCGGTGCCCCGGACGCGCTGGGCCTCGCCGACGCCGCCGAGGTCGCCACTCGCCGAGCGCCCGAGGTCGCTGCTCCGCCTGCGCAGCGGCTAACAGACCTGCAGGCGCTGGTGTGAGCTCGGTGTGGCCGGCGGGATCGAAGCCGGCGTGGTGCCGCTCGAGGATCAAACGTTCCTGCTCAGCAGTTGGGTAGCCGACGCGGATCTTCATTAGAAAACGATCGAGCTGCGCCTCCGGCAGCGGGTAGGTTCCCTCGAAATCGATGGGGTTCTGAGTCGCGAAGACGGTGAAGACGTCCGGCAATGGGCGGCGCTCGGTGTCCGAGGTCACCTGGCGCTCTTCCATGCATTCCAGCAGCGCAGACTGTGTGCGCGGCGGCATGCGGTTGATCTCGTCCACCAGCAGGAAATCGGTGAACACCGGGCCCGGGGGCGGAAGATCATCTGCGCGCCCGCGGCCTGCAGGATGCTGGTGCCGAGGATATCGGCCGGCATCAGGTCCGGTGTTGCCTGAACGCGGCTGAACTCGCAGGCCGAGCACGCGCGCCAGTAGTCTTGACCAGCAGGGTTTTTGCAATGCCGGGCACGCCCTCCACCAGCGCGTGGCCGTGGCTGAGTACGGTGATGAGCGCCTGGTCGATCAGCTCGGTCTGCCCGGCGATAACCTTGCCGATCTCCGCGCGGCCATGTTTCAGCAACTGCACGGTGGCGGCAATGTTCGGCGGCGCAGTTGCTGCATGCGGCTCAGGCGGTGCGGCGCTGTGTGGGATTTCTTGGGGAATCGGTGTGTTCGTGCTGGGGTCCAATGGTTCCTCGATCTTTCGCGAGAGATGGAACTGTTTTTGTGCTCGAATCTGCTTGTCGTGCTATCTGCTCGTTGTATCCAGCGAGCGCATTGACCAGCGCTAACGCCTGCCGCGGTTTCAAATTTGTGAGCCGGCCGGCATTTTCGCAGGCTTCCAGATCGGGCTGTAAGGAAAGCGACAGGATAGCCAAAGCGCTGCGTAAGCGTCGCGGCCAGTGTAGCCGCATCCGCTGCCTGTGCTGCGGCAATGCCATAGTGCCGTGCCAGCCGGCTGCGAAAGCGTTCGTACGCGATGGTGACCGGCACATCGTTGGCACCGGAGGAGCGATACAGACCGCCCAGCGAGCGGACGAATTCCATAGGAGAGCTGCGAGCCGGCACGGGCATCGGACGCAGAGGGCCGCTGCGGCGTCCGCGGGACAGCACCAGCAGCAGTCCGACCGCAAGGAGTTGTGCGATCAGAGCGAGGATGACACGATCGCGCAGAGGATTCCATGCAGCCGCTGGCTGCGCATGCAGCGACTCATCCCACACGACGCGATCCCCTTGCTGGAGTTGCAGGCTGTTGAGGAGAAGATCCAGGCTGCCTGGCGCTGCGATGTCCTGATTCTCCAGCGGCGAGGCGCTGGCCCACCACACTACTGTGCCTTTGTCGACGGGGTAGGTCACAACGACGCCTTCGCCGGCGCATACGAAGGCGGCGCGCTGCGACGGCTGGTCCAGCTTCCATACGGTGCGCACTCCGCGCATGACCACCTTGCCGCCAGAGGCAAGTGTTGAGAAGCCCACCGGCTCCGCCTCGCAGATGCCGCCAACCAGTTGCGGCGGAGACTGATTGTTGAGGTTCTCATCCGGCACAGCGGCAGCGGCACGATATCCCGCAGCCAGTACACGGCCACCGCGCGCCAGCACACGCCGCACCGCGGCGGTTTCGTGTTGGCTGGGTGCGCGTGTCGGCTGCGCCAATATGAGGACAGTGTGTGCGTCCGCGGCATTGGCAACCGCGTCGAGCGGCCCCTCGGATCGCTCCACGCGATATCCCATGCGCGCGAGCAGAAGATACGCGGCCTTTGCCCCGTGTGGAGCAGTGGAGTACGTGGACGGAATGTAGCTGTCCGACTGCTCCTGCGGATGCACCAGCACCAGCAGGACCGTGGTGCACAGCACGAGCATCGGCGGTGATCAGCAGCAGCCTGCGGTCGCGGTGGTCGAGCGAGGCCAGCGCATTCATCGTGCGGCCAGCCGTTCAAAGAGCTGACGCGCCGTATCGCAGTCCAGTTGCGTCGCCGTGTCCGATCCATACCAGCATGCTTCAAAACGGCGCGTCAGCAGGCGCAGATCATCGTGCTTGGGATGCCCAGACAGGACGAGCCGAAGATATTCACGCGGCGTGCGCGCCTGGTCTGCCGGCCACTGACCGCGCGATTCAAAGCGCGCGATCGTGGCCCAGTAGTAGCCACGCACCGCATCCCGCCAACGCTGCTGCTGACCAGCCTGCTCAGCTTCCTGGCGAAGACGCTCCCAGTTGCGCATGGCGGATGTGTTTTCCGCACGTGACGCGCTCTCCACTTGCAGTCCGCGTGCACGCCGCGCTTGCCGCAGAAACCAGTACGCAAGCGCCAGGCAGGCCAGCGCCGCCAAGCCCCACTCCAGCAGAAGGCCCAGCCAGCGGCGGTGCGAGCTGTACTCTGCCAGCCCCGCGAGTCGACGATTGATCCAGATTGCCACCGCTTCCAGCACACGCTGCGTCAGAGTGGGATCAACATGGCGGAACTCTGCACGATCGAGAATCGTGGTCAGCGCAGTGCGCTCCGCAGCACGATTGGCGGCTGTTGATTTTGCGGAAGAGCCCGGCGCGTCCGACTGCTCGAGCTGAATGCGTTGCGCGGCCGCCTGCAACAGAGGCGCCGCATCTTCAGGGCTGATCTTGCGGCTTCCGGCAAGTTCCAGCGGCACGCGCAGCCACTCGTACGACATGCGCCGCGGGCCTGCCTGCTCTGTGGCAGTTACAATGTCGTCCGGACCGACCGCGTCCGCACTGCAGTGGGATGCATCGATGTGCTCCCGGCATTGCTCGACGAGCCTTGCGAGCGAGTTCAGATGATCGCGGTATTCTGCCTGGCTTCGTGGCTGCGGTGTGGTGGAGGCTGCATGAGCAGATCCGAGAGTCGCAATACCCGCAAGAAGACACAATGCGATGGCCGCCCAGGCCATCGCAGCAAAGACCGCGTCATGCTGCCGCGCCCCGCCAGACACATTTAGATCGCCGGTCCGGGTGGCTCGGTCTGTGGTGTGAGTGAGCCGGGTGTGAGCGAGCCGGGCGTAAGCGATGCGGGCGCGACGGTATCGGAAGAAGCTCCTGCCAAAGGTGTGGCGCCGGGGATCACTGCTGCCTGTTCCATCAGCCACTCCACGTCATAGCCCTCCTTGCGGATGCGCTGGTCGTAATAAAACAGCGTGAGCGCGATGGAGTAGATGGGCAGCACGAACGATCCGCTGAAGAAGGCACCGAAGGAGGCAACGATTTGCGTGGTCAGCGTGGGCACGCCCTTGCTCTTCCAGAGGAGGATGAACATCGGGGTCTGGATCGCGTACTGGATCACGGTCATGACCGCGCCAACCAGCAGCAGCATGACAAAAATGCGGCCGATTCCGCCCTTGGTGAGTGCGCTGCTGCGCTTCAAGGCACGATGCACCTTTAGGTTTTCCATCAGCGAAGCAGGAATGGAGAGCGCCCAACGCAGCATCCACCAGAACATCACGAAGAACCCTGCAAAAGCCAGTATCACCGCCACGCCGATCACAACCACCCTAGCCATACCCGCAGGCAGAAGTGCGGGCACAACAGCGACAATCCCGATCAGAACCGCAACCGGCAATGCTGCATAGCAATACATTGCCGCCAGGATGAGGACATATCGGTACCAGCGACGGCCGATGCTGACGTACGCCTCGCGGATGGTGCAGGCTGCGCCCAGATAGTTTCGCGCGACGGAGTGCATCACGGCAGCCATGCCGACGGATACTGGCAAGAGCGTGAGAATCCCTACACCGCCCCCAAGGCCAATGGTGAACCTGGCGTAGGCACGCGGGTTTGCATGCGCATGGGAAAAGAACACCACATCGGCAATCAGGCTGAGGACAAGCGTGGCGGCGTAGGCAATCGAAGCAATGCCGAAATACACCAGGAAATGGCTACGGTACATCTGCGCCGTTCGGTCAAGAATCTCACCGAGACTGGAAGGACGAAGTTCTGCACGCATGTGGCCCATCCTGATCCTGCAAGCATCTTCCTTGCCGGCCTTGCAGATTCCCTGCTTTGCAGGCGGATCGTACCACAGCGCCTGAAAGCTCCGCGATCACAAAGATGATGTGGCGGTTACGCGCTGCAACTAGGTGATGGCGCGGGTCTTCAGATTGAGCGTAAAGGCGTCATCCGGCGTCTTGGTCGTTCCGCCATCCTCGGCCGGATGGAACTCCATGCGCAGGGTCGTCGCGTTTACGATCACTCGCATGTAGCCGTAGTGGGTGTCGTCATAACTTGCCAGGGTGAGGCCGCCGTCTATCGTCATTGGGGTTCGGATCGCGTTGCCGCTGGCCGTCGTCCGCATCGCGGTCAAGCCATGCCCACCCATGCCGGCCACGATGTAAGGAATGGT
Source organism: uncultured Acidobacteriaceae bacterium (assembly GCA_963750845.1). Classification (GTDB taxonomy): domain Bacteria; phylum Acidobacteriota; class Terriglobia; order Terriglobales; family Acidobacteriaceae; genus KBS-83. The sequence goes on from CAVVSP010000021.1 coordinate 29,264, forward strand.
CAGCCCGGCGACCGTGCGCGTGTAGCGCTGATAGTTGTGCGAGTGCGCGGAGAGGACGGCATGAGGCCAGAAGCCCGCTTTGGTTGCCGCGTCGTCCATGTCTTGCAGCATCCGCGGGCTGCCGCCGTGATTTACGCCGCCCGTAAATGGCGGATGATGCACGGCCACCAGCACCGCGCCGGGAAAATTTTCGCTCTTGCAGCGGGCCAGTGCGGTCTGCAGGTAGGTGAGCTGGTTATCGTTCAGCGTGGTACGCGTGCCGCCTTCGGTCGAGATCACCCCTGGATCCTCCAACGTGTTGCTGTAAAGCCCAAGCAGGCGAACAAAGGGCGCCTCCAGCGTGTAATACACGCCAGGCTGGATCATGGCTGTGCGCGACAGGCCGCCCGCCTCATCGGTATGCACCGGCGCCGCGGAACAGAAGTTACGCAGGTAGGCATCCAGCGTAGGAACTGCCTCTTTGGGATAGGTCACGCCATCATGATTGCCTGGAATGCTAAGGATAGGCGCGGGGTAGTTGCGATACGGCTCGTAGAACTGATCGTAGTAGTACGCCGCTTCGCCAAAGTTATAGACCACGTCGCCGAGGTGATAGAAGAACGACGGCACGTCGGCGGAATTGTTCTCCGTGAAGTCGGTCACCATTTTGTCCGCAACCAGTGACTGCGTCGAAGGCCCCTTGGTGCTGCCGGTGTCGCCCACGGCGTGGAAGACGATTTGCCCCGCCCTCTGAATCGCCGTGATGCGCGCGGGCCCTTGCGACCCCAGCGTGTCTGCAAACTGCAGCACCGGCTCGGCCGCTCCGCCGCGTGGCGCGGGAAATGGTTCGACGGTTCCGATCTCCTTCAGCTTCTGATCGGTAACCGGATCGCGGAAGCTGGTTGGGTCGGGAGTCGGCGTTGGCTGCGCAAAGACTGGATCATTTCCGGCGCGCGGTGGCGTGGTGATCTTCTTATTCTGCGTCACTTTCGGGGTGTTTGGTTGAGCGGTCTTCTTCGCCATGGGGGAGGCTCCTTCGAAATGCCACCCCACAATTGTGCTACCGCCATATGAAGATCGTGAAAATCGGAAGGCTCAGAAGATCAGTCCTGAATCAGCAGCACATCCAGAAAGCGCGGACCATGGACGCCCTTGATACGCGTCATCTCGATATCCGCCGTGGCCGATGGACCGGAGAAAAACGTGACTGGACGCGTTGGATCGAGGCGCGTGAAGGCCTCGGGCAGCGTCTCCACGACCTGGCTCGCTTCAACGACGCAGAGATGATAGTCGGGCAGCAGCGTAAGGACGCGGCGTCCTTCCGCGGGCCCGTGCTGCAGTACGATGCTGCCCGAGATGGCCACTCCGGCCGTTGCCGCTGTCATCACGCCATCGACGACATTCAATGCGTCGAAGGAGAGCTCATGATCGGCAGCTCCGTCGGTGATCCATTCGATCCCAGCGGCCTGCCACACGACAGGCAGCCCGGCCGGCACAGCGATGCGGCGCCGAGAGCCCGCGTTCAGAATCTCCGCAGCCTTGGCCGCAATCTCCTCACGACGCACGGCAAAGATGCGCGCGTCGTAGTCGCGTAATCGTTCCTCAAAGAGTGCGAGAGTTTTGTCCGCCGTCTGTGAGCTGTTGCAATCGTAGTCGCGCGGAACCGGTTGCTGCGGTGCGGCCGCTTTCAGATTGGCTTTGCGTATTCGCTCCAGCACGCGCTCACGGCTGGACTGCGCCGCGCCGCTCACCGCTGCCCCCGCTGTTGCCACCATTCGCGAAACGTCTGTTGCGGCAACGGCGCCAGGTCGCGCGTCTCTGTCCACCGTCCTGCCATGCCGGGCAGCCAGTGGTACCACGCGTCTCCATGATGCACCGTACTCTGCGCGGTGCGCGCCAACCGCTGCGCGGCCTCGTACCGGCGGCGATTCGCAAAGATCGCAGCCATCATCATCATTCCGGTGCGCTCCTGATCGAAGAGCGAAGCCAGCTTGCGGCGGCCACGGTCCACGACGCGCGAACGCAGATGCACCAGGACCTCCGGGATATTGATCTTCACCGGGCACACTTCGTAACACGCACCGCACAGCGAAGACGCAAACGGCAGAGACTGCGCATACCGCATGTCTTCGAGCTGGGGCGTCAGGATTGCACCGATCGGTCCCGCGTAGACCGAGCCATACGCATGCCCGCCGCTCTGCCGATAGACCGGGCACGCGTTCTGGCATGCGCCGCAACGGATGCACTGCAGCGTCTGTCGCCCGATCGCATCGCGCAGAACGCGGGTGCGACCGTTGTCGAGCAGTACGACGTGCATGCTCTTTGGCCCATCCGCTGGAACCACGCCCGACCAGATGGAGTTGTAGGGGTTCATGCGCTCGCCCGTCGCCGAACGCGGCAGCGTTTGCAGCAACACTTCGAGATCCGCAAAGCGCGGGATCACCTTCTCGATACCGACGACGGCGATGAGGGTGTCAGGCAGCGTGAGGCACATGCGGCCGTTGCCCTCGGATTCGACGATGGTGATGGCGCCCGTTTCCGCGATGAGAAAGTTCGCGCCGCAGATGGCAGTCTTCACCCGCAGGAACTTCTCGCGCAGGTAGTGCCGTGCCGCAGCGGTCAGCGCCTCCGGATCGTCACTCAGGTCGGGCAGCCCCATGGTGCGTGCGAAGATTTCGCGCACCTGCTGCCGGTTCTTGTGTAACGCCGGCACCACAATGTGGGAGGGCAGATCGTGACCAAGCTGCAGAATGATTTCAGCAAGATCGGTTTCGTACGCGGCAACGCCATGCTGCTCCAAAAACTCGTTCAGCCCGATCTCTGCCGTCGTCATCGACTTGATCTTGATGACCTCACGTGCTTCGTTCTCCCGCAGGATGCCGAGGACGATCCTGTTCGCCTCCGCGGCATTGGCAGCCCAGTGCACCGTTCCGCCCGCTGCCTCAAAACGCTCTTCGAACTGCAGCAGGTAGTGGTCCAGATTCGCCAGGGCCTCATGCCGAATCGCCGCTCCTGCATCGCGTAGCGCATCCCAGTCTGCCTTCTCCGCCACCAGAGCACCGCGCTTGCGCTGGATCGTATCCGTCGCGCGTGCCACGTTGCGGCGCAGCTGCGTATTGCGAAGGTCGGCCTTTGCAGCTTCCGGAAACGGCGGAGCGGTCTTTGGATTGAGCTGCACCAGCTTCATGCGGACGCGTCCTCGATGCCTGCCAGCACTTCTGCGATGTGCAGCGTGCGTACTCCGGCGAATTGCCGGTGCAGCATGCCCTGCATATGCATCAGGCAGGAGTTGTCGCACGCGGTACAGACTTCGGCGCGCGTGTTCAGCACCGAGCGGATTTTGTCCGTGAGCATGGCAGCGGAGACATCGGCGTTCTTTACCGCGAACGTGCCACCAAAGCCGCAGCACTGCTCCACGTTCTCCAGCGGCACCAACTCCAGCCCGCGCACAGCCCGCAGCAACTGCAGCGGCTTGTCGCCAAGGTGCAGGCTGCGCAAGCCGTGGCAGCTTGCGTGATAGGTAACGCGATGGGGAAAGTACGCGCCGACATCTGTCACGCCGAGCCGGTCCACAAGCAGCTCGCTGAACTCGAAGACGCGCGGCAGCAGGCGTTCGACGCCCGCCGCCATCTCGGCATCATTGTTCTCGTGCGCCAGCGCCGGGTAGTACTCGCGAATCATTGCAACGCAGGAGGAGGACGGAATGCACACGGCTTCTGCGTCCGAAAAGATTTCGACGAAGCGCTTGGCCATTGGATACGCCTCGCGACGGTAGCCGGTGTTGAAGTGCATCTGCCCGCAGCATGTCTGCTCCAGCGGGAACTCGACTGTGTGGCCCAGCCGCTCCAGCACGCGCACCACCGACTGCCCGGTGCGCGGAAACAGTGTGTCGTTGTAGCAGGTGATGAAAAGGGCGATGCGCACGCTGTGCTGGAAGACCTCTCCTGTCGTGAGGAGACATGCCTAGTTGAGCGTCGTCTCCTGTTTCAGCGGAAGATCCTGCGACGATCCGCCGACAAGGAAAGTGTACTGCCCCGGAACGAGCTTCCAGCCCTGCTGCTCGTCGTATATGGAGAGATACTTCGGATCGACGGCTACCGTGACCTCGCGACTCTCACCCGGCTTCAGCGCAACCCGCGCCCAGCCCACCAGCCGCTTCGGCGGCTCGTCCGCCGCTGCCGGCAGCGCTGCGTAGACCTCAGCGATCTCTGTGCCGGCACGTTCTCCGGTATTCGTCACCGTAAAAGTGACGCTTTTCCCTTGATCGGCGAGCTTCATGCCGGAATAGCGATAGCTTGTATAAGAGAGACCGTAGCCGAAGGGAAAGAGCACCGGCTTGTGCTCCGCGTCGTACCACTTGTAGCCGACTTTCACTCCCTCGTCGTAGTGCACGGCGAAGGTCGGTTTGGCTTCGCCCGTCTTCTGCACAGCGTTTTTGCCCGTGGAGCCCGGAGGCGGCATCACCAGGTGCGGATGCGGCAGGTCTGCCTCGCTGCGGGGAAAGGTCATCGGCAGCTTCGCGCTCGGGTTTACTTCGCCAAACAAAATGTTCGCCACTGCCTTGGCGCCGCTGCTGCCCGCAAACCACGCCTCCACCACGCCGTCGACTTTATCCAGCCATGGCATGGTCACGGCGGTTCCCGTCTCCAGCACGACGATGGTATGCGGATTCGCCGCGGCCACCTGCTCGATCAGCGCATCCTGATTGTCCGGCAGCGAAAGATCCGGCAGGTCCATGCCTTCGCTCTCCCACTGGTACGCGAAGACGATCGCGACATCCGCGCCTTTCGCTGCCTCCGCGGCTGCCGCAGGCTCGCTGCCGCCGTAGCGCACCGTCACGCCGGGCGCCTTCGCGGCGATGGCCTTCAGCGGCGATGTGGGAAACCACACGTGGCTCTGCCAGGGGGCCGACGGACGGCCCGGAGGGTCCACCTGCGCGGAGCCGCCGCCGGAGATCATGCCGGTATCCGCATTCAGGCCCAGGATCGCAATCGAATGGACCTTCGCCGGATCGAGCGGCAGAATGTTGTGTTCATTCTTCAGCAGCACGATGCTGTTCTCCTCGATGCGCTGCGCCGTTTTGAGGCCACCCAGCACATCCACAACGCTCTTCTGGGTTGGATGATCCACCAGGCCCGCTGCGAATTCGGCACGCAGCACGCGGTGCGCATGATCGTCGATCTCGCGACATCGGCACTTTGCCGCTCTGCGCGGCTTCTTTCAGCGTCGCGCCGTAAAACAGGTCTTCCGGCTCCTCGTTGTCGAGTCCCGCGGCGGAGGCTTTCACCGTGCTGTGCGTGCCGCCCCAGTCGGAGAGCACGAAGCCTTTGAAGTTCCAATCCTTCTTCAGCACATCCGTCAGCAGATACTTGTTCTCGCAGGCGTAGTCGCCGTTCACCGCGTTGTAGCTGCACATCACGGCTTGCGGGTCGCCGACCTTCAACCCGATCTCGAAGGCCAGCAGATCGCTCTCGCGCATCGCGCGCTTGCCGATGATCGAATCCACCTCGTTGCGGCCGCTTTCCTGATCGTTCATCGCATAGTGCTTGATGTCGCCGATCACGTGCTGTGCCTGCTCGCACTTGATGCGGTTGCCCACCAGCGTGCCGGCCAGCACCGGGTCCTCTCCCATGTATTCAAAGGTGCGGCCGTTGCGCGGCTCACGCGTCAGGTTTGTACCGCCGCCCAGCGTCATGTTGTAGCCCTGCGCGCGGAGTTCGCTGCCGATCAGCGCCCCATAGTCGCACGCCGCCTGCGGATCCCAGCTTGCGGCCGATCCCAGGTTCGAAGGCAGCGCCGTGGAGTAGCGGCCATTCTCCGCGCTGCTGCGTACGCCATACGCAGCATCGCTCATTTGAATCATGGGAATGCCCAGCCGCGGCACACCGAGCGTGAAACCGGCGCCGCCGTTGCCCAGGTAGGCTTTGGGCTGCGGCTTGCCGCCCCAGCCCGGCATCCCGTTGCCGTGCAGCAGGTCGATCTTCTCTTCCAGCGTGAGCTGCTTCAGCACCATAGCGGCACGCTCGTCCGGAGACAGACCGGGCTGCATCCATGGTTGGCTCTGCTGGTGAGCTTCGGCCTCATTGTGATGACGATGCTGCGCGCTCAACGGCGTACTGCCAGCGAATGCCAGGGCTGCAGCCAGACACAGCGAAAGGGACCTGCTCGACTTGCTCATTGATGGGCTACCATTCACAATCGTTTTTGTGCCCACCATCATAACTACATAGAAGTGCCGTTGTGCATTTTTTGTACTCGCACAATCGATTGACTAAAGGGAAATCGAGGTGCTCTCGCGATTGCGCAACAGGTCGTGGAGCGGTTTCGAGTAGGTGCGGCTCACACGCAGATGCGTGCCGTCCTGGAGCGTCAGCCGGCAATCGCGGTTCGCCAGCGGCTCAATCCGGGTGATCCGGTCCAGCTTCACAATGGTGGAGCGATGGATGCGCAGGAATTCGGCGCGGTCCAGCCGGAGCTCCAGCAGGTGCAGCGGCTCCCGCAGCAGGTGCATCTTCTTGCCGACGTGCAGCCCCGCATAGTCGCCCACCGCCTCAATCCAGTCGATCTCCGACGACTGCACAAACGCCACCTGGTTTCCGTTTCGGATGGCAAAACGCTTTGCCGGCCCTCCGTCATTCCGCTCGGAGTGCAGCTCCAGCAGCTTCTGGAAACGGCTATGCAGTACATCCTGCTGTTGCAATGCCAGGGTGCGCCGCGCCCGCTCCAGGGCGATCAGGAATCGCACGTTGTCGATCGGCTTCAAGAGATAATCGAGCGCCTGCACCTCAAAGGCAGCCAGAGCGTACTCGTCATAGGCGGTTAGAAAGATGATGCAGGGAATGGATCCCTGGGGCAGCAACCGCAGCACCTCAATGCCGCACATCCCGGGCATCTGGATATCGAGAAATACCAGGTCCGGCTTGAGCGTAAGGACAGATCGGATCGCGTCTTCGCCATTGGCGCACTCGCCTACGACTGTCATGTCGGGGTGCTCCGCAAGGCGAAGACTGACCCCGCGCCGTGCCAATGGTTCGTCGTCCACGATCAAGACTCTGACGTTCATTGCACCTCCAGCATCTGTAAGTCGGCCAGGGCCTCCACGGTGCTGAACGGCATGGAGAGCCGGACCTCGTAGGTGCCGTTCGCGGTGGCATGGGTTTCCAGCGTCGCCTCATGCCCGTACATCTGTTCCAGACGTGCGCGCGTGTTGGTCAACCCGACGCCGCGGTGTGGCGTTGCCGTGTTGCGTCGCAGGACAGGCTCGTCGTCATCTACTCCATCATTCTCGATCCTCACCTGCAACCGGCCTCCCGCGCTCTCCGAACGAAGGACCAGAGTGCCGCCCTGCGGGCGCTTGGCAATCCCGTGCCGGATCGCGTTCTCCACCAGGGGCTGCAGCAGAAAACGCGGCACCAGCGCGTCATGGGTCCCCGGATCGATTTCGAAGGTGACCGTCAGGCGCGGACCGAAGCGTACCTTTTCGAGCGCCAGGTATTCCTTCGTGACCGCGATCTCTTCCTGCAGGGAGACCTGGTGCACATCCGGAGCCTCGAGCGTCCGGCGCAGCAGATCCGCCAGGCGCGCGATCATCTGGGTGGCGATGCGCGGTTGATTGTCCAGTACCAGCGTGGAAATCGCATTCAGCGTGTTGAACAGGAAGTGTGGTTGAAGCTGATAGCGAAGCGCGCGCATCTGCGCCTCACGCGCCATCACCTCCAGCGCCTGGAGCCGGCCTCTCTCCTCTTCCAGGGCGTGGTAGTGCTTTATACCGAAGTAGAGAAAAGCCCATGCCGCGAGAACGAAACAACTGCCGAGCGCGGAGGCAAAAATGTAGGTCCAGTGAAATCTTTCCCTCGCGCCGCCCAAATGGATCTCCGCCCATACCGAAGCGCCGGAAACCACCATGCCCAGCAAATACGCCACGGCCGTGCAGATGAGCAATGCTCGAATCAAAGGGGCCCGCGCTTTCCACAACGCATGGCATACGCCGTACATCAGAAAGCTGCACAAAAATCCGGCGAGCAGAAAGGCGGAGTGATACGCCACGTCATCACGCATGTTGCGCAGTGGGTAGGTCGACGCGGCCACCGCGGCTCCATAGAGCAGCCAACCACCTATCTGGTACGGCCAGAAGGAGCGAAAGCGCGGGCTGGTGGTGAATTCCGCCACAATGCACATTCTATGGGCCGTCCCGGTGATTTTCCGCACCGTTCTGGCGCACGAAATGCACGGTTCGTCGCAAACCGGGAGCGGCTGGTCGAAACCCGCTGTAACTCCGTCCCAAGACACTTTATTTTGTTGCGCATGCGACAGTCATTGCGAGCCTCGTTCGGTCTCCTGGCGATGACCCTGACGGTTCCTCTGGGGCACGGACTTCGCCAGCCGGTCTCTCTCGATCCGCCTGCCGGTTTCAGCTTTGCAGGGTACTGGCAATGCTCCGGCAGCTTTGCCGGAAGCGGCCGCGAACATCGCTCTGTCTACCACGGCGAATCCAGTGCAGACGGCAAGTGGGTCGATCTCACCGAAACTGACATTGAGCCGAAAGGCTACGTGGGCCGCTACGAGCTGGGGACGAGCCCGAGCCATGACAAGCTTGTCTTCATTGATATGAACTCCACGGGCTATGGGATCTTCGACAGCCCCGGCTGGGACGGCCTTACCCTGACCGTGACCAGTACGGACGTGCTTAGGTATTCGTCAGAGGCTCCGAAGAACCGATTCCTTTATACGGTCCACGATCCGCAGCACTTTGACGTCGAATGGCAGATTCAGAAGTCAGGAGCATGGGCGCCCAGCGACCTGCAGCACTGCGCAGCGCAGAGGCCGCGGCTGGCCGTGAATTATGCTCCCAATGCGCACCCCGGTATGTTCTCTGTCGTCGTGCGAGCGTTCGTCGAATCCAAACCGACGCTCTGATTCCGCGTTGCGGAGTATCCTCTCCGAGGGATGGCACTCGCGAAAGAATCTCTCCTCTCTCGGCTACGGACGTATCGTCTTCCACTGTTTAGCCTGCTGCTTCTTTCCGCGCCGTCTCTTTCCGCATCAGGGGCACAGGCCGCAGAGAAGGCCTCCGAGGTCTTTCACCTGGGGCAGTTCGACAGCTCCTCCCAGGAGTTCCACTCCGATCTGCCCGATCATGCTGTCCGCGTCTCTGCGAACGATCCCGCCGCGGTGCACAACTGGTATGCGTTCCAGCCGGAGCTACCGTCGGTTCAGGGAGAAGCAGCCGCGGTCGCCGCCGAACCTCGCACCATCGCTTTCCAGATTGCCGGCGCCCCGGCCCCCGGCTATCAGCTCCATATCGCCTTGCTCATTGAGCATCCTGGCGTTCCGGTGCTGCGCATCGCCGTCAATGGTCATTCTGGTAGCTTCTTCCTCCATCCCAAGCTGGTGGAAACCGAGAACGACGAGGCCGTCTTCTTCCCCTCGTTTTCACGTGCCGAGCTGTCTATCGACATTCCCGGACGCTATCTGCATCCGGGCGACAACGAGATCAGCTTCGCTGCGGTGCCGGAGACCAACGATCCGCAGGCTCCCGAAGTGGGCTTCCACTACGACGCGATCTCGATGGAGGCGGCCGAACGGGCACCCGCTGCGGTGCCTCAGGTGCGCATCGAACCGACAATTTTCTTTCGAACCACGGACGGCACGCTAGAGGAGGCTCTCGACATCGTCATCCGCTCCTACGGAAGCCCGGCGGAGTCAGCGAATGTAACGGTGAACGGTAAACAGACCACCCTCAAGCTGGACCCGGGCAACGCGTGGGGCGAACAGAAGCAGCGCATCTACGTTCCAGACGTCGAGCAGCCGGCGCAGGCCACGATCGAACTGACGGCCGCGGGCAAAACCGAACGAAGTACGCAGCAATTGCACCCGGCAAAGCGCTGGACGCTCTACATCGTGCCCCATATCCACCTGGATATCGGCTACACGGACTACCAGGCCAAGGTGGCGGCGCTGCACAGCCGCGCCATCGACGAGTCCCTCGACATGTTCGCCGCGCATCCCGACTTCCGCTTCAGCCTCGACGGCATGTGGCCTCTGGAACAGTTCATGAGCACGCGCAGCCCGCGCGACCAGGAGCGCGCCATCGCAGCGCTGAAGGCTGGTCAGCTCTTCGTTCCAGCCGAATACTGCAATTTGCTTACCGGCTTCGCTTCGAGCGAAGTGCTGATCCGCTCGCTTTACCCCAGCGCCGCCTTTGATCAGCAGCATGGACTTCCGCTGAACTACGCCAACATCACCGACGTTCCGTCTTTCTCCTGGTCCTACGCTTCCGTGCTGGCGGCCGCCGGAATTCCAGAGCTGCTCGCGGGCAGTAACAATGGACGCGGGGCACCGCTGCTGCAGGGACATCTCGACCACAATTCACCCTACTGGTGGGAAGGCCCGGACGGCGGGCGGGTGTTGATGTGGTACTCGCATCACTACCACCAGATGTGGACCACGTTTGGCCTGCCTCCGCGGATGCGCGCTGCGGAAGAGACGCTGCCGCTGTTTTTTCAGAACTATGGAGGCAGCAACTACAAATCGAACTCGGCGATCATGTACGGGACGCAGGTCGAGAACTCCGATCTCTATCCCGAACAGGCCACCTTCGCCGGCGAGTGGAACAGCCGCTATGCGTATCCGCATCTGGAATACTCCGGCTTCCATCAGGCCCTTTCTTCCATCGCGGCTGATTTCAAAAACGACCTCCCCGTCATACGCGGAGATGGCGGCCCCTATTGGGAGGACGGCATCGCCGCGGATGCCTATTATGGCGCGGTCGAGCGTGCGACCGAGGCACGCGCCCCCTCGGCAGAAAAGCTGGCGACGATCGCCACCCTGGTGAATCCCCGCATCGCCATCGATAAGGGCCGCCTCGACGAGATGTGGAAGAAGATGCTGCTCATGGATGAGCACACATGGCTCTCTGCAGACAGCTACACCGACTCGGAGAACGACCAGGCCACCGTGCAACTCCGCGTGAAAGACTCATACGCTACCGAAGCGAGTGGCCTTGCGGACTGGATCCTGCGCAACAGCATGGCCGACCTCGCGGACTCCATCGACACGCCCGCTCATAGTCTCGTCGTTTTTAATGCCCTGAACTGGGGGCGCAGCGGGTCGGTCTCCGCCGACATTCGCAAGGGGCAGGAGATCGTCGATGCCACCACCGGACAGGCGCTTCCCATACTGGTGACGGATCGCGGCGAGCACACCTGGCGGGCTACCTTTCGCGCGGAAGATGTGCCGCCGATTGGGTACAAAACCTATCTGCTGCGGAACGCTGCGGCCACTCCGCCAGCGCCATCGAAGACACCCGTCCTCGAAAATGATGCGTATCGCGTAGAGCTCGATTCCGCCTCCGGAGCAATCCGAAGCCTCTACGATAAGTCGATTCGTCGCGATCTGGTCGACGCAACCAGTCCGTATCGCCTCGGCCAGTATATATACGTCACCACCGAGCATCATGCCGGTCATCCGGACAATTACGTGGTGCATCCCGCGCAGAACGGCCGCCTGCTCTCTATCGAGAAGAACGCCGACGGAATCACCGCGCATCTCGAAAGCACGGATGTGAACACGCCCTCCATCCACACCGCGATCACGCTTCCAGCGCACGGAAAGACCATCCTCATCGACGCTGAAGTGGACAAGAAGGCAACCCTGGACGATGAGGCTGTCTACTTCGCCTTCCCGTTCGCCATGATGCATCCGCAATTCAAGTATGAGATTCAGAACGGCGTGGTCGATCCCGCCCACGATATGTATCCGGGCGCGGGCCACGACTGGTTTTCAGTGCAGCACTGGGCAGCCGTTCAGCAGGACGGCGCGGCAGCGGCCGTGCTGCCGATCGATGCACCGCTGATGACTTTCGGCGACATCACTCGCGTCACCTGGCCAAGGGAGTTCGGCACACGCAAGGGCTCGATCTTTTCTTACGCGATGAACAATTACTGGCACACGAACTACCGTGCTGCGCAGGGCGGCCACTTCCACTTTCGCTACATCCTGACCAGCGCGCCATCGATCGACCCGGTAGCCCTGAGCCGCCTCGGTTGGGAAGAATCGACGCCGCTCGAAGTCTCCGAGGTGACTGCATCAGATAAGGCAGTGGAGTGGAAGCGCCCACTCGATGGAAAGTCCGGCAGCTTCCTCGGGCTCGACGATCCCGCACTCGTGCTCGAAGCATGGAAGCCGGCGGAAGATGGGCGCGGCACGATTGTCCGCATCCTTGACCTTGGAGGCTCAGCCCGCACCGCGCATCTGCGGCTCCCATTCGCCACCGTCGAACATGCATGGGCGGACAATGCTCTGGAACGCGATCAGTCAGAACTTGCTATCGGCGCGGATCAGCACTCCGTGGAATTTACGGTAAAGCCGCATGCCATCCTCACATTGCGCATTCTGCCGCATGCGCAGGCGAAGCCTCCTTGCGGCCCTTACTGCAAGTAGCCTCTTCCCTTGAGCGTGACAATTCACCCCTCGTCGATATGTAGAATTCCTGTGGGAACGCAATCTCTCTCCCCGAGTTTTCTCATGACGACGACTCCAGTTCGGCCTCGCCCCGCTGAAACGATCGACGTAAAGGAAGATGCGGCAGGCGTTACGGGTGTAGTCGCCTGGTCCAGCTTCCTCTTTGCTCTGCTGCAAAGCGTCTGCACATTCTTTGCCGCGGCAAACGGTTTGCGCTTCGCCGTCGGACTCGGCTCGCTCGTGCTCAGTGCCGGCGCAGGCGCCATGGTGGACCGCTTCCACGCGGACGCTCTTCGCATCCCCATGGTGGGCCTCGCCCTGGCCGGCTCCCTGCTGAATCTCGCGATCCTTGCCCAGGTTCGCCGGCTGCGCCGTCGCGGGGCATCGCAGTGGCGCCAGCACCCGCCGAGCGCGCGCAAACTACGAGCGGAACGCTTGCAGTTCGTTCTCTCCGTCGCCACGCTCGTGCTCGTCGCCGTGGAAGAGGGTCTTCACTACCACTATCACGGCCTTTAGGAACTCACGGTTTCCTGCTTCGCGTAGTCGATGACGCTAACCGTGTGCCATCCTCGCGGGCGCGGGTAGTCATGCTCTCGAGCTCATCCAGCGTGCGTGGCCAATCCTTTCCCAGCAGACGCGACAAGCTGCGGTCCGCCAGCACACGCCCTTCTGTCTGGCACCGCGCACAGTAGTTTGTCTCGTTGTCCGCGTAGCGGATGCGTTGAATCGTCTCGCCGCATCGCGGACACGGCTGCCCATAGCGTCCATGCACCGCCATGTCCTTGCGGAACGCCGTCACCTTCTCCGGAAAGCTGCCTTCCGCTTCTGCCTTCAGCCGATCGATCCAGAGCTGCAGCGTCTCGCGCGTTGCCGTGAACAGGCGCTCCCACTCTGCCGGATCGAGCTTGTGCGTCAACTTGATCGGCGATAGCCGCGCCGCGTGAAGTATCTCGTCGGAATATGCATTGCCGATGCCGCTCACGATGCGCGGATCTGTCAAGCGCGCGCTTCAGCGTGCGGTTTTCCGCCATCAATGCGTCACGAAATGCTTCCAGATCGCAGTCAAATATCTCGATGCCGCCAGGGTCGATGGAGCGCAGTCCCGCTTCGCCGCTCAACACATGGAGTGATGCCCGCCGCTTGGTCCCGGCCTCGGTAAGCACCAGCGATCCATTCGCGAAGTCGAAGGCCGCCAGGCTATTTCGCCCCGCCAGCTTCGCACCTGGAGGCCGCCAGTGCAGACGGCCGGCAATCATCAGGTGGAGCACCAGCCACAGGTCGCCTTCCATCCCGATCGCGATGCGCTTGCCGATGCGCCGCAATTCGCTCACCGTACGGCCCTCCGCACTGGTGAGCGGCGGCTGCACTGTGCGCAGCAGGAACGCGCTCGCAACGCGCACCTGCTCCAACTTCTGTCCCAGGACGCGCGGCTTGAGCGCGCTGATATAAGCGGCGATGTCCGGCAGCTCCGGCATGACCATCAGCTTGCACGGCAGAACCGTGAACTGGCAACCCCGCTTTCCATCGGACGGTCAGGATGGCTGATCTCGCGGTCCCGTTAGCCGGCAACCTCGACGCCAGGAGCGATGCGATGGTAGTCATACGCTTCAAAGTCAACGATTGGAGTTTCCGTGAAATTCTCGGTTAGCGGAGGCGACTGGATGCTCCACTCCAAACCAGCAGCTTGCCATGGATTCGCGCCGGCGATTTTTCCATATTTCAGTGACCAGACGAAATAGATCACGGGCAGCAGGTAGCCGATAGCCAGGATGGACGCACCCGCAGTCGAAAAAACATTCAGTACCTGAAATTCCGGTGGATAGGCGTGATAACGCCGCGGCATGCCGAGATATCCCAGGATGAATTGAGGAAAGAAAGTCAGGTTGAATCCAATAAAAAGGATCACCGCCGCCAGTCTCCCCAAAGATTCCGGATACATTCTTCCCGTCATCTTAGGCCAGTAGAAATGCAGGCCCGCCATCACCGCGCTCACCATGCCGCCGACCATGACGTAGTGAAAGTGGGCGACGATAAAATAGGTCTCGGTCAGATGAATATCCATGCCGAGCGAAGCGAGAAACACTCCTGTCAGTCCGCCCATGGTGAACAGACCGATAAACCCCAGGGCATAGAGCATGGGCGTATCGAAGGAGATGGAGCCTTTGTACATGGTCGCGGACCAGTTGAAGATTTTGATCGCGGACGGCACAGCCACCATCATGCTCATGAAAGAAAACACCAACGCTGAATAATTGGATATCCCCATGATGAACATGTGGTGAGCCCAGACAAGAAAGCTGAAAACGGCGATGCCGACCGAAGAAAAGGCCACCGCCGTGTATCCAAAGACGCGCTTCTTGCAGAAGCAGGAGACGACTTCGGACATAATCCCCATGCCGGGCAGAATCATCACGTACACCGCCGGATGCGAGTAGAACCAGAAGAGATGTTGGAAGAGAAGCGGATCGCCGCCCAGCCGGGGATCGAAAACGCCGATAGAAAACACGCGCTCCAGCACGATGAGGACCATGGACATGGCGATCACCGGAGTCGCCAGAACAAAGATGATCGCCGTCGCGTAATAAGACCAGATGAACAACGGCAGCCGGAACCAAGTCATGCCCGGCGCTCGCATCCGATGAATGGTGACAATGAAGTTCAGGCCGGTCAGGATCGAAGAAAATCCGGCGATAAATATTCCCATCGCCGCGGCAATCACCTGGGTATTGATGTAGTGCGTGCTCAGCGGCGTGGTGAACGTCCATCCCGTGTCGACGCCGCCGAAGATGATCATGTAGAGCTCGACGCTGCCGCCGGCAATAAACAGGTACCAGCTCAGCAGGTTGATCTTGGGAAAGGCGACATCGCGCGCCCCGATCATGAGCGGGATGAGAAAATTTCCGAAGACGGCAGGAGCGATGGGCACCAGGAAGAAGAAAACCATGATGATCCCGTGGATGGAGAAGAGCTTGTTATAAGTGTCTGCCGACACCAGGTCCCCAACCGGCGTCAGCAGCTCAAGTCGAATCAGCGCCGCGGCACAGCCGCCAATAATGAAAAAGAAGAGCGTACTGAGCAGATAGAGAATGGCGATGCGCTTGTGATCCTGAGTCAGCAGCCATGACTTGAGACTATGGTCGGTGTTCAGGTAGTTTGCGCGCCGTGCCGTGGTTAGTTGCGGTGCTGTGACCATTGGGGACTCTTATCCTCTTGGCGCATTGCGGCGGCCGTCAGGCCCCACGAATCTCCTGTAACAGTGCTTCCGGCGTGGTCTTCTCTGAACTCTTTCCGCCATCCGCAGACGCGATGCGCCGCAAGCGAATACGAAAATCATTTGGAGCCCGCTCGAGGTATTCCCAGGTCATCTGTCCCGGACGCATGGCTTCCATCTGACGCCGCAACGGCACAGGATCGTGATCGTTGATCAACAGGAAATCTTCTCCGGCAGCAAGACTGTCGAACGTCGCGAACACCAGCGTGTGGCGTTCGGGCCGCGGAATCGCTCGCAGATCCAGCAGTTTGCCGGTGGTTGAGGACTTTGCCGGCAGGTGCGCGCCTGTGCCGGCCGCAATCACCAGCAGGGCCGAGTCTTCATGCGCTTCGAGCCGATGCGGTAGATCCGCATCCACGCAGATCACTTCGCCCGCGCGCAGATCGCAGCCTTGAGTCCCGGCATAAAAGGTGATGTAACCGGAGACAGCATAGACCGTCACCATCTCCTTCGTTGCATGCTCTGGAATCTTCTGCCCGGAACGCATACTCATCAGCAACATTCGATATCCCGGTCGATTCACCAGCACTTTGGGAAGGGGCTTCGCGTCGCTGTACTCGATAAGTTCTCTTACGTTATGTTTTTCCATTCCACACAGTTCTTTCCGGCGCATTTGAGCCCTGCACTTCTGAGCAAACGCTACGCTGCAGCAGCCGCGTATGCTATGACTTGAGTCATAGTTCCTCTCAGGAATGAAATGACACTGAAGCGAATCGCAACTCTGCAACGTACGGCATTGTTCGGATGCCTGCCGGAAGAAGCGCTCGCGGACATCGATCAGCGAACGACGGAGCTTCATCTCCATCGCGGAGAGATGCTCTTTCTATCAGGAGAACCGGCGAAGGGCGTTTTCGTTGTCGTGTCCGGCAAGGTGCGCGTCTTCCAACACAGTGAAGCCGGCAGAGAACAGGTGATGCATATAGACACCGATGGCGCGGTCATCGCTGAAGTGGCGGTCTTCGATGATGGTCCCTATCCGGCGTCGGCGGCCTGCGAGACAGATGTCGAAGCGCTCTTCATCGGAAAGAGCGACATGCACGAGTTCTGCGCGAAGTACCCGCCGCTTGCCATGAGGGCTCTACGGCTGATGGCGCAACGCGTGAGACGGCATGCGCAGCTCGTCGAATCGTTGTCCTTTCACGAAGTCGGACAACGGCTTGCGCTCTTCCTGCTCGCAGAGGCGCAACGCACCGGCACGGCATCGGGACAGCGGATGACCTTTTCATTGGTCCTGTCGAACCACCAGATCGCAAATCGGATTGGATCGGTAAGAGATGTAGTTGCGCGCGCCTTCGCGCGACTGAAACACGATGGATTGATTGCCGCAAAGGGCCGCACACTCACGATTCCGGATGCGCGCGTCCTCCGGCTTTACGTTGCGAACGCCCAGAAGGCAACGTCACACGCCGGCTCTATGAAAAAAACCCGGTAACACGGCAAGCGCCGTCAGGGCTTCTTCTGCGGTCCGCCGGTGGTTCCGGTAAAGCTGCCGGTGCTGTGCTGCCCGGGGTTCTGACCCGCAGGCGGCTTTGCCTGACCTTCATCCACACTCTTCTTCAAAGCCTTCTTCTGGTCCTTATGCTGGCCGCCGGAGGCGTAGTGGTCCTCAGGCGCGATGTGCTCCACAGAGGTCGCGGCGCCGGGGGTCGTCGTCGGCTCCTCGGGCTTCACTTCAGTCTTGTTGCTCATAGCCATCCTCCTGATCTCCTGCGTCAGGAGAATTAGATGCCCGCGAAGGCTTCGCGCAGGCGCTGCCAGGTGTACTCCAGCATCTCCGGCAGCACGCGGGTATCGCTGGTCACGGTCATGAAGTTCGTATCGCCCAGCCAGCGCGGCAGGACGTGCATGTGCAGATGCCCCGCGACCCCGGCGCCAGCCGCCGTGCCCACGTTCAGTCCCATGTTGAAGCCGTCGGGCGAGTAGACATGTTGCTGCGCCCGTATGCTGCGCTGCGACAACGCCATCATCTCCTGTGCCGTCTCCGCCGCCAGCACGGCCAGCGATCCCTCATGCACGTAGGGCACGATCATCACGTGGCCGGAGGAGTACGGATACGCATTCAGGCAGATGTAGCAGGTCGTCCCGCGAAGCACAATATTCGCCGCGCGATCGGCCTCTTCGGCGGCCATGCCGTGCTCGATGGCGTAATCCGCCGCGGCAATCAGGTTGCAAAAGACGCAATGATGGTCCCCCGGCCACGCTGCAAGCTGAGCCGGCACCCCGGCGCGCGCCTCTCGCGCGTCAGGATTCTGATCCTTGGGCTGGGTGACATACGCGTACCGCCATGGTGTCCACAAATGATCCATAAGTCTTTTTCTGTAAGGAGCCTTTTCTGTAATTCCAGTCCGTCATTCACAGATAATTCAGATGAACCAGCGAGTCTGCATGGCCGTTGGTGAAGGGAAAGGCCATATGGAGCTTGGTGATTCGATATGCATTGGAAGCGAAAATGCTCCAGCGGCGAGTATAAGGGCCAGTTCCGCGCTGCCGCCGGTTGGCGAAGAAACTCGCGTCTTCACGGCTTTTTCACAACTTCTGCCCGCGTGAATCCTTTGTTTGACTGGCCTATGGCCGGTTGCTACACTCGTAATTGAAGCCTTGTCTGCTGGATTCGCAGATGCGGCTTCCACTGCGATCCCTGCCCATTCCGAAGCCTAGGCCACTCCATCACTGGAGACCTGCAGCGCGTCCGTTGCGTTTCTCGCGGATACCCAGCGGGCCCAGCGGAATCGCCTCCGGTAAAGATAGGCAGCAGCAGCGAGTGCCCTGGGTTCGCCACCGTCAGGAAGCCGAAGCGGAGCAAGGCGCGCCGGTCTCTCCGGAACCGCTTTGTACCGTCCCTCGAAGAGGACCTGACTTCCCCCGTTTGGCGCACCTGGCCGGCGACTGTCCGATATGCCCCATGCGGGGCCTGTTGCCAGCACGCCGAGACGGCAGATGGCGCCGTCACGAATCCGGAGCTGGTAGCTATGGCAGACGCCCAACATTCTGAACAAACCGAGAGCAAACCTCTGAACACCCAACTGGAAACCCCAACGCTTGATGCCGCGACGGAGCACGAACAGCCGTCGACCGAACCCACCTACAACCACCAGAGCGCCGAGTATCACCAAGGCGACGCTGGCCAAGCCTCCGCGTCTGAATCGAATGGCGCAACTGTCGCGACTGCCGAAGCGGCAGACGAAGACATGAGCATGGAGGATTTTGCCGCGGCACTGGAGTCCTTTGACCGCGAGCAGGCCGCCGAGGCCGCCATTGCGCAGGGTGATGAGAACAACATCATCCAGGGCACCGTGGTGAAGCTGACGGACAAGCATGTGGTGGTGGATGTCGGCCTCAAGAGCGAGGGCTTGATTCCCCTGGAGCAGGTGACCGATCACACCGGCCAGTCCAAGCTGCATCCCGGCGACGTGATCGACGTGGTGGTGGAGCGCGAGGAGGCCGAAGGCGGCTACCTGCTGAGCTATGAGAAGGCTCAGCGCCATCGCGTATGGGATTCCATCGAAAAGGCTTACAACGACAAGGTGCCGATCACCGGTACTGTGCTCGGCCGCGTCAAGGGCGGCGTCACCGTCGATATCGGCATCAAGGCATTCCTGCCCGGCTCGCAGCTCGAGATTCGTCCGGTACGCAACCTGGACGCCTATATCGGCCAGCCGATCGACGTGCGCGTCATCAAGCTGAACAAGAAGCGCGGCAACGTCGTCGTCTCCCGCAAGGAGATCCTCGAAGAAGAGCAGAACAGCAAGCGCACCCTGACCCTGGAGCACCTGGAAGAGGGCGCGATCCTGAACGGCACGGTGAAGAACCTGACCGACTACGGCGCCTTCGTCGACCTGGGCGGCATCGACGGCCTGCTGCACATCACCGATATGTCCTGGGGACGCCTCACGCATCCCCGCGACCTGGTCAACGTCAATGACGAGATCCAGGTAAAGGTGCTGAAGTTCGACAAGGACAAGCAGCGCGTCTCGCTCGGCTTCAAGCAGCTCACGCCTGACCCGTGGCTCGATGCGGTAGAGCGCTATCCCATTGGCGCGCGCGTCCGTGGCCGCATCCTCAGCGTCACCGACTACGGCGCCTTCGTCGAGCTGGAGCAGGGCATCGAAGGTCTGGTTCACGTCTCCGAGATGACCTGGTCCAAGCGGATGAAGCATCCGTCGAAGATGGTCAAGCCCGGCGACGAGGTCGAGACAGTCGTGCTCTCCGTGAACCCGAATGACCGCCGCATCTCGCTCGGTATGAAGCAGTTGCTCGAGAATCCGTGGGAGCATCTCTCGGAGCGCTACCCGGCCGGTGCCATCGTCGAAGGCCGCGTGCGCAATCTCACGGACTTCGGCGCTTTCATCGAGATCGAAGACGGCATCGATGGCCTCGTCCACGTCTCCAACCTGAGCTGGACCAAACGCGTGAAGCATCCCTCCGAGGTGCTGAAGAAGGGTGAGAAGGTGCGGGCTGTCGTGCTCGGCGTGGAGGCGGAGAATCGCCGCCTGTCGCTCGGCATCAAGCAGCTCCAGCCCGATGTCTGGGAGACCTTCTTCGATCAGCACCGCGTCGGTGACGTATTGAAGGGCAAGGTTCTGCGCTCGGCGCAGTTCGGGTCCTTCATTGAGATCGCCGAGGGCATCGAGGGACTCTGCCACGTCTCCGAGGCAGCCGATGCGCTGGGTCAGCCGGTGAAGCTTGAAGCCGGGCAGGAATACGACTTCAAGATCATCAAGATGAACCCGGAGGAGAAGAAGGTCGGCCTGAGCCTGCGCGCCGTGGGCGAAGAGGGCAGCCGCGCCGATGTGGAAGCCTACAAGGCTCCTGCAGCTTCCGGGTCCACCACCACGCTGGGCGATCTGATGAACTGGAAGCGCGGCGAGTAAGCGTAATTAGCAGCAGGAAACGGGAAGGCCGCCTCACTCGAGGCGGCCTTTTTTGCTATAGCCAGCTTCTTTTTGTCTCAGCTCCTTGCCGCTGGGGCAGTCTTTTTCATTGACTCGCTTTGATGGGCAGGGCCATACTTTGCAGGGTTCTCAGTCCTTGCTGAGCGAACTGTTGTGACGTGCACAGCGGTGTCGCCCCTCCCACGCGAGAGCTGAAGTTCTTCAGGGACAGTTCAGGCCAAGTCGACGAATTCCCCCACACCAAGGGAACAAACACTGCCCCTGGCAGTCTTCCAGACGCCGAGGCGATGGAACAGCTTTGCCCGGAGGCACCACGATGAAGTTCGTTGGTTCGATTCGATTCTCCTACCTACTGCTTGCAGCGCTCACGGTAGCAGTACTCAGCACCGCACAAACTACGCATGCGCAGCAGAATTGGCAGGCAACGGTAGGCGCTCAAAGCAATGACAAGGCGCATCAAGCGTTGGCCTTCCTTCCCAATGAACTCTGGATTCACGCCGGGGACACCATCACTTGGACGGCCAAAGCAGACGATATTCATACCGTAACTTTTCTGACGGCGACGCAGGTCATCCCGTCCTTCCAGGCTGGTTGCCCCGGCTATTCGCCGAACGACTCTTCGTTCGATGGATCTGCCTGCGTCAGCACGCCGCCGCTCGCGAAAGGGCAGACGTTTGCCATAAGCTTCCCCAAAGCAGGCAACTACAAGGTGGAGTGCCTGGTCCACACTGCAATGACCGGAACCATCCACGTGCTCGACCCATCAGCAACTCTGCCGCACGACCAGGATTTTTATGACGATCAAGCCGCGGTGCAGACAAAGCTCCTCATCTCCGAGAGTGAAGTCGGGATGCGGATGCCCCACGACGATGAGGATTTGGTTCGCGTCTACTCTCATGAGAAGCAGGTCATCGCTGGCGGTGGAGAATTATTGGCCACTACAGGAGGTACGCAAATCGGATCTACGGTGCGTTTTCTGCGTGGAACCATTCAAATCCACAAAGGCGACACCGTGGAGTGGAGCAACCTGGACCCGCAGGAGCCGCATACGATCACCTTTGGGACGGAACCCGCGAATACATTCCTTCCATCTCCAAATGTGACCGTAGATGCAGACGGGGCCCGGCATGCCACAATCAACTTCCTTGGCGATAGTGTGCACTCGGGATTCATTGACGCCACGCCGCAAGATGTTACCGGAATCTCGCCCGAGAATCCGCTTCATGTCACACGCTTCCGCGTGACTTTCACCGGGGTTGGAAGCTTTCCCTACATATGCGCGCTGCACGATAACCTGGGTATGGTCGGTAGGGTGATCGTTCTTCCGTAGTTCAGCAATCGTTAGTTCAGCAATGCACCAGCCAGGCTAGCAACAGGACCTCGATGGCTGATTCGCTGTGCCATGGCCGCCCTCTCGCGGGGCGGCCTTTCATTTGCATCCCGTGTATCCTACGCGTCGATCTTCAGCGGAATATTGAATACTTTCTTCGTGTCGAAGGAACTCACCGTCCGCTCCTTGGACTTCTTGCCCTGGTACTCCGCCCACACCGTGTAGTCGGCATCCGCATTGAGCTGCCCAAAGCGATAGCTGCCATCGGCGGTGCTGATGTAGGTGCGCACCTCAAGCGTCTTGGCGTTTTTGATGTAGACGATGGCGCCCTTCGCCATGCCGCCACTGGAAAGCTCCACCTTCCCCTGCACCACGCGCTGCGCTGCCTGCGCGATCGCAGCGGTTGGAAGAGCGACAAACATACCGGGCGCCAGAAGCAGCCCGCCAAGTACAACAAGCACGCCAAGACATCGTCCGATGCGGCGTGCATAGCAAATCGGCATTCTTACTCCTCTTCCTCTTCTCGGGGGTCCTCGTCTTCATCATCATAACCATCTTCCACCTGCGAGAGCTGCAGTGGCTCGGTGGCAACGATCTCGAATTCGGCTCCGCACTCGTCGCACGCGACGACGTCACCTTCTTCCACATCGTCGGCGTCAATATCGAGTGCACTTTCACATTCCGGACATGCTGGCATTTCCTGCCCTCCAGGCTAGGACGTTTTCACTGTAGAACACGTACCGATTATTGATGATGGCAGGAGTGGCGCCGAGGCTGCCAGCTCCGCCGAATTTCCTTGTCTATCCAGTTTCATCGCAAAGCCCGCGTCATTGACTCGCCTGTGTCGCGATAGAACCGATACCACTCCCGCGAACCCTCTCACGCATCCGCCTTACGGCTAGTTTTAGAGGCAAGCCAGCGGGGCGTCAAGGTGGCTCATGGGTTACGAATGTCGGGTATGAGACCATGCGCGTGTGAAACGCATCCAGGGATTGCATCGCTTTTGTGGCGGCAGGGCAGGGCGCAGGGCTGAGGGAGCGTCGCAACCAGCGGCCGTGACCATCCTCTGCGCACTGGTTTTCGCTGGGCTCATTACCGGCACGGGCCGGGCAGCGCCTGCAAGATCGACGGGCGCCGCGCAGCCTATCGCTACCGCGCCCGCCGATCCGGCCATCGCCCGCGCACTTGCCGATGTCTCCGCCGCGCACATCCGCCAGACCGTCAGCGCACTGGTCGACTTTCATACGCGCAACACGCTCTCCAGCATGGATACGGACCTGCCGCCGAACACCGGCGTCACCGCGGCGGCGAAATGGATCGAGCAGCAATTCACCGCCATCTCCGATGCGTGCCACGGTTGTTTGGAGGTGAAGACCGACACCTTCACCGAGCCGGGCGACGACGGTCCGCGCAGCCGCGTTAAAGTGCCGACGACGATTACAAATGTCTACGCCATTATGCGCGGCAGCGATGCCGCACCGGCGATCATGCGCGGCACCGAGGCTGGAAACGATCCCGCGCAGGCCAGCCGTATGTATCTGGTCACCGGCCACTACGATTCCCGTCGCACTGACGTGATGGACTCCCACGGCGTTCGCCCCTGGTGCGAATGACGATGCAAGTGGCACCGCCGTGAGCATCGAATGCGCGCGCGTTTTGAGCCGCCACCGCTGGCCCGCCACCCTCGTCTTCGTCGCCGTTGCCGGCGAGGAGCAGGGCCTGCTTGGCAGCGCCCATCTGGCAAAGCTGGCAAAAGATCAGGGCTGGCAGCTCGCAGGCGTGCTGAACAACGACATCGTGGGCGGCGACACCACACCTGGTGACACCCTGCAGGACAAGTCGCGCATCCGCGTCTTCTCCCAGGGCATCCCGGCCACTGCGACGCCGGAGGAGATCAAGCACACCCTCGCTCTCGGCCTGGAAAGCGATGGCCCCTCGCGCGAGCTGGCCCGCGTCGTCGCCGGTGTCGGACGGACCTACTTCCACGCCAGCGTCTTCCGCCCCGTGCTCGAGTTCCGACTCGACCGCTTTCTTCGCGGCGGAGACCATCTCTCCTTCAATCAGCAGGGCTTCGCCGCCGTCCGCCTTACAGAGTGGCGCGAAAACTTCGACCACCAGCACCAGGACGTCCGCATCGAAAATGGCAAACAATACGGCGATCTGCTCCAATTCGTCGATTTCAACTACGTGGCGAACGTCGCACGGCTGAACGCGGCCACGCTCGCGACGCTCGCCTCCGCCCCGGCTGCACCGGACGAGGTGCGTATTGTGACCAGCAACCTCGACAACAACAGCACCCTGCGCTGGAAGCCCGGTCCCGGTATGCCGGCGGCCGCGCATTCGACATCGTCTGGCGCGACACGTCGGCGCCCGACTGGCAATATCCACCAGCCGGTTGCCGCCGCCGATGCCGCAAAGAACTCCATGACCTTGCCCATCTCCAAGGACAACGTCATCTTCGGCGTCCGCGCCTGCAACCGCGCCGGGCAATGCAGTCCGGCGGTGGCGCCGCTAGCCGGAACGGTAGGCAAAGTTCGTTAAGGAAAGCCGATCCCGGCCAAACAGAATAGTCCCTGTGCTGAGAAATCCGGTCGAGCGAATTTGCCAGAATCTCCTATAGGCGCTTCCGGGACTGCTGCACACGACGCGGCTTTTCCGTTAAGAAAAGTCGCTCTTCGGTAATGCCGGATGGGCATAGCAATGGGAAATCCGCTCTAATAGCAATATGCCCGGTTCCCGACCGCTAACGCTGTCCTTCCCGCCCTTTGCGGGTATGACGAAGAACCTGATCTTCATCAACCTCGGTGTCTATACGGCGTGGCTGCTCGGGCGTTTTGTGCATCCGCTCACGCTGATCCCCAGATTCCTTGCCCTTACCCCACTGGCCGTGGTCCACGGATACGTCTGGCAGCCCATTACCTTCGGCTTCGTGCCGGACATGGGACTGCTCAGCATCCTCTTCACGATGCTCTCGCTGTGGTTCATGGGCTTCTACCTGGAGGACGTCAAGGGCAGCCGGTGGCTGCTGGAGACCTATATCGTCTCCACGCTTGCCGGCGGCATCCTGGCGACGGCGCTCTCCTTCACCGGCATCCTCGGCATGGCGCCGGGCGCCACCATACCAGGGACGGACGTCGCGCTCTTCGGCCTGCTGACCTGCTTCGCCGTGCTCTTCGGCGACCAGACGTTCTTCATGTTCCCGCTGCCCTTCGGCATCAAGGCCAAGTATCTCGCCATCATCTTCATGCTGATTGCCGTGGTCATGCTGCTGGGTGGCGGCAACCCGGTGGAATACGTTGCCTATCTCGGCGGAGGGCTGGGCGGCTATCTCTACGCGAAGCTTGCGCCGCGCCGCGGCTATGGCTACGCCGCCAGCGAAGGCTTCTACGGCGTCCGCAACAGCTACTACCGCTGGAAGCGCGCCCGCGCCGCGCGCAAGTTCCAGGTCTACATGGGCAAGCAGGGCCGCGAGGTCCACTTCGACAAGGAAGGCCGCTACGTGGACCCGGATGACCGCCGCCGCATGCACTGAGTGAGCCTCGCTTGTAACCGGAAGCCCGCTTTCGCGTCGCACGAACAGATCATGCCCAACTCCGCCGAACCCGCGACCGCAAACGTCGCGCACAATGCCATCCAGACCACCGCAGATGCGCCGCAGACGACGCTCGCGGAACGCATCCCAGAGCGCATCGCTGCCTGGCGTTATCTCGGCGCTTCCGCGTTCCTTTTCGCATTCCTGCAGGCGCTCTGCCCTGCCGTCATCGCCATCAGCGCGGTACGCGTCTTCATCGGCCTTGGCGCGCTGGCGGCGGCAGCGGGCACGGATGCACGCGCCGCGTGGCTGGCATGCGGACGCGATCCGCATCCCCATGATGCTGATCGCCGTCCTCGGCGCGGCCGTGAACCTCTTTGTCATCTGGCATGTGCGGCGGCTGCGTGCAAGGCCTTCGGCGCAATGGCGCGTCGCCCCGCTATCCGCGAGCAAGCGTCGTAGCGAGCGTTGGCAGATCGCCCTCGCCATCCTCACCTTCGTCTGCCTTGCAGCGGAGTGGATCACTCACCCGATGATGCATCATCCCCACTAGCTAGTCCGGGCTTCCTAGTCCGGGCTTTGCGGATCGCCATCTGGCGCAGCATTCGCCAGTTCCGCGCCAATCCGCTCGTGCAGCCGCTCGCTGTAACCCAGCGGCAGGCGGAAGATGCGATCGTCCGCAGTCAGCACCAGGATGTTGTGCACCGAGTCCAGAATCGCCGAGCAGACCTCGCATGTCTCCAGGTGCTGTTCGATGGCGCGGCGCTCCTCCGGCGTCACCGTATCGTCGATGTAGTCGGAGATGTAGGGCCACACATGCTTGCAATCGAGTTTCATGCCCTGCCTCCTAACCAGGAGAACCAGCGCCGCCGCTGCGGCAGTTCGCGCTTCAGATACGGTGCCAACTGCTTCTGCAGCATCATGCGCGCGCGGAACAGCCGCACCTTCACCAGGTTCGCCTTCACGCCCAGCGCTTGCGCGATCTCCTCAATCGACATCTCCTCTTTGTCGCGCAGCAGAAAGACCTCGCGATAGCTCGGCGGCAGATTCTGGATCGCCTGCTCGATATGCTTCGCCAGTTCTTCGCGCTCCAGCGTCTCGCTGGGTATCTCGCGCCAGTCGGCCACCAGGAAGGGCGTGTAGTCCTCCTGCTGGTCTGTATTGTCCAGCGACTCCACCTTCACCCTCGACGATTTGCGCAGCCGGCTGCGCGCCTCGTTCAGTGTGATCGACGTCAACCACGTGCTGAACTTCGCATCGCCACGAAAGCTGCCCAGCCCGCGGTAGGCCTTGATCATCGCCTCCTGCGCCGCATCCTCCGCCTCTGCCGTGTCGCGCAGGATCGACACCGCTGTCATATAGACCACGCGTTCGTAAGGCCGGATCAGCTCATGGAACAGGTCGCGCTCCCCTTGCAGGATGCGCGCGATCCACTCCAGTTCCTTCGGCAATGCCTGCACCATACCGCTTAGTGTCGCCCCTGTTCTGTCTCCTGCTTCAACGCGCTGTCAAGAATATTGCCCAGCACCTCTTCCGTCTGTTCGCCGGCCTGGTTGTAGACGGGCTTGCCGTTGCCGTCCAACAGGACCAGATCCGGAATCGAGCCTCCGTAGTAGGTCTGCACCAGCTTGAGCTGCGCCGGCGACTGCGGCTTATCCAGATCGATGATGACGAAGTTCACCCTGTCTCCATAGCGCTCTGACAGCGCCACCGTGCGCCGTGCCTGCCGTTTGGAGTTGAAGCAGCCCTCGCCATAGATCATCACGTAATTGGGCTTGCCGGCCACTACGCCGGTCTCGGTGTCGTTGCCGGTGATCAACGGCCCATCCACGCTGTCACTGCTGTAGTCCAGGTGCGGGTTGAGCTTGAGCTGGCCCTGTGCCAGCAGCGCCGCGGCGAAGACGAGCATGCACACCAGCAGTACACCCATTCTGATTCCCGCCCTGATATAGCGCATCGCGTCCTCCCGGCACGGCATAGGACGCTGCGACGGAGGCTCCGGTTACAGGGCGCAAACAACAGAATTTACCTGGCGCCGACCACTTCGACCACTGCCGCGTCCGAGCCTTCCCAGGCCGCAGCGCCCGTATGGGTCAGCTTCTGCGCCGCGTCGTCCCAGTGCAGATGCGTGATCTGGCTCTCGCCTTTCTCGTAGGCATAGGTCTTGCCGTCGTCGTTGTAGAGCGTAAAGTCCGCATCCGCCCCGGGATAGACGCGCAGCTTTTCAAGCCGCTGCTGTTGTGACGTATTCTCGACCGGCACTCCCTGCGGCAGGATCGACCCCGCGCGGACAAACAGCGGAATTGTGTCGATAGGCGCGCTCGCTTCGATCCACTGGCCGCCATGCAGCCGCTCGTTGGTCCAGTAGTTGTACCAGTCAGCTCCTGCGGGCAGATAGACGCGCTTCGTCGTCGCGCCCTGCTCGGTCACCGGCGCCACCAGCAGGTCCGGGCCGAACATATACTCATCGCCCAGATCGGCGACATTCGGATCGCTCGGGAAATCCATGAACAGCGCCCGCATATACGGCGCGCCGGTTTCATGGGTGGCATAGCCGAGCGAGTAGATATACGGCATCAACTGGTAGCGCAGCCGCAGATACTTCTCCAGAATCGGCTCCGCCTCCCTGCCGTACGACCACACCTCGTTGTGGTTGCGGCTGCCATGGGTGCGGAAGTTCGGCTGGAAGACACCGTACTCGAACCACCGCGTGTACAGCTCCGGATAGTCGTCGTAGTCGCCAACATTGCTGCGTGCATCCGAAGGATCGAGCAGCGGCTTGTGCAGCGGCACGTGGCGATAGGGCAGATACTGCCAGCCGCCGATGTCGTTGCCCCAGTACGCGATGCCCGACGCTGTCACGTCGAGCCCGGTCGGAATTTGCCGCTTCAGCGTGTCCCATGTCGGGGAAATATCCGATGACCAGAACATTGTCCCATTGCGCTGCGCGCCCAGATACGCATCGCGCGACAGCACCAGTGCGCGCGTCTGCAGATCGCGGCGGAAGCCGTCATAGATCGATGCCGTGTGAAACAGCGGATAGACGTTGAAGTAGCGCGTCCCCGGCCCGATGGAGAAGTAGCTGCCATTCGGCGGCAGATCGGGCTCCGTCTCGTCCGCCCAGAA
Organism: uncultured Acidobacteriaceae bacterium; assembly: GCA_963750845.1. Taxonomy (GTDB): domain Bacteria; phylum Acidobacteriota; class Terriglobia; order Terriglobales; family Acidobacteriaceae; genus KBS-83. The sequence continues at coordinate 57,856 of CAVVSP010000021.1, forward strand.
GGAATCGAAACCCTTCGACACCAGGTTGTCGCGGATGATGCCCCAATACCACTTCGCCGCCTCCGGATTTGTCGTATCGATATCCGAGCCCGCCTTGTCGTAGGGCAGGCCGTTGGTCGGCGTACCGTCGGCCAGATGCTCAAACCATCCCTTCTTCAGCAGAAAATCGTAGTAGCGCGAGCCCTCGGTGAAGCGCGGCCACACGCTGATCATCGTCTGGATCCCTTGCGCGTGCAGCTCCTTGTTCATCGCCGCGGGGTCTGGCCACTTCACCGGGTCCATGTCGAACTGGCCCATCTTCGTGTAGTAAAACCAGTCCACTACCAGCACATCGAGCGGCAGATGCCGTTCGCGATAGCCCTTGGCCACCGCCAGCAGTTCGTCCTGCGTCATGTAGCGCTGCTTGCACTGGATGAACCCATAGGCCGCCTTGGGCAGCATCGGCGTCGCACCGGTCAGCTTGCGGTAGCCCTCGTAGATCTCATCCGTTGTCCGTCCCGCGATCACGAAAAACGAGACGCGGTTTCCAACCTGCGAAGTCCACTTGGTCTGCTCGTTAAAGCCCGGTTCCACGGTGGTCTTCGAGGGATTGTCCCAGACCAGCCCATAGCCCTTATTCGTAACCGCGAATGGCACACAGAAGCTGGCGCCGCCGGTCGCGTTGTAGTCGTTCCAGCAATCGACGGTGTGGCCGCGATGGTCCAGAAACCCATGCTGATCCTGGCCCAGCCCGTAGTAATGCTCATCCGGCGGTGAAACGAAGTTCGCGCCGACCTGAAAGAACGGCTCATCCGTCGGGCGCTTGTCGTAAAGGATGCCCGCATTGCCGTCCTTGTGGTTGGGCACCGACTGCTGCCAGCCCACCATGTCCACCAGCGTTGCGCCCTCCGGCGTCGCGACCCGGATGTGCGCCCACGGCGTGGAGCCCGTGAAAAATTTTGCGATATCGGCCTGGGTCACGCTCGGCTTGCCGCCGTGGTGGCTCGCATCGAGCGTGACCACCAGCCGCGACGAACGATAGGTGTCGCCATGGTCATCGGTTGTGCGCGTCCAGCCATCGCTCTCCGGCCTGGCGACGAAGCCATAGCCCGGCGCAGCCACTGCCGGATCATGCTGCAGGCTCAGCGTCACCCGGATGATGTTTGGCGCGTACGGCTCGAACATCACCGTGCTGCCATCGTGTTCCAACACCACCGGGCCCGCTACCGGGCCCACATTTGAGTCCTGCTGCGCCTGGGCCTGTTGTGAGTGGGAAGACGGCGCCAGCGACATAACCGCCAGCGCCGCGGCGACCCACGCCGCCCCCCGGCTTCGAACCAACCTACCTAGAAACATCAAAATCGGCCTCCTGAGCGCGCAGCGCCGGGATCAGTCCGCCCGCCAGGACGAGTAGAAACGGCGGGCAGAAAAGACAGCTAGAAGGGTAAAGGTGAAACCGTTTTCGCGAAAGCCAAAGGATCCACCCAGACCGGTCGCGTTCCGCCGAATTTGCCGATCTTCCAATCCACCCTGCCCGTCCCCTGCCGACAATCATGGCCGGCAGCCATTTGCCGCCCAGCGCAGATACAATACCTCTACACCCCGTTTCGGTAGTGCTTGCTCTCCGTCTCGGCTCAAGCGTTTTCGGTAAGATGATGACCGGCGGAGATTCTCTCGACGTGGCTTTTCCGTAAAAGCCACAAGAGTCATTGCTGGACGGTCTAAGCCAGTACCGAAAATGCTTTCAACGAGGGATTTGGATTTGCAGTCAGCTTCGCGCAGTATCCTGTCGTCTTCGCGCCGGTCCTTCCGCGCGCTTCCGGTTGCCGCTGCCGTTCTCGCACTCGCGTCTGCCGCCTTCGGCCAGTCTCATGCCGTCGCCACCACCACAGCGCTCACCGCCGCTCCGGCAGCCGACGACTCCGGCAAAACCGTCTTCACCGTCCATGTCTCGCCTGTGCCCCAAGCGGTCTCGGGCAACGTCAATTCAGACCGCGGCAGCGTCTCCCTGGAGGAGACCGGCAGCGACGGCCAGCCGCATTCGCTTGGCTCCGCCTTTGTCAGCGCGGACGGCAGCGCCACCCTCACGGTCGCAAGCCTGCCGGCAGGCGATCATGCCGTGCGCGCCGTCTACAGCGGCAGCGAAAGCTCCGCAGCCTCCACCTCCGCCCCTGCGGACGTCACCGCCCAGGTCGCCGCACCCGACTTCTCGCTCACCGCCACGCCGGCCACGCTGAATCTCGATGCAGGACTGCAAGGAACGGTCACCGTCTCCATTGCACCCACTCCGGGCTTCAATAATTACGTCAGCCTCTCCTGCGCCGGCCTGCCGCTCTACACCACCTGCAGCTTCCTGCCCTCCAATGTGGATGTGACCGGGCCGAGCCTCAGTACCATGACGCTGGACACGACTGCGCCCTCCGGAAAGACCAGTGCGCTGCGCCGTGATGCCGGTTTCGTCTACGCCTTCCTGCTGCCCGGCGCGCTCGGTCTGGCGGGGCTCTGCTTCGGCCGCAATCGCAGTCTTCGCATGCTGGCCATGCTCTGCGTCGTGGGCAGCCTCATCGGCGGCGCCAGCTCCTGCGCGCAGCGCTACCGTTACCTCAACTACGGTCCCACGCCAAATCCCGGAACGCCCGCCGGTAAGAGCATCATCCGCATCTACGGCACCGCCGTGAAGGGCGCGCTCTCCACCAGCAAATGCTTCCAGGTCACCCTGAACATGACCTCCACCAACACCTCGGGCACTTCAGGCAACAACCTCACGCCCTGCAGCTAGAGCGAACTGGCAACTGCTTCCATCGCAGCCTGCTGGATCGCCGCGTCATCACCGAAGCCCGCCAACCAGCGCACCTCCGGCTCCCGCCGGAACCAGGTGATCTGCCGCTTCGCATAGTTGCGATGCCCGCGCTGCGCCGCCTCGATCGCCTGCGCTTCGCTCAACTCACCTGCCAGAAGCTGCCGCGCCTGCCGATAGCCCAGGGCATCGAAAATGCGGCGTCCGCCTCCATACTGCGCCATGAGCCGCTCCGTCTCCGCGACCAGTCCGCGCTCGAACATTGCCGCCGCCCGCGCATCGATCCGGGCGTAGAGCGCCGCGCGCTCCGGCGCCAGCCCGAGCCGCAAAATGCGATAGCCCGCCAGCGGTGCAGCGCCCGCCGTCCATGCTTCGGTGATCGGCCGCCGTGCTTCGAGCGATACCTCGATCGCGCGAATCAGCTTTGGCGTATCGTTCGCGTGAATCCGCTCCGCCGCCGCTCGATCCAGGCGCCCGAGCACGCGCGCCAGCCAGCCAGCGCCATGCCGTGTGGCCGACCGCCGCAGCCGCGCCCGCAGCGGCTCGGAGCGTTGTGGCCCGTCAAACAGTCCTTCCAGCAAGGCGCGCAGATAGAGCCCAGTCCCCCCCGTAACGATAGGCAGCCGCCCTCGTGCCGTGACCTCCGCAATCGCCGCTCGCCCATCGCGCTGGTAATCCCCCGCGCTGTAGTCGCGCTCCGGGGAAACGATGTCGATGCAGTGATGCGGGACGCGAGCCCGCTCCTCCGCTGTCGGCTTCGCCGTGCCGATCTCGAAGTCGCGATACACCGCCACGGAATCGCAACTGATGACTTCGCCGTTGAATTTTTCCGCAAGCGCAAGCGACAGTGCGGTCTTGCCGCTCGCCGTCGGCCCCAGCAGTACTACCAGCAGCGGCAGCGTGGCCGGTGTGACTGTGGATGGGTTGCTTACCACCGCCACCAGCCGCGCGGAAAGAGATCGCCATGGTGCGAACGGGCGAGCACGACGATCAGCACCGCCAGCGCCAGCAGCAGCAGCCCCGCGATCTGCCGCTTGCGCAGTTGCACATCACGCGATTCCGGTGGGCGCGGGTCATCCATTCTGGCTGCGTTCCATCATGCACTCTACGCTTACTTGCCTTCGGGAATGTTGTAGTAGAAGCCGAAGCGCAGCGCCAGGTAGGGCCCTTTGAACTCTTTCGGCAGCGGCGGATAGGGAGACGCGCCGGTAACACCGCCCCATGCCGCGCGGTCCAGCGCCACATCGCCAGAGGGGAACTTCAGCACCATCTGCTTCACGCTGCCATCCTTGGCGATGATGAACTCGATGCCGACCTTACCTGACTTGCTCAGCGGCGGTCGTGTCGACTCCGGAATCAGCGGGATCCACGAGCGGTAAGTCGCCGCGATCACGCGCTGCATGTAGGGGCCAAAGTCCACCCCCATGGTGTCGCTCAGGATTTCAGCGCTGCCGTTGAGCCCGGAATGCTGCGGTGGAAGGTTCGCGCCATAGTCGCCGCTGGGCGCCTGCGGCTGCGCGGCCCCGCGCGCTGCCTGGCGAATCTGCTCGCCTGCCGACATTCCGGTGTTGAAATCCGGCTTCGTCGCGGGCGGCTTCGGCTCGGGCGGCGGAGCCGGAGTCGTTCCCTGCGGCTGCGGCTGCAGCGGTTGCACAGGCGGCGTCTTGGGCGGCGCCGGTTGCGACTGCTGCGGCTGCGGTGCAGCCTGCTGTGGCGTGGGCGCCGGCTGCTGAGGCGCGGGCGCCGGAGCCGGCGGCCCGGCGCGACGCATCGCCTGCAACTGCTCCAGCGTCTTCTTGTCCAGCGTCGGATGCCGCGACTCGGCCGTCCGGTTCTTGTCCGAAAGCGCCTGCGGGTTCTTTGGCTGGATGTGCTTCAGCGCATCCGGCGGCAGGCTCATGTACGTCATTTCCTTCTTCTGCCGGTCGGTCAACACCTCGAACGGGCTGATGACCTTTGGCCGGTGCAGGATGTAGCGCGGTCCGAAGAGTATCCAGAGAAAGATAAGCACGTGCGCCAGCAGCGAGATATAAATGCCCTCGCGCACACGCGACCGCGACCGCTCGTCTTCAAGGTTGTCGATGAGATGCAGCAGCTCATCGGCTTCCATACCCTCGTAGCGAGTGGAGGATTTCCGGCGAAATTTGGGACCGACTGGCGGCTCGGGCGGCGCGCTCTGCGGTGGTGGAACTTCTGTAATCGCCATGCTCTCTGTGGAGGCCGGACGCGGTCTCTCACCTGGACGGCCCGCCAGGAACCCGCATTGCCGTTCGAATATTGTCTCATTCTTCGGCCGCCTGGGTCCTGGCATCCTTTTGGGACGTCATACGTAACGAGGTTGCCTCGCAACGCAATTTCCCGCAAATCAGGACTCAATCGGAACGGAATCCGATTTGCCTGCCACGACGGCACTGCCCGAGGCGTATGCTGTGCCACGGGTTCGCATGAAATTGAAATCAGAGGGACACTGAAGGTCAACCATGCCCAGCACCCTCGGCACCAAGCCCCCGTCACCGCCCGGATCGACAACCCGGCGCAAGGCACGCACGATGCCGCACAGTCCGCGTTCCAGCGTTCACAAGGGCAGCGAGTCGGTCGACGACTATCTGAAAGCCATCTTCGCGCTGGGTGGCGCCGAGGGCCGTCGCGTCGGTTCGACGGCGCTGGCCGAGCGCCTCCAGGTGGCGCCCGCCTCCATCACCAACATGCTGCAGAAGCTCGCCGCCGCGCAGAACCCGCTGGTCGAATACGAGCGCCATCGCGGCGTCCGCCTCTCCGCCACCGGACGCCGCCGCGCGCTGGAGATCGTCCGTCACCACCGCCTCATCGAGACCTTCCTGTATCGCATGCTCGACTACAAAGTCGATGAATTGCACGACGAGGCCGAGCGCCTGGAGCACTTCATCTCCGAGCGCTTCGAAGCCCGCATCGCCGCCAAGCTCGGCCACCCCGACCGCGATCCCCACGGCGCCTGCATCCCGGCCCTGGACGGCACCATGCCCCCCGGCCACCGCGCGAACTGCAACTGCCCGGAATGACCTAGCAGCCCGGCCCGGTGGCGCTGCGCTTATGACCGGACCCCAGGGAACACGCATTCAGGTACGCGCAAGCCAGGAGAATGAGCTCCCGGCGGAAGGTTTCCACTTCCTTTTCCGGAGAGCGCGACTCCAGCAGCCGCCTGCTGACTCCGGCCATCGTTCCCTGAAGCATCGAAGCGATGACTCGTGGATCCTCCGTGAGTTGTTCATGGCTGGTTTCCAGCATTTCGGCGACCGCTTTGCTGGTGCGGATTCCCACTTGCCGTACGATCTTCTCTGCGCCCACATCGCCGCCTACAGAGTAGAGCGCGAGACTGGTGTTCACGTCTTTCATCTTGGCGGCAAGAAACGCGGTGACCAGAGCAGTTGCCATCTGCGATAGCGACTTCCCTCTCTGTTCGTGGCACACGGCTTCGACCGCATCGGTTATCTCGCTGAAGTGACGCTTCAAGACGGCCTGCAACAATGCGCTCTTGTTGGGAAAGTACTGGTACAGGGTGCCGACGGAGACGCCGGCACGCGCGGCCACCCGTGTCGTGGTCAGGCGCTCCTTTCCCACGTCGAGCAAAACCTGAATGGTCGCTTCGAGAATCGCGCTCACGCTCGCGGTCGAACGGACTTGAACCGGTGTTTTACGCGGCTCCAACAGCGCTCGTGCATGCTGCGTCAAATGCGAACTCCTAACCTGAAGCTTTCTTCATCTAATACATGGAATCAGATCTACCGGCAATCTTTGAATCATGAGGGAAACCAGCAGAATGACGAATCAACCAAACCTTGGCGGCACCTTCACGCTCCCCGGCACCTCCATGACTTTGAACCGAATGGGCTATGGCGCGATGCAGCTTGCCGGCCCACACGTGTGGGGACCGCCGCGCGACGTTGACGCTGCGATCTCGGTATTGCGGGAAGCCGTTGCGCGCGGCGTCGATCACATCGACACCAGCGACTTCTATGGTCCGCATGTCACCAATCAGATCATCAAACGGGCGCTCCACCCCTATCCGGAAGGACTCGTCATCGTCACCAAGCTGGGTGCGCGCCGGGGTGAAGACCAGTCGTGGATTCCTGCTCTTTCCCGCCAGGAGCTCATCGACGGCGTTCACGACAACCTCCGGAACCTCGGCCTCGACAGACTGGATGTCGTCAATCTCCGTGTTGGAGGCGTCATGGGGCCATCGGAGGGATCCATCAAGGAGCCGCTGACCGTGCTGGCCGAACTCCAGCGTCAGGGCTTGATTCGTCATCTCGGTCTGAGCAACGTCAGTCCTCGAGCAGTTGGCCGAGGCGCAGGGGATTGCGGAGATTGTCTGCGTGCAGAACCTCTACAACGTGGCCCAGCGGAACGACGATGCCTTCATCGACGATCTCGCCCGGCAGGGCATCGCATACGTGCCGTTCTTTCCGCTTGGGGGATTCACGCCCTTGCAATCGTCAGCACTTGATTCAGTCGCTGCCTCGCTGAAGGCGACGTCCATGCAGGTCGCACTCGCGTGGCTGCTTCATCGTTCGCCCAACATCCTGCTGATTCCCGGCACATCTTCCGTGGAACATCTGCGGGAAAACCTCAACGCCGCAACGCTGCAACTGCCTCCGGAGACGATCGCCGACCTCGACGCGATGGCTAAATAGCATGCCGGGCTCGACTCCCGAGCCCGGATGCTGGTTCCCGGTTGCTTACGCACTCTTCAGCGACGCCATGTCGATTGAGAAGCGGTACTTCACATCCGCCTTCAGCAGCCGTTCGTACGCCTCGTTGACCTTCTGGATGGGGATGACTTCGACATCTGCGGTGATGTTGTGCTTGCCGCAGAAGTCGAGCATCTCCTGCGTCTCCGCGATGCCGCCGATAAGCGATCCAGAGAGGCTTTTGCGGCCAAAAATTAGATTGAATGCAGACACCGGGGCTGGCTTCTCGGGCGCACCTACCAGGCACATATGACCGTCGCGCCGAAGCAGGCCGATGTATGCGTTGAGGTCGTGGTCGGCGGAAACGGCGTCGAGGATGAAGTCGAAGCTGCCGGCGTGTTTCGCCATCTCATCGGCGTTCTTCGAGATGACTACTTCATCGGCGCCGAGACGCAGGGCGTCATCCTTCTTGCCGGGCGATGTGGTGAAGAGAACGACGTGCGCGCCGAGTGCGTGAGCGAACTTGACTCCCATGTGGCCGAGACCGCCGAGGCCGACGATGCCGACCTTCTTGCCCTTGCCCACGCCCCAATGGTGGAGCGGCGAAAACGTGGTGATGCCGGCGCAGAGCAATGGAGCGACTCCGGCCAGGTCCAGGTTCGAGGGTACCTTCAGGACGAAGCGCTGATCCACAACAATGCTGTCAGAGTAGCCGCCGTAAGTGACGCCGCCGGTGTGCTTGTCGGGGAAGTTGTAAGTCAGCGTGAGGTTCGGGCAGAACTGCTCCAGACCTTCTTTGCAATTGGGACAGGTGCCATCGGAGTCCACCATACAGCCGACGGCGGCGATGTCCCCCACCTTGAACTTCTTCACACCAGAGCCGACCTTGGTGACGCGGCCGACAATTTCGTGGCCCGGTACGCACGGATACACGGTGGGCATGACGCCGCTCCACTCGTTGCGTGCCTGGTGCAGGTCGGAATGACAGATGCCGCAGAAGAGTATTTCAATCTGCACATCGGTCTCGGTTGGATCGCGCCGCGCGATTTGAGTGGAAGCAAGCGGCGATGTGGCACTGGCAGCGGAGAATGCTTTTGCGTTGTACATAGGCGTACTTAGGATGCCTCAGGCTCAGAATGTTATTCAAAAGCTGGCCGCGTAGCTATGAAAATGCGCGCGCCATCCGTAGTTATCGGACGGTGGCCGGCGCCTCCCGTTCCACGGCGCCGGCGCCCATCAGGATGAGCGACCGTTGCGCGAATGGAGAGTAGACCAGAAGGGTCATGCACGCCAGCGCCAACCCCGAATTGATGTGATGGAGCAGCAGAAAGGGAGATAGGGCCCACAGCAATATCGAGCGGCAGGAGCAGCCACCAAAGCTTGAGGAACTTTTCGCGCAGCCTGGGAGCGCGGAAGAGCACGGCACACAGCAGGAAGGCACGCACCGGGATCAAAACGGCGGCAGTCGAAATCAGGACGGTGAATATCTGCGTGGGATGCGGCAGCGCCGCAATGAGCTCTCTGATTTCGGCCAGATTGCACAGCGCTCCTACATAAAAGCCCAGGTACATGAGCTGCAGCAGGACGAAAAGCGTCTGAACAACGACATGCGAGCTCTTCGGCAAATCCTCCGGGCCGGATAAAACCTGATCGAGAAAACCCGGTTTGGACACTGCCGGAACCGCCGCCGGCGCTTCGGATATCTGCGCCCCGGCTCGGCGGCGGAATCTTCCCGCAGCGTGATCCGCTCCACCGGGGCCACGAAGCGATAGCCGCGGCGAGCCAGCGTCTCGATAAATCTGGGGTGGCTCGCCTTGTCGCCAAGGGCTTCGCGGATACGATTCATGGCTGAGTTCACGCCATGCTCGTAGTCGACGAAGGTTCCGTCCGGCCACAGCTCCCGGGAGATCTCTTCCCGCGTCAGCAAGCTCACCGGGCCGCTCCAGCAGCAGGAACAGAGAGCTGGAAAGGTTGCGAATGCAGCTTGATGCGCAAACCCTGCCGGCGAAGCTCTCCGGTCGTCGCGTCTGCTTCAAAGGCGCCGAAGCGATAGAGCGTTTCGGTAATCCTGGGCGCGGGAAGCTCCGTCATGTCTGGCGTTCAGTGTATCCGACCCGAGCCGCGCTGCATCCCTCTAGCGCGAGCGAGGAATCCTCGGAAGTCGCGTCGGCTGCAATGGCTTACACCGTGAGGAACAATCTCACCCCGCTTGAGGCGCCATGCATTGTCTGATCCGGCCGGAAAAAGTGCACCTTCGTATCATGAAGCAAACGCCTTCACGGATCTCCAACGACCCACACTAGCCTGGCCGGTCTGCGGCTGTGCTGCTTCTGCTCGTCGCGACCCGCCCTCTGATGGCCCAGCCCCGCCCGCGGCCGACGCGGCTTTCGACACCTATAGCCGGCAGGGTCGAATCGCGTCTGGCGGGGCAGCACCGGTCTGCCGGCACATTCCTTGCAACCACGCCTTTGACTCCGCCGCTGACACCATGCGCCTGCGGAAGGGAGAACTAATTATCGAGCAGCTCACTCCCGCAACCGGCGCCGAATTCTCCGGATCGCTGCTGCATCACTGGCGCGGCACGGCCTTTGTTCCCGGCGCCAAAGCCGCCGACTTCGAACGGCTGATGCAGGACTTCAAAGACTATCCGCAACACTTCTCGCCGCAGGTCTTCGAGGCCAGGCTGATCGCGCAACGCGGCGACCGGATGCAGGCGTCGATGCGCGTGCGCCAGCAGCACGTCATCCCGGTGGTGCTGGATACGACCTACGACATAGCCTACGGGCGGCTTGACCCGCAGCATGGCTACAGCATCTCGCGCAGCACGCGGATTGCCGAGATCTACGCCGCAGGCACCAGCGCCGAGCGCGCCCTGAATGCCGGTGAGGAGCACGGCTTTCTCTGGCGGCTGAACACCTACTGGAGCTACGAGGAGCGGGACGGCGGCCTGTACCTGCAGATCGAGGCCGTCTCGCTCACGCGCTCCATTCCTCACGGCCTGGGATGGGCGATCCGGCCTTATATCGAGAGCATTCCCCGCGACTCTCTGGAGTTCACGTTGCGCTCAACGTGCAACGCACTGCGCAGCAAGACAGCTTAAGCCGCAGGAAAGGTGAGAAGCATGAGTGATCAGGCAGTCACAATAAAAAATGCGGTGCGTTTCAAGCCCGCCCTCCGAGTGAACCAGGCTTTGACCGCGTCGCTCGAAAAGCGCGCGCTGCAGTGGATGGCGCAGCGCGCACCGCGCTGGCTCACCTCCGACCAGCTCACTTCGCTCGGGCTGATCGCGCAGATCGGAGCGGGAGCCGCTTATGCGCTCTCGCACTACAATCGCTACGCTCTGCTGCTGGTGAATCTCTGCCTCGTCCTCAACTGGTTCGGCGACAGCATGGATGGAACGCTGGCCCGCATTCGCTCGCAGCAGCGTCCGCGCTTTGGCTTCTACGTCGATCACATGGTGGACATCCTCGGAGCCACGGCGCTGATGTGCGGCCTCGGCCTCTCCGGACTCGCGCATTGGCCCGTCGCCGTCGCCATGCTCATCGGATTTCTGCTCCTGTCGGCTGAAAGCTACCTCGCCACCTATACCTTGTCCCGTTTTCAACTCTCACAGGGCATCTTCGGCCCGACCGAGATCCGCATCCTGCTGATCATCGGGAACCTGGCGCTGCTGCACAGCCCTTACTCGACAGTCTTCGGCCACACCATGCTGTTGTTCGATCTGGGCGGCGTCATCGCAACGGTCTGCATGTTCGCGATGGTGATCGCACTCACGGCTCGGCACACCGCACAGCTCTACCGCGAGGAGCCGCTGCCGTAGCACGAGAAGACGCTAATGGGGCAGGTTAGGCCAAGCATGGCTCGTATAGTCCACCATGATGTTCTGCAGATAATACGTGCCGGCAAATGCACCGTTTTCATTGTTTCCTAAGTACACGCTGCCCAGCGCGTCGGCACCATCCATGGATACCGCCATGGTTGGTCCAAGCTGTGTAAACGCTTTTCCGCTTGTCGCATACACTCTGGCCCTGGTACATGGCGCAGGCAGCGCGGCCGTACCTCCGGACGAATATGTTCCGGGATTTGTATTCAATGCGTAACTGATTGTCGTGCCGGTTGCGGATGCCACTTTGTGCGTGCCGTTATATCCGGAAGGCGCCATCCCCGAAATGGTCACCGCGCTACCCGTGTTGATAATGTTTGAGCCCACCGTGATTGTCGCGAAGCCGGACGCCCATGTTGCTTTCGTTACCGGCTGGCTCGCACATGAGCCACTGGATGTCCAGTTGGTATTCATCGAAAAGAAGATCGTCCCGCCCGGCGTGATAGCGGTATTGCCCATCGAGTGGATGGTGGCGCCGCCCGATGATTCAATCTCCAGGCAGTAGGCAGGGCATGCAGGATCGTTGACTCCGCTATCTAACTGGAGCGTCGCCGTATACGGAACATGCGTGCCTACGTTCAGGACCATGTCATAGTAGCCGCCGCTCGATCCCTGATTCGGTGGAAGATTCACTACCCATCCGGATGTCGTGACATTCTGCGCCGTGCCTGGAAAATCCATACGGGATGTGGTGAAGCTGGCTGCACCATTCTGCGCCAGAGCCTGCGTGGCAAACCCGCAACCGTGAGATGTCCCTCTGTTCACTGATACTCCCGCGGGCAGTGCGACTTTGCTCGCTGCAAATGTCTGAGCGGGGCTCGCAGTGCTCCAACCGAAATAGTTCGCGGCGATCTCGGTGCCTCCCGCCAGTCTGGATGCTGTCACTGCGGTTCCTGGAGATGTGCCGTTCATGGTCAGAAGCACATCGACGGGAAAGAAAGTCAGACATGATCCTGCGGGTGACACGGTGAGTATCGTCGAGGCAGATTTGCTTTCATACGTCGCACCAATCGTGCTGCTCCCTTGAGCCACTGCCGAAGCCAGTCCTGTACCGCTGATCGTCGCAACAGCTTTGTTCGAGGACGACCATGCCGTGGCACTGGTTATATCGGTCGTGCTCGAATCGCTGTAATGTGCAGTGGCGTTGAACTGCTGCGTCCCTCCGGCCACAAGGGAAGGAGTGAGCGGACTGATGCTGATCGACACCAGGGCCGGTGCTGTGGAAGGAGTGGTTGCGCTCACCTGCGCTGATAAAGGACTTTGCGTGGCTGCGTTGATCGCCCTGACGGCGTAGTAGTACGTCGTGTCGGCGGCAAGACCTGTATCGGTGTAGTTGGTCGCATTCGTGGTGGCCAATGCTGAGTAAGGCCCACCGGAAACGGCACTGCGAGATACCTGATAGCTCGTTGCGCCGCTAACGGAACTCCAGGCGAGTGCTATCTGGCCCGAACTCGCTAATGCTGTAACTCCGCTCGGCGCAGCGAGCGCCGTGACCGTCAGAGTCGTTGAAGCAGCGATCGTTTTCATCGTTGCTCCGATGGTCGTCGTTCCCTGGCCCGAGCTGCTCGCAAGTCCATTCGAGCCGGCCTTGTTGCTGACGATGGCTGCCGACGCATTCGATGTGCTCCAGATGACGTTCGTTGTGATGTCCTTGGTGCTCTGATCCATGTAAGTTCCGGTCGCCGTGAATTGCAGCGATTGGCCCAGCACGATTGACCGTCGAGCGGGCGTCACTGCGATCGACACCAGGCTCGCGGATGTCACTGTGAGGTTCGCGCTGCCGGACACTGCGCCCAATGCCGCAGAGATCTTCGCTGTTCCCGCTCCCACAGCCGAAGCTAATCCGGCGGAGGTCGAAGCCATGCTCACGGTCGCGACCGCCGCGTTCGATGAACTCCATTGAACCGTGCTCGTCAGGTCTTGAGTACTCGCGTCGTTGAATGTGCCGACTGCCTTGAATTGCTGCATCGTGCCAAGCGGAATGGAGTCTGAGGATGGTGATACGGCAATGGAAACCAGCGCCGCTGCCGTGACTTGGACATTTGTTGATCCGGTTACACCCGCGCTCGTCGCCGTGATCATCGCCGATCCCGCCTGAACCCCTGCTGCGACCCCCGTCGCATTCACCGTAGCGATTGCGGTGTTGGAGGACATCCAGCTCGCGGTGGCGGAGATATCCTTCGTTGAGTCGTCAGAATAGGTTGCGATCGCTGAAAGCTGCCCGGTTGTCCCTTTCGCGAGAATGAGCGGCGAAGGTGTGACTTCGATGGACGTAATCACCGCGGAACTCACGGTGAGAACCGTACTTCCGGTCACGCCGGCCGAAATTGCCGAGATCGTGCTTGTGCCGGCGATGAGCGTTTGAGCCAGTCCGCTTGTGGTGCCGGTCGTGCCGATCGTCGCCACTGCTGTATTCGAGGAACTCCAATCGACTGTCCTGGTCAGATCCTGAGTGCTGCCATCCGCAAATGTTCCGGTTGCGGTGAACTGCTCCGTCTCCCCAGGGGAAACTGACGGGAGAGCAGGCGTGACGACAAGGGAGACCAGTGCGGCCGGCGTGACCGTGAGCATAGCCGATCCTGAGATCGATCCGGATTCCGCTGTGATCATCGCGGTGCCCGCGCTCACCGCAACAGCGCCGCCGCTCCCATCAATCGTCGCGACCGCCGGCGCCGAGGATATCCACGATGCGGACGCTGTAAGCACCTTGGTGCTGCCGTCTGTATACGTACCGGTTGCAACGAATTGTTGGGCGGTGCCAGGCGCAATCGATGCAGATTGCGGCGTGACGGCAATCGATACCAGGGTCGCGGTGTTCACCGGGGGCGGCTGTTCGGAAGAGGAGCATCCGGCCACGGCAAGCAGTACCGCGACAGCGAGGATGGTGCAAAGAATGTCTGCGAGGCAGACGTCTGATTCTCTGAGGTGACGCATTGATTGAACCCGACGGGCTCAGGCGTCACGCAAGCGGGGAAACTCGACGTGTCTGCCACCCGGAAACGCAACCATTGAGCTTTACGCTCTCGTTTAGGGCTCCAGCCCTCTCTGGGGGACAGACGTGCGTGTTCTGTTCTGACTTTATTTGTTTTGCGAGGAAACAGTCAACGATGCGCGTCATTGTTACGCCGCGCAGTGTGCTGAAATGGAACAGGTTCCGCCGGGTAAGTTACAACCGCACTTTGAAATTTACGACTATTTCATCTCGAATTCATTTCGAGGCTTCACCGAGACGGGTCCTCACGGTAGAGCAAGGCCGTATGACGAGCAATCGGACACATCGCATCTCTTCGCCGAAAGCCGGTATCCCTACAGAGCCTGATGAGAACGCCAAGGGGTATCTCGCCCGTACAATCGAAGCATGCCCGCAACCCCTCCACAGCCCTCACGCGCTGTGGTTCTCACCATCAGCGACTCCCGCACCCGCGGCGAGCGTCCGGACACCTCCGGGCCCGCGGTCGTTCGATCTCTTCAGTCGAGCGGCTTCCTCGTGGAAGGCCCACATCTCATTGCGGACGAGCAGCCCGAAATTGAAGCAGCCCTGCGCAAATACGCCGCAGCACGCCGCGCTGGTCGTCACCACCGGCGGCACCGGCATTGCGCCGCGCGATGTCACGCCGGAGGCCACCCGCGCCGTCTGCACCCGCATCCTCGATGGCTTCGCCGAGCGAATGCGCGCCGCCGGAGCTCGCCGCACCCCACTGGCCGCGCTCAGTCGCGCCATCTCCGGAACCTGCGGCCGCGCCCTCATCGTCAATCTGCCGGGCTCGCCCGAGGGCGCCGTCACCTCGCTCGAAGCAGTGCTCGACCTGATCCCGCACGCGCTTGTTCTGCTCAGCGGCGCCGACGCGCATAGCGAATCCCGGCACCACGAAACACACGGAGCAGAAACCCCCGGAGCACCGCGCACGTGAGTCATTTCATCGCGAAGTGGCTCGCTCGCTACAAGGGATTCGTGCTCGGCGTCCTTGGCCCGCTGGGCATCTGGGGCGCAGCTCTGGCCGGCATCGTCGACTCGGGCACCATCCCCATTCCGATGGACCCGCTCATCGCCACCTGGGCCTGGAACGATCACCGCCACGCCTGGCTCTACGTCGTCATGGCAGCCGCGGGCTCGGCCATCGGCGGCCTCATCCCGTTTCTGCTCGGCCGCGCCGGCGGCGAGCTCTTCCTGCTGCGCCGCATCGACCGCGCCCGCTACGAGGCGATGATGGCGCGCTTCGAAAAGCAGGAGTTCCTCGCCATGGCCATCCCCTCCGCCATGCCGCCGCCCACCCCATGGAAGGCCTTCGTCTTCGGCGCGGGCGTCTTCGAGATGAATATCTGGCACTTCCTGCTCGCGGTCTTCACCGGCCGCACGGTGCGCTTTGGTGTGGAGGCGGCGCTCACCATCCGAGTACGGACCGCAGATCGTCAACGTCGTGGGCGACCTGTTCAAGCACCACCTGACCCTCACCCTGGTCATCGTCGCGCTGCTGCTGGGACTGCTGCTCTTCTGGGTGATCCGTAAGCGATACACCCGGTCCGGCGCAGAAACGAATACAGACGCGTCTGAGGTGGGCGACGACGGCGAACCGCGCCGCCGCAAACGCCCCTCCTTATGATCCCGCTTTGAGCACCTGATCGAGTCGTTCCGCGAATGCAGCGGCATGGCTGCCATAGCCGCCGTGATCTCCGGGGAAGACGATCGGATCGGTGCTCAGGCGCTCAGCCAGAGCGACCGCTGAACGGTTCGCTATCTGGCCCGTCGTGGTCTCGCCCACTCCGACGACGATCCGTGTCGTGCCTTTCTTCAGCGTGGCGACATCCGGAACGTAGTCCACGATCGCCTGCCTCCCGTGTGCGAAAAAGAAGTCCATGTTCCCCATCAGGCGTCCAAATGCCTCCTGCGCCTCGGGTGGCGGCGGTGGAGCATCCTTCGATGGCGGCGCCAGCCCGGCCATCGCCATGAACTTCTGCATCGCCGCGCCGGCCCCATGCGCCTTGTAGATCGCGTCGAGCTCCCTTCCGGAAGCACGTTGCGCCTCGACATCCGGCAGCAGTTCCACGCATGGCGGCTCGTGCGCCACCAGCGTGCGGACGCGTCCCGGGTAGCGCACCGCCAGATTGAGTCCGATTTGCGCTCCGCCGCTGCTTCCCAGCACATACGCCGGCTCTTTGCCGAGTGCTGCCAGCAACTGCGCGGCATCATCCCCGAAAAGGTCAAGATGCAGATCCGTCACCGGCCCATCGAGCACGCTGCGCGAGTTGCCCCGGGGATCGTAGGGCACGCACGTATAGCGGTCGGCAAGGGATCGTGCAAGCGCAGTGAAGGCTCCTGCATCGGCGGGGCCGCCTGGAATCATCAATAGGATCGGCCTTGATCCCCCTGATTCATAGACTTCGTAATAGATCTGTGCGCCTGGAACTTTGAGAGTGTGCGACTTGACGGTCACGGCAGCTTCCTCCTGATAACTCGTCGTTCGAAGGCCAGGAATTTCGACACGAGGCCGCAAACTTTCGCATTGTTTCAAAAGGCTGGCTCAATACGGGCACCAAACCGAAGAGGCCCGGCAAGCGCCGGGCCTCTTCAAGAGATCGTCCTTCTGTGAGCGCTAGATCGTCACAGGTTTCGCGGCGGCGTCCTTGGCCGTCTTCACCAGCGCGGTGAATGCGGCGGCGTCGTTGGTCGCAATATCGGCCAGGATCTTGCGATCCAGTTCGATGCCCGCCACCTTCAGCCCATGGATGAGCTGCGAGTAGCTGGTGCCGTTCTGCTTGGCGGCAGCGTTGATGCGCACAATCCACAACGAGCGGAACTGGCGCTTCTTCTGCCGGCGGCCGCTATAGGCAAACTTCAGGCCGCGCTCTACGGCCTCCTGCGCTGCCTGGTAGAGCTTCGATTTGGTAAGGAAATAGCCGCTTGCCCTCTTCAGAATCTTTTTGCGGCGGGCAAGCCGTTTGGTTCCACGTTTTACGCGGGGCATCTCGTTGGTTCTCCTTTGCGTACATCGTTATGCGGCTGGAGGCAGGAGGCAGCGCCCGGGAGGACATCTGCTTTTGAACCTCTTCACTCGCTCATCGCTCTGACTTCGGCTACTGCGTGTGGGCTCACAGGGAACGCGTTACCCCGGCCCGTCCGAAAGATCAGGCGTACGGAATCATGCGCAGCACCTTTGGCAAGTCGGCTTCGGAGACCAGCACCGTACCACCCAGGTGGCGCTTGGTCTTCTTTTCCTTCGAGGTCAAGATGTGACGCATCTTGGTCTGGCCACGGAGCACTTTGCCCGTACCAGTCTTCTTAAAGCGCTTGGCCGCGCCCTTGTGTGTCTTCAGCTTAGGCATGAGTATCCTGAAAATCGCCGGTATGGCGACATCAGCCAGTATACCGGAGCGCGCTGAGACCATGCCAGTCCCGTGCTAGTGCAGCAGTATTCTGTACGGCTAATGGCAATCGCAGGAACCGGCAACTTGTCCACAGTACGCCGGCTTGAATCTGTAGGCTTTAACCGCGTTGACCGCGTTCTGATTCATTACCGTTGCCACAAAGCCGGACGATCGCCGAAAATCGAATCGGCTGAACGAGCGTCACATCCTGTGGCAAGCCATTCTCATCAACAATCAGCATTACCTGTCGCACATCCCTCTTTCCCGAGCTGCGGGCGAAACAACCTCTAGATCGTCTCCGTGGATAAGTCTCGGAGGTTTTGCCCCGCTTACCTCGTGGCAATTCTGACAATGTTCCCGGTTCGCACACTATGACTCCCACCGTTGGCCTATGTCATCTTTGTGCTCTGCCCGGGTAGGGGCTGCATTCTGGCCTTGCTGCATGTACTGGCTCCTGCAAAGGAATCGCTATAGCACTTGCAGATGAAATCACTGCGCATCATCAACACGGCCACAGTGCAGCGAATCTCTTCATAACACGCTCCCCGGAGCATTTTGGCTGGGACTGATCAGACTGCGCGCCAAATTGTAACTTCAGATCGAAAGCCAGAAGCTCACGTTACTGGCTGCCCGGCCGGTCTCGTCAAAAATCCAGCACGATCGCGCTCATTCAACTGTCCCGCATTCTGATTTCACCAATCGTCCACCGCCTTGCCGAATCATACGTTGCAGGCCATCGATGCTTTGCTGTTACAAACCGATCACATAAACCCTCTCACCCACCAGCCCCGCATTCAGCAAGAGGAGTAGCCGCATGGCACGCACCAACCGGCATTTGATGTGGCATGGCATGTTCCTGTTTCTGTTGGGGCTGTTCACCGGGCTTCGCGGAACACAGTTTCGCCAACGTCCGCATGGGGCTCGCCGCACACCTGGAAGGCGTCATGAACGGTACCTTCCTGCTCGCCCTGGGCGCAGTGTGGATCTACATAAATCTGCCGCCAGGCGTGAAGACCGCCACCTACTGGATCGTCCTTTACGCGACCTACGCCAACTGGCTCATGACCACGCTCGCGGCCGTCTTCGGCACCGGAGCGCTCTCCCCCATCACCGCCCCGGGCTACAAGGGACAGCCCTGGCAGGAAAGCTTCGTCACCATCGGCTTCATGACCGTCGGTCTCGCGTACGTCGCATCCTCGCTGATCATCTTGTGGGGCCTTCGCGCTCGCACCGCGGCACAAACGACGTAAGCCTCGCGTCTCAGCCTCTGTCGGCGAAGTGCCCCCGCACCGTCTCCACAAACGCAGCCGCCGTAGCACTCGCCCCAGCCACCCGGGTGCCGATATCGACTGAGGTCCACCGCTTCGACCGGATCGGCCGGAAGATAGTGCCCGGAAACGTGATGGTCGCCACACACCCGGTACCAGCGATATTCCCATCCCGGCAGCGACCAGCCGGATCAGTGTCGGGAAACTGCGGTGCCTCCTGCGCGATCGTCGGCTGAAACCGGCATCCAGGCAGCAGCGCATCGTCCGGTCGAAGGCCAGGTTGCCCATATGCCGCGCGAACAACACGAACGGTTCACCCTCAAGTCCTTCGGGTCCACCATCCGCTGGCGCTTCAGCCTGTGCTCCGCCGGCAGCGCCACATGGAAGGGTTCCCGCAGCAGCGGCGTGATCTCCAGATCGGGCCGCCGCTCACCATCCCGCAGAAATCCCACATCGATCGACCCATCCGTCAGCGCGGCCAACTGATCCGAGGTCCACATCTCACGCAGCCGCACCTCTACTCGCGGATAGGCGCGCCGGTAGGCCTGGATCGCCATCGGCAGCTCGGTGAACATCACCGATCCGGAGAACCCCACGGTCAGCCGGCCCTCCTCGCCCCGCGCCACGCGCCGCGTCTGCTCCAGATCATCGGCCAGCCGCGCCATGCTGGAGAGGGCGCGCTCGCGCAGCACCGCGCCTGCCGGCGTCAGCCTCACTCCCCGCGTGGTCCGCTCGAAAAGCGGGGCGCCCAGCAGCTCTTCCAGCCGGCGAATCTGCTGGCTCAACGGCGGCTGCGCCATGCCCAGCTTCTTCGCCGCGCGGCCAAAGTGCAGCGTTTCGGCAACCGCCAGGAAGTACCGCAGATGGCGCAGTTCGATCTCGTCTTTCATATTTAAATCATCTCAATCAAGATCATTCAAATATTGGACATATCGCTCGACTGATCTTAGCCTTGCATCAGGCATTGCGAAAGAGCCGGCTCCATGCGCGCAGGGGGATTCAGCAAATGTCCGATGTCATTGTCAGAGAGTTTCAAGCCGCCGATGCAGACGCCTTCTTCGAGCTCAATCGCGAGTGGATCCAGCGCCACTTCTGGCTGGAACCTGCCGACCTGGAAGTGTTGTGGCATCCGCAGACGGCAATCCTGGACCCCGGCGGCCACATTTTCATGGCCACGCGTAACGGCGTCTGCGTGGGCTGCTGTGCCCTGGTCGCCATGGGTCCCGGAGAATACGAACTGGCCAAGATGGCCGTGACCCCCACCGAGCGCCGCCACGGCATTGGCCGCCGGCTGATCGCTGCGGCTATCGCAAAGGCGGAACGCCTCGGCGCGACACGCCTCTATCTCGAAACCAACCGGACTCTGACCGGCGCGATTCTGCTCTACGAGTCGATGGGCTTTCGCCACCTGCCGCCTGCGCGGGTGAAGCCGTCGCACTACGCTCGCGCCAATGTTTTTATGGAGCGCATGATGGGGCCGGCGATGGTTGTGCTTCCGGCCTCCGGAGACGGCCGCGCACAGCTATCGGGCTGCTAGAGAGTTCAATCAATCTCCCGCCGTGTGATGGAAATTCATCTTCAGCGTGACCTGCGTCGCGACCGGTTTGCCATCCAGCGTCGCGGCCACAAAGCGGAACCGCTTCACACACGCCACGGCACTCTTGTCCATCTCCGCGGCCACATCGCGATGGGAAGTGAACACCGTGTCAGCAATCGGCTGTGCTGTCTGCACATTGCGCGGCACACCGTGGGTATCGATGACCAGGCTTACCACCGACACACCTTCCAGCTTCAGCCGCCGCGCAGCCAGCGGATAGACCGGCGTCTCCGAATGGATCACGCGCGGTGGCGTCACGCCTTCCACGCGGCGGCAATTCTCGAATGCCGGCGGGTCGCAGACGGTCAGCGGCGCCTTGGGCGAAGCCGAATCCCCGCCGTTTGCATCGGCCGCAACAGTTGTCAGAGGACGAGTTCACTACCGATACATTGATGCAAAGCTTGCCATTCTCATCAATGATCAGTTCGACACCAGTCGACGCCGTTAAATGGCCTCGAGGACCTTGCTTCCCAGGGGCATTCCGCGTCCTTCGATGGGTCAACTTCGGGGGCTTTACTGCCTTGTTTCTATGGCAAATGAGGATCGGAGCCGGTTCGCAAATCAATGTCGCCAGGCGGACCAGGCGACTGCATCCGTTCCTAGGACCATATTGTCCAGGTGTCTGGGCTATAGCCAAGTGTGGTGAATAACAGAAGTGCCGCAACCCGCTGCTGCAGGGAACATGGGAGTGATTTCTTCAATGGTCCCTTCCTACCGCGGAAATTGCTTCTTGAACGCATCGATGCAGCCTTTGCCCGTCGCCTTCTGCGTCATGCCGCCACAGCCATCCTGCCAGAAGGGCAGCGAGCCCGGTCCCGGGCCATGCCCCTTCAGATACGCGCGCGCCGTCGCGCCCGGCGAAAAGCTGGCGCCATAACTCGTGTCGCAGCAGGTGCCGTCCTTCTTGTTCTCGCTCTTCTCCGTGTTCTGGATGCCGTTCTTCGAGAAGACCAGCACGATGTCCGCGCTCGCCTCATCGTCAGCCAGCGTGAACCGTCCCCACTTCGACAGTTCTTCATCCGCCGCATTCTCCAGTTGTGCGCCACCGGCATGGTTACGAATAAAGACGGTCTTCGCCCGGAAACGCCTCCGGTGGCACTCCCTGCGCAAAGGCGGACAAGCCCAGAAGAAGACAGGTGGCAGCAAGAAGCAGAGCGGAGCAGAGAGAACGCGACGCAGACATGATGGCCCCCAAAGCTGGAGTGCCCACCACTCTAAAGCATTTCCTGCACAGATTCGGCAAACTCTGGCGAATGCCCTGCACTCCTAATGCTTCTTCGCCGCCGCCTTCGCAGTTTTACGCTCGGCAATCTCTTTCGCGCGGAACCTGGCGATGCGCTCAATCAGTTTCACCGGGACCGGCTCGGAAAGCGGGAAACGCAGCGTGCCCTTGGTGGCACGGTATGGGTCAAGCTCTCCCTTGAACGCCGCAACCATCGCATCGCTCGCCGGATAGATCGAGTAAGTGATGCTTCCATCCGGCGAAGTACAGCAGAACGCTGCCATGCAGTGTGTAGGCGGGAATCTTGTACGAGATTCCTTCCTCCGCTCCCCATGCGGCTGCGCGGATGGCGCACCGTACGCGTCCGAGCGCCACCTGCGACGGCCGCGGGCTGCGCCGCGATGTACTCGTCTATGGATCTGAACTCGGCCTCGACCATCGTTGTTCCCGTCTTGCGCAATATGAAGAAGCAGAAATGGTATGCCTCATTGCCGCGGCGACACCAATACCTTCTCCATCCGCACCACCGGCAGCCGTTCGCCGCCCGGAAGATCCACCAGAATCTCCGCCACCCGCCGGTATCCATGCCGCTCGTACAGCGGCACACCGCTCAACGTCGCGCCCATCTCCGCGCGGCGAAATCCCGCATCCCACGCCGCCCGCTCGCACGCCTCCAGCAGCCGCGTGCCCAGCCCGCGCCGCGACCATGCCGGATGCACGAAGAACGCGCGAATCTTCGCCGCATCCGTTGCCGGATCGAGCCGCCCGGCATCCCGTGACGCATGGTGATGATCGCCGCCATACAGAGTCTTGCGCCAGCTCCAGCCGCCGCACGCCGCAAGCGTGCCGTCGGGAGCTTCCAATACGGAGCCTTCAGCGGGTTCGACGAAGTAACTCCCATCCGCGATCAACTGCGTGTCCGGCGTAAACACAGAGGCCAGCGCTGCTTCGCGCTGGCCTTCGCTGTATTCGTGTTGCAGTCCTCGGACCGATGCGGCGATCAGACTGCGGATCGCCTCCAGGTCGGCAGCCGTCGCCGTGCGCAAGTGGGCTCCTGCAATCCGGTCGCGCAATGGCTCCACGCCGCTACGTTCGCTTAGGACTGCGCGGTGACCTGCGTGTTCACCGGCGCCTGTTGCGCCGCAGGGGGCTTCGGCGCTGCGGCGGCGCTGGCTTCGGCGCGCGCTGGGATTCGGACTTCTTGCCCGGCGCCAGGATGGCGTGCAGCGTGGTGCCTTCCATGCGCGGCATGAACTCCACAATGCCGGTCTCGCCCATGTCCTGGATCAGGCGGTTGATGATGGCGTAGCCCAGCTCGCGGTGCGCCATCTGGCGTCCCTTGAAGCGCAGCGAAGCCTTCACCTTGTCGCCTTCATTCAGGAAGCGGACGGCTTTGTTCTTCTTGGTCTGGTAGTCATGCTCATCCACGGTGACGGAGAACTTGACCTCCTTCACCACGATGACTTTCTGCTTCTTGCGCGCAGCCCGCTCGCTCTTGTCCTTTTCGTAAAGGAATTTGCCGTAGTCCTGGATGCGGCATACGGGCGGCACGGCGTTTGGGGAGACTTCTACCAGATCCAGTCCGCGCTCACGGGCGATCTTCAGGGCCTCAAACGGCACCATGATGCCGAGCTGTTCGCCCTGATCGTCAATCACGCGAATCTCTTTCGCGCGGATACGCTCGTTGGTGCGGATAAAGGACTTGGCTGAACGTTTATCGAGTGCTATGGGAATCCTCCAAAGTTGTGCAAGGGTACACCCTCGCGGGACGATTATAGCAGTGGCCTAAAGTGGGACCTCACCGATGGGTGATGACCCTCCAGGACCGCTCGCCGTCGTCACAATTGTTTAGATGAGATACGGCTGTCCACAGCATCTGGTTCGCGGGAAATAAACCGTCGATTTCGATCGCAAGAAAGTTATCGCTTAACGCCGGCGTCATCTTCCGCGCACGATCCGCAGCGCCAGCCTTCAGCGTGACCACCGGCAACCCGCCCTCGCCTGCGCGCCGCCGAAACGCCGCCTGCTTCTCCTCCATCAGCGCGCGCAGCCGCGCCATGCGCTCGCGTACCGCCTCCCCCCGCACCGGCTTCTCCTGCGCCAACCCCCAGGCCGCCGTCCCGGGCCGCGCACTGAACGGAAAGAGGTGCAGATACGTAAACGGCTGCTCGGCGATGAACTGGTAGCTCTCCTCAAACAGCGCGTCCGTCTCACCCGGGAAGCCGACCATCACGTCCGCCCCAATCGCCGCCTCCGGCATCGCGTCGCGAATCGCCGCCAGCTTCTCCGCGTAGTGCCATGGCCGATAGCGCCGGTGCATCGCGCGCAGGATGGCGTCGGAACCGGATTGCAGCGGCAGATGGGCATGCCGCGCCAGCCGCGGCCCGGTCCCTGCCGCATCTACGCGTCCGTACCGCCGGTAGAGCGCGAGCAACTCCACGCTCCAGTCCATCGGTTCCACGGAACTGATGCGCAGCCGGGGCAGCGCCGTCCGCTCCAGCATCGCCGTGACCAGATCCTCCAGCCGCGCCGGTCGCTCAAAATCGCGTCCCCAGCGGCCGAGGTTGATGCCGGAGAGCACCAGCTCCTTCCCGCCCGCCTCCACGAAGAGACCTACGCGCCGGAGCGCGTCATTCAGTGACACCGACCGGCTGCCGCCCCGGGTCGTCGGGATGATGCAGAAGCTGCAGCGGTTCCCACAGCCATCCTGGACCTTCAGGTTGGGCCGCGTATCGCCGGACGAGGCCAGATCCTCCGCCGCCAGGTTGGCATGGGCAAAGCGGTCATCCACCAGCACAGGAACGCCGCCCGCGGCCGTCACCTCGTGCAAGGACACGAAGCCGGCTCCGAACTCCGATCCAACAAATCCCGCTTGATCGGAAGGGCCGGCATCGCCGGCTCGCCGCATCCGCGCAACGACCTGTCCCAGCAGCCCTTTGTGGCTGTTGCCGACCACCGCATCCACACCCGCCAGCCGCGCTACTTCCTCGGGAGCGCGCTGCGCATAGCATCCGGTCACCACCACGCGAGCCGTGGGATTCTCCCGCCTCACCCGCCGAAGGTACGCGCGCGCCGTCCGTTCGGCTTCGGCGGTCACGGCGCAGGTGTTCAGCACCACCACGGCCGCCTCTCCCGCCGAGACGGCGCTTCCACCCTCGCGGGCGAGCTCCGCCGCCAGCGCGTCACCGTCGGCCTGGCTGGCTCGACAACCGAAGTTTTCTACGTGGTATGCTTCCACGTTCCCCAGTCTAGTTGGTCCCAGACATGGGGTCCGGAGATGCCCGCCGCAAGGCTTCCACCGGTCCGTGCTGGTATGGTGTTGTGAGGGAAGTTACCCATGAAACGACGCATTCTGCTGGTAGATGATGAGCTCGCGATCCTGCTTACGCTGAAGGCTGTTCTTGAGCTTCATGGCTTTGACGTGGAGACCGCTGCCTCCGCGCGTGAGGCGAAGTCCAAGCTGCGCTCGCACGCCTACCACATGGTCATCACCGACATGCGCATGGAGAACGAGCGCGCCGGCATCGAAGTGGTGCGCGCCGCCCGCGAAGCAGAATACGATCCCGCTGTCGCCATGCTCACCGCATTTCCGCTGCCCGGCGAAGAGTGGGAGAACGCTGGCGCAGATCAGATGCTGGTGAAGCCCATGAACACCAACGACCTCGTTCTGCAGATCGAAGCCTTGCTTGTGACCCACGAAGACAAGAAGCAAAAGGCGAAGCAGGGAGTCCAGCCGGACTACGCCGCCACGGATGCTGCCAAAAAGGGCAACGGCGCGCGCCGCAAGGCTGTGGCAGAGCGCTAGCTCGCTGTCAGAGTCACACTGCCTTAAAGTCTTCCATTTTCCAGAAAAGTGTTCCGGAAGCGCGGGACGATGCGGCAGCACCGCCTTCCGTCAACCGCTCCAACTTATCGCAATCCGGACATGGAGTTCAGAGGATCCCTCCTGCTCAGGGTCCTTCCTGCCCGCTGTAGCAGGGGGACCACCCGGGAAAATGTGTTTTTTGGGCGCAAAGCCCCTTCGTGACGACGTGCGAATCGGCACGGTCCCGAGAAGGCGCCATCGCTGCGGTCAACCCGCGGATTTCACCTCGGCTGGGGTGCCGTCCACCGGTGCTCCGGTCTCGGTCTGCGCCATCGCTGCAACGACGGACTGCGTTCCCGCTGACCCGACCACCGGTTGCGTCCCTGCTGTGCGCCGATTCTGCTCAAAACAGGATCGGCACAGTACCGGCCGTCCCTGCGTCGGACGAAATGGCACTGTCGTCTCCTGCCCGCATACCGAGCAGTGCGTCCGGGTCTCTGCCCGCACGCTGGAGCCGCCGCCCCGCTTCAGCTTGCACGCCTTACAGCGTTTGGGATCGTTGTGAAACTGCTTATCGTGAAAAAACAGTTGCTCGCCGGCGGTGAAGACAAAATCCTTCCCGCAATCCACGCACTTAAGTAGCTTGTCCTGGAATTCCATGACCCGGTTGTTGCCGCCGCACTGCGTGGCCGGCAATTCCCGCCCTCCTCGAAAATCGCACCGAACTTGCCTGGGCCCGGCCACCGAAGCGGCTCACTGCAATTGCAACTGCAACGACCATAGGGGGAGGGACGAATGGAGAGGGGGAACCGAATCTTGTAGTGCCATCAGTTGAGACGGAGACACCGAGGGCCCGCGATTGTCTATGCGAATCTGCGGGCCCGGGGAACTGCCGTTTAAAGCATCTTTGCTGCTATCGCAGCAAAGTGCTGTTAGTCCTGCTCTTTACGCGCCTTCTTCCGGTTACGCTTCCGCGCCAGTGCTTCCTTGACGCGCTTCCGCTCACCGGGCTTCAGGTAGAAGGAGTGACGCTTGACTTCCTTGATGATGTCCTCCTGCTGCACCTTCCGCTTAAAACGACGCAATGCATTCTCGAGCGGCTCGCCTTCCTGCACACGAACCTCTGCCAATGAACTACACCTCCAAACTTCCCAATGGGGTCATTTCTTAGAATACGGCAAGCTCATCCGCACCAGTCAAGGAATTCCTGCGGCGCGGGACGGTATGGATTGGCTCCAGGGCAAAATAAACGGCTTTGGCCCCCGAATCGGGGGAAATTAGCGCCGCGAGCTCCCGCATTCCGTTGCGAGAGTCATCTTTCGCGGTACTCAAGTAATCTCTTGGATACTCAGTAATCAAGTAGTCAATCAATAACGAAGAGCGGTTACCGGATCCACCCGGGAGGCCCGCCGCGCCGGCACGGCACAGGCCACGGCCGCCACCAGGCTCAGCAGCAGCGCCGCCGCGACCACTACCAGCGGATCGCGCGAGCTGCCCTCCGCCCAATGCGCCAGCAGGCGCTGAAGCGAAAGCGTCAGGACCAGACCTGCCGCCATACCGCAGCCCACGCTTAGCACCGTCGATGCGAAGACGATGCGCAGCACATGCGTCCGCGGCGCGCCCAGCGCCATCCGGATGCCGAACTCGCCCGTCCGCTGCGCCACCGTGTACGACACCACGCTATATAGCCCCACCGCCGCCAGCATCAGCCCCAGCCCGGCGAACAATCCAAAGAGCCACGCCACCAGATGTTCCTGCTGTATCTCCGGCTGGGTGGTGATCCAGTGTTCCAGGTCCTGCACCTGGCCGTTGATCTGCTGGTCGGCGTCTACTGAATTGACCTGTGCGCCCACCGAGTGCAGCAGTGTCAGCGGGGACACCTCCGACCGCACCAGGATCTGCGTGTACATCCCCATGGAGATCGTGTAGGGCACAAAGACCTCGGGCTGAATTGGCTTACGCAACCCGTCATCGAGTTTGTCCGCGACAATGCCGACAATCTGCAGCCATCCCGCACCACCCGGTGCGGACAGATTGTAAGGTGGCTGGTCCTGGATCTCCGGCGCCTTCAGCGAGTGCCCAATCGCATCGCCACCGGGGAAATACCGGTGCGCCATCGTCTGGTTGATCACCGCAAGGTGCGCTCCGTTGCGGTTCTCCGTCTCGTCCCAGATGCGCCCCTGCGCCAGCGGAATACGTAACACCGGGAAGTACGTAGGGCTGACGAAGTTCACCCGCACCTTCTGCTCGTCGTGCGCAGTTTTGCCCAGGAATTCCACGCGTGTCGGAAACCCGTTCACGGGCGGAGTAGCGTTGCTGGAGATCGCCGTCATCGTGACGCCCGGCACGGTCGCGACCTTTTTCTGTAGCTGATCGAAGTACGCCGCGCGCTCGCCCCAGGTCTTGTAGGTCCCGTCATGAATCGGGATGCCCACCGACATCACGTTATGCGGGTCGTAGCCCAGCGGCGTGTGCATCGTGCGCAGAAAGCCCTGGATCGCCGCACCCGCCCCGGCCAGCATCAGCAGCGTCAGCGCGATTTGTCCCGCGATCAGCGTATTGTTCGTCACACGGCCGCCCAGCCGTCCAGCCACCCGACGGGAGCCGGATTGCATCACCTCGCCTACATCCGGTCGCGAAAGACGCAGCGCGGGCCACAGCCCGAAGACCACGCCGGTGAAGAGCGCCACCCCGACGCTGAACAGCAACACCGGCAGATTCACCTGAATCGCCGCCTCATGGGGGAAGGAATATTGCGGCAGCATCGCCACGATCATCGCGACGCTCTTGTAAGCCAGCAGAACGCCCAGCGCAGCGCCGGTGAAAGAGAGCAGCAGCGACTCGGTCAGCAACTGCCGCACGATGCGCCATCGCGTCGCCCCAACCGCCGAGCGAAGCGCCAGTTCATGCTGCCGCGCCGTGCCGCGGGCCAGCAGCAGGATCGATACATTCCCGCAACCGATGGCCAG
This sequence comes from uncultured Acidobacteriaceae bacterium, assembly GCA_963750845.1. GTDB lineage: Bacteria > Acidobacteriota > Terriglobia > Terriglobales > Acidobacteriaceae > KBS-83. The sequence goes on from CAVVSP010000021.1 coordinate 86,406, forward strand.
CAGCAGCGCCACCGCGCTGAACAGAAGAGCAAACGTGCCGCCCAATTGGTTGATGAAGTCGTCGTTCAGGCCCGCTATTTCGAAGGTGAAGCCATCGAGCGGGAAATGCTTCGGTGTCTCCTTGGCAAACTGATGGATCAGCGGCGCCAGCGCTGCTGCTGCGGCGGCATGGCTCACTCCTGGTTTCAGCCGCAGCTCTGTCAGGTAGGAAGGCACTGGATCCTGCGTCACCTTCAGCGGCAGGTACACCTCCGCATCGTTCCAGGTGAAGCGCGGCGCGGCGATGCCCACGATGGTGTAGTTCTTGTGGACCAGTTGCATGGTCTTGCCTACGACGTCGGGATTTCCATTGAAGTGCCGCTGCCAGAATTTGTAACTCAGCACAGCTACTGGCTGCGGATCATGGCCGTCGATCGCGTCGGAAGGCAGCAGGCCGCGACCCAGCACCGGCGGCACACCCAGAAACTGGAAGGTGTTCGACGTCGCATAGGCGCCCTGCACATCTTCGGGCAGGTCGTGACCTGTCACCGTCAGATTCCACTGGTCGGTCATGAAAGCGTCTTCGACCGCGGGCGAATGGCGGATTACCTGCCATTGCTGGCCAGTCAGCCCAAAGTAGCGATCCTGTCCGTCCTTGTCCTTTATCTTCATATGCGCCATGCGGTTGGGCGCCGCGTAGGGATAGGGATTCATCAGTACCGCCCACACAACGCTGAAGACGGCCGCCGTGGCGCCGATCCCCAGCGCGAGCGAAACAATGGCGGCCAGTGCGAAGCCGGGACTATGAATGAGTTGGCGCAGGGCATAGCGAAGATCCTGAAGCAGCGTGTGCATGGTCGCTCCGGTCGAGGCAGATGTGGGCCCTGGCTCAAAAGTGCACGCCACTTGCCAACTGACGATTCCGCTAACTCGCTGATTCTTCAATCGACTGGCGCACACATACGTCACAGGCGCGTCCATTTTCGCGACGCCGGTGTTCGCTAATGATGCAATACCGCAGCGCTTGCCGGCCGTGTAAGCTGTGCAAATGGACGGCCTACACGTTCAGCGCCGGCGCCGAAGAATGCAATACTTCCTGGTGGGCTGTGCGCTCGCGGTCATCTTCGGCCTGGATTATTTTCTGCTCATGAGTGCGGTGCAGCGCTGATCGCTCAAATGCCGAAACATCCGTATCTTCAATCACGTACGACATTCACGCCGATTTAAGCCGCTCGGCCGCACTCTACCTGCATGAGCCACACACGGACCGCCGGCCTGCTTGCCACCCTCATCGCTGCCACCGCGCACGTTGCCGCACTGGCGGAGACTCACGTCCCATGCAATACGCTTCCCGCCGCTGTCCTCCGCCAGGCGAAGATCGAGGCAGGAGACGCAACCATCCGCGGCTGCGTCAAAGATAAAGAGAACGGCAAGCTCACCTATGAGGTGGAGACCCTGAAAGACGGCAAGAGCAGGGACATACTGTTGGACGATTCGGGATCGGTTCTCGAGTTGGAGCAACAGGTCGAGGTCTCTAGCCTGCCTCCGGCGGTCTCTGATGCCATCGCGAAGGCTGCGAATGGCGGCAAGGTCGGCAAAGTCGAATCGGTGACGCGTGGAGGGGCAATCGCGAGCTACGAGACCACGATCACGACAAAAGGCCGACGGCGGGAGATAGCCTTCAGCCCCCAGGGCGACCCGGTGAAGGCCGATTGATTTCAAAGCAACTCATCGCTTCGCGTTCGACAGGGGTTCGGCAGACGTTCCAGCGCGGCCGGCCTGCCTCACTTCCTCCATGTCGTTCCCTGTTCCCGGCGATGTGGTTCCCGGCGATGGGTGTCTCGCTGCTGCTGATGACGACGATCCACTGGCCCCTGTTTGCGCAGCCCGCGCCCGCGGAACAGCAGACGCCTCTGCAGGTAGTGAAGGCAATGGTCGAGAACGAAGGACAGGCGCGGCAGCACCGCAAATTCTTCCGCTACACCTCGGTCGAGCGCTCTGCCCGCACCGGCGGCCATCTCTGGACAGAGAACGTCGTAGAGACTCCGGACGGACTGCTGCGCCGGCTGGTTGCGGAGGATGGCAAACCGCTCTCGGCCGATCGTGCCGCCGCCGAAGATCGCCGCATCGCTGCCCTGGTTGCTGATCCCGCCGCGCTGCAGGCCGAAAACGCCGATCGCCGTGCGGACGAGGCGCGCATGCTGCGGCTGCTCAAGATCGCGCCGCAGGCCTTCCTCTTCACCGCGGATGGAATGCAGGACGACTGTATGCGCATCGCCTTTCGTCCCAACCCGGCGTTCACGCCTTCCACCTACGACGAACGAGTCGTTCATGGGCTGGCAGGCACCATCCTTGTGCGCATGCCGGCCGAGCGGCTGTGCGGCATCCAGGGGCATCTGGTGGATCGCGTCAGCTTTGGCTACGGATTGCTGGGCCACATCGATCAGGGCAGCCACTTCAGCGTCAGCCGCGTTCCGGTGACCCCGATGGACTGGAAGAGCTCAAAGATCGCCGTGCATGTCGACGGAAGGATCCTCCTGCTCAAAAGCATCTCGCGCGACCAGGATGCCACCCATTCCGGCGCCGAGCCGCTCCTCCCCAATCTCTCGCTGGCACAGGCCGCGGCGCTCACCCGGCCGGAAAGCCCATGAAGTATCAAATGCACCGCCGCGCCGTCCCTGCCGTGCTCCTCGCCGCATGCGTCTCCAGCGGCGCGCGGGCGCAGATGCAACCGCCGCCTCAGCCGGACCCCTCTGCGTCCCTGGCGGTGCCGGCGGAAGTGCCGCTGCGCATCGAAATCACCCGCACCCTCACGCTCAAAACCGGCACCTCCTTCCGCGGCCGGCTCATCGAGCCCGTCTACGGGCCAAATCGACTGCTGCTGCCCGAAGGCACCACGGCGGAAGGCGTAGTCTCCGCCACTCCCCCCGCGGATCGCAGTACACGCGTAAACGCAAAACTCGATGGCGACTTCACCCCGCTGCGCGTCCCCGTTATTCGCGTTACGCAGATTGTTTTGCCATCCGGAGCAGCGCTTCCTGTCGATGCCGTGGGCGGCATGCGCAACGCCGCCACCATCTCTTTTGCGCGCCATCCGCAGAAGAATTCGATCGTGGCCCGCGTGAAAGGCATGATCCACCAGAAGATCCAGCAGGCGCATGACACCGCGCATGACCAGCACAAGAGCGACCGGGTAAAGCAGTTGCTTTACAGCCAGTTGCCATATCACCCGCAGCGCGTCTGGGCAGGGTCGCAGTTCGATGCCATCCTTCGCGAACCGCTGCGGCTGCCCGTCGCCGACGCGTCCGCGCCCATGCCCGCAGCTCCCTCCGTGGACCTGACCAGCGGCACCATGCAGGCACGCCTCACCAGCGGCATCAGCTCCGAATCGGCAAAGCAGGGGGATCCCGTCACCGCTGTGCTGGTCCGGCCATTCTGCGACGCGAAAGGACAGCTGATGCTGCCGGAGGGCACGCCGCTGCGCGGCCTGGTGCTGCAGGCGCGTCACGCCCGATCCTTCGCCCGCACCGGCCGTCTCCGCTTCGTCTTCCGTTCCATCGACACGCCTGCTGCGCAGAATGCGGCGGCCCAGCACATTGAGGGCAGACTCTCATCCATCCAGGGGCAAAAGAACCAGAACGTCGCGCTCGATGAAGAAGGCGGCACGCGCGCGCAACCGGACAACGGCCGCTTCCTGGCGCCGCTGGTGCTCGCCGCCATGGCCGCCGCTTCCACGGATGACGATGGCGGCATCGCGCGCCAGGGCGTCACCAGCAACGGCTTCGGCCTTGTCGCCCGCGTCGTCACCATGGCCGCGGCCAGCCGCAACGCCTCCACCGGCTTCGCCGCCTTCGCGACTGCGAAGTCCATCTATCGCCGCTACATCGCGCGCGGCCACGAGGTCAGCTTCCCGGCAAACACCGAGATGGCCATCGACCTCAGCAAACGCTGACGCACATCCCTTTCGCGCCGCCGCAATACACTGGAAGCATGATCCGCACCTATCTCGGCCACACGCCGGTCATCCCCGCATCCTGCTATGTCGATATCTCCGCCCAGATCCTCGGCGATGTCACGCTCGGCGAGCAGGCAAGCGTCTGGATGAACGCGGTGCTGCGCGGCGATGTGCACTCCATCCGGCTGGGCGCAAACTCCAACGTGCAGGACTGTGCCGTGCTCCACGGCATGCGCTACAAGTGGCCGGTCATCGTGGGCGACTGGGTCACCATCGGCCACAACGCCACCGTCCACGGCTGCGTCATCGAGGACGCCTGCCTCATCGGCATGGGCGCAGTCATCCTCAACGGCGCGCGCATCGGCGAGGGCTCCATCATCGCCGCCGGCGCGCTCATTCCGGAGGGCGCCATCGTGCCGCCGCGCACCCTGTGGGCCGGCCTTCCGGCAAAGCAGCGCCGCGAACTCGACGACAAGGATCGCGAGCAGATCATGATGTACGCCCGCAACTACCTGGACTACACTGCCACCTATCTTGAAGAGCGGAAGCAGTGGAAGGACGCGGCGGAGTAAGCTTCGGTCTGCATGCGATCGTAACGGGACGGAGGAAGTGGATGAGACGCTGCAGTC
>CAVVSP010000022.1:0-8054 GCA_963750845.1 uncultured Acidobacteriaceae bacterium
ATCTCAGCGAAATCAAGCGGGTGGTTCCGCACACCACCGGATGTGAAGAGTGCATGAAGATGGGCGACACCTGGGTGCACCTGCGCCTCTGCATGGAATGCGGCCACGTCGGCTGCTGCGATTCCTCAAAGAACCGCCATGCGACCAAGCACTTCCACGCGACTAAACACCCCATCATGCGCTCGGTCGAGCCGGGTGAAAGCTGGGGCTGGTGCTACATCGATCAGTTGCAGCTCAACTTCGAGTGACTGACATCGCTCTCAGCGAATCGGCGACGGCGTGGCTTCCGGCGCACCCTTGCCTGCATTCCTATCGATGACCCGCTCCACAAATCCGCCTGCATCGAAGGCGTTCTGAGCGGCCGTGCCGAGAAAGCGAATCCGGCCAGTGCCATCCGTGATCACGAGAAAAGGAAAGCTCACCGCGCCGAAGCTCTCAAGCGTTGCCGATGGCGTCGTCAGTATCGGAGTCCGCAGCAGGTCCTTGAAGCTGTCGCTGGTGAAGGGGTTTATCGCTGTTTCATCCTCATCCAGGGCCAGCAGACCATACGCATGAATGTCATACGCACTGTTGCGGATGAGAAGGCTGCTAAGCGGCTGCATCATCTTCCTGCATTGCGCGCACCATTCCGGAAAGATGAGGAGAACAGTGGCTGTTCCGTAGTTGGGATTGATATGTGGATGCGGGTTGCCGGGCGCGGCGTAGCGGAGAATTTCGATGCGCGGCAGCTTCTCTCCCAGCAGCGCATACTGTGCCTTTGCGCGAGCGATCTCCGCCTGGTTATCGATCTTTTCTGCGGGCAGTCCTGACACCGCCGCATCCAGCGCCGCCACGGTCCCCTGCGCTTCGCTATCCTTGCCCGCATAGCGCTGGAGATAAGCCAACTCCAGCCCCTCGTCGTAGAGGATAGCCGCGCCAATGACTGTGTCACCCGGTTGCTCCTTGAGAGCGCTGCCGCTTTGCAGGGCCGTCAGCAAAAACGGCTGCCGCTCCCGAGCCAGCGGCAGCACACCATCGTCCAGACTCATCGCGAGGTAGTGGATGAGGTACGCCACCGACTGGTCAACCGTTGCGTCATACGGAACGGAGTGCAGCATGCTTCTCGCGACCTCCACCGCCAACGTCGTGTCTTTCAGGTTGAGCAATGCGTTGACCCGGATCGCATAGGCTTGTGCCTGGTACGGCTGACTCGCGCTCTTGATGTAAGCGGATGCCGCGGCATCAGCATCGTTCCACCGCTGCCCGACTGAGCAAACGCGCGCAAGCTGATAGAGATCGTCGCCATTAACGCCTGCCGCCGCAACCTGCCCGCAATACTCCTGCGCACGCTTGATGCCGGCAGCAAGCGCAGCCAGCTCCGCGGGCGACCAGTTGTCCATCGAACTGCGCACCTGGTCGAGCGGCCGCATCAATTCCTTATAGACATCGCCAGGCCGCTCCGCGAGCTGCGTAGCCGGCGTCTGGGCAGTGGACGGCGCGGTTTGCCCCTGCAAAGCAACGGCACAGAACGCCAGAAGGAACATGGAAACAAAACCGGGCGCGGCAGAGAACATACTGTCGGCCCGGTTGCAGTCCATCATTGGCATCTCCTAAGCACTTAGGAGATTAGCCCGCCGCCTGCTCGCTGTCAATGGCAACGCTACGTCTTCGTCTGCGTCGCGCGCAGCATCTGGAAGAACGTGTCGCCGCGCACCACCTGGAACTGCGAGCCCAGCGACTCCGCCAGGTTCTTCGCATCCGTCGGCGTCATGTTCCATGATTCCAGTCCCGCCGCTACAAACAGCGGAGCGGTGCCGCTCCATGCTGACGCGACTTGCGCCAGCTCCGTCTGCCCGCTCCCCAGGTCGTTCACTCCCATCAGCGTCGCCAGCGGCATGCCGTCGATGAAGCTCACCTGGCTCGAAGACTCGTAGTTGTAGACGATCCCCAGCAGCCCGGGAACATTGCGCTCGTAGCGGTCGACGATCGAAGCCGTAAACGGCAGATCGTTCGAGCCGTTGCGGTTGTAGGCAAACAGCGTGTCCATGCCGCTGGCCTGCATGTACGCGCCGCTGCGCTGCGTGTAACCTTCCAGCGCCGCGGCAGGCCACACCGCCGGATACGTATAGCCTGCGCCGGATGGCCCCGCCATCAGCAGATCATTCGCCGTCGCCGTGCGCTGGTAGTAGCCGAGAATGGCGGGGCCCGAGATCGTACAGCAGCACGCTGATGCTCCAGTTCAACGGCACCGCGCCGCGCCCCGCGTCATCCCACATATCGCGCATGCGGTGCTGGTTGTACTGCGCGTTGTCGCCCTCCACCATGGTCAGCGTCAGATAGATCTTGTTCTCCACCTTCGGCACCGGCGGATGCGTAATGCGCGAGCTGATTTTCGCGGGCGCGCCCCCGGCGAAGACCGATCCGTTGATATAAAAATCCGCCGCCACCACCGGCGAAGCATGCTGTCCGCACAGCGTCACGCCAGTCATCTCGTGCCCCTGCGGGAACCAGCCCAGATAGGGCGTATCCGGCTGCGCGCGCTGCAGGATCGAGGTGAACAATGCCGCCTGCGTTGCGTCCTCCGGATCAAGCCAGAAGACCGGCGCCTGCGCGGCAACAATGTAGTCGCGAAAGTTCGGATTCCCTTGCTGCACGCTGGGCGCGGTGCCCGTCGCTGACACCAGATACTCATTCCACATCTCGCACGACAGCGTCAGTTGTTTTGTGCCTGCCGGAGGTACGAATTTGTAGATGAAGTATTCCGTGCCATCCGCGAAGCGCCATCCGCTCGCCGTCTGCGAGCTGTCGAGATCAAATGCGTACGGCGCCTCGCCCGAGCTCGCCGGCTGGAAGGACGCGATCACATTGCCGTCTGCCGTCACCGTCACCTGATCGACAGACGGACCCCACCCGTCATTGGTATAGGCATCCTGCCACCGCACATACACCGCTCCACTGCCGGACAAAAACGGCGTCAGGTCCGCGGTGTACACCGCCTTGTTTGAGCCATCCGTCACTGGCTGTGCCACCTGCAGCAGCGTCGTCCACTGCACATTCGCCACCTGCACGGAGTTGGTCGGACTGATCGCCGTCAGGATGCGCTGCGGCATCTGAGGCCAGATATTGTTGAACGCCCACTGATATGCGGCCATTCCGTTCGCGAACTTTCCCGTCAGATCTTCGATCACATTCAACTGGTGCGCCTTCGCCAGCGCCGCCGTCGCAATCACGCCGCCGCGCATGCTCGCAATCGCCGTCGCCACATTCACCGTATCCGGCACGTTGAGGTCATACACCACCGCGCCGCGAATCTCCGACCGGTACTTCGCCAGAAACTCCCATGGGTCCGTGCTGATCTGATGCGGCACCGTAATCGTATTCAGCCATCTCTGGTTCGTCGTGTCGGTGCCCCAGTAGAAGTAGAGGCGCGGCTGCTTTCGATTGACCTGACCCTCTAGGCTCACCAGCAGACACTGCTCATCGCCGGTGAGAGCAGTCAGGTCCGCGGCATCCAGAAACTTTGCCGGCGGAAAGGTGGGAAGCGCTCCAGTGGATTTCTGCGTGGAGGTGGTTGCGGCGAAACCGGGTAGCGCGCAGGTGCTCGCGGCAGCGCCGGTCAGGGCACCGCTCAGGGCCAGGAAGGTGCGGCGGGACAACGGATTCAGGGGTGCGGACATGCTCTCTCCTCAGGGGGGTTGGAGGTTGCAGATAGCGGAATTTCGCGGCTCTAAGATAGCGTTATCAGAGAGCAGCCGAACAATAGAAAATCAGGCGCGCCTGTCAAATTTGTCAACCAGATTTTTTTGACGACCACGCATCCCAAATCGGCTTCAGATGCGACGGCGGTAAAACCTCATACGGCCGCATCATCTCGTTATCCTCGTGCTCCAGGATGTGGCAGTGCCACACATAGCGGCCCGCATACCCCTCAAACGGCACGATGATGCGCGTCACCATCCCCGGATCGGCGCGCACCGTATCTTTCCACCCCGCCTCGTGTGCCTCCGGCGGCTGCACCGGCCCGGTAAAGCGCAGCGTGCCCTTCGCCTGAAACTCGAACGGGTCGAAGCGCCGCCGATCAAGTATCTGTAATCGCACCAGGTGCAGATGGATCGGGTGCGAGTCATCGGTCAGGTTCACCAGCTCCCATATCTCTGTCGTGCCCAGCGTGGGCTTCTCGGTAATCGGCGCATGCCAAGGGGTGTTGTTCAGCACCATCCCCATCGACCGCTGGATATCGTCCATGCGCTCATCCAAGGTCAGCCGCCGCGTGCGAATCGCCGTCGCCTCATCCAGCCGCAACGAGGGACGCAGCGTCGCAGGCGGCACGCTCGTGTCTATGCCTCCGCCTTTCGGACTGCCCTTACCCGCCACGCGAAACTCCATAATGTCGAAGGAATCGCTCACCAGCTTCACCTGCGTGCCCGCCGTCGCGGCAAAATCGACAATGATATCCACGCGCTCCGCCGGCGCCAGCGGCACACGTTTCACCGCAACCGGCGCGCTCAGCAATCCCTGATCGTTCCCGATCACATGCATCTCGCTTTTATTCGAGAGCGACAAGCGATAGAAGCGTCCATTCGATCCATTCATGATGCGCAGCCGGTAGCGTCTCGGTTCTACATCCAGATACGGCAGCAGCTTTCCATTCACCAGGATCGCGTTGCCGAAGACCTCCGGCACCCACGGCCGGTCTGGACGCTCCGACACCGGATACACCAGCTGTCCATCCTTGCGCAGTAGCCGGTCCGCAATCAGCAGCGGCACCTCATACTTTCCCGAAGGCAAGTGCAGCGCCGCCTCCTGCGCATCGCGCACGATAAACAAGCCCTGCATCCCGGCATAGATGTTAAGCCGGTTTATCCCCATCGTGTGATCGTGATAAAAAAGCAGCGCCGCGTCCTGCTTCGCCGGATAGAAACACGTCTGCGACTTCCCCGGCACCACCCACTCTTCCGGATAGCCATCGCTCGCCGCCGGCGTTCTGCCGCCATGCAGATGCACCACCGACCGCACTTCCGGCAGCGACCGCTCCGCACCATGCAGCGTGTGATCGATGGGCAGAAAGTGCCGCGCCGGCAACTCGTTCGCCCACTCGACGATCATCGCCTGCCCGCTTTGGGTCTCGATCGTCGGTCCGGGAAAGCTGTCCTCAAAGCCCCACATCCGCGTCGGCGCCAGGTCGCGATGCACCTTCTGCCGCACCTCGCGCATGGCCATGCGGTAGTAAGGAATCTGCAATCCGGCCTGCTCAGGATGAGCGCGCGTGCCCGCCGGCTTCATCACGCGCGGCAGCGGCAGCGCATCGACAAACGGCGTCAAGGTCGAGGGATCAAGAGCATCGGCCGTGAGCATCCATCGCATGCGGAAGCCCGATACCCGCACCGGCAAACGCAAGTGCGCCGCCCTTCATAAATTCGCGGCGTGTCGGGAAGAAAAAGTCAGTCATCGAGATTTGCAGTCCAAAAGGAAGAGGATACCCGGCAATACGGTCCGGGTATCCCCAGCGTTTCAATCAGCGAAGTAGAGCAGCAGCTCTACTATCGTCCGTGGCCGGAGATGGGCTCTCCCGAGTACTCATCCAGGAACAACCGGCGGTCGTTGTCGCGATGACGAGAGAAGTCGAACATGCCGTTCACCGTCCCCGCAAGCGCGTCAAACGATCCATTGCCGATCCGCTGCCCTTCCAGCCAGTTGTCCTCGATGAATCGAAGGATGGAAGTCTGATCGGTCATCGTGTGGTCTACATAGTTCTGCTTCGCATACGGAGAGATCAGCATCAGCGGCAGCCGCGGACCGTAACCGCAGCGTCCCTGTGCATGCTGCGCCGAAATCCCAGGCAGCGCCGAATCGGTGCCGTTGCCGCAGGCTCCCGGACCCGTCAGTGCATCCGCCGCGGTTGTCGACTGGTTCACGATCTGGCCAAGCTGATGGTCATACCAGCCGTCCGAATCGTCATATGCAATGAAGACCGCCGTCGAATCCCAATCCCGGCTCTGCTGCAGGAAGTTGATCGCCTTCACCACGAACGCCTGCTCATCCAGCGGATCGGAGTAGCCGGCGTGCGCATCCTGGTAGCCCGGCGCCTTCAGGAAGCTGACTGCCGGAAAATTCCCCGCCTGCACCGCGGTGAAAAAATCGTCGCTGTCGTACTGGTGGTTGGCCTGGTCAGACTGGCCGATCGCCCACGCCGATGACGGACGCAGGTGCTTCGGGTTGGCGGTCGATGCGTAGTACTGGAAGGGCTGGTGATGCGGAATGTAATCCGCCTTCTTCGTATTCGTCACAGCCGGAGGTGTGCGAACGCGAGCAGCCCGTCGCTGCCGTTGGGATTCTTCTTGGTCAGGTCGAAGCCGCCTTCGAAGAAGCCCCACGTGACGCCGCGAGCGTTCAACAGGTCGCCAACGTTCTGTCCTGATAGCTGCACCAGCCCGCCGGTCGTGGTGGAGCACACATCGCCGATCGGGTCGGCATCGCTGATCAGCGTGAAGCCGCCATCGCCGTCTTCCACCACGTCGCCGCTCGCGTTCGACTGATCCGCGATCCCATTCGTCTGGCCGGAGATCAGATTGATCGCGCCCGGCGTCGAAGGCCCAAAAGTCGTGTTGTACGAGTTGTCGTTCATCGCGAAGCGCTGCGCATAATTCCACAGCGCCGTCACCGTGTTGCCGTCGTAGTAGCCCATCACCAGGGCCTTCGTTCCCTGTCCGCTCGGCGGCGGTCCCGGCGTGCCCGTATATTGCGGAAATGCATCCATCAGGCCGCCGTGGAAGGCCTGCTGCTCCGGCCCGTAGTCGTGATCCTGGTCCGCGGTTGCGGACTGCGAGCGGTCCAGGCGGAACGGATTGCTCGCGCCGCCCGCGTTGCCCGCCTTGTTCAACAGGTTCGGATTGTTGTAGAGAAGCCCGGCAGTATAGCCGTTGACAGAAGGCGTGCCCGGCGCCGCGACAAACCGCGGCTCGTTCCGCGGATTTGCCGCGTAGGGGTAGGTGCCGAAATAGTGGTCGAAGGAGATGTTCTCCCCGAAGATGATCACCACATGCTTGATGGGGGTAGCGGTGGAATTGCGCTGCGCCTGAACCGCGGCGGGCGCCAATACCTGGGTGGCAAGCATGAGCGCTGCCACGGACGTCGAAAGTACCTTTTGCATCACTGTCCTCTTGTGTTCGGCTCCTTGTTGGGCCGATTTCCGCCGACCATTGAAGAAATAGGCCCCGCCGCCACATCGGCGCGTCACCAGCACGTTACAGTTCGAAGAAAAATCGCAAGGTGCCGAGCGAATCAGCCCGAGGGCGCGTTGCAATCCATGTGCGCAGCGGGGCAGAACTACAAATTCCCGCACCAGCCCGAGACTGCGCCCAGATCGGCCCCTCAGACGAGTCCAGACCAGCCCCGGACCAGCCCGGATGAGTTGCAAGAACCCACCACCGTTGATAACGTTCCGCATACCAACGACAGGGCCCGCTTGCAACGAACGAGATCGTGTCGCAGTCCCCATATTCGGTTTGCAAGATAGATCGGCGCAGGAGATTCAGGAGACATGAGCAAAGTACGCGTACTGGTCGGCACCCACAAAGGTGCGTTCGTCCTCACCTCAGACGGCAAGCGCCAAAACTGGGAGGTCAGCGGCCCCCACTTCGCCGGATGGGAGGTCTATCACCTCAAGGGTTCGCCCGCCGATCCCAACCGCATCTACTGCGCGCCTTCCACCGGCTGGCATGGGCAGGTTATTCAGCGCTCCGACGATGGCGGCAAAACCTGGGAGCCGGTCGGCAACAAGTTTGCCTACGAAGGCACGCCCGGCACCCACCAGTGGTACGACGGCACGCCGCACCCGTGTGAGTTCAAGCGCGTCTGGCACCTCGAGCCCTCGCTCACCGATCCGGATAAGGTCTACGCCGGCGTGGAGGACGCAGCCATCTTCGAGTCCACCGACGGCGGCAAAAACTGGGATGAATTTCCCAGTCTTCGCGAGCACGACACTGCCAAAGGCTGGCAGCCGGGCGCAGGCGGCCTGTGCCTGCACACCATCGTGCTCGACCCCACCAATCCCAAGCGCATCTTCATCGCCATCT
>CAVVSP010000023.1:0-175037 GCA_963750845.1 uncultured Acidobacteriaceae bacterium
CAGACCCCGTAAACCTGCGTACAACGGCGCATGTGCTGCTGAAAGATGGCCGTGCAATGGAGCTGCAGAACAGGGTGAGCGGGCACCGGCCGCAGGTGATGCTGGCCAGCAAGAGCGTCGAGACCGCGCCGGACGCGAGCAACCTGGTGCACCTGGTCGATCCGAATGAACTGCCGGTGGGCAGCAAAGTGACGTTTGTGCTGAAGACGGTAGCGATTCCCGGTTTCTCGCGCAGCGACAAGGTTGAGGTACAGTCCGAGGACCAGACGCTGCATACGACGCTGGAAGTAAGCGATGGCAGTCTGGTGCTGCAGGACTCGAGCACGATGCTGGGCAGCTTTGATCCATTGAAGAGCTTTGGCCCCTCGGCATTCGGCAAGCTGCAACTGCGCGCCATCGATGGCGGCGGCGCACCCGGCGACTGGATACCGCTAGGGACGCTGGTACGTGTGCCGATGATTGCCTCGGTGAAGTGCGCGCGCGCGACCCGCGCTGCGACGGCCGCTGCAGCTGTGGCCGCGACCCGTGCTGCCGATGCGAGCGATGCCCCTGCGACAACAGCGGGCAGCGCACCGCCACCGCCAGTCAACGACACCACTACGCCACCGGCGAACGATCCGACTGCGCAGTGCACGTTGAACGGCACGTCGCTGTTCCTGATCGATTCCATTTCCTCCGATCCGCAGTTCACCCATAGCGTGTCGGTGCCGGACGGATACACCAATCCCACGCTGGCGGTGCCGCGGCCCAGCAGCGGTGAGCTGTATCTGCATCTGCGCGACGATCCGGCCATTGCGAACACGATTACTGTGCCCCCGAACGCCGCCACATTGAGCAGGATCAACGCCGGCGGCGTGTCTGCTGCTGCAGTCACGGCTCATCCGCATATCGACGACGGCAATCGCTAGAGCATCCGTCACGATAGTTTCGCGGCAATCTCGGGCGACGGTGCTGGAAACGGTTTCCTCAGGCGGACTTTTGTGGCATCTTGGGAGACCGATGACGCTTCCACGGTTTGCGCGCGCTGTATTCTTCCCTGCTCTTCTTCTGATTTCGCTTACCGCTTCGGCGGAGCTGCGATTGCCGAAGCTGTGGAGCGACCACGGAGTCATCCAACGCGACCGCCCGATTCACGTCTGGGGATGGGCGGACGTGGGCGAGCCGGTGACGGTGAGCCTGCGGCACGAGAGCAGCACAGGCGGCGTACGAAATGTGAGTGCGACGACGGACTCGCTTGGCCATTGGAGTTTGTATCTGGCGCCGCGCCCGGCGGGCGGCGGTCCGTACACGCTGACGGTCCGCGGGAACGAATACCGTCATGGTCAGCGATCTGCTGATGGGCGATGTGTGGCTGGCGAGCGGGCAGTCGAATATGGAACTGCCGCTGCTCGGCTTTCCCGGCTCGGCGGTGCTGAAGAACGGGCCGGAGGAGATCAAGGCGGCGAATCATCCGGAGATCCGGCTGCTGCATGAGCCGAAGCGCTTCTCTTATTTTCCAATGCAGGACCAGGACGCGACGTGGCAGATCTGCACGCCGGAGACAGCGGCGACATTCAGCGCTGTCGCGTACTTCTTCGCGCGCGAGATCCAGCATGATCAGAAGGTGCCGATCGGCGTGGTGGAGGCGGACTGGGGCGGCACGCCGGCGGAGTCGTGGACCAGCCTGGACACGCTGGGCAGCGATGCGGCGCTGATGCCGGTCTTCGCTGCGCGCGCGGCCGAGATGGACAAGCAGGCGGATGAGGAAGCGATCAAAGCGCGATACGCGCGCGAGGATGCAGAGGCGAAGGCCGCGGGACGTAAGCCGGAAGATCATCCATGGCAACCGCCGGTGGAACCGTGGGCAGCGAGCTCGCTGTACAACGGGATGATCGCGCCGGTGACGCCGCTGGCGATCCGTGGAGTGATCTGGTACCAGGGCGAGGCGAACAGCGGGTTGGAGCGCGCACCGTTGTATCACCGGCTGCTCTCGTCGATGATCGGCGACTGGCGGCGGCAGTTCGCACAGGGCGACTTCCCTTTCCTATTCGTACAGATCTCGAGCTACGAATCGAACCCGGAAGAGGAAGATTGGGGAATGCTTCGCGATGCGCAGCGGCGGACGCTCTCTGTGGCGAACACCGGAATGGCGGTGACGCTGGATGTGGGCGACCGGGACAATGTGCATCCAGCGGACAAGCAGACGGTGGGGCATCGGCTGGCGCTGGCCGCGCGGGCACTTTCCTATGGTGAAGACGTGCACCACAGCGGGCCGCTCTTCCGGCAGGCGACGACTGACGGCTCGGGCATGCGCGTGTACTTCACCGGCGCGGACGGCAAGCTTGCTGCGCAAGGCGGAACGCTGCAGGGCTTTGAACTGGCGGGGGCGGACCGCCACTTTGTGCCGGCGACGGCGAAGGTCGATGCCGATGGTGCGACTGTAACGGTGACGAGTCCGCAGGTGACGGCGCCCAGATATGTGCGTTACGCGTGGCCGAATGCGCCGGACGCAACGTTGGTGGACAGCGCGGGGCTGCCGGCGTCGACGTTCACCTCCGAGGCGGTGCCTGCGAGGCCTGTGCATTGATCTCTTTCGGCTGAAGCAGTGGATCGGATAAGCTGGCGGGGCCGCAAAGGTATCGTTACCAGATTTCGCAAGCGACTTCCCGGTGATTCCGGAGGATCTCGCATGAACCGCTCGACCCGTCTCGCTTTGCTGCTGGTCGCACTCTCACTCTCACCTTTGGTGACGAGGTCCGCGCTGGCGCAGCACGGCGCCTCCGCATACCAGGTGCTGCCGCCGGAGTATGGCCCTTTCAGCGGGCATTTTCTGGCGGGCGGCGAGGGGCTGCAAAAGCCGGTGCCCGAAACCGATCCGCTGTTGAAGGCAACGACGCCGTGGACGATGACGGCGTGGGTCGAGATGCCGGCATTGCCCGCAAAGCCGATGCTGATTGCCGGAGTGGGTAATGCGATGGACGAGCAGTCGCGGTTCTTCGCGGTGACGAACGGACGGCTCGCGCTCTGGTTCGGCAAGGACAATGTGCTGACGGCAAGCACGCCGCTGACACCGCGGCCATGGCATTTCCTGGCGGCTACCTTCGACGGACAGGCGGTGCACCTCTACTGTGACGGCGCGGAAGTCGCAAAGGGCACGTTGATCTATGGTCGCGTGGCGCCGATGGTGTCGATGGCGCCTTCTAAGACGACGATGCTGGATACCACCCCGTTTGGCGGGCGAATCGCATTGCTGACTGTATCGCGCGCGGTGATGAGCGATGCGGAGATCGCCGCGATGGCCAAGCAGCAGCCGGAATTTTCGCTGATCGCATTCGAGGAAGGGTCGAAGCCGTGGCCGGTGCAAACGCGAGGGCAGGCGGGTTATCGCGCGCCACAGGACCCAGCGACGTTGCCGCGGAGTGCTGCCGCCTTTCTCTGCACCGAAGGCGGGGCCGGAGCCGCCGGCGAAAACGACGCTGCGCAAGGACGACGACGGCGCATGGACGTTGAGCGGCGGGTGGAAGCTGACACCAGCGCCGAAGGTGACGGCAACTGCGGAAGAGATTTCCAAGGCGGGCTTTCGCACCGAGGGATGGTGGGCGGCGACGGTGCCGGGCACGGTTCTGACCACGATGGTGGATCGCGGCGTGTATCCCGACCCGGACTACGGGCTGAACAACATGGCGATTCCGGAGTCGCTGAACAAGCAGGATTACTGGTATCGCTCGGAGTTCACCGCGCCGAAGCAGTCGAAGAGCGAGCGGCGCACGCTGGTGCTGGAAGGAATTAATTACCACGCCGAGGTGTGGCTGAACGGCAAACACATCGGCAAGGTGACGGGCGCGTTTGAGCGCGGCGTCTTCGATGTGACCGACGCGCTGCGCGCAGGAGGAGCGAATGCGCTGGCGATGCGCATCTCGCCGCCGCCACATCCTGGCATTCCCCAGGAGCAGTCGATCCTGGGCGGCCCGGGCGAGAATGGCGGCATGATGTGCCTGGATGGGCCGACGTTTGTCGCAACCGAGGGCTGGGATTGGATTCCCGCGGAACGCGATCGCGATAGCGGGCTATGGCAGGATGTGCGACTGGTGCCGAGTGGGCAAGTGAAGGTGGGCGATGCCCACGTCGTCACGACCCTGCCGCTGTTACAGAACGGCCAGATGGACACGAGCCAGACGGATGTGTCGATCGCCGTCCCGCTGAAGAACGCGAGCGACGAGGCAAAGAAAGGCAAGTTGACGGCTTCGTTTGAGGGCGTAGAGATCACGAAGGAGATTAGCGTTGCGCCGGGCGAGCAAAATGTGGAGTTGAAGCCGGCAGAATTTCCGCAACTGCACCTGGTGCACCCACGGCTGTGGTGGCCGAATGGCTACGGCAAACCGGAGCTGTATCACCTGAAGATTGCGTTCGCCGAAGATGACGGGGATGCCAGCACAGTGACTTCGCAGTTTGGCGTGCGCGAGATCACCTATGAGCTGAGCTTGTTCGATAACAACGGTCAGTTGAGGCGGGTAGAGTACTCACCGACTGAAAGTCGCGACCGCGCCATGCCGGCAGTGGATGTGTCGCATGATGGAATGCGTGAGATTTCAGAACACAGAGGAGTGGCGCGGGCGGTTGCGTCGATCGCGCCCGGCGCGGACGATGCGCCCGGGCTGCGTCCGGATACGGACCTCGGGCCGGCACCGTATCTGGTGATCAAGGTGAATGGCGTGCGGATTGCGGCGCGCGGCGGCAACTGGGGCATGGACGATGCACGCAAGCGCGTTTCGCGGCGAGCATCTGGAGCCGTACTTCCGGCTGCATCGCGATGCAGGGCTGAACATCATCCGCAACTGGGTGGGGCAGAGCACGGAAGAGACCTTCTACGACCTGGCCGACGAGTACGGCCTGATGGTGTGGAACGACTTCTGGGACTCCACGCAGAACTACAACGTGGAAGCGCAGGACCCGCAGCTGTTTCTCGCGAATGCGAAGGACACGATCGAGCGGTATCGCAATCATCCATCCATCGTGATGTGGTGCGGCCGCAATGAGGGCGTGCCGCAGCCGATCATCAACGAAGGGCTTGATCGGCCTCATCCACTCGCTCGATGGGACGCGCTACTACTCGCCCAGCTCGAATGCAGTGAATCTGCAGGGCAGCGGTCCGTATACCTATCAGGATCCGGCAGACTACTACTCGAAGCTGAATCATGGCTTCTCCGTGGAGACGGGAACGCCTTCGCTGCCGACGCTGCGAGTGCGTTCAGCCGCTGGCTTCCAGAGGCGGACCGCTGGCCAGATCAGCGACGACTGGGCGTACCACGACTGGCACCAGGCCGGGAACGGCGACGTGAATCCGTTCGATGCAGCAGATGGAGGCGATGTTCGGCGCGGCAACGAATCTGGACGACTACGTGCGCAAGGCCCAGATGATGAACTATGTGGATCATCGCGCGATCTTCGAAGGGATGGATGCGCATCTGTGGTCGCCGAACAGCGGCCGCATGCTGTGGATGACGCAGCCCGCGTGGCCGAGCACAATGTGGGAGATCTTCACATCGGACTACGACACACAGGCGTCCTATTATGGAGTGAAGAAGGCCTGCGAGCCGGTACACGTGCAGTTGGACCTCTCCAATGATACCGTCTCGATTACGAATACAACCACCGAGCCGAGAACGGGGCTCAAGTTGAGTGCTCGCGTGTACGGTCTGGACAACAAGCTACTGCTCAGCAGAGATGCGGTGGTTAACGCGGCAGCCGATGCGATGACGCCCGGCTTTCCACTGGCGCTCGCGCCGCTGATGGGCGATGGAGTCCTGCTGGTACGGCTGGAGTTGCGGGCGGCGGGTGGGCAGCTTATCTCCGATAATTTCTACTGGCGGGCAGCAAGTGATGCGGGATATCGCGCGCTGGACAAGCTGCCACCAGCGACGGTGACGGCAACGGTAGCGGATTCCAGCAAGGATGAGATTGGCATAGATATACGCAATACCGGCCAGGCCGCCGCGCTCCAGAATAAGCTGACGCTAGTGCATGCAGACGGGTCGCAGGTATTGCCTGCGTATTACAGCGACAACTATGTTTCCTTGCTGCCGGGCGAGGAGCGGATGGTCACAATATCCATCTCGGAGAGCGCACGCGAGGGCGGGTTGCGGCTGGAACTCCGCGGATGGAATACAATCCCGCTCTCCGTCTCCGTACACTAGCGAACTTACGCGGCCTCAGCGACTTTTCGAGCGCGTTTGTTGGCCCGACGGCGCGATCCATGCGGGCAACCGCAGTACCGGCAACTTATTACTTCATTGAGATTTAATGTTGTCCCGGATACCTTGAAGACTTGATGAGATTGCCTTTCCAGCCTCACCAGGCGTGCCCCTCGCTACTGCGTGGGATGCATCATCATCTACTTGCTGTCGCTGCCCTGCTTCGCGCAGATGACGCCGCAGCACGCGGCCGCGGCTGGCGCACAGTCGGGCGCGCCGCTGACCATCACGCTTGATGAGGCGATCCGGTGCGCGCAGACGAATGAACCGAACTTCGCCTCGGCGCGCGCGGAAGCGAAGGCAACGGGGCTCGATCGCTCGATCTCACGTGCGGCACTGCTACCCGGTGCGGTGTATCACAATCAATTTCTCTATACGCAGGGCAACGGCATCGGCACGACCAAGGCTGCCGATGGCACTCTGACGCCAGCGCCACCGATTTTTATCGCAAACAATGGGGTGCACGAATACACCAGCCAGGCTGTGGTGACGGAGACAATCGGGCTAAGGTCCGTCGCCGATGTGCGGTTGGCGGATGCCACGGCCGCGCGGGCTGCTGCCGAGTATGAAGTGGCGCGGCGCGGCTTGGTGGCTACGGTGGTGGGACTCTACTACATGCTCTCCGCAAACGAACACAAGGTGACGGTGGCCGAGCGCGCCGCGAACGAAGCTGCAGGCTTTACCGACCTGACGAGCAAGCGCGAGGCGGCTCGCGAGGTAGCGCATGCCGACGTAGTGAAGGCGCAGTTGCAGCAGCAGCAGCGAGAGCGCGACCTGGCGGATGCGAGGCTGGCGGCGGACAAAGCACGGCTGGAACTGGGCGTGCTGCTGTTTCCCGATCCGCGAACGAGCTATGCCACGGAGAGCACGCCGCTGCGGGCAATGCCCTCCCGTGCCGATGTGGAAGCGCGAGCGGCTGCTCACAATCCAGAGTTGAGGAGCGCGCTCGCTGCGGTGCGGATGAGCGATGCGGAGGTGCTGAGTGCGCGGGCCGCGTATCTTCCGGATCTGGCATTGAATTTCAACTACGGCATCGACGCAACGGAGTTTGCCACGAAAGGGCCCAATGGCGTGAGCAACCTTGGCTACTCGGCCAGCGCGACGGTGGATATACCGGTGTGGGACTGGCTGGCGACTCCGCATCGCGTGAAGCAGACGGAGATTCGCCGCGATGCTGCGCGTGTGGCGTTGACGGCGACGCAGCGGCATCTGATTGCAGCTCTGGACGAAGCCTACGCAGAAGCCGCGGAGGCACAGCGGCAGGCGGCATCGCTGGAGCTGAGCGCGACAACCGCGGCGGAGAGTCTGCGGTTGACGAAGTTGCGCTACACCGCGGGCGAGGCTACTGCGCTGGAGGTGGTCGATGCACAGACTTCACTGACCACGGCGGAGAATGCCCGCGAGGATGGTGTGGTGCGATATGAGACGGGCCTGGCGAATCTGCAGACGCTGACGGGGACCTTGTGAAGATGAGAACGTATTCTTCGAGACCGGGCATTTCGCTCCTCGCTGTCGCGGCGCTTGCGGTAAGCGTGCTCCTCACCGGTTGCAGCAAGAGCGAGGGCATACCCACGCCGCTGGTGGCGGTACAAGCGGAGCATCCAGAGCTGGGCACGATTGCCGAGCATATTCCTGCCGATGCCGTGCTGGCGCCGCTGGCGCAGGCGGCCATCTCTCCGAAGATCAGCGCGCCGATCCGGCGCTTCTACGTCCAGCGCGGCTCGCATGTAAAGGCGGGTCAACTGCTGGCCATGCTGGAGAATCGCGATCTGGCGGCGGCGGCTTTGGACAATCGCGGATCCTACACCGCGGCGCAGGCAGCGTACTCGACAGCGACACAGGCGCAGGTGCCGGAGGACTACCAAAAGGCGCAGCTTGATGTGGCGCAGTCGAAGGCGAATTTGGATCTGAACCAGAGCATCGTGAACGCGCGCAAGCAGCTCTTTTCCGAGGGCGCGATACCCGGCCGCGATCTGGACACGGCGCAGGCAGCGCTGGTGCAGGCGCAGGCTGCATACGATACGGCTGCGAAGCATCTGGAATCGCAGAAGAGCGTAGCGCACAAGGCATCGCTCGAAGCTGCGAAGGGACAGCTTACCTCGGCGGAAGGCAAGTATAAGGGTGCGGAGGCGCAAGTCACGTATTCGGAGATTCGCAGCCCGATCTCAGGCGTCGTGACGGATCGGCCATTGTTCGCCGGGGAAACGGTAGCCGCCGGATCGACACTGCTGACCGTGATGGATACGTCGGTCCTGCTGGCGAAGACTCATCTTGCCCAGCAGCTCGCGCAGCAGATGAAGGTCGGGCGATGAGGCGACCCTCACGGTGCCGGGGCTCGCTGATCCTGTGCCCGCGAAGGTTTCCTGATCAGCCCGGCGCTCGACCCCGGCAGCACGACGGTGGAGATCTGGCTGCGCGTCGACAACAAAAAGGGCAAGCTGAAAGTTGGAACGCCGGTGCACGCCTCCATCGTGGGCAGGCAGGTGCCGCAGGCGCTGACAGTTCCTTCGTCCGCGCTGCTGACGGCGCAGGATGGCAGCACGTCCGTGATGGTGGTGGGCGCGGATGGCGCAGCGCATAGCAAGCCGGTGACTGCGGGAATCACGGACGACGGGCGCGTGCAGATCACGAGCGGATTGACGACGGCCGACATGGTGATTACCTCGGCGACTACGCGCTTCGAAGATGGCACCAAGGTGAAGGTTGGCGCCGCCGGCGATGCCAATGACGACGCGAAGAAGCCGAGCCGCGGCCAAGGGTGGGACGATAAGTGACCACGCGTCTGTCGGAGGATGCGACGACCCAGACTCAGCAGGAGCCGCGCTTCTGGCTGCTGAAGTTTCGCAGCACCATCTTCTTCTTCCTGATTGTGCTGACCGTCGCCGGCATTTATCTGGCACCCAGATACCCATCTCGGTGTTTCCGGAGACGAATTTCCCGCGCGTGGTGATCGGCGTCGACAACGGTGTGATGCCGGTCGAGCAGATGGAGGTCACGATCACCAAGCCGATCGAGGACGCGGTGAACATCGTGCCCGGCCTGGTGACGGTGCGTTCGACGACGAGCCGCGGATCGGCCGAGGTCAGCCTCTTCTTTGACTGGGGCGTGGATATGTACCGACGCTGCAACTGGTGGATGCGGCGCTGAGCAAGGTGCAGCAGACGCTGCCTGCCACGGTAAAGATCACCACCAACCGGCTGACCTTCGCGACGTTCCCGATCCTCGGCTACAGCCTGACGTCCGACACGATGTCGCAGACGGCGCTGTGGGAGATGGCGACCTATGAGCTGAAGCCGCCGCTGAACCGCGCTGCCGGCGTGAGCATGGTGACGGTGCAGGGCGGCAAGGTTCCGGAGTACCACATCGTTCCGGACATGGCGCGGCTGCAGGCCTCGGGCGTCACCATCACCGACCTCGTCGAACGCGGTACAGGCGTCGAACATCGTCGATTCGCCGGGGCTGTATGAGGCCAATCATCAGCTGATCCTGGGGCTCGTGGGCGCGCAGGTGCACGACGCCGCAGCAGCTGAGCCAGCTGGTGGTGAAGACCACGCCGAACGGCGCGCCGGTGCGCGTGGCGGATGTGGCGAAGGTGGAGAAGGCGGCGATGCCGGTCTACACGGTGGTCACCGCGAACGGAAAGCCGGCGGTGCTGCTGAA
Organism: uncultured Acidobacteriaceae bacterium; assembly: GCA_963750845.1. Taxonomy (GTDB): domain Bacteria; phylum Acidobacteriota; class Terriglobia; order Terriglobales; family Acidobacteriaceae; genus KBS-83. The sequence goes on from CAVVSP010000023.1 coordinate 9,891, forward strand.
CATCACGCGGCAGCCGAGCAGCAACACCGTTGCGGTCGCCGATGCGGTGAGCGCGCGAGATCGCGCAGCTGCGGCAGAAGCTGCCGCCCGGCGTGCAGCTCGAGCCGTACTACGACCAGTCGGAGCTGGTGCGCGAGAGTATCGGGAGCGTGCGCGACGCGATCCTGATCGGCCTGGTGCTGGCGTGCGTGATCCTATTCCTTTTCCTGCGCGACTGGAGATCTTCGCTCATCGCCGGCCTGGTGATTCCGGTCACCGTTGCGGTGACGTTCGTCTTCTTGAGGATCATCGGCCAGAGCTTCAACCTGATGACGCTGGGCGGACTGGCGGCGGCGATCGGCCTGGTGATCGACGATGCTATCGTGGTGGTCGAAAACATCGTGCTGCACCGCGACTCTGGCGAGACACGCGTACAGGCGGTACGCAAGGCGCTTGCGGAGATCACGCGCCCGCTGGTTTTTTCGACGATCACGCCAGTGGTGGTCTTCCTGCCGCTGATCGCCGTGACCGGTGTGACCGGCAGCTTCTTCCGCGCGCTGGCCGTGACCATGACGGCGGCGCTGCTGACTTCCCTGCTGCTGGCGCTGACCTGGACGCCGGCGCTGAGCCTGACCTTGCTGCGCGATCGTCCTGCGGATGAATCCAAGCGGCACGCGGAGCCGGGGCGGGTGCTGGGCCGCATATTGCACTGGCATGAACGCGGGCTCGGCTGGTCGCTGGTGCGGCCGTCGATGCTCGCACTGCTTTGCGTCCTGCTGGTCGTGGGCACGTGGTTCGGCTATAAGCAGCTTGGCTCCGACCTGCTGCCTGCGATGGACGAAGGCGGCTTCATGCTGGACTACATCATGCCCGCGGGCAGCTCGCTGACCGAGACGGACCGGGTACTGGCGCACGTAGATCAGATTCTGCGCAACACGCCGGAGGTTGAGAGCACATCACGGCGCACCGGGCTGCAGATGGGGCTAGCCGCCGTGACCGAAGCCAACACCGGCGACATCACAGTGAAGCTGAAGAACAAGCGCGATCGCGGCATCGATGAGGTGATGGCGGATGTGCGCGACCAGATCAGGAAGACCGAACCGGAGCTGGACATCGAGTTCACGCAGGTGCTGCAGGACATGATCGGCGACCTGTCCAACTCGCCGGAGCCGATCCAGATCAAGCTCTTCTCGACCGATGCGGCGCTGCTGCAAACGGCTGGGACCGCAGGTGGGCGACGCCATCAGTAAGATCCCTGGCGTGGTTGATGTGCAGAATGGCATCGAGAACACCATCAGCGGTCCGGCAACAAACTTCCAGGTGAACCCCACTGTTGCAGGCCGGCTGGGCTTTACGCCGACCGAGGTCGCCGAAGATGCGACCTCCATCCTCGATGGCGTTGCAGCCACCGTTCCGCTGATTGCGAACGCGCGGCCGTACACCATTCGCGTGCGGATGCCGGACGATACACGCACATCGCTCGATGCGATCCAGAACACGGTCTTCAACAGCGCGACGGGCAAGCTAGCCTCGCTCGGCTCGCTGGCGACGTTCAGCAGTTGCCGCCGCAGAACGAGATCCGCCGCGAGAATCTGCAGCAGCTTGTTGTCGTCACAGGGCGGCTGGAGGGATCCGACCTGGGGACAGCCATCAAGAAGGTGCAGCAGGTCGTCCAAGAGCTGCAGCTGCCGCCGTCGGTGCGGGTGGAATATGGCGGCACATATCAGGAGCAGCAGCAATCGTTCCATGAGCTGCTGCGGGTGCTGCTGCTGGCGCTGGCGCTAGTCTTCGGCGTGCTGCTGGCGGAGTTCCGCAACTTCGCCGCGCCGGTGGCCATCCTGACTTCTTCCGTGCTCTCCATCGCCGGCGTGGTCTTCGCGCTGCTGGTCACGCGGCACGGACTTCAACGTGGCGTCGTTCATGGGCCTGATCATGATCATCGGCATCGTGGCGAAGAACGGCATCCTGCTGCTGGATGCGGACGAGAACTATCGGGCTGAGGGCACGGCGCCGCGTGAGGCGATGCTGCATGCGGCACAGCGGCGGCTGCGTCCTATCGTGATGACGGCAATGGCGGCCATCTGCGGCATGTTGCCGCTGGCCTTCGCACTTGGCGCCGGATCGCAGATGCTGCAGCCGCTGGCAATCGCGGTGATCGGCGGGACTGCTGGTGTCCATCGCGCTGAGCCTCATCGTAACGCCGGTGATCTACTACCTGATGACACGCCAGCGGCACGCAGCGATATAAAAAAGGCCAGCAAGAACCAAGTCTCGCTGGCCGTTCGGTTGTTATTGGGGGATTGCTTCGCTGCCGCCAGAGACCGGCAGCCAAAAGTCAGCGGCCCACCACCAGCACCGTGAAGCTGTCAGGTAGAATCGCCGGCCGCGGATGTGGCGCCTGCGCCGTGGGCGCGGGCCGCGGTCCAAACTGGGCGGTTGTGAGATACGCGCGGCCATTGGCTGAATCGAAGGTCATGGTGCGCGCGCCTTTCTGCGTGGTCAGGTTCTGAATGACAGGAAAATCCGCCTTGCTGGCATCCACCACGGTCAGCGTGCCTTCGCCGTTGGACGAGAACGCCAGCTTGTTCTTCGCATCGAAGGCAGCAGCATCCGGGCCTTCGCCAATCGTCGGTGTGGCCAGCACTTTGCCGGTGTCTGCATCCACAACGGCCATCTTCTTTCCATCGCAGACCGAGAATAGATGGCGGCTTTTGAGATCAATGGCCAGCCCCGATGGCGAGTCGCAAGCCGGCCACTCCGCCGTCACCTTCTGTGCTTGCGCATCAAGGCGAACAATCTCGTTCTTGTCTTCGATGTTGTCGTAGATGTTTCCCTTGCCGTCGGCGACGGGAAACTCCGGCTTGCCGGGCAGCGGAATGGTTGCGACTACCTTCTGTGTCTTTGTGTCAATCACAGTCACGTTGCTGCTGCGCCCGTTGAAGGCCCATACCGTTTTGGTCACCGGCTCGTAGGCGATGCCGTCAGGATTGGTACCGGCGGGAATCGAGGTGACTGTCTTGAGCGTGCTGCGGTCGAAGACCACAACTGCATTGGCCCCGCCATCGCTGATGTATCCGTACTTCCCTGCTGGGTCCAGAGCCACGCCGTGCGTGCCCTGCAGCCCGGTGATGGCGCCAACTGCTTTTCCGCTGTCGCTGTCGAGCACTTCCACGCGTGGACCGTGCGTGATGTAAAGACGATGCGCCTTGGCGTCCGCGGCGAGGTAGTCCCAGCCGCCCTCGCCGCCGATCTTCCACTGCGTGATGACGTCATATGGACCCTGCGCGAGTGCGACGCCAGGCACAGCGATGCAGAACGACGCGGCAGCGAGACAGCACCGGCCACCGGGAACCTCTATTTGAGAGACAAAACATGCATCACTCCGTGCGGCGCAGACTGCCGCGGGCCCTAGTCTATGGAGCATTGGATTAATTCAAGCTGAAGGTGTTGTCTGCAGAGCTAGGCGCTATCTGCGCAGTTGCCGACGGACGGGTCACCCGCGGTAAGCGTACCACTGCGGTGGTGCCGGCGCCGGGCTCACTCTCGAGCGCGATGGTGCCGCCTGCCTTCTCCACGATGGCTTTGCAGATAGCGAGACCGAGACCGGTACCGCCCGTATTGCGGCTGCGCGAGGGGTCGCCGCGGGAGAAGCGTTCGAAAACATGCGGCAGCAGCGCAGCCTCAATACCGTCGCCCTGGTCTTCCACACGTAACTCGGCCCAACCCATCTCTGTCCGCAGCTGCAATTTGACCTGGGTCTGCGGAGGGCTGTGCTGTAGCGCGTTCAGCAACAGGTTGGAGCAGAGAAGCGCACATTCCTCGCTCGACAAGGAGACGAAGGTCGGCTCGGCTGCCGCCAGCGCGAGCTTGACGGAGCGGATCTCCGCCATGGATTGAAACTGCTGCGCGGTTGCTGCGGCAGAGACTGCGAGGTCGGAGATGCCCGAGAACCGCTCTGCGTCGGAGGAATGTTCCGCCCGCGCCAGCGTCAACATCCGGGCAACGATGTCCTCCATCCGTTCACAATCCGCCAGGCTCACCTCGACGCCGGCCACATACTCCTCCGTGGTGCGCTGCCGCATAGCGAGCAACTGCAGTGAAGATTTGACGACGGCAACCGCGGTCTTTAACTCGTGTGCGGCGTCGCTGACGAAACGGCGCTGCTGCGAGAAGGATGTCTCCAGCCGTTGCATGGCCGCCGTGAGAGCTGAAGCCAGCGGGGCGAGTTCGCGCGTCTCCACCGCGCTCTCCGGCGCCTGAAAACTCCAGCGATGGATCGAGATGTTTTCCGCTTCCGCCGCAAGCTGGCGCATCGGCGCGAGGCCGCGATGCAGCAGCCATGCCATCAGCACGCCGGTGACAAGGAGCAGGACGAGATTGGAGAGCGAAAAGAAGATGATGGCGTTGCGCACCTGGTGCCACACTTGCGCGGTGCGTGCGCCATAGATAACCAATATGTGGCGCGGCGTGCCGCCACCCTTATCACCCGGATCCACCACGCGCATGCCATGCAGGGCGAGTACCCGATAGTGGTGTCCGTCAATCCTGGTGCCATAGACGCGGTCCTCGCCGGCGGCCACATCGTGCGCGTCGGGTCCCTGCCAATTGGACGAGCGGCCCAGCAGGCGCCCGTCGCTGTCGCGTACCTCATATACATCCTCGGCAGGTAGTTGCAGGCCAGTGCGGTCCAGCATCACGTTGTCGGCGGGATCTTCCGCGTCCTGCACTGCGCCGAGCAGCGAATCGGCGCGCCCCTGCAGCATGATGTCGAAGGAGCGCAGGTGCGCATGACGCTCATACGCGGCTGCCAGTGCGATAACAGCAACGGCAAAGACAAGCTCGACCAGCAGCACGGACGAGATCAGCCGGCGCGAAAGAGAGTGGCGCCTCATCCCGCACCTTCGGGATCTGCCACAAGACGATAGCCGCGGCCGCGCAATGTCTCGACCGCCTGCTGATCGCTATCGGCCATCAGCTTTTTGCGCAGGTTGGAGATATGTGCCTCGATGACGTTGGAATGATGCTCCCAGTTGTAGTCGTAGAGGTGTTCGAGCAGTTCACGCTTGGAAACGATGACGCGCGGGCGGTGGACCATGTATTCGAGGATCCGGTATTCCGTCGGCGACAGATCGATGAGACGTCCTGCGCGGCGTACGGTCTGTTCCAACGTGTTGACCTCAATATCCGCCACGGCGAGGACGGGATGCGACGCACCTTTGCCCCGGCGGATGAGCGCCTTGGCGCGCGCAATGAGCTCCCCCAGGTCGAATGGTTTGCTGAGATAGTCGTCCGCCCCGGCATTGAGCAGCTCGATGGTAGAAGCAGTACCATCCTTCGCCGTCAGGATGAGCACCGGGGTAGCGTTGTCGCGCCCGCGCAGGTGCCGCAGCAGGGTCAGGCCGTCAACCTTCGGTAGCATGAGGTCGAGCACGATCAGGTCATAGCAGCCCTGACTGGCGAGCTGCTCGCCCACCTCACCATCTTCTGCGCAATCCACCGCAAAGCCCGGACCCTCGCGCAGAGCGGCCGCGAGGTTGTCCGCTAGCCGCACTTCATCTTCGACAACGAGGACGCGCATCTGGACTATCCTCCTGCAGGCCATCTTAAAGGAGCGTGAAGGGGTACGCAGTTGCAGGATGCTGCTTCTGCCGGGATGGGTGATAGAGAATGGCGTGCTGAAAGTAAAACGCTTAAATTTCCGCAGCTGAGGGAAGCCGGATGGCCAAGGACAAACCGCTGCCGCGACGTACATTTCTGAAGCAGGCTGCGGGCGCGATCGGCGCGGCGACGCAGATGGGCGCATGGCCCGCGCTTGGTGACGCCGCACATAGCGAAGTGGCCACCGGGCCCCTTGCAGCAGCGAAGAATGCGGCCTTCCCGCGCGTTTTCACCGGACGCAAGCTAAAGATGATTGCCTTCCCCCTGGGCGGAGTGGCCGCGGGCAGCGTGGCGCTGGGCGGACGCGGGCAACTGCGCGACTGGGAGATCTTCAACCGGCCGAACAAGGGCTACTCGCCGACCTATGGATTCCCGTCGATCTGGGCGCAGGCAGGCGATGCAAAGCCCGTGGCACGTGTGCTGGAAGCGCGCATCCTTCCGCCTTACGAGGGACAGGACGGCCTCGGTTCAAACAATGCTCCGGGCCTGAGCCGCCTCGACACCGCAACCTTCACCGGCGCCTATCCGCTGGCGCACATCGCGTTTGAAGATCGAGCCCTGCCGGTGACCGTGGAATTGGAAGCCTTCTCCCCGTTCATCCCACACGAGCCTGACGATTCCGGCCTTCCGGTTGCGATTCTGCGTTATCGCGTGACGAATCCGAAGAACGTGAGCGCGAAGGTGAGCATCGCATGGTCGCTCGAGAATCCCGTGAAAGCGGCCAGCGCCCCGCCGTCGCCGGCTTCGGGACAGGAAAACGATCCGCGGCAGAATGCCTATCAGTCGAACGCGAGCATCGCGGGTTTGACGATGAGCAATCCTGCCCTGCCGGAGAACGATCCGATGCGCGGCACGCTTGCGCTGGCCGCCCTAGTGCAGCCCGGCATACGCGTGTCGCACTGGCGCGGATGGCCGCAGGGGCGCTGGTGGAATTCGCCGATGCTTTTCTGGGATGCCTTCTCCGCGAACGGTGACCTGGGTCCAGAGCCTGAAGCGCGCAATGCGGTCGGCGTCGTTCTGCAGAATGCAACCATCGCGCCGCGCCAGTCGCAGACATTCACCTTCCTGCTGGCGTGGCACTTTCCTAATCGCACGCCGGACTGGTGCGGCTGGGAGGCGCCGAAGGGCAAGGGCGGCACGCGCATCGGCAATTACTACGCGACCCGTTTCGATGACGCGTGGTCGGCAGCAGACTACACGGCAAAACATCTGGAGCCGCTGGAGCGGCGCACGCGCCTCTTCGCCGATACCTTTCGTCAGAGCACATTGCCGGCCGCGGTGAAAGAGGCAGCCAGCGCAAACCTGTCGACGCTCGCCTCCACCACCTGCTTCCGCACCGCGGATGGCGAGTTCCACGGCTTTGAAGGAGTCAACGACACGCGCGGCTGCTGCTTTGGCAACTGCACGCATGTGTGGAATTACGAGACGGCCACCGCATTCCTCTTCCCGTCGTATGCGCGTTCGCTGCGTAAAGCGGCGTTCGGTTATTCCATGGATGATGCGGGCGCTATGCGCTTCCGGCAACTGCTTCCGGATGGTTACGACCGATTCGGCTGGGCCGCCGCAGATGGACAGATGGGTCAGATACTGCATGCGTATCTCGACTGGAGACTGACCGGCGACGATGCGTGGCTCCGCGAGATGTGGCCGCACCTGCAAAAGGCGATCGAGTTCGCGTGGGTGCCCGGTGGTTGGGACGCGAACCGCGATGGCGTGATGGAAGGCGTGCAGCACAACACCTACGACGTGGAGTTCTACGGGCCCAATCCACTGTGCGGCATCTTCTATCTGGGGGCGTTGCGCGCGAGTGAGGAAATGGCTCGCCATGCGGGCGACACTTCATCTGCGGCGGAGTATCACCGCCTCTTCGTGCAGGGCGGCCAGTGGATCGATGCCAACCTGTTCAACGGTAAGTACTATGTGCAGCAAGTGCGCGGTTATCGCAATGACCAGATCGCTCCGCATCTGCGTGGTGATTCTGGCGCGATGGATTCGGAACATCCCGAATACCAGCTTGGCGATGGCTGCCTGGTGGATCAATTGATGGGGCAATATCTGGCAGATGTCGCCGGTCTGGGTGAACTCGTCTCGCGCAAAAACATGGCGTCGACACTGCGCGCCATCTACGGGTCGAACTACAAACGCTCTCTGCTCGAGCATGACAACGTGGAGCGCACTTTCGCGCTGAACGACGAAGCAGCGGTGCTTGTGTGCAGCTATGCCGAAGGCAAGCGGCCGCGCATCCCCTTCCCTTACTACGCCGAAGTCTTCACGGGGTTGGAGCACGCGACCGCCGCGATGATGATCTACGCAGGCATGATCGACGAAGGCACGGAGTGCATCGCCAGCATTCGAGCGCGCTACGACGGCGAGAAACGAAATCCCTGGGACGAGGCGGAGTGCGGCCACCACTATGCACGCGCCATGGCATCGTGGTCCAGCGTGGTTGCGCTCAGCGGCTTCGAGTACGACGGCGCCCAACATGCTGTGATCGCGGTGCCCCGCCTGCCGCATCGAGCGTTTCGCAGCTTCTGGGCAAGCGGAACCGGATGGGGCGAATTCTCCTATGCACCGGGTAGCCGCGGTGGAACGTTCTTCACGCTGCGCGTGCTCGCCGGCAATCTGCGCTGCCGGTCGATTGAGATTACAGCCGTTGGCAACAAAACAAGACTACGCGTTGGAGAGAAGGAATATGCACATTCCGCAACGCGCAACGGCACATCCACACGATTCACAGCGGATGAGACATTCGTGATCGCAGAAGGCCAGGAACTCACGGTCGAGGCGCTTGGATGAGACCCACCGTCATCTTCGTCGGCGGCTTCCTCGGCGCCGGCAAGACCACGCTCATTCTTGCCGCGGCGCGCGAGTTGAAGAAACGCGGCATGCGCTGCGCCGCCATCCTCAACGATCAGAGCGATGCGCTGGTCGACACGCAACTGGCAGAATTGCACGGCGTGCCGAGCGGCGAGGTCACAGATGGCTGCTTTTGCTGCCGGCTCTCCGACCTGGCGGTACAGCTTGAAGCGATGCTGGCATACGCGCCGGAAGTAATCTTCGCAGAGCCGGTCGGCAGTTGCACGGATATCTCCGCGACCGTGCTGCATCCGCTCATGCAGGATGGCGCGTATCGATTGGCGCCATTCACTGTGCTTGTGGACCCACTGCGCGCAGAAGCCCTTATGCAGACGGATGCCGATGAAGACATCGCCTTCCTCTTTCGCAAGCAGTTGCAGGAAGCGGATCTGGTCTGCGCCACAAAATCGGATCTGTATCCGAAGCTGTCGCCCCTTGGCGTACAGCACGTGCGGCAGATTAGTGCGCAGAGCGGCCAGGGCGTCGTCGCATGGCTGGACGAGGTGCTTGAAGGTGAACTCTCTGCTCAAAAAGATGTGCTCGACATCGATTATGAGCGTTACGCGCAGGCAGAGGCAGCACTGGCATGGCTGAACTTCCACGGAATCTTCGAGCCGCGGGTGGCTCTTGTCGCCCGCGATGCTGCTCGGGACCGTGGCTCGATGGCATCGATCACTCACTGGCGGAAGGGGGTATCCGGATCGTGCACCTGAAGGCCATGGTGCAGGCATCGACTGGATACGTGAAAGCTGCAATGTGTGCGAATGGACAGGAGCCAATAGTGGAGGGCTCGCTTGATGCCTCTCCATCGTTACGTCACGAGTTCACGCTCAACATTCGTGCGCTCGGAGACCCGGAGACGATATCCGCGATCGTAGAACGGGAGTTGAAGCAGTCCGATGGCCAGTTCAGGGAGCGCAGGATGCACTGCTTTCGTCCAGCACCGCCGCGGCCGGAGCGGCGCGTCTCGCGTAAAGAGATCGCTTCGCGCGCCTAGCGCAGTCTAAAGCACCTCACCAAGCCGTCGGATGCCTTCGCCAATCTGCGTGACGGTAAGATTTGCATAGCCCATCAGAAACCCCGGCTGCGACGGTTGCTCTGAGATAGTAGCCGGCGATCCCATAAATCCCCACACCTGCAGCCGCGGCGCGAGCGATCGTCGCCGCCTCAGATACTTTTATGCGGGGCCACAACACGATGTGCGTACCGGAGCGGCTACCGCTCAACGTCACGCGATCGCCGAGGTGCCTCTCGATAGCCGAGAGCAGCGCGGCTCGACGCGTCGCGTTCGCCCGCCGAGCGCGGCGCAGGTGCCGCTCGTAGGCGCCGGAGGCGATGAACTCCGCCAGCGTCTCCTGCTCCAGCACCGCGGTGTGACGGTCGGCCAGCCACTTCGCCGCGAGAAATGCATCGACCAACGGCCCTGGCGCGACAACGTAGCCAATACGCAGCGCGGGAAACATGGTGCGCGAAAAGGTGCCGACGTACAACACTCTGCCGTCTCGATCCAGACTCTGCAATGGCTCCAGGGGCTCGCCTTCGTAGCGAAACTCGCCGTCGTAGTCATCCTCCACGATGACGGCGTTCGCTCGCCTTGCCCAGGCAAGCAGGGCCAGCCGCCGCTGCAGGGAGAGCACCGCACCCGTCGGAAACTGATGCGACGGGGTCACCATCGCAAGTTTCGCTCGGCGGGGCATCTGGCTCAGATCGATACCTTCGTGATCCACTGGAACCGGCCGCACGCGCAATCGCGCCGCGAGCAGCACCTGCCGCATCCCGTGATATTGCGGATCTTCAACCGCAACCGGGTCCCCCGGGTTCAACAGCACGCGAATAGTAAGGTCGAGCGCCTGCTGAGAACCATTGACAATCATCACCTGCGATGCGTCACAATGAATGGCACGAGATCGCCGGAGGTGATCGGTGATCGCCTCGCGCAGGGCTGGGTTCCCCGCGGCAGCGCCATAGTCGAAAGAACGCAACGGGGCACTCCTGGTGCGGCGCAGCAAGATACGGCGCCATGCCGCCAGCGGAAATTCATCGAGCGAACTCCTGCCATACGCGAAGTCATAGCGCAAGGCATGAGCCTGGCGAACGGGTGAGAGCTCGCTGCGTACGATAGCAGCAGCGGCTGCTCCAAACTCCGAGAGCCGCACCCGTGCCGCTCGCTGCGGCGCCGCGGATGCCACCGGGTGCAGATGCCCTGAGACATAGGTCCCTGACCCGCGGCGTCCAGTGATAAAGCCTTCCGCAGTGAGTTGGTCATAAGCCTGCACCACCACCGTGCGCGAAATGGAGTTCTCTTCAGCAAGTTCGCGCGTTGAGGGCAGCGACTCGCCCGGTCTCAGAGCGCGCTCCACGATGGCATTACGAATCCACAGATAGACCTGACGAGAAAGTGGTTCGCTGCCCTTCTTCTTAAGTGGTATCAACATAACGGCAGAAAGTGGACCTTTCAAAATACCAGATCATGGGCGACCATGGTTCATGCTGAAAAAGGCGCCCAATCTCTTCGCCATCGCGGCGCTCCTGCTGCTGGCTGCAGCGGGGCGATGGTACTGGCACGAGTCCGCCAGCATGGTGGCGGCGCAGGCCGCGCACGTCGGTAGTCAGCACGACGGGGGCCAGCATGATTTCGATTTCTACGTGGGGAAATGGCGCCTCCACAACCGCCGCCTGATCCATCCTTTGACCGGATCGAAGGAGTGGGTGGAGTTCGATGGCACTTCGGTCGCGCGGATGCTGTGGGATGGCCGCGCGAATGTGGATGAATTCGAGGCCGATAGTCCATCGGGACATATCGAAGGGATGACGGTCCGCCTCTACAACGCGGATACTCACGAGTGGAGCATCTACTGGGCCAACGGCAAAGCCGGCGCCTTCTCCATGCCACCTACAGTCGGACACTTTACCAATGGCAAGGGCGAGTTCTACGATCACGAGGAGATCGGCGGCAAGCCGGTGTTCGTGCGGTTCATCTGGACTGTGCTGTCGCCCAGGGAGTGCCATTGGGAACAAGCCTTCTCGACAGATGAGGGCAAGACATGGGAGACAAATTGGACGATCGATTCGACACGAATGGAAGGCGGGGCTCTTTGACAGATCGCGCAGCCGTGCGCCGCATGCCACAACGTGGGGCCTATGATTCGAAGACTATCCACGGCATTCTGGATGCCGGCTTTCTAGCGCACGTCGGCTTCTGCGTTGATGGCCAGCCGTTCGTCATACCGACGCTCTACGGTCGCCCTCGCGATGCAGAAGCGCCGGACAGGTTATATCTGCATGGCTCGGCCGCAAGCCGGATGCTGCGCGAGCTTTCCACCGGTGTGCCGGCCTGCGTCACCGTGACGCACGTGGATGGCATCGTGCTCGCGCGGTCCGCGTTTCACCACTCCATGAACTACCGGTCGGTGGTGGCATTCGGAACTGCGCGCAGCATCGACGACATTCAGGGCAAAGCGGAAGCACTGCGTGTGATCTCCGACCATCTGATCGCGGGTCGATGGGAAGAGGTGCGCAATCCGACGGCAAAAGAGCTGAAAGCCACCTCCGTGCTGGAGTTCACGATAGAAGATGCGTCCGCAAAGACCCGCTCCGGCCCTCCGATGGATGATGAGGAAGACTACGCCTTGCCGGTCTGGGCAGGCGTAGTCCCGCTTCATCTGCGGGCCACGGCCCCACTGCCCGACCCCAGGCTGGAGAAGGACGTCGCTCTACCCGCACATGTGCGCAGCTTTCACGCAAACGGCGACGGGAGTTAGCGCGTAGCCTCCAAAGAGGCTTCCGTCTCTTTGATATCGCCCAGATTTCATTTCTTCCGCCCTTGGCCGTAAGAGGAGGCTTCCCAAGGGGCGACCAACCAGCCGCCTCGCATTTATGCTTGGTTGCGGATGAATCGACGAAGCTTTCTCGCCTCCTCGTCTGTCGTGCCGGCGGACCAGATCTTCTCGCACGGCGGTCCCGCACGGGCGTCCAGAAGATCCGCAGACAAAGCACGCTCGCACGACGCGCTGCGCATTGAACCCTGCAAACTCGAGATCGCACATATGGGCTTCGTATCCATGCAGCTCATGAAATATGTGTGCTGACATGATTACTGCGGCCCGGCTGAAGAGAACCCTCTGCCTCATCCGGGCAATTCCGGCACTTGCTCTGGTGTGCGTCGCCACTCCGCAGCAGCCGCTCTGCGCTGCAGAGCCGCACACATCCGAGTCGGCGATGCAGTCGCGCGACTGGCCTATCTACGGTGGCCAGAAAGCCGGCGACCATTATTCACCGCTCAACCAGATCAATCGCAGCAATGTCGCCAACTTAGAACTCGCGTGGAGCTTCGATACAGGTGAAAAGGGCGTTGGCCTGCAAACCAGCCCACTGATCGTCGGACGAACGCTCTATGCCTACACGCCAACGCAAAAAGTCATCGCGCTGGACGCGGTAACCGGCAAGTTGAAGTGGACCTTCAATTCCGGTGTGACCAGCACGCAGCCCGCGCGCGGCCTCACCTGGTGGACAGATGGTTCAGAAGGCCGCCTCTTTGCCGGCGTCGCAAATTTTCTCTACGCGCTCGATCCGCACGACGGCAAACCCATCCAGAGCTTTGCCGAGCAAGGCCGCATCGACGTGCGAAAGAGCCTCCGAGGAGACTACCGCGAGCAGTCGATCGCACTCACTACGCCGGGCGTCATCTATAAGGATCTGATAATCCTGGGCGGTCGTATGCCGGAGACGCATCCAGCGGCGCCAGGCGACATTCTCGCATTTGATGTGCATACCGGCGCGCTGCGCTGGAGCTTCCACACCATCCCGCATCCAGGCGAAGCGGGCTACGAGACCTGGCCCAAGGACGCATGGCTGCATTCCGGCGCAGCGAATAACTGGGCCGGCATGACGCTCGATGAGAAACGCGGCATCCTCTATGCACCCACCGGCTCTGCCGTTTCAGACTTCTACGGTGCCGACCGTACTGGCCAAAACCTCTTCGCCGACACGCTGCTTGCGCTCGATGCAGCCACCGGCAAGCGCATCTGGTCGTTTCAGGGTGTCCACCACGATATCTGGGATCGCGATTTTCCCTCACCGCCGTCGCTGCTCACCGTGGCCCACAACGGTAAGCGCGTCGACGCGGTCGCACAGGCGACCAAGCAGGGCTATCTGTATCTTTTCGATCGGGTCACCGGCCAGCCGCTCTTCCCCATCGTGGAGCAGGCAGTTCCAGCCAGCAACGTGCCCGGCGAGAAAACATGGCCTACGCAGCCGCGGCCGCTCTTTCCCGCGCCCTTCGCGCGGCAATACCTGACCGGCCAGATGTTGACCGACCGCACCCCGCAGGCACACGCCTTCGCCGAAGAACAATTCAGTACGTTCCATAGCGCTGGACAATTCGTACCCTTCAGCGTGGATAAGCAGACCATCGTCTTCCCCGGCTTCGATGGCGGCGCCGAGTGGGGCGGATCCGCCGTCGATATCGGAACGGGCGTGATCTACATCAACGCGAATGAGATGGCCTGGACCGGCGGCTTGACAGCCAACCGAGCCAGCCTCGGACCGGGGGAAACGGCCTACAACAATCTCTGTGCCAGTTGTCATGGCGACCGCCGTCAGGGATCGCCGCCCGCATTTCCATCCCTGATCGGTATCAACAAGCGCCTCACCGCTGCGCAGATCACGGCAACCATCCGGGAGGGCAAGGGGCGCATGCCCGCTTTCCCCATGGTGAATGACGCGACCCTGCCGGCGCTCATCGACTATCTCGAGCAAGGGGAAGAAGCAGCGAACCGCAGCGGCGGTGCTCCGGCAAACGACAAACTGGAGATGGGTTCGGTTCACGGCACCGCTGCGTCCGCTTCGGCCGAGCCCGCCGGCGAAGCCAGCTACGCAGCACATTGCGCCATCTGCCATGGCGATCATCGTGAAGGCATCACTCCGTCTTTTCCAGCATTGATTGGCCTCGGCAGCCGGATGCCGCGCCCCCAAGTGCTCCAGTTCATCCACCAGGGCAAAGGGCGCATGCCCGGCTTCCCCAAGTTGCAGGGCGAGGAGTTATTTGCGCTGCTCCGCTACATGGGAGTACCGGAACACATCGCACAGTCGCAGCCGCAAGCGCCTGGCGAGGATGCGGATCTAAGATACCGCTTTACTGGCTACCGGAAGTTCCTCGATCAGGATGGCTATCCCGCCATATCTCCGCCGTGGGGGACGCTGAACGCGATCGACCTGAATACGGGAAAATTCCTCTGGAAGATACCCTTCGGCGCGTATCCCGAGTTAGCCGCACAAGGCATGAAGAACACGGGAACGGAAAATTACGGCGGCCCCATCGTTACCGCAGGCGGCGTGGTTTTCATCGGGGCAACTATCTTCGACCGCAAGATGCATGCCTTCGACAGTCACATTGGAAAACTCCTCTGGGAGGCCACTCTGCCCTTCGCCGGGCACGCAACCCCGGCCACATACATGATCGATGGCAGGCAGTATGTAGTCATCGCCGCAGGCGGCGGACGTGATCCCAAATGGCCATCAGGTGGCATATATGTCGCTTTCGCGTTGCCAACGCACCGCCACGCCGCGCGGATTCACCATGCGACAAAACCTCGCTCGATCAGTTCTCCGTTGCAGTGAAAAATAACCTTGTCGAATGAGTGCGGTGATACTTGTCACATAATTGTCACGTGCTCGATGCGATTGTCGCGGTGTAACAAGTTTGTTGATTTGTGAATCGCCGGCGCGTTTCAGCTAATTTAATGAATCAGTCGTTCTAAGGCCGCGATTTGGACGAAATCTCAATCGGTTGCGCATTAAATCCTTGCAAATAGGATGAGTCCGGCATAGCTTATTGCTGTTTGTCGCGCATGGGAATAGGTCCGCCCGCATTCCGCCGGCACATCATTGCGAATGATGCCTTCGATAGATGTCATCCAATCATCAATTATGAAAACTCCGGGCCCTGGATATTCCTAAACATATTGGATGCGGACGCGAACTTCCCTGAATCCCTTGGGAGGCCGTTGTGAAATTGACTACTCTTGGTCTGGTATCAAGTTTCTTGTTGTCGGGATTGGTTCTAGCCTGCGGTGGCGGAGGCAGTAATCCGCCTGCAAATCCTCTTAGCATCACCACTACGTCGTTACAGCAAGGACAAACGGCGGTCGCCTACAACGCCACCCTCTCTGCCACTGGCGGAACCGCGCCATACATGTGGACGGTCAAATCCGGCACCTTGCCGGCCGGCCTGTCCCTCAGCACAGGCGGAACCATCTCCGGAACACCGACCACGGCGGGCGCGGCAAACATTACCGTGCAAGTTTCCGACAGCGCGACTACGCCCCAAACCGCCGACTCTGGAAACCTCACCCTGGCGATAAGCGGAGGTCCGCTTCAGATCACCTCGACCGTCGCTACGGTCGGCACCGTCGGCACTGCATATCAATTTCAGCTTGAGGCAACAGGCGGTGTTCCTCCTTATAGCTGGAGCGCAACCGCCTCCACCTTACCTGCCGGACTGGCGCTGAGTGGCGCAGGCATTGTTTCGGGTACCCCAACTACCGCTGGAAGTTTCAATCCCAGCATTACGGTGGCGGATGAAAGCACAACCAACACGGCATCCCAGCCTGTCGCCTTCACCATCAATCCCGCGGGCACTCCCCTGGCGGATGGAAACTACTCCTTCCAGTTCAGCGGCACTGCTCCTGACGGCAATGCCGTCGCCATCGATGGGACATTCGAAGTTGTGAAGGGAGCAGTTGGCGTTGGGGCATACGACGAGAATGAGTTGAATCAAACTCCCGTGATAGACCAAATCTTCACCGGAGGTTCGGCATCCATTGCATCGAATGGCCTGGGGCAGCTTGAACTAACCCTCCAGAGCGGCAATATCACATTCGCGCTTGCAGCCCCGGCTTCTGCCAGTACCGCGGGCAACGATACCGACATCCGAATCATCGAGTTTGATGACGCCAATGGAACCGGTATGCGTGGTTCGGGTGTCCTTAAGGTATCCAACTTCACTGGCTTGGTATCGGCGATCAAAGGGGGATATGCCTTCGGCTTCAGCGGTTTCGATACGCATTCGCAACCGTTCGCGATGGCCGGCTCATTCCAGGCAGATGGCGCCGGCAACATCACCAGCGGGGCACTGGACGGCAACGACTTCGGCACCATGTTGAACGTCAGCACGCTGACCGGAAGCTATACCGTGGACCCAGTAGGTCGAGGCACCATCACTCTAAAGGTGTCACCGTCTGCCACGTTGACATTCGCCTTCAGCCAGGTCAGCCCGACCGAACTGCTGGTGATTTCGGGAGATCCTTCCTCCGCAATGGTTCCTCTGGTCGCCGGCACCGCGTTGCAACAAACCGGGACCCTCAGCAATGCATCGCTCACCGGAGCGAATGTCCTCGAATTGACGGGAAGCGCCGTCCAGACTGCTGTCTTCATCCCAGATGTCACGTTAGGTTTGCTGACCAGCGACGGAAACGGAAACCTGACGGCAACCTACGACGAGTACAAAGCCGCGTTGCTGGCGCCGCAGACCTACACGGCAACCTATGCCGTGGATGCTGCCACCGGACGCACCCCGATCACAGCGAGCGGCACCCCGCCGATCCTGTACCTGGTAAGCAATGCGAAAGCATTTGTCGTTGGAACGGATGCCTCCGCCAGCTCCGGGCTGCTTGAGGTACAGTCCGGATCGTCTTTCACGAATGCATCGCTCAAAGGAAACTACCTCGGCGGCACCATACCGTGGCCCGACCTGCAGGTTGTGAGTCTCATAGCGGCGGACGGCGCTGGCAACGTGCAAACCACAAGCGATAGCAGTAGTTCGACAGGACTCCAGTCGAACCAGAAGCTGTCCGGCACCTACTCTGTCGATGCCCACGGAAGGGCACCCTTCACCGCCTCAGGCGATGCGACGAGGCGAATCTTCTATGTGGTTTCTCCCACCAGGACAGTGCTTCTCTCCGGCGAAGCAGGAGGATACCTGAGTAGTTTCGAGCAATAGGGCGCGGTTCATAAGCGGTGCAGTGATCGGCTGTCTTTTCTGCCGCATTTCCAGGACGCTAGCATATACTGCCTCATACCTCGGCCCCCTTACGTTCTGGTTTGCATCCGCGATCGTGTTGGCTCCGCTACGCGATCAACTGCCTTCTCTATACCAAGCCGGAATCTAGACGATTTGCCCAAAATAGGAGAAACAACGAATGGCGAAGTTCCTGATGTTGGTTTTATTAGCATTCACCTGCTCACTCGGCTTGATGGCGCAGGACGTAGTCAGTGCAGTAGATGGCAGCGTGAAGAAAATCGACAGGACTACGAAGGTTGTCGTCGTTAAGACAACCGACGGCACCGAGCATACCTTCCACTACGCTGATGACCTGGTCGTTCATGGAAGCAAGGTCAGCGTGAAAGGCACGCGCGACGCGCTGCATGACATGTCGGAGGGTTCCGAAGTTGCGGTTCATTACTCCGCGGTTCATGGACAAGAGACCGCACATGAAATTGACCGACTGGGTGGCGATGGTCTGAAGGTCGCCGAGGGGACCGTTTCGCACGTGGACAGGGCTGGTAGAAAGGTTTCCATCAAGACCGCCGACGGCAGCGAGCAAAGCTTCGACCTGACCCGGCGCGCCGCGAAGGACGCTGACAAAGATGTGGTAGAGGGTGCCGATAAGACTGCGAAAGTGTCGGTGTACTACACCGAAGATGCCGGCAAAAAGACCGTACATTTCATCAAACGATCCATCTGATGCGCTGCCCTCGCGGGCGGCAACAACAGATGCGGACAATGGCGACTGACACCTTCCTGCGGTCTGCAGTCGCCATGCAAATTACAACCCAATGATCCGGGCACCGTCCCGGCTAGGATTGGCAGACGATGGTGCCATTCATTCCATTGGGATAGAAGCCTCCCGCACATCTTCCCCCGGCGTAAACGATATTGAGGACCTGCGAGGTCGTCCTCGGAATGCTCAATCCATTCTGGTCGAGATCGAAGGGATTCGCCGCGGTGGGAGGAACGTCCTTGAAATCCACCGCCGGACTGGCTACCCCGGCCATGACACAGCCGAGTCGAACGGCGCCGGAATGTTGCGCTTCGGTAGACAGGATCGCTCCCGCCGCGGCCAGATAGGCGCTGCTGGTAATGAGCGGAGCGGCCCCAAGATAGGCGCTAATGCCCACGTCCTCGAATTGACGGGCAAGTTTCAACCAACTGTTCACGCTAGAAAAGCCATAGCCCAGAGCACTCAAGTTGATGGCCGGCTTCTTTACCGCTCTCGAACCGAGAGCCGTGCGCAAGTACTGTACATGAAGGATTTCGTCCTTGCGCAGCGCGGTCGCCACCGTCGCCATGGGCGAGGAGGCGAAGTTCGGCACCTTGGCGCCTCCAGTGGTAGGGCCGCTTTGATCGCTCGACTTGATCACCCCAAGCTGCACCAGCGTGGCGCCATAGGTTGACATGGCGTAGAACTCGGCTTCGAGATACTCCAGGTTGAGGGCAAAGTTCAATATGTCGAGATCGCTGACTGCAGCGGCCTCCACCTTCTGCTCGCTGGCTCCGAACTTGCTGCCAATCATGGCTGCTCCTGCCAGGCCAATCCCGGTCATTCCTGCACCCCTTAGAAAGGTGCGACGGCTTGCTGCGACGCGATCTGCTTCATCCTGTGCCATTTGGGTCTCTCCAAGATATGTGGGTCGTTCGTTGGGAATAATGCGCGAGGAGGGTGATCTGCACTCGCACAAGACTTGCGCTACGTTCTCAGGGACTGCGTCAATTGCAATGCTTACCATTGACGGCGCTTGAAGAACGAAATGCAGACACCTCTTGGATGTGCGATACCTTAGATTATTTTCAAGCGCAGGATCGGACCCGCGGCAATGCGTCGGCTAATGACTGTCTGCGCAAAAAGCGCGGGATTGCAGGTTCTGAATCAACCCAGCCGTCCGGCAGCGGTGACGAGGGATTCATGAATTTATCTGAGAAATATTCTGATTTTCAGGTATGGTCAGTGCAACCATCGAGCGAGTGATCGCCTGAGGAGAGAGGTGGCCCCCGACTCCCAGGGAAAGTCGTTGGCCGAAAACATCGTTCAACAAGAAGCGAATCCTGAACAAGTGAGAGGAAGACCCACATGGTTCTTGGAATGAGCCTGGCGACCTACACCACCGTGCATGTCATCATCAGCCTTATCGGCATCGCATCGGGATTCCTGGTCCTCTTCGGCCTTCTTCGCGGCACGCTGCTCACCCGATGGAACAGCTTGTTCCTCATCACTACTGTCCTGACCAGCGTCACCGGTTTTGGCTTTCCAAACACTAAGGTGACTCCCGGGATCGTCGTTGGCATTCTCTCTTTGATCGCACTCGCCATTGCGATCTTCGCCCTCTATGCCCGTCATCTCAACGGGGTCTGGCGGGTTACTTATGTCATCACCTCTATGATTGCCCTCTACTTCAACGTTTTCGTCCTCGTCGCTCAACTCTTCGAGAAGGTTCCTGCCATCCACGCCCTCGCTCCAACACAAACAGAAGCGCCCTTCAAAATCGCCCAACTCTTACTTTTGATTCTTTTCATCACCTTCATCACGGCCGCTGCCAGGAAGTTCCGGCCTGCCCTGGCGTAGCCGGAACTCGCAACCTGCGTACCGCATATTTACTGTTTGCGGAAGGCATCGATTTGTTGTTTTTCCGCAGCATCCCGCGCCTGCTTCAGCTTTTGAAATTCGGCCAGCGCCTTCTGTGCTTCCTCCGGTTTTTGCAGTTTTCGATAGAGACGTGACATCGAGTAGTACGCCTGCTCGCGGAGATCCCCTTCCGGCTGGAGCACTAAGAACCGCTGCAGAGCAGTCACGGCTTCGGCATCCTTACCCGTTTCTGCAAGCCCTCTGCCAAGATAAAAGTTGGCCTGCGGGTTGTCAGGCTCCGTCTTCAATACCTGCTGCACCAATGGCAAACCTTCACTTGCGCGCCCGCGCTCGATCTGAATACTCGCCAGATTCAGCAGAGTGCGAGGATCATCCGGCGCTGCCTGTCTTTCACGCACAAAAGTACGCTCGACCTGATCCAGATCCCCGATTCGTCTGTACTCTCGCGCCAGTTCGTCATATAGATTGAGATCGCCGGGGTTGAGCCGGAGCGCTGCCTCATACTCCTCTGCTGCTTCCTTATGGCGCTGATCTTCTTCAAACAAACGAGCGCGCGCCTGGTGCACCTGCCAGGAATCAGGCGCCAATTGATACATCCGCTGATAAATCTCTTTCGCAACGGCTTGATAGGCACGAGCTCGCAGGTCGAGCAAGTCCAAATCATTCGGAGACAATTGTGATGCGTGGTCGAGCGGAGCGATCGCTGCCGCGGCATCACCCATCTCCATCGCAATGGTGCCGGCAAGCGTGAGGACTTGAGCGTCATCCGGCGTCAGACGCAACTCTTCCTGCACCGCCGACTTCGCCGAATCGAGGCGCGCCGTCTCCAGATACGCGATCGCAAGAAACATGTGCGGCCCCGGAAGGCGTGGCGCGAGGCGGGCCGCAGTTTCCAGGCTCGCGATCGCCTCCGGCAGACGCGACTGCCGCAGCAAAGCCAAGCCTAGATTCAAGTGCCCTTCCGGAAGGTCGGGATCGAGCGCCAGAACGTCTCTATAGTCCCGTTCTGCTTCCCGGTAGCGATGCGCCTCCATCGCGGCTGCTCCCAGACGCATGTTTCGTTCTATCCCGGGCGGTTGCGCACGGGCCGAAAGCGCCATCAAAAGAATCACGGCACCGATCGAGAAAGCAAAGTGACAACGCATGAGACGTGTACTTCCGGGCAATGAGATCAAACACTCCAGGGAGGGGCGCACCCTCATTGAACATGGCGCGAACAGGAAATAAAAGGCTGAAGCGATAGGGAGAATCGCTCCAGCCATGAGTGCTGACTATCGATCAGGAGGTAATCGACATTTGCTATTTCCTAGAATTCAATCCGAGCGGTAAGCTGCATGTTTCTCGGACCATCGATGGTGAACGTCGGAACGCCGAAGAAGCGATCATACGGATTTGTGCTCGGTGTGCCGAAGATGTGACGATTGAAGGCATTCAGCAATTCCACCTTGAAGATAAAATTCACACCCTCCTTGATGGGAGTGGACTTCACGACGCTGAAGTCTTCGTTGTAGTAGCCGAAATTGCGCACCTCGCCCGTGACGCGTGGAACGTTGCCGAAGAGGAATCCGCCGTTATCGCAGGTCGCGCAGTTTCCTGCCTGGCGTGCGCGCAGCTTCCGATAGTCTGCTGCGTTCTGATCGATAAACGCCGGGTTGTTCTGCAGTGCTGCGTAATCCGGATTATCAGGCTGGCCATTCGGGCCCAGGGGAATCTGCAGGCCGTTGAAGATGGAATCGACGTTGGGGTCAGGTCCGGGTAGTGAGTTCTTGTTCTTGAGCTCCCGGAACGGATCCAGCTTCCCTCTGCGGCGTGCGTTGCTCGAGAGCTGCGATCCTGGGATGCGCGTGAAATCGATGCAATTGTCCCATCCGGGAATGCCAGTCGCACAATTGAACGAGTATGGTTCCCCCGACTGATACCGCTGCACGGCACCAATCTGGAAGCCGCTGATCAACCTCTGCAAAACGGGATTGCCGGAGTTGAGGAACGGCTTGTTCTTCCCGAAGGGCAGTTCGTACAGATAGCTGATGACGAAGGTATGGGGGATGTCCTGGTTGGAGATAAACTTCTGACTCTTTGAGTCGGAAGGGTCCTGCTCCTGCTGCACTCCGTTGGTCACATTGATGATGGAGTCAGCATTGGTGATGATTTTGGACCAGGTGTAGGAGGCCTGCAGAGTCAGGCCTTGGGAGTAGTGACGCTCCAGGCTGGCGATAAAAGCGTCATACGACGAGTGACCGACGTTTTGCAGGCAGCAGTCGGTCGCGATGAAACCATATTGCGGAAAGGGCCGCAGCGCCTGCTGCAGCTGACCATTGAAGGCTGCATACGGTTGCGCTTTGCCATTGGCCGCCAGGTCGTAGCTGACAAGAGCATCACCGCGTTCGAAGTTAGACTTCGACATGTTGTTGATGTTCTCTTCCTGCGACTTCAGATGCGATCCGGAATTGCCGATGTAGCCGATGGTCATGATCAGATCGCGAGCTATTTCATGCTGCATCTGCAGGTTCCACTGCACCACCTGCCCTGGGCGGCCATAGGACGGCTTGATGAAATTGCCGAAGGTTCGCGGCGCATTCGCATTGCCGTTGTCGAGCTGACCTGGATCGAGGTTGATGCTGGCCTGGTAGGCAGGAAGGCCGCCATCGATGTCGAAAGCAGGATCGAAGCCGTTCGAGTTGAAGCTTGGATTGGCGGTGTAGCCCGTACGCATATCGCCGCCAAAGTCGCTGTACTGAAGCGGCGCGTACATGACTCCAATACCGCCGCGGAACACCGTCTTGCCTCCAGTCCCTGCCGGCGTGTAGGCGAAGCCGATGCGTGGCGCGATGTCCTTGAACCAGGTATCCGCCCAGCGCTTGTTGCAACTGCTGCAGTTGGAAGCAAATAGTAATGCGCCTGGCAAACCGTTCTTCGGGTCGATTGCGGTCGGGCTGAAGTTAGAGGTGGCATTGGCCTTCTCTTTGCGCGGCCGATCGATGCTGTATCGGATGCCCAGGTTCAGTACCAGGCTCTTGGAGACCTTGAGATCATCCTGGGCAAATAGCGCGGTGTAATCGGACAGCCACTGCGCCTGATGGAACGGAACGCTCACTCCCCCGGAGTCGGCGCTGCCGAGCAACAGGCTAGCAAAGCCATTGCCGGTTCCATCCTGAAAAGGACTGACCTGGGCTGCCTTCGTTTCATTCCCTTGAAAGTTGAAGGTTCCGTTCACTCCACCGTTCGTGATCGCCGAGTACTGCTGATAGCGATAATCGACACCGAATTTGAAGCTGTTGCGACCCTTCTCCCAACTGACGGAATCGTTGACCCGGATACCATTGTCCACGTTGTCGTCATTCTGGTTGCGGCTCAGATCGCTATATCCGCCAATGATGAAGTGGGGCATGCCGGTCGTGATGTTGCCGATCCCGAGCTGCTGCGCATAGTTGATCTTGGTGGCCGCTTCATAGGAGTAATTGATCGAGTTAGTCCGGTTGTAGCCAATATTCAAGTGATTGAGCAAAGCGGGCGAGATCACATAGTCCCATCCGCCGCGGCCGAAGTGCGTGATGAAGTTCTGAATTTGCGTTGCATAGTCCTGAGGACCTTCAAATGCTCGATTCGTCGGATTGTTACGGACGTTATCGCGCGACGAGTAGGAACCCCAGATCTTATTCTTGTCATTGATATTTTCGTCGATGCGCATGGTGTAGGTCGTGTTCACCACCAGCGACGACGAGGTAAGGGTGTAGTTGTTATTCAGGAGCGAGGGAGTGGTCGGCTGAGGATACAGGTTCGCGATATTCGTGCCGACCTTGCTGAAACGGTTCTGCGGGATGACATTGAAGTTCGACGGGAAGGGCGACGTCGCTGTTGCGGGCGGTGTCCCAAATGGCAAACGGCAGCGGACACCATTTACCGTGCGCGTGGTTGCCGGGTCGAAGATCTCACCACGGAAGATTGGGCTTCCATCGCAGGGATTGATCTGCCCGGTGGTGCCGTTGATGAGTTGGTCCTGAAAGTTGCCGGTGCGTTCTGCTGCCGTTGGAACGCTGCTGGTGAAGGGGCCACCGAGAGTCTGACGGTATTGCTCCCAGAGGAAGAAGAAAAAGGACTTGTCCTTGCCGTTATATACGTGCGGGATCTGCACCGGGCCGCCCAGGCTGCCGCCGAAGTCGTTCTTCTTGTCATTGGCGCGGTTGAAGTTGCTCTCCGACGGATCGTTGATCGACTGCCGGTACGCTTTGTTGCCGTTGTTGAACCAATCGTTGGCGTCCAGAGCATCGTTGCGGAACAGATCAAAAGCTGAACCGTGATATGCGTTGGAACCGCTCTTGGTGACGAAGCTTTCGATACCACCCGTCGTGCGTCCAAACTCCGCTGCAGGGGTGGAGGTCGTTACCTTGAACTCGGCAATGGCTTCGACCGATGGCGCCGCTTCATCGTACGAGGAGCCGTTTTCCGAGCGAATCACGGACGCACCGTCCAGCAGAACTTCAGCTCCGAAGTTCTGTCCGCCCCCAAGCTTGCTGACGAAGATGCCATTGTTGCTGTTAGCACTGCCGGGACCTGTAGTGCCCGGAATCAGAAAGATAAACGCCTCAGGAGAACGCATGGCGCCCACACCACCCAGGGCGAGCGGCAGGTTGACGATCTGCTGCGAGGTGACGGTTCCGCCCACATCCGACGATTGCGTCTGAATGGTGGGGGCATTGGCCTGAACTGTGACCGTCTCATTGCCACCGCCGGCGGAGAGATTGATGTCCAGGGCAGTGACGTTGCCAACCCGAACTTCTACACCGGTGTTGACCGTGGATTTGAATCCCTTGGCGGCTGTGCTCACCGTATAGCGGCCAAGCTGGATCGATGGGAAGCGGTAGCTGCCGGCGCCGGTGGAGGTTGCCGTATAGACCGAGCCGGTCGCCTCGTTCCTAGCCGTGATCGACGCACCAGAGACATACGCCCCGCTCTGATCGGTGATGTTGCCTGCCATCTGGCCTTGATTGGTCTGCGCATAAGCGGAGAAACTTCCCGCCACAAACAGAAGTAGACAAAGGATTCCACGCAGTTGCCGAAACGCCTTCATGTTGCCTCCCCGAAAATCACCACCCACAGGACATGTGTCCTTGCTTCTTAGTGGTGCCCAGCCTCTAACTCTGTGTTCCATCCGTCTGCAGTCGCAGGGATGAAATCGCTTTCAAAGCCCGTTCACAAACAACGCAACTCCGTCGTGCATATTAGATCGGAAAGAGGGGCTGCGCATGAGCACATCCAACCAGATGCATCTAGTTGACTTGAACTATGGCTCTCGGTAGCTCCTTTGTGTCACTGTGACGGGCCGTGGAATGCAAAGAACCAGATGCAGGCGAACCAGATGCAGGCACGGAGCAATGCAAGGCCCCGGCGGGAGCAACGGAAGAGTCCAGCATCCGCATCCTGCTCGTGGACGATCATCCCGTGGTGCGCGCAGGCCTGGCCAGCATGCTTTCCAGCATTCGAGGAATTACCGTCTGCGGGGCGGCATCTACAGGCGAAGAAGCGCTCGACATCATCGATCTGGAGAAGCCTGACGTGCTGCTGCTGGATTTGCGCATGCCGGGAATGACCGGTATCGAACTCCTGAAAGCACTTCGCACCAGACCCTTTCCACCGAAGGCGCTGGTGCTGACAAGCTACTCCTCGGATGAGGAGATTTATCGCGCTATTGAGGCGGGTGCGCAGGGCTATCTACTGAAGAGCGCACCGCAGGCGGAGATCGTCACCGCCATCCAGTCTGTCTACCGCGGGACAAATTACATCACCCCTCGGATTGCGGCGCGTCTCGCTGAGCGCATGGTTCGCTGGGCCCTCACCCCTCGCGAGTTGGAGATTCTGGAGATGGTGGTGCGTGGGCTCACCAACGGGCAGATCGGCAATGCACTTCGCATCAGCGAAAACACCGCGCGCAACCACGTCAACAGCATCATTCGGAAGCTCGGTGTCTCCGGCCGGACGGAGGCGGCCACTGCCGCCATCCAACAGGGTCTGGTCCGTCTGGCAGACTGAGTAATCGTTCTCCCTACATCGCGATCTCGAGCGTCTCCTGGCGTGTCTCCATCGATAGCACCGTGGCCGTATGTGTTTCGCCGGCGATGGAGCTATGGGCAATCGCAAGTTGCGCCGCGGGAATGCGGGCTGGAGAACAGGACAGATAGTTCAGATCGAGCGTCTGCAGAAATTCAATGGATTCCGGATCTCCTGCGTGTTCGCCACAGACGCCGATCTTGATCCCAGGGTTGGCCTCGCGAGCGCGCTCAATGGCCATCTGCATCAGCGCTCCTACACCTTCGCGGTCAATCGTGATGAATGGATCCTTCTTCAGAATTCCCGCCTCAATGTACGCATTCAGGTATTTGCGCGCATCATCGCGGGAGAAGCCAAACGTCATCTGCGTCAAATCATTGGTGCCGAAAGAAAGAAAATCTACCTCCTTCGCAATCCGCCCTGCGCACACTGCCGCTCGCGGAAGCTCGATCATGGCGCCGAACTTATATGGCGTCGACTGTCGCAGCTCGGCAAAGACCGCCTCGGCCGTCTCATCCACAAGCTTGCGCATCGCGCGAACTTCGTTCACGCCCGCAACCAGCGGAACCATGATCTCCGGCAGCGTCCTGACGCCCTTTCTTTCGACGGCGATCGCCGCCTCCAGGACCGCCCTCACCTGCATCACGATGATCTCCGGATGGGTCACACCCAGGCGGCAGCCGCGGTGGCCCATCATCGGATTCGTCTCCTGCAGATCCCGCGTGCGGGCGCGCAGACCTTCCAGCGCCGCGATCTCTCCGATATGGAGACCGCGCTGGTGGGCGCGCCGGAGGCGTTCGTCAATCTCTTCGAGCCGCGGCAGAAATTCGTGCAATGGCGGATCGATCAGCCGGATGGTGACCGGCAACCCTTCCATGCTGCGGAAAAGCGCCTCGAAGTCGGCCTTCTGCATCGGCAGCAGATGGTTGAGCGCCTGTTGTCGCTGATCGGCGTCCTCGGTCAGGATCATGGCCCGTATCCACTCCAGCCGTTCGGGAGCGAAGAACATGTGCTCCGTCCGGCACAGACCGATGCCGCCGGCGCCCGCACGTCGAGCACGCTCCGCGTCGCCCGGCGTGTCCGCGTTGGCGCGTATTGGCGTTGCCCCGACCCGCTGCGCCCACCCAAGGAACTCATGCAGCGTGGCATTGTGCAGCGAACCGGGGCGCAGCGGCACCTTGCACGCGAATACCTGGCCGGAGAGCCCGTCGAGCGATAGCCACTCGCCTTCGCGCAGCAGCAGGTCGCCGATCTTCACTGTGCGTGCCTGCTCGTCCACCACAACGGCATTGGCGCCGGTGATGCAGCACTTCCCCATACCGCGCGCAACCACCGCGGCATGGCTGGTCGCTCCGCCATGCGCCGTTAGAAAGCCGACTGAAGCCTCCATGCCGTGAATGTCGTCGGCGATGGTCTCCTGCCGCACCAGGATGATGGGCGTCTCGCGATGTTTGCCGGCCATGCTCACGGCACGGTCCGCCGTCAGCGCAATCCTGCCGACAGCTGACCCTGGAGATGCAGGCAGCCCGCGCGTCACAGGTGGAACATCCAGATCAGAAAGATCCAGTTGCGGTGACAGAATCTCGTTGACCTGTTCCGGCTTCACCCGCTGCAATGCTTCTGTTTTGGAGATGAGACCCTCGTGGACCATGTCGACCGCGCATCGCAGCGCTGCAAGCGCGCTGCGCTTGGCTGTCCTGGTCTGCAGCAGGAAGAGTTCGCCCTTCTGCACCGTAAACTCGAAGTCCTGCATCTCGTGCAGGTGTTTTTCCAGTCTTTTCGTGATGGAACGAAGCTGCTCGTAGATAGCCGGCATCGTCTTCGCAAGCTCCGCGAGCGGGAGCGGAGTGCGAATGCCCGCGACGATGTCCTCTCCCTGTGCGTTGGGGAGAAATTCGCCAAAGATGGAAGGATCGCCGGTAATGGGATTGCGCGTGAACCCCACTCCAGTGCCGCTGTCCATCCCGGAGTTGCCGAAGACCATCGCCTGCACGGTCACGGCCGTCCCCGCCTCTTCCGGGATGCCGTACATGCGGCGGTAGTGCTGCGCGCGCGCATTCGTCCATGATTGAAAGACGGCTTCGGTCGCCATCAGGAGCTGCTCCCGTGCGTCATCCGGAAATGGCCTGCCGGCATGCTGCAGCACGCATGCCTTGAACCCGGAAATGATCGTGCGCAGAGCTTCTTCCTTCAACTCGAAGTCGAACTCCACGTCATGTTCACGCTTTACCCGATCCAGGATGCGATCGAAGTTGGCCTTCGGCACCTGCAGGACCACCGAGCCAAACATCTGGATCAGCCGCCGGTAGGAATCGAGCGCGAAGCGTAAGCCGCTGTTCGCCGCGGCCAACCCGTCGACGTTCGCCTCCGTCAGGCCAACGTTCAGGATGGTGTCCATCATGCCCGGCATGGATACAGCCGCGCCCGAGCGCACGCTCACCAGTAACGGTTGCTCGGTGGCGCCCAGCGTCTGCCTCTGTTTCGCTTCCAGCCAGGAGACTGCCGTGTCAATCGCGCTCTCGAGTTCCTCCGGCAACCGCTTGTACCTCAAGTAGTGACGGCAGGCGCTCGTCGGGATGGTGAAGCCTGGAGGCACCGGAATGCCGAGCCGCGCCATCTCGGCCAGCCCGGCGCCTTTGCCTCCGAGCTGGGCCTTCATGCTGCCATCTCCGTCGGTAGTCTCTGCGCTGAAGCGATAGACGCTGTACTGATTCACGGATGCAATGGACATTGCTGACTCCTGGCTGAAGTGACTCGCTGGCCGCGAGTGGCATGTGGCCGGGCCATTCACTGGCCGACTCACGAGTAGACGCGGCGTTCGAGCTCGACAGCAAGCATCAGGGGGCCAAATGGACGCCCGTCCGATTCGGACCAGTACTTTTTGATTCAGCAGAAACACATTTAATATGCCGTTTTCTGCTCGACCGCTTCGGATGCCAGCTCCTACAATGTGCGGGATGCGAGCTGCACTGACGCCCGTAACCGCACAGTTGCTCCAGAAGTTAAACAACGCTATTGAAGAGCGCCGGGTGGAAGAGGGGTTTGCCCTGCTCGGCCGGGTCGATTGCAAGCGGGCAGCGACGCATAGTCCGGGACATGTTCAGGCGCCGTTCCTGCTGTGCCTGGCGCAGTGGGTGGACCTGGGCTACGAGTCTCCCCAGTTCGTCGATGACCTGCTGCAACAGGTACCCTCCGAAAGCCGGGCGCAGATGCCTCTGCGCGATTTCCTGATGGTGCGCATGGCCGAGGCCTTCGCCGCCATGGCACATGAGGACACCGACCGCGCGATCGAGCTCCTCGGCTTCGTGCTGGGAGCAGAGCGCGAATTGGGAAGCGAGCATCTGAGCGTGCTGGCGCACTTCTGGAAAGGACGCGCTCATCGCAAGCGTGGCGAGTACCAGAGAGCCTTCCAGGATATCGTCGCGGCACGCCAGCTGGCCCAGCATCTCGAACTGAACAAGCTGGCAGCTGCAATCCAGATTCAGGAAGCGTGGCTGGCCTTTCAGCGCGCAGAGCCAAAGGAGGCCTGGTCGCTGCTCGATCAGGCCGAAGAACAACTCCGCACCACAGACGACGATATTTCGCTCGGAAATATCTCTTCCGCCCGCGGCAGAATCGTGCGCCGTACGGGCGCGTATGCCGAATCTCTGGCGCACTATGAACGCGCCGTTGCCATCTATCGGCGGCGCAACGCGGATCATAGGAACCTGGCTCGTACGCTGGTAAACGCAGCCTACGTAAAGCGCCTGCTCGCGCTCAATGTGCGCAAGCAGTTTGACACACAAGCGCCGCAGCGGTCAGCCGCTGGTCCGCGCACAGCGAATGGCAGCGCCAGTGTAAAGCGGCGGTATATGGCGCTCTGCCATCAGGCGCTGGCCGACCTGGAGGAGGCAGGAAGAATCTACGCACTGCATCAGCACCATGGCGGGACAGGATCGGTGCTGGTCAACGGCGGCCATCTGCATCTCGACCTTGGCGACATTGAACGTGCGGCGGTCGAAGGCGCCAAAGCGTATGAACTCGCAAACAGCAAGCACGACCTCATCCTCATGGCCCGCGCTCGCATCCTGGAAGCCTACGCGGAAAACGCGCGCGTGGAAGAGGAGCTCGGAGAGGACGCCAACATCGCAGCTCACGCGCACCAGGCTCGCCGCTACGCTGAGGAGGCTGTTGCGCTCGCGCTGCAGACACAGAACCGGCGCCTGTTGGCGGGTGCGCATATTGTCTGCGGCATGGTAGTGGCCAGCGACTTCTTCAAAGAGTGGGAAGAAGCGCGACACTGCGAGATGGAATCCGCGGCGCTGCTCCGTTCCAATGATCGCGATCATCTCGGAGAAGAGCTGACCATTTTGAAATCAAGGATCATGCGCTCCACCGGCATCGACGACACATTACGCGCCTGGTCGCAAGGCATCGTTGGTCATAAGACCTTCCAGCAGATCACCGAACAATTCGCGGAGGTGGTCATACCGCAGGTATGGTTGCGCGAAGACAAGAAAGTGTCCCGTGTCGCCGAGCGCCTCTCCATCTCTCCCAAAAAGGTGAGACGCATCCTTCGCAGTGTTGGGCTACTGCATACTGCCTGACTCATGGCACCCGCGCTGGCTCTCCGGATCAGCGAAAGCACGACCGAGGTGTGGTGCTGGGTCGAAATGCCGTGAAAACGTTCATCACAGCATATTTTTTCGTGTCTATCATCCAGAAGGACGCCGGGTTGAAAAATTGCCGGAGGGAAATCAGCATTGCTAAGAGGTCGGACCAGGCCGATGCGACAAAGTCCTTCGCAGGCACCCAGCGGCTCGGCCTTGTAATGTACCGGCCCTCGAATTAAGCGCAGAAGTCTTGTCGGCTGCCAATGGCAGCTATATAGTCTGTCTGGACGCCGAAACAGTCGCGAAGGATTTGCGGTGGTCTCGCCAGGCCATCGAGTTATTTCTCAACCGCCGATTACCGGGCTGCAAGGTGAGCGTCTTCTGTTCGTGAACTGGAATCTCCTCGCACAACCAAGGCGCAAGCGGGCGAAAACAGATCGGGCGTCAACTCCCCCGTCCCGCATCGAGTGAACTTTAAGGAATGGCCTTCGTTTCTAGCAGAATGGGCAAGTTGTGGAAAGAGTTGGAGAGCTTGGAAGTGGGACAATCTTGATCCGTCGAATTCGCAATTCTCTCGTTCTTCTTGGGCCAACCGTCTTCATCGTCGGTTGCAGCAAACCGGCTGCCGATCCTGCTGCCGCTGCTCGCGGGCAGGCGATGCCGGTACAGACCGTCACCGTAAAGGCCGCCCCTGTCCCACAGAGTGACCAGTATGTGGCGACCATCAAATCTCGTCGCTCGGCCACTCTCACACCTCAGGTGGACGGCAACCTTACCAGAATCCTCGCGCGTTCTGGCGATCGGGTAAAGGCCGGACAGGTGCTGATGGTGATCGACCCGCTGAAGCAGCAGGCTACTTTTGACGCACAGGCGGCCACTGAGAAGCAGAAGCTGGCGGTATATCAATATAACGAGGTAGAGGTGGAACGACAGCGCAAGCTGTTCAACGCGGGCGTGACCAGCCGTGACGCTCTCGATCAGGCGGAGCAGTCTTACCGAAACTCCAAGGCAGACTACGAATCGTCCGTCGCCTCACGACAGACTCAGGCCAGCCAGCTCGGCTATTATCAAATCCGCGCGCCGTTTGACGGTGTCGTGGGCGACATCCCGGTTCACATCGGTGATTACGTCTCCTCCACGATCCCCCTTACGACGGTGGATGAAAACCGCGATTTTGAAGCCTACATCTATATCCCCTCGGAGCGTGCCGCCCAGGTAAAACGCGGTCTCCCCGTAGACATCCTGGACAATAGCGGCAAGCTTATCGAGCGTGCCCATATCGACTTTGTGTCTCCCCAGGTAGATAACGGCCTTCAGGGCATTCTGGCAAAGGCTTCGCTCCGCTCCGGAGCCGACGCGGTGCGCAACGCCCAGCTTGTGAAGGCCAGCGTGATCTGGAGCACGGTTGATACCCCGACAGTGCCGGTGCTCGCCATCTCGCGTCTCGGTGGCCAGGCCTTTGTCTACATCGTGCAGCATGAGCAAGGTAAAGCAGTAGCGAGGCAGCGCCCCGTCCAACTAGGCGACACCGTCGGCAACGACTATGCCGTTCTGTCGGGACTGCAGAATGGAGATCAGGTCATCGTCTCCGGCACGCAACTGCTTGCTGATGGGGCACCGGTGCAGCCCGCCGGCTAGCTGCGGGCCGGCGCGGTTTGCGCGCCCGCCTCAACAGGATGATCGACTAGAGGATGACTCTCTTTGTTTGTTAATTTCTTTATTCACCGGCCAGTCTTCGCCACCGTTTGCGCCCTCCTCATTGTCCTTGCGGGGGCGGTCGTCATTCCCAGCCTGCCGATTTCGCTCTATCCCCAGCTCGCTCCACCGCAGGTGACGGTAACCAGTAATTACGTGGGCGCCAATGCGCAGGTGGTCGAGTCCGCAGTCACCATTCCCCTCGAGCAACAGATCAACGGCGTGCCGGGGATGCGCTACATCCAGTCCACCAGCGGAAGCGATGGCACCAGCCAGGTCACGACTACGTTT
Source organism: uncultured Acidobacteriaceae bacterium (assembly GCA_963750845.1). Classification (GTDB taxonomy): domain Bacteria; phylum Acidobacteriota; class Terriglobia; order Terriglobales; family Acidobacteriaceae; genus KBS-83. The sequence continues at coordinate 42,646 of CAVVSP010000023.1, forward strand.
AACACCAATTACGACCTCGACATCGCCGCGGTGGACGTACAGAACCGAGTCTCGACCGCAAGTGGACAGCTACCCGCCGAGGTCAACTCCACCGGCATCACCATCACCAAGGCCAACAGCAACTTTGTTTTTGCCGCCGGCTTCTACTCGGACAACGCCGAATACTCCAACCTATTCATCAGCAACTATCTCGACGTCTATGTAAAGGACGCGCTGAAGCGCATACCCGGTGTTGGCGACGTCCAGATATTCGGCGAGCGCAAATACGCCATGCGCATCTGGCTCGATCCGACGCGCCTGGCCGCCCGCGTTCTCACGGCCTCCGATGTGGTCAATGCGCTGAGGGAGCAGAACGTCGTCGTCGCAGCGGGTCAACTCGGACAGCCGCCGTCGAACGGGAAACAGGATTTCCAGATCACCGTGAGCGCAGCGGGACGACTGAGTACGCCGGACGAATTCAACAGAATCATCATCAAGAACACGCCGAACGGCATCGTGCAACTCAAAGATGTGGGCCATGCCGAACTTGGCGCTGAGACCTACGGCGGCCAGTTGAAGTTCAATGGAATCGACACGGTTGGTATCGGCGTACAGCAGCTCAGCAACGCCAATGCGCTCGAGGTGGATCGTCAAGCCAAAGCTGCCCTCGCTAAAGCTGTCGAAGACCTTCCCGCCCGGCATGAAGTACGTGATCGCCTTCGACACCACCACGGTGGTCGGGGATTCCATTCGCGAAGTCGTCCGCACGCTGGGCGAAGCGATCGTCATCGTGATCGTCGTCATCTTTCTGTTTCTGCAGGATTGGCGCGCTACCATCATCCCGGCTGTCACGATCCCTGTCTCGCTGGTGGGGACCTTCGCTTTTATCAAGGTCTTCGGGTTCTCTATCAATTCGCTCACCCTCTTCGGCATTACGCTCGCTACCGGCCTGGTGGTCGACGACGCCATTGTCGTAATCGAAAATGTACAGCGGCATATCACGGAGGGGGACAGCAATCCTCATCACGCCACTTCAAGCGCCATGGCCGAAGTGACCGGCGCGGTTATCGCAACCTCGCTGGTGCTCATCTCCGTATTCATTCCGGTCTCGTTCTTTCCAGGAACCACGGGCATCCTCTACAAGCAGTTCTCGCTGACCATCGCCTTTTCGATTGCGATCTCCGCCTTCAATGCGCTCACTCTCTCCCCCGCATTGGCTGCGTTGCTGCTGCGCAAGCCCACGCTGTCTCACGGGCTTCTCCATGCCATCGACCGCGGCATCAAAGGCATGTCCAGTGGCTATGCGCGCGCGATTCACGGGGTGCTTCGCCTTCGCTACCTTATGCTGCTCATCTTCTTTGTCGGACTCGCGGCCACGGCTTATATGTATCAGCATGTGCCCACCGCCTTTGTCCCGCAGGAGGATCAGGGCTACTTCATCATCCAGGTGCAGGCTCCGCAGGGCGCTTCACTCTCCTACACAGGCCGCCTTGTGGATCAGGCACAGGCAGTCCTTCGCGATGCTCACGACGTCGAGGGCTCCTTCGCTATTACCGGTTTTAGCTTTGCGGGTAGCGCGCCCAACTACGGCATCATCTTCGCCAGCCTCAAGCCCGTGGGCGACCGCAAAGGCCAAGGCCATTCCGCGGCAGAGATCGTCGACAACCTTCGCGGTAGATTGATGACGATTCCTGGCGGGCTCATCATTCCCTTCGAGCCTCCGGCCATCCAGGGCATCGGCAGCTTTGGCGGCTTCCAGTTCGAACTGCAGGACCTTGGCGGCAATACTCTGCAGGACATTGATCGTGTGGCACACACCATTGCGGCAAAGGGCAACCAGGATCCCAAACTCGCCGGACTCTTCACCAGCTTCACTTCGACCGACCCGCAGTTGATCGTCGATATCGATCGTGAAAAAGCGAAAGCGCTCGGCGTCTCCTTCGGGCAGATCACGGATGCTCTGCAGGTCTACATGGGGTCGGAGTACGTAAACAACTTCGACTTCAACAACCGGTCCTACCGGGTCTATGTGCAGGCCGACCAGGACTTCCGGCAGACCGCCAAAGACATCCGCCAGTTCTACGTGCGTTCCGACACCAACCAGATGATCCCGCTCGACAATCTGGTTTCCCTCCGCAATGCGTCCGCGCCACAAGTCATCAGCCACTACAACCTTTTCCGGTCCGCGGAGATCAACGGCTCGGCCGCGCCTGGTCTCTCCTCCAGCGAAGGGATCACTGAAATGGAACACCTCGCCAAGCAGAACATGCTGCAAGGCATGACCTTTTCCTGGACAGGACTGGCGCTTGAAGAAATCGAGTCGAGCGGAAAAGCTCTGACCATCTTCGGGCTGGGTCTTCTGGTCGTATACCTCACGCTGTCCGCGCAATATGAGAGCTTTGCTCTTCCCTTTATCATCCTGCTCGCTGTCCCCATGGCGGTTTTGGGCGCTCTGCTGGCACAGACATTGCGCGGTCTTCCCAACGACATCTACTGCCAGATCGGGCTGGTGATGCTGATCGGCTTGTCCGCCAAGAACTCGATTTTGATTGTTGAATTTGCTGAACAGCTGCGGCGGCAGGGCCGATCGATCGTCGAAGCGGCGATTGAAGCCGCGGAGCTCCGGCTTCGGCCCATCCTCATGACCTCATTCGCCTTTATCCTGGGCGTGCTTCCCCTGGTCTTTGCGCAGGGCGCCGGCAAGATGGGAAGACATTCCGTGGGGACCTCAATCGTCGGCGGCATGCTGCTCTCCACCGTGCTCAATCTGTTCTTCATACCAGCCCTCTATGTCATCCTGAGCACCCTGATGCGAAAGACCCATCGCAAGCAGTTTGTCAGTGCAGACGATTCGGCCCATATCGCCGCGCCGTAGCTCAACAGACTGCCGGCCTTGGTTTGGCAAGTAGGCAACACGAGCACTGCCTCCGTCCGGTAGGCCTCCCGGGATCATGTTGCGAGAGACACGCGAAACCATATCGAATCTGCCAGCGCTCCGGCGATCCCTCACTGGTCAAACAGACTTGTTCGTTTGAGATTGATCCCGGTCGATCTCCTCGGGCCGTATGTCATTCCCGCGCGAAAATCCGAACCGAATGGTGTCGGCCGTTCTGAATGAACGCTACCTTGACCCTGCCAGCGGCCGCACCTATAAAAGGATGCGACTTTAGCACTTCATGACGATTGCGCATCACAAAAGGGGAATACATGGTGGAGCTCCCGTCGATCGCTTGCCTCCAGGCTTTTGAGACTGTTGCCCGGCATCGCAGCATCACCCGCGCCTCAGTGGAACTGAACCTCACTCAAAGTGCAGTCAGCCGCCAGATCCATCAACTGGAGACCCTGCTCGATATATCCCTGTTTGAACGGGTGCGTCAACGTGTTGTGATTACGGATGCAGGCAAGCTCTACTTGAATGATGTCATCAAGGTGATCGCAAACCTGGAGGATGCAACCAGCAAGGTCATGGCATGCGGGGGGAATACAAATCTTCTCAATCTGGCTGTTCTGCCGACATTCGCGACGCGATGGCTCATGCCAAGACTCTCCGACTTCCTCGAGAAGCATCCCGGCGTAACTATCAATTTAGCCACGCGCCTGGTGCCGTTTGACTTCGAAACCGAGCCATTTGACGCCGCGATTCATTACGGCTCGGCGAATTGGCCGGGAGCCGTGGCGCACCATCTGATGTCGGAGGATACGGTGCCCGTCTGTAGCCAAAAGTACAAGTCAGAACATCGCATCACCAAACCCGCTGATCTGGCTCGGGCGGTTCTGCTGCATCAAACGTCGCGGACCGATGCGTGGACGGAATGGTTTCAAATGACCGGAGTCCAAAACGCACATACGGTGCGCGGGCCGCGCTTCGAACAGTTCACGATGATCGCCCAGGCAGCGATTTGCGACCTTGGAGTAGCGCTGCTTCCCAAGCTTCTGATCGAGGACGAACTGGCATCCGGGAAACTTGTGCTACTGTTCGATCGTCCCATTCGAAGCGCGAACTCCTACTTTCTTGTCGTCCCTGAATCGAAGACGTCCGCATTGCTTGCGGCGGCATTTGCCCAATGGATTGTTGGTCAGACGCAATCTGCGGCGCTGAGCGAAGTTAATGCTAGATTGCGGCATCATGCCAAAAACTCATGACCTCATGTTTAAACGTTAATATCCAAATACCATGTGAAATGCTAGTGTCCCGTGTACCAGCCGGCGCCGATTCGAGTTCATCCGGTTTGCGTGGTCTCAAAAGTTGGTTGCTTGTCTACTTCGCGGCAGTTCAAAGGTTCGCCCATGCGCTTGAGATACGTTGTCGCAGCTTGCCTTGGTAGTCTGCTTTTTTTCTGCTTCGCCAGCACATCATGGGGGCAGGCGACCACATCATTAGGCGGCCGCGTCACAGATGCCGGCGGAGCCGTCCTGGCCGGTGCTGCCGTCCAGCTGACAGAGATCGGCACCGGGGCCATCCGCTCGGTCGAGACCAATAAGGACGGCCAGTATCAGTTCTCGCAACTGCTGCCCGGCCGATATGAACTGTCCGTCTCAACGCAAGGCTTTGCCTCAGTCAGGAAAACCGGGATCGATCTTCTGGTGAGCCAACCTGCGACGGTCGATGTGGCCCTCAAGGTTGCAAGTGTCACATCGGAGGTCGTAGTCAGCGCCGGCCTCCAGCCGGTGTTGAATACTACCGACGCCACCTTGGGCAATGCGTTCAATGAGCAACAGATCCAGAATCTGCCCAGCGAAGCCAGAAATGTTCCGGATTTGTTGAGCCTCCAGCCGGGCGTCACCTTTCTGGGACGCACCGATCAGGACACCGGCACGCAGTCAAAAGGCAATACCAGCACAGATTCGCGAAGCGGCTCTACCAACGGCGGCCGTTCGGACCAGGCGAATATCACGCTCGATGGAATCGACGTCAATGACATCAACAATGGCTACGCTTTCACCAGTGTGCTCCGCGTTTCCCAGGATGCAATCGCCGACTTTCGCGTGACCACCAGCAATCCAAATGCGGAAGAGGGGCGGTCCTCCGGTGCGCAGATAACCCTGGTCACCAAGAGCGGCACGAACTCTCTCCATGGAGCCGTCTACGCGTACAACCGCAACAATCTTTTTCATGCAAATGATTTCTTCAACAAGCAGACCCAGGCCGCGGAAGGGCTGCCGAACGTTCCCCTAAAGCTGATTCGGAATGTCTTTGGCGCTTCTGTCGGTGGTCCGATCAAGAAGAATACTGCGTTCTTCTTTCTCAACTACGAGGGCCGCCGTGATACGCAGGGTTTCAATTCCAACAGTGATATTGTGCCGACCGCAAGTTTCCGCGCAGGCACATTGAAGTATGTCTGCGCCGCCGGCCCAAACTGTCCGGGCGACAGTGTATACACGCTCACACCCGCAAAGCTACAAAGCATGGACCCACAGGGTATCGGCGCAAACGCTAATGTTCTGGCCTTGATGAATACCTATCCCGTCGGAAATAATCCTACCCTCGGCGATGGTCTCAATACGGAGGGCTATAGCTTCTCCTACAACACGAAACGCACCTACAACGCCTACACCGGCCGGCTGGATTGGGACATCGCCGGCAACGGAAAACACACCGTCTTCTGGCGCGGCAATCTCCAGAATGATCACGAACCGGGTGGGCCCCAGTTCCCTGGCCAGCCCGGCAGCAACACGCTGCTTACCAATAGCAAAGGCTTTGCCGCAGGCTATACGGTTCTGCTCAGCAACAACCTTGTGAACAATCTTGCATTCGGGCTCAGCCGTCAGGGGCTTAGCAATGCCGGGCTCTTATCGGGGCCTTATGTCACATTGCAAGACCTTACTGCGCTGCAGGCGACGACCTCCTCCAATTACACAATCACGCCGGTATACAACCTTATTGACAATCTTTCGTGGACAAAGCGCAATCACAACCTGGCATTTGGAACGAATATCCGCTTCATCGATGATCGCAGCTCCAGCAATGCCCTCTCTTATTCCCATGCAACCGGCACTTATCAATACCTCAGCCCGGGAACGTTAGCCGGCAGCGGCGGGGCCTTCGATCCAGGAGCTTTTGGTTACCCGTCGGTCGCTAAGAATTTCATTTCGAATTACAACAGCGGCGCCATGGCCGCCGTAGGCATCGTCAATGTCGGCAACATCACCTACAACACTACGAAAACCGGGGGGACGCTTCCTGTCGGCGCACCGGTCGTCCGCGACTATCGCTGGAATGAATATGAACTGTATGCGCAGGATACGTGGAAGGCACTGAAAGACCTGAGCATTACGTACGGCGTACGCTACTCCTATCTCCAGGTGCCCGCCGAAACCAGCGGAACCCAGGTCGGGATCTGCCAGATCATCAACAACGCATGCGCACCCGGCGCATTTTCACTGAGCCAGTTCGTCAATCAAAGCGGGCAATTGGCTGCCTCCGGTCAGTCGGCCAGTGAAGCTGGAGAACTCGGATTCCCCATCAGCGGTCGCTACAACGGCAAGCCAGACTACTGGACTCCGGAAAAAGGCGATCTCGGACCACGAATTGCCCTCGCTTACTCGCCTACACCGGAGTCAGGTTTCTGGAACAACGTCTTTGGCAATGGGAAGAGCAGCATTCGCGCGGGTTACTCACTGGTCTTCGATCACTTCGGAGCAGCAATCGTGAACAATTTCGATGCCGAGGGATCGTTTGGCCTCGCTACCACACTAGAAACCAGCGCAGGCGTATTGAAGGCCGGCACGGCACCGCGTTTCACCAGCACCCACAATGTGCCGCAAAGTCTGCTGCCGTCCGCTCCATCGGTTGGCTTTCCAGCCGATCCCGGTAGGGAGCGGCCCTACTAGCGGAGCTATCTATTGGTCACAAGATTCCGCGATAAAAACTCCTTATGCGCATGTCATCGACTTTTCGATTGCCCGCGAGATTCGAAACGGTGCTTCTCTGGAATTAAGCTATGTCGGCCGCATCGGGCATCGCCTGCTGGAGCAGGAAGATGTAGCCATGCCCACCAACCTTGGCGCCGCCGGAACTTCGTATTTCGCGGCTGCCCGGCAGATGTCCATCATGGCCCGGGCCAATGGCGGCGCTGGTGTGCCAGTCTCTTCGGTGCAGCCCATTCCCTATTGGCAGACGCTGTTCGGCGCGCTTGACGGACAGGATATCGGGTACGGCCCCGGATTTTCAGCAACACAGAATATCTATCAGTTGTATCAACAGAATATCTACAACGAAGCAAATGCACTCTATGCCCTGGATATGCCGGACGCCGCGACGGGCGCCGGTATCAATCCCAACCAGACCTATCCTTCGAATCGTTTCTACCACGATCAGTTCTCGGCCCTCTATGCGTGGAGATCGATCGGAAATTCAAACTACAACGCTCTCCAGGTGGTCTATCGTCAGCGCTTCGGCCTCGGCTTGCAAGCCGACTTCAACTACACGTTTTCCAAGTCTCTGGATGCCACTTCGCAGGCCGAGCGATTGGGCTCGTCAGGTTCCGTCAACAACGCGCAGATCATCAATACGTGGGCTCCGAGCCAACTCTATGGTCCGTCCGACTTCGACCTTCGCCACCAGATCAACGCAAACTATATCTGGAACCTGCCCTTTGGCCGAGGCCAGCGCTTTGCATCCTCGGTCGGCAGGCTGGCTGATGAGTTGATCGGAGGATGGCAGACTACCGGCATCGTCCGCTGGACAAGCGCTTTCCCGTTTTCCGTAAATAACGGTAATAACTTTCCGACAAATTACGACATTCAGGGCCTGGCAACACAAGTGGCAAAAATTCCGCACGGACGCGGGAAGCTGAATCAACGGTTCGCCGATCCCACCGCAGTCTTTGCCGCATTTGACTTCGCGCTACCAGGCGACTCAGGTTCGCGGAATATTTTGCGTGGAGATGGGTATTTTGAGCAGGACGCAGGTCTCGGAAAAACCTTCCCGGTAAACGACCGCCTGCACGTAAAAGCCGGCATTGAGCTATTCAATGTGACGAACAGTGTGCGTTTCGATGCCCACTCAGTCTCCGCCAGAATCGACAACCCAAATGGCTTCGGAACGGCGGCTTCGGCGTTGACGAATCCGCGACTAGCGCAGTTTTACGGGCGCATCGAATTCTGATCCCATCGGCCTGCGCTCGGGATTCCTTTCCATTCGCAGAATGCAAAGTCGCATAAGTTATTGATAGATCGAAGAGAAAGAATGGTCGGGGAGAGAGGATTCGAACCTCCGACCCCCTGGTCCCGAACCAGGTGCTCTACCAGGCTGAGCCACTCCCCGATCGACCGACTTGCTTTGGGTGGGACGCCCGCCGCCATCGTCCTGGTAGGGATGGCAGATCGCTCGAGCGCACTGCGGTAAGTGTAGCAGAATAGACGCCGCGGCTCCGCAGGTTGCCACCGCGCCCCGAAGCCGGTAGACAACAAGTATGATGCCGCGCGACAAGCTCGACCTTACCGGCCTTCGCGTGCTCGATGGCGGCCTCGCCACTGAGCTCGAGCGCGCCGGCTGCGATCTCGCGAGCCCGCTCTGGTCCGGCGAAGTTCTGCGCACACAGCCGGAAAAGGTGCTCGCCGTCCATCGCAGCTATCTCGAAGCCGGCGCCGACTGCCTGCTCACCGCCAGCTATCAGCTCTCCGCATGGGCTTTCGCGAGATCGGCCTCAGCGCGCGGGCCGCCAGCACCGCAATCCAGCACAGCGTCGCGCTCGCCGAGCAGGCGCGCCACGATTACGCGCAATCTGAAATCGACGGCGGCCGCAAACCCCGGCGCATCTGGATCGCCGGCTCGCTCGGCGCATACGGTGCCGCGTTGCACAACGGCGCTGAGTTCCACGGCAACTACAACATCGGGCATGCGGAACTCGTCGCCTTCCACGCCGAACGCATCAACGCCATGCGCGACACCAACGCCGACTTCCTCGCCTTCGAGACCATCCCCTCGCTCGCCGAGGCCGAAGCCATCCTCGAAGCTCTGTCGCAGCACCCTGACCTCGCCGCGTACATCAGCTTCACCTGCCGCGACGACGCCCATACCGGCCACGGCGAACCGATCGAGCAGTGCGCCCGCCTGCTCGATGCCGCCCCAGGCATCATCGCCATCGGCATCAACTGCACCGCGCCGCGCTACGTCCTTCCGCTGATTCAGGCGATCCGCGCGGTCACCGCCAAACGCATCGCCGTCTATCCCAACTCCGGCGAAACCTGGGTTCCCGAAACCCGCAGCTGGACCGGCACCTCCGATCCAAACCTCTTTGGAGACATGGCGCGCAGCCTGGCGCAACGCCGGAGCCGACTGGATCGGCGGCTGCTGCCGCACCGGCCCGCAACACATCCGGGCGATTGCAAGCCAACTCGCCTGATCTTTTCCACAAATGCACAATGTGTTGAGGCCGACAACTCCATTGCGGGAGATCGAGTCTCACTGAATAACGGAAGAGAAATCTTCCAGAAGGAGAGAGTCACTCATGGCCTTCAAGAGAATCGGCAACGAGACTCGCGAATGGCAGTTAGGTAGCTCGTACAACGACCGTTACGACGGGAGAGTGAGGGAAACCAGGGCTGAGCCCTAATCTTCCGAGCATCCCGGGATGACACGTTGTGATCTGGATGCCGATCCAGATCTTCGAAAATACGGAGAGCTGAGGGGCGACGTCTCGAAAGGGACTCGCCCCTTTCGCTTTTTCTGGCTCAGTTTGCTTCTCGAGGCGATAGCCTCCCTGCACGGGGAACCCCAGCCCTCCCCATCCTTCAAATCGGTTTGATCATGCGACAATATAAGCATCGCCATGACAACCAGGACGCTTTCCGCGGTGCCCGCACCGGCAAGCATCTCTCCCGAGCTTCTCAAGCAGCACAGCCTTACGGCGGAGGAGTACGCGCGCATCGAAGCGGCGCTGGGCCGCACGCCATCCCTCACCGAGCTCGGCATTTTCTGCGTGATGTGGTCCGAGCACTGCTCCTACAAGTCCTCGCGCGTCCACCTCAAGCGGCTGCCCACGCGCGGCGAGCGCACCTCCGGCCCCGGCAGCGTCGTGCAGGGCCCCGGCGAAAACGCCGGCATCATCGACGTCGGCGACGGCTGGGCCTGCGCCTTCAAGATCGAATCGCACAACCACCCCTCCTACATCGAGCCGTACCAGGGCGCGGCCACCGGCGTCGGCGGCATCCTGCGCGACATCTTCACCATGGGCGCGCGCCCGCTCGCCGTCATGGACTCGCTCCGCTTCGGCCCGCTCTCGACCGAGGACGGCGAACCCGACCCCGCAGCTCGTCCGCAAGAACCATCAGATCGTCGACGGCGTCGTCGCCGGCGTCGCCGGCTACGGCAACTGCTTCGGCGTGCCCAACCTCGGCGGCGAGACGCGCTTCGAGCCCTGCTACTCCGGCAACCCGCTGGTCAACGCCTTCGCCCTCGGCCTCGTCCGCAACGACGAGATCTTCTACGCCAAGGCCACCGGCGTCGGCAATCCCGTCATCTACGTCGGCGCCAAGACCGGCCGCGACGGCATCCACGGCGCCACCATGGCCAGCGAAGAGTTCACCGAAGGCTCCGAGCAGAAGCGCCCCAACGTGCAGATGGGCGACCCCTTCATGGAGAAGCTGCTGCTCGAGGCCTGCCTCGAAGCCATGGCGACCGGCGCCGTCGTCGGCATTCAGGACATGGGCGCCGCCGGCCTCACCTGCTCCACCTGCGAGATGGGCGCGCGCGGCGGCTCGGCCTCACGATCGAACTCGACCACGTCCCGCAGCGCGAGACCGGCATGACCAGCTACGAGATCATGCTCTCGGAATCGCAGGAGCGCATGCTGCTCGTCGCCGACAAGGGCCGCGAGGACGAAGTCCTGCGCGTCTTCGCCAAGTGGGGCCTCGACGCCGTCGATCGTCGGCAAGTCACCGCCGACGACACCATGCGCGTCCGCCACCACGGCGAGCTGGTCGCCGAGATCCCCAACAAGGCCCTCACCGACGATGCCCCGCTCTACCACCGCCCCGTCGGCACCTGGAAGGCGCCCGTCCCGCTCGATCCGCCGGCCGGAGTCCTCGAAGAGCTGAAGAAGCCGCGCGACTACACCGCCGACCTCAAGAAGCTGCTCGCCAGCCGCGAACATCTGCGACAAGCGCTGGGTCTTCGAGCAGTACGACTCCATGGTGCAGACCAACACCGTGCAGGGCCCCGGCGGCGAAGCCGGCGTGATGCGCATCAAAGGGCACGGGACTCCAAGCGCATGAGCGCGGAGCTGGCTCGATGGCGCTCGCCGGCAACGGCCGCTGGTGCTATCTCGATCCCAAGCTCGGCGCGATGCACGCCGTCGCCGAAGCCGCCCGCAAGGTCGCCTGCACCGGAGCCACTGCCCGTCGCCGCCACCAACTGCCTCAACTTCGGCAACCCGGAGAAGCCGGAGATCATGGCCCAGCTCTCCGCCGCCATCGACGGCATCGCCGAAGCCTGCACCGCGCTCGGCACGCCCATCACCGGCGGCAACGTCTCGCTCTACAACGAGACCCACGGCGAAGGCATCTACCCCACCCCCGTCATCGGCATCGTCGGCATCCTCGACGATGTCACCAAGGCCGTGCCCAGCGGCTTCCAGCGGCCGGCGACGCTGATCCTGCTGCTGTCAGCAGTCATCGACGGACTCGCAGGATCGACGCGACAGCATTTGGCTCGCTCAGAGCTATGCGCAAGAGCAATTCTGAGACGCTCTTGGGGCAGCGCCGCCGTCGACTCGATCTTGCCGAAGAAGCCGCGCTGCAACAGATGCCTCGATCGCACTCGCCGAGCGAGGCTTGCTTCACTCCGCGCGACGACATCTCCGATGGCGGCCTCGCGGTCGCGCTCGCTGAAGCGCCTGTTCGCGAACGGCGTCGGCGCGAACGATCTCGCTCTGACTATCGAAGGATGACTGCGCTCGACCCTCTTCTGGCGAAGATGCCACCGCGGTCGTCATCACCTGCACCTGCAGATTCGCCGACATCGAAGGTCAGCAATCGCGAAGCAATATGGCTTCGTACGCTGCGCCGATTGGGACAACTGGCGGTCGACGCATCTCGAGATCTTCGACTGCGCGAAGGCAATCGCGGTATCATCCGCGATCGAGTCGACGCTTCGCAGCCGCCTGGTCCAACACCCTCGAATCCCAGCTCGCCGCGAGGTCGGTCACCGCATGACCGACCCGTCAATCTCACCAGCGCGTCCCAGGCATCGACGAACCCTGCACCTCGCCTGCGATCGCCGACGCAGCGCGAGCACGACGCACTTCGACAAGCTCCGCGAAGAGTGCGGCGTCATGGCCATCTACGGCCATCCCGACGCCGCGCGCCATGACCTACTGGGGCCTCTACGCGCTGCAGCATCGCGGGCAGGAGTCCGCCGGCATCGCCACCTCCGACGGCCAACGACGCTCAGCGACATCAAGGGCATGGGCCTGGTCGCCGAGATCTTCACCGACGACGTCCTCGCACGAGCTGCCCGGCGAACTCGCCATCGGCCACACCCGCTACTCCACCACCGGCGACTCCGCGCTGCTCAACGCCCAGCCCATCTCGGTCGAGTCCACCAAGGGCCTCATCGCCATCGCGCACAACGGCAACCTGGTCAACCTCGGCAACCTCCGCGCCAAGCCTCGAGCGCGACGGCGCCGTCTTCCAGACCACCTCCGACTCCGAGATCATCGTCCAGCTCATCGCGCACTCCAAGCAGACCACGCTGGTCGACTGCATCGCCGACTCGCTCGCCCAGGTCGAAGGCGCCTTCTCCATCGTCATGATGACGCGCAACCGCATCTTCGCCGCGCGCGACCCACACGGCTTCCGCCCGCTCTCCATGGGCCGCATCGCCGGCGACGAACGGCGCGCCCGACACCTTCGTCTTCGCCTCCGAAACCTGCGCCTTCGACCTGCTGCACGCCAAATACGAGCGCGACGTCGAGCCCGGCGAGCTCGTCATGGTCTCCGAAGACGGCGTCACCTCGCCGCAAGTATCGCCACCGAGACTATCCCGCCAGCCAGCTGCATCTTCGAGCACGTCTACTTCGCCCGCCCGGACAGCCGCATCTTCGGCCGCTGGGTGCAGAGAGTCCGCGAGGAGATGGGCCGCCAGCTCGCGCGCGAGTCCGGCGTCGCCGCCGACCTCGTCGTCCCCGTGCCCGACTCCGGCGTCACCGCCGCGCTCGGCTACGCCGCCGAGATCCGGCATCCCCTTCAACTTCGGCCTCATCCGCAACCACTACGTCGGCCGCACCTTCATCGAGCCCGAGCAGCGCGTGCGCGACTTCGGCGTCCGCATGAAGCTCAACCCGGTGCGCAATCTGCTCGAAGGCAAGCGCATCATCCTCATCGACGACTCCATCATCCGCGGCACCACCAGCCGCAAGATCGTCCGCATGGTGCGCGCCGCCGGCGCGAACGAAGTCCACCTGCGCATCTCCTGCCCGCCCACCATCTCGCCCTGCTTCTACGGCGTGGACACGCCGCGCAAGAAGGACCTCATCGCCGCCAACAACACCGTCGAAGAGATCCGCCAGCTTCATCGAAGCCGACTCGCTCGCCTATCTCTCCCTGGATGGCCTGCTGGACTCCTGCGCGACGAGACGGCCCGCGGCGGCAAGCCGATCTTCTGCACCGCCTGCTACACCGGCGACTACCCCACCGAGTGGGTGGACGTCGACGAGATACTGCCCGCACTGGCGGAAACCTAGAACCACAATCCATCCGCAGAAGCGACTCCGTAACAACCACATAACTCTTTTTTGCCTCTCACCCTACGTAGGCAACCGCACACACGTGTGCACGGAGGCAAGCATGGCAAGAAAGAAAGCATCCTCGAAGAAGAAGTACGGCTCGGCGGCATCAAAGTCCGTCGAGCGCGAAATGAAGGCCTATAAGAAGGGCAAGCTCAAGTCCGGACGCAGCGGCGAAAAGGTAAAGAGCCGCAAGCAGGCCATCGCGATCGGTCTCTCTGAGGCGCGCGCCGAGGGCGCAAAGGTGCCGAAGAAGAAGTCCGCAAAAAAGAAGAAGAGCGCCAAGAAATCCAGCGCGAAGAAAAAGTCATCCGGCCGCAAGAAGTCTGCAAAGAAGTCCTCCAGCTAGTTCGAGGACTTCGTACTCGAGCCGGAACTGGACGAACTCGCGGCGTTGCTTCCTGAACTCGAGGAAGCAGCGCCCGAGTCGCTTTTGCCGCCGCTGTCGCTTTCGCCGCCCGCTCTTCCCACTTCGCTCTTGCCACTCTCACTCTTGGACGAGCTCTCCGAGCTCTTCGCGGAGACGTCCTTACCGCCGCTCTCTTTCGATCCGCCTTCTTTCGAACGTCTACTGTCCGATCCACCCGACGACGGCGCCTTGTTGCGGCCGGCATAGTCGTTCACATACCAGCCCGCACCCTTGAACTGGATCGCCGGCGCGGAGATAAGCTTCTCCACCTCGCCGCCGCACTCCGGACACACCTTCTCTTCGGGCGCCCAGAAGCTCTGGATCTTTTCAAAGCGATGCCCGCATTGCTTGCATTGGTATTCGTAAAGCGGCACGGATGGCAGCTCCTGACTCGTCTCTCTACTATTGTAGCGGTCGCAGTTCGCTGCCTTAGGCAGCGGTGACAGCTCGCTACCTCAACGGTAGCGATGGCAAGTTTGACCAGCCGCACCCGCGTCACCGCCTCAATCGCTTCCAGCGCCCCGATCACCGCCGCCGTGATCTCGCCATCCACCTGCACCACGGCAATCGCGCCGCCCACGCCATCCTTCGCCTCGGCCCACTTCACGGATCCGACCGCGTCCCAGCGCGAAGTTCGCGATGTTCACCTGATGCTCGCCCAGAATCGTGCCGACGCGGCCGATCACACCCGGCACATCATGGTTGCGGATCGCGATCAGCGTGCCCTGCAGCGGCACCTCGATGTCGATGCCGTCGCTCGCCAGCAGCCGCGGCAGCCGCCCATGCAGCACCGTCGCCGTCGCCGTCGTCTCGCCGCCAGCGCGTGTGCAGCGTCACGCTCAGGCCGCTCGCCGCGCCGCCATTCTCCACCTTCGACTCATGCAGCCGGATGCCGCGCTCCTCCGCCACCGCCGCCGCGTTGATGCGGTTCACATTCTCCGAATGCGCCAGCACGCCCTCGATCGCCGCATTGCGCACCAGGTCCGTCTTGCCCTGCGCCAGCGCGCCGCGATAGCCGATGCGCGATGCTCTCCACGTTGCCGTCCGCCGTGGCCGAGAGAAACGCGCCCAGCCGCCCCGCCATGTCGATGTACGGCGACAGCTCGCACATACTCCTCGTGCGACAGCGACGGCAGATTCACCGCGTTCTGCACCACGCCCAGCTTCAGATACTCGCGCACCTGCGCCGCAATCTGGATGCCCACCGCCTCCTGCGCCTCGGCCGTCGAGCCGGCAATGTGCGGCGTCAGAATCACATTCTCGCAGCCCGAAGTACGGCGAGTCCTTCAGCGGCTCATCGCGAAACACATCCAGCGCCGCACCGGCCACCTTGCCCGCTGTCCAGCGCCGCCAGCAGCGCCGCATCCTCCATCAGCTCGCCGCGCGCGCAGTTCACGATCCGCACGCCCTTCTTCATCGCCGCCAGGTTCTTCGCGTTGATGATGTCCGTCGGTCTGCGGCGTCAGCCCGACATGCAGCGTCAGATAGTCCGCGCGTGCGAAACAGCTCATCCAGATCCACCAGCTCCACGCCGCGTTCGCGCGCCAGTCGCCGGCGCAACAAACGGATCGTGCCCGATGATCTGCATGCCGAAGCTCGCGCGCGCTGCGCCACTTCCAGTCCGATGCGCCCCAGGCCCACACCGCCAGCGTCTTGCCGCGCAGCTCAGCGCCCTCAGCGATTTCTTCTCCCACTTGCCCTGGTGCAGCGCGCCATTCGCCTTCGGCAGCTGCCGCGCCAGCGCCAGCATCAGCCCGATCGTCAGCTCCGCCACCGCAATCGCATTCGCGCCCGGCGTGTTCATCACCACGATGCCGCGCCGCGTCGCCGCATCCGCATCGATGTTGTCCACGCCCACGCCCGCGCGGCCAATCACGCGCAGCTTCGGCGCATGCTCCAGCAGCGCATCGTCCACCTGCACCGCCGAGCGAACCACCAGCCCATCGGCGTCCTTCAGCTCGTTCGCCAGCCCGTCCTTGATCTGGTCATGCGTCACCACATTCCAGCCCGGCTCGGCCTGAAAGACGGCAAGCGTGGCGGGCGAAACTTTCTCTGCAAGAACAATCTTCAAAATGGCTCCTCTATCGATATCAATCACGACGCGGTGATGAAGCACGGCAGATCAGCAAAGCGCATCCAGTACGCAAGCTTGCCTCTCAAGCCGGAACAGTGTTGACGCAAACTTCATAGTGAACGGCGAGAGGTTCTACCCGAGCGAGAAGCCGCCTCGCCTCAGGTTCGAATTGAGCGACGGTGTAGTCGGGTCCGGCGAACTGCTGCACTGCCTCGATGGAATCGAACAGATTCACGACTACGAATTCAACCTCCTCCGCAACATCGCGGCGAAGCACATATCCGCCGCGATAGCCGGAGATCTTCTTCAAGCCAGGCAGAACCGTGCCGCTAAGCAGTTTCTGGTACGCACCGCATTCTCGGCGCGGTCCAGCCTCGCCAGTGGCGTGCAATCATTCCTTACCTCGCCGCCGCAAGCTCAGGCTGTGCAACCTCGTGCGCTCGGCGAAAGTCTCCTGCGCCGCAATCAGCGCCTTGCCGAAGCGGAAGTCCGGCAGCTTCAGCGACGTCGCAGCCACCTGCTCCAGCGCGCCGAGGATCGCGATCGTGTCCAGATAATCGAAGTAGCCGATGATGCGCGATGCGGAAGAACTGGCCCTTCATCTCGCCCTGGCCGTTGGTGATGATCGCGCCGAAGCGCGACTTCAGCTCCTTCACCACCACGCCGGAGTCGATGCCCGCGGGCGGCAGCACCGCCGTCACCGCGGCGCCCGGCGACGCGGAGAACAGCTTCAGCCCCAGCGCCTCGACGGCCGCGCGCGTCATCGCCGCGAGCGTCTCCGCGTTGTCCACCAGCTTCTCGCGTCCGGCCGCCAGGTCGCCATCCGCCTGCGAGGCGATGTAATCCAGCGCCGTGCTCAGTGCCGCAATCAGCGACGTCGCCGGCGTGTACGACGACTCGCCCTTCGCCGCGTTCTTCCGCTCCTTGCGCAGATCGAAGTAGTAGCGCGGGTTCAGCGCGTTGCCCATCAGCGCCCACGCCTTCTCGCTCACCGAGCAGTACGCCAGCCCCGGCGGAATCATCACCGCCTTCTGCGAGCCGCCGATCATGATGTCGACGCCCCACGCGTCCACGTCGAAGTGCGTCGTGCCCAGCCCGGTGATCGCGTCCACCACCAGCACCGCCTCGCTCTTCGCCGCCTTCAGCAGCTTCGCCACGCCTTCCACATCGTGCCGCGTGCCGGTGGACGATTCATTCGCCTGCATGTACACGGCGCGCGTCTCCACCTTCAGCGCGGCCTTCACCGCATCCAGCGAGAAGGTCTGCCCGTAAGGCACGCTCACCAGGTCCACATCGCAGTTGTAGGCCTTCGCGATGCCCGTCCAGCGCTCGCCGAACTTGCCGGCGCTCAGCACCAGCACGCGGTCGCCCGGCGACGTGATGTTCGCCACCGAGGCTTCCATGATGCCGCTGCCCGAACAGGCCATCAGGATCACGTCGTTCTTCGTGCCGATAAACGTGCGCAACTGCTCCAGCACGCGCATGATACAGCGCGCGAAACTCCGGCGTGCGGTGGTGCAGGTCGGCCGCGGCCATGGCAAACTGCGCGGCGGGAAGCAAAGGCGTAGGACCGGGCGTAAAGAGGCGCGTCTTTCGAATCATGTCTGTGTGGGTTCCTTGCTTTCTATTCTATCGAGCGCGCCGAGTCTTTATACTGGTGTGTTGGCCTTGTTTCAGCACGCCAGGAGACGAACGCGCATGACCCTTCAGGAGCGGATCAGCAGGACACCATCGCAGCCATGAAAGAGCGGGCGCAGTTGAAGCTCGATGTGCTGCGCATGGTGAAGAGCGCGATCAAGAACAAGGAGATCGACAAGCGCGAGCCGCTGACCGAGCCGGAAGTGCTGCAGACGCTCACCACGCTCATCAAGCAGCGCCGCGACTCCGTCGAGGCGTTCACCAAGGGCAACCGCCCCGAGCTGGCGGAAAAAGAAGCCGCCGAGATCAAGATCATCGAAGGCTACATGCCGCAGCAGGCGGACGAGTCGAAGGTCCGCTCGCTGGTCGAAGCCACCATCGCGGAGATGAGCTCTGCCGGCAAGCGCCCCACGCCAAAGGAAATGGGCCTCGTCATCAAGGACGTGCAGGCAAAGATCGCCGCCACCGGCCTCCGCGCCGACGGCAGGCAGATCAGCGAAATCGTGAAGGCAGAGCTGGCCAAAGGTTAGTGCGCGACATGATCCGCCTGGCAACCCCGCAGACGCAGCCGCCATCTGCGCCATCTACAACCACTACGTCCTCCAGACCACCATCACATTCGAGGAAGCGCCCGTCACTCCGGAGGAGATGGAGAGCCGGATCGGCGAGACCCTGGCGGCGCTCCCCTGGTTGGTTTGGAGAGACGGCGCAGACCATCCAGGGCTTCGCCTATGCCAGCAAATGGAAAGGCCGCTGCGCCTACCGGCACTCTGCGGAAATGACCGTGTACCTCGATCCGAAATCTGTCGGCCAGGGCATTGGCTCGCGATTGTATGAAGCACTGTTGGTGGACTTGGGCCGGCGCAACTTCCACGCCGCCATCGGCGGCATCGCACTGCCCAATCCGGCAAGCATCGCACTCCACGAGCGTCTCGGTTTCCGCAAGGTTGCACACTTCGAGCAGGTCGGCTGGAAGCTTGGCCGTTGGATCGACGTCGGCTATTGGCAGTTGCTGCTGTAGAAGCCCGGCTGACATTGTTTCCAATACGCTTGTACTAGCTAGTGCAGCGTATTCGCAGTACCCGGCGCGGCATTCTCCACCACCTTCACGCCATCCAGAATCCGCACCTCCGCATGCGTCTTCTCAAAATGCGTGTTCGCCAGCGACATCGAGATATCCCGCGCGATGAAGAACAGCACCCGCATGCGGAACTCCGTGCCAAAGCTCACCGGGAACCACACCCCATCCGGCTGGCGATCGTAGGTCACGGAAAATCCCAGCCCCGGCAGGTTCGTGCCCAGCAGCGTGCGCACCGCCAGCGGTATCTTGCGCGACATCTCCGTGTACACCACCACCGGCTCGAACTCGTGCACGTCGATGAACGCCTCGCCCTTCCAGTCGAAGTCATTCTTGTCCTTCGGCCGGAAGCTCACGCGATACACATCGCGGCCGTTCATCTTTTGTTGGCCCATCAACGTAAAAAGATACTGCGACTGTTTCTTGGTAGTCAGCGGGAATAGCCCCTTGGCCAGACCATCCTTCGACTGGCCCTCGTCCGCAGCGTCCACGTGAACATGCACGCCATGCCCCGCGCTGTCCTGGCCTTTCTCTTCCGTGTCTTCAGATCTGTCGTTGGTAAGGTTCTTGCGCAGATTTTCGACGAGGTCAATGTCCATTCCGTCGAGGTCTTCTTTCTCCGTCTTTACTTCCTTATTCTTCGGCGCTTCGCTCTTTGCTGCTTCATCCTTCGATGGCGTGGCATCCTGCTCCTGCAACGTCGTGTAGCGGACGTACCGCCCCTTCTGCCAATAGCGCCCGTCCAGCGTCAGCAGTTCCTGGTGCGAGCCCTTCGCCCGCGGGCTCACCCGGCTGTCCGTGATCTCCTCGCACATCACCTTGCCGCCCGGCTTTCGCGACACGGTGCGAATGTGTTGCATGTAGATGTAGCGCGTGCGTGCCGCCTCGGTGCGATCCTGATTGGCCGCAACCTTCGCCATGATTTCTTCTGCGGTCGGCGTTGCCGGCGGCACGTCTGCGCCGCAATCGCCGGACCGGCAAACAGAGCAATCGCGGCAGCAAGCAGCAGAAAGCGCATGATGCCCTGCCTACGCGCGCAACCGTCGTGAGTTCCCTATTATTCCGGAGTCACGCGGACAAAGCAGTTCTCCGGCAGCTCGCCTTCCAGCAGATGCACCACGCCGTTCTTCACAAAGCCCTTCAGCACCCGCTTCTCCGCAGGCTTCGCAGGTCGCCGATCCTGCGGATAGCCGCCACGCGCGGCAGTCGGAGTGGACGCCGCTGCACTGCCGCCCTCGCGTCCAACCTCCTTCACCGTCTTCCCTGTCCCGCGATCCATCGCCTGGTTGGCCAGCGCGTCGGCGCGCTTGTTCTTGCCCCGCAGCACATGCTGGATCTCGAAGCGCTCCAGCCGCGCCGCCCGCCGCTTCGCCTCTTCCCACAGCGGCCGCAGGTCCGGGCTCTTCACCTGGTACTGCCCCTTCATCTGCTTCACCATCAGCTCGGAGTCGGCCACCACCCGCAGCCGCCGATGCCCATGGCTCAGCGCATACTCCAGCGCCGCCAGCAGCCCGGAGTACTCCGCAAAATTGTTCGTCTTCACACCCAGGAACTCGCTCAGGTCGGCCACCGGATGGCCCGCCGCATCCTCAATCGAAACCCCATAGCCCGAAGGCCCGGGATTGCCGCGCGATCCGCCATCGCAATACGCGGTGATCAAACTATCTTCTTGCGTCATCAGCACGAGTGTAGTGGACCGGCACCTGTGCAATGCGCGCGGACTGCTTCGTGTCTATTGCTTCGTCTCCAGTGGATGCTTCGCATCCTCATAGAACTGCTGCTGCAGCTTCGCCGACACATCATCCGCCCTCACCGCCCGGATCACATCCGCGATCGCCCCAACCTCCGCCTTGGTGTCGTACTCGCCCAGCGCCTTCGTCGCCAGCGAGCCGTCGCCCGAGTAGTGATTCGGGAAACTCGCGTACCACCAGATGCCGGTGTAGACGCCCTCCGGCAGATGTAGCCGCTTCAGGTCCGCTCCGGACTCCGACTGCGCCCGATCCATATGCACCAGCCCCGGCGCGGCAATCATGGTGTGCGCCGTCTCGCCTTCGCCGGCGTGGAAGTCCGTCGGCCCCGGCTTGTAGGGCCGGTCCGCCGCTTTCGTGCCCGGCCAGCGATAGATGTAAACCACGTAATCATGCGGCGTCTGCATCTGCACCTGCGCGAAGAACGGCAGCAGGTGCTCATTGCCGCCATGCCCGTTCACGATCACGATCTTTTTGCACCCGTTCCGCGCCATCTCGTCCGTCGTCTCCTGCAGCAGATCGAGCTGCATATGTGCGCTGTACGAGACCGTCCCCGGCTGCTGCCGTGCCTCGGCGATCTGGCCGAAGTAGTACGCCGGAAACACCACCGCGTACTCCTGCTGCGCGGCTTTTTCTGTCACAAACCGCACATTGATCAGGTCCGTCCCCAGCGGCAGGTGCGGCCCATGCTTTTCAATAATCCCGAACGGCAGTACGCAGACCCCCTGCGACTGATGAATCGCCGCAACAAAGTCCGGGCCGGTCAGTTCCTCCCAGTGCACCGACAGATTGCTCTGGGCCACAGCCGGCAGGCAGCCGGCCAACAAAACCAACGCAAGACGAAGCAGCAGGCTGGAACAAGTCATTTTGGCGGACCTGGAAGTTGGAATGTATGCCGGAGAACGTCCTCTCGGCGACGCCAGCATAAACCCAGGCCAGGGCAATCGCTGCAGGGCAGAGGCGACCTGACCCGCTGATTTGGCCGCAATTTCCTCCGTGGCGTCACAGAATTGTCATTTCTGCTACCCAAACCCTTACTTCTGCGTCCTCTTACCGAGGGGAACGTCTATCTTGCAGAAGACGTATCTCTTTGTAAGAGGTGTACGCACGATGGGAACCGACGCTCTCCGTATCCAGCCCGGCCTCAGCACCACCATCCCGGCAAACCGCAGCAGCCAGACGTGGCCCGGTCGCCGTGCGCTTCAAACACGCACCGGCGGAGGCATGAGCCCAGAAGACCGCGCCTCCGAAACGGAGCTGATCCGGCAGGCTCAGAAGGGCTCCCGGCAGGCCTTTGACACCCTCGTCCGCCAGTACGATCAAGCCGTGCTGCGCCTGGCCCTGCATCTGCTCGGCTCGGAAACCGATGCACAGGACATCGCCCAGGAAGCGTTTCTTAAGGCCTATCGCTATCTCGGCAACTTCCGCTTCGAGTGCTCCTTCTACACCTGGATCTACCGCATCGTCACCAACCTCTGCCTGGACCTCATGCGCCGCCGCAAGACACGCCGCGAGGACCCCGCCGTGGTCATGGACTCCTCCGGCGAAGAGCTGGACCTGCTCAGCATGGTCTCGGACGAGCGGGCCTCCGCCAATCCCGGCCGCGAGCTGGAACGTAAGGAACTCGGCTCAAAGATCGCCACTGCCCTCGACAAACTCACTCCGCGCGAGCGCATGGTCTTTGAGCTGAAGCACTATCAGGGTCTACGCCTGCGCACCATCGGCGAGATGCTCAACACCACCGAAGAGACGGCCAAGAACACCCTCTTCCGTGCCACCAAGAAGCTGCGCGCCACCCTCGCCGTGGTGCGCTAAGGAAGTCTGAGATTCCATGACCTGGCCTGGCCACGACGGAACGCTCAGTTGCGACGCAGCCCATGAGCAGATCACGCTCCTGCTCTACGGCGAGCTCAGTGACGAGGCCTGTCACCGGCTGGAACAGCACCTTGCTGGATGCGCCGATTGCCGCGACGAGCTCGAGGTCACCCGCGCCCTTTCGAGCGCCATGGCCATCCTGCCCGTACGCGAGCCCTCGCCCAATCTCATCGCCCAGACCCGCCTGAAGATCGACGAGGCACTGGAGCAGGCGCCCCAGGACACCTGGTTTGCCCATTTCCGCCGCTCGCTCTGGACCGACTTCCGCCTGCTGCGCACCGCGCCGCTCGCCGCCGCCACCATGCTCTTCGTCGGCGCCGGCCTCGGCTACGCCGGCTTCAAGGTCGCCCGTCCGCCCGCGACCACAGGGGTCGTGGTCGACCATGGCCCCGACAACCAGCCCATCGTCGCCGTCACCGGCGTCTCCGAGGACCCGGCCACCAGCCTGGTTCGCGTCGAGTACAGCCGCCTCATGCCGAGCACGGCCGTTGGCCCCGCGGACGACCGCATCATCCGTGGCCTGCTGCTGCTCGGCACCCGCGCGCCGCTCACCCCCTCGGTCCGGAACGCCGCGCTCGGCATCCTGACCCACACCTGCACCGGCCCTGGCATTGGGGACTGCGCCGCCGATGACAGCTTCCGCAGCGCCCTCATGGTCGCCCTGCGCTATGATCCGAACTCCAACATCCGCGAGCAGGCCCTCAACGGCCTGGCCCCTTACCTCGCCGAGGATATGCACGTCCGCGACGCTGTCCTCGAAGCCGTCCTCGACGATGGCGACCCGCAGATCCGCTCCCAGGCCATCCGCCTGCTGGCCCCGGTCTCTGCCGATTCCAGCGTCCGGCAAGTCCTCCTGAACGTCGCCACCCACGACGAAAATCCCCTGTTGCGCAATGTCTCCCGGACCATGCTGCAGCAGATTCCGCAGGTCCAATAAAGCTTTTCGGCATCCCGATCACCATTCAACGGGTGCCCTTGTGGCTTTTCTTGACGGAAAAGCCACGCCAAGAGAATCTGCGCGGGTAGCCGTATTGCCGAAAATGCTTTAGCCAGAATCCCCTCCAATGCGTTAAGGTTCTGCCGCAGAGCGTGACTTTCGCGCGTCTCGTCCGTCTCAGTTACAGGCCATAGAACGGATTTGCCTTGAGTGGGCGCCGGAGCCGGAATGGCTGTCGCGACTTTCCGTTAGAGAAAAGCCCAACGCGATAACCTGACTGGCGCACAGAGCAAGCGGAAATCCGTCTTGAAAACTTTTCGTCTCCCATCAGGAGCTTTGTTTCTATGCTTTACCGTCATACATCCCATCCCATGCCCACCCCTCCGAGCACCGTACTCGGTGGTTCTCTTGGTAGTTCGGCAGCCTTCCTTGCGTCAATCCTGGGTTCTGCCGCCTTCGCCGCCGTGTCCCTGACCGTGCCCGCCTACGGGGCCACCCAGGCCGTCCTCGCGCCGTCTCCGGTCTCCGCCCAGCTTCCCCAGGCGGTGATGGACGGCAACGCCCACCTCATCCTCGCTGCGGCATCGCAGGGGTACCTCGGCGTCACCGTGCACGACGTCGATCCCGCCCGCGCCCAGAAGGAAAAGCTCGCCAACCCCACCGGCGCTGAAGTCATCTCGCTCGACCACGACGCGCCCGCCGCAAAGGCCGGCGTCCATACCGGCGACATCATCCAGTCCATCAACGGACAGCTCGTCACCGACACCGCGACGCTCACCCGCCTGCTCCGCGACATGCCCGTCGGCAAGTTCATCGATCTCGAGGTCATCCACAACGCCAAGCTGGAGCGCTTCCACCTTCAGCTCGCAGACCGCACCGCGCTGGTCCAGCACGCGTGGGCACATCACTTCCACGTGCCCATCCCGGAGCCTGCCCCCATGGTGCAAGGCTTCGCCGCCCAGCACAGTTATGCAGGCGATGGCGCCTCCTCCGGTGACAGCGACACTCCCGATCCGCAGGCCTACATCGGCGCCACCGTGGAACCTCTCACCCCGCAGCTCGCGAAATACTTCGGTGTCCGCGCGGGCAACGGCCTACTGGTCCGCAGCGTGGAGGACAAGAGCCCCGCCGGCAACGCAGGTCTCGATGCCGGCGACATTATCGTCACCGCCAATGGCATGCCACTCGAAACCACCGCCGACTGGCTCCAGACCCTGCGCATGAACGCCGGCCATCCGGTAGCCCTCACGGTGCTGCGCAACCGCAAGGTGCTCACCCTCGCCATCACCGTCGACGCCCGCATCACCCAATCCGAGCTCGTGATACCGGAGCAGTTACAAAAGCTCCGCGAATCGCTGGACCGCTACAACCTCTAACCAAAAAGTTCTGACTTTTAGTGAAGCGGGTGCCCCATCCTGGCGAAGTTAGGGTGGGGTTGTTCAGTGGCGGCAGGCAGGTCAATGCGCCCGCCCGATATAATCAAAACCAGCCAGAATGTCCGTCGCCACCACAACTCCAGCCCTCCCCGTCCCCCACGGCAAGAGCCGGGTCAAGGCCGCCACCCGCAAGCTCCGCGAGCTCGGCATCGTGGGCCACGCGCTGGCCTCCACCCACCACGTCGTCATGGCGCAGATCGTCCCCATGCGCTTCTGCAATCTCTCCTGCGCCTACTGCAACGAGTACGACAAGGTCTCCGAGCCGGTCCCGCTCGACGAGATGCTCCGCCGCATCGACCATCTCGCCCGCCTCGGCACCAGCATCATCACCATTTCGGGCGGTGAGCCGCTGACGCATCCCGATCTGGACCAGATCATTGCGCGCATCCGTCACCACGGACGCCTCGCCGGCATGATCACCAACGGCTACTTTCTGATGCCGGATCGCATCGAGCGTCTAAACCAGGCCGGTCTCGACCACATGCAGATCTCCATCGACAACGTGCAGCCGGACGAGATCTCGAAGAAAAGCCTCAAAGTTCTCGACAAGAAGCTGCAGTTCCTCGCGCAGTACGCCCAGTTCCACGTCAACATCAACTCCGTCGTCGGCGGCGGCATCAAGAACCCGCAGGATGCGCTCACCATCGGCCATCGCGCGCTCGAACTCGGCTTCACCTCGACCATCGGCATCATCCACGACGGCAGCGGCCAGCTGAAGCCGCTGGGCGGCGAAGAGCGCCGCGTCTACTACGAGATGACGAAGCTCGAAAAGAAGAACTACTCGCGCTTCAACCACTTTCAGGAAGCCATCGCCAACGGCCAGCCCAACGACTGGCGCTGCCGCGCCGGCTCACGCTACCTCTACATCTGCGAAGACGGCCTGGTGCACTACTGCTCGCAGCAGCGCGGCTTCCCCGGCACGCCGCTCGCCGACTACACCCAGGCCGATCTCGATCGCGAGTTCCTCACCGAGAAGACCTGCGCCCCCAACTGCACCGTCTCCTGCGTCCACCAGATCTCCTACATCGACCACTGGCGCGCCCCGCAGAACCGCACCACCTCGCCCAATGGCGACCACTCGGATCACACCTCGGATCTGGTGAATATCGAGTTGTAAGAATTCTCGCTGATCCCTGCCAACGGCGGCTTATTCAGCGTTCGTTTTTTCCTTGAAGAGCTTCCGCCTCGGCCGCTTGCCGCTCCAACTCATCAGCCTCTTTGAGCAGTCCCTCTGCTTTGAGTTTGAGTTCAGTGGCTTTCATGCGGAGCAGACGGGGATCGCCTTTCGGAATGCGGATTCTTAGCATGGCTGGAAGTGTATCTCGCAGGGGCGGACGCGACCTGCTGCCGCCAACATCCGGTTCGCCACGGCTCCACTATCGGCAGGAAAAACGATTCGCCAGCCGTTAAACCTATATCTCGCGGCAAGATGTTGCACGAAACGAGCCGAAAGTTACCGCAAGTTACTCAGTAGTTTGGTAAGTGTTACCGCATCATTGTTTTTCTTCGACGATATCAAGGTATGTTGTGGTCATGCGGTGATGTGATCGATCACGCAATGGTGTTGGGTCTTTCGGGGGAGGGACTCAACGCCAGGGCGTTTCCGGTTGCATCACCGCCGCATCTCATCTGATACATTGCTTCGCTTTGGGGAGAACATCGAGATGAAGGCCATCGAGCTCGCGCATGCACTGGAGCAGTCACGGGCTATCCCGCTGGACCAGATCGCCTCCATCGCCATGGACCCCAAGCGCAATCTTGCCTTCGTCCAGCTCCACACCGGTACCGAGGTCCAGCTTGAGGCCTCCGGCTACGGGGACCTCATCCAGAAGCTTACCGAGCTCTACTCCGGCAGCTACAACTGCTGATTCCCAAAACGACCCCGCTCGTTCTTTTCTCGCAAAAACTTGCCAATTCACCCTATCCGTTTCGCTACGCTGGAAATAGACCGTCCTTCGGGGATTGCGCCTGTTTCCAAAGGGTGAGCAAAACCGGACAGAGAGCGCCCGTAAGCCTTTTGCCTGGACGACTTTAGCGATAACCCCTTTGGAATGACGACTTTGACCCTCGGGAGAGTCGCTATAACACTGAAAACAGGAGGTTTACAACCCACGCTCCCGTAGCGGGAGGGGGGAGGGGGTGCCTGCTGGACCGGGCGCTCTTGCGCTTACCCGAAGAATCCGAAGATCGGCGAAGATCAACTGAAAAGCGCAGCCTTCGCCCGTTTCCCGGCCCGCACCACAACCCGCCCGGGAACCGTGACCTTGGCGTGCGTTCCCTGAACGGCCTCGCCATCCAGCCGCACGGCACCCTGCTTCACCTTGCGGCCGGCATCACTGGCGGATTCCGCCAGGCCCAGCCGGACCAGCAGCTTATCCAGCCGGATGGCGGCCGCCTCCGGCGTCCAGCCGACTTCGGATGCCGGGATCGCAACCTCATCCAGATCCTCCGGCGTCTCATCGCGCTGGAACTGCTTCGCCCAGTTTTCATCGGCCTTTCTCGCCGCTTCCTCGCCGTGGAAGCCGGCAACGATCGTCCGAGCCAAACGCTTCTTCACCTCCATCGGGTGCGCGGCGCCGCTCGCAACCGCAGCCTGCAGCGCATCCACCTCGCTCTGCTTCAAGTCGGTCAGCAGAGTCCAGTAGCTCCACATCAGCGTGTCGGAGATGGACATCAGCTTGCCGTACATCTCCCCCGGCGGCTCATGGATGCCGATCGCATTGTTCAGCGACTTCGACATCTTCTGCACCCCGTCGAGGCCCTCGATGATCGGCGTCATCAGCACGATCTGCGAGGGCTGGCCGTAGTGCCGCTGCAGTTCGCGGCCAATCAGCAGGTTGAACCGCTGGTCGGTGCCGCCCAGCTCGACGTCGGCCTTCAGCGCAACCGAATCGTAGCCCTGGGACAGCGGGTAGAGCATCTCGTGCATGGAGATGGGCTTCTCTTCCTGGAAGCGTTTGTGGAATTCCTCGCGCTCCAGCATCTGCGAAACGGTAAAGTGCGCGGCCAGCCGGATGATGCCCTCGAAGCCCAGCGTGCCCAACCATTCGGAGTTGAAGCGCACCTCGGTCTTGTCGCGGTCGAGGATGCGGAAGACCTGCTCGGTGTAGGTCTTGGCGTTGGCGTCGATCTGCTCCCGCGTCAGCGGCTTCCGGGTGGCGGAGCGGCCCGTCGGGTCGCCGATCAGCGAGGTGAAGTCGCCGACCAGGAAGATGACCTGGTGGCCCAGGTCCTGGAAGTGCTTGAGCTTGCGCATGAGCACGGTGTGGCCCAGGTGCAGATCAGGCGCCGTAGGGTCAAAACCTGCCTTCACGCGGAGGGGGCGCCCCGTCTTACGCGACTCCTCGAGGCGCTCGCGCAGATCGGACACGCGGATGATCTCCGCCGCGCCCTTCTGCAGGTAGTCCAGTTGCTCGTCGGCGGGAAGAAAGTTGTGGGAAGGTGTGCTGTCGGCCATGCGTGAAAACAGTATAGAGTTCGCCGCAGGCAGTCGCGGCGTGCATACTCTCGGGATGGACAGCGAGAGCACACGCGCCTTTCTGCTGCAGCTTCCACTTGTGGAGGAGACCCTGCAGTGGGGCAACAACCTGGTCTTCTGGGTGGGCGACAAGGCGATCGGCGGCAAGATGTTTGCGCTGATGAACCTGGATGCAGACAGCAACGGCGTGCTTTCCTTTGCCGCTGGTCCCGAGGGCGCAGCGGAACTACTGGAGATAGACGGCATCTTTCCCGCTCCCTATCTCGCGCGTGCGCACTGGGTGGCCATAGAACGCTGGAATGCGTTGCGTACCAGCGAACTGGAAGCGCGGCTGCGTGCCGCACGTGACATCGTCGAAGCGAAATTACCCAAACGCACCCGCGACGTGCTGGCAATGCCCGCTGGCCAGCGGCGAAAGCTGATCGCGGCACGCAGAAAGCAGCTAGCGAAACAAGGCAAGCAGCGCTAGTGCCCAGACAGGTTGCGCCCATCGGACGTCTTCGATAGCGTCCATGTATGCAATCGACAACCGTCCCTATGGCCCTTGACGGCAAAGTGGCGCTCATCACCGGCGGCTCTCGCGGTATTGGCGCAGCGGCCGTGCGGCTCTTCCGCCAGGCGGGCGCGCGGGTGGGGTTCAACTATCGAAGCGCACGCGAGCGCGCCGAGGCGCTGGCTGCCGAGTGCGGCGGCGGGACGGCATGTCGTGCCTTCGCCAGGGAACTGGACTCGGCCATAGCGGGTAAGGCCCTGGTGGAAGAGACCATCGCTGCCTTTGGCCGGATCGACTGCCTGGTTGTGAACCACGGCATCTGGCCGCCGGACGATGCGCCGATCGCCACCATGGACGAGCGGCAATGGCGCCGGACGATGGATGTGAACCTGGACAGCGTCTTTGGGCTGGTGCAGGCCGCAGCGGGTGCCATGCAACAGCAGGCTGCGTCCAAAGGAGAGGCGCGGGGGCACATCGTGCTGGTGAGCTCGACTGCCGGCCAGCGCGGCGAGGCTTTCCATGCCGACTACGCAGTAAGCAAAGGTGCACTGATTTCACTCACCAAGAGTCTTTCGAGCGAACTGGCCCCGCAGGGCATCTACGTAAACTGCGTAGCGCCGGGTTGGGTGGATACGGAGATGTCGGCGCCCGCCCTCGCGACACAAGCGGGTCGCGCAAGGATCTTCGGCACCATCCCGTTGGGGCGAGTCGCACTAGCAGAGGAGATTGCAGCGCCTATCCTGTTTCTATGCACTCCATGGGCGGGATTCATCAGCGGCGAGGTGCTGAACGTGAACGGTGGCGCGGTGCTGGTGGGATGACGATACGGCGAATGGGACTACTCCTTGTTCTGGTTCTGTGCGGCGGCGCATCTTTGGGCGCACAGGCGACCGGCGATGCGACGGCCAATGCTGAGCAGCAGAAGGTGAAAACGCTGCTGCAGCAGATGATTCAGGCGCTGGGCGGCGATGCATGGCTGAACGCGCCCGGCTATGAGCTGATCGGGCGTACCTCCGGTTTCTACCAGGGCAGGCCCACTGGCGCGATAACCGACTTCTGGGACTACCGCCAGCCACCGGACAAGGAACGGGTAGAGCTGGGCAAAAAACGGCAGGTCTACGAAATCTATATCGGGGACCAGGGCTGGGAGATCACCTATAAGGGCAAACGTGCAATCCCGAAGATCGAGATGGATGACTATTTGCGCCGGCGCAACCACTCGGTGGATGCCGTGGCGCGTGTCTGGATGAAGGACCCTGGAGCGCTCTATCTTTACGGCGGGCAGGAGCAAGTGGAACGCCATCTGGCGGACAAGATCACGATTCTTTCATCCACAAATGACAACCTGACCCTGGACCTGGATTCGAACTCGCACCTTCCCGTCCGGCGCAGCTTCGAGTGGCGTGACCCGCTCTACAAGGACAAGAACGTCGATGGCGAGGAGTACGACGACTATCACAAGTTCAATGGCATTTCGACGCCCTTCTCCACCACGCGCTATCACAACGGAGACATGACGAATCAGCGCTTCCTGTACAACGTCAACTATGGTGGTGCTATCCCAACGGACATGTTCGACGTGGATGCCGCGGTTCGTAAACTGAAGAAATGATCCGCCTGTGGCTAAACGCCTAAGGCATTCTTTAAGGCTCGGCTCTATATAATCGTTCCCCGTATGACGACGGAAAATACACAGACGGCAACCAGCCTCGACATCAACGAGATCATGCAGATCCTGCCGCACCGCTACCCCTTCCTGCTGATCGATCGCGTGGTGGAGCTGGTGCGGATGCAGCGGATCGTGGCGATCAAGAATGTCACTATCAATGAGCCGTTCTTCCAGGGCCACTTCCCTACCTACCCCATCATGCCGGGCGTGCTGATGGTGGAAGCGATGGCGCAGGCCGGCGGCGCACTGCTGCTGACCGAAGTACCGGACCGCGACAACAAGCTGATGGTCTTCACCGGGATTGATCAGGCGCGCTTCCCCGCGCCCGTGGTTCCCGGCGACCAGGTGCGCATCGAGGTAGAGGTGTTGAAGTGGAGCCGCCGCGGCGCCACCATGCGTGGCAAAGCTCACGTGGACGGCAAGCTGGTGTGCGAAGCGGAGATCAAGTGTCTGATGGTCCCGCGCGGGGCCCGCAAAGTGGAGTCGCAGGAGACGCCGGCGCTGGCCGGGACCGCTGCCAAGTGAGCATTCATCCAACCGCCCTGATTCAAACCGGTGCCATCGTTCCGGAATCTGCAAAGGTGGGCCCCTACTGCACAGTCGGGGCTAATGTTGTGCTGGGTGAGCATTGCGAGTTGGTGTCGCATGTCGTGCTCGATGGCCGCACCAGATTCGGCGACGGATGCCGCGTGTATAGCTTCGCGGCGGTTGGCGTCCCGCCTCAGGACCTGAAGTATGCGGGAGAGCCGACCAGCGTGGAGATCGGACCGGAGACGGTAATCCGTGAATGCGTCACCATTTCGCGCGGAACCGCGGGCGGCGGCGGCACGACGCGGGTAGGCCGGAATTGCCTGATCATGGCGTACGCGCACATAGGCCATGACTCGACCATCGGCGACAACTGCATCCTCGCCAACGGTGCCACACTGGCTGGACATGTGACGGTGGAAGAGTGGGCGACGGTAGGAGCCTTGTGCCCGGTGCACCAATATTGCCGCATTGGGCGGCACGCCTACGTCGGCGGCGGCACCACCATCACCCAGGATGTCCTGCCATATTCTCTGACTTCCGCGAAACGCGAAACGCGAGCCTACGGGCTGAACAAGGTAGGGCTGGAACGACGCGGATTTGGCCGCGAACAATTGCGCGCACTGCAGCACGCGTACCGCCTGCTGCTCGCATCCAAACGCAACACGTCGCAGGCAATAGAAGCGCTGCGTGGTGAGGCAAGCGCGTGCGAAGAGGTGCAGTACCTGCTTCGCTTTGTGGAGACAAGCGAGCGCGGCGTCCTGAAATAGACCGCGGAGTGCTGAAGTAAGTTGTCCTATGACAAACGAGCTTGATCCCAAACAGCCGCTTGGCCTGATCGCCGGGAATGGCCGCTTCCCTTTCCTGCTGCTGGATGCGGCCCGCGCGCAAGGGCGACCCGTCGTGGTGGCAGCGATCCGCGAAGAAGCCGATGCTGCGATGAGTGCACGGGCTGTCGAGGATCCTGGCACCACGGTGTACTGGCTATCCCTGGGAGAGTTGTCGCGGCTGATCGAGACCTTTCAACAGGAGGGCGTGACCGAAGCCGTGATGGCCGGGCAGGTGAAGCATAAGCAGATCTTTTCGAGCATCCGTCCGGACTGGCGGCTGGCCAAGCTACTGCTGAACCTCCGTACGCGTAACACGAACATGCTGCTCGGCGCGATCGCCAAGGTGCTGAGCGACGAGGGCATCGAGCTGATCTCCTCCACGTCGTTTCTTGAGCCCCTGCTTGCCCGGACCGGCGTCCTGACGGCCCGCGCACCGAACGAGCAGGAGCGCAAGGACATCGCCTATGGACGTGAGGTGGCGGCGGCGTTTGCCGGCTACGACATTGGGCAGACGGTGGTGATCGCCGGACAGGCCTGCGTTGCGGTAGAGGCAATGGAGGGCACCGACGCGACCATCGCACGGGCCGGCGCGTTGATGCGGACGCTCGAGGAGGAAGCATCCACGCTCGACCGCAGCCTGACCGTGGTGAAGGTTGCCAAGCCGAAGCAGGACATGCGCTTCGACGTCCCGGTAGTGGGCGAGGCGACCATCCTGGCCATGCACGAGGCACACGCCACCTGCCTGTCGCTCGAAGCCGAGCGGACACTGATTTTCGATCGCGTCGCAGTCGTAGCTGCTGCCGATGCCGCAGGAATCGCGATCGTAGCGCAGCCGCAGGGATAAATCGCTCGTGATCCTCTGAGCTAATCTTCACGGAATTGTCACTTGTCCGCTCGTTTGTACCCGGAGCGGGAGGAAAATGCTCTAATGAAACGTCCTCAGGAGGAGGCCAAACGATGTCCACGTCACGTTTAGCAATTCTGGCTGTGCTGGTAATCGCTGCCATCGCCGGTGTGTTCGCTGTGCGGAGCGCGCGGGCGGCAGACGATGCGGTGCCCGCGGTGGGACAGCAGGCTCCGGAGTTTTCGCTGCCTTCACAGGAGGGCACGCCTGTCAGCCTGGACCAATACCGCGGCAAATGGGTGGTCCTGTACTTCTACCCCAAGGACATGACCTCCGGCTGCACGATGGAGGCGCACAAGTTCCAGGAGGACCTGCCGAAGTATCAGCGCGACAATGCAGTGATTCTCGGTGTAAGCGTCGATTCGGTGGCGAGCCACAAGACCTTCTGCACCAAGGACGGCCTGAGCTTTAAGCTGCTCTCCGATGAGCAGAAGTCGACGGTAGCCAAGTATGGATCGCTTGGTAGCTTCGGCCCCCTGAAGATCGCCAAGCGGAATACATTCCTGATTGACCCGGAAGGAAAGATCGCGAAGGTATGGACCGGCGTGGATCCCTCGAATCACAGTACGGAAGTTCTGGCAGCCCTGGCGGACCTTGAAAAAAAGAATGGCTGATGACTCGGCTGTGATCCGGTAATAGCAACGCGCAGACGCAAAAAAGCCCGGCGAGAAGCCGGGCTCTTTTGCTTGCCTCGTACTGCGGGTTGACTACTTCTTCTTTGATGCCTTCTTGGCGGCCTTCTTGGTGGACTTCTTCTTTGCCGCTTTCTTGGTTGCCTTCTTAGCCGACTTCTTCGCCGACTTCTTCTTTGCTGCTTTCTTTACAGCCAATTGAGTACCTCTCTTCGTGGATTTACTACGTGCGCCCTTTTTACCGGCAGCCCTTTTGGCCGCCTTACCGCCGCTGCGGGCGCTGCTGCTTTTCTTCGCGGCAGATTTCTTTGAACTCTTCTTTTTGGCTGTCTTTTTGGCTGTAGCTTTCTTGAGCGTAGCTTTCTTTGGCTGTAGCCTTCTTGGCGGCCTTCTTCGCTGGCGCCTTGGCTGCAGCTTTCTTCGCAGGGGCCTTCTTTGCCGGCGTCTTCTTCGCAGAAGGTGTGCTCACGATTGACGATGGCACGCCTGGCGCGCGGTAGTCTTCTTCGTCATCGTGGCCGTCGTCTTCTGAAGAGATGGGGACGCTGATCTCTTCATCTTCCTCGTCTTCGTCAATCTCTTCTTCCATCTCATCCGAGTAGTCCTTGCCCTCGGGCTCGTGTTCACCATCGTCGTACGCTGCTAAGAGCTTCCGTTCGTCCTGCATCTGTTCGCCTCCGGGACTTTACTCTTCGTTGGCTTCGCTTGTGGCAGCGAGCGCAAATATCGACCACTCCACCTGCGGCGCGGATTATAGCAATAGCTTGCAACGGTCTGCTACCGAACGCAAGAGAGAAACGCAGTTGCATGCCTTGAATCGACCATCATGGATCGCATTCCGCAGAGATTGGGTGCATTGGCGATCCGCTGCGGAGCGGCCATACTCACTTGTGATGCGGCTTCGGTTTGGCGTGTGCAGCTCCTGCGCGACGCTTGCCGCGACGGCCACGTTTCCCTCTTGCAGACGCGGAAACGTGCGCCGGCTCCGCAACAAAGAGTGTTTGGCCAGGCCGAATCGAGCTGGAGCGCAGATGATTCCAGCGACGTAGCTGTTCGGTGGTGACGTTGAAGCGGTCCGCGAGTGTCACCAGGGTGTCTTCGCGTTCCACGCGGTAGCGTGCGCTGCTGCGCTGCATGCCAGATGCGGCCGGCGGAGGGGTGGGGATAATCAGCGCATCTTCGCCGGAGATGTCGGCGTCCGCATCGATCTGATTCACGAAGGCGATATCCGCCGCCGAGACGCGGTAGGTCTTTGCCAGGGCTGCCAGCGTGTCATCCGGCTTCACGCGGTGATAGCGCCATGCAGTCCGCTTGTCCGGCGGAATCTCCGCGATCGCCTCCATGAAGGTGGACTTGGTGCCGGAGGGAAGGTGCAAATCGTATGGCTCATCCGGCGGCGTCATCATGCGCAGCAGGCTCGGATTGAGGCCGACGATCTGTTGCACAGGTACGTCGACGATGTCCGCAACCAGACGAAGGTCGACGGATCCGCTTACGGTCACGGTATCGTCTGCGACCGGCGGATCGGCATTGATATCCGTAAGGCCATACTGCACTGGATTCTTCGCCATCACGGCGGCAGCCAGAATGATGGGGACGTAGTTCTTTGTCTCCTGCGGCAGGTTGTTACGCCTGTAAAGCTCCCAGAAGTCGGCGTACCCGGTGCGCTGCACCGCTCGCTGCACATTGCCCGGTCCCCAGTCGTAGGCAGCCATCGCCAGGTACCAGTCGCCAAACTGCTGGTAGTTTTTCTTGATCTCGCGCGCGTAAGCCCGAGTGGACTTCTCCGGATCGAAGCGCTCATCCACCCATCCGTTACGCTCCAGCCCATAGGCGCCGCGAAAGGGCATGAATTGCCACATGCCCGCTGCACCGGAACGCCCGTTGACGGCTTGCACCTGGAATCCGGATTCGGCGATGGCCTGATAGATGAGATCTGCCGGCACTCCTTCGTCACGCAGGGTGCGCTCAATGAGGTTCTTGTAACGTCCCGCACGACGAAGCGAGCTGACGATGGTATTGCGTCCGGTTGACGTGTTGGAGAAGTAGCCGATGTAGCTGGTGACCGCGTCGTTGATGACAAGCGGCAGGTCCGATTGCGTGGTCTTGAGTTCGGCCTCGGCGGCGGCGCGAATATTTGGATCGACGGGGAATGTCACGTCGTTGGCGACGCCTACCGGCGTCTGCTCCATCGGTGGGGCGAAGCCGTTGCCTTGCTTGAGCGCATCCATCTCAAGCGCGTTGACGCCATCTACGATGTGCTCGAACTCGTCGCTGAGCGCCGGACTGCTCTTCAGATCGAGTCCACTGGAAAGCATGGTGTCGACCGCATTGTCGAAGTCACGCTTGGCTGCGGCCGGATCGCCGGCATGGTAGTTGCGCATGCCGCTGGCGTAAGCGTTTTCCGCAGCGGAAATCACTTGCTGCTCCCGGGGAGATGGCGGAGCCTGCTGGGGGCTTTGCACATTTGGGGCTGCCGGCGAGGCAACTTGCGTCTTCTTCTGAGCGGATGGCTGTGCGGCGGCCGCGGTAGGGCCGCCGCAGCAGACAGCGAGGAGGAGGGCCGCCGGAACGAGAGCGGCGGAAGGTTTTGACACATGCATGCGGTTCAGACGTGATCCTCGCGCCATTGTAGAGCGCCGGCCTGCTGCGTGCCGATGATAAACTCAAGCTTCGAGCGGACTTCGGTACCGTTGCTCCGGCGCATTCGCTCATCCCCGCGCGTCACATCTGAGACTCGACCCATAGCAAACTACATATCTGCACCCATGGACACTAAACACATCCGTAATTTCGCGATCATCGCGCACATCGACCATGGCAAATCCACGCTCTCCGATCGCCTGCTGGAGCTGACCGGTTCCGTGAGCGCGCGAGAGATGCACGCCCAGGTGCTGGACGACATGGACCTGGAACGCGAGCGCGGTATCACCATCAAAGCGCACGCAGTCCGTATGCTTTACAAGGCCAAGGATGGCGAACTTTATCAGCTCAATCTGATCGATACACCGGGCCACGTCGACTTCTCTTACGAGGTCTCGCGCTCGCTGGCGTCGTGCGAGGGCGCGCTGCTGGTGGTCGACGCCACCCAGGGCGTGGAAGCGCAGACCCTGGCGAATGCCTACCTTGCCATCAGCAACGGGCTGGACATGATTCCGGTGATCAACAAGATTGACTTGCCCAGCGCGGATGTTGTGCGCACCCAGGAGATGATCGAGAACACGGTTGGCGTGGATGCTACAGATGCGATTCCTGTGAGTGCGAAGACGGGCGAAAATGTCGAAGCGATCCTGGAAGCGATCGTTCATCGGCTGCCATCGCCCACCGGTGATGCAGAGGCGCCGCTCCAGGCACTCATCTTCGATTCATGGTTCGACGCCTATCGCGGCGTGATCGTGCTGACTCGCGTGATGCAAGGCACGCTGCGCAGGGGCGCACGCATCCGGCTGATGTCGAATGGCCGCGTATTCGATGTGGAGTCCATGGGCATCCTGACGCCCAAGCCAGTCGAAGTGACAGACCTCGGCGCGGGCGAGGTCGGATTCTTCGTAGCGACGATCAAGAATGTCGGGGACACGAAGATCGGCGACACCATCACCGAGGATGAGCGGCCGGCAAAGGAAGCCTTACCGGGCTTTGAAGACATCAAGTCGATGGTCTTCGCGGGGCTTTACACGGTGGACTCGCACGAGCACACGCTACTGCGCGAGGCGCTCGAAAAACTGCGGCTCAATGACTCGTCCTTTTCGATGGAGCCGGAAAGCTCGGTCGCGTTGGGCTTCGGCTTCCGCTGCGGCTTCCTCGGGCTGCTGCACATGGAGATCATCCAGGAGCGGCTGGAGCGCGAATTCGATCTGGACCTGATCACCACAGCGCCCGGCGTGCGGTACAAGATTCGTCTGACCGACCGAAGCCAGATCGAGGTCGACAATCCCTCGCGGTGGCCGAATCCGAGCGAGATCGAAGAGATCGAAGAGCCGGTGATCAAGGCTACCATCCTGACCAACGAGGAATATGTCGGCGGGATCCTGAAGCTGGTCGAAGAGAAGCGTGGACGGCAGCAGAACTTCGAATACGTGACTCCCACGCGCGTGATGCTGACGTATGAATTGCCGCTGAACGAGATCGTGCTGGACTTCTATGACCGGTTGAAATCGGTCTCTCGCGGTTACGCATCGCTCGATTACAGCCTGTCGGGCTCGTGGGTGTCGCCGATGGTGAAGCTCGATATTCTCGTTTCGGGCGAGCCGGTGGATGCGCTCTCGATCATCGTGCATCACGATTTCGCTTATGAGCGTGGACGTGCGCTGGTATCGAAAATGCGCGAATTGATTCCGCGGCAGCAGTTCGAAGTGGCAATCCAGGCGGCAATCGGATCGAAGATCGTAGCTCGGGAGACCGTCGCCGCCCTGCGCAAGAATGTGCTCGCGAAATGCTACGGCGGTGACATTAGCCGCAAGCGCAAGCTCCTGGAGAAACAGAAGGAAGGCAAGAAGCGAATGAAGCGGATCGGGAAGGTGGACATACCACAGGAGGCCTTCCTGGCGGTGCTGAAAGTGGGCGAAGACGCCGGGAAATGACGCTCCGGGATTTCAACGGGTCAGCCAATCTGTGGAAAGCTTTTGGAAGCCACGTACTGCGTTCATTTCCTGTTAACACCTGCACGATCGCAGATGGACGCCACAACTCGCTATGAATGAATGGGTTAACTCAAAAGGCCCTGCCCGGCATGACGCAAATTCTGTGCAGACATGGAGTTGTCCTTGCGGCCATGTCCAGCGATCCACAGAAATTTCCACACATCCTGAGGGGGTTTTCGAGTAGCGATGCGGCACGCAGTGGGCCCCGAAATCGGCCTTCGGAACCCACTTGAGGAGCCTTTAGTGCTGCGTCCGCGGAGCCGGCGTCCGGGCCGGAGTTCGGGTGGTCGTTGCGCCGGTTCGCGGCGCTCCCGTAGCAGCTGGCTGGGGTGGAACACCTGACTGCTGGTTGTAGGCCTGAACTACAGCTTCGGAGATGTTGGTGGATTCGGCAGCCCACAGAATCGGGGACTGCTGTTGCTGCGAACCCGCGTCGAGAACCAAGGTGTAGCCGTTCTGCTGCGCATACTTGGTCATCACTGCGGCAACCTTCTGCGCGACAGCGCCAAGCTTCTCATTCATCTCGCTTCCGAAGTCGTTGCGTGCATCTTCCACGCTGCGCTGCAGCGACTTTTCCTTCTCGTCGAGAGTGCGGGTGCGGCTGGCGCGCTCTGCATCGCTCAGCTTGTCCCCGGAGGTCTGCAGGTCCTTCTTCAGCGTGTCGACTTCGTCGCTTGCCGCCTTGATCTGCTGCTGTTTGGGCTGGTACTTGGTGTTCAGTTCGGCGAAGACCCGCTGGCCTTCATTGGTCTGGCCGACAACAGCCTCGAACTGGATGACTGCAATTTTGGTAGGGCCTGCGGGAGCCGTGGCAACGGGAGCACCGGGGGCGGAGGGTGGCTCTGCTGCGGTCTGCGCTGAGGCAGAAGCTGGGGCGAGCGCACTGGCGCCCAATGCGGACGCGAGCATGCAGACGAGTGACAAAGAACGCTTCATTTGGCTAAGAAACTCCTTAACAGTTCTTGTTGGGTGTCCTGATTGCGTGTTCAAGGGCACTTGTGGCGCGCTGCCCTGTGCTCTCCCCTTGCGCAATTCGTTGCGGCTACGTGACGCCCCGAAGGGCGCAGTTTGCGCACAAGAGACACGGACAGAGGACATCTCAGGAACTTGCGACGATTATAGAGCAGGTTTCCCGTTGCAAGGTACTCCATACAACCGGGACGACCGCAACCCTGGTCTGGTGGAAGACGGCAAACCCGCCGAATCCGAGGCAGTCGTTACGCAATCCAGGCCGCAAGCAGCTGCCGCGGCCCAGACTGGGAATCGAGATTAGAAGGTCGTGCTGACGGCCAGGCGGAAGGTCTTGCGCGGCTCCCGTAGCTGGAAGAGCGATCCGTAGAATTGCTGGGACTGCGCGTAGCTGTAGTCGCCTGCCCCGCCTGCGGGGAACATATCGCGGGTGATGAGGTTCTCACCGCGAATCTGCTCCAAAAGCCGCAGAGGGTTGTAGGCGTAGTAAATGCGGAATGGCGCGCGGACGATCGGCAGCATAACGGAGATCTCTGCACCGGTAGACATACGGGGGACCGCGTTTGAGCCCTCAAGCGGCCGGATCTCTCTGTCGAAATGGATGCGATGCCCGCCCTGGCACGAGCCGTTGACGTATACCGGGCAGCCATACAGCGGCGCATTCAATTGATCGATGGCAAGAACGCTTTCGACGAGTTGCGACTGGCGTGCAGCCACCGACATACCGAAGTCGTCAAAGAACTTGAAGGTGACGGGACCGCCAAGCGGAATGCGGTATTCGATATTGCTGGTAAATTGCGTATCGCCGCCCACGGAAACGATGCCGAAGGTGGGAATTGGGACGGTGATGTTGCCGAGCGTGGGGTTGGTGGGATCACGCGGTACCGGCGTGCCATCCGGGTTGGTGAGGATGAACTGGGTGCGTTGCGGAATAAACGCATAGGGGGTGCCGGAGCGGATGTCGAAGCCGCGAAGCTCTGCCTCGCCGCCTTGATAAAAGCGCTGGAAGGGCGGGGCGACCTTGCCGCCGAGACCTTGAATGTACTGTGCCTGGAAGCGGATGCCGAGGACGTTCCGTCCCTCTTTGCTCGGCTTCAGTCCATGCATGCCGTTGAAGTGGCGGTATTCGAAGATCGGATTGAAGTACTTGACGTTTCCGCCGATGCCAGCCACCTGCAGCAGGGCGGTGTATTCCACACCTTCATGCGGATTGTAGGGATTGCCGATCTTGTTGTAGGTGTACGACAGCGAAACCTGGCTGGAATAAATGCCCTCAAGCGCGTTGTTTCCCTGGATACCGCTGCGGAAGGCGAGCGTCTGGAAGAGCGAGGTCGATGCCGGACTGAACGCGGTGATCGAGCTCTTCTGGAAGGAATAGGTGAGGCCGACGCGGTGGAAGCTGTGCCGGATCAGATAATTGGTCGACACCGTGAGGCCGGTGGCGGACTGATTGTAGTTCTGCACCAGTGATTGCTGGGCCGCTGAGAGGTTGCCGCCTCCGGTCGAGATCTGGTAGTTCTTCGCGGCGTTGTAGTCGTACTTGCTGGAGAAGACCTGGAAGCCGAGCGAAATAGGTTTGTTGCGGAAGTAAGGCTCGGTAAAGCCAAACTGCAGGTTGCGCTGCAGATTGCCGAGGTTGGCCTGCACGCTCAGCGTCTCGCCCAGACCCAAGGAAGTTGTTGGTCTGGTAGTTGAGGCCGAGGAAGGAGCCGGATAGACCGCTGACTCCGCCATTCAAGCCGATGGAGTTCTTGCCCTTTTCGTGCACGCGCAACAACAGCGAGACGGTGTTGTTCGCCTGATCCTGCGTCGCGGTGGAATCCTGGTCCACCTTGAGCGGATCGAAGTACTGGAGTTGGTTCAGGCGGAGCAGGCTCTCTTCCCACATATTGCTGTTGTAAACCTGGCCCTCTTCGAGCAGCAGCTCGCGGCGGATGACAGGGTCGCGGGTGACAGTGTTGCCGGTGAATTCGATGCGCGAAACATAGAAGGGCTTGCCCTCATCGATGTCGATGTCGAGAAAGAGCATCTTCTTGGCTTCATCGAAGCGCGTTGTCGGGTTTGCTACAAAGTTGATGTAGCCGAGGGTGCCGTAAGCCTTACGGAGATTGTCGAGGCCTTTGCCAATGGCGGTGTAGTTGAAGTAGTCGCCGTCCTTGATGGCGAACTGGGCGCGCAGGGCCTTCACGTTCCTTACGTGTTCATTGCCGGTGAACGTGATGCCACCCAGCCGATAGCGTCCGCCTTCTTCGATCGGCAGGGTGATGTCGATGCGCTTGCCCTTCTTGGGCCGGAAGGTCAGGAGCGAGAGCCCGCCCTCATTCCGGATATGCGTGGAAGGCTCTCCGACAATCGCCTTGAAGTAGCCATGATTCTGATAGGCCACCCGAACCCGTTCGGAGTCCTCTTCCAGCTTGCTGGCGTCATAGGTGCGGGCGAAGAGGTTCTCCAGGAAGATGGAGTGCGGAATGCCGATGGGACGCAGGTTGCGCATGGCATAGCGCAAGGTACGCGAGTTCAGGTTTCTGTTGCCGGTAAAGCGGATGTTGCCCACTTTAACTGTCGGGCCTTCCTTGATATTGAAGGTGACCGCGACCGAAGCGGGCGGGATGGTCTTGATATCAGGCGTGATGGTCGGGAACTGGTGCCCATGCTCGCCCAGCAATGCCTTCAGGACTGCGATCGCCCGCGCGATCCGGGTCGGGTCGTATTGGCTCTCCACACTGAGCCCGACCTTCTCCTTCTTAAACCGGTCAAGCACATCCGACTGCGTGACGGAGTTGAGACCCTTGTAATTGATCTCGCGGATGGTGGGCTTTTCACGTACGAAGATGTCGAGAACTTCGCCCTTGGGGGTGTCTTCCTTTTCAATGCGGACGTCTTCGAAGTAGCCGGTGTTCCAGAGCGAGTTGAAGTCACGCTCCACGGTTGCGGCGTCGTAATTGTCCCCGACGTGCGAATAGAGGCGGGCGAGGACCGTTTCCTTGGGGATGCGGCGGTTGCCGATGACCCGGATCTCCGAGATGACGTTGCTGTTTTGCGCGAATGCGGGCGCAATGGTGCAGAAGAGTACTGCCAGAGCACCCAACCCCTTAAGCGTCAGTTTACGAAGGATCTCGGGACGAATGGTCTTGTCCTGCTTGATCTGGGAGCTCATGCTCCGCCGAATGACGGGAAAAATAGGCACACCCTCACTGCAACCAAAATCGAACTTCCGCTCTTTCGTGCTGGAAAGCCGATTCTATAGCAATCCGGGCGGCGGCGACCAACCGGAGCCCCGAATTGACCGTGGAGCGACCCCCGAAGAACCCGAGATTTTGCATCAGCTTTCGAGCTCTGCGTGGATCGCAAATCTGCTATCGGCCGCGCTCCAGCGTATATCGAGCAGGTTGGGTTTGCAGCAGACCTGGCAGTCCTCCACATATTGCTGGCGG
This sequence comes from uncultured Acidobacteriaceae bacterium, assembly GCA_963750845.1. GTDB lineage: Bacteria > Acidobacteriota > Terriglobia > Terriglobales > Acidobacteriaceae > KBS-83. Next base: position 85,124 of record CAVVSP010000023.1, read on the forward strand.
CCACCGGCGGACTCGTCCACGAAGGTCTCGTTCCACTCGCCGCACCCCGCGCACTGGTATCTCGCTTCAGCCATGCACGTTGCCAAAGAAGAAAGCACGGGCGACCGGATGGGACATGACGGGCGGAGACATAGCACAATTGTATGCAGGGCAGGTTCGGTAAAGCGCCGAAAAAGATGGCTTTGGCGACGGCCGCTGAGCGTCGGTGCAAAGTTTTTGGCAACTCGCGGCATCTGCCATGATCTAAAGGATTGACTCTTCTTCAGGAGACCCTCGAGCGGGTGAGCTATCGGTTTGCAATTGGGGTTGCGTGCGCCGTGATCGTATTCGGCGGGGCGGGGTTGCGTGCACAGAATGCGCAGGGGAGCGATGCCGTGAACGCTCCAGCTCCGGCTGCTCCGGCGGACGCCGCGAACACGCCGGGAAGTGGCTCGGCAGCATCGCAATCGACATCATCGACGTCCACGACTGCCGGTTTGACCACTCCGTCGCTGCAGTCGCTGATGAACCCCAGTTCGGCGCAGAATCCCTACTACGGCAGCGTAACCATGGGCACGGTCTCCCCCGAGACGCTGCACCTGACTCTCGATGACGCGATCCAGCGTGGGATCCAGGCAAACCTGGCGATCACACAGGCCCGTATCCAGCAGCAGCAGTCGGATGCCCAACGACTGGAGTCACTCGATCCCCTGCTTCCATCCATCAAGGCCGAGGCCTCGACCGGCGCGCACCAGTACAACCTGACCACCTTCGGATTCAACGCCGGGATTCTCAAGCAGATTGCGCCTCTGCTTCCCGACGTCAACTTCGCGAATTTCAACCCGATCGTGAAAGTGGATGTGACGCAGGCGGACGCCGCACTGAACTGGACGGCGGGGGATCTGGCCGCGTACACACGGTATCGCGCCGCCAAAGAGAGCCTGAAGGCGGCCTACTACAACACGCAGTCCTCGCGCGGCCTGGTGGTGCTGAACGTCGGCAATCAGTATTTGAAGACGCTGGCCGATCAATCGCAGATTGACAGCTCCGAGTCGCTGCTGCGCGCCGACGAAGTCCTGCTGAAGCAGGCGCAGGCGGAGCACGAAGCCGGCACTGCAGCCAGGCTGGATGAGCTGCGGGCGCGCGTGCAATACCAGACGCAACAGCAAAAGGTGATCGCCGCGCAAAACATATTTGAGAAAGACAAGATTCTGCTGAAGCGCGAGATTGGGGTGCCGGTGGAACAGGCGATTCAGCTGACCGACACGGCGCCGTACGCGGACCTGGAGCAGATGTCCATCGAGGACGCGCGTCATCTCGCGTATCAGAGCCGGCAGGACTACCAGGGCATGCAGCGGCAGGTGAGCGCGGCGCGGCTTTCGCGCTCCGCTGCGCGCTACGAACGCTTACCCAACCTGACGGCGAGCGGAAATTATGGCGTTACCGGCCTGACGCATGGCCTGTATCACGGCACGTTTGTCGCGATGGGCGAATTGAAGCTACCCCTCTTCAAAGAAGCGCAGTTCCGCGGCGATGCCGATGTGGCCGAGGCCCAGCAGGCTGACACGTTGAATCGGCAGGCGGACCTGAAGCAGCAGATCGATCAGCAGCTTCGCGACAGCCTGCTGGATCTGAATTCATCGCAGGCACTGGTGCGCGTCTCGCAGCAGAATGTGGACATGGCGACGCGTGCGCTGTCCGATGCAGGCGATCGCTTTGCTGCAGGCGTGGATGATAACCTGCCCGTGGTGCAGGCGCAGGCTACCTTGTCGCAGGCACAATCCCAGCTCATTGCGGACACGCTCACCTACAATCAGGCGAAGCTGGGGCTGGCCCGCAACCTGGGCATTGTGGACACGCAGTACAGAACCTATATTCACGGCAAGTAGTCACGCGGCGAGTGGCTCGCTCCAGCCGCGGCGCGCGATCACGATTGACACCACATCGATCACAGCGACCATGGCGGCGCATGCTGTCCATCCGCCGAGATGCCACACCAGGCTCGGTGCGACGCCCGCCACCGTTCCGCCGATGTAATAGCACGCAACATACATGCCGACGGCGGAGGCGCGTGACGATTCCGGTGCGGCCTCACGGAGAAAACTGGTGGCGCAGCTCTGCGAGATGAATACGCCGGTGCAGCAAAGCGCGAGGCCTGCCACGACAATCGGCAGCGAGTGCACCAGTGTGACCAGTACACCGGCCAGCGAGAGCAGGATGGAGCCCGTGATGCCCGCACGGAGGCCGACGCGCGGGAGCAACGCGCCGGCCAGCGGTGTTGCGACCAGCCCGACCAGATACACGACAAACAGCAGACTGAGCTTGGCGGTGGATAGCGAGAAGGGCGGGGCCGCGAGATAAAACGTGATGTAGGTAAAGACGCCGACCAGAGAAAACAGCACGTTGAAGCCAACGAGATACGTCGTGAGCAGGCGTGGGTTCCGCAGGTGATGAAGCATCGGCAGGAAGACCTGGCGGACCTGCGGGCGTGGACTTGCTGCATGCCCGCGTGGCCGGTCCGGCAGCAGCCACGCTACGAGTGCGGCGCCGCCAAGGGAAATCACGCCGAGCAGGACAAAAGACGGACGCCAGCCGGCATGATCGGTCATGATGCCGGTGACGGCGCGGCCGGAGAAGCCCCCGAGTGCGGTGCCGCTGACGTAGATGCTCATGACAGGAGCTACCGCGGTAGATGGCCAGTTCTCCGTGATGTAAGCGATGGTGGTGGCGAAGACGCCGGGCGTGATGAGCCCCTGCAACAGACGCCAGAAAATCAGCCACCCCAGCGAGGTGGAAGTGGCCGCGGCACAGGTGGGCACCGCAAGCAGCAAGATGGAGACGAAGATGACGCGCTTTCGATTCATGCGCTCGGTAAAGGTGCCGAGGAGCGGCGCGGAGAGGGCGACGCCAAGGGTGGAGGCACTAACGGTCCATCCCACTGCCGACTTTGAGGCATGGAAGAGCGTCTCCAACAAAGGCAGCAGTGGCTGGGTAGCATAGAGCGTAAGGAAGGCCACGAGGCCGCAGACAAATACGCCAACCACACCCGCCAGCGGATGCAGGGGATGGCGTGGGCGAGGCGCAGCCAGGGGGAGAGTGGCAGAGGCCGACGATGCACCTTCGCCGAGAGGCAGCCGGGGAGCCGCCGATTCCTGCAGTGGGGTTGAAGGGTTGGCGTCGGAGTCAGACATGGCGAGCGAGACTCAAGAGTAATCGACCGCATGTCAGGCAGTGCTGCGACAATAGTACGAATCCGCACGAAACGAGCGCATGACCGACACCAAGCAAGAGGGGCCCGGGAAAGAGGAGCCTGTCAGTCGCGGCGCGGCCGCCTTTGCCTACCGCGATTTCCGGCTCTACCAGATGGCCCGCGCGATCGTGATCATGGGCGCGGAGGCACAATCCGTGGCGGTTGCGTGGCAGGTTTACCTGATCACGCACCGCGCCATCGATCTCGGCTATACAGGGCTGGCTCTCTTTCTTCCGGGCCTGATTTTCATGCTGCCGGCCGGCCATACGGCGGACCGCTTCGATCGTCGCGCCGTGATCCTGGTCTGTTACTCACTGCAGTTCGTCTGTACGCTCACGCTGTTTCTCTTCGCGTACCACGGCATGCACCACATTCTGCCCATCTACATCGTGTTGTTCTTCATCGGCACAGGCCGTGCTTTCAGCGGACCTGCCAGTTCGGCATTGGTGCCACATCTGGTGCCGACGGAACACTTCGTGAACGCCGTCACGTGGGGGGCGACGGTCTTTCAGATCGCCAACATCACCGGCCCTGCGGTGGGCGGCCTGCTCTTTACCTTGCCACTGGCGCGCTGGGGCCTGCCGCATCTCGCGGGGGCGGGGGTGGCTTTTCTGTTCACCCTCTTCACGCTGGTGGGTTTTCTCACGTTGATCGGGATGCTCTCTGTCCGCCCCGGACGCATGGAGCATCGGTCTACAACCTTTGACCTTCTATTTGAAGGTCTTCGCTACGTATGGCGCGCGAAGCTGCTGCTGGGATCGGTGAGCCTGGATCTGTTCGTGGTGCTGCTGGGCGGCGCGGTGGCACTGATGCCCATCTTCGCGGAGAACATCCTGCACACCGGCGCGCGCGGCCTGGGCGTGCTGCGTGCCGCACCTGCGCTGGGCGCGCTCGCCGTGTCCATCCTGCTCTCATTCCGTCCCATTCGGCGCCGTGCCGGACGCATGATGTTTATCTGCGTCGCTATCTTTGGCGTTACGACGATCGTCTTCGGGTTGTCGCGCAGCCTGTGGCTGTCGCTTACGGCACTCGTCATCCTGGGGGCAGCGGACATGGTGAGCGTGGTGATCCGCTCTTCCCTGCTGCAACTTGCGACGCCGCCTTCCATGCGCGGACGCGTCAGCGCAGTCAACTCTCTCTTCGTCGGTGCATCGAACGAACTAGGCGAATACGAGAGCGGTCTGACCGCACAGTGGATGGGGCCGGTGCGTGCTGTGGTCGCAGGAGGGATTGGCTCGCTGATGGTGACGGGACTGTGGACAGTCCTGTTCCCCTCGCTGCGTGAGGCAGATGCGTTGACAGCCGCATCGCTGATGCAGCCGGAGGAGCAGTTGGAACAGCCATCGATTTAATTCTTTGGCTCCAAAGAGAGGTTCGATGAAGCATTGGAAGGTTATTGGCGCGATCACGTTGCTGGTTTTTGCGATTGCAGCCTGGCGGATCATCTCCTACGAACGCGAGCGCAATGCACCGGGAATCGTGGCGAACAAACCGGTTGAGCGAGCGGTCAGTGAGGATCAACTGGTGTTTGTCAGACAGATGCTCATCGACAGTGTGAAATCGGCACGCATACTGAATGGCAAATCGGTGTGGATGAAGACCGGCTATACCGTCGTCTACTACCCGTATCGCACCGGCCGCATTGTCTTCGCAAAACCGGCGGGCTGGCTGCCGCCCACGCAGGAGTTGCAGGTGAAGGATTTCGTGGAAGCGACGACTCCACCGGACTGGGTTAGCAGCATTCCGCGCGGGCCGAAGAACGTATTCGTAGTCTTTACCGAGCCGGGTCGAAGTGGCGAGTTTGCCGCTCCCGTGGCTTCGCTGGATGGCACAAATTCGACGTGGGCCTGCGATGACATCTTCTTCTACGACGATCCGAAGACGCTCTACCACTGGCCGGCGGATGTGTGGCAGGCAGTCTCGCAGCACACCGCAAAGCAGGGCATGAGCGAGTTCCAGACGACGATGGCGCTTGGCAACCTGCAGCAGTCCGATTCAAAGAACTTTGGCAATCGCACGGTGAAGTACGTTACAGCGGATCAGGGGCAGACCCGTCACTTCAGCGTGGCTTTTTCGGGAGACAAAGTGACTTCGGTCAGTTCGAACTAGACGCTCGCCTGCTCTTCCAACTGCTTCATCAGGCCTTCCCACTCCTCAGTGAGGTTGGCGTGCTCTGCCCGTAGATTCTCGAGCGCTGTGCTTTGGCGCTGAGTCTCTTCGGCGCTGACGAAGTCGCCGAGCGCCTGTTCTGTTTCGGCGATCGCCGTCTCCAGGCGCGGGATCTCGGCTTCCACAAAACTCAGACGATCCTGCATCTGCTTCCGCTTGATGGGATTGACGCGGCGAGCGCGGCCATTGCTCTCGACCGCTTCGACCGCAGGCTGCGAGACGGCGACGGGCAACGACGGCAAAGGGATCGGCGATTCCGGCTTTGCGGCGCAGGAAGTCCTCATAGTTGCCGGGATACACGTGCACGGTGCCGCCTTCGACCTCAAAGACGCGCGTGCCCAGCGCGTCGAGGAAGTAGCGATCGTGCGAGACGAAGATCACGGTGCCGGTGAATTTTCGGATCGCTTCGAGCAGTACTTCTTTGGCGCGCAGATCGAGGTGGTTGGTCGGCTCGTCCAACAGAAGAAAGTTCGCCGGGCTGACGAGGATGCGGGCCAGTGCATAGCGATTGCGCTCGCCGCCGGAGAGCACGCCGAGCGGCTTGAAAGCGTCATCGCCCGAGAAGAGAAAGCAGCCCAGCAGGCCGCGCAGATCGGCCTGCGGAATGCGCGGTGCGATGCTGCTGATGTCATCGAGCATGCGCGCGTTGGGATTGAGCACCTTGTACTGGTCCTGCGCGAAGTATTCGGCGGTGACGTTGTGGCCGAGTTTGAGCGTGCCGCTGGAGGGGCCCTCGCTGCCGGAGAGCATGCGTATCAGGGTGGATTTGCCCGCGCCATTGACGCCGACCAACGCGATGCGGTCGCCGCGGTCGATGGTGAAGTTCACGCCCTCGAGCACCTGCTTGGGGCCGTAGCTCTTTGCGAGGTCGCGGACTTCCACCACCGTGCGGCCCGAGGCAGGCGGCTGCGGGAAGGTGAAGTGAATGACCGGCTCTTCCTGCGGCAGCTCGATGCGCTCGATCTTATCCAGTTCCTTGATGCGGCTCTGCACCTGCTTCGCCTTCGTAGCCTGGTAGCGAAAGCGATTGATGAAGGTTTCCAGATGCTCGATGTGCTCGCGCTGGTTGCGATAGGCGGATTCAAGCTGCGCGCGACGCTCCTGCTTCTGCTCCAGATAGCGTTCGTAGTTGCCGTGATAGACGTGGAGCGCCTTGTTCCATATCTCGACGATCTTGGTCACAGTGACGTCGAGGAAATAACGGTCGTGCGAAATGAGGATGTAGCCGTTGGGATAGCTGCGGAGGTAGTTCTCGAGCCAGTTGCGCGTCTCCAGATCGAGATGATTGGTCGGCTCGTCAAGCAGCAGCAGGCTTGGCTTTGCCAGCAGCAGCTTCGCGAGCGCGATCCGCATCTGCCAGCCGCCGGAAAACTCCTGCGTCTGGCGCATCCAGTCAGTCTTGCTGAAGCCAAGGCCATCCAGAACCGCACCCACCTGCGCATCCAGCGCGTAGCCACTGTGGGCACGGAAGCGTGAATCGAGCTGAGAGAAGCGATCCGCGGCTGCCTCATAAGCGGAAGACGCAGGATCGAGCTCGGCCAGACTGGTCGAAAGCAACTCGAGTTCCTGCTCGATGGCGCGGAGTTCGTCGAAGACGGAGAGGCATTCCTCGAAGACGCTGCGGCCAGAGAGAGCGAGACCATCCTGCGGCAGATAGCCGATGGTGGCGCTGCGGGCGCGCTCCAGCGTGCCGTAGTCGAGCGACTCGAGTCCGGCGAGAGTCTTCAGGATGGTCGATTTTCCGGTGCCGTTCGCGCCGACCAGCGCAGTGCGTTCTCCCGGCGTGATGAGCCAGTTTGCCCCTTCGAAGAGTATCCGTGGCCCAAAGCGCCTTCCGGCGGAGGTGAGTTGCAGCATGCTGCTGCTATTTTCTCATTTTGTGGCGGGCGGGGCTGCTGTCTTCGGCCTGGTCGAGGCGTGCTTCCGCGAAGTCACCAATGCGTGCCAGTCGGCCTCCGTCTGGTCCGCATATGCTTCGGCAAACGCGGCAAGCGCGTGGTCAAACTTATCCTGCTTGCTCCCCGCTCCGAGATATCCAGTAACGAGGTGCACATCGCCGGAGCGCGCATGACCGCGGGCCAGCAGCTCGCCGCAGACCGCGGCATATTCCGCGAGGCCGCCGCCCTTCAGCTCCTCGGGATTGACGGATGCCTTATGGTCATTGAGCTGACGGACGAGGTAGTCGCGATTTGCAATGGTTGTCCAGCCGAGAAACGGATCGGACTGCCACTGCATGGCGCGCTGGCCTTCAGCAGCACGCTGGCCCTGATGCGCGGCGGCGCGCGGTTCCGCACCTTGCGTCGCAAGGTAGGGCGCATACGCCGAACCGGGCTCTTCCTTTATCTGCAGGAAGAGAGGGTCGTTTTCGCCGTTGCCTTCCAGATAGACGAGATAATCGCGCAAGCCCACGCTGCCCGTGCCCACCACCTTGAACGCGACGTCAACCGGTACATATTGATCGAGGAAATGCCGACGCTCCGGCAAGAGGCTGTTGCGATAGGCTGCAAAGCTCGCCAGCACGGCACGAGATTGGGCCAGCGGCAACGGGGTCAGCAGTGGCGGCTCTTTCTTGAAGCGGCGCCGAGCGATGTGCTGTTTTGCCGGTCTTGACGCCCTCCGTGAATCGCCCGAGCGTGCTGAGCGGGGTTTCGCGTTCTGCTTTCTGCAGCGCTTCGGATACGGGGGTGACCCGCTCCAGGCGATGCACCTGATAGCGCGCAAGCTCCACCACCGGGGTACGCGCAAGCATTGCGGCAAGCCGGCGATAATTCACAGCGAAGATATGAACAGCGTCGCGACAGGCCGATGACTTCTGCCCGTTTTCACGTCCCGCGAGCACGAGGCTGGCGGCCATGCGTTTCAGGTCCCATTCGAAAGGCGCGGCGCAGGTCTCATCGAAATCGTTGATGTCGAAGATGAGACGTCCATCCGGTGCGGCGTAAGCACCAAGGTTGCGGACATGGGCGTCACCGCAGATCTGCGAGATAATGCCGGTGTTGGGCAGCGCGGCCAGGTCTGCAGCCATGACCGGTACGGCGCCCCGGAAGAAGCCGAAGGGCGAGAGCGAGCATGCGCTCGTACTTCAACGCAACCAGTGACGAGACGCGCCCTCGCATGGAGCGAGCGATGATGGCGACAGGCGAGGGGCGACTGGCCGGTGGGCGCCACTGCGCGTGGTCCTGCCGACGCAGTTGTTTTCGGCGCGCCTGACCCAGCGCGTGCCGCTCCGCGGGCGAAATAGGAGCCGCCATACACAGCCGACGATACATGCTGGGCTCGTGGCCCGTAAACGCCCGGGATCAGCGCGACAGAGAGATCTGATGCGTCATAGCGTCGCGTTCCGACTCTGGAAGGTCCGGCATGGCGCCGGCCCGTGATGCGACCCAGGCACCCCAGCGGTTGCCGGCGGCGTTGAGTTGTGACAATGCTGCGCCGCGCAGATAGTAGTGCGTCAGTGCAGCCGTGAATGCGTCGCCGGCGCCGACGGCATCCACGATCTTCGCCGGATAGCCGGGATGGCGATCGACTTCCTTACGCGTGATCAGCAAACTGCCCTGCGCTCCCAGCGTGATGGCGACAAGTTGCACGGGAAACTGGTCGATGATCTGGCGCGCGCCGTTGAGCAGGAAGTCCGGGGTGGTTCCCTCTGAATCCGGAAAGCCCAGCAACGCGAGCACCTGGGGCATCTCATCCGCGTTCAATTTGAAGATGGTTGCCAGTTCGAGTGATTGCTCGACGATCTCCGGAGTGAAGAAGGGCGAGCGGAGATTGACGTCGAAGATGCGGACGCACTCGGGGCGCGTCTCATGCAGGAAGCTCTCGATGGTGCGGCGCGATGCCGGCGACCGCTGCGCCAAGGTCCCAAAACACACGGCGTCGGCTTGCTCAGCAAGAGCGAGCCAATGCGGGGTGAATTCCAGAAAATCCCAGGCGACGGGCTCGTGAATGATGTAACGCGGCTCACCCTGTTCCAGCGCCACGGTTACTGTGCCGGTGACGCGGCTGAAATCCTCCTGGATATATCGGGTGTCCAGCGGCGTGGTTTTGAGGAATGCCATGGCCTCGCGCCCGAGCGGGTCCGTGCCGATGCGGGTGGCTATCGCACTGTTGTTGCCCAGACGCGCCGCCATGACCGCGAAGTTCGATGCGGCTCCTCCAAGCTGCGGCCCTGCAGGAAGGATGTCCCACAGCAACTCGCCGAGACCCACGATGCTCTTTCGGTCGCTCATGCAGACCTCGGCGCACACCGAACGTGGTTCGCCAACCTGCGCATCCGGCAGGCGCGACAACAAGTTTGTAACCAAAGCGTAACTGCAAGCCGCCGATGCATCGTGTCTCCTGGAAACGAATCACCGATCGTAGATCATGGACTGCCCAGACGCCCCGAGCCTATCACGCGTTGCGCTATGAAGCACGAGGGAAGCATAGAACGATATTGGATGCACGCCACCGCTGCGGCGTGGCTATATGGTAGCTCCAATGGCGAGCTACCCCGCTGCGATACGACCACCCAGCTTGGGCTGATACAACAGCGGTCTGCCGCTCAGCGGGCTGCGCCGTTGGCATTGCCGGCGAGCAACGTCGCGTATTGCGCATAGACGCTCTCGAAGACCGCATCCCAGGAGGCGGACAGCGCATACTGACGTGCGCGCCCGCGCATGGCCGCATGTGCTACGGCATCGCTCGCAAGTCTCGCGATCGCGGTTGTAAAGCCTTCGTCAGCCCGAATGAAGCCTGTATCGCCATCGCGTACGATGCGGGCCGGACCGCCATCCGGCGTGACGATTGCCGGAACACCGGAAGCCAATGCCTCCAGCACAACATTTCCAAAAGTGTCGGTGTGCGAGGGAAAGACGAAGGCATCCATGTTGGCGTAGGCGCGAGCGAGATCCGCGCCGCGGAGCACTCCGGTGAACTCTGCACGGCTCAGACGGGCGCGGAGCCAGGCTTCTTCCCCGCCATGTCCCACGATGAGAAAGCGGAAGTTGCCTGCGTCCTGCCGGCGGAGCTGCTGTTCAATCGTCACCAGTAGTGCGACGTTCTTCTCCACCGAGAGACGCCCGACGAAACCCAGCACAAAATCAGCATCGCCCGCGTCGCGCTTGCGATATGCGGGAGAAAATGCCTCCGTGTCCACGCCGCGCGTCATTAAGTGGCACGGCCGCCCGGTCGCGCGCTGAAGCAATGCACAAAGCTCCGTATTCGGCGCGAAGAGCATGCGCGCCTGCTTGTAATAGAGCGCCGTAGCCCAGAGCGTCGAAGATTCGATATGCCCAGAGACACGCGGGCCACGTTGGCCGAAGAGACGCGTGAACCATGCGGAACGCGTGGCAGCATATTCGTGCACATTGGTGTGCCATGACGCAACCAGTGGCACGCGTAGGCGACGGGCGATCCAGGCGCCTAGAAAGCCCAGCTCCGTAGGTCCGGTGATGTGGATGATCTCCGGACGGAAGCGCCGCGTGTCTGCAAGGATACGGGGCAGGTGCCGCCAGTAAGCAAGGTCGAAACGCAGGTCCTTCTCGACAGGAAAGGAGAATGCGCCGCGCGGCAGCTCAAGCATGCGTACCGGACCATCCTTTCGGGCACGATCCGCCGGGCCTGCACGGACGCAGAGAAAAGGCAGACTGCGACGGCGCGCGAAGGCCTCAAAGTGCCGGCTGGTGTGCGCCACCCCGTTGATCTCGTGGAAGGCGTCCGGGAAGTAGGCGACCCTGGGAGGAGCTGAGAGCGAGGGACCGTGAGGGGCCGCGGGCATAGCGCGAGTGTATGCGGCGCGTGGCGAATGCGGAAAAGCTATTAGACAGCCTCTCCTTCGCCGAGAGCGAAGTGTAATTGCCGCGATTCGTTCCAGGCCAGCCGCAAGCTGCCACTGAACGGCGCACGGCCCATCAGGCGGACGAACTGAATGCTCAGCCGAAGCATCAGCGGCGCGTGGCCGGTGGGCCATAGCGCGCTCACAGCCTGCGGCATGCCCTGCGCATCCGGATGATAGACGCGCTCGTCCCAGCGGCGGGACCCTTCGGGAAAGTCCGGGTAGTCGCGCACTGCGTCCAGTGTGGACTGCATGATGCGATGCTTCCACGGCTGCGCATACTGCGGCATGAAGAGCACGTGACTGCGTCCCTCGTTGCGTATTTCATGCACGAACTCGTTGAAGGAGGTTGCGTGGGTCAGGTTGACGTTGCCGTTTGGTTCCAATCCGTGACGATCTCCGCCGGAGATGAGCAGCTTGCTCCAGCGCCCAGCCAGCGCACGAACCACCCGGTTCTCGTTCCAGTGGCGCAGGCCGTTCAGCTCCATTGCGTGGATGAAGTCGCCGTTCTGCTGCATAAACTCCTCCACGCGCAATGCGTGACGAGCGGAACCGATCTCGTAGAGATCCCACATCGGATGGTTGAAGACGGTCAGGACATTCGGCAGGGCATGAAGTGCACTCAGCAGCTCGGTGAGCCGCGCGTTCGACGGATTGGCGGTGAACTCCCGGAACGTCCGCATCCATTGCGCACCCTGCGCACTGGGCAGGTTGTGGATGCCGAGATGGAAGGACTGATCGCCGCCGAACGGAGTTGTCCACTCCACGGAGACCGGGATGTGTCGAGCACTGGCGACCGTGCGCAGCAACTGCGGTGCTTCAATATTGTCGTGATCGGTAATGGAGACCAGTGCGGAGCGCTGCAGCTTGTTTTCGATCTGACGGCGTTCCAGGTCAAAGGCCAGGCGGGGCGTGAGCGGAGGCGTCCAGTAGGCGCGCTGGTAGTCCAGCTTTACAACTGCGTGCTTCGAATGGATTTCTTCGAGCCACCGGAAGAGATGACCCCACACACCGTCGCTTGAGATGATCTTGACGACGAAATCGAGCGTCTCTTTGGAACGGTTGGTGTGGCTATGCAGCGAGACACCGGTGCTGGAGTTGCGCGCGGCATCAGGGTCCCTCCATAGGTAAGAGATCTGCGATCCCTTCATGGCCACCCTCCTCACACCTTGCATGCTCAGTATGAGAACGGACCTATGAAAGTGGCATTACGGAGACAAGAAGATGCCGTAACTTTCGTGCAAACCACGGTTCCAGATTGGAAAGGAACCGTATTAGTTACGGGACTTTGCCGCAGCAGTTAGCGGGTTTTTGCTATGTCGGGCACTAAGTCGCCCCCGGCATCTGGTGCCTTAGTTGTATCGGCCTGCGCGGCACGGCGGCTTTCCGGTTCCAGATGGTTTGTCGTAAGTCCCTGCTTCAACAGCGTAAAGGCCTCTTCCGGCGTGTCGGCAAAGTGGAATAGATCCAGATCTCCAGGCGCTATCGTTCCCTTCTCCACCAGTACGTCGAGGTTGATTACCGACTTCCAGTACTCCGAGCCATAGATGATGACCGTGATCTTCTTCGCCAGCTTCTCGGTCTGCTCCAGTGTGAGGATTTCGAACGCCTCGTCGAGTGTGCCAAAGCCTCCGGGGAAGACCACCAGTGCCTTTGCAAGATAGGCGAACCAGTACTTGCGCATGAAGAAATAGTGGAACTCGAAGTTGAGCGCCGGCGTGATGTAGGGGTTGGGCGCCTGCTCGAATGGCAGCTTGATGTTGAGTCCGACGGTCGGGCCACCGGCCTCGTATGCGCCGCGGTTGGCGGCTTCCATGATGCCCGGGCCTCCGCCGGAGGTGACGACGAAGCGGCGCTGCCGGCCTTTCAGGGTCATGGACCACTCGGTGAGCATAGCGGCCAGTTTGCGCGCGTCTTCGTAGTAGCGGGCCATCTCTACGGCCGCCTCAGCGCGGCGGCACTTCAGCTCGTGAGGCTGCAATCGTCGAGCTCTGCGCCCTTCGCCGGCTGCTCGTGATGCGGCGCCCGCTCGACTGCTGTAGGGACGCGCCAGCAGTTCGAGCTCGCGGTTCGCTGCGTCGAGCGCGTGGAAGCGGGCCGAGCCGAAGAAGACAACGGTATCGCGGATACGCTCGCGGCGGAAGCGGGCGAGCGGCTCGACATATTCCGCCATGATGCGGATCAGGCGGCCATCCGGACTGTTCAGGAAGGCAGGGTTCTCGTAAGCCAGCGATGCGGACTGAAGCGGATTCGGTATTTGATCGGACATAGAGGAAATCAGTAGCTGCGTTTGCGGCGAAACAAGACGCTGAACGCGATCCAGATATTCAGCAGGCCGAGGCCGGAGACGAGACCGCGCACCCAGCCCTGTGCGATGAAGCCGGCCACCACGGGCCAGTTGTTGATCCACGCATTCGTGGTCCAGATGCTTCGCCACGGCAGCAGGACAACCAGCGCACCAACGTACAGGCGAAGGATAACGAACAGGGTGATTTCAAGGACCAGGACCCACTTCGGAATCTGCCGCTGCTGCTGCGGCGGTACGGACTCGACAGCAGTCGTCGTCTCGTTGCTCGTGCTGAAGAGGTTTCCCTGGTTCGGCATTCACTACCTGCAAAAAATCCAAGGAGCGACCGGACTGGCCGCTCCTAACACTCAAGCTTACACGCTGAGCAAAGCGCCGCCTGTCACGCTACGGGCTGCGCATTGCGCTTTGGCCGACGGTTTGCCTGAAGGATCTTCTTGCGCAGGCGGAGCGACTTCGGCGTGACCTCGACCAGCTCATCTTCCGCAATGAACTCGATGGCCTGTTCGAGGTTGAGCGCCTTAACCGGCACGAGACGGATCGCCTCATCCGCGCTCGATGCGCGCATGTTGGTGAGCTTCTTCTCGCGTACCGCGTTCACATCGAGATCGTTGTCGCGCGAGTGTTCGCCGACAACCATGCCTTCGTAGACCTCGATGCCGGGGTTCACCAGCAACACACCGCGATCCTGCAGACCGTCGAGCGCGTAGGCGGTGGTGGTGCCGGCGCGGTCGGCGATGAGCGCGCCGGTGGGCCGCTGCGGAATCTCGCCCTGGTACTGAATGTAACCGTCAAAGAGCGCATTCATCACGATGGTGCCGCGCGTCTCGGTGAGCATTTCGGAGCGCAGGCCGATGAGGCCGCGCGAGGGTACGCGGAACTCCATGCGCACGCGACCGGAGCCGTGGTTGGTCATCTTCACCATCTCGCCCTTGCGCGGTCCGAGGCGTTCGATGACGGTGCCGACGAAGTTCTCCGGGATATCGATAGTGAGGTGCTCGACCGGCTCCATGGTCTTGCCGTCGACGACGCGGGTGACGATCTCGGGCCGGCCGACCATGAGCTCGTAGCCTTCGCGGCGCATCATCTCGATGAGGATGGCGAGCTGCAATTCGCCGCGGCCGAGAACCTTGAAGCTGTCCGGCGAGCCGGTGTCTTCGACGCGGATGGAGACGTTGGTGAGCAGCTCTTTGTCGAGGCGCTCGCGCAGGTTGCGGCTGGTGACGTACTGGCCTTCGCGGCCGGCCGTGGGCGAGTTGTTGACCGAGAACTGGATCGCGATGGTCGGCTCGTCGATGATGATCGGCGGCAGCGGCTGCGGGTTCTCGAGGTCGACGATGGTCTCGCCGATGGTGATGCCGTTGACGCCGGCGATGGCGACGATGTCGCCGACCACGGTCTCGGTGATGTCGGTGCGCTTGAGTCCTTCAAAGGAGAAGAGCTTGGTGATCTTGGTCTTCTGCAGCGAGCCGTCGCGCTTGGAGATGTTGATCTCATCGCCGGTCTTGAGCGTGCCGTTGAAGACGCGCGCGATGCCGAGGCGGCCGAGGTAGTCGGAGTAGTCGAGGTTGGTGACCTGGATCTGGAGCGGTCCCTTCGGCGTCGCCGGGAGCGGGCTTCAGCGAGTTGAGGATGGTCTCGAAGAGCGGCTGGAGGTCGGTGCCCGGGGTGTCGAGCGAGAGCGACGCGGTGCCCTGCTTCGCGTTGGTGTAGAGGACCGGGAAGTCGAGCTGGTCTTCTTCCGCGTCGAGGTCGATGAAGAGGTCGTAGACCTCGTTCAGGACTTCCTGCGCGCGGGCGTCGGGGCGGTCGATCTTGTTGATGACCAGGATCGGCGGCAGCTTGGCTTCGAGGGCCTTGGAGAGCACGTAGCGGGTCTGGGGCAGCGGACCTTCGGAGGCGTCGACCAGCAGCATGACGCCATCGACCATCTTGAGGGCGCGCTCGACTTCGCCGCCGAAGTCGGCGTGGCCGGGGGTGTCGACGATGTTGATCTTGGAGTCCTTGAAGTGGATGGCCGTGTTCTTGGCCAGGATGGTGATGCCGCGTTCCTTTTCGAGCTCGTTCGAGTCCATGACGCGCTCGACGACGGTCTCGTTGGCGCGGAAGGTGCCGGCCTGGCGGAGCATGGCGTCGACCAGGGTGGTCTTGCCGTGGTCGACGTGGGCGATGATGGCGATGTTGCGGATGGTGCTGGACACGATGGTGCGGTTCTCTCTTCCTTGCTGCGTTTCTTTTTGGGACTCGGAGGGGGAGCCCTCCCCCCTCCCGTCGCGGGAGGCTGGCTTGTAAGCTATTGCGATACAGGCACTTAGACCCTCTCCCGAGGGCTAAATTCGTCTTTCCAAAGAGCTTACGGTAAATTCTTCATTCCATTCCGCTTAGGAGCGCGCAAATGCGAGGTGCGCTGCATATTTGCGCTGCCGGGGAATGGCTCTATTTCCAGTGTAGCGGACTCAGATGAAAAACTGGCACGATTTGCGAAGATCGTCGTCCGGAGGTCATCGCCTGCCACCAATCCGGGAGTGATCTTCAAGAGAGCCTTTACCAGATGCTCTTGAGCGACCAGGCCTGTTGCTGGGTGAGGTGCCAGTTGCCGCCGAGGGTGATGGCGACGGCCGGCTCCATGGGGTGCGTGTGTAGTAGCGGCGGGTGACGGCGTGGCGGTGGTTGATGAAGATTTCGGCGACGGAGTGGTCGAGGAAGATGTGGAGGTCGAGCGGCCGGGGTCGATGCCGGTGATTTCCTTATCGCCGATGCGCGACGGTGCCGGACGAGATGTTGCGGATCGGTCGCGGCAGGAGGATGGCGGCGCCCTGATCGTCGACGAAAGACTGCTCGAATGAGGAGGCTCGGATTGCGGGCTCGAGGGTCAGGCGAATTTCCTGCGCAGCGGAGGGCAGGCGCTTCACCGCGGCGCCGGTGCGGGCTGACGGTGCGAAGGATGCGACCTCCGGCGCTGGCTCCATGACGAGCTGGCCGTTAGCTATGGAGAGCCGGCGCGGCAGGGACATCATGCCGGACCAGCCGGCGGCGGCGTATTCGGCTTGCGGGCGCGTCTCGGTGATCCAGCCCCAGAGGATGCGGTTGCCGTGGGCGTCGAGCTGGGATTTGGGCGCGTAGTAGGCGCCGTGATCGAGCAGGCCTTCATTTTCTGCGTGAAAGAGCATGGTCGCGGGGTCGAGGGTGCCGATCTGCCAGAGGGTGCGGCGCTCGGTGGAGTGGATGAGGACGTGTTTGCCGTCGAGCGGGAAGAAGTCGGGGCACTCCCACATTTCGCCGCTGTCGACGGGATCGGTGCCCTGCTTGCCGTTCGGCTTGCCCTGCGCCATGGGGTGCAGGTACTCCCAGTGGCGAAAGTCGGTGGAGCGATAGAGGAGGACGCGGCCACCGGCGCCACGCTCGCCGGAGGCGACGATGAGATACCAGTGATCGTCTCATCGTGCGCGCAGAGGCGCCAGGGGATCGCGAAAGCCGACGACCTTCATCCCGGCGGGAGGCGTCGGCGATGACGGGCTGCGGCAGCTTGCGCCAGTGGAGCAGCGCATCGTCCTCGGCGACCGCCATGCAGACGGACTCGCGCAGCGGCGGGTTGGCATCGGCGAGCGTGGCCTGCTCCGGCGTGGAGTTGACGACGCCGGTGTAGAGGAAGGTGGGTTTGCCATCGACGATGGCGGCGGTGCCGGTCCAGCAGCCGTCGGCGTCGGGACCGCCGGGGGTGGGTGCGAGCGCGACGGGCTCGCGATGCCAATGGACCATGTCCGGCGAGGTGGCGTGGGCCCAGAGCTTTACCGCGGAGACCGGCTCGTCGTTGTACTGCAGGAACATGTGGTAGCGGCCCTTCCAGTAGATGGGGCCGCAGGGATCGTTCATCCAGCCATGGGCGGGGAGCAGGTGGTATTGCGGACGCATGGGGTCGCGTGCGATGGCGGCGTCGGTGCGATCGAGCGCGCGGGAGCTTGCGGGTGAGCGCGGCTCCGGTGGTGAGGGCGAGGCTGGCTGAGGATGGTTCGGCGGGTGGGCATGGTTGAAGGCGCCAGTATCGCAGCGACAAACGCCTGACGCCAGAGGCACTTGGTGATTTCTTATGGAGCAATGCTAGGCTGACACCGCTATGGGACTCGGGTTCGTACTGGTGTTCTGGCTCGTGGTGGGAGCGGTTCTTGCCGCGATCGGTGGTGCAATCCTCGGAGCCCTTACTTCATTGCTCACGCGAGAACTGGGCGAGCCTCGCTTGCCCGCTATTCGTGCGGCTCGCTTGCTGCCCTTTGCCTGCCTGATCTGGGCGGGACTTGTCTTCGCCGGTCAAGCTGTCGTGAATGTGGGCCTGCTGCACCGTGACATTGGCACCGGTGACAGTTGGTACACCGCTGCCGAATGGTTATCAGATCTCATTTGTTGACGTGACTGATCAGGGAAGCAATCGAGGTCGCAGGTAGTGGAAGTGGCCTAAACGGCGTGCGGCTTCTTCAGGTATCTGGACCCTACCTGCTCGGCGCCGTAGACACCCACTGGTTCGAGCATTCCAGCAGCAAAACCGATACGGTTGATTCATATTTCGTCATCGATACCCACACGCGAAAGCGAACAGCCGAGCCTGATCTTCCCGCACTAAAGAGCGATGCTTTGCGCCTTGGCGTTTCGCTGCATCTAGAACCGATTTACACGGTGTACTCCCGCTACCGCTTCACTTGGTTCGATGTTGTTGCGGGTTACCTGCTTGTGCTGCCTCCGCTTGCGGCACTCATCGCACTGGGCACGTGGACCATGCGACTGCGGCGCAATCCTCCGATAGCAGCTGCCACTTAAGCGGGCGTGACGTGCCGATACTCCGGCGTGAAGCCTAACGCGCGAGCGTGGTCCAGGAGGCGCTCGAAGTCGAGGGAGATGGTGGCGCCGGCCTTTTGCGTTACTTCGTCTTCGATGGGGAGATCGAAGTCGTCTGCGCCGTAGCGGAGGCCTTCGAGCGCGCCCTGGTTTTGCGTAAGGACCGAAGTGCGGATGCGCGGGATGTTGTCGAGGTAAATGCGGGAGAGCGCGAGGTGGCGCAGGTACTCCTGCGTCGTGATTTCGATTCCGCCGAGTTGCGTGAAATACGGTTTGAAGGTCCAGCAGAGGAAGCTTTGCAGGCCGCCGCCGAGCGACGCTGACTTCGTCCTGAAAGGCGCGGGTGCGCTCGAGGTGCTCGATGCGCTCGTCGAGCGATTCGTCGAAGCCGATGACCATGGTGGCGGTGGTTTTGAGGCCGGCTTCGAGGATGGCGCGCTGGGCGGCGAAGTATTCGGCGGACGGTGTATTTGAATTTGGAGTGGCGGCTGCGGAAGTCTTCGGTGAGGATTTCGGAGCCGCCGCCGGTGATCCAGCGCACGCCTGCGGCTTTGAAGCGCGCGGCGGCCTCGGCGTACGTCAGCTTCGCGTGGTCGGCGAGGTAGAGGAATTCCGCGATGGTGAGCGCGTAGAACTCCAGTGTGTCGCCGTAGCGGTGACGAATGGCGGAGAAGAGGTCGCAGTAGTAGTCGAGCGGGAAGATGCGGGTTGAAGCCGCCGTTGAATGCGGCGAGATCGCCGCCGAGGGCGAGCAGCTCGTCTAATTTCGCAAACACCGCTTCGCGAGAGAGGACGTAGCCGCCTTCCTGTCCGGGAAGTTTGTAGAAGGCGCAGTAGTCGCACTGGGCGACGCAGACGTTGGTGTAGTTGATGATGCGCATCACCATGTAGGTGGCGCGGCCGGCGGGATGGAAGCGGGCGCGGACCTTGGAGGCGAGGTCGCGGAGTTCGGCGTCGCGTGGCGTGTTGCCAGAGGTGGCGGGCATCGGCGGGCGTGATGCGCTGGCCGGCGTGGATCTTCGCGGCTATGGCATCCGTGACGGGATTGGCGAGGGTGGCCACCTGTTTATTGTATGCGGCCGATTCGCTGCCGGCGCCCCGATCTATTCGACCATCAGCATGACTTCGGTTGACTTGATAACGGCGGTGACCTGCTGACCGACCTTGATGTTCAGCTCTTCCACGCTCTGTCGAGTGATAACGCTTTCGATCAAGTTGTCACCGACTCGAACGCCTACCTTTGCGGTGACGACACCGAGGCTCACCGTTTCAACCGTCCCTCGCAATTGATTGCGCGCTGAGATTTTCATTCCGTGATTATAGAAAGCTTCGGAGTTCAATCGAGCAGGCCGCATTTGGGCACCGCAATCGCTAGAGGATAGCCAGCGAGATTCGCTCAGGGCTGGGGAGCGAGGGCGGCTCTGGCGGCGGGTGGGGCCTGGGGGAGTTGGCGGAGGGTTTGGAGGTTCTTTGGCAGGTCTTTCCATTGCTTTTTCTTGAGCAGGAGTTCGCCGCGGGCGGAGTGGACGAAGTAGTGCTCGACGTCGGCGCGGATGGCTGGATCGATGGGTTGCAGGCTGGGCTTTTGATCTTGCGGCTGCGCGTTGGGCTGGGTCGGAACTGCGGGTGCGGGCTGAGGCGGGAGTGCGGGTTTGGGGGCAGGAGGCTTGGCGCCCTGCGGTTGAGCGCTTTGAGGTTGGGCGGCCGGTTCAGAGCTGGGTTCGGGACCGGGCCAGGGTGCGGATGGGGCGGGCGGAGGCGCGGGCGGGCGCGGTTTGACCAGCAGAGCCAGGTAGCGGGCGTAGGTCTGGTCGGCGAGCGCGTACTCGGCGGGGGCGGTGGGCTTGCCGGTATCGAGATCCAGCGAGGCGAGCTTGAGCGATGGCTGGTCGGCAGGCTCCGCGCGCAGAGTATCGAGATAGTGGTGATACTGATCGACCACGTTGTCCATGCCGGAGAGAAAGGTCTTCTGGGTGTCGGCGCTGGGCACGCGCAGGGAGAGGTCTTTCAGCGGCCCGATTTTGGGAATGAGCTTGAGCAGGAAGGCGAGAACGCGGGCGCCGACGCCGGGACGCCGGTAGCTGTTGCCGAAGCGCTTCTGGTAGTCGGCCTTGCTGAGCCGGTAGGTCAGCTTCTTGGGCACGAAGGTGGGATCGGCCTGCTTCATCTTGTCGCCATAGTCGGTAATGGCGACCTGCGTCATCTTCGGCAGAAGCGTGCTGACCGTCCTGCGATAGGTGCCGATGGCGAGGTCTTCCTTGGTGAGCACCTGATTCAGGGGGACGCCGTAGGTGTCGAGGAAAGCGCGCTCAAGGACGGGTTTGGCCACCTGAAAGCCAATGAAGTCATGGAAGGCCTCGGGGGCGTAGCGCTGCTGCACCACTTCGAGGACGTCGAAGCCAAACTCGGTCTGCAGATGGGCTTCCGGGTCGTCGTCGTAGGTGACGACGGGGCCATAGCGGCGGCGGAGCCTGGGATATTCGCTGGCCGTGGCGCGATTGATGGCCGGGTGGCCGAGAGTGTCCGAGGTGTAGTGTGCGAGGGCGCCGAGGGCGAAGGCGTACTCGTCCGGATTCTGGGCCTCGCGAATGAGGTTGGAGACGAAGTCGCCGGAGCGGACGTAGTGCGCCATGTCGGAGAGCAGCTTGCTGCCGAAGGGGTAGTAGCCAATGTCCTGGATGATGGCGCCGCCGTAGGCATAGGCGTGCGCTTCGCGGATCTGCTCGTGCGTGATGCCGGGATAGCGGCGGCTGGAGCAGCGGGATGATGTGGGTTTTCCAGGCGAGATCGACTACCTGCTCGTGCGAGAGGACGGAGTAGGCGCGCGCCGGCTGCGGGGGCACCACGAGCAACAGGACGAGCGCGAGGGCGAGAAGGCCGCGACAGCGGGCGGGACGATTTCGCATACCGGATGACTTCGATGCACGAACGACGGACGCACGGCAGGGAGTAAGCGGATTATTCCACACCGTGCGACGGCCAGCATGCCCTAAAGCAGTTGCAAACGGCCTGGGCGCAGCGGATGGGACGAGTCGAAAGCATTTGGGTGTTCGGCAGCCTACATTTATGCTGAGGAGTAAGCGCCCACGTTGCCGCTGCATTGGACCATGCACCCCACCCCATTGTCAGAGGAGAGGAATGTCAAACGAACAGCGGAATTTTCTTGCCCTTCCCTATGAAGAGCTGGAAGAGCTGAATCTGAAGGCCAAAGACCAGCGGCGGGAGCGTGTGGCGGCCGACACGATTCGCGAAGAGCGGCTGAAGTACCTGACGGACGAGAAGCGCATCAAGGCAGTGACAGTGATGTTCAGCGACCTGGAAGGCCGCCTGCACATGCTGGATTACGACAAGAAGTTTCTGATCAAGAGCTGGGACAACCTTACGTTCGACGGATCGTCGATCCGCGGATTTACGGCGCAGCGCGAGAGCGATCTGCGGCTCTTCCTGGACTGGGGCTCGTTCTACTGGGTGCCGGAAGACTACTTCGGCGGCGGCAAGGTGCTGGTGTTCGCGGACGTGATCGACAAGGGCGGCGAACCCTACTCCGGCGATGTCCGCGGCGTGCTGAAGAAGTTTGCAGACAAGAAGTTCGAGACGGACGGCTACACGCTGAACGCCGCGAACGAGATTGAGGGCTTCCTGTTCCAGGGCGTGGATGCGGAGCAGCACTTCTACCAGAAGCAGCGCTTCGACTACGTGAACACCGGCGGCTACTATCATTCGCTGCCCGGTGATCCGCTGCGCACGTTTATCGATACCGCAGCCGAGGTGCAGCGCGCACTGGGCTTCGAGAACGAGAAGGACCATCCTGAGGTGGCGCCGTCGCAGTTCGAGATCAACTACAGCTATGGCGACGCGGTTGGGGCGGCGGACCAGATCCAGCTCTACAAGCTGATCTGCCGGCAGGTAGCGACCAAGATGGGGCTGACGGCGAGCTTCCTGCCCAAGCCGGTGGTGGGCGTGAACGGCAGCGGCATGCACACGAACATCTCAGTGAGCAAAGGCAAAAAGAACCTGATGTGGGATCCGAAGGGACAGGAGAAGTTGAGCGCCTTTGGATGGGGCTTCGTGGACAAGATCCTGACTCACGGCAACGACCTGTGCCTGCTGTTGAATGCCAGCGTGAATGCGTACCGGCGGCTCGATCCGCATTTTGAGGCGCCGAACCAGATCAAGGCATCGGCGACGGACCGTGGGTCAATGATCCGCGTGCCGATTGGGAACGAGAAGAGCATGCGGGTGGAGGTGCGTTCGGTGAGCCCGGATGCAAATCCGTACCTGGTGCTGTACTCGATCTTCAAGACCGGCCTGGACGGGACGACTTCGAAGATTGCGAACCTGCGCCAGGCGGAGCGCTATCTGCCGGACAATATCTACTCGGCGCTGGAGGACTTCCGCAACGCGCCCTGGACCACCAAGCTGCTGGGTGAGGATGTGAAGGCGCGCTATGCGGACCTGAAGCAGGCCGCGGCGGACCGTTGTCCGCGGCTGCTGGGGACGTTCGTGAAGGTGCCGGAGGTGCAGTACCACCACGATGTTTACAACCAGTATTTGTGGGGCTTCTTCTAGGGCGAGAAAAGAAGCAAGAAACAAAATGGGGAGGGCTGAGGCCCTCCCCATTTGTTTGCGTCCGGCACGGTTGTAACTGACGCCCGTACAAAGTTTATGTCGACACATGGGCCGCGTCGGTATACTCCGTCTGCGCGATACACACTGCCGGGCCATGAACCTGGTCGTGGATGAGGGGCCTATGCGTTCGATTTCCTGCCGCGTTACCGCTGTTCTGCCGATTCTCACGTTCTTTCCCGTCCTGGTGCTTGCGCAGGGGACGACGCCATCACAGACGAACCTGTTTTCAGCCTCCGGCTCTTCGGGGCAGATCGGCTTCGCCGTCAACGTGCGGCCGGGAGCATCTGTCCAGCCGCCCTTTACATCCCCCACCGGAACGGTCACCCTCTATAACGGAGCGACCGCGGTGGGATCGCCGTCAGCGCTGAGCGCGAACAGCGGCTTCAGCAGCGCCACATTTGCGCAGATCTTCGGCACACCCGACGCATCGGTAGCGACAGCTGCCGGTGGAGCGGTGTGGGGTGACTTCAACGAGGACGGGGCGCCGGATCTGCTGGTGTATGGAGAGGCGCCCGGACCGGCTGGGCAAGCGCTAATGCAGGATTTCCTGTCCAAGAGCGCCAAGACATCATCCTTCACGCCGCTGGCACCCCAGCAACTGGCGCTTCCACTGCAGCTGCAATTTGGGCAGACACTCGCCGTGCTGGATGTGAACGGCGATGGACACCTGGATCTACTTGCCGGCAACACGGTGGCATATGGCAAGGGAGATGGCACGTTTGGGAACGTCGCGGTTCTGCCGGCCCTGGCTACCGGCTATAACCAGACCTATGCGGTGGATATTGACGGCGACGGCAAGATGGACATCGTTGCGGTGGATACGCCGCCTGCAGTCAGCGCGCCGGGCACGGTGCAGTATGCATTCACCGTCTTCCATAGTGCCGGCGGGGGCAACTTTACGCCGATGGGACCGTATCCGCTGGCCCCCTCGTTCGCCGCAGGGTCGAGCATTTTCTACAACATCTTTGGACTGAGCTTCGCGGACGTGAACGGGGATGGACGCATCGATGTGCTCTCGCAGAGCAATGCTGTGCCGACGGGAAATGCCGCTACCGGGAACCAGCTGAACGTCATGCTCAATAGCGGACCCGGCTTCGGCGCGCCGAAGGCCATCGATGCGAGCACAGTGCCGAATCTCGGATTTGCGTCGACTTCCTTTACCGACCTGAACAACGATGGCAAGCAGGACCTAGTCTTCAGCTATCAGTCAAACAACTTTAACAACGGCGTGGCGACCCTGCTGGGAAATGGCGATGGCACGTTTGCTGCGCCAGCGAACTTCAATATTGGAAGCGCTAATGCCATCGGTAGTGCGTTATTGCCGCTGGTGACAGAAGACGTCAACGCGGATGGGAAGACCGATGTGGTGCTGGGCAGCGGGGTTCTGCTGCTGGGGAACGGCGATGGCACTTTGACGGCCGGGACGCCGCTCTTCACAGGTGTGGTTACGCCCGTGACCCCGCCCCCTGCGTATGCCTTGTTGACCGCGCCGCCTACGGCGACCATCCCGGGCGGAGAAGATGATCCATTCTTTGCGCTGATCTACATCAATCTGCAGGCGGGAGCAAACGCTGTATTTATCCCGAATATAGGGAGCGGTGCGACGGTGACTGCTCTGCTGGCGCCTGGCACCTATTCACTGACCGCACATTATTCGGGCGATACCACGTATGCCCCATCGGTCTCGAACACGATCAATGTGACGACTCTTCCGGCCACGCCGACGGTTGCGGTGACATCGTCTGCGAATCCCAGCTATACCGGAGAGGACGTCACGCTGACGGCGACGATTACCAGCTTGTTCGCTGGACCGAGCGGGTCGGTCGTCTTCTCCGACGGCACGACATCGCTGGGGACCGGGACGGTGACTGCGGGCGTCGCAACTTTCAAAGCGAACTTTTCGACTGCCGGAAGCCATGCGATTACCGCGGCATATAGCGGGGATGCGAATAATTCTGCGGCGAGCGGATCGGTTACGCAGACGGTCGATGCGGCGGTCATAGTGGGACCGGGCAGCGGCGGTTCGACTTCGCTGACTGTCGCGTCGGGCCAATCGGTCACGACGAAGGTGAGCGTGGCCGGGGCGGCGGGATTTGGCGGGACGGTGAATTTTTCGTGCACCGGCTTGCCGACGAATGCTTCGTGCAGTTTCAGTCCGGCATCGGTGACGGTTTCCGGCGCTACTGCCGGGAGCACGACGCTGACCGTCTCGACTGCCGCGACGGCAATGGCGAGCGCTCGCGATGGTGAAACTTCACGTGCATTGACAGTCCTCGCGTGCGGAGTGCCGTTGCTGGGACTGCTGACGCTGCTGCCGGTGGCTCGCGGGCCGACGGTTGCTGCTGTGCCTGGGCTTCGTCCTTTTCGTCTCGGTGACCAGCCTGACAGGCTGCGGTGGCGGCTCGTCGAGCGGGACCAAGACGGCGCCGGGGAATTACACCTTCAATGTGGTTGCGACCTCGGGAGCGGCAACTTCCACGGCGAGCTACAAGCTGACGGTGCAGTAACCAGCGGTTTTACAAAAACGGAAACGCGCGCCGACCTGGCTGGTTGTCGCGCGTTTTGAATTTCTCCATGCTTCTCTCTCTGCGTCCGCGGTACGGGTTGGTCTGCCGCGCCGTCCCTGATACAACAAAGTCGACACACTGGGCCAGGAGGCGAGGGCAAACTCGCCTCTGCTCGTTTCTGTGTGGGCGGGGACAGGCAGGCGGAGATGGGGGCGATGGAGCAGCAGGCGAAGATCGGCAGTGACGGGCACCAGCGGTTGCGACTGGCGATCGCAGGCTTTGGCACGGTGGGATCCGCCGTGGCGCGGATTCTGATCGAGCAGAGCAGCGGCGCTTCGTCGTTTGAGCTGGCCTACATTCTGAACCGGCGCATTGCCGAGAAGCGCGTGGACTGGGTGCCCGGCTCCGTGCGCTGGACGGAAGACATCGACGAGGTGCTGGACTCGGACATCGATGTGTTTGTGGAACTGGTGGGCGGTCTCGATCCGGCGGGGACGTGGGTGCGGCGCGCGCTGGCGAGCGGCAAGTCCGTGGTGACGGCGAACAAGGCGCTGATTGCCGCGCGAGGGCGTGGAGCTGAGCGAGCTGGCGTGCCGGCATCGGCAGCACCTGGCCTATGGCGCATCGGTGGCTGGGGGCGTGCCGGTGCTCTCCGGGTTGCAGGAGGGGCTGGCGGGCGATCAACTGGTGCGGGTGAGCGGCATCCTGAACGGGACGTGCAACTACATCCTGACGCGCATGGAGCAGGCGGGGATCTCGTTTGCCGATGCGCTGCTGGAAGCGCAGCGCGCCGGCTTTGCCGAGGCAGACCCGAGCGCCGATGTGGATGGCTACGATGCACGCGCGAAGATCACGATCCTGAGCCGCGTGGCGCTGGGCGCGGATGTCGATCTGGAGACGGTGCTGTGCCGGTCGATCCGGCCGATCACGGCGGTGGATTTGCGCTATGCGGCGGAGCTGGGATGCACCATCCGGCAGATCTCGCATGCAGAGGTGCAGGAGGACGGACTGCACATCGCCGTGCAGCCGATGCTGGTGGAGCGCGCGCTGCCGCATGCGCGCGTGGTGGGGCGCGCAGAACATTGTCGTGAGCACGGGCCGCTACGGTGGCGAGACGACCTTCTCCGGCAATGGCGCGGGCGGCAATCCGACGGCGGTTGCGGTGGTGAGCGACCTGATTGCGCTGGCGCGGCTGGGCACGACCTCTTCCGAGTCGATGAGCCCGGTGCTGAAGAAGATGATGGCGTCGAGCCAGTTCGTGATGCCGCACTACACGCGCTACCTGGTGCGCGACCGGCCGGGGATTCTGGCGGCGATCTCGCAGGTGCTGGCGACGTATGCGATCAATGTGGATGCGGTGCTGCAGTTGCCGGGGCACTCGCGTGAGGCGCTGCCGTTTGCCATCACGCTGGAGCCGTGCAGCCAGCAGGCGCTGGATGCGGCGCTGGCGGAGATCGGCAAGCTGCACTTCCTGGCGCAGCCGCCGCTGTGCCTGCCGATTCTGAGGAAGCGCGCGTGACGCATCTGCATTGCATTGGCGCCGCGTGCGGCGCAACGTTTGATCTGCACACGCCACTGATGGCGTGCCCGAAGTGCGGCGAGCTGCTGGAGGTGGTGGTCGATCGGCCAAAGGCGGATGCGGCTGCGCTGAAGACGACTGTGGTCGGAGCGGCGGCGCTCGTTTGCAGCGGTGGATGCGAGCGGCGTGTGGCGCTTCCGCGAGGCGCTGCCGCAATACGCAGCCGAGCACGTCGTGACGCTGCGCGAGGGCAATGTGCCGATGGTGCGCGCGCAGCGTGCGGCGGAGTTTGCCGGCGTGACGCATCTGCACTTCAAGCATCTGGGATGGAATCCGACCGGCTGCTTCAAAGACCTGGGGATGACGACGGGCATGACGGAGGCGCGGTACCTGGGCGCGAAGGTGGTGGCCTGCGCTTCCACGGGAAACACGGCGGCGTCGCTGGCGGCATATGCGGCGCGCGCCGGCGTGGTGGGACGCGTGTATCTGCCGGCGGGACAGGTATCGATGAACAAGCTGGCGCAGGCGCTGGATTTCGGCGCGGAGATTGTGGAGGTCGAACGGCAGCTTCGACGATGCGCTGAATACGCTGCTGGCGCTGCCGCCGGAGGAGGTCTACTTCCTGAACTCGGTGAACCCGTTCCGCATCGAGGGGCAGAAGACCTGCATGTACGAGGTGATGGAGGAGCGCGGCTGGCGCGCGCCGGAGTATCTGGTGGTGCCGGGCGGGAACCTGGGCAACAGCGCTTCGTTCGGCAAGGCATTCGATGAGCTGCTGCGCTGGGGGCTGATCGAGCGTGCGCCGAAGATGATTGTGGTGCAGGCAGCGGGAGCGAATCCGTTTGCGCAGCTGTGGCGTGAGCGCGCGAAGAATCCGGATGCAGTATTGCAAGTCGCTCGATCCGGAGACGCGCGCGACGGCGATCCGCATTGGCAATCCGCGGTCGTGGCGGAAGGCGCTGCATGGCGTGGAGTCGACGGGCGGCGCGAGTGATCGACGTGACGGATGAGGAGATTGGCGAGGCGAAGGCGGCGATTGGCCGCGACGGCATTGGATGCGAGCCGGCGTCGGCGACAACGCTGGCTGGATTGAAGAAGCTGCGCGAGGCGGGCGTGGTGGAGCGCGATGCAGAGGTGGTCGCGATGCTGACCGGTCATGGTCTGAAGGACACGGCGTACATCCTGGAGCAGCATGGAGCGCGGGGACCGAACGGCGAAGTGCAGGGCCAGCAGGAAGGTCACTGAGGCGGAGGGATGACAGCGATGCCAGACGACCGCCTCATGGATTCCCTGCCGATCGGCGCTGAGCCGGCGGAGATCCATGTGCCGGGATCGATTGCGAATCTGGGGCCGGGCTTCGACACGCTTGCGGTGGCGGTGAATCTTTATCTGAGCCTGCTGGTGGAGCGGCGCGAGGGAATGGACGGCGTCACGTTTGAGTTCGTGGGCTGCGAGCCGATGGGCGAGAACCTGATCCACGCGGCGTATGCGCAACTGCGCGAGGAGTATGCGCGTCCGCTGCCATCGATTCATGTGGAAGTGCGCAGCCAGATTCCGCCGCGCTCCGGCCTGGGATCAAGTGCGGCAGCGACGGTGGCGGGGTTGCGGCTGTTTGAAGTGGTCAGCGGTGTGGCGCTGGGGCCAACGCCATTGCTGGCGGTGGCGGCGGCGCTGGAAGGACATGCGGACAATGTGGCGGCGGCGCTGCTGGGCGGGTTGACGGTGAGCTGCCAGACCGATGATGGCGGTGTGACCGCTGTCAGTTTGCCGTGGCCGGCGGCGATACGGCTGCTGGTGCTGACGCCGGACTATGCGCTGACGACGACGCGGGCGCGCGAGGTGCTGCCGGCGCAGGTGCCGTTCCGCGATGCGGTGAGCAACATGCAACGGCTGGCGCTGTTGTTATGTGCGCTGGAGAGTGAGCATCCGCAGAGTTTGCGAGTGGCGATGGTGGACAAGCTGCACCAGCCCTATCGAAAAAACATCGTGCCGGGGCTTGCCGACCTGCTGGAGGTAGAGCATCCGAAGTTGCTGGGCGTGTGCCTGAGCGGCGCGGGGCCTTCCCTGCTGGCGTTGACGCTGGGTGAGTCGATGGAGGTGAAGGATCTGATCGAGCAAACCTATCGCAAGACCGGCAAGACGTTTCGAACGCGGTGGCTCAGGGGCGAGCAGCCGTTTCCATGAGCAGTTGTTGCACGGCGGCGGGACGCTGCTGTGTAGTGCAGGCGCGGCAGATCTTCGACGGCGCGGCGCAGCGCAGTCTCCCATCGGGCGTGCAGTTCGAGAAGCTCGGGATCGTCGGCGGCAAAACGCCGATACTCCGTGAAGTCGAGCGCTCCGTCGCGGTAGACGAGCAGCTCAAGCGGCGGCCCTACCGTGACATTGGAGCGGATGGTGGCATCGAAGGAGAGCATGGCGTAGAGCGCGGCGACGTCCAGCGGCGTCTTGTCATAGACGATGCCACGATCGAGGATGGGGCGGCCGTATTTGGCTTCGCCAATCTGCAGATAGGGTGAGTCCTGGGTGGCGCTGAGCGGGTTGCCCTGCGGGTAGATGCAGTAGAGGGCGGGCGGTCCGCCTTTGACCTGGCCGCCGAGCAGCAGATGGATGTTGAAGTTGTAATCGTCGCGCTCGAGCGCGGCGCGATCCAGATCGGAGACGCGGCGCACGGCATCGCCCACGGCGCGCGCAGCCGCGTACATGGAATCGGCCTGGGCCAGTCCCCTGCCCTGCTGGAAGTCATCCTGCATCAGCGTGATGGTGGACTGGGTGAGCGAGAGGCTGCCGCTGGTGAGCAGCACGAATGCCCGCTCGCCGGGGAGGACGAAGGTGTGCATCTTGCGGCAGACGTTGACCTGGTCATAACCCGCGTTGGTGCGGGAGTCCGAGGCCATGACGAGGCCTTCCCGAGTCATGATGCCGAGGCAATAGGTCATGGGCTCCATACTCTCCCAGGCGGGCGAGAAATGCTACCGGCAGGTCTGAGAAAAGCAGCCACAAAGCCCAGGTTCGTGGCATCCTAAGCGATTCCCCTGTAGGCGCTGTCGCGGCCAGTCGAGTCCGGTTCAACACGACGAATCAGATCACCGCAATACCCGCTCCGACCCGCGTCGCTCGAAGCGAGCTGAACTCCACACAGGAAGGTCACAGCTTCGCCGATGAAGATTCGCCTGGGATACGACATTGCGTTTGAGGCGCCGCAGCAGGTGGCTGTGGTCGCCATGCTCCACGTGCATCCGTCGCGCGTGCCCGACCTGCTGGAGCCGGACGTTCTGGAGACGAACGCAGGCGTGACCAAAGAGGAGTATGTCGATAGCTTTGGCAATCTCTGCACGCGTCTGCTGGCGCCGGCGGGCGAGCTGCATCTGCACGGATCCACGTTGATTAACGATAGTGGGGAGCCGGATGCCGCGGGGCGAGGGGCAGAAGAGCATCCGGTGGCCGAATTGCCGACGGAGACACTGCAGTTCCTGCTGGCCAGCCGCTACTGCGAGGTGGATCTGCTCTCGCCGGCGGCGCACGACCTGTTTGGCGGCATTGAGCCGGGCTGGCCGCGGGTGCAGGCGATCTGCGGATGGGTGAATTGGAAGGTCGAGTTCGGCTACCAGTTCGCGCGGCCAACGAAGACGGCGCTGGATGTTTACACGGAACGGCGGGGTGTGTGCCGCGACTTTCAGCATCTGGCGATCACCTTCTGCCGCGCAATGAATATTCCGGCGCGTTACGCCACCGGCTATCTGGGGGACATTCGGCGTGAATATTCCTCCGGCGCCGATGGACTTCAGCGCGTGGTTCGAGGTGTACCTGGGCAATCGCTGGTGGACGATGGACGCGCGGCACAATCACCCGCGCATCGGCCGCGTGCTGATGGCGACCGGACGCGACGCTGCCGATGTGGCGCTGACGACGGCATTCGGCTCGGCGAACCTGAAGAACTTTTTGGTAGTCAGCGATGAGGTGATCGAGGCTGAGGTCACCGAGGCTGGGAGACGCCGGCATGAGTCCAGATTCGATGAGTCCAGCGACCGAGGCCGGCCAGAGCCGTCTGTTCAGCGAGTCGGAGCACTTCCGCAACTCCATGCTGCGGAAATACAAACTGGGCGGCGCGTATGACGAGATGTTTACTGCCGAAGGTGAGATACGGCCGCACTACCGGCGACTGCTGGAGATGTTTGCCAACATGCCGGAAGAAGAGATTGAACGCTGCAAGAAGGCGGCGGACCTTTCCTTCCTGACGCAGGGCATCACCTTCACGGTGTACGGCGAGGAACAGGGCACCGAGCGGGTGTTTCCCTACGACGTGGTGCCGCGCGTCATCAGCAATGCGGAGTGGACACACATTGAACGCGGGCTGGTGCAGCGCATCGCCGCATTGAACATGTTCCTGCACGACGTCTACAACGACGGGCGCATCCTGGCCGACGGCAGAGTGCCGCGCGAGGTGGTGTACACGTGCCGGCACTTCCGCCGGGAGATGCGCGGACTGCAGGTGCCGCGCAACATCTACATCGCGGTGAGCGGCACCGACCTGCTGCGTGTGCAGTCGGGCGAGTTCGTGGTGCTGGAAGACAACCTGCGCGTGCCGAGCGGCGTGAGCTACATGCTGACCAGCCGGCGCGTGATGAAGCGCATCTTTCCGCAGCTCTTCCGCGCCTACGATGTGCGTCCGATCGAGCACTACTCGCAGGTGCTGCTGGCGACGCTGCGTTCGCTGGCGCCGGAGGGCAGGCCGGAGCCGACGATCGTGGTGCTGACACCGGGCGTCTTCAACTCCGCGTACTTCGAACACACGTATCTCGCGCGCCAGATGGGCATTGAGCTGGTGGAAGGGCGCGACCTGGTGATCCACGACAACGTGGTGTACATGCGCACCACTGCGGGCTTGAAACGCGTCGACGTGATCTATCGCCGCGTGGATGACGACTTCATCGATCCACTGGCGTTTCGCGCGGACTCCATGCTGGGCGCGGCGGGATTGTTCAACGCGTATCGCGCGGGGAATGTCACGCTGGCAAATGCATTTGGCACTGGCCTCGCGGATGACAAGGCGGTCTACGCGTATGTGCCGGAGATCATTCGCTATTACATGGATGAGGAGCCGCTGCTGAACAATGTCGAGACCTTCCTGATGACGAACCCGGTGCATCGCCAGCACACGTTGGAGAACCTGGACAAGCTGGTGGTGAAGGCAGTGGGCGAGTCTGGCGGGTACGGCATGTTGATTGGGCCGCAGAGCACGGCAGCGCAGCGCGAGGAGTTTCGGCAGCGCATCGAAGCCGATCCGCGCAACTACATCGCGCAGCCGACGCTGGATTTTTCACGCGCGCCGTGCCTGATGGAGGGCGGCATTCAGGCGCGGCATGTGGACCTGCGGCCATACATCCTGTTCGGCGACAAGGCGACGGTGGTGCCGGGCGGGCTGACACGGGTCGCGCTGAAAGAAGGATCGCTGGTGGTGAACTCGTCGCAGGGCGGCGGCAGCAAAGATACGTGGGTTGTGAACGACTGAAGAGGATCGCAAATGCTTTCACGCGTTGCAGACTCGCTGTACTGGATGAGCCGCTACCTGGAGCGGGCGGAACATACGGTGCGGCTGATCGACGTGAATATGAGCCTGATGCTGGACGAGGCCAGCACGACGGCGAATCTGAGCCTGGAACGGCGCTGGAGGCGCGTGCTGGCGAGCCTGGGACAACCGGCTGAGATCGAATGGAGCGGCGATTTTTATAAGCTGACACACGACCTGACCTTCAGCACGCGGAGCCATGCGGCAATCGTGAACTGCATTGCAGAGGCGCGGGACAATGCCCGGCAGGTGCGCGATGAGCTGAGCTCCGAGCAGTGGCAGCAGTTGAACCGGATCTACCATCACATGACCGCAGCGCAACGTGAGGTGAACTCCTACAACGCGCTAACCAGCTTTCTGCCGACGGTGGTGTATGACCTGCATCAGTTCCAGGGAGTGACCGACTCTACGATGAGCCATGGCGAGGGCTGGCAGTTCATCCAACTGGGCCGGTATATCGAACGGGCGGCCGCTACAACGCGGCTGCTCGACGTCTACCATCGCGAGAGCCTTGAGCCGACACTTGGTCCTATTGGCGGTTACGAATTCCTGGAAGGCGCTGGTTTGCTGCGCTGCTGCAGCGCTTTTGAGGCTTACTGCAATGCGTACACAGCGGACTTCACGCCGGAGCGCATTACCGAATTCCTGTTACTGAATCCGGACTTCCCGCACTCCGTGCGTTATTCGGTGGACTGTCTGCGCAGCGCGTTGATGGCGATTGGCGCGAAGAGCGGCCTGCACGTTGCAGACGAACTGGTCCGCGTCTCCGGGCGCTTGCAGGCTTCGTTGAGTTTCGTCGATATCGGAGACGTGCTGTCGCAGGACGTGGGTGCATATCTGTCAAGCATCCTGCGGCAGTGCCGCCAGGTGCATGAGCGCGTGTTCCGGCTGTATATCCAGTACTCGATCCAGACGGCGCTGGCGATGAGCTAGGAGGATAGCGATATGAGGTACTACTCAATCCAGCATTTGACGCGCTTCGACTACGCGCACCCGGTTTGCGAGAGCGCGATGGAAATTCGGATGCAGCCGCGTGGCGACGGCAACCAGCGCTGCCTGACGTTTTCGCTGTCGGTGAGCCCGCGCTGCCGTGTCTTCTCCTATCGCGATCATCTGGCCAACCAGGTGCATCACTTCGATATTCCGGGCGACCATCGGCAACTCGTGATCGTGGCGCATTCGCTGGTGGAACAGCAGCCGCTGGGGACGGTGCCGAACAGACTTGCGACGGCGGCCTGGCAGGAACTGGATGTGCTGCTGGCGCAGGGGGACTTCTGGGAGATGCTGCTGCCCAGCACCTTTGCTGAACCTACGGAGGCGCTGCGCGCGCTGGCGGCGGAATGGAAGATTGTGCGACGCGACGATCCGCTCTCGATGCTGCACGAAATCAGCCGGAACGTTTACAACACCTTCGACTATCTGCCCCGGAGCACGAACGTGGATTCGCCCATCGATGTTGCGCTGGGGACGCGGCGCGGCGTGTGTCAGGATTTTGCGCACATCATGATCGCGCTGGCGCGGATGGTGGGGATTCCCTGCCGGTATGTGAGCGGCTATCTATGCCATGGCGATGAGCCGGAGATTGGCACCGGCGACGATGCGCCGGATGAACGTGGCGCGCCGAGCGCAACGCACGCGTGGGTGGAGGCGTTCCTGCCGCGGCTGGGATGGGTTGGGTTCGATCCGACGAACGATCTGGTGGCGAACGATCGCCATATCCGTACGGCGCTGGGACGCGATTATGCCGACGTTCCGCCGACGCACGGCGTCTATCGCGGCAAAACGGAGAGCGAGTTGAGCGTGGCGGTGCATGTGGAGTCGTCCGAGACGGCGCCGCCTTTCGATGAGACGATGCCAGTGCCGGAGGACTGGTCGATTGTGGTGGAGCGCGCACACGAGCCGCTGCCGCTCGCTTCGCCGTTGCTGCAGATTCAGCAGATGCAGCAGCAATAATAGTGCGCTAGGGTTTTACAGCGATCACTTCAATCTCCACCAGCATCCCAGGAGCAGCGAGCGCCGCGACCTGCATAGCGGAACGCGCAGGTTTATTGGGCTGGTCCTTGGTGCCGAAGAACTGCGTATAGCCACCCATGAAACCGGCGAAGTCCATCTTGCCGGTTGCCGGATCCGCGGCGAGATAGACGTGCATCATCACGACATCGCCAAGAGTCAGCTTTTGCGCGGCGAGTGCCTTCTGGATGGCCTGGATGGCACCGATTGCCTGCGCCCGGGTATCCTTCGCGGGAGCTTTGCTGAAGTCCGGATCGGGCATGCCGCTGAGATAGAGAGTGTTGCCGACCCACACGCCCTGCGAGATGGGGAATGGCGAGTTGTTGGGCAGCGGAATGCGGGTGGGGCTTTGTGCCATCGCGGCGATAGCAGGAACGGCTAGCGCGACGAAAATAGCTGCGGCGCGAAAATTACGCAATGTCCCCTCCAGGCTGAACCTTCTGTCCGATCATGTTGACGGCACGAATGGCGGAGAACGCAGCGCCCTCCTGCCAGCCGACGATGTGGCTGGTGTGGTCGCCGGCGAAATAGACGCGCCGGTCGGGCCGGGTCATGACGGCGTAGTCGCGGGGATCCTGGTCCAGGCCGCCGCTCCGCCGCGAGCCGCTGATCCAGGAGCCGAGGTTGAAGGGGATCTGGCCCCAGCTCACGTAGATGGGATCGCGCAGCTCCTTGCCGCGGCCGGGAAAGAGCTTTTCGACCGCCTGGCGCGATGCGTCGAGTTTGGCCTGCATCGTGGGCAATTTGCCGAAGGGCGATCCGTTCTCGATGCTGTAGCCGCTGATGATGGCGCCGTTCGGCGAGAAGAGTCCGTAGCTGGGATACCAGACAACATCGACGGTCTGCCGCAGGAAGGACAAGCCGCCGTAGATATTGGCGTCCTGCTCCCAGAAGCGGCGCGACTGCCAGGCGATCTTGTAGGCCGAATCGTAGCTGACGTGCTGGATAACCGCCGCGACATCGGGAGAGAAGTCTGCATCCACGTTCTTGAGTGTGGTGAGGGGCATCGCGCAGATGCAGTAATCGGCGTCGACTGTCTCCTCGCGGCCGTTGACGCGATCCTTATAGGAGACGTGCACTCCGCTGGCTGACTGACGGATGCGTTTGACCTCCGCGTTATGACGAATGGTGGTGCCCAATTTCTTCTCAAAAGCGCGAGGGATGTTGTCCATGCCGCCGACGGGCTGGAACATGGTTGCCTGCCAGTCGATGATGTCTTCAAAGAGCAACCCGTTCCAAAGGTCGGCATCGAGCAGGGCGTGCATGGGCAAGGGATCGCGCGGCACGCCGTCCCGCGGGCCTGCTCCAGGCGAAACTTTGTAGCCAGAGCGATTCGTGCCAAGAAAGCGGCCATCCGGAGCGAGGTCGCCGTATTGCGTGAGGAACTTCAGCATGCGGTCCTTGTCCTCTGCGCTGAGATCCTGATCAAGCGCGCCCTGACGAAGGCACTTGGCGAGCAGCTCCGAGACGTGGCCGCGCGTGTCATTGACCATCTGGCGCTGCTGGACTGGCTTACCGTCATTGAATTTATCGCACTGCAAGAGCGAAGAGCGTGAGGTGTTGATTTCCACTTCGAGCGGCACACCCAACTCGTGACAGTAGTTCAGCATGTGTGTGTGAATGGAAGGCAGGCGCGCGGGCCCGGCGTTCAGGTAGAGTCCGTCGTCAAAGGCGCAGGTCTGCTCCGTGCCGTCGGTGAAGTTGACGCGAGAGCCGCGGCGGAGCGTCCAATTGCGGCCACCCACACGATCGCGGGCTTCGAGTACGGTGCAGGTGTAGCCGAGCTTGGTCATCTCGTAGGCTGAGACCAGGCCGGCAATGCCTCCGCCGAGAATGACGATGCGTGTGCCGTGGCCGGTGACGCCACGGATTTCCTGTGCTTTGGTGGCGGCGATGGGCAGCAGACCGAGAGTCTGCATCATGGTGAAGGCGGCGCTATAGCCGCCTACCTGCCCTACACGGTAGAGAAACTGACGACGGGTAAGTGCCATTCAAATTCCTTTTGCTGGGGGCCCTCAATGTAGCCCAAATAGAAGAGGTTTGTCAGACCAAAAAAGAAAGCGACACGGCCACCAGGAGACAACACGGCCGTGCCGCCGGGAGACAACAACACGGGTGCGCCCTAAAAGAGAATCTTCAACGCGAGTTGGGTGTTAAAGGGTTCTCCGGGGCCGATTCCTGGCGCATAGTTGCCGGCGCCAATGGTTGAGCCAACCTGGCCGAAGCTGGATCCATCCGTGGCATCGTTGCCGAGCTGGGTCGGACCAGGGTTAGCGAGATTCAGGCGATTGGTGACGTTGAACATCTCGACCCGGAACTGCGTGCTGACGCGTTCCGTGATGGGTGTGTTCTTGAAGATAGAGAGGTCGGCATCCGCAAACCCGGGACCGAAGAAGCTGTTCCGGCGGAAGTTGCCCCAGGTGCCTGGCGCCGGATCGGCAAACGATGCGGGATTGAACCACTGCACGAAGCGTGAGCCATCGACGTTCTGCACCTTGTGACTGATGCCGGCGAAGGGATTGCCAATCTGGTTGGGACGCTGGGTGAACTCGCTCGTACCTGAGGTGTCCGAGCCGGTGAAGAGGCTGATGGGCTGGCCGCCCTTGAGGGTGATGACCGAGTTCAACTGCCAGCCGTGGGTGAGGAGGGATGGCCCGCGAAAGCCGGGAACGGTGTAGTTCACGAAGCCGACGACCGTGTTGCGCGTGTCGAAGTCGCTGGCGCCGTAGTCACCTTTGAAGTTGGTGCTGTCCTGCGGCAACTGACCGCGGTACTGGGTCACCTCGTCCAGGTTGTGGCTCCAGGTGTAACTAAGCTGCGTCGTGAGCCCGTGCATGCTGCGCACACTGACGACGGCTTGCAGGGCGTTGTAGTTGGAGGTGCCGATGCTCTCGATCTGGTTGATGTCTCCATATTGCGGGTATGAAGAGATGTATGGGCGCTCCAGGACACCGCTGTAAGTTGTCCCACCGAAGTTGACGTCCGTCGTCGGGCCGCCGAGGGTGGGCTGATTGATGTTGAGCAGGCTGAGCAACCGCCGGCCCTGGCTGCCCACGTAACCGATCTGAAAGAGTGCCTTGGCGCCGAGAGACTGCTCCAGTTGCAGGTTGTAGTTGAAGTTGTACGGCGTGCGGAAGTTGCGATCGACAGAAAAGACGCCGCAGGGATTGCCGGGATTGCAGGTAACGGTGCCGCTAGGCAGGATGGGTTGGCCTGGAATGATCGAGACAATACCTGCCTGCGGTGTGGCTGCGACGGTGAACACCGGATCCGGGCCGCCCGGATTCCCTTCCAGTCCGTTCGGCGCGTTGTTGGAAGGCCGGTTGTCGAGGAAAGGATTGGCGTTTGGCGTATCAAAGAACATGCCGAAGCCACCGCGTAGAACCGTGCCCTTCCATAGCCCAGGTGCATAGCTGAAGCCGACGCGCGGGCTGAAGTTGGTCCAGTCGCCTGGGTAAACGGCATCGATCTGGCTGCCTTGGAAGCCAAGCCCAGCACTGCCGGTGAGTTCCGGGCGGAAGACGGAGAGGTTCTTGTAGTCCGAGCGCATGGGCTGCAGGTAGTCGTAGCGCACGCCGTAATTGATGTTCAAGGTTGGTGTGAGCTGCCAGCTGTCTTGAGCGAAGAGATCGAAGGTGTTGATGAAGACCTGTCTCTCCGCATTGCCGCGCGCGATCGATGCGGAGGCGAGATAGCCTCCGAGGAAATCGCCCAGCGCTTGGCAATCGCCTGTGCAGCCATCAGGAATCACATTCCAGGGACCCTGGCTACCAGTGAAGGTGAATGTGCCGGTGGAGTGGCGTTGATAGAACTCATCGATCTGCGCCTGGCGGAACTCGCCGCCAAAACGGATCTGGTGCTTGCCCAACGACCAGGCGAGCGCCTCATCGATGTGGCCAGTGATGTCGTTGCGGCCTTCCGGCGGGGTTTCGCCGATGGGCTGAAAGCCTGAAATCTTGATGTTCGGCGCATTCGTATACGGCGAATTCGTGACGAAGCCGAGCGAGTCGACATTGAAGCCGGTCTGCGCGTCGTTAAACACCTGGTTAAAATAGTTGACGCCGATATTGATCTGATTCGCGATGCGCGGCGAAAGAGTCCAGTTATGGACGATCGAGTAGTTATAGACGTGGAGCGGCGCCACTTCAAAGTAGTAC
Organism: uncultured Acidobacteriaceae bacterium; assembly: GCA_963750845.1. Taxonomy (GTDB): domain Bacteria; phylum Acidobacteriota; class Terriglobia; order Terriglobales; family Acidobacteriaceae; genus KBS-83. The sequence continues at coordinate 123,857 of CAVVSP010000023.1, forward strand.
GGAATGGTGCAGGTGCCGCAGACGGGCGCTGTCTGATTGCCTTGTCCGAGAAACGCGCGGGCCGAGAGCGACTGGCGCTCGTTGAAGTTGTGATCGAGCTTGATAACGCCGTTGTAGCTGTATCCACTCTCAGCGGCAGAGCTGGTGCTGGTAGCTGGACCATTCAGCAGATCCTGCGGCCAAAGCGTTTTCAGCAATGAGCTGGTAGCAGAATTTTCCGCGACCCCATTGGCCTGCAGCAGTGCACGCGCTTGTGCTTGCAGCTCCACATTCGGCACCGTTCCCTGGCTGCCGGGCGCGATGCGGAACTTCTGCTTCTCGAAATTGGCGAACCAGAAGGTGTGATCCTTCCAGAATGGGCCGCCGGCACTGGCGCCCCATTGCTCGTTGCGCAGCGGAGGATTGCCGGTGGTGAACGGCGATACCTCGGCCAATGCCTCGTTGCGATTGTAGTAGTAGGCAGAGCCGTGAATCGTATTCGTGCCCGATTTCGTTACGAGATTCACAGTGCCGCCGGGATTGCGGCCAGTCTCCGGCGAGGATTGCGTTTGCAGCGAGAACTCCTCTACCGAATCGATGGGAAAGGTTACGCCGGCGATGTTCTCAACACCACCTTGATTGACCGCGGGGATGTTGTGCCAGAGATCGTTGTTGTCCGAGCCGTCGATCTGCCAGTTGACCTGGTTAGCGCGGGTGCCGTTCACCGATCCATAGCCGCCGGCGGAGTAACCGGCAAAGCCCGGCGCGAGACCGATCATCTGTGTGAAGTCACGGCCATTCAGCGGAATGTCTTGCACGGTCTTGCTTGGGATCGTGGTTGTCTGTACCGGCGTCGTCGTGTCGAGCGCCAGGCTGGAGCCGCTGACTTCAATCGTCGTGGCCTGCTGGGCGACAGTGAGTTTTACCGGGACGGTGTGAATGGCGCCAGCCGAGACAGTCACCTTGATGACCTTGAGCGTGTCGAAACCCGACGTGCTCACCGTAACGGTGTATGAACCGAGCGGAAGATCCGGGAAGTTGAAATCTCCACCAGCGGCAGAGACGGTCTGTCGAACGATGCCTGTCGCATCGTCGGCGATTTGCACCTGAGCGCCGGGGATTGCGGCGCCCGCAGGGTCCGTTACGGTGCCATTGATTGCGCCACGGAAGGTCTGGGCACCGGCGAGAGTGCCGGAGAGGACAGCAGCCACCAAAGCTGCCTGTCCCATGGGAACAAGAAACGTACCACGACGCCACAGCATAACTAGCCTCCAAAGAAATACGAATCGCGACAAGGGCCTGGGCCCGGCATTGGGCATGGACCAAATGAGGATCGTTCTTCAGCCTGGAAGAGAGTTGCTCGAAGGAACTTCGACGTGGAAGGGAATACACCCCAAGGCTGCTCTACTGGGAGCGAGGCCTTTGTTTCTGCTTACCGCTTGCTGAAACGGTTGGGATTCCTTACTGTACGGTTAAGCTATCCCGAACGCAATCGGAAAAGAAGGCTGCCTCCGCGCGTAGACACTTTCTTCCCGTCTTCCAATCCACATAGTCATGCCGCGCCGCACTCTGTGTGCAGCGGGCCTCTAAGAGGAGACGCAGAGACCATGGACGCAACCCAGGATGCACCAAGCTGGCAACACGCAGAAGATCCGCATCTTGAATTTCTGCATGAACTTGGCAGCCGGATTGCGGCGGCCGACCCGCTGCACGACGTGCTGAACCGCGTGGTGGAGTTTGCAACATCTATTGTGCGTTGCGACGCGTGCCTGATCTATGTGCACCAGGGCGAGAAGCTGGTGCTGCGGGCTTCCAAAATTCCACACGCGGAGCTCGTCGATAATCTCGATCTGCAACTAGGACAGGGCATTACCGGCTGGGTGGCGGAAAATCGCGAGCCCGTCGCCATTTCGAAAAATGCCGCCGCGGATACGCGCTTCAAGGCATTCAAAGATCTTCCGGAAGACCGCTTTGAGGCGTTTCTCTCTGTGCCGCTGTTGAGCCGCGGCAAACTGGTGGGCGTGATCAACGTGCAGCACAAGAAGCAACACGAGCATACCCAGCGCGAGATTCAACTGCTCTCCACGATTGGATTTCTAGTAGGCGCGGAGATTGAGATGGCGCGCCTGGAGATGGAGCGCGAAGAGCTGAGCGACCGGCTGGAGACGCGCAAGGTGGTGGACCGCGCAAAGGGCATCCTGCAACGCGATCTCAAGATCGACGAAGAGAGCGCGTATGCCGCACTGCGCAAGCAGAGCCGACAGAAGCGGCGTTCCATGCGCGAGCTGGCAGAGGCAATTGTGCTGAGCGATGAGCTGCGCCGGCTGGGCCGCACCGGGCAGGATGCGCGGCCTGCAGCGAGATAACGGGACCCCAAAGCGATTCGTAATGCGCCTGTTACACTCCGGGGCATGCGCCGCTGCCTGCTTTTCTGTGCTTTTCTGTTCGCTGGAGTTCTTCCCCTGTCGGGACAGACTCCCAAGCCAGGTCTCAAGATCGACGATCTCAATCATCTGGTCCGGGTGGGCGATCCGAAGGTATCGCCGGACGGCAAGCAGATCGCCTACACCGTCTCGCGCGTCGATACGGAAGACGATAAGAACGTCACTGAACTGTGGATGGTGGATTGGGATGGGGCGAACAATCTGCAATTGACTTACGGCACGGAGTCGGCAAGCTCACCGCAGTGGAGCCCGGACGGACGTTACCTTGCATTTACTTCGTCACGGCCTGGGAAGGCAAAGGGTTCGCAGGTATGGGTGCTGGACCGGCGGGGCGGCGAGGCGCGCCAGGTGACGGATGTGAAGCAGAACCTGAACGACTATCGCTGGTCGCCGGATGCGAAGCAATTGTTGCTGACGCTGCGCGAGAAAGACGAGCCGGAGAGCGACGACAAGAACGCAAAGCCCAAACCCCCGAAGCCGATCGTGATCGATCGCTATCACTTCAAGCAAGACATCGAAGGCTATCTCACGGACAAGCACGCACAGCTGTATCTGTTCGAGATCGCTACGAAGAAGCTGACGAAGCTGACCTCCGATGCCGGCAAGTTCGACGAGCAGGAGGCGGAGTGGTCTCCCGATGGGACGATGATCGCTTTTGTAAGCAACCAGTCGCAGCCCGATCCCGACCGCGTGGAGAACGACGATATTTTCGTCGTGGATGCCAAGGCAGGATCGACATCGCGCAAGCTGACGACATTTCCCGGCATGGACGACGCTCCGCTGGCCTGGAGTCCGGACAGCAAGCTGATTGCGTATCGACAGGGGCTCTCCGAACACTACACCGCTTACGGCAGCAGGCGGCTGGCGGTGGTGCCTGCGCGTGGCGGTGCGGCTGAGCTGAAGGCGACTTCCATTGACAACAACGTTGGACCGCCGGTCTTTACGGCGGATGGCAAGTCGCTGCTGACGACAGTTACGGACGATCGGGTGGTGTATGTGGAAGAGGTGCCGTTGGCAGGCGGTGAGCCGAAGCGGCTGACGGAAGAGAGCGGCACGGCAGCCGCACTGGCAGCGGGAGGCGGCCACGTCGCGTTGTTGTGGTCCACCGACACGGCCGATCCGCAGATCTATTCACTGGATGGCAACGAAACTGCACAAGTTGACCTCACACAACGACGCGCTGCTGGCGCAACGCACGCTGGCGACGACGGAAGACATCGCGGCTAAGAGCAAGGACGGCACCGATGTGCACGGCCTGCTGACAATGCCGATTGGCTATCAGACAGGAACGAAGGCGCCCATGCTGCTATTTATTCACGGCGGGCCCGCGGCACAGGATGAACATCGTTTCACCGTGGACCGGCAGCTTTTTGCCGCGCACGGATTCGCGGTGCTGAATGTGAACTATCGCGGCAGCGCGGGACGCGGCCGTGCCTACAGCGAGACGATCACGGCAGACTGGGGAGACAAGGAGGTTGCCGATCTGCTGGCTGTGGTGGACGCCGCGGTGGCGACTGGCAAGATTGATCCAGACCGCATGGTGGTTGGCGGCTGGAGCTATGGCGGCATATCGACCGACTACATCATCGCGTCAACAACGCGCTTCAAAGCGGCATCCAGCGGCGCGGGGACGGCGAATCTTTTCGGCATGTATGGGATGGATGAGTACATCCTGCAGTATGACAACGAACTGGGCCCGCCATGGAAGCACCCGGAGCTCTACATCAAGCTCTCCTATCCGTTCTTCCACGTCGAGCGCATTAAAACGCCGACGCTCTTCATGGGGGGCGACAAAGACTTCAACGTGACGTTGGTTGGCGGCGAGCAGATGTACCAGGCGATGAAAAGTGTCGGGATACCGACGGAGCTTATTGTGTACCCGGGGCAGTTTCATGGCTTCACGCGGCCAAGCTTTATTCGCGACCGCTACGAACGCTGGTTTGCCTGGTATGACAAATATCTGGGGATTAAACCGGCGACGACAGCAGCCGCTGCGCCTGCTGCAAAGTAGGTTGTATATCAAAGGTTCAGCTAAGTCGCGACGGCCGGCGGACGCTGATTGCAACCGACCCTGTGCCAAGATGGCTATGCCGGGCAGTAACGCGGATCCTTCCGGCGCGACGAGCGATTGTCTGCACCATGACCGCGCCACTGCCGCCGCTATCCGCTACCTGAAACGGGTTATCGCCCACGATCCGTCCCGGACCTTCGAGCGTGAGTGCCACTTCGCCCTCGACAAACGGGCGCAGCGTACCGAACTTGTCCACGGCTCCGAAGGTGAGCCAGGTCGCATCGGACCCGTCGGCCACCAACTCGGTATCGCCGGAGTGGAGTTGCAGGCGATCGCCTGAGCGGTCGGACGAGAAGCGTCGCGACAGCACCAGCTTCGTACCTACGTACCCATCGATGCGCAGCTCCGGCTTGTCTGAGCCATCCACCGACAGATCGGCGAAGAATGGCGGATATTTGATGTGGGGAAAGCCGGCGCGGTCGGGATGGAGCGTGGAGTGCTGCCGGCCAGCGACGGAGATCTCGAGACGATCGCAGTTGGAAAAAATAGCGGCGCGCTGGCCAGGACCAGCGGGTGATGCCGGACCAAAATCCCAGTAGAAGTTGGGTTCGATTACTGGCCGCGCGCTGGGATCGACCTGGGCGAGATAGAACGACGCGCCGAGCTTTGGGATGCGGAAGACGTCGGCGATACCGGGGCACTTTACGCCCTCATCGGCGTTCATCAGGCTGGCATAGTCGAAGGCGCACCATGCAATCACTCCGGCGCAGCGCGGATGGTTCGCCGCCCTGCTGTGCGCTTCGGCATGGCGTAAAGCCTGCTGCTGCTGAAGCGTCACGTCGCTTGCTCTGCGGTACTTCGCGTCGAAGCCCTTGCGCGCGCTGTAATTGAATTGACCGACTGTTTCTGCCAGCAGATACGGCACGCCGGAGAGTGGCGGCAGAATGCCAACGCTGCCATCCGGTGCAGCGTGATAGTCGTCGAAGGCGAAGACGTCCTGGCGCCATTCGGTACGCCATGTTTTCAGCGAATCGGGCGTCATGGTGCCGGACGTCGGCCGGGTAGGATCGAGCGATTTGGCGAGCTCGCGCGTACGGCGATAGAGTTCCGGGCTATTGGGAGACTCATTGATGCGCACACCCCAGATCACTACAGACGGACGGTTGCGGTCGCGCCGCACCATCGCTTCCACATCGCGAACAGCGCACTCCTTCCAGTCTGCATTGCCGATGTACTGCCAGCCAGGTATCTCCTCCCACACCAACAGACCAAGCTCATCGCATGCGTCGAGGAAGGCCGCGGATTGCGGATAGTGGGAGCAGCGCACGATGTTGCAATGGAAGCGGTGACGCAGTATCTCCGCATCCCGCCGCAGCAGACGCGGCGGTGCAGCGTAGCCAACATAGGGGTAGAGCTCATGCCGATTCAGTCCGAAGAGCTGGAGCCGTTTCCCATTTAGATAGAAGCCGTCGAGTTCAAAGCGAGCATCGCGGAAGCCGATTCGCGTTCGGTAGTTGTGCAGCGGCTTTTCCCTCTGAATGAGCGTCACCTCAAGGTCATAGAGCCGCGGCCGCTCAATATCCCACAGTTCAATGTCCTGCAGATTCTCCAATGCCAGATGCACCTCCTGGCTTGATTTCGCATCGTCCATGCCTCGCGATGCCTGGCTGAGGATGCGGTCGCCGTCGCGCAGGCTGGCCACCAGTCCAGAAGAGGCGTGTAGCGCGACGTTGCTGTCGAGTTGACAGATAACTTCGAGTTGTCGTTCTGACGCGAGGACGTTTGTGGAGCGCGCAACAACATCGCGGATGAAGGCATGGGGAACGCCATGCAGTTGTACCGAGCCGGTGATGCCGCCGGGAAGGAGATAATCGACCGCCTGAGTCCCGCGCGGAGAGCCAGCGGGAGGAACATTCAGCCAGCGGGCATCAACTGCGGCCGAGATGACGTTGTCCTGTTCGCGGGTGAGGTTGGTGATTTCATAGTCGAAAGGCAGGAAGCCGCCGAAATGTTGCGGCAGGGGATGGCCGTTTACCGTTACGCTGGCGGCCGCCATCACACGATCGAAGTGAAGAAGCACACGCAGCCCGCGCATCCGGTCCGGCAACGAGAAGTGACGCCGGTAAGCCCAGACATCCTGCCATGTCTCCGGGTCCCAATTCTTCCATGAAAGCGAGGTGACGGAATGCGGCAGCGTGATGCGGGCGAATGCGCTGTCGTCGAAGGCTGGCTGCGCCATGGCAGGCGTCCATCTGCCGCCGAAGAGCCAGTCTTGATCAAGTGAGAGAACGTCCGCCCGGCCGCTAGACGCGAACAGCGGCGCGCCTGCAAACTGGCCGGCTGCGGGTTGTGACAGGAGGATTGCCGCGCAGCCTTGAAGGAAGGTTCGCCGCGAAGTGGGGACAATGGAATGTTTTTCAAGAATCAATGGAGTGGGCCCGTTTGTTTTCTGCATGCGATGCGAAAGGTTTTAAGAGCTCGACTTGAGACTACGCATTCACTGCAAAGCCGGAGTGTCGTCATTCGTTCTCCCGAGGCAACGGAAATGAAACTCCTTTTCGGAGATAAATGCGATACGCATGGTCCAATTCCAGAACGCGATAGACGTGACCTGGCTTCGGCTTAATTTTCCTTTCGACAACCAACTGATAGTGGTCCTGGAGGTAGCTGGAAAATCTGGGCCATTGGTTGATTTTGTCGAAGCTCGACTTGTGGCCGAACCACTCATTGGCGAGAATGATCACGGAAGGCGGGCTGGTGGTGAGTTCTTTCCAGTACCGGTCTCGATAGTAGTCGACCACGGGCGACTTTTCGCTGGCAAAGAGCAGCGTGTCCCCCACCATTCCACTGCTTTGCACGAGCTTTAGATGATAGAGAGCCGTGTAGCACCCCTGCACCATGTCAATGCATTGCACCTGGCGCTGAAGCCGGCTCGTCCCCATGAGGGTAAGGTCGTTCTGGAGCGGGACGAAATCACTGTCCAGCTGAAAGTAACTGACGTGATACAGATAAAGCGGAGCACCGACGAGAATTCCGGCGGTGAGCCCCGCGATGCCCACCCACCTCCGCCATCCAGCAGCGCGCATCGCGAGCGTCAGTTCGATAGCTATCCAGAGCAATACGAAGGCAGTGAACGGATATTTGTGGTAGTCGTATCCCTTTCCCTGTACGAGATACGAGAAGACGCCGAACGCGACTCCAAGCAACAGCGCATAGCGCTCCCAATGCTTCCACTGCTTCTGACCGAGCACGACAGCGAGAGCGAAGGGCAGCATCACGACTTCTACCTTTTTGGGAAGGAATCGCATCATGCCCCCGATATCGGAGGGCTCCAGGCTGCCGTAAAACGGAATCACACGTTGGACCGTATCGACAAAAGCGCGAACGGCATGATGCCGCAGCAGAAATGAGAGTGAGATCGCGCCAGCAGCGGTCGCGCCGGCGATAGCGTACCAGAGATACGGGGCAACAGATTTGTCTTCCTTTTTAAGCTTCCACGCTGCCATTGCAAGTAGCACCACGCCGAGAGGCGCTGTGGTCGGCTTGATGGTGACAGCCATTCCCAGACTCAGCCCAAACGCGAGGAACAGCCAGGATTTGCACCGTCGCACGCCTTCAAAGAGGAACGCATATGCGACCACGATCAGGACGATCATGATCTGGTCGCGCTCCACCGAATTCCAGGGTCCGTCGTTGGCATGCACCAGAGCAAACATGATGCCCGCGAAAAATCCCGCAAGCCAGTCATAAGGCAGAGCGATGACGATCATGGCCAGCGAGAGGAGGCCAAGCAAGGCAAAGTCGTAGACTCGCCACGCCAGGTCGCTTCCCCCAAAGATCTGCATGGCCAAGCCCTCCAGGACATAAACGCCGGGCATGTTGATATCGGGAATGTCGCGATACGGGGCAAAGCCGTGGTCGATCAGGAAGTGGTTGTAGTGAAAGACCTGTGCATCCCACACCAATGGCCAGCGATAGGTCAGGGCGACGAGAGCAATCGCAACGATCGCGAGCAGGGCGATCAGCAGGAGCCGAAACATCTCCAGATACGATCGGGTTGACGCCGGGGACATTTCCAAACTCCGAAGACGAAGCTCATTTTACGGTGCAGCTTGACTCAAGCCATTCGAGCGTAGCTGTTGCCCAAGGCAACTCTCCAGCGCATTGCCAGAGATGGAAGCTGAAACATTTCCCGGTCCCGTCCAGAATTCGACCATGTTGATCCGCGATCCTTCTTCTCTCCGCGCAACAACACCCACCACTCAGCCTGTTGATCCTGCATATTCTTAGGAACTTCTTGAATGTAGAGACGACGGACAAACGGGGGCAGCCAAGCGCGATATTGCATGGGCATGAAGCGACTCGTTTTGAGGCACCACGCCGGTGAGAGTACGACAATGTATTGAGGGTGAAGGGCCGGGGTATACGGATCGAACCCTAATCTGCAAGCGCCCGGCCGGCGCAGATCCTGAAGATTCAGGTGAAAAGCATTTGAGGGGTAGGCAATCTTCGATTCATTGACATATCCCGCCTCGTCGATCTCGGTCCAGCTATCGTATTCGAAGCCGGCCTGCACTGCATTTTTCTGCACACCTGAGGCACATACTTCGTTCACAGAAGCGACGCGCGCGCGGTTCAGTGCAAACAAGTCGTGAGTCGCGGCTATGCCATACAACGCAAACGCAACAAGAGTGGCATATGACAGTGCGGGCAATGATCGGCCCACTCTCTCCTCGTAAACTTTCAGCAGATAGATGATGGCTATTGGCAATATTCCCAGAAGATATCTATCGAAGATATAGAAGCGCAGGCCGCGTGGAACCATGAGAACCACGTACGCAAGAGTATAGGGCATGTAAAGAACGGCAAGCGTCTTCCAGCTACAAGCATTCGTCGCGCAGCTTTCGATGTGCCGGGGTTTTTGCTGCCTTGACGCGATAAGCCATTCGATCAGTGCTGCCCCGCTCAGATGACAATCACAGAGACGAGGACACGCGCGGATATCGGCAAAGCGACAGGGCGGACGCCAAGCATGTCCCAGTTCGTTTTGGCGATCGCCTCGCTGTCGAGGACGTGAAACAGCCACGGCATCAGCCATTCTTCCAGCCGGCCATACACATTGAGAACCCAAGCCACCACTGCGAGCGCCACAGCAATTGCGCCAAGTCTAAGTTGTGCGTTTCGACCAAGCTTACGGGCAGCCACAAACCACGCGAGCAGAATCGGCAGCGCGATCAGAAGAAAGCAGAGGAGTGTCTTAAAGAGGACCACCATCAAGAACATGAACTTCATCGCGATATAGGCTGCTCTGAGCCTCTCCGGCAGCAACGCGGATGCAGGCTCTCCGGGGTCCGACGCTGGAGGGTAGATCAGCCTCTCTGGAACTGAATATGGCTGCCGGTAAAACCACCGCGTGGAGAGGGAGATGCAGCACCAGGCTTAGCGTCCAGAGAACAACTGCGTCGCGACAACGCGGCGTCTTTGACGAAGCAGCCACGCAGTGGACGGAACAATGACGAGCGTACCAAGCCAGATGATCTGACGTTCGGTGCCGCCTACGATATTGGTCAGGGCGGCGGCGCAAAGCCATGGCATCTACGAGGGTTTGGGATCCGCCTTCGAGGTAGCCTAATTCCTCGACCATCATGCTTTTGCGGGATTCGCCCATCCGCCGGATGCGAGACCATATCCACGCGGCCGAGATTCGATCGGAATACTCATGGAATTTGTAGTCGAGCAGAGAGCGCCAAAAGCGATTGTATCCTTCTGCACCACACCAGCGAGTGACCCACGTCTTAGCGTCTGTCTTCTCCAGGGTTGACCAGTCGGAACGGTGCATGCAGGCGAAAACAAAGATCCCGTATCGCAGCTTGGTCATCAGGCTACATCGGGGCACTCTCAAAAGGGAGAGCGGGTTGCCCCAGGGAATGAGTTGCCCCTGAGAATAAAAACCCATCGAAGTTTCTCTCCGCTTCAGCTTTTGCGAGATGCCGAGCTCTTGCAAAAGATCCAGGGTAGGACGATCGGACCGGCAGATGAAGTGATAGAAGCGCTCGAGTGAAATCCCGCCGAAATCGAAGTGCGCGGACACATGCCCCCTGCTTCGGGCGCCGCTTCCAGTACCGATACTTGATGGCCGTCGCAAAGAGCCTGGTAAGCAGCTACAAGGCCCATGGGACCCGCACAAATAACGATCACATGTGCCAAAAGTTCTACCGTCCGGGAGGTGGGAGATTGCGGGGCCCGGGATGACTGTTGCGGCAGAGTATATCGAGTAGATGCGGTCACTTAGAATCGCTTCTAAGTAATGTTACGTACACCTTGTTTTGTGAGTAACTACTACCGCCCCGATTCCACCAGGATTCGTCTCAACGTGACTTTTCGATAGGTTCTCTGGGAATGCACTTGAGTCTGCCGGAAACACAGACTTTACATCCTACAAATATCGACAGGTACTCACTGACAGCCGGACGTGCCGGACCATTCGCGCCCTGATGGTGGGTGCGTAGCTTTTCCTTGGATGTCCTGGAATAAATCAGTCCTGGAATCGGTAGATGGCGGAGGGAGAGGGATTCGAACCCCCGTTACCCGTTAGGGTAAAGCGGTTTTCAAGACCGCCTGTTTCAACCACTCACACATCCCTCCGCGAGTGGGGGTTGCCTTCTGATGATAGCGGTGCGGCCGGCCAAAGCAAAGGAAGACGCTTCCCGCCGAGTCGAATATTGATTACGAACGCCGAGGTGGTGCCTGCGTGCCACGGCACCATTCTGGTAACCGGTCCGGCGTCCTGGTTTGACACTCATTTGTGGTCACCCTATTATCTTGCGCGATCCCCTCGGGTTCTTTCTTACTACATCGGCCTTGGATCCATCCGCCTGGCCTCTCATATTTACGGTTCACGTTCCAATTAGGAGGTCGTATGAATCTGTGCTCTGTCGTGATGAAGAGCCGAATTGTGTTCGGCAGTGCTCTGACACTCACATTCACGATGACCGCCGCAGCAGCGGGTCAAGGCTCGTCGAGGCATCCATCGATTGCGAAAAAGCTCGACGAAACCCGAGTGGTAAGGCTCGCAGGCGACGTCCGGCGAGAGGCGAATACCCAGAACGATCGCGGAGCTGTGGGCAACTCGATGGAACTGCAGCATATCCAGCTTCTGCTGCAACGCCCGGCTGATAGCGAGGCCGCTCTATCGGCGTTCATGGAGCGCCTGCAAACTCCCGGTAGTGCGGATTACCACCACTGGCTCAGCGCAGAAGAACTGGGAGCAAAGTACGGCCCCAGCAGCGAGGACATCGCGACGGTAACCGCGTGGTTGCAGATGCATGGCTTTCAGGTAAACAACGTCTCGCCCAGCGGCATGCGGTGTTTACGGCAATCCCAATGATGGGGTCCGCGACCTGCCGGACGTCTCGCTCTTTGCGGCCAACGGCGTCTGGGGGCACTACTACGTGCTTTTGCTACTCCAATCCTGCAGGAGGCGGAGTTCCCTGCACGGGCGCTCCATCCGGGTGGGCTGGGCGGGTGGGACATCGTTCGTTGCGCCGATCCTTGCCGGGGTTCAGGCACTGGTGAACCAGAACTGGGGACGTCAGGGGAACCCCAACTATGCCTATTACACCCTTGCCAACCTTGAATATGGGTGGTTTGGAAACGCGGCCTGCAATTCCACCAGCGGAACCAGTAACTCCTGCGTTTTCCATGACGTAACCCTCGGCGATATGGATGTGAACTGCAGAGGAAACGTGAACTGCTACGATCCGTCGGGGCAAAACGGCGTGCTGTCGGTGAGCTCGAAAAGCGACCAGCCTGCCTACCGGGCCGCCGCTGGGTGGGACTTTGCGACAGGGATTGGAACCCTGGACGTCAATCGACTGGTCCGTTCCTGGATCTGGTTCAAATAACTGGGTTTAGCAGCAAAATCTAGAAATACTACGAGGCCGCCGGAACCGATCGGCGGCCTTTTTGTTGCAGCGAACGGGGTCGATTTGGGTAGCGAAAAAGGCCTTTCGATGCGCTTTGGAGCGCGATTTGTACCACGTGCAAAGCGCTTTTTTGGGTCGTGCCCTGCGCGGCTCCTTAGAGAAAAAGAGCGAACCACCCGCGTTGGTTCTGGCATCCTGTGGAGAGCAGGTATGACCCCCACGGCAACGACAAGCCACTCCTCCACTGTGGCTCGCGCCGCTATCTCCGGCCGGGCGATGAGCCGGGCTGCGTTTCAGCACACGCTGGACAGTGCGAAGCGCACGATCCTTTTGCGGGAGATCGCCATGCTGGCGATCGACAGCTTCCGGCTCAACAAGGTTCGTTTCGCGCTGACCGCTCTGGGCATGGTGATCGGCTCGGCTTCGCTGATCCTGGTGGCGACGATCGGGCTGACCGGACGAAACTATGCTCTGAAGCTGCTGGAAAACATCGGACCGAACATGGTGGAGGTGGAGTATTCGGCGGATCATCGGGCAGCGTCGGCGAGTACCGGAACGACCTGCTGACGATCGATGACGAGCGGGCGGTGGATACGCAGGTGCCGGCAGTCGCTGCCTCATCCCCGATGCTGGAGATGCATGACCGGGTGAGCTTTGGCGGAGGACTTGCCAAGGACGTTCTGGTGCTTGGCGTCTCGCCGCAATATCGCCAGGTGCGTCACCTGATCGTGACGTCTGGGCGCTTCTTCGACGACACCGACGAGGCGACACATACCAAAGCAGCGGTGGTTACGATCCCGTTTGCTACACAGATGTTTGGCAGTCCGGAAGCAGCGATCAACCAGACGTTCCAACTGAGCGGGATGCCGATCACGATTGTCGGAACCTTCAAGGAGAGCGTGACACCTTCGGCATGTCGGAGGTGGCGGATGAGACGATCCTGATTCCCTACTCGGTGGCACGCTACTTTACGGGCACCGACAAGGTGAAGCAGCTCTTCTTCTCGATCCGCGACAAAAATGACATACCCTTCGCGCAGAAGGAGATCATCCGGATCATTCAGAGCAGGCATCAATCCAATTCGGTGTATAAGGCAAACACTCTGGTCGATATCCTGCGCGTGGCGGGACAGATCGCAGACGGACTGACGGTGATGCTGCTGCTGCTGGCCACGGTCACCCTGGCGGTGGGCGGCGTGGGCATCATGAACATCATGCTGGCGAATGTGCGTTCGCGAATCCGCGAAATCGGCATTCGCAAAGCACTGGGGGCGACGGCGCGAGAGATCAAGCTTCAGTTTCTGCTGGAGGCGATTTTCATCTCGTTGGCCGGCGGCATCGTCGGGGCGCTGCTGGGGATGGCGCCGCCGCTGGCCGCACGCTTTTTCACGGCTTACAAAATTCCTATATCGCCGTGGTCGGTGGTCATTGCGCTGGCGACGTCTGTGCTGGTGGGAGTCATCTTCGGGACGCTGCCGGCGACGCGCGCGGCACAGCTCGATCCGGTGGAGAGCCTGAAGTACGAATAGGACTGGCCGTCCGGCGGGCACGCCTTTGGCGCGTTTTGCGGGGTTCGCTTCCTTTGCTCGCTCACGCGTGGTTCGTAGGCGACCAAATTACAAAACGCTTATTGAATGTAGGCGACGCCTTCCAGAGCAGCCTGGAGACAGTCGATCGAGCAGCGCGACATCTCAATGCCCGTGATGGCTTCACGCAGGTTCTCGGCGCTGGCGCCGTAGCCGTGGCCCGCAAGAAAATTCGCGGCGAGATCCGCTGCCTGCCAGCTATCCAACTGCCCACGCAGCAGCTCGCTCCGCAAGCTGGTCAACTCCGCGGCACTGAACTTCTCGATCTGCGGCGCAAGCTGTCCTTCAGATCCAATAGGAAGGCTTGCGGACGTTGCTGCCTGGTCCTGATCGTGTCTTACCTGGTCTTCCATGGCCTTCCTCCTTTTTGCGATCGTCTCTTACTCTGCTAACCCTTGTACGCACGAAATGTTGTTGCGGTTTCCTGTCGTACCTAATAGAGAGACGCTGCCTTACCCTATTGGTATGTATGAACAAAATGAATCTCTGTTTACCAATGTGAATCGCAGGGTTGCCGCATGACAAAACCAGGGATGGACGGCGGGCAAAAAAATGAGCGGAAGCAGGATTTTCTAGAGAAGCGCGGCCTTACCTGGGGAGCACTGGTGGCTCTGCTGGTGCTGACTTTGATTGCTGCGCTGGTGCTCGCCTACCTGATCACGGTGCGCAACTTTCCTGCGCATTAGAGTCCTGCACATTAGAGAAAGTGACGAAAGAAAGTGACGGCGATGCGGGCCCCTCATTGCGGCGGAGCAGGAACCAGCAATACCGGCAGACCGTCGCGTATGGGATAGCGGCGTCCGCAGCCGGTGCACTGCACTGTTTCTTCGTCAAGGTGGGCAAGACCCGCATGACAGGCAGGACAGGCAAGGTAGCGCAGCACAGTCTCCCGGTGCAGCCCAGTCTCACTTGTCGGCGATTTTCGCATCTGGTTTCGAGTGTAGAGCCCGCGCGCATGCGGCGGCGGCAGTTACCATAGAAGCAGCGTACTTATAAGCAACTTATCGGGAGCGGCATGGCAGAGGCACGACGGCTGGATGGTACAGCGATCGCATCGGCAATCAAGGAAGATGTGGCGCGCGAGGTGGCGGCGCTGGCTGGACAAGGCATCAAGCCGGGACTGGCCGCGGTGCTGGTTGGGCATGTGCCCGCGTCCGAAATTTATGTGCGCAACAAGGTGCGTACCACTCAGGAACTGGGGCTGGGAAGCGAGTTGCTGACACCACCCGATACGGTCACGACAGAAGAGATGCTCGCGCTGGTGGCTGAGCTGAATGGCCGCGACGATGTGGACGGTATTTTGATTCAACTCCCGTTGCCGCCGCAGGTGAATGCAAAGCGGCTGCTGGAAGCCGTGGCGCCGGAGAAGGATGTCGACGGGTTTCATCCGGTGAACGTGGGCCGCCTGCAGACAGGGCAACCAGCGCTGGCGCCGTGCACGCCGGCGGGCCTGATCGAGATACTGAAGCGGAGCAACCTGCCCATCGCGGGGCAGAATGCGGTCGTCGTTGGCCGCAGCGACATTGTGGGCAAGCCGGCGGCCATTCTGCTGCTGGCTGAGAATGCGACGGTCACGATCTGTCACTCGAAGACACGTGATCTGCCTGCCGTATGCCGCAACGCTGACATTCTGGTTGCGGCCATTGGGCGTCCGGGCTATGTGACCGCGGAGATGGTGAAGCCGGGTGCGACGGTGCTGGATGTTGGCATCAACCGGTTGACGACGCGGGAGGAGTTCGACCGTTTCTTCCACGGCAATGCGCGGCGCGAGGAACTGTTCATCGCGAAGGGATCGACGCTGATCGGAGATGTGCATCCAGCGGCCTATGCGGTATCCGGAGCGTATACACCGGTGCCTGGCGGCGTGGGGCCGCTGACGATTGCGATGCTGATGGCAAACACCGTACGCGCAGCCAAGCTGCGGCGCGGGCTGCTGTAAGGACCGCGGATGGTGCGCGTTGGACTCACCGGCGGATTGGGCAGCGGCAAGACCACGGTGGCGGCGATCTTCCGCAGCCTCGGAGCGCAGGTGATGGAGGCGGATGCCGTGGGCCGCGCCATGATGCAACCGGGAGAGGCCGTCTATGCGGAGATTGTCCGGGCTTTTGGGCCGACAGTCGTGCGGGCCGATGGGACGCTGGACCGCCACGCACTGGCGAGGTTCGCTTTCACAGATGGGCGGCTCGCGGAGCTGAATGCCATTGTGCACCCTCCGGTCATTGCGGAGCAGCGACGATGGATGGAAGCGCTCGAAAAGGAGCAGCCGGATGCTGTGGCGATCTACGAGACGGCGCTGCTGTTTGAGGCAAGCAGAACCGCGGGGACGCGCGACTGGCAGGATCGATTTGACCGGCGCATTCTGGTGACCGCGCCGGAGGCATTGCGCATCGCACGATATGTGGCGCGGATGGGGGGAGCGAATCCTGACGCCGCGAGGCGTGAGGCTCTGGAGCGCGAGGCCCGCGAGCGCATGAGGGCCCAGATGCCGGATGAAGAAAAGATGCTGCTGAGCGATGCCATCATCCGCAACGACGGGTCACTGGAAGATGTGACCCATCAAACAGAGAGCGTGTACCGGGAGCTGCGCTCGCTGGCCCGAGCGTCGCGATGAAACCGTCGCAATGGTCGCAATTGAAGCAAGGAGAGAACGACCGCTTATGAACCTTCGCCGTCTTGCTGCGCTTGTAGTGCTGATCGTCGCCGGATTCTGGTACATCACTACGTTTGGTGTGCCGGGTGGGCGGGAACTGCGACAAATCCCACATCGTGGCCTGCCATTCCTGGCGCACACGGTGCATTTGGATCACTCGGTCGAGCTGACAGAGGCCGAAGCGCAGAGCAGTTATGACAGCGTAGAGCAGAACAACATCTCCGTATACAAACGAGTGCTGCCTGCGGTGGTGAATATCACTTCGACCGCGGTGGCCTATGACTGGTTCTGGGGTGCGGTGCCGCAACAGGGCCAGGGCTCCGGCTTTATCGTGGATTCGCATGGCCACATCCTGACCAACTATCACGTGATCGAGGGTGGACGCCAGATTGAAGTGACCCTGTCGAACAAGCACAAGTACAAGGCGCAGGTAGTGCTGACCGACATGCCGCACGATCTGGCGCTGCTGCAGATCGACGCGCCGAACCTGACACCCGCCGTACTTTCCAATTCGCAAAATCTTCAGGTGGGACAAAAGGTTTACGCCATCGGCAATCCCTTCGGGCTCAGCGGCACCATGACCACCGGCATCATCAGTGCGCTGCGTTCCGTTCGTGGGCCGGAGGGCAACCTGATCGAGAACGCCATTCAGACGGATGCAGCGATCAATCCGGGAAACTCCGGCGGCCCGCTGTTGAACTCGCACGGCGAGGTGATCGGCATCAATTCGCTGATCGCTACCAATCCGAATGAACAGATCCATGTAGAGCAGAGCGCCGGCATCGGATTTGCGATCCCGATCAATACGGCCAAGGCGGTGCTCGAAGATTTTGCGCACTACGGGCGGATTCGCCGGCCGTCGCTGGGGATCACTTCCCTGCCCATCGGGCCGGACCTGGCGCAGCAGATGGGACTGGCGGCGGACTACGGGGTGCTGATCCAACGCGTGCTGCCCGGCGGCGCTGCGGAACGCGCGGGATTGCACGGAGGCGACAAGCAGGCATATCTCGGCAACACGCCGATTTACCTGGGGGGCGACCTCATTATCGGCATCGACGGCAGGCAGGTGACGACCGGGCAGGATATCTCGCAGATCATGGATGAACACAAGACGGGCGATAAGGTGACCGTGACCTTCCTGCGCGGGCAGCGCAAGATGACCGCGCAGGTGACGCTGGAAGAAGCGGGCACGCGGACCGCGTGAGTTGGAGCAGGAAACGAGGAACGCTATGAGCAAGTGGACGCCGCAACAGATGCCGACGCAGCAGGGACGACTGGCGATTGTGACCGGCGCCAACAGCGGCATTGGCTATCAGACGGCGCGATACCTGTCGCGTGCCGGCGCGACGGTAATCCTGGCGTGCAGGAATCGAGAGAAGGGCGAGGCCGCTCGCGCGAAGATCGTCGCTGAGAATCCGGCGGCGAAGGTGGAAGCGCGAGTGCTGGATGTTGCCGATCTCGACTCTGTGCGAAGGTTTGCGACGGAGTTTGCAAACGAGGGTCGGGCGCTCGATCTGCTGATTAACAATGCGGGGGTGATGGCGATTCCGGAGCGCCGCACGACGCCGCAGGACTTCGAGATGCAGTTCGGCACCAACCACCTGGGCCATTTCGCGTTGACTGGTCTGCTGCTACCGGCGCTGTTGCGACAGCGGAACAGCCGCGTGGTGACGGTGGCATCGATTGCGCATAAGGGCGGCAAGCTGAATTTTGACGACCTGAATGCTGAGCGGAGTTACGATCCGCGCGGCGCCTATCAGCAGTCGAAGCTGGCGAACCTGGTGTTCGGCTTGGAATTCGATCGTCGGCTGCGAGCGCGATCCGCGAATATGACCAGCGTGATTACACATCCGGGTGTGGCGGTGACCAACATCGTGAGCAATGGCATGGGCACCGGGATGAAGAGCCGCTTCGTCGGCGCGATGCTTACGCTGTTCGCGCAGTCGGATGACCGTGGCTCATGGCCGCTGCTATACGCCGCAACATCGCCGCAGGTGCATGGCGGCGGATACTACGGGCCCGACGGCATTGCGGAGATCAAGGGAACACCGGTCGAGGTGAAACCGAAGCCGCACGCGCTGGACCCGGCAGCAGGCAAGCGGCTGTGGGAAGTCTCCGAGAGCGCTGACCGGTGTTCGCTACGAGGCTCTTGGCGCGTAGCTAGCGTTTGCGAACGTAGCGGCGGCCTTCGACGACATAGTCGCCGGACAGAACGCGGGCGATCGCTTCGGTGTAGGCGATGTGTTCTTCCGCGAGGATGCGCTCGCTGAGCGCGTGCGCGTCATCCAGTTCACCGACGGGCACGGCACGCTGCAGAACGATGACGCCGTGATCGAGTTGCTCATCGACGAAGTGCACGGTACAGCCTGCGATTTTGACGCCGTAATCGAAGGCCTGCTGCTGCGCGTCGAGCCCGGGAAAGGCAGGCAGCAGCGAGGGATGAATATTCAGGATGCGCTGCGGGAAGGCCTGGATAAAGCCGGGCGAGAGCAGCCGCATGTAGCCGGCGAGGCAGACGAGATCCACGCGGTGCTGCTGCAGTGCGGCGATGATGGCGGCATCATGCTCGGCGCGCTTGCGTCCGTTGGCTTCGATGGCGAGCGCGGTGAGGCCGCGCTCGCGCGCAGCCGCGAGGCCGGGTGCGTCCGCTTTATTCGAGATGACCACAGCGATTTCTGTATTCGGAATGCGGCCTGCGGCGACACTGTCTGCGATGGCGAGAAAGTTCGACCCGCGACCGGAGAGCAGGATGCCGAGACGATGCGGCGTGCTCATGCGCGGTAGCGAACGCTGCGGTCGCCCTTTACGGCCTGGCCGATGACGTGGAAGGGCTCGCCGAGGCGGCCGAGCAGGGTTTGTGCGCGCTTCCACTTCGCCTGCGGAATGACGGCGATGAGGCCGATGCCCATATTGAAGGTGCGGAGCATCTCATCCTGCGGCACATTGCCGAGCTGCTGCAGATAGGCGAAGAGCGGCGGAAGCGGCCAGCTTGCGGTGTCGATCTCGGCGGAGATGTTCTTCGGCAGGATGCGCGGGAGATTTTCCGTGATGCCGCCACCTGTGATGTGGGCCATGCCCGCGACGAGGCCCGCGCGGGTGAGTTGACGAATCACAGGAAGATAGCTGCGGTGGATCTTCATCAGAGCCGCGCCGGCCTTCTCTTTCAATGCCGGCACGCGGTCACCGGGTTTGTGTCCGGCGGTCTCGAAGATGAGTTTGCGGGCAAGCGAGTATCCGTTGGTGTGCAGGCCGGTGGACGGCAGGCCGATGAGAACGTCACCCGGGCGGATACCTTTTCCGGTGATCAGCTTGTCGCGATCGACAATGCCTACGATGAAGCCGGCCAGGTCGTATTCGCCGTCTGCGTAGAAGCCGGGCATCTGCGCGGTTTCGCCGCCAATGAGCGCGCAGCCATTTCCCTTGCAGGCCTTCGCCAGCCCGCTAACGACCTTTTCGATGATCTTGTTTTCAAGGCGGCCGGTGGCGAGGTAGTCGAGAAAGAAGAGAGGCTCCGCACCCTGAACCGCAATGTCGTTGACGCAGTGATTGACCAGGTCCTGCCCAACTGTGTCGTGGATTCCAAGTTGGAAGGCGATCTTGAGTTTGGTGCCGACGCCATCCGCACTGGAGACCAGCACGGGACTCTTAT
Organism: uncultured Acidobacteriaceae bacterium; assembly: GCA_963750845.1. Lineage (GTDB taxonomy): Bacteria > Acidobacteriota > Terriglobia > Terriglobales > Acidobacteriaceae > KBS-83. Next base: position 144,100 of record CAVVSP010000023.1, read on the forward strand.
ATCGTTTCAGGTCCGGTGCGAAGAGCGCGCCGAAGCCGCCGATGCCGCCGAGCACGCCGCGGGTGAAGGTCTGTTGCGCGAGCGTCTTGATGCGCTCTTTCGCCTGATCGCCGCGAGCGATGTCGACGCCCGCATCCGCGTAAGTGACTTGTTTGGTCTTTGCTGCGGGCAACGGGACTCTTTCTGATAGTCAGGAAGTAACTGCGAAGGCCTAGTTTATCAGTGCTGTCCGGCTTGCTGCGCATGCTCGAAGTGGTGGAAGCGTTGCTCCAGTTCCCATTGCTGCGCCGCTTTGGGGCTTGCCGTGAGCAGAGTGGCGCATGTGCCGACGGCTGGGCGGTCGCTGCTGAGGCTGGCGGCGCAGGCGGTCTGCGGATGGCGGTAGTCATGGTCGCGCCATAGGCTCTGGCCGGGCAGGAAGCTGTACTCGATGGAATTGCGAGCGATTTCCTTGAGATCCGAGTAGGTGAGGTCGAAGCTTTCGGCGGCCATTGCGTACTCGTGAGTGAGATCGATGCGCGAGACACCTTCGTCGTCTGTGGAGAGCGCGATCGGAACACCGTACTTTCTGTAGAGCGGCAAGGGATGCTCCTTGCCCCGGATGCCGAGGATAATGTCGTTGCTGGTGAGGTTGATCTCCACCAGGATGTGGCGGTCGGCCATGCTTTTCAGCAACTCATGGGGCCGATCTTCGTACATCACGTCCGCGCCATGTCCGATGCGCTGGGCGCCGGCGATTTCCATGGCCTGCCGAATGTGGAAGCGAAGGCCCTCCGGCGGAACGAGACCGGGCGCGAGCTCACCGGCATGCAGCGTCACCTGCACCTTGGGATAGAACTGGCGCAATGCCGCGATCATCTGCATGTGCAGCTTGTAGTCGGCCATGGAGTATTGGGCGTCCTCCGGCTGGACGAGATTGATGCCGACATAGTGTGGATGGGGGGAGGCGAGGTCGGCCGCAGCTACCTCAAAGCCGAGGACGATCTGCGCGAAGACCGCCGGCGGCGGCATGTTGCGCAGCACCTGATAGAGATAACGCACTTCGACGGTGCAGGCAGGCTCCGGCTGAGGTGTGTCGCAGTGCTCCTGCTGGCGGCGTGCTTGGTCGAAGCGATCCATCTGCTGACGGATGGCAAGGGCCTGCTGGCCGAGGCCGGCATCGAGGAGTTGCTGACGCCAGGCTGCGTAGCCGGTGCCGGGTGGGACTGGCTTCGTCTGGGCGATAACGGCGAAGGCAGCGTCGGGCGTGTCCATCAGCTCCAGATACTGCTCATTCTGCTCTGCTGCGCGTGCTGCCACTTCGTCGACCCACTCCGGTTTGTGGCTCTCCGCCAGACCGAGAAAGTGATCGAAGGCAGCAAAAAAGTGATCGTGCCCGCTATCACCGGTCGAAGGCACGAACGAGCGCATGGAAAATGCGTCGATGAGCTGATCGTAGAGCGATTGCTTCTGCGGCAGAGTGGAAGCATCGACCGAGCCGGCATCACAAGGCACTGTGGCGAGCGCGGGCCCGCGGCGAGCGAAGTCGAGCGCTTTAGGGTCGATGCACACGTGGTCGGCTGCGGCATCGCGCAGCCATGTCTCTGCATAGACGGCGCCCGCGAGGTGATTGTGCAGGTCGCCGCCTTTGGGCATGCCGGCGAGAAATGCGCGCAGCGCAAGCGGGCCGGCCGCGCGGGCCTGTTCCATGCTGGCCGCGGTCTGCTGTTCCGGCGTCCGGGGCTGGTCACGAGTCTGGGCCTGCGCGGGAAGAAACTGCAGCAGAACGGCAAGCACCAGAGTAAGCTGCGTGAGGCAGGAGCGAGGAACTTGCATGCGTGACATGGCTCGAGATGGAGATAGATGGATGCGTAGAACGGCTTCCAGTGTAGGACAAACCCTGATCTTCTTTCTCGCAATGTGCGCGGCGGCGCACGCGCAACGGAACTGGCTTGCGCCCGTAGAAAACTTTACGCCCACGAAGTTCACATCACCGACCAGCGCACTGCGCCTGCGGCAACATGCGGAGCCAGAGAAGCCCTTTACGGTGGCGGGCGAATGCGGCGCCTTTGTGGGCCAGCAGGATGGCCGGTTTGAAGCATGGTTGTTTCCGGTGAAGATCCTGAGCCACATGCAGATTGAAGCGCGGATGGAAGGGTACGATGTGCCGATTGACGTGACTGCCCATGCGGCGGAGATCGACGTGGAGCCTGACCATACGACCATCACGTATTCGCACGTGGCCTTTACGCTGCGCGAAACCTTCTTCGCAACCCAATGCGGAGCACAGGACCCGGCGAAGGCCAGCACCGGAGCGATGGTCCTCTTTACGCTGGACAGCATTCGGCCCACGACGCTGACCTTCAACTTCACTCCAGAGGTGAAGGCGATGTGGCCGGCTCCGCAGTTTGGACAGGCGGATGCCGAGTGGATCCCGCTGAATCCGCATGCAACGAACGGGCTTACGGAGCCCGGCTGGTACATGCTGCACACCGACTGGCCTGCACTCTCCGCGGCAGTGGCCATGCCGGGCACGCTGCCCGGCATCCTGGCGCCCTATCAGGAGCGGCCGAAGTTTTACCCCACGCAACTGATCCTGCACTATGACCCGAAGACGGATCGGGGTAAGGCGTATCCCCTGCTGATGGCGGTGGGACGCACGCGCGAGGCGGCGAGCGTGGCTAGCCTGGAGGCTGCACTGCGCAAGGAAAACGCTCAGGCGCTTGCGCTCTATCAACAGAATGCGGACTACTACGCGCATTTCTTCGACACGCGCATGACCGTCGAAACGCCGGACGCGGCGTTCGACGACGACTTCCGGTGGGCGGCGATCTCGATCGACCAGTTGCGTGTGCGTCACGGAAACGAAACCGGGCTGGTGGCCGGCTTTTACTCCTCCGGCGACTCTGCACGGCCGGGATTTGGATGGTTCTTCGGGCGCGACTCGCTGTACACCACCTATGCCATCAATAGCTATGGCGACTTCGCGCTGACTCGAACGGAGCTCGAGTTTTTGATCGCAAGGCAGCGCGCGGACGGCAAGATGCCGCACGAATATTCGCAGACCGCGGATATGGTCGATTGGGCTTCGACGCCGTATGAATATGCGGCTGCCGACTCCACGCCACTCTTCCTGATGGCGATGGAAGACTACGTGGATGCGAGCGGCGACACGGCATTCCTCGAAAAGAACTGGCCGGCGGCACAGAAGGCCTGGGAGTTCGAGCGCACGCACGACACGGATGGAGATGGCATCTACGACAACTCGCAGGGGACCGGCTGGGTGGAAAGCTGGATTCCCAAGATGCCGCATCAGGAGATCTATCTGGCGCTTCTGGATGAGCAGGCCAGCGGCGCGATGGCGCGGATGAGCCGGCGCATGCAGAAGCCGGATGTGGCGAGCGATGCCGACGGGCGCGCGAAGATGATCGCGGCGAAGATCCCGCAGGAGTATTCGCAGCAAAAAGGGATGTACGCCTTCAGCTACAACGGGACAGAAGGCGTGGACAACACGGCGACCATCTATCCGGCTGTTGCATGGTGGGATGGCCACGCGGGGCTGCCGCAGTCAGACGAGATGTTTGGTCGCTGGGCCTCAGACGAGTTCTCGACCGACTGGGGCACACGCGATGTGGGCAATCATGAGGCCATCTATGATCCGATCAGCTATCACCAGGGTTCGGTGTGGCCGCTGTTTACGGGCTGGACCTCGGTCGCGGAGTATCGCACGGGCCATACGCTGAGCGGCTACGCGCACCTGATGCAGACGGCGAACCTGACCACGGCGCAAGACCTGGGTGCAGTGACGGAATTGCTGAGCGGCGACTTCTTTACGCCGTTCGGACGCAGCACCTCGCATCAACTGTGGTCGTCCGCGATGGTGTTGATTCCGGCTGTGCGCGGTCTCTTCGGCTTGTCGCTCGATGCCGCGACGCATACGATCACGGTCGATCCACGCCTTCCCGCGCAATGGGACCATGCCACGCTGCACAACGTGCATGTAGGGGATGCACTGGTCGATCTGCGTTACCAGCGCACCGGGACCGGATGGGAAATACGCACAACGGGACGGGACGGAAGATCAGTGGCTCTGAAGAGCGCCATCGCCGGTGCGAAGGTACTGGCAAATGGCGCACTTGAGATTCCAACGCCTGCCGTGGAAGTCGGGATGGACTACGGAGCCGAAGCCGCACTGCCGCTGCCGGGTGCGCGCACTGGAATGTTGAAGGTGTTGCGGCAGGAGGCAGCGGCGCACTCGCTGTCGTTGCTTCTGGAGGCTCAGGGCAACAGCACGCAAACGCTGTTTCTCCGCCGGCGAGAGCGGAGCGCGCACCTGAATGTGGAGGGAGGAATCGTCACTCCGGAGGGCAAGGTTGAGGTTCACTTTCCCGCCGGAGAAGGCTACGTCCGCCAGCAGGTCACGCTGCGCTGGTAAGTCCTGGAACAGGACCGCGAGCGGGCTGGCGCGCTGCTTCCGATGCTATACTGACGCAGTTGTTCCGCTCGCTGATTCGCCCCCGATGCACGTCTGGCTCCGGCCCCGGAGCGAGAGCGGAAGGTGAAACGGCATCCCGACGGGAAGCGCGAACAGCACATCCAGCGCGCTGTGCGAGAGCTGGCCAGATAGCTCAGTGGTAGAGCGCGGCCCTGAAAAGGCCGGCGTCGGCGGTTCGATCCCGTCTCTGGCCACCATTTAGAATCAATGACTTACAAGTACCTAAACAGAAGCCTCCCGTTCGGGAGGTTTTTATTTGTTCTGGCTAAATATCATATTTTCAATAACATGACACTTTCCGATGATGGTCGCGTATTGGTCGTACTACGCTTTCCCAGAATTTCACCCTATCTTCTAAGACTCTTGGAATGTTTTAGATGTGAAGGCAGAAGAATCAGCTACACCAGCCTATCTCAAATCAGAATGTCGCGTGGACATGACTAGTTCGATGAGCAATATGGAGTTACCGAAAAATGGTATGAGCGGGTACTGGTGGCAACCGCAAGCCAGTGTGTCGTTACGATCGCGAGTAGGGCACGGTCCATATTGGACTCTGGCTCACAGTGCGGCCATATAAGCATGACTCCTATGAGCAGTGCACTGAGGTCAACAATTGGATGGGAGGTCAGCTGTCCGGAAAGCCGACTATTCGCCCACGTGGAATGTTGACATCTGCCGTTACAGCGAAAAAGGACGGTCGTAACTTGCAGAAGACAGGCGTTGCGGGCCGGCGGATAGTCAGGCGTTGAGGACCAAGTTACTCGCGGGAACGGCGGAGTATGTCAGACAACCCGCGCACACGCAGTCCGCAGGCGCAAAAAACTCTTTCGCGGATAGTTCTTGTATATCGAGATGGTCGGCGATCGCGAGCTGATCCGCGAGAGGCAGCGGGAGGGATCTTCAGTGCGTCACCGCACCATTCCGCTCAGGAAGCGCGCGAATCGGATATCCATTTGTGAAATCGGGTTTCCTCGTCTCTGGTGTCTCTGCCATGATTTACCTCTGGAGCTATTCAATAGCGCAGCAGATCGAAATTGGTGGCCGCGCTATTTGTTCCTTGCAATCGGGGAATCTTCCACATTGGCCTGCTTGTTCCACCCGTGGAAACGCGAGAGGTCACCCGCATTCCATGCCTCGCGGAGCCCTGGGGTACTCAGATCCCAGTCCGGGCGGATTTCGCTTGTCACAGCGCGCAGATCGTGCCAAAGATCGATGACCGATGGACGGCCCCAGAACCAGTAGCCGTTATAGATGCTGTAGATCACGAGGCCCGGCTTGAGCACGAGCGTATGCGGGATCATCGGATTGTGCTCGGGGTCGGTGTACTCCTGGATGTCGAGATCCTTCTGAATCGTTCGGTCAGGGTCCGAAAGGAAGGTCCACATCGGCTCCGACTGACGCACGGAATTCCTGAAGAGTATGGTGATCGTCGGTGGCGATCGTGGCGATCTGAGTGTACGCCACTGCGATCTTCGGGTAGAACGCGGCGAGTTCCAAATGCTGCTGGTGCTCCTTTGGGCAATAGTGGCCGCGCGCAAGCGTAAGGATCAGCGGATCATCGCCCTGTAGTTCGCTGAGCTTGCGCAGTTTGCCCGTGTGATCGGGCAGTTCGTAGTCGGGGAAAATGCCTCCGGGCACAATATCAGAACGCATGATTGGACTCCTCTCGTTTCTCTCAAAGATCCAGAGTGACATCCGCGTTTGGCTGGGAACAGCATACGAGCACGTTCCCGGGAGCGGGCCTCTCCAGCGGCTCAGGGTTATAAATAATCGATCCGCCAATCAGACCAGTCATGCAGGTATGACAGACTCCAGTCCGGCACGACCATCTGACCGGAACGTCGCACGCTTCCGCCAGTTCAAGCAAGCTCGCGAATTTCGGATCCCAAGCGGCGGTAATCCCGCTACGCGCGAATGAGACTGGGGGGCCAGATCCGGGCGGCCCTTGTGGCAGGTGAGGAGTGTGATCAACCTGCGCCATACCAGGGGTAATAGCCTCGAGAGAACCGAAGATTTCCGTGTGCACATTCCCGGCGAGCACACCCCAGTTTCGCAGCCCATCGCGCATATTCTGCAAGAATGAAGAGGGGCCACACAGATAGAAGTCACTACCCTGTGACACGCCAATTCTCTCCAGCAAAGCTGTGTCAATGTGCCCGGGAGCATCGAAGTCTGCCCCGACTTGGTCGGTTGCAGCGGGCCTGCTGTACACGATGTATCCTCGTCCGCGAGAGAGCTGTTTCAGTAATGAACGCGATTCTTCTGCAAATGGATGGTCGACGCGATTGCGCGCTCCATAGATCCACCAGATCTCTCGTTGCGATCTTTCAGCGGCGAGTGTGTGCAGCATCGACATCACGGGCGTTGCGCCCACTCCAGCGCTCAGCAGAACCACAGGATTCTGGCTGGGACGCAGAGTAAAGCTTCCGCGCGGCGCACTAACATCCAATACATCGCCTTCTCGCGCACGGTTGCACAGAAATGAACTTCCAATCCCGTTCAATTCGCTCTTGACGCTGATGCGGAAATGATCGGCTGCCGGCAGATCAGACAACGAATAGCTGCGAAGAACCGGCGGTTTGCCCGGATCGACGAGCAACCGCAAAACAACAAATTGACCCGCCTGGAAGAGAGGAAGAGGCTGCCCATCGATTGGCGCCAGAATGAAGGAAGTTACGCTATCGCTTTCCTTATTAATATTCGCGACTCGCATCTGTCGAAAGCCGGGCCATGCTGGCGCTTGTTCCTCATAGGCGAGTCCCGGATTCCCCACCGTAGTTTTGGAGCTCAAGTCTTGTTGGAGCATTGCCTGGAACGAACTCTGCCAACCCTTGCTAAGTGCAGGAATCCGCAGCGCGCGTTGCAGTTGCTCGCTGGAATGTCCTGGCAAATACAGGAGGGCGTCAACGTCGGCCACACTGATTCGCTCTGGACCGTCAGTAATTTTTACAATGTCATCGCCTGCACCAACTTCTCCCTCCTGCAACACGCGAAAGTAGAATCCTGGTCTGTGATGTGCTACGAGCAGGGCTGCCATCCGAGGTTCATTCATGCGGATGCCGACGCGGTAGCACGTCACGCGTGGCTGCGTTACTTCAAATATCGCACCACCGATGCGGTATCGATCGCCGATGCAGACCTCGTTATCAGGAAGTCCCTCAACGGTGAAGTTTTCTCCGAACTGGCCGAAAGTAAAATCATTGCGTCCGAGAAAGCGTTCCCAGTAATGATAAGAGTCCATCTGGTAGACAAAAACGGCGCGCTGCTCCCCGCCGTGACCGGCGAGATCGGCTTGCGCATCACCATCGATATCGAGCTTGCGCACCATTCGCCGTCCCGTAACCGGAGATTTCCAGATTGAGGTTCGGACAGTTTTGCCGTTCCATGTCACGTCGCGCGGCAGACCGACATTTACTGAAAGCAATCGGGCCATTCGTACCTCGTCGAAGTCCAGCGTCCGGCTGGAATCCTTTTATCTTCGTGCATCGGCCAGCTTTGCTCAGTAAATTTCCAGGAGACCGGCAACCAATTCGCTTCAGTGGGCCAACAGTGTGTTCATAGTTCGATGTCACGACGGACTGTGGTTGGCGTAACCGCAAGACGATTCAATATCGTTTCCGGCCTACCAACGACGAGCCGGAGCGGCGCCATCCACGTGGAGAATCTCTCCGCTCACATGACCTGCCCGTACCAAGTAAAGAACTGCATCGACAACGTCCTTCACCGTCGCCATTTGCATGATCGGCTGCAACGTCGAGCCGTTGGGACCACTGCGGTGCATTGGTGTATCCACAACGCCTGGGGCTACGGCATTAAAGCGAATACCATCTTTTGCATACTCAATTGCCAGATTCTGGGTTGCTGAATTCAAGCCACCCTTCGTCATCATCGAAATAGAGCCATTTTCGCCGGCGATTGGACGATCGGCAAGCGCCGCAGTGATGCTCACAACGCACCCCGATTTCCGTTTAAGCATCTCTTTCACGGTGCGCTGCGTGATGTAGAAGAACCCGAGCAGATTAGTGGAGACAAGGGCGTCAAAATCCTCAGTCGTAAACTCAGTGAATGGCTTGGTTAAGAAGATGCCAGCGTTATTCACCAAGACATCGATGGCTCCGAAGTTGTCGATTGCTGCCTCGACAGCATGGGCAGCCGTTTGCTGCTTGCCTATATCACCATTGACGAGAACCAGGCTGCCTGAAGCAGTCAACTCTCGACCGGCTTCACGAGACGTCCCGACCACGTTATAACCTTCTCCCAGAAACCCCTCGATCAAACCTGCGCCAATGCCCCCCGAAGCTCCAGTTATGATTGCTGTTTTCTTATCGGACATAAATAACCTTTTGCTTTAATGGTTCGAACCCAATACACAAAACCCAATACACAATCTGATCCGCCACGCTGCGCGACGGCTAGCCGATTTGTCAGTCTTGCCAAGGAGGTGATCGGCTTGCGCGAATTGTAGAAGGATTCCGGGAAAGGTGCCTTCAGATCTTGCTCGAACCGGCTCATGGCAGGCGTTTGGCTTTCCGGTAAATCACTCTTCGGATCGAGGGGTGGTTGCCCCACCTTTTGGTGAGTCGAGGTCATCGGCTCTGCGCCGCCCTTGCAGGTCCAGCGGTGATCGAAATACAGCTCACAGGTATCATTGGCGACAAAGGTTCGCGATGCCGCTCTATTGGCTCGACATGTTTTACGAACAGAGACACGAAGGGAGAATCGGAGATGAAAAAGGGTGTGCGCGGAATCAACCCCGCTTCGAAGCCGAGTGGCAGCGGGTGTGTGGAATGTCTGGCGTCACCGGGAGGCTGGTGGTTTCACCTCCGGCGGTGCGCGGAGTGTGGGCACATTGGTTGCTGCGACAGTTCTCCGAGCCAGCATGCATCCCAACATGCGGCAGCGACAGGGCATCCGGTCATTGCCAGCTTCGAGCCGGGTGAGGATTGGTTCTTCGATTACGAGAAGCAGGGGATGATCAAGGGTGTGGAGTTGCTCCCACCGCATTCGCATCCGAAAAACCAGCCCGTTCCTGGCCCGGCAGGAAGGGTGCCAGCTAACTGGGAATCGCTGTTGCACTAGTTCGCGTCGATCCATTTTTTATGAATAGGAGCAGGGCGCGATAATCTTCATCGCCGTTGTCGAAGTTCGTCCAATGGATTCGTCGTCGCGCTTCTGCTAGTCTCGCTTGAACGCCCCTCGCTCTCACATCGAAGGGAGTACAAAATGGACGCGACAACTGGACTGAAAGACACCACGAACACGCTCAGCGTGAACGTTTTTACTGCCCCGGGAAAGGCTATGGTCGGTGAGCGGCCAAGGCCCTTCGGCGAGCCGCTCGGCTTTGATCCGGCCACGTCGACATTGATCTTCGGTGAGTACGACGCGGTTCTGGTGGACGCCATGACCACGGTGGCTGAGGCCGAGGCGCTCGCGGACTGGATTGCGCTGCATAACCGCAACCTGGAGACCATCTATATAACGCATGCGCATTTCGACCACTTCTACGGTTTGAGCGTTCTGCTGGACCGTTTTCCACGCGCTCGGGCGATCGCAACGCCCAAGGCGGTGGAGGGCATACGCATGTATTTGTCGCCGCCCGTGCAGCAGTTAGCCCGCCGAATGTTCCCTGGGCAAGTGCCCACGAAGCTGGTTGGACCTGAGCCCTATGAGGGCGCCACCTTCACACTTGAGGGCCACGAAATGCGCATCCTCGAGCAGGGCCGCACCGATTGTCCCGATTCGACGTCTCTCTACGTTCCATCGATCGGACTGATCGTGGCCGGCGACGTTGTGTACAACCAGTGCCGCATGTACGTTGGCGACACCACTCCCGAGAGCCGGCAGAACTGGATCGCGTCACTGGACCGGTTGGCAGCGCTGAAGCCAGAGATTGTTGTCGCCGGTCACAAGAAGCCGGGCGCGCCCGACTCACCATCCGCGATCCAGGACACCAAGCGTTACCTGCAGGACTTCGATCGGCTGCAGAAAACCGCCGCGTCCGACCAGGAGCTGTTCGATCAGATGACCGAGCTATACCCGCATTGGGTAGCCAATCAGTCGTGGTTGATGTTCGGATTTCCGCAGTCATAATCCAGATCAAACGCAACGTCCCGTCTGCCCTTTGCGCGCTTTGGGAAAGAGTCTTAGCTCCGATTTCGGAGGAGAACAAGGAGGAGAACAAAATGACAGCAAAAGGAAAGGTCCTGGTACTAGTCTCGAGCGGTCGCGGCTTGCCCTTGAAGGATGGCAAGGTGTACGCCGGCGCTGGCTACTACCTCAACGAACTGACGGTCCCGGTTCGCGCCCTGATGAAGGAGGGCTACGAAATCACCTTCGCCACCCCCAAAGGCAACACGCCCCAAGTGGATGTGCATTCAGAGGTCGCCGATTTCTTCGGCGGGGACGCGGCCAAGCTTCAGGACTATATGTTATTCCGCGACGGCCTGACTGGGCTCAGAGATCCAACCCGCATCGCGGATGTCATCGCATCGGGCCTGGATCAATATGACGCTGTCTTCGTCCCCGGCGGCCATGGCCCGATGATCGATCTTCTCGATGATCCCAATGCCGGCATAGTGATGAGACACTTTCACGAAACATCCAAGCCTACTGCAGTCCTCTGCCATGGCCCGATTTCACTCCTCTCGGCTCTTTCGAATTCGACGGAGTTCGTTGCTGCGCTGAGTGCGGGCGATGTCGCGTGGAGCGCACGCAAAGGCTCAAGGCTGGATCTATGCCGGATATAAGATGACTATCTTTTCGACGGCGGAAGAGCAGCAGCGGGAGCCGCTTGAGATTGGTGGTAAGGTTCTCTTCTACCCGGACTTCGCCTTGCGTACCGCGGGCGGTGACGTAAGTGTGGTCGAGCCATGGAAGAGCTACGTCCTTCAGGATCGCGAGTTGATCTCAGGTCAGAACCCGTTCTCTGATGAAGCGCTTCTGAAACTTCTTCTAGCAGCACTCAACGAGAAGAAAAAGTAAGCCGGTAACCGGGGGGCTGGTTCCATGGTTTCCCCTGCCGCTAACCCTACCCGGATTGGAGTCGTCAATGAGCATACAAGTCGAACAGAAGAGCTATGAGATGCCCCCAAAGGACGGGATCAGCATCGCGCATTTCCTCACCGTCGCCGACGTCGAGCGATCGGCTCGCTACTACGAAAAGGTCTTCGGCGCTCGGATTCTGACCATGGGTGACGGCAACGCGCCTCCGTACCTTCAGCTTGCGAATATCTGGATGATTCTGAACGTCGGCGGCGGCCCGACTCCGGATAAGCCGACGGTATCGCTCAGCGTCCCTGACCCGAATCACATCAACAGCTTCATGAATTTCCGGGTTGCGGATATTCAAGCGTGCTATGAGTTATGGAAAAGTCGAGGGGCAGAGTTCATCACGCAGCCGATCCCCAAATACGGCGAGATTCGCTGCTATATCCGCGATCCTGACGGCTATATCATCGAGGTCGGACAGAGCACAGACCAGATCTACGGTTGACGCTCTGCCCGGCGATCACCTCAGTAACTTGCCGGCGAGCCAGTAATCAACACTGAACTTTCCCGGACCAGAGCAGATCAGCCAGATAAAGAAGAGCACGTACAGGACTTCCGGAAGGTAGAGGAAATCGTCGAGCCAGTTAAGAGGCGAAAGTCCTTTAGGCAAGGTGGAAACCGCGCTGGTCAGGGTGGCGACAATCATATCGATCAATAAAGCCACGCAGGCCGGGCTCGAAAGAAATCCCACGGTCAACAAGGATCCGGCAACGAACTCGACACCCGACACGAAATAAGCCATCTGGTGGGGAAACGGGACTTTGGCCTTAACGAGCGTTTCGTAAACAGGTTTCGTGCCGCCGGCGACAAACAATTTGTTTGCCCCGGAGATGGCGAAGAACAGCCCGATCGAAACGCGTACCAGCAGGATGGCATATTGTTCCAAATCACTGCTACCCAGCAGCGCAAACTGGACCAACCGTTTCCAATCCATCTCTGTCCCTCCATAGCAGGATGTGCTGTAACGAGCCCCCAAATCATACAGTTCGACTTTCTCTGGTAGCCGTGTTAATCAGGACTTAGCGGGTTTCTGGCGTTAATCTCTGTTCTCGATAGTAATGCTGCAAACCGCAAATGGCGGTGTCGTTAGCGAATTCTCGCGCCTCGAGATTATGCGTCCATCCGTTCGACCCATTGAGCGCGCAATGCGGGAGCCACGAATGGATCCGCAAAGTACTGTGTTTCCCGCGCAACCTTGTCGCCCCTGAACTCCATGATGCTCACGGTGTAGGACGGCTTGCCGTCATAGGTCAGGATGAATTCGGTGACCCAAAGATCACCGCCGCCAATGATTCGTCGGATAGAAAACCGCTTTTTGCTCGGCTGACTAGCGCGCTGGTTCTGTATGTTGCGTCGACCGCGGGTTCGCTCGCCTGACTGCGGGTATTCCAGCACCGCGTCCTCGCGATAGATGCGGTGCTCCGTTTCAAAATCGTTGGCATCGGACGCTGCCCAATGCTGATCCAGTGCCGCACGGATCTCTTGATCTCGCACTCCAGAATCCTGCTCCTTCTTTTGTTGATCGTTCATCTTGAGCCTCCAATTCGACAAGAAGCTAAATGCTTTTAGCAGAATCAAAGTACACGACTCGTCAAGTTGCGTTATTCCAATCGCCCCAGAATCGACTCCGCAGCGAACATCTAAGCTGTATAAGTCCATCTGTGGTTGTAGCAGAAAGATAAGTATCGGGAAGTCAGCCATTGTTTTACGAATGCGTTCGCTTCACGTGGCCGTAAAACCGGCTTCTCGGATAAGTGGTAATCCATCGCAGTCCAAGAAAACGTGCTCTTTGTTCGACTGTGTCAGTTTTTTGCGAAGTCGTCTTCTGTTAAACTGCCGGACAGTTGCATTCCCAGAGCCTTAATGTCAGTTCTCTTCCGCTGAAGCTTGCTAAATTGCGACCAGACCACGCGTCATGCCGATGGTCACGGCTTCGGTCCGGCTGGCTGCCCGAGTTTCGCCAGGATCGAGCTGACATGAAACTTGGCTGTGTGTTCGGAGATGTCCAGCCGCGAGGCGATTTCCTTATTCCCCAAGCCAAGTGCCATCAGGCGCAAGACCGCTGTCTCTCGTGCCGTCAGATGCTCGGCCAGTCTCCCTGCTAATCCGATCCCGTCTACCCTGTTTGAGGCGGTGATGCGTCTTCCGTTTGTCGGAATGGCTCCAATGTGACTGCCAGGCCCGCCACCGTAGCCTGGATTGCTGCAAGCAATTGATCGGATGTCACCTTCAGAGGAAGGACGGAGCGAATATGCAGGGCTGCGGCTCGTTTCCTCACAAGCGCATCGATTCGGCCGCACAGCAGAACAGTCGGCGTTGAGGAAAGCACGTCTATCAGGTCGTTGTCGTTCTGCCATGCAGCGGTTCCGAAGTTTTCCGTGGCGATTACGATTACATCCGGCTCATCGCTCAAGGCGCGATAGATAAGGGTCGAGGCCGATGCAAAGGAGAGCAGATCGACTCCCGCACAGATCGAAGAGCAGCGATAAAAGGCGTCCACACATGCGAGTCGAAGCAGGGCAACACGCGCAAGGGTTTGGGCCGGGTGATCACATCTACCTCTACATTCGCTGCATGCACGATCGATGAAACGGCCACCTGATCAGCCCCGATCTTCAACGCTCACGGTCAGGTCCAGTTTTGCACCTCCGCGGAGGACGGCCAGGGGGACAGTGTCTCCGATGTGCAAAGCACGAATCCGATGCAGAATCTCGTGCACACCCTGAACAGGCTTCCCATTGAATGAGACAATCACGTCTCCTACCATTACCCCCGCCTGGGCGGCAGCCGCCTTCGGTTCAACGTGCGTTACCAGAAGCGTTTCCTCAGCCCCGCCAGGAAAAAGCTCCCGTGCGGGCTCGGGGATAGGAATCGGCTGCATGGCGAGTCCGAGAAATGGACGAGGCACATGACCTAGTTCAAGGATGGCGTCGACAACCCGGCGGATGGTCTGCGCCGGAATGGTGATAATCGCCTGCCGGGCCAATGCCGGACTATTGATGCCCAGCACCTGTCGCTGTTCATTGACAAGTGCGCTGCCGGATTGACCCACGTACAGCCGGATGTCCGGACGGATAAGACGGTCGATCTCTCCTCCCCGCCAGGTTCGCCATGCACTGCCAGTACGGGCGATGATTCCGCAACTCGCAGAGATATCTCCTAGCCGGGAACGTCCGACCGACAGCACAACTTCTCCGGTACGGGCGACGGGATCGCTCGCAGTTGTAGCCGGAGTCAACTTATCCGAGTCAATGCCCAGCACGGCGAGATCGGTTGTCGCATCGCTGCCGATCCAACGTGCGCTGAGCGATTCTCCGGCGAGAATGATCTGGATGTTCTCGCGAAGGCGAAGGCCGTGATGCGTGGTTACGATCACGCCCGGCTGCCAAACCACTCCGCTCGCAGTCGACCTTCCTCCGCCATCAATCGCGACAATGCTGTTCTCAAGATCCGCAATTGTGTCGGCAAAAGAACTCGACAGGTGAGTCCATACTGACTTGTCCGTGCCACTTGTCACGAGATTTCCCCTTTACTTCGAAGCGATCGTGACACGTTCACCAAGCCGCGCACATCCGCCAGTTGACTAGGGCACAGCTGAATCGCTCAGGGGTGGAGGGAAGGGATGCGATCGGTTTGCAGGCACACAGGAAATCGACTTGACCATCTTTCTTTTTCCTTGAAAAACCCATCCTGGAGGAAATCCATGAAACTCCGTCGCAATCAGTACTGTCCCATTCATCGATCACTCTCTTGCTGTGGCCGTGAGCCGATTCAAAAGGTAGCTAGAGTCAGAAGGCTCGGAGTACAACGGATCGAAGACCCGCATCACCCCAGGGGATACCGCGAACTCCGCTCCAAGGCAGAGATGCGAAAGTTGCTCAACCACAAGATTATTGAGCAGAACCGACAATGCGCCATCTGTCAGGTGGTGTTCACCAACTATAACGACATCGTGCCTGACCACATGGATCCGAGAGGGATGGGAGGATCGCGCCGCGACGACCATCCGGAGAACATCCAAGCCGTGCACTGGTGGTGTAACGGCGAGAAGGGATCCACGAGGGAATCTTAGAAACTGTCGTTCGGCCTTTCATCGGCATTTTGACCGAGCTTTGAACCAAGGTTACAAACCAGGCTTCCGCACGCATATTGCATACCGAGAAAGGAGGTGCCCCGTGTCTCAGCCGGCAAATACACCACCTACGCATGAATCCGCTCAACAAGACGATCTTTCAAGACCACCGGCCGCGAACCGGCATCGCCTTCCGGACGAACGGGTGGCTCTCACACACCATTTCTCCATCGCCGGCCACGAGGGCTACCTAACCGTTGGTCTTTATCCGAATGGGCAGCCGGGCGAAATCTTCATCCGGATGGCCAAGGAGGGCTCGACGATCGCTGGATTGATGGAGTGTTTCGGCACCGTCGCCTCAGTAAGCCTGCAACATGGAGTGCCGCTTAAGGTGCTCTGCGACAAACTCTCACATACGCGGTTTGAACCATCGGGCTGGACCGGCAATGAGGAACTTGGATATGCGAAGTCGATCATGGACTACCTCTTTCGCTGGATGGAATTGCGATTTCTGTCGGGCAAGCAGCTTCCGCTGTTTACACCACGGATGGCAGTCGTGGAACTACAAAGTAGCGCAGGGGCAAAACATGCTGCCGCCGGCGTTGCGCAAGACCTTCACGACAGCTATGAGGTTGGCGATGCGCCGCTCTGTGTCAACTGTGGGTCACTGATGGTCCGCAACGGCAGCTGCCACAAGTGCACAAATTGCGGCGGTACGAGCGGCTGTTCTTGATAGCGGAGCGGGTAGCTCTCGGCTGCTACACCAAGTCGATTCTCTTTGGCTACTTCCGAATGGCCGACATACCGGGAGTAAAGTGACGAGAACTACGTTTTTCGTTACTAATTCACCCGGAAGCCCCAAACTGAAGCTGGATGAGCGCTTTGGGCTGCTGGCACTATTCGGGGGCTGCTCCCTGATAGCCCCGTCACTCGGGACCAAGGGTGTACTTTGGACTCGGCAGGCACAAGCACGCGAGGGTGTGATCTAATTGCCGGGCATTAATTGCCAATGGTCAAGGAGTCCACATGCCCACCATCACGACCAAAGACGGCGTTGAGATTTTTTATAAGGACTGGGGTTCGGGGCAGCCGATTGTCTTCAGCCATGGCTGGCCGCTTTCGGCCGATGACTGGGATAACCAGTTGATGTTCTTTCTGAGCAAAAGGTATCGCGTGATTGCGCATGATCGGCGTGGGCACGGACGCTCCGCGCAGGTGGCAGATGGACACGATATGGACCATTATGCGGATGATCTGGCTGCGCTTACGGCGCATCTCGGGTTGAAGGATGCGATCCATGTGGGACACTCGACGGGCGGCGGTGAAGTGGTGCATTACCTGGCTCGGCGTGGGCAACAGGACGTGTACAAGGCTGCAATTATCAGCGCGGTGCCTCCGCTGATGGTAAAGACGGCGGCCAATCCAGAGGGCCTGCCGAAGTCAGTGTTTGACGATCTGCAGGCGCAGCTTGCGGCGAATCGCTCGAAGTTCTATCGCGACCTGCCGGAGGGGCCTTTCTATGGATTTAATCGACCGGGGGTGAAGTCCCTGGAGGCCACCATTGCGAATTGGTGGCGGCAGGGCATGATGGGCGGCGCCAAGGCGCACTATGACGGGATTGTGGCGTTTTCGCAGACGGACTTTACGGAGGACCTGAAGAAGATCACGATTCCGGTGCTGGTGATGCATAGCGAGGATGACCAGATCGTTCCGTATGTGGCGGCGGGGCCGAAGTCGGCGAAGCTGCTGAAGAATGGGACGCTGATTACCTATAAGGATTTTCCGCATGGCATGCCTACTACGCAGGCGGAAAAGATCAACGCCGACCTGCTGGCATTCCTCAAGAGCTGAAGCTGCAGCCTCGGATGGTCTCAAACGCCCTGGTACACGAGCGCAACAAAGTCGCTCGGGTTCTGGAACAGGTTGCCCCATTCCGCGTCATAGCGCGCGCCAGGTTTTGCCGCGACAACTTCAGGCAGAGGCTTACCCTGTCTTTTGAGAGCCGCAACTTTATCGCGGATCTCAACCAACACGTCCCGGAATAGAATCAGGTCGGCTTTGCTGCCCACGGCTCCGTGACCAGGAATGACGATCGTCTTGTCGGTCACCTTTGCGATGTTCGCTTCTGCCGCGCGTATCTGGCCGTCGATGCTTCCTCCCGTCCAGTAGTCAATAAAGGGGTAATCGCGGTTCCAGAAGGTGTCTCCGGTATGGAGAATGTCGGCCTCCGGAAAATGCACGGAGATATCGGAGTCCGTATGGGCAGGCAAGTAGTGCTTCAGCATGAGAGTGGTGTTGTTAATGTGCAGAGCGTGTTCGTCTTTGAAGACGGTGGAAGGAATCGCACCCGCCGGCGCGGCTGGGAAATTGTACTGAAAGTTTCCTCCGACGAACGTGGCCTTGGAAAGATGTTTGCGCGTGTTTTCGTGCGCCAGGATACTGGCTCCGGCTTTATGGACCCACTCGTTGCCGCCGGTGTGGTCGAAGTGCCAGTGAGTGTTGATTAATTGTTTGATGGGATCCGCATTGATGCTTGCGAGGGCTTTCGAGACGTTCGGACGCGCGGTGACGATCTCTGCATCCACCAGCAGCTTTCCGTCAGGGCCTGTCAGAACGGCGATATTTCCACCAGCGCCCAAAAGGACACTGATATTGCGTCGAAGGTTTTGAACCGTGACCTTTGCTGTTGCAGCTTCCTTGAACGCACCCGGAACGATGCTACTTGTCTGGGCGATCAGGTGTCTTGGACCAAAACAAGCCGCGGCGACCGTCAGACCTCCGGCAGCGAGAAACTGACGCCGTGAAATGTCGAGTGACGCTTCGGGGATCATCGTAAGATCCTCCTGCCGCCTTTCGACTTGAGTTTAGTCCACATCTTTGGACTTTGGTCTATATCTGAAAACAATATTATTGTCTGATCTCTCCAATCGAGAATCATGCGCAATCCGATAGGCGGAACTCGCCGACTTTCGGGTACTAACCCTCTGTCGATGACCGAGTTGGCGGTTTATAGGCTACCCCGATATTCCGCCACAGAAGTCAGCTTCGCCATTTGCCAAGGATCTAACTCGATTTGTTTCTCGATTATGCAAAACTAGCGGAGTGCTGACTCATCCAGCGTTGCTCGAAGGGTTAATCGCATTGTTCTCCGTCGTGCCGGCGGGACATCCCTGATTGCGCGAAGACGTAGCTGAAAACATCGGAAGCTCGTGGAGAAAGGACGCCGATATGCAATATCGAGTTTGGCTGGTTGAAACACCCGGAGAAAAGGTCACCGAATCAGAAGTACCCATCCGATCCCTGCAGCCCAATGAGGTCCTGGTGCGCATTGCGGCGAGCGGCGTGAATCCCCTCGATACGAAGATCCGTGCAGGTAAAGCCACCCATGCGAAGCAGCCCCTCCCTGCGGTGCTTGGGCTCGACATGGCCGGTACCGTAGAGGAGGTTGGATGCGGTGTCACTACATTCCGGGTCGGAGAAGAAGTGTATGGACTGGTCGGTGGAGTCGGCGGCAGACAAGGGACGCTTGCAGAGTTCGTGATTGCAGATGCGGGTCTACTTGCTCGAAAACCAGGGAATCTCTCCTTTCGCGAAGCGGCTGCGCTTCCGCTGAGCACAATCACGGCCTGGGAAGGTCTTGTCGACCGCGCGCAGGTTCACGCCACCCAGAAGGTCCTGATTCATGCTGGGGCGGGAGGTGTAGGCCATGTCGCGGTTCAGATTGCGAGGGCCTTCGAAGCTGAAGTATTTGCAACTGTCTCGCCGAGCAAGAAAGATATCGTGGAAAGGTTTGGCGCAACTCCCGTCGACTACCATTCCAGCACAGTTGACGAGTACGTCCGCCTGTTCACCGATGGTGTCGGCTTCGACATCGTCTATGACACCGTTGGCGGTTCAACGATCGACGCATCCTTCGAGGCAGTGCGCCGATACACCGGCCACGTTGTAAGTTGCCTAGGCTGGAGTACGCACTCATTGGCGCCGCTCTCTTTTCGCGGAGCGACTTATTCCGGCGTTTTTACCCTGCTTCCGCTCCTTACCGGCGAAGGGCAGGAGCATCATGGCGAAATCCTCGCGAGTGCCACTTCGATTGCAGAGGAGGGCAAGCTCAAACCGTTGCTGAACGCGAATCACTTTTCGACATCGGATATCGACGCAGCTTATGCAGCTGTCGGGGCAGGTTCACTAGGAAAAGTGGTCGTTGACATTCGTCATTCTTGAGCCAGGGGATGAATTCTTCTCCGAGGCTGAATCCCTGCGTTCGCATGCCGCAAAATGAGTTCCTCGGAGATGTCGCTGGGCGATTTGCCTGCGGCTTAAGACCGGCCACGAGAATGGGTGACTCTCGAAAAGTCGGCATAGCGGAAGCGATCTGCGATGCCGCGCCTACGAGTTCCCCCGGATCACTGACAAACGGAAACTGACCCACTGATCTTCCGAAACTCGCTAAAGCGCTGCGCGGATGGACAGACACTCACTGTAGCTCATGATGAGTACAACAGCCGCGTAGCTTGTTTCGTCGCTGTGAGAACATCCAATCACGCTTGCACAATCATTTGGAGAAACAAAAATGGCTACCACCACTCTGAAGACCAGCAACTTGCCCCGGGAATTTGTCTTCAACGGCTCACGTATTCCCGACCCAGATCCACATATGAGCATCGACCAGGTTCGCGACCTGCTTACGCCTTCTTACCCCGAAATTGCGACCGCGACGATGACTGGGCCGGAGGACACAGGAACGAGCCTGCGTTACTCCTTCTCCAGAGCCATCGGTTCGAAAGGGTAAAGCATGTCTTGGTCTGAGATGAAACGAGACGAGTTGGTGGCGATATTCACAATGAAGGCGACCGCACCGCCTCCAGAAGCGAACAAATTGCTCGTGAGGCATCTCCAATGCAAAGAATCGATACGTCTCGCCGACGCCGTCCGGCAGGCGATGGACCGGTTCGCGGTCACAGACAGCGTGCCGCTCTCCACTCCATCCGAACTCCTTCCGCCCCTCGGATAACAACCCTCGCGCCTGCTTTCGGTCAGGCTCTTCCCACCCTCGACACGGTTTCAACGGAATACAACCACGAAGTCAACGCGGAACTTCTTTACGATCTGGGTGCTGCTCTGGTGAAGGCGGGTTCGGGCTCGCCTGAAACGTGGCAACGATGCGGCGGCAATGCAGTTGTCTTCGCGCAACACAGCATCATGAACGGGATTGGCGCACCGCGCGGTGACCTGTTGCAGCGCAATGTCGAGTATCACCTCCAGGTGAGCGATGTCCTTGAACGGGATGGCTACGGCTCGACACTTAGCAATGGACAACTGGCGGTAACGATCGAATGCAGCGGTGCAGGATTTCTAAAGATCGGGCCAGCAATCGACGCCCTCGAGAAGGAAGCAGAGGGGCTGGGAGCGGCATTCTATTGGGCCCTCATCCATGCGCTGTATCGCGTCATGCGGATCTACGATCACAGCGATGCACTCATGTATGAAGAGATGTTGATCGAGTCTGCGAACGAGGACGATGAAGAGAATCGCAGTCAGTATGAATTCCCGGAGGTAGAGAAAGCACTCCCGGCATGCATTCAGAAGACACTCAAACAGAAGTGGAGACTCGAAGATCGCCGCCTGCTCCGCGCGCACGGCCAAGGGCCCTACCGGTCCTGGATTGATCGTCTGAGGACAGATGCAACGACTCTCCCGTCTGCGGCTTGAACAGACGCGGGAGCCCCTCGAAGATCGCTACTACGACGGCCCTCCGCTCCCATCGTTACTCGTTGCCTTCAAGGAAAGAGACGCCATCACCGCCTGCTTCGACGAGGAAGGTCAGCACATGCTGGAAGGCTCGTCGGAGCCGACAGTCTGTGTCGTCTTTTCTCCGAAGAAGGCGGACGAAGTGAAGCACGCCGTGCGTGTGATCGAGCGTTTCGTTGCATTCAACACGGAGCTCTTTGAGCTTGTTGAGAAGCTGCAGGGATGGGAGAAGGAACATGCAGGTTCAGATAGCAATCGGAGAGAACCATCGCTTCGAGTTGCGTGAGGCGTTGTTGGTCTACTACGGGAACCAGACAACCTTCATCACGAAACACGAGGTTACGACCCAGCAGAACACAGCACCTACTCTCGGACCGGCGCAGCCACTCACCGTAGCATTCGTGGAGTCGCTGGTTCGTTCCTTGGGGGCGGAGCTGCTGCCGAAGTGTTCCCAGAGAACATCCTCGCCAAAAGCGATCGCATGATCGCCTGGTGGACCCCGGCACAGCGCCGTCAGATGTTCTATCAGCACTCCGAGGGAAAGGCGGCCGATTTGAACGGTCGCATCTTTCCTCAGCCTCCCTTGGTTTGGCGGGTCTGTGACGGGCAATTAAGAATCCGCGCTCTCACTGAGAACAAGCGGCCCGAGGCAAAAACGAAGCTCGCTGTCGCGCCTTACTGGAATCTATCGGACTGCGGCACCGTCTGCACAGGATCGATGCGGCGGCCAGAGAATGCATCCGTCGCGGCCATTTCCGCCTGGGAGCAGGGCTTCTACGAGAGTGCCTTTACCCATGCCAATGTCGGTCGCCTTACGCGCCATAAAGGTGGCTTCGAGGGGCTTTGGAGCGGTCTGACAGGCAAGCGGAGATTGTTCCCTTTGGAGACGCTGATCCTCCTTCCCGAGACCCTCGGGCAATTCGTCCGCTAAGAAAGGAATTGAGATGCGCATCGAGCACTCGCTGCCGTCAGGCTTCCTGGCCGTCGCCCCATCCGTGTATTGGTTGTCGGTGCAGGGGGAACCGGAAGCGCCATTCTCATGGGTCTGCCGTATCTCGATCAGGCGATGAGGGTGTGGGGACATCCCTATGGTCTCCAAGTCTCGATCATGGATGCCGACACTGTTTCTGCAACTAATTGTGTCCGCCAGCCATTCGCTGCCTCGGACATTGGTCAAAACAAAGCAACGGTGCTCATCAACCGAATCAACATGTTCTGGGGCACGAAGTGGTCAGCGGAACCGTCCTTCTTCGACGAACGTACTCTGCCCCGACCATATGACGAGATTCCAGATTTGCTTATCGGATGCGTCGACACCCGCGCCGCACGGAAGGTCATCGACCAGGCTGTAACGCGGCCAATGCAAGCGACAACCTACTGGCTCGATATTGGGAACAATGCGGCGAGCGGACAATACATCCTCGGACAACCGCTGAACTCACGGAACCGGCGCTCTGCCGTCAGGCTGCGCACAGTCAGTGAGTTGTATCCCGAAATCGTCGACGCGGCAGCCGGTGAAGACCCTTTGCCGAGTTGCTCTGCGATCGAAGCACTCGATCGGCAGGAGCCTTTTATCAACCAGACGCTCGCCTCGAGCGCTCTCGCTATGCTGGCGCGGCTCTTCCGGTACGGAAAGCTGAATCATCACGGAGCGTTCTTCAACGCCGAAACAGGACGTATGAGTGCTCTGCCGATCGATCCCCAAATGTGGACAAAGGCACGGCGGCACAACCGCCGCGTATCTTCGAGAGGAGTTCACCCCCATCGAAAGGAGTAAACTTTACTCATGAGTCTTACCTGGCTGGAATTCGCGCAGAAACTGGCGCAAGGGGCAAGAGCGAAAGCTGCTCTGGATCGCCAGCGGCTGGAACGTCTGCAGGCCCAGTTGCCAAGCGGACAGCATAAGGTTGAACTAAACACGTCGAGACAGTGAGCCAGCCCGTTTTCACGCTCATTGCCGGGGCAAACGGGGCGGGGAAGAGCACTCTTACCAGCGGGAATCCAGATACATTCTCCGCTTCTCCTCTATTAGACCCGGACACCTTCGCAAAACCTCTTCGTTCCACGAATCCCTCGACGCCGATTGCTGCGGGACGGGAGGTCCTTCGTCTGGCAAGCCTTTACCTCAGCAGAGACGAGAGCTTCTCGGTTGAAACGACTCTGTCAGGAAAGAACTACCTCAACATGATGAGAACCGCACGAGCCAAAGGTTTCGACGTGGTGCTCGTCTACATTGGAACGGAAGACGTTGAGATTAACCTGGCACGCATTGCCAAGCGGGTGCAAGGTGGCGGCCATGACGTTCCCGAGATAGACGTCCGCCGACGCTACCGGCGGAGTTTCGACAACCTTCCCGTTGCGACAGCCTATGCCGATCACTCTCTGGTTTTCGACAATTCCAGCGTGCAGGGATACCAGCTTGTGGCGCTCCTCTCTGCAGCAGGCTCGCAATGGTTTGAGCCCGTGCCACGCTGGGCTGCTCCGCTAAGAGACCTGAAGCGGTAACAGCGCGCACGTCTCACTTCCTTGCCATTCTTGTTCCATCATCACCTTCATCCCGGGAGGACCCCGTTCCATGTTCGAGCAACTTGTTCCACTCCTGCGTCAGAGGTCTGTGCTTCTGACCGTGACCAGCCTTGAGGACGATCAGATCCGCGTCAATGTCATGCCCAAGAAACTGAAAGAGGGCGAGAATAGCGCTCTTACCACGCCGATGAGCGTTACTGGCACTGCCGCCGAACTCGACGAGCAACTGCCCAATGCCATCGTATCCTTCGTCGCCAGCCATCTTGAGTTGAAGAACACGCTCGCGCGCGCCAAGGAAGAGATGGATGCGGCCGCGAAGGCAGCACAGGAAGAAGCGCGCAATAAGGCGAAGATCAACAAGAAGGCTGCGATCGAGCCCGCGAAGAAGGCGGAGGCTGCTGCGAAAGAGGAACCGAAGAAGGAACCGGAACCGCCGCGCCTGCCCGGTCTTTTCGAGACCGCGGCGGATGCCAGCCCATCGCCGGCGACATCGGTGGCATCTGTCCCCGCCGTTGCAGCGCCTGCGAACGCTTCCGACAAGGACGAGGATGAGGAGGCGGACATCTTGGCGGAGATCGCGGACACAGAACGTAATGACGACACCAGTGATGAAGAAGCGGTCGAAGCCGCTTAACTGCGGCGTTGCGGCTTCATCAGCGGCGGCCGTCCACACAATCGCGTGGCGTCGACGTTTACGCGCAGTGCAGCCTATGGCAAATGGCGGCGACTCACGCGGCGCCGCCGACTTTCTGTTCAAGGAGAACTTCCCCATGACACCAGATGACCGTGGTTCTGTCACGTTCGTCGACATGGTTCTGGTCTTGCTCGAAAACCAGTTCCCGTGGCTGGCCACTGATTCGCAGGATGCCGTCAGTGGAGCGGACACTGTCGATCAATTGATCAAACTGCGCGCCTTGCTGCTGCGACAGCCCACGGCACGTGGAAGGTACTCACCTTCTGCACGCGCCTAAAGAGGGACTGCATAATGACCAGCTTGCTACATCGCCGGGCCTTCTGATCGTACTGAGCGAGAAAGTGGCGAAGGGGGCCGCACGGAATGAAGAGTGACTCTGGCTGAAGTCGTCATGTCTGGCGAATTGCCGAGAATAAGCAGATCAGGAAAGAGCCCAGCCTGAACGGTCTTGCCGCCGTATAAACGGCGCCGCCTGAGGACAATTTTTCGCAACCATCTTTGGTCCGTCCCACTCGATCTTCTGGCCCGCGCGCAATGACACGCAGCCCAGCAGCATGATTTCCGTGAGACGCGCGGCGATGTCAAAACGCGAGTAGCACATCTCCGGCTTGTTTTCCTTGACGGCGACGAGCCATTCCTGCGCATGGGCAAGACCGAGATTTCGCCTGGTTTTGCCATAATGGTTGCGCGGAATGCGCTCCGGATATTGCGCCATGGCCGGGTGCTTGAGTGTAGTGGACGAATTTTTCTTCGCCCTTCAGCTTGACGAAGAAACTGGTTCCATAATCGTCCGGTGAAAAGACCGTGCCTCCGTCGCCAATCAGCAGACAACCGCTATCGGGAACCTTGCCCTGCAGTGCCACGATATCGGCGGTCAGTTCGACCGGCGGCTTGTTGCTCAGGTCATGGCCGCCACGGGCTGCGGGGTCAGGCTGGCCGCCGTCATACCACCACAGTGTCACCGCATCGTGCTCGATCTTTCTGTAATGGTGGAAAAGATGCGGATGCTCGAGCGGGAATGTGCGCCTTTGCGCTTGGGAAAGTCGAAGCGAATTTTGGAGCCGAAGGGATACGATTCCTTGTTCATCTGGCCGAAAGGCATCGCTTCCATCTCCGTCGGGTAATCGAGATCCAAAGCGCGAAACGGCATATTGACCGTGTGGCAGGCCATGTCGCCCAACGCGCCGGTGCCGAAATCCTGCCAGCCGCGCCAGTTGAACGGCTCGTAAATTCCATCGCGATCTTCTGGTTTATGGCTGCCCTTATACGGCCGCATGGGAGCCGGTCCAATCCAGATATCCCAATCTAATGTTGCAGGAACCGGATCTTCTCCGAGTGGACGATCCATTGCCTGCGGCCAGACCGGGCGGTTCGTCCAGACGTGAACTTCATGCACTTGTCCGATGAGTCCGTCTTGAATCGTCTCCACTGCGCGGCGCAAACCGTCCGCGGCGCTGCCCTGATTGCCCATCTGCGTAACCAGCTTTCTCTCGCTTGGCCATTTTCCGCAAATAGCGCGCCTCATAGATCGTCTGCGTCAGCGGTTTCTGGCAAAATACCGCCTTGTTCCTCTTCATCGCCGCCGACGCCACAATCGCATGCATATGATCCGGAGTCGAAACGGTCACTGCATCGATCTGATTGCCCATCTGGTCCAGCATCTGGCGGAAATCTTTGTAAAACTTCGCGCTCGGATATTTTCTGGTCTGCGTCTCGTAAGCTTCTGAACCAGAATCCACATCGCACAACGCGACAATGTTCTCGCCGGCGCAGGCATCGGTGTCGCTTCGGCCCTTCCCGCCGATTCCGATGCAGGCGATGTTCAACTTGCTGTTGAGATTCTGTCCGCGCAAAAGTGCTGGCACGCCAAACGCGAGCGCACCAGCGGCCAGAGAACTCGTTTTGATAAATTCACGGCGGTCGATACGCGAGAGCAAGGTGGTCTCAGGAGTTTTCAGAGAGGATGATTTTTCGGTTGGTTTCGACACGCGCAACAGAATACACTCCCCCACTGCTGACGCCAGCCCTGCGAACCTGCGTAACGACGAGCCGTGACTTTTTAGCTCGCACACACACTGCAAGGTGAATCTCTAGTTCTTCGGAACGGAGATCGTGATGTTGCGGTAAGCGATCACGCCGTGATGATCTCCCTGCAAATAGAACGGTCCCGGCTCGGCCTCATTGCTGTCCAGGGCACCCCCGGTCGGTCCAGGGATCTCGACATTGTCGTGGTACACCTTGCCGTCGCGCAGGACCGTCACATCTCTGCCGACCAAAGTGATGTCGAAGGCCGTCCATTTTCCCAGGTCATTCTCTGAGCCCGCCGGTGGAGGATAGTGGCTGTAGATCGCGCCCATCTCAGCGGGGGAGCTGCCACCTTCCGTGCCGATCTGCACCTCATAGCGGCCGCGCAGATAGATACCGCTGTTCCCGCCTTCCGGGCAATTCACTTCAATATGCAGTTTGAAATCCTGGAACTTTTCTGAGTGGTCATGATGTTGGCAGCGCCGTGGCCTCTTTGACCAGCCACCTCAGGGTTGTCGTTCACCAGTTCGCCATCGTGCGCAATCCACTTGTTTTTGTCGACGTTTCCAATCGGCTCCCAGCCTTTGAGATCCTTGCCGTCAAAAAGAGGCCTTGGCTTCGTCCACTTCTTCGGCATCGGCCGGTCAAGGACGGGCGCCTTCACGCCCGCGATCATCGAGCCGTCGGCGTCGCCGCGCTTCTCTATGCCGCTCAGCTTGTCTGCGTCAGGAGAGGTAAGTTCCCAGCTCATCGCCGGACCAGAGCCTGCTTCCTGTACCACCACGATCAGTTTGCCGACGCCACCCTGGCGTCGTAATCGTATGCCACGCGCCGCCCCTTGGCTGCACGCGGCCTTCGATCTTGCCCCCGTCATCGGTGAGCTCCATCCATTGCGGATACGATGTGCCATCGGCCGGAGTGACGGTCAAATCCCAACGGCCAAGAAACTCTCGAGTGCCTTGCGCAGAAACGGTCGGGACGAGCGCAGTCGCCAAAACAGAGACAGACAGGACAGAAGCAAGCATGGCCTTATTCATCACGCGTTCGAGTGTAACGTTCCCTGGCTTGGGTATGTCGAGAGTTCCCGGAAAGCTGCGCTTCGGAAGCTGCGAGCATCGATACACGCGCATCTGTTCCGGAACGATGCAAAGAGAGATCGCGGATTCGCAGCCCAGCTGTTCGCCGACTCCACGGCAGTTCGCGTCGCCGTTTTCACTTCATCTCAACCTCGCCTGACCAATCACTCCGTAAAGGACAATCCATGAAACCCTCAGCACTCTTTGAGGCGCTGCATGCGCTGATCGGCCAACGTGTGCCCCTGCACATCTGGGGCGCCTGCGGCGTCGGCAAATCCCAGATCGTCGCCCAGGTCGCTTCGGACCTGAACTGGCAGTTTCTCGATATTCGCGCCGTGCAGCTCGATCCGGTCGATCTGCGGGGCCTGCCGCGGATCGCTGCCGACCAGGCCGAGTGGGTGCCGCCCAAGTTCCTGCCGACGAGCGGTCAGGGCATCCTCTTTCTGGACGAGCTCACCTCCGCACCGCAGATGACGCAGGCGGGCTGCTATCAGTTGGTGCTCGATCGCAAGCTGGGCGAGTATCAGCTTCCGGACGGCTGGGTAGTGATCGCAGCCGGGAATCCTGCCTCCGAGCGCGGCGTGCATTTCTCCATGCCGCGGCCGCTGCGCAACCGCTTCGTCCACCTCGACCTCGAACCTGACTTCGAGGACTGGTCGAAGTGGGCGGTGAAGGCCGGTATTCGGCCGGAGATCATCGCGTTTCTGCGTTTCAAGCCGACCCTCCTGCACGACTCTGATGCGACGTCAGACGTGAACGCATGGCCCACGCCACGGTCGTGGGAGATGGCTTCGAGCGTGCTGACCGGGTTTGCCGCACGGCAGAACGGCGGTTTCCTCACGCGGCACAAGCGAGATCGAAGCGCAGCTGCTCGAAGGCACGATCGGACAGGCTGCCACGATCGAACTGGTAGCGTTCCTGCGCCTGTTCCGGCAACTTCCGTCCATTCCGGAGATCCTGCTGAATCCGGATACGGCGCCGGTGCCCGATGAGCCATCGGCGCGGATCGCCATCGCCACGGCACTCGGCCGCGTGCTCACCGATCACTCGATCGCCAAGGGGATGCGGTATCTCGACCGCATGCCGACCGAGCTTCGTGTCCTGGCCATGCGCGATGCAGCTGCTCGCGATCGCGCGATCACCCACACGCCGGAGTTCGTTCGCTTCGGCGTGGAACATGCGGAGGTTTTGCAATGATTACTGAGCGCGCCATGCTGGCCGCGATCCACATCAGCATCTGGACCGCGGTCAAACACGATCGCAAGGTCAGCCACGAGGTTGCCAGCCAGCACGGGGCACCGGTCAGCGCCGGCCGCTACAACAAGCAACTGCTGCGCGGCGCCGGCAGGCTCGACGATCTGCGGACACTCGCGGGGCAGATCCGGCAGCACTTCTACAAGATCACATTGCCCTGGTCGGACGAAGGCTACCGCCTGCTTCCGGCTCACTTTTACTTCGATCTCTCGGCACGCATGCGTGAATTTGAGCAGAGCTTCTCGAAGCAGGTAGACGACTTCCTCGATTTCTATCCTAGCTATATCGAGCACGTACGACCTGAACTCAATGGCCTCTTCCGCGAGGAGGACTACCCCTCTGCGGACGCGCTGCGCAAGAAGTTCGGCCTGAAGCTCGAGGTGCTGCCCATCCCCAGCGGAGACGACTTCCGCGTCACCATGTCGGCCGAGGAACAGGCGCGTGTTGCCCGCGAGATCGATGCGAACGTGCGGCAGTCGCTCCAAAAGGGAACTGAGGACCTTTGGAACCGGCTCAAGAGCGTGGTCAGCCATATGGCCGACCGGCTCAACGAGCCGGAATCCCGATTCCATGCGTCACTGGTGACCAACGTCTTTGACCTGGTCGACCTGCTGCCGCAGCTCAACGTCGGCCAGGACCAGGAGTTGAACCGCTTCGCGGCAGAGATTCGCAACCGGCTCTGCGCCTATCCGGCGCACGAGCTGAAGAAGAGCGACATCCTCCGCGTAGCCACCGCCAGCGATGCCGCAGCTCTGCTGGACGAGATGGACACCGTGATGCGGCAGCGCGAACAGGCGACGGCTGAAGAGAGCGATCGCGCCCGCGTCTGGCCCTAGCGCGGACGACATCATCTCGCACATGTCGGCCTATATGGAGACGGCAACCCCATGAACAACACCACTCTCGAGCGTGGTTCGCATCCAGAAGGCGCGGACCACGCTGTTGCTGGATCACCCCTTCTTCGGAACGCTGCTGTTCCGCCTGGGCGCGCAGGCTCGCAGCTCGATCGCCACCATGGCGACCGATGGCGTTTCCCTGTACTTCAATCCGCAGTTCGTGGAGACCCTGAGCGCGGCCGAGATTGCCGGAACTTTGGCCCATGAGGTCATGCACCCGGCGTTGCAGCATCACACCCGCCGCGGCGGCCGCAATCCACGGCGCTGGAACATGGCCTGCGACTACGCCATCAACCCGATGCTGCGTCGATGCCGGGCTCACGCTGCCCAAAGACGTGTTGCTCGACAACCGCTTTCGCGGGATGAGCGCGGAACGCATCTACAACCTGCTCGAAGAAGAGGAACAGAATCAAAGTTCATCGAGCGATGCAGATTCAGAGAGTCAGGACGACTCTGCTGATAGCGGAGGAGGTTCAAACAGTTCTGAATCCAGCAGTAGCGAAGCGGACATGGACGAGCCCCGCGCGCCGCAGACACCGGGAGGAATCGGGCAGGTCCTGGATGCTCCGGAACCGGAGAACGGGGAAGGGGACACAGTCGCCGAGCAGGCGCGCGACTGGCAGATCGCCGTCGAGCAGGCAGAGAACGTTGCGAAGCTGGCGGGAAAGCTGCCTGCCGGAGTCACGCGCAGCCTGGAGGCGGCTCAGGCCGCGCGACGTTGACTGGCGGGAGCTGCTGCGCCGCGCCTGGTCGGAGACCATTCCGGCTGACTACAGTTGGACCCGTCCCAACCGCCGTCATGTGTGGAACGGTCTCTACCTGCCGGGCGTCGTCTGCGAAGGTGTCGGTGAGATCTGTATCGCGGTCGACTGCTCCGGCTCCATCAACGCACGTCAGCTTGGTCTGTTCGAGGCCGAGGTCCGCTCCATCCTTGCGGGCCAGCAGCCCCGACTCGTCCATGTTCTGTACTTCGATACTGAGGTGCAGAAGTACGAGACTTACCAGGCAGGATTGCCGATCAAGCTCACGCCGGTGGGAGGCGGTGGAACGGACTTCCGGCCCTGTTTCCGCTGGCTGGAAGAGCGGGGAATCACGCCGCAAACGCTCGTCTTCCTTACGGATC
The DNA here is from genome assembly GCA_963750845.1 of uncultured Acidobacteriaceae bacterium. Lineage (GTDB taxonomy): Bacteria > Acidobacteriota > Terriglobia > Terriglobales > Acidobacteriaceae > KBS-83. The sequence goes on from CAVVSP010000023.1 coordinate 175,035, forward strand.
TGT
>CAVVSP010000024.1:0-575513 GCA_963750845.1 uncultured Acidobacteriaceae bacterium
ACACGGCCATGTGACTGCTGGCACTTATCAAAGAGGTCGCGGTAGGGACGATTATTGCTGATCGCCCCCACAGATCCGTAGGGGCCAGGGATGGAGCACACGAGGTTGAGGAAGCCATTGTGCAGCCAGCTTAAGGCGACGAATCCAGGCGTACCGGCGTAATTGACTACGACGCTTAAACGCCTGCCTCAGTAGCGAAGCACACGCTCTCGGAATAGCCCCATGCTTTCGAGGTTTCCTGACACTGCGTAGTAGTTGAAGTAGCCTTGTACGACTGACCTGAGCCACGCGCCTGTCTGGGGCACGGGATCATGCAAGCGTATCCGTAGTTGCTGCTTGATCTCCCGCAGATTCTTCCGCATGCGCTTGCGCAACATTCAAGATTGCGCCCAGTAAGAACAGGATCGTTTGTCAGGACGGGTCACGGCGGGTAGATCAGGCACAGAACCGAGCTATATGCTCGATCACGAGGCGACGAGAGTATCGCGATCTTAGGGTTAGTGCACGCGAACGATCGTCGGAGAAGCGAGAACGGTTTCTTTCTCGCAGTCTCCGGGATCAGTCCGAGCCATAGAACGTGTCTAGACTGCACTTTTCCGCAGTGAGGACACGCTCTATGGACACGCTCTGTGATCATCGTGGCAAATGATTCAACGCCAGCACGCGAGTGGCGACGCTTGAGTGGTTCTCTGCAAGCTCCCCCTGCTCGGCTTGTTTCTCCTGGCTGCTCTTGACAGAGCGCTGGCCGGTTTCACTTCCTTGTGGCCAGAATTCGCTCAGGTAATACTGACTTCCGTAGCGGTTGAAGATGACCTTGCCGGGACCGGTAATTTTGCGCGTGGTTTCCGGGTTCGTCATAACGAAGCCGCTGCGGGATTGTCCACGAAGCAGGATCAGATGGCCGCTCTGAATCTCCACTCTGTAGACCCCAGCGGGCAGAAGTTGTGAGCCATTGTGGAAGGCGAAGGGGACATTCACCTGCATGGCCGCGCCCTGTGCAAACGCCTTTGATGTGGATGCCACTGCCGTCGCTGCAAGAGTGCATGCCAGCAGAGCGCTGCGAAGCTTCAAAATCGATGCGGTGTTCATGACGGTCTCTCCTTGTCGAGGGGCCGCCCTAAAGAACATCCCCTTACGCTGCGAGTGATAGCAATGAGGTTCTCCGCGCGCCGTCTATGACAAAGGCCGAAGAAGACCTCACTGATCACCAACATCTACAGGAAGAGTGCCTTTGGTTGGCCGCCTTCGATTGGTAATGCGGAGCTGTGCCGTGAAAAGTGCAAAGAACACTGATATTTTTTTTGGAGCGTACGCTCAGCAATCAAGGCTGTTTCGGATGAAGCTCCTGAAAGAGCCAGATTCTGGCCAGTGACCAATCGCGCTTGGCCGACCGCAGCGAGATGGAGAGCACTGCGGCGATCTCTTCCATAGAGAGGCCGCCGAAATAACGCAGCTCAACGACTTGTGCCTGGCGGCGTTCCGTTTTCGCCAGACGCTCAAGTGCATCGTTCACTAGCAAAACCTCGGCACTGCGCTCAGCGGAGACTGCGTGACCCTCTTCCAGATCAACGCGCTTCAGGTCGCCGCCTCGAATCCCTGCCTTATGGGCGCGAGCATGATCTACAAGCACTCGGCGCATGACGTGTGCCGCAACACCCATGAAATGGGCGCGGCTTTGCCAGTCCACCTTTTCTCCAGCAAGCCGGAGATATGCCTCATGGATAAGTGCGGTTGGCTGCAGAGTGTGGTCAGGCCGCTCACGTCGCATGTATGACTGGGCCAGGCGATGCAGTTCCTGATAGACAAGCGGGAGCAGTTCCTGCTCCGCCGTGCCGTCGCCCGCGCGGATCGCCTTCAACAGAACGGTCACTCTTCCCTCGTCGTTGGTCATGAGTGAATCTCCTGCATTCCGGTCCCGGGGTGGCTACCAGTCAGAATTTAAGGGTGTGGATTGGCACGATGAGCCTTCTAATTGCGCATTACTTAGCAACAGGCAACGATAAAGGTCAAATTATTGCCTGAATGAAAATAACAGCAGTAACCAAAATACGTCCGTGCTATTATTACTCCGTCAACATACCTGCCGCCATTTTTCTGCGGTTTAGGCCTCTGATCGAGCACATCGACAGGATCCTCTTTTTCCCCTGATACTTGCCGGTTTCTCCGGAATCACCGTTCGAACCTAGCTGACAACTGGCGACTGAGAACTTACGTTCTTCATTCGGTCGATTGGGCATTTATGGCTCAAGCGAGACAATCCGCAGAGAGATTGTTCGCAGACGCGCTCGAGGTAGAGCCTGCGGCAAGGCAGACTTTTCTCGACCACGCGTGCCGCGGAGACCCTGCGCAGCGCAGGCTGATTGAGGAATTGTTGCGCGAAGACGAACGCGCCGGTAGCTTCCTTCGCTCGCCGATTCTGGCGAGCCGGCAGGACATGGCTGCCGCTCGAACCGTCTCGAGCATCGATTGCGACCATCGGGCGCAGACGACTGCGCGCTTCCGCGCGGGAGACACTATCGCGCGACGCTTTCGCGTGGTGCGCTTTATCGCGCGCGGCGGCATGGGTGAGGTCTACGAGGTCGAAGATTGCCTGCTCCAGGGCAATCGCGTCGCCCTGAAGATGATCCGGCCGGAAATTGCCGCACATGAGGAGTCTTCCCGTCGCTTCGAGCAGGAGGTTCTGCTCGCCCGGAACATCAATCATCCAAATCTTTGCCCCATCTACGATATTTTTCGTAGCGACGAGGTGCCGCCCCCGTTTCTCTTCCTCACCATGAAGCTGTTGACTGGCGAGACCTTGGAATCCAGCCTTCGGAAGCATGTGCTGCTCCCGCGGGATGAGGCGCTCGAAGTGTTTCGACAGATGATCGCGGGCATCGCCGCCATCCACGATGCCGGTATTGTCCACCGCGACATCAAGCCGACCAACGTCATGCTCGATCGTTCGGGTTTGCGGCTCTCGGTCTCCATCATGGACTTCGGTCTCGCTCAACATCACGAGTCCGACGCAACGCTCCCGGGCGTAGGCGCTATCGCTGGAACTCCCGGCTATCTTGCGCCGGAGCTCATACGCGGTCATCGGCCCTCGCGTGCTTCGGACATTTACGCGCTGGGTGTGCTGCTGCACCAGGTCCTCACAGGTGAGCGACCTGTCGAGTCAGCGGATGGGCTTGTCCTGCACCCAGCCCCATCGCTCGACACGACACTGGTGACCATTATCTATAGACGGACTGTCCGTGAGTTTCTCTCCGAAGACCCGATCGCCCGCTGTCGCGCCTTCGAGCACTTCCGTTCCTCCATGGCAGGTGGATCGCTGCAATTGCTGCCCCGGCAAACGCCTCGCGCGTGGACGCGCCGCCAAATGCTGATAGCTTCGGGCGCGGCATGCTGTGCGGCCGCCGGTGGCGCCTTCTGGAAACGGGACACCGTCTCGGACTATCTTCACCCCTTGCCGTTGAAACGGTTCGTGGCACTGCTGGGCTGGCCGCCTTCCGCTGACGCAAAGATTAAGCCTGTCCTGATGGGCTTGATTGATTCGATCTCAAGCGAGCTCGCCCGGGCAGAGGCGTATGACCACAATCTATTTCTGATTCCTAGCCACTCCCCGGATGATGTGAAGACCACCGCCCAACTCAACGAAGTCCGCGAATCCCTGGGCGCAAATCTCGTCCTCGCTGCCTCCGGCATGCAGTCGCCCAAGGGTGTCCAAATCGCTTTGAAAGTTCTCGACCCTTCCATGCGGACTCTTCGTTCCAAAGACATTCACGTTCCTCTCGACCGTCAACTCACCCTACCCCAGAAGGCCGTGCACGCCGCAGCCGAGTTATTGAACCTCACCTATTACCGGCCGAACGACAAACGTACAGCGGTTGAAACCGACAACCCTGACGCGTACGCTGCGTTCCAGGCAGCAGAAGCGTTGCGGAGGAAGGAGAATGACTCCGGTCTTGAGCTGGCCATAGAAAAGTACAAGGAAGCCACGGATCTGGATCGACACTATGCGCTGGCATACGGCAAACTTGCTCTCGCCTACTGTCGCCTCTGGGGTCTGCAGCACAATGCGGGGGCGCTTGTGCTGTCGCTCGGCGCCGCCGATGCGGCCCTCGCGATGAACCACGACTTGGCAGATGCGCATAACGCGCGCGGCTTTGTCATGCAGCAAACCGGGGACCGGCAGTCCGCGATGCGTGAGATGAAGACGGCCCTGGCGCTTGATCCAGGCAACACCCAGACGCTCATATGGCAAGCTCAGGTCTACACGGACCTTAACCAGTGGCAGGCAGCCGAGGATGGTTTCCGCCGTGCGATGCAACTCCGCCCAAACTATTGGCTTGCACGCAATGAATTGGGCGCTCTTTTGCAAATGCAAGGTAGGTACACAGAAGCGCTTTCAGAATTCCGCGCTGCCAGCCTGGTCAATCCGAGGAATGCGTTGGCTCTGCTCAACATGGGGTGCATATACCTGCTGTTAGGCCGAGCCGAAGAGGCGAGTGATCGCCTGCATCAAAGTATGAAGTTGAAGCAAGACCCAACAGCATCCGCCACCATGGCCCAAGTGCTCCGCATCCAGGGGAAGCCGGCGCTTGCGCTCCCATTTGCAAAGGATGCCACTGAACGTGACCCGAACGACAGCACGACCTGGTTGGAGCTGGGGGACAGTTACTCCACACTGCGCGACCATCGCTCTGATGCTAGAAGAGCGTATGCGGAGGGTGCGCAGAGGCAGCAGGAGAATATGCGGCTGAATCGGCTGAATGGACCTGGCTGGATACTCCTCGCACTGCTCGAGGCGAAGGCAGGATCTGCTACTGAGGCCCGGCTCCATATCCGCAAGGGTGACGCATTGCCCTCCGCAGACATCGACACGCAGTTATACAAGGCGCGAACGTTTGAACAACTCGGCATGCGTAAGGATGCACTGGAAACTCTGGAAGCTTGTTTAAAGCGAGGAGCTACCACTTACCAGATAGACCTTATGCCCGAGATGGGCTCTCTCAAAAAAGATCCCCTGTATCAGAAGATGGTCAACTCTACGGGCTCCTAACGCCACACACACATGTAAGAGCGGCACGAGGAGAAGAAAGAAATGGCACGAGATACGTATAAGACGCTTCCGCCCGGGCCTCCACCAGAAAAACGTGTAATGACATTGGAGTTGCGCAACCTCACACCGATCCCGGTCGTGTACGAAAAGCAGCTCCTCATATGGCAACCAGAAAGCCCGGGTGACTCTGTGACCGTGAACATCCCTGAGGGCCTTTGTGTTGGACTCAGTGGTAATGTGACCGCCACCTATGATCAGCCTGCTCAATGCACCATTGCGGTGCAAGAAGATATGCTCGACGACGGATCGACGCCATATACCTATACGCTCTCATGTGCAGGCGTGGCCGCCGACCCTGATGTACTCGTGAAGCGGTGTATCGGCTGCCCATGATATTGCCAAAGCCAGCTAGCCGCTTGCTCAAGCCGGCATTTGTGCGTTTGTGGTTATAGATTCTATTTATCTGGCGTTGGCAGGGACCAATTCGCGAGCGCGGTCAGGCCGCGAATACGAGTAATTTTCAATAGGTTCTGCGATATGGCCCGATATTTTGTCTCGGGCCATATCACTTTAGGAACTGTTCCGGAGTACAGTGCAAGAGCTGACAGAGGTCGCTTGTCGGCCTAAGACGGGGCCCGGATCCCAACTGGCTGTAAAACCGGCTTTCCGTAGAAATGAAGCTGCACAGTTGCCGAAATGGCGACTATCCGGCGACTCGCCTTGAGATCATTTGTCGATGAGTGCCTAGGCGATGATGTGCTCATCAAAGATGACACTCACGTCATTCTTCGACCGTACTCTATTACCTCCCGCGAGGGTCCGTGCTCATGCCAAACATTCAAGAGCCGGTGCTGCATTCCTGTTGCCTTCCTAAAGGAATCATCGCACCAAATTCGTATGAAAAAGCTTGCAGAATATCCCGGATAGGGAGCTAGCTGTACGGTAGAGCCGTTTTTGAAATCAAAGAGGAGATTCTAGGTGACAGACGCCGGCGCCCGACAGCCGCCGCCTTTTGTGGCGCCGCTTCTCTACGGGGGCGCGGCGCTGATCGTCCTTGTCGTGCATCTCGCCACTAACGGCAACCTCGGCTTCCACACCGACGAGCTCTACTACATCGATTCCGGCCGGCACCCCGCGCTCGGATATGTCGACTTTCCGCCGATAGTCCCGCTGCTCGCGGGTCTGGAGACCAAACTCCTGGGAGCCACGCCATGGGGCCTCCGCTTGCTCCCGACCCTGCTCGGCGGATTCATGGTTGCTCTCTCAGGTATGTACGTGCGGCGCCTTGGCGGCTCGCTCCGTCTGCAGGCGCTCGCCCTGCTAATCGCCGTCACGGCGCCCTATTTCCTCGGCGCGAACTGGGTCTATCAGACCGTGACGTTCGATGAGGCGACCTGGATGGTCGCGTTCTACTGCTTTCTGTCCCTGGTTCTGGAGCACCGGCCCAGGTACTGGATCTACCTCGGCCTCTCGCTCGGCATAGGCCTCGAGGTCAAGTACACGATCGCAGGTCTGGCGGCTGCCATCGGGATTGCAGTCCTGCTTACTCCCGCGCTGCGTTCGGACCTGCGGACGCGGTATCCGTGGATCGCGGCCGGCATCGCGCTGCTCATCTGGGCGCCGAACCTAGCATGGCAGATTGCGGAAGGTTTCCCTTCGCTTATCTATGTAGTCAACCATCAGGGCTCCGGCGGCGGTTTTGTCGCGAACCTGGTCCTGATCGTGGTCTATCTCTTCTTTCTGATTCCACTCTGGATGGCGGGATTGGTGTCGCTGCTTCGCAGTGCCACGCTGCGGCCCATCGGGATCGCGTGCCTTCTTCCTCTCCTCCTTTTCCTGTTCGTGGGCAAGTCCTACTACGCGGTGGGCACCGTGCCGATCGCTCTTGCTCAAGGGCTCATGGCGATCGCCCGCGTCAAGCGGCCAAGGCTGCGCACGGGTTTCCAGATCGCAGTCGCGGCTGCCTGCGCGCTCCAGCTGCTCACGTTTGCTCAGCTGACGCTACCCATTACGCCGCCGGACCGGATTCATTCGCTCGGCCTCGACGCCAAAAACGAGCTCTTTGCGGACAGCGTGGGATGGGAGGGCGTCGCCCACGAGGTCGAGTCGATATACGGCCATCTCCCCGCCTCGGAGCGAAATGGAACGATCATCATCTCGGCGTATTACGGTGTTCCAGGGGCGCTACAGATCTACGGCGACAAGAGATCGCTCCCCGCGATCGTCAGCCCTCAGTTGAGCGACTGGTATTGGCTTCCCAACGATCTGGTGGCGACGAACGCGCTGATGATCGACTACCAGCCGTCGGACGTCGCTTGGATGTGCTCATCCGCGACTCTCGTGGGGCACCTGACGGTCCCGTACGGCGTGCAGGGCCTGGAGCAAGGCGCACCGGTCACGTTCTGCGTGCTCAAAGCTCCGATCCAGCAGGATTGGCGCCGGCTTCGCAACTTTTCCTGAGGGTGGTTGCATGCGGGGCATTTTGCTGCGTCTCAGGAGGAAGGAATTTTAGGAGTTGGCGAGTGAAAGCCACACGTCGGCTTGTCTTGGCGTAAGCCTTTACGGGTGATTGTCGGCTGATGCATACAGGCCGATGCGCGTTTCAAGGATTGGCCGGTTCTGGAAACGCGCTTTGGCGATTTATCGCTCATTGAGAAAGCAGGTAATCATTGGAGCTTCGCATGCTCCGGTCTGGCCTGCCTCACCGTCTAGACGGTGGGAATCGGACGCTTACGAGCGATGCTAGTGAAAGTGATCGACCAGCATGATGTCGCTGTTCACATCGGCTAGTGAATAGGTGATCCAGCGGCCATCGGGAGAGACCGACAGGCCGCTACCGAAGTCCTTGTCCAGTTCAAAAATTGGGCGTATCTGCCTGGTAGGGAAATCAAAGTAGCGAAGAGATCTGGGCGCCTCGGCCGGAACAAAATAGATACCGCCTGTGGAGAGGGCCCAAAGGCCCGCGTGGCTCACGCGAGGCAATCCATCCACTTCTGACGCCGTACCGGGCAATGCCAGCAGAGACACTTTCCTCAGCGTCGATTTGTCGTTGTTGCTCGCAAAATATGCTGTCTTCCCATCCAAGGCCTCTCGCGGATTGATCGCATCGATATCTTTGGTGAGTAAAACGGCGTCTCCGCCGGAGGCGGGACAACGATAGACTCCCATCCTGCCAGGTTCTCGGGCTGTGAAATAAAGCCACTTTTCATCGCGGGACCAGTGAGGTCGAACTACGTCGGAAATATTTGTGACCAGTTTTCTGGGCTTTCCTTCGGCCACGTCGGCCACATATATCTCCCAGCGGTCCCGGGGGCGCGAGTCAAACGCTATCTTCTTTCCATCCGGCGACCATTGCGGACTGCCACTATCAGAGTGAGGGTTCGAGATCTGTACCAGGTTGCTTCCATCGTCGTCGCTGATCCAGACACCCTGTATGCCTGAGCGGTGAGACGCGAAGGCAATGCGCTTTCCGTCCGGAGAGTATTGAGCGTCAAACTGTGCCCGCGACGAAGGGATGAGTTCTACCGCCGGAGATTCCAGGTGAAGCAGGTCCCTGCGCCAGATGCTCACGCTGGTGGAAAGAGAGCTGTAGGCAAGTTTGTCGCCCTTGGGAGAAACAGTCGGCAGTTCTGCGCCTCCTGCGAAGGCAAGTCGTTTCGTCGACCCATTCGCGACAGTAACTTCACCGAGTTCATTGGCGAGCCCACTTCCAAGGGAATTAAGGGAATAAATGAGTCTCTCGTCGTCAGCCGACCACGTTAACCCTCTTGGAAAAGCCCAAGATGGTGAAATCGTCTTAGGCTGACCACCCCGAATTGGTAAGGAATACAGAACGGCCTCGCCATTCTCGCTTAGAAAACACCAGTATGCGAGGTACTCGCCGTTGTGGGAGAACGCTGGCAGTCCTTCGCCAACGCACTTTGGACTGATTGGAATCTGTTTGGTCTCCAATGTTTCCGTTGAGAGGAGATAAATCCTTGCATGCGAGGTCAGTTCCTCTCCTGGCGCGCCATCTACGAAGGCGATCCACTTGCCGTCCGGCGACCAACTAATAAGAGTGAAGTTATGCCAGCTGAACCAAGTGAAGTTAGTCGTGGGCATTCGGGTGGGGCGTAATTTTCTTTCAGGGCCGCCAAGCGCGGGGACAACGTAGATTCCGCTGTCAGCGCCGGCCAGGCGTTGAAAGGCGATCTGCGTGCCGTCGGGGGACCATGTCGGACTGATCGATTCTGAGGGATGCTGCGTAAGGCGGAGAAGAGTTTCGCTCCCGAGGGCTTTTACATATAGGTCGAACCCCTTGGCCCCGCCCTTTGGATCACCGTTCCATGCGAAAGCGATTCTGGAGCCATCGGGGGAAAAAGCCGGGGAAGTCGCGACTCCGGGAAACGCCGTGAATGGTATGACAGTCAAGGCCTCCTGCTGCTGCGGATGCTGCTGCCGGAAGGTCCGGAACGCTATCGCGATGCCGGCGACGACGATGAGCAACAAGACCGATGCAAGCATCCAGCGGCGGGACCAGTTCGAGCGGTGCACGAAGGGTGCGCCGCTGCGGGGTTCGTCAGGCGCGGCGGTCTCGGCGGATGACGGACTCGCGCCGAGTTCCCCGATGCCAGGGGCGGGTTCCGTAAAGGTCTCTGGGGCGAGGAAGCGATATCCGCGCTTGGGAATGGTCTCGATGTAGCGGGGATTCTCGGCATCATCGCCAAGCGCCTCCCTCAGTTTGCCAACGGCTACACGGAGGCTGCTGTCGAAGTCGACAAACGTATCGTCGCGCCAGATGCGATGGCGTAGGTCGTCGCGGGTGACCACCTCTCCGGCGTTTTCCAGAAGAATGACCAGAAGCCGGAATGGCTGCTCCTGCAGCTTCATCCGATTCCCGTTTTTCAGGAGTTCGCCAGAGACGGAATTCACCTGGAACGGGCCGAACCGATAGAGAGAACCGACAGGCGTGTGCACGTCTCGCCCCGATCTCACCGCTCAACGCGAGCGGTTCACAGAGTGTATCAACCGGTGCGGCAGTTTACGACCTAATTCGAGCTATCTCATTCGCAATGACTTACCTGCTCACGGAGGTTTTACGGCGAGTTTCTTTGACCCTGGGCGCAAAGAGCGGTTTGATGCGAGGCGAAGGCAATCGAGAGATGCCCTCGAAAAGGAGAACCACCATGAAACGCACTACGGTACTCGCATTCCTGACGGCGGCCTTAATCTGATGACCTCGATGGGCAGCGCATGCGCACATGCCCAGGCGCCTGCGTTCAAGGTTCCGTTTGATTTCACCGTTGGCAACCAGGGCTTTCCCGCGGGGACCTATCAGGTCAGCTACAACGCGGCTAAGACCGCGATCCTGATTCGAAGCCAGGACGAGCGCTTCCATGCATATGACCGCAATTCATCCTGCAGACCCGTCGACCAGCGACAGTGAGGTCGTCTTCACGAAGTACGGCAACCAGTACTTCCTCCATGAAGTGCTTTGCGGCGCCGTGTCCATGAATGTAGCGCTTCCCGCGTCCAAGCCGGAGAAACGGGCTCGCATCGAGGAAGCGCAGCATCCCCACAGCGAAACTGTCGTGGCTCTCAGTACCGGAGCGAAGTAATATCCACCGGCCCGGGAAGACCCGGAGAGACCAAACCTCCGGTCACCCCCACTTTGGGTTCAGCCACAGAAAGTGAAAACGCATGTCGTGCTGCCGAGACCGGTTTTGAGACCCCGCCGAACAGGCCGGCTGGGCCAATTCAGTGCAGGCTCAGACGGTCGACAACTGCTCGAAAGTCTCACCTTTCAAATGGTGATTCAGGCCAAAGCACTCGTTGAGCACGGGTTAACCGCCGCTTCGAGGATTAGTCCTCGGAAACGTGCTTTTCAGTGGTTGGGCGCCGGATTGGCCGCGGTCCGAAGAGATCGCCGTCGACGGACAACTCCACCCCGTTCACGAAGCTCGAATCGTCTGAAGCAAGAAACAGCGCGACCGTTGCAATTTCCTCAGGATGACCCATCTTTCCCCGCGGGATCAGGGACTCGAACATCTCCTTCGCCTCCTTGTCGAGTCGCTTCGTGTTGTATCAGTCTCGATGGGTTAGGGCCTGGAGCTCGCAGCCATCTCGGAGGCCCGCGCCAGTGCTTGCGTGTCGATATATTCCCGGATCTTCGTCAATTTTCGATGTCGAACGGTAATGTCGAAGACCCAGTGGTCCTCAAACGTCTTATTTGTGGCTTTGATTTTCCCCGTAGCGACGCCGACGATCAGAACCCGGTCTCCCTGCGCTATGAACTCGGGGGGCGCTGGGTACGAAGTTTCCACCGTTTCGTTAGCCTTCTGAAGTACATTCTCCAGTCCAGCGTGCCCGCGGTGCGTGCCGGCCAGCGGCCAGTCCTCGCCCGGAATGATCCACTGAATATCTTCGGCAGACAACGCCAGCAGACCTTGCTTATCGCGGCGGCCCATTGCTGCAAAAAAATCCTTCACAACCTGGACATTCTCTTGTGTGCTCATCGACATTTCGGCGAACGAAAATCCAAGATCAAGTTGACGAGATGCCGACAATACAGACAAGTGGACACGCTTCGCTGGTCAATGAGTGGAGTCGTCAATCGACCGGTCGATCGGACCCAACTTCCGCATCGCCAGCGAAGCTGAAAGAGATTACCGACGATATCGACGACGCGCGTCTATGGTGGAATTCATTTCCACTACGATCAGGAGGCAGACGCTCGAGAGGGCGTTAACATTGGCTCGTTCGTGTTCAAACATAACCTACGCCGATTGCCCGGCTCCGAAAGTCGGAAGACCGAGGCGACGGGTGTCCGAAGACCAGGGACGAGGGCTGCGAAGCATGCGCCATCTGACGGACAGGCTGAGAGGGCAGAGAGGGTTCGCTCACAAACACCAGCGGCCACTTTCTGCCTTCTCAGTTCACGAGGAGTCCTTCTGGGCCAGTTGATTCCGCAAAGATACTCGCACAACATGCCGGCTTTTGTTCGCTGCTGCCAGATTCCGGGTGGCCGGCCAAAACAACTCGCTTCGCTCCAAACGCAAGTATTGAGTCGCAGAACCAACTCTGCGACATTAGGGCAAGCTTGCCTCGTCATCGGTAGATACCGGATGGGGACGCGCTGATCCCACTGCGTTCCCGCCAAACCAACCCGAAGGGATCGCACCCGGGGTATTGGACTGTCCAGAATAGCTCGTCCGGAATGTCTCCCTTACGCGCCCCAGACGATAACTCGTGCCGTTGAGCCCAAAGACCTCTGTTTCCGTAATCGTGTTCATGTGGGTTGTGATGAATGCATTGGTGAGCGTATTAATCACGACCTGTTGCCTGTATTTGGAAACCTGAATTGGAGTGCCCTGACTGAAGGAAGCGGGGTTGCTGAAGTCGGCCGGAGCGGTGTTGAGATAAATGGTTGTGGTTCCAGTCCGATTGACAATCCGAAGCGGACCATTGGCGATCACGCGGTCCGTCGTGGCGTTAGTCACAAAGGTGAACAGAGCGGTTGCTTCATTCTGCGGACTGCCACTGAAAACGTTGTTCAGGCCTTCGATTTTGGAGATGTAGCCGAACTGTTGAGAGGTCGCCGCTGTGTTGTTAAATTGGCCGACGAATTCAAGCACGTTCTGGTCCTCCAGCATGGGGATGACCTTCGTCTGTGCGGTGAGCGAACCGGCAGTGAGGACTCCGATCCCCGCTGCCAGTAGAAGATTCCTGAGTCGCATCATGAAAGTTTCTTTTCCGGGCGGCAAAGCCTGCCCTAGGTTTGTTAAGCACAGTCTCGATTTAGCTCGGCATGGGCCATTTTTCCAATGGACAACGGCTGTACCTTGTCTCAAGATTCCCTAGATCGACAGGAATTGTTCTCTCATCAACCTCTTTCCGACTCCATGAATTGAGTCAGCCGTGAACTCTCCGAGATCGGATGAATTGGAACTCGACCTCAAGCGATACGAGCTTCGGCGCGGCGGTCGAGCACTCCGACTTGAAAAGATCCCGATGGAACTGTTGATCTTTCTCATCGAGAACAAAGACAAGCTGGTTAGCAGAGAAGCGATTGTTGGGCGTTTGTGGGGTAAAGACGTATTTTTGGATACCGAACAGGGCATAAATACGGCGATCCGGAAGATTCGGCAGGCCCTACACGACGATCCGGAGCAGCCTGGGTTCTTGCAGACCGTGGTTGGCAAGGGCTACCGCTTTGTCGGGCCGTGAGACTTGTGAAGCGACGAAGTTCAACCCGTAAGGTCACCTTCCGCCGCGTCGTCCGGTTCTCTCATCGATAATTCGGGCAAGAATTTGTCCAAGGGCTCAACAGGCTGGAAATTGAAACCTGTTTTCGGAATCGTCTTTACACTCGTTCTGGCTGGGCTTGCGTTCAAATATTTTGACTTGGTGGAACGCTGGCTCCCTCGTCCTGCCGTTCACTCGATTGCCGTGTTGCCATTGAAGAATCTGTCCGGCAATCCCGCTGACGACTATTTTGCTGACGGAATGACCGATGAGTTGATCACAAATCTCGCAAAGATCTCCGCATTGCGTGTCACCTCTTACACCTCTGTATCGAGGTACAAGGCTACGACCGAGCCACTCCCCAGGTTGCCCGTGAATTGCACGTCGATGCAATCGTGGAAGGCTCCGTGGTGCGATCGGGAGACGAGGTTCGAATTACCGCACAATTGATTTATGCGCCTCGCGATCAGCACCTGTGGGCTGAGGAGTATCAGCGCTACCTGCGGGATGCTCTTTCCCTGCAGCGCGAAGTTGCGGTCGATATCGCCAAGCAGGTCCGAGTCATTCTGACTGCCAACGAGCGAAGCCGTCTTGCGACGGCCGGGGTTGTGGATCCTGCAGCTTACGAGAGTTATCTCCGAGGGCGGTCCTACTGGAACCAGCGAAGTGAAGACAGCCTGCACAAGGCCATCGAGCAATTCAGCAATGCCATTGAGATCGACCCCGGATACGCGGCCGCTTACTCTGGAATGGCCGATTGCTATACGACGCTGGGGTATCTAAGTTATCTGGACCCGCTCGATGCATTCTCACATGCGCGGGATGCCGCAACCAAGGCGATTGAACTGGATCCGAGCCTGGCGGAGGCGCACGCCTCTCTCGCCTACTACAACCTCTATCACGCTTGGAACTGGGGAGAAGCGGAAAGGGAGTTTAAGCGGGCCATTGAGCTCAATCCAAACTATGCGGTCGCTCACGATTGGTACAGTTACTACCTGATCGCGATGGGACACCCCGATGAAGCCTGGAAGGAGGTAAATCTTGCTCACGATCTGGACCCCTTGTCCGTTGGGATCAGCACCGATATCGGCTTTAATTATTTCTATCGACATGATTATGACGGGGCGATCAGTCAGCTCCGCCAAACGTTGGCTGTAAGTCCCAAGTTTCCTGTCGCACATCTCTGGCTTGGCCGCGCATATCAACAGAAGAAGATGTATGCCGAGGCCCTCGACGAGTTCAATAAGACTGACGACGACCTGCCGGGCTGGGTTGTAACGCTCGCAGGAACAGGCAATGCTTATGGAGAGTGGGGGCGGCAGACTGAAGCGAAGAAGGTACTTGTTCGCCTGGATCAGATGTCGCGTGAAAAATATGTCACGCCATATGGAGTTGCTCTCGTATATGCCGGTCTTGATAACAAAGATGAGGCATTTTCCTGGCTCAACAAGGCTTACGAAGGGCATAGCCATTGGTTGGTCTGGTTGAACCGTGATCCGCGCTGGGACCGGTTGCGCTCCGATCCCCGTTTCATGGAGCTGAAGAAACGTGTCGGATTACCCTAGTGGAGCCATCGCCCTCTCTTGTACGGAACATGTTTAGCAAGGTGGCTCTTTTCAATGGAGCTGCCAAATTCATTGGAACTACTGGAGGTACCATGCAGACCACAACGACGCGGAGAGGGCTACTGTTGTTTGCCTCAGGCCTTCTGCCGCTGTTCTTTCGAGCTAGCGGAAGCCGGAGTACAGTTGCGGGCCAGGCAACGGCATCCGTGCTGAGTAAGCAAATGGACTGGATGGAACACGATTTCGTTGCTGCAGCCGATGCTATGCCCGAAGAGAAGTTTTTCTGGGTGCCAACGTTGGGAGGATTTGAGGGAGTGCGTAATTTCGCCGAACAAATCCTGCACGTAGCGGAAGTGAATTTCGCTCTTTCTGCGGCGATTCTGGGCGAAAGGCTGCCCGCCCATACTGATGTATCTGGTCACAACTCCGAAACGATGAAGAGCCGATCCGCGGTGATCAAGTATATGAAGGATTGTTTCATCTACACCCATAGCGCCGTATCGTCCATCACTGAACACAACGCGAAATTACCGATAAAGCACCCTTTGTTCGACATGATGACGACTCGGCTGGGGCTCGGGATAGCAGCGATAGCGCACCCTTTCAATCACTATGGACAGATGGTTGAGTATTTGCGTATGAACAATGTCATTCCTCCTGCAAGTCGCCAGTGAACATGCAAGGATGCTCCGGAAGCCACTGAGACATCGCTGGGCTGCACGTATTTATGGCGGGATCATTTTCTACGCGGCGCGAGGAGAAGAAGAAGCAGGTATGCGGGAATGATGTCTGAGGCGCTGGTGCCTGCCTTCAGGCCTACAACATAGCCGGCGGGCATGTTGTTCTCGAAGATGCCTGGAGCTTGTTCGCTCAAGGAAGGTCACATCCCTTGCCGCGCTCGGTGCTACCGCCACTTGGACGTAAAACCGGCTTCTCGGATAAGTGATCGCTACTAATTGATTCGTTGCGGATTTCTTCATGACGCTCATCCATAACTGATGGCATCATAGTGCTGAGGGTGTGGCCCTATTCAGTGGCCATCCATTTTGCGGAGCGGTTCATTCTATTGAATGCTGCAGAATCTCAGCGTCTGGGTTCACACGACCAATACACGACCATCGTACGGTCGAAACCATCCCAAATGGTCCTAAACCATCCTAAAACGAGGAGGGCATAACGCTAGTCATCTCAATGATATCCGCTGATTCCAGATCGCTTAGTTCGCTTGCTAGGCGGCCCTGAAAAGGCCGGCGTCGGCGGTTCGATCCCGTCTCTGGCCACCATTTAGAATCAATAACCTGCAAGAGTTAAAACATAAGCCTCACATTCGAGAGGCTTTTACATTTTCTGAATAAATAGCTTGTTTTGAATAACATAATACTTTTCGAATGTGGTCGCGTATTGGTCGCGCACTATCTAGCTCATGAGAGGTTACGTTCCAACTCAATTGGAATGCGCAAGATGCGAAGGTTTTCGAACGGCCGACGCCAGCCTTTTCTAATCTTCTCTGATGATGTTCGGTGAAGAGAGGGATGACTCGCCTTGATGTTCACCATGCAGGATCTTCGAGATCATGTCGGCGTCTTCAATCAAGATACGCAGAATGAGAATCTATCGAAGGACCTGTTTCTACCAGGTGACAGATATCTCACCGAAACGATTGCCAATTTCCTGGCAACGAGCGACAAGTCTCGTGAAAGGATGCGTATTCGAGGTAGCGGGACTGGTATCTCTGCCACACGGTTCCGAGAACGCACCCAAGAATCAATCTTCAGCTGCTATTGAACCGACCCTCGTGAACCAGTAGTACTGACGCCAGCAATTGACGCAACGGACACGGCGCATCGCAAGAATCCGCAGCGTCTTATCGAGGGGGCCTGACTCCTCTACACGGAATTCGACCGAGGTACAGAGAGGACATTCTCGACGAAACCAGAGCACCCGGGGGAGCCAGCTGGGCCAGGACAAGCTTTGCGTTTCCATTTCGACCTACCGTGCACCTGTTGAACTGCAATGTGAGTCGAGCCACTCCAGGAGAGCGTGGACGCTGCCGGTAGCCAAGGCCATGCAGGAGTCAGCCGCTCCGTAGTAGAGGAAAATAGTGTCTCCATCCGCGCCGATAGTCTGGCCGCAGGGGAAAACAACGTCGCTGACATCTCCTCCGCGCTCGTATGGAGCCTCCGGGCCAAATATCCAGGAATCTCCGCGCTGTAGGCACAGATCTGGTTGCTCAAGATCGAACAGAGCGAGTCCCAGGCGATATATGCTTCCGGACGCTGTATGGCGGACGCCGTGGTAGAGAACGAGCCAGCCCTTCGCGGTTTCAATCGGCGGCGAGCAGAGACCTATCTTGTTGGCGTCCCACCACCCGCCTCGTCTCGCTTCAAGCATTACCTTGTGACTGCCCCAATGCCGTAGATCGGGGGAGTAGGAGATCCACATATGTGCGCCCAGGGTCGTCACTGGCCGGTGGATGAGCGCCCAGCGGCCGCCGATCTTTCGCGGTAGTAGAGCGGCGTCCTTATCTTCCGGCGGCATGATAACGCCATACCGTTCGAAGGTCCTGAAATCCTTCGTAAGAGCGAGCGAGACACCAGGTCCCCCGCGGGCGAAGGACGTGTACGCAATTGCGTATTGCTGCAGTTCGGGGACGTAGGTGATGCGGGGATCTTCAATACCCCATATCTCCTCCGGAAAATCCCGGGGACTCGCCATCAATGTTGGCTCGGCATCAATGCGCCAGCCATCGATTCCATTCGCAGACCGCGCGGCACAAAGATGCGAGAGACCGCGCCGATCTTCGATGCGGCAGAGCAGCAAAGTGTCACCGTCAGCCAGCCTCACCGCTCCAGCGTTGAAAACACTGTTGATGGGGTACGGCCAATCCTTCCGGCTGAGAATCGGATTGCGGGGATGACGAGTGAACAAAGGAGCTTCGGCGTCAGCCTGTGACCCTGTTTGTTTCGTGATGGTGTAATCAGGCCAGGAGGCCGGGAGGGCGATTGATGTCAAAGGGAGACACTCATTTCCTGATTCAGCTTCTCTAGATTGGATATTTCCACGCCCTGCATGTCGAGCAGGGCCATCAGGAACGAAAGTGTTGATTCCGCTCCCTGGTTTTCATTCACGCGATCCGGATGAAGTCCATCTCTGCAGCCCCCGGTTACTGCGTCGTAGAGCGGAACTTGTAAGTCGTTCTCTCCAAGAAACCAGCGGAAAGCACACCACGCCTCCTCAAGCCAACGCTGCTCCTTCGTCAGTAGATACGCCTGGACACAGGCAGAAATGGTGGCGCAAGCCTCGACTGGTTGTTGATCGAAACGTGCCTTCTCCCCTCCTGCGATGAAAAATCCTCTGGAACCTATCGGAACGAAGACCGAGTCATTGCCTCGATGCTGCTCAGAGACGAGCCATTGTAGAGATGCGCGTCCTGCTTCAATCATCCGCTTGTTGTCACTTCTCCATCCGGCGACCAGAAGCGCCTGTGACAACCTAGCATTTGAGTATGAAAGGCTCTTCTCGAACCACTGCCATGTGTCTGAGTGCGTCCGGTCATAGATATCCAGCAATCGATTGGCAAGGATGTTGCGCGAGCCTTGGATAACCCTGTCTCCAGGGAATCTGTCCAGATAGGCCTGCATACCCAATATCGAGAATGCCCAAGCTCGAGGGCTGGTGAACTTCGAAGTTGCTGAGACCGCGGCCTCAAAGAGTCTGCCGGCCGCACCTCTCAGCCCAGCATCTTCCGAAATGCCAAGCACCGTTCCCAGTGCCCACAAGGCACGCCCATGGCTGTCCTCTGAACCCACTTCTTCTTGCCACTCTCGGTCGTAGCTTAGAAAGTTTCTGAATCTGCCCGTCTTGTCATGAAAAGCGAGCCACAGAAAGGCCAGATAGCGGCGCGACAATGCCAAGTGCTCATCGCTGGCAGATAGGGGTGAACAGTTCAGCAGCGTCGATACGATGAGGGCGCGTGCATTGTCATCCGTCGTATAGCCCTCATTGCAGTAGGGGACGGAATAGATGGCGTGCTGCAACATACCGGTATCGTCTGTCATCTGTGACAGATGAGATGTATTCAGCAGAGGTAGCTGGTCCGTCGTCTTGGCTGCAACCAGATCCTGCAGAGCCGGCCGTGGCCGGAGCATACGTTCAACGCGTGCCCGTTGAAAGCTTGCCATGTAGGCCTGTGCCGTCTTTTGCCATGTCGTGCCACGGGAGTGAAGATAGGCACGCTTTCGCATCGCATGCCGTTCGGCATCGTTATCCAACAATCGGATCGTGGCTACCGCGATCGAACCGGGATCGTCA
Organism: uncultured Acidobacteriaceae bacterium; assembly: GCA_963750845.1. GTDB lineage: Bacteria > Acidobacteriota > Terriglobia > Terriglobales > Acidobacteriaceae > KBS-83. The sequence continues at coordinate 19,144 of CAVVSP010000024.1, forward strand.
AACGGGACAATGATACCGCGCCCATCTGCAAGAAGTTCTTTGGCATGCCAGTACGGAGTGGAGATGATTGCTTTTCCCGCTCCGAGCGCAATTGCAAGTGTGCCGGAGACGACCTGCGCCTCCTGGCGATAGGGAGTGATATAGATGTCGGCTGCGCCCACATGCTCGACCAGCTCTTCGGAGCTGACAAAGCGGTTATTGAAGATCACGTGTGAGGAAACGCCAAGTTCATCGGCTAGCGCCTGCAAACTGTCTCTGTATTTCTCACCTTCGCGCCGCCTGATATGCGGATGCGTTGCGCCGGAAACGATGTACACCACGTCTCCATGCTCTTCCAGAATGCGCGGAAGGGCGCGGATCACATTTTCGATTCCTTTGTTGGGCGAAAGCAGCCCGAATGTGAGAAGTACCGGCTTCCCTGGGGTACCAAATAGATCCTTGTAATAATTCGGATCCGTGAATGGAAGGTCGGGCACTCCGTGCGGAATCAGGTCAATCTTGCCGGCAGGCACGCCATACACATCGTGCAGCAGGCAGGCTGCATGCTCGCTCATTACGATCAAACGATCGGACAGATGCGCAATCTCGTCAAGAACCGCACGCTGATCTGAATCCGGGTCGCGCAAAACCGTATGAAGCGTTGTCACCAATGGCATCTTCAACTTGCGGAGCAAGGTCAGGATGTGACTGCCGGCGGCTCCTCCGAAAATCCCGTACTCGTGCTGCATGCAGACCAGATCATTTCCGTTGAAGTTTAGAAACTCGGCGGCCCGCTCGTAAGAAGTCTCGTCTTCCTGGGAAAGCTCCAGCCGTACACGTTCCGGATAGTCGTAGGAAGAGTCCGGATCGTTGACTGGGATTGCAAAGAGCCGCGCATCACCGTATTCGGCTGCTACAGCAGTGCACAGGTCTGTCGTGAACGTGGCGATGCCACATTGCCTCGGTAGATAGTTGCCAATGAAGGCGATGCGTGTTGGCAAAGGAAGTGGCTGAGCGGTTGACGTTAATGGCGAGCCAGCCCGCATCAGAGCGGTGCCAGGCTCTGTCTGCGGGACGAAGCATTTCCGGTTGAGACATGGTTGCCTGCTTTCGCGCTCATCGCTGTCGCGACGGCCTCGATGTGAATGGTTCATGGCCGAGTGCAGGATATGTATTCGCAGTCGGTTTTTATGCGCCGGAGAAAGGAGGCGACTTATCGCGCCGGGAGTTGACGGAGAACCATTTCATCCACCAGGCCAAGCGAAGCACCCTGCTGGATCTGGCGGGTATGAAGCGTCGCTCTCGCGACGTAAAATCCTGGATATCTCGTAACCTTGACCAAACCCAACTCCGCGGCGTTGAATCTGCCCTCGGTCTGCTTAAGGGCATGAGCCAGCGCCTTGCTGGTGGCCGATTCAGCCGTTCGACCGATGCCAACGCATGAATGCGCGGTCTGCAGAAACATAAAGTGCCACCCCGCATTCCGGATCTGGGCGTCTAGAGTGGCAGCAGTTGCAGTTTCGACCGACATCCACTTCTCGTCGAATCGTGTTTGTATCAGCTCCATCCCGACTGGCAGGATGCAGCCTGTGCGAAGGAACATTGCGCTTAACTGCACGATGTCGACTTCTTGCTGGATGGAGAATCGTTGGGGTGTTCTGCGGCCGGGGCATTCGCTACCCGCGGCAGACGTGGCTCCAAGCCAATATCTGAGTGAAATTGACTGTCAATTTCGCTGCTGGAGTCGCCGGTGGCATCAGGCTGGCTCAAATGCTCAAACGGAAGAACCATGAGTGTGATTCTTCTGGAAAGATGCCCTTTACCAATCAGATCTGAGCGCGGGGCTCATAGGATCTCCAACTGTCCTGTTGCTTACTTGAAAGGTGCTCGTCTGGAGCGAAGCAATGGACAGCTAAAGGCGAGGAAACAGAATATCTTGCGGGTAGTTTGATCATACTCCTCGAAAGGTAGCTGTGCGTGGGTCACCTCAGTCTCTCTTGATCGAGAGGTGAGATGGGGGCACAAGGATTCGTTGGGGCTCGCTCGCGTATGCGCACAGTTTCAACACGTTAGGTGTCACATTTTCGCGGCGTTCATAGCAAGCGGTGATGGCTGGCCGGACGCTGGCGGTGCCTCACTATCAGCTACTCATGAGGCGGAGCATAGTGCTAGCCGCACACTTATCATATAAGGCGTATCCTAAAAATATAGTTGTGCTGCCTTTCGTCTCAGATGCCCATTGCTTCGCTCCACAACAACCTTCCAAGCAAGCCACCGATGATTGGGGAATCCGTAATGCTTATCAAAAAAGCAGATGTCAAGAAACACCTTGCTGCGAAGAGGAGAAAATACCACACCGCTCGAGCAATCGAATCTGCGGCAAGTGCGAACTCTTTTAGGTCCTTTGGCTCATCTATAAAGGCCACGTCTGCACCGGCAGAGACTGTGGTCCCTATATCAACTTCTAAGTCATCCTAGCGCTGCTGCCGCGCTCAAAATGTCAAATAGCCCTGAGGTAGAGTATGGCGCCGCACTGGCGTTTGCCCTCTTCGGAGATTCCTTACGCGCTCAAACGCTCGCCTATGACCTGGAAAGACGCTTCCCCGAAGACACAGTAGTCCGATTCAGGTATCTGCCGGTGCTTCGAGCGCGCATAGCTCTGAATCGCGGCGACAGCGTCAGAGCTATCGAGATGCTCCAAACTGCCACTCCCTATGAACTGGGCGCATCCCGCGGACTCTTCGGGGCGCTCTACCCCATCTATGTGCGGGGCGAGGCGCATCTGGCAGCGCACCAGGGCCAAGAAGCTGCCACGGAATTCCAGAGGATTCTCGATCATCGTGGGATCGTAGGCAGCGATCCCATCGGAGCACTTGCACACTTGCAACTCGGCAGAGCACTGGCTTTGTCGGGAGATACGATTAAAGCGAAGTCTGCCTACCAGGATTTCTTAACTCTCTGGAAGGACGCCGATCCCAACATCCCGATTCTCAAGCAAGCCCGTGCGGAATACGCCAAGCTTTAGTGAGCAACGATGCCGAAACTCTACGGGATGCCTTCATTCTCTAGGGATCGAGCTTGATGCTTTAAGATCAGCAATGTGGCTCCGCTGGCTGCAAAGTTGGCATCAATTAGTGCTGACTGTGTGGGCCCATTCGATGGCCAATCCCAAATTTGCGGAGCGGTTAAGCTTTGGGGTCACACGACCAATACACGACCATAGTACGGTCGAAACCATCCCAAATGGTCCTAAACCATCCTAAAGGGAGGAGGCCACAAGGCTAATCGTCTCAATGATATCCGCTGATTCCAGACCACTTAGGTTGCTTGCTAGGCGGCCCTGAAAAGGCCGGCGTCGGCGGTTCGATCCCGTGTCTGGCCACCATTTAGAATCACTGACTTAGCGTAAAGTGCACAGGTGATTCTCCAAGGCCATTCGGATTCGTTCCTTGTAAGTGGTTGAAAATGATTAATCAGCAATGTTCCCGTATTGTTCCTGTCCACAAGTTCTCAAACGGAGGGGCTTGCCTGAAGGGAAAATCCAAGGCGATGAACTATTGAGAACAGACGAGCAGAAACAATCGCTATGCAGCGCATGCAGGCAGGCGCCGCCCTCATTTGCCAACGCAACCGCGTACGGCCGTTGCGTCTGTTGCATCCTAGGCTCCGACGTAGACGGAGCAATGCAAATCAAGTTCAAAGAGCTGGTCGCCGGCAGGTTAAAAGCGTCCTGGTGGCTCGATCACACCGAGTTAGCACTCGCCGCACCGGAGTGCAGGCTCCGGTCGCGGCTCAGAATATGATCTTGCCACTCATCTGTAATTGTCGGGGAGCGTTCGCCAGACCGGTTCCGAACGGACCATTCCCTGGTCCAACAACACCAAAACTATTGTTATTGTAACTACCGTCCGGGAGGCGTTCTCTGGCACTGATATCAGAGGAAGGGGCGGCAAAGACTGGATGGTTGAAGACATTGAAGGCTTCAGCACGGAATTCAATCCGCTTTTCTCGCCAGAATGGGAACGAGCGAATCACCGAAGTGTCCAGGTTGATCAATCTCTGCGCTTGCAGGCTATTCCTACCAACGTTGCCGAAGGTGTATTGCTGAGGAACCGCGAAGGCGTCTGTGTTGAACCATTTCCCTACCGTCCGTTTGGAAAGATGCGGGTCACCTATCTGGTTCGCCCGCTCATAGCCAGTAATTCCAATATTCGCGACATCGTTGCCATCCGTGACGGTAAAGTTCTGACCGTTGCGCCAGGTAAAGATATTGTTGAGCTGCCAGTTGCCCACGACATAGTCGACAAAGCTGTTGCCGGTCGAGAATCTTTTGCCGCGGCCGACGGGAATTTCATAGAGCGTGTTGGCCGAGAAGACGTGAGGAATATTGGTTCCGGATAAGCCTCGGGAAGCACCGGGATCATAGGGATTCTGCACAACTTGGCCTTCAACACCAAACCAGCCGTCATCGACAGACTCCGACTTGGACCAGGTGTAGGCGATCTGATAGGAGAAGCCACTGATATACCGCTTATCGAGTTGCACCTGCAATGCGTTGTATTTGCCATTGCCCACGCTTCGGTCATAGAAGGTCGGAACACTATATGGATAGAGCGCTCTCGGCTGTGCGTCGCCAGGGCCAGGCGTAAGAGCGGTGTTGTATTGACCACCGACGTTTGTGCGATGAGACCCGGAGCCCACATAGTCCACTCTCAGAGCCAACGAGTTGTTGATCTGTCTTTGCACCCCGAAGTTCCACTGCTCGGAGTAGGGGTTCTTGATGTGCGGATCATAAAACCACTGATTGTTGGTAAACGGTGTGGCTGGCGGAAAGAGGCCGGATCCGCTTGCATTGAAGGGGTTCTGAGCAGTCACATTCGGCGTAGGCTGGCCGGCGGTGGGAACGTTGGTAAGGGAACTTGCAATCTGCTGTCCGATGTCGGGCCAAGAGCCCTCGATGTTTTGCGCCATCTGGGTGACCGCAGCCCAGTCGTCGAAGACAATGCCGTAAGCGCCGTGAACCACCGTGTTCTCATCGATTTTGTAGGCGAAGCCGAATCTTGGCCCATAGTTGGTATGGACGTTATGTGAGATCTTGCCGGTAGGACTGACAACGACATGCTCCGGCAGTTGTCCGTTACCTGGAATGCATGGAGCGAAGCCACGGACGCTGCAGGGCGGCGGCAACTTCTGGATGATGTAGGTGCCATTTCCGAAATCCATGTCACCGGTTTCAATTCCGCCCTGCTTGCCGATGGTTGCGTTCGTTCCATAGGCGGGTAGGAAAGGGTAATCGTAACGCAGCCCGTAATTCAGCGTGAGCCGCGGCGTGGCCTTCCATGAATCCTGGAGAAAAGCACTCAGCAAGCCACCCGGCCTCTCTCTCTCATCCACGTTGCGGCGATTGGCGCCGTTCGGCACGTTCAACAGAAAGGACGACAGAGCATCACCGGTCGAGGAGGCGACAGATGGATCCGCAGTTTGGGGCGCCCCGAAGCTGAGGGAAATCTGAGAGAGTGGGCTGGCGAAGTTCACGCTATCGAACCCCGCACCGAACTTAATTTCGTGATTGCCGAAGATTCTCGTGTACGTGCCGCGAACCTCATGACTATCCGTCGCTTTGGGGGTATTGTCGATGCTCTCGCCACCGTTGGCAAAGTTGTTGATGCCCGGAGATGGGAGCAAAGAACCCCCGTTTGCACCGGCAAAGCCAGTGGCAAAGGCATTGGAGAAGCCTACTGTGCCGATGATGTTCGCAGTCGAAGCGGAGAAACGTGTCGCTGAGTTATCGGATACTGTGGTGCGCGCGTATTGCAGTTGCAAAATCTGCGTGGAGCTGAAGAGATGAACATAGCTGCCGCCCCAGTTGCGTGCATCGATCTCGTGGTCGGTAAGCAGATTAGGCAATCCACCCGAAGAGTTGACGGTGCTATTGATGAAGCTGTAGCGAAACCAACCCGTGTCCTTCGATCCGAAGCTCTGATCGGCGCGAATATTGAATTCATTCTGCTTTTGCACCAGCGGAGTGGCGTCAACGGCGTTGGCCAGGCAGGTATCGCCACTCTTGCTGAAGCAGGGACCAGCCGCGGGGAAGACGAATTTTGCGTAGGCGACCATTCTCGGGTCAATCAGATTCGCGGGAATCTGGTTGCCTGGAAATGCCGGACGCGTAAAGGTGTTGCCGACTGCCGTGGTCTGAAATGGATTGTAGATAGGAAGCTGATGGTTATCGGCTTCATTGCCCGCCAACTCCGCGTCGGTGGGCACCAGGAGTGGATTGTTCTCGGGCCTCGAATATCGGTATCCCTGATAGGCGCCAAAGAAGAAAGTCTTGTTTCTGCCGTTGTAGAGTTTCGGGATCACGACGGGACCGCCCACCGAGCCGCCAAACTGGTTTTGATGAAATGCGTTGGACTGGCCCGGCTTCAGGAAATAACTGCGCGCGTCGAAAACCGTGTTGCGAACGTACTCCCAGCCCGAACCGTGGAGATCATTGGTGCCGCTCTTGGTGACCACATTCACCACGCCGCCGAGCACTGAACCGTATTCCGCATTGTCGGTGTGGGAAACCACCTTAAATTCGTCAATTGCATCGATGATCGGTGCAACGGCGTATGTACTCTCGATTGCGCCGTAGTTGTACAGTCCGTCCATCAGGAAGAAGTCGCTGCGGTTGGTCTGGCCATTGATAGCAGGAAAGGAGTAATCCGTACCAATAGCGACAGCCGCGCCAAATCCGCCGTTTCCCGCCATGCCATTGCTCTGCCCGACCATGATCGGAACTACGCCCGGTGTCAGCGCCAGCAGCGCCGTGAAGTTGCGTCCATTCAGCGGGAGGTCGTTGACCTGTTTGGTCTCGATTACGGTTCCCAGGCCCGCACTGGTCACATTCAACTGCGCGGCCGTGGCATCAACCGTGACGACTTCCTTCTGACTTCCTAAGGCCAGGCTGAAGTCAAACGTCGCGATTTGATCCACTGCGAGGACAAATTCCGCAACCTTCTGCGGATTAAACCCTTGCGCACTGGCCTGGATCGTATAGCGGCCGGGCGTGATATCGAGAATGACATACGCGCCGGAGCTGTTGGAGACGGATTGGTGCATGACCGATGTCGCGACGTTCTGCAACACGATGGTTGCGCCCGGTATCACCGCACCATTGGGGTCCCGAATTACCCCATTCACTTTGGCGGTCGAGACCTGGGCCATTGCCGAGCCTGCGACAGACAGGAGGAAGAGGCTGATCAAGCAGCTCTTGTACAACCCTGGAAGCAGACCCCTTATTTGCCGGGCAAAGCTTTGCGTGCAACCTTGCATCGTGGAACCTCTCTAAACCGTGCTGAGTCTGGACCGGCCGTCGATATGCGGCTACTTGTTGGGCCCTCAACCTTACGAATACCATTACTGTTCCGCAAACTTTAACGAGATGGATCAACTTTTAGTGAAAGGCCGTGAACCTTGTCAAGGGAAAAACTCAACCATTCGGATGAGAGCGATGAGGCCGCAGGCATGGGGCTAAGTGACCCTCACTCCAAATTCAATTTCTGAGAAGTCTTGGCTGCAAATGGCCGAATATCCGCTATAGTATGCGGTTCAGTGAAAGTTTCGTAGGCCGCTTATCCTATGACGTATCCCTAGGGCCAGCCGGACTTTGCAGCATTTGGGGCCGGGAAAAGCGGGGTTGGCGAAGAGGCGAGTGCACTTGTAATGACCATTAGAATGAAGGACATAGCGAAGGATTTGGGCCTGTCGCAGGCTACCGTTTCCAAGGTTCTCCGCGACCATCCCGACATCGGCGAAAGTACACGCCGGCGCGTTCTCGAACGCGTCAAAGAGCTGGATTACCAGCCGAATCCTCTTGCAAGGGGCCTTGTCACTGGGCGCAGTTTTCTGATCGGCCTGATCGCTCCCAGTTTGCTTCATCCCTTCTTCGCGGAGATCGCTGTTGCGCTTTCCGGTGTAATCCGGGACAGAGGCTATTCTCTGATCGTGTCTTCCTCCCAGGAAGATCCGGAACTCGAGAAGGAAGAGGTATCGCGGCTGCTTGGCCGCCATATGGACGCGCTGGTCATTGCCTCCACCGGGTCAAACATCGAGCAGTTTGAGCGCATGAACAGCAAGGCTCAACCGTACGTCCTCATCGATCGCGATCTGGCCGGCCTGGGAGCCAACTTCGTCGGCATCGACGATAAGAGGGCCGGGTATCTTGCGACAGAGCACCTCATCAACATGGGCTGCCGCCATGTGGCCCACATCCGGGGCCAGAACAACAGTCCGGGCAATGGCAGGTTCGAGGGCTACAAGCAGGCTTTACACGACAATGACCTTCCCTATTCGGACGATTACGTCGTAGGCAGGAGCTACGTCGATATCGAAACCACCCGCCAGGGCGCGGAGGCCATGCGCTTACTGCTGGAGCGAGATCCGAAGCCCGACGGCGTATTCTGCTTCAACGATCCGCTTGCGATCGGAGCCATGAGCACGATCCTGGAAGGAGGCCTAAGGATTCCGGAGGACATTGCCTTGATCGGGTGCGGCAATTTGCCCAATAACGACTGGCTTCGAGTTCCTCTATCAAGCATTGATCAACATAGCCAGACAATCGGACGCAGGGCTGCAGAGCTTGCGCTCAACTTGATCGAATCCAAGCAAACGCCCCGCGCGCAAACGACGGTACTGGAACCAACTCTTGTAGTACGTTCATCCACGCAGAAAAAATAGGACCGATGCAAGCGAATTGTTTGCAAAGCGGGGTCAGAGTACACCATGGGTTGGAACGAGCGCTCTCGTCGGCGTAATGGCTCCTTCACTCTATGGAGGCTGGCGTTCGCGACGCTCCTGCTTTCCATCTGGATATTTCCCTTGCCGGCAGGTTTCGGACAGACCTCCAAAGATTTCGCCGCCGCCCCTGCCAGAAGATCGGATGATGGGTATCTGGGATCAAAAGCCTGCTCGACATGTCACTCGGGGATCTATCGGCAGTTTTCGCAAACCAGCATGGGGCGTTCGATGTCGCCGGTGACGCCAGGATTTCTGAAGAGCGTTCCTTCCTCCGCCGCTTACACCAACCCGCGACTCAATCGGAAATTCGAAGTCTTCTCCAAAGAGGACAAACTCTACCAAAGCGAATCTGGAATCGCCGCCGATGGCACCGAAACCTTCCGTGACGCTTACCAGTTGGAGTGGATCATCGGAGCGGGAGTGAATGGTTTCGGAGCGGTCCTCCCACAGGACCATCATCTTTTCCAGGCGCCGTTGTCCTTCTATTCGAAAACAATGACGTGGGAACCCTCGCCTGGTTATGAGTTCACTGACCTCGGATTCAATCGCCCGATTACACCGGGCTGCATTTCGTGTCACAGCGGCCGGCCAAATCCCGTGCCGAGAAGCAACGGAGAATTTGAAAGCACACCCTTTTCGGAACTAGCGATCGGCTGCGAGCGATGCCATGGCCCAGGAGCAGCTCACGTGCAAGCGATGAGCGCTGGAAGCGCCTCGAGGTCCAAACAGGTTGCGGCAAATACTTTCGTTACGAAAATCGTCAATCCTGCTCGCCTCACCCCATATCTCGCGGACAACATCTGCATGGCTTGCCATCAAACAGGCGATGTGCGAGTTCTTAAGCCCGGAAAGACATACCAGGACATCCGTCCCGGACAGCCGCTCGACGACACGCTGTCGATTCTGATGATTCCTCCCACGCGCGAGTCCCCTCCCTCTGCGGATCACGTTGAGCACTACTACTCCATGGTCTTGAGCAAGTGTTATCGCGCGAGCCAAGGCCGTTTGAGCTGCATTACCTGCCACGATCCCCATGTAGAACAGTCCCAAGAAGAGGCGCCGGCGTATTTCAATGGCAAATGTCTGGTTTGCCATACCAATCAAAGCTGCAAGTTGCCTCTCGACCTCCGTATGCAGCGAAAGCCAGCCGACAACTGCATTGGCTGCCATATGCCGAAGCGCGACATCCAGGTCATCTCGCACTCCAGCGCAACCAACCACCGCATCGTGGCGAGACCTGATGAGCCGTTCCCCGATATCACCTTTGAACAGACCACCGCATCGCTGCCGGATTTGATCCATCTCAATCCTGCCAATCGCCCTGCGCCGCCACAGCAGGCGCCTCCACCTCCATTGCTAACTCTTTTGCAGGCGTACGGAGAGCTTGCGGAGAACAGGCCCGAATACACAGCGGCCTATCTCAAGGTTCTCAGCAAGCTGGAGCAGACACAGCCAAATGATCCGTTGGTACAAGCGGCACTGGGGCGCAGAGATTTGAAAAACGGTAACTTCACAGGTGCTGCCGGTCATCTTCGCCGTTCGCTGGAGAATCGGTCGACAGTAGCGACGACCTATGCCGATCTGGCAGATGCGCTGTCGCATCTTGGACAGGCCGGGGAAGCTCTTCCGCTGATCCAGAAGGCGATCCAGTTGGACCCCTTCAACCCTCTCACCAGGAAGATGCTGGTGGTGAATCTCATCAGTGCAAAACGATATTCAGAAGCGCACGAAGCGCTGCAGGCTTATCTCAAGATATTTCCGCAAGACGATTTCATGCGCCAGATGCTGGATCGCGCAGAGGGCCGGAACCTGCGTCCTTGAAGGTCAACGCTTCGTGGATATATACGGCAGTTTTCTGATGATCCCTTTGCCTTCCTGGATGATGACAATTTCGTCCGCAGCAACCGAGGAGACAATCTCGACTTTGCCATCGAGCCAATGGACGGAGATTTTGGCCGAAGTTGCTTTTCCCAGGCCAAAGTGGAGACGGAAATCGTTCTGCGACATATACGATCCGCCGCTGCGAACCTCATCCATTTGCGTTTGTCCACTCGCAGTGACGGAGATCCGCGACCCGATTGCATCCCGGTTGGTCGTCGTCAGGGCACGTATCAGAATCGAGTGACCAAGGGCCGGGCCGAAATTCTTCAGAAGCGATGGAGCCTCGCTCATGTTGACAATGACAATTTCCTCGTTGCCGTCGTTGTCGAGATCTCCTATCGCGAGACCGCGCGAAGAATGAGCGGCAGCAATACCGCTGCCGGCCGCGGAAGACAGGTCGAAGAACTGTCCGTCTCCACGGTTCCAATAGAGCAGCCGGCTTTGTTTGAACTTCTCGCCCGTATGTCCGGTGTCGACTTCCGGATACACGTGTCCATTGGCCAGTATCAGATCTTTCCAACCATCGTTGTCGATATCGATCGCGGCTGTTCCCCATCCCAGGTAGCGGGTATTGACCGCAAGGCCGGTGTCGATGGTTGCGTCGATGAAGTTGTTCGCGCCCTGGTTGCGATAGAGGGTATGTGTGTCGTCGGCGAAGTTGGTCTTGAAAATATCGAGCCGACCGCGGTGATTGAAGTCGTCTGCCGCAGCGCCCATACCGGCTTGCTCACGCCCCTCGTCGTTATAGGCGACGCCGGCGAGCCCGCCAATTTCCTCGAAGCGTTCTCCCTTGAGATTGTGGAAGTAGAGACTGGCCGTGGAATCGCACGCGACATATATATCAGGCCAGCCGTCGTTGTCGAAATCCCCAACCAGCGGAGTGAAACAGTAGTAATTCTTGGGCGTCGTGATGTGCATTCGATCCGAGACGTCGGTAAAGTGCCCGTGACCATCATTTTGATAAAGGGAGATGGTCTCGCCTGGCAGACCTCGCGGACCGCAGATGACGGGCAGCCCCTTCCATTCGCACTGCGACTTCTCTCCCGGATGCGGCGTCTTGGCCGGATCGAACTCGATGTAGTGGGCCACTACTAAATCCAGCGCTCCATCCCGGTTGAAATCCACAAAAGCGCATCCTGTACTCCATCGGGTCTTCGGCGAGGTCAGACCCCGCGCCTCAGTCTCATTCTGAAATTTGCCATTGCCCTGGTTACGATAAAGAACATTCTGTCCCCACTGCGTGATGAAGAGATCGACATAGCCGTCGTTGTCGATGTCCCCGGCACAAACTCCCTGCCCCCATCCCGTGTGCTTCAATCCAGCTTTGGCTGTGGCATCTTCAAACTTCAGGCCGCCCAGATTGTGATAGAGCAGTGGAGTGGATGTGCCGCCTTCTTGAAAGCGATCGCCATTCACGAAAAGAATATCTGGCAAACCATCGTTGTCGTAATCGAAGATTGCGACTCCCGTGCCTGTCGTCTCGATGATGTATTGCTTGTTCTTTTCCGCGCCAGAGACATTGAGGCCGACCAGACCCGCCTGGGTAGCGATATCTTCATAGCGCACCACCGGCGCCTTCATTCCCGCCGGCAACGGCTTTGCAGGCGCCGCCACGCCATTACCCGTCGCCACCCCCATTTGCGCATGACCGGGACTGGCCAGAACAAAGCTTAGGAAAAATGCAGCCCATCGAAACCATGAAATGATGTAGCGTCGTGCTGCGATTGGACAGAGTTTTTCCATGTTCTGGGCGAATTGTAGCAGCGGAGATGTGGAATCTTTGTGGCCACCACAACCGGCCCGGAAAGCGCGCCACGGTCTTTGCGGCGCTAGTCCGGGCGGGGCCTCATCTAACCTTCTCAGCCAATTGCCGTTCCGGAGCTAGACCGACGGCAACGGATATAGTGGATCAACGTCAAAGGAATGCAGCGCGGAGCGGGTATGGCTTGGAGCCAAACATCTATTCACAGCGAATCGTTCCGTGGGAATGCCAGAAGACGACGCTCGGCTTGCCGCTCTCTGCTGCTTGCCTCCGCCGCTCTCTGCAGTCTGTTGACGGTCGCATTCGCTCAGAGCACGCCCAACTGCAAAGGGCCCACGAGCTTGGAACAAACGCTGGCATCCACTCCTTCCACTGGCGGCTACGACGCGCTGGGAACCTGGTTTGCAACGCAGCGCCATTTCTCCTGCGCCATTTCTGCTTTCGAATCGGCGCTCCGCCTCGATCCCAAATCGTGGCAGAGTCGCTATGACCTTGGAATCGCTCTTCTCAGCAGCGGTAATCCCCGGCGCGCGATGAAGGAACTGCAGACAGCATCGAAGCTGAAGCCGAACTCTGAACAGATTTTGCTCCCATTGGGAGCAGCCCTCAGCGAATCAAATCGGCAGGACGAGGCCATTGAAACCTTCAAGGAGATTCTGAAAACCGATCCGCAGTCGGTCAAAGCGATTGACGGACTCACCAAGGCGCTCATTGCGGAAAAGAGATACACCGCCGCAATTGCGGAACTGAAGAATGCTCCTCCCGATGAGGTGTTGCAGTTGAATCTCGCCGTGGCATATTCAAAGAATGGCAATACCGACGAATCGCTGAAGGTCCTCTCCGCAATCGTCAAACAGCATCCCGCCTACGCGCAGGGACACTTCAACATGGGAGCTGTTTATGTGCAGGAGAATCGATTCGGCGAGGCTGCACAGGAATTTAAGGAGGCGCTGCGTCTCGATCCGTCTGACGACGTGGCCTGCCTCTCTTACATCAAGGCGCTGGTAGTTCTCGGCCAGTTCGATACCGCCGCTCCCATCATTCGGGGCTATCTACAGCGCCGCCCGCACGAGTTCGACGCACTGTACTTTAGCGGCGTCGTCGAAAAAGGATTGGGAAACTACGCGGATGCTGAGAAGTTCCTGCGTCAAGCGGTGACGATGGATCCGAATTATTTCGACGCGCGATACAGCCTGGGCTACGTGCTCGCCCGTCTTGGCCGCCCCGCAGAGGCACGCCCGGAACTGGAAGCGGCGCTGAAGCTCAGCCCGGATTCAAGTAAGGCGCGCTTTCAGCTGGCATCTGTACTCCGCGCCCTTGGGCGAAAGGATGAAGCCAATCAGGAACTGAGTGCCTTCGAGAAGCAAAAGGAGCAAGGCGTCAAGCAGGACGTCGCCGGCGTGAAGGCCAATCAGGCGAACGCGGACCTCCAGGCAGGGGATCCACAAAAGGCCGTCGCCTTGTACCGGGAATCGCTTGCCGAAGATCCAGGAAACGCGCGCACTTACTATGACCTTGCACTTGCCCTAGATCGGATGGCGGATTATCGCGCTGAGCGAGAGGCGCTCGAAAAGGCAATAGCGCTCGATGCACAACTGGCGCTTCCTCACAATCAACTCGGTCTTCTTGAGCTGCGGGCAAATCAGGCCGCGGAGGCGGAAAAGCAGTTTCGGGCCGCGATCTCCCTCGATCCGCAGTACGCTGAGGCACAAAACAATCTGGGCGTTCTTTACGGGCAACTCGGCAAGAATGCAGAAGCCGAGCAGTTATTTCGCAAGGCTACGGAAAACAATCCTCAGTATGGCCAGGCATTTGCCAATCTGGGGATGATATTGGCCAGTGAGTCCCGGTACGTGGATGCCGGTCAGGCGCTTTCCCGCGCGATTCAAATGGAACCGAAGAGTACCGGCGCGCTGAGCGCATACGGAATGGTTCTGGTGCGCCTGAACAAAGGTGGTGACGCTCTGACTTACTTTCGCAAGGTAACGGAGCTGGATCCTAAGTCGCCGGGAGCACATGTGAATCTGGGAATTGACTTGGCCGATCAGTTCGACCTCAACGGCGCGCTGGGGGAATTTTCCGAAGCTGCCAACCTCGATCCCAATAACGCCGTAGCCCACTATAACAAGGGCCGGGTTCTTCTTGATTTACAGCACAATAGTGAGGCAAAGCCCGAACTCGAGAAGGCCACGCAACTGGATCCCGGCTCGGCGGACTCCTGGTACCTGCTAGGCCTGATCGCAAGACAGGCAGGAGAGACGGACGCAGCGATTCGCCAGTTTGAGAAGTCGGTTGCCGTCAAGCCAGACAATGCCGAGGCGCTCTTCATGCTGGGTCAGGAGCTGCAGCGCAAGGGGGACGCAGCGGGTGCGATCAAGCAATGGCGCAAAGCCATTCAGATCCGCCCGCAATACAGCGAGGCATACTACAGCCTTTCGCGACTCCTGATGCAATCGAATCCGGACGAAGGCAAGCGTTTGTTGGAGCAATTCCAGACGCTGCAGGCAGAACAGCACATTACAGACCGCGCCCACACGCTTGGTAACTTTGCGCTGGCATCCGCCGATGCTCATGACTGGCCGCAGGCGATCGCCCAACTGAAGGAAGCGATCACCGCCTGCGGCCAGTGCAACTCACTGCCGCAGCTTCACAAGGACTTGGGTCTGATTTACTGCCATTCCGGAGATTACAAGAATGGTCGCAGGGAACTGCTTGAAGCGCAGCGGATGTCCCCGGCAGACGACGACATCAAGAAAGCGTTGAATCTGCTGCAACAGCAGGCCAGCCTCGGTAAGTAGCGTTTCTATCGACGTAATCTCGGCAGAATATGCCGTACCTCATTCTTTTCCGGAAACTCTTCTGTGCGCGGCAGATACCTAGCCTGCTGGTCGTCGTAATCTCCGCAACCGTTTGTAGCAATCTGAATTCCGCCGGCGAACGATAGATTTCATTTACAATTCCCGCGCGATTGCATTCTCGCCGGGAGATCACTTGAAAACATATCGCTGGATCATGGCTGCCGCTGCTCTGCTGCTCATCTCAAACGTACCGTCGTCTCTTGCGCAGGTGGAGGGCGAGCACATCGACGTCGATGCCAATCACCCCGTGGCCGCGATCCAGGACACGGAGACAGCTGCTCAACGCGACGCCCGCATGGCCTGGTGGCGCGAGGCCCGCTTTGGCATGTTCATCCACTGGGGACTTTATTCCATTCCCGCCGGAACCTGGAACGGCAAACAGGTCCCCGGCATCGGCGAATGGATCATGAACAGGGCACGATTCCGGTCGCCGACTACAAGGCGCTTGCTTCCAAGTTCAATCCCACTGCATTCAACGCGCATGACATCGTCGCGCTCGCAAAGTCAGCCGGCATGAAGTACATCGTCATCACCGCGAAGCATCATGACGGCTTCGCCATGTTCGACTCGAAGGCGGATCCCTTCAACATCGTTGCGGCTACGCCCTTCCATCGCGATCCTATTCGCGAACTTGCAGAGGAGTGCAGGAAGCAAGGCGTCAAGCTCGGCTTCTACTACTCGCAGGACCAGGACTGGACGGCCCCCGGAGGCGCAGCTTACAAGACCGGCAACCATGATTCGCCGAATCATCACTGGGATCCGGCACAGGATGGCGACTTCGCCACATACCTGCACACCAAAGCGATACCGCAGCTGAAGGAACTCCTCACTAACTATGGAGATTTCCCGGTCGTCATCTGGTTTGACACTCCCACCGAAGACATGACGCCGGCGCTCGCCGGAGAAATCGTCACCTTACTCAATCAACATCCCAATCTCATCTGGAACAACCGCCTTGGCGGCGGCTACAAAGGCGACACCGAAACCCCGGAACAGTACATTCCCGCCAAGGCTATCCAGGACGGGACTGGGAAGCCTGCATGACGATGAACGACACATGGGGATACAAGTCGTATGACACGAACTTCAAGTCCACCGAGACGCTAGTGCGCAATCTCATCGACATCGCGAGCAAAGGCGGCAACTACCTGCTGAATATCGGACCCGACTCCAAGGGCAATGTACCTCCTGCCGAGGTCGAGCGGCTTCACCAGGTCGGCAAATGGCTTGCTATAAACGGCGAAGCCATCTACGGCACACAGCCTACTCTCTTCGGGGACGAGGCGGGGAGTTTCAGCCCGACCGAAAAGGATAAGGAAGGCAAACCGAAGTTCATTCCCGCGTGGAATTGGCGCTCCACAACCACCGCCGATAGCATCTATATCGAGCTCTTCACCTGGCCGGCGGGCAGCTTCCACCTCGACAAGAGTCCACGCCCAATTACCAGCGCTTACTTGCTCGCCGACAAATCCAGAAAGCCTCTCAAAATCACAAGGAGTGAGACCGGCATCGACATCGCGCTGCCGAGCCACGCCCTTGACCCTATCGCAACTGTTCTCGTGCTCAAAACGAAGTAGCTTTCGCCATATCCCTTAACTGACATGCCGAGGACGATCGATTCCCAATCGTTGTTTGACGATCCAACTCATGCGGGGTTTTGCACGAGCCTTTTCTCCCCTGATCCCCTCGATCCCTGCTAGTCTGTTGCCACTTCACCATGACCTTCCATGTCAGCGAAGAGGACATTGCGATCGAGCTCCGGTTATCCGGAAGAAAAGAATTCCTATGCGACACCTGCCCTGGAGAAGGGTCTGGATGTTATCGAGCTGCTGGCGCGTCAGCCACGCGGACTTACCAGGAGTGAGATCTCACGCGAGTTGAATCGTACTGTCTCCGAAATCTTTCGCATGCTTCTTTGCCTGGAACAACGTGGTTACATTGCCCAGGTGGATGGCGATCGCTACACGCTCACCCCGAAGCTATTCAAGCTGGTGCAGCAACATCCCCCGACCGAACAGCTCATCACAGAAGCGCTTCCTGTGATGCACCAGGTCGCCTACAACACACGGCAGTCATGCCACATGGGCGTTATCGAGGGCGCAGAGGTGATCATTCTTGTGCAGGTGAATGCGCCAATCAGCATTGGCTTCTATGTCAGGCTCGGCTCATCAGTCGAATTGCTGGAAGCGACCACAGGACACGTCATCCTCGCTCACCAGGATGAAGCACGTCGAGCGCGGACGCTGGCGGAGTGGAGGCGGCTTACGGGAAGCGAGGTGCCATCAGACCTGCATGCACAGCTGGACCGGGTGAAGCGGCAGGGATTCGAATCGCGACCCAGTTACCAGGTCCGTGGTGTGACCAACATCAGCTATCCGATCTTCGACCGACGAGGATCCGCAATCGGAGCACTGACAGTGCCCTATATCCATCATCTCGACGCGGTTGCGAGTGCATCGGAGGTGAGTGTAATCCTGAAAAAGGCGTCGCGAGAAATCACAGCCTCAATCGGCGGAAGAACTCTTTGACGTGTCAGACGCCGCGCCCGCCACGCGGCAAACGTGGCCCATAGTACCCATTTGCAGTCCCCCAAAAACTTACGGGGAGGGTCAAACAAAACGCGAACGATCCCAGCCTAGGTTAGTAAATGTACGTCATCCGTGCAATCGCTCATGGCGCTGACTCAACTCAACATTGCGCTCAATCCACGGGGCGATTTAACGCACAATATGCGGCCAACAAACGAGCTGATACTCTCACACCTCACTCCCGTAGCCGCGTTGTTTTTAATGTTCGGACAGCGTTGCTGTCGGGAACGGGTTAGATAGGTTGATTGCAGACAGGGGACCAGAGAGCGTCTCGGCCGTCGGGAACAATACGGGAACAACCTGGAGAGGAAATCATCCCAGACGATCCCAAATGATCCTAAATCGAAGCTGCTTTAACGTCTTTCGTATCAATCGTGTCCGCTGATTCCAGGCAACTTGGGTCCATTGGTAGGGGGCCCTGAAAAGGCCGGCGTCGGCGGTTCGATCCCGTCTCTGGCCACCGTTTAGATTCAATAGTTTAACGACCTTTCCTTAATTGTTTGTCCGAGATCATTTTCTCGCATTTCTCGCAAATACTTGAAAACACTGAGTCGAAGGTGTTCCCGTATTGTTCCTGCCAAGAACAAAACTTGAGGAGATAGCTTTCTACGAGGAAGCCCTCGACGCCGGTTTGGTTCTCTCGGTCCTGATCAGGGAACAAGCTGACGGCTAAGGTCAGAGCCTCCGCTTCGTGCGGAACCTCATCGCCCGGAATTCAGGACGGACACCGAGCATCCATCGGGTTCAGGATCATGTCGCCCGCGCGTTGTTTTAAACTGCCGCGGATACTCGATTGCCGGGTCGTACACGATAACAGCAAAGTGTAGTGTTTGAGAGCAGGCGATAATCATCAACCCACGTGCGTGTCCTGTGGCTTCGTTCCTTCGATTGCATTATGCGGCCGAAGTAGCCTCCGCACCATCTTCTGAATCCGTGATGCTCGTCGGAAGAGTCAGAGATACGCCTATCATCCAAACGACGATGCCAAAGCGGCCCACCGGGATGAAATAGCCAGCTTTGAAGTTCAATACTGTTAGCGCGGCAAGCTCACATGCTAGTGCGATAACAATGCCGAGCCACATAAGCCAGCGTGGCAGGTTTCTGTGAAGTCCGGCCGCAATGGAGACACCGGCGACAAAGAAACCAAGCATCACGACGAAGCCGGGACCGGCGGCGGCGAAACTGACAGCCCGCAAGGCGATAGCGGCGCCGGCTGCCTCGGCGACGCCGGGTCTGGTAAGAGACCAGTTGGTCAAGGCGCTGAGGACCAACAGCAGGGTTGCACCTATACCACCGAGGAACGCGATGGACTCTCCCGCAGCACGTACTCCAAGAAAACGCATACGGCTTACAGTGGTCGCGATGAAGATGCCCAATGGGATTGCAGACACTAGTTCGAAGAAAGAACCTAGTTGGATGGTCCAACCGTGTTGTGTCATGTAGGCAAGAGCCTTTTCGGCGGAGTCATGCGGAATAGCAAAATCTGCGCTCAGTTTGGAGCCTCCAGCGAGTAGAAATCCTAGATAAATAAGGGTGAGCAGTAGCAGATTCGGCTCCAAATGACGCTCGCGACGCATCGCCTGCTTCATCTTGGCTTCGCCCATGATTGCTTCGTCACGTTTCACATCGACGCTCCGTTTCACACACATCTCCATTCGATCACCGGAGTAATCGGACTGCGGTAAAGATTGATTAAGTAGGATAAAGTTTTGTAAAGGATTATTGTCTTGAAGCGAAGCAGTGGCGCCGCATCACAGTCCACAATGATGGGCGGCTTCCCAAAGGAATTACTCGTGTTGTCAGCCAAGGCAACTAAGGCTAGAGCGAATACCGCCGCAACATACCTAGCGGTGTCGAACGGATGGACTTGATTCAGTTCCGATCGTTTCTGCGGGGACCGGATGCAGCTGTGTTTGGGTCGCGAACTGGTTGCCACCTGATCGCTCGAGGTTGACTTTCATATCCTGCGGCGTTCCGCACCGCAACCAAGAACCTCTATAACGGCAGGCCCGTCGGCACTGGACGGAGCACCTTGTCTCAATCGCGCGAGCGTATGGCCGAGCCGGGTGCGCCAAGGGCGGAAAAGGTTCCTGAAGTTAGAGCCACCGAAGATCGTCTCGGGAAAATTCGCGTGATCAGCTACGCCGACTTCTTCTGCTTGGCCCGGCGCTTCCGCTGTGCGGCGGCGATCCTCTCGCGAGCCTCAACGGACAGGAACTTCGCAAACGTCGAGGCCCTTCATCTGGAAGAGAAGCGCTCATGCCATAATCGAAGTTGTTTGGGCGGGCGGACTTCCCGGACTGCTGTGCTGTTATAGCGGCGTGACCTCGGGAACAATACGGGAACAACCTGGGTAGGAAACAATCCCAAATGATCCCAGACGATCCTAAATCGGTGCGGCTCTAACGTCTTTTGTACCAATCGCGTTCGCTGATTCCAAGCCACTTAGGTCCATTGGTAGGGGGCCCTGAAAAGGCCGGCGTCGGCGGCTCGCGCGATCCGTTCCCGCGAGGCAAAGCAATAATCCGCTCCATCGAGCAGAAGGGAGTTAGCGAACGGAATTTGCCTGGGGAGACATCACAAGCCTCACTCAGCTTCCAGATGACTTAGTTTCTTGTTTTGGTTAACAGGCGGATCAAAGGCTAATATGCCTGCTAATGGAGCGGAGCAGCAGCATGCGCTACTGCTGCAATCAGACGATGCCCTTGCCCTCCACTATGTGTACGTAGCGGTTGGGGGCAAGTTTGCCGAGCTTTTCGATGTGCTTGCTCGGGGCTGGCCAGTGAATCTCTAACTCATCTATCTGAGCGGCCGTACCTATGCCAAGTACTTCGCGGAGATCATGCGACGAAAGATAACTGCCGCCGTTGTTCTTCAGTCGAGCTCTTATCTTGCCGCCTGCTTTCCATATAATGCGTGCTCCGATTGCATCGCGGTTGCAAGTTACTCCTTCCAGTTTCAATCCCAGCCAGTTGCTGCCCTTGGCCGCATTGTTCTTAAGTAGCACGGGAGGCCCACCATTGACCCCGATGATCACGTCCAGAGCGCCATCATTGTTGTAATCGCCCACAGCTAAGCCGCGAGCCGCAAACTGTTTTTGAAACACCGGGCCTGCTGTTTGGCTCACGTTGTGTAGCTTGCCATCCGCGCCCTGGTGGTACAGCAGCAGCGGTTCTTTGTACGTCACCTGCATGGAGTAGGAGTCAATCATGTCGTCAGGATGACCATTGGCAAGAAAAAGATCCACTGCCCCATCATTGTCGTAATCGAAGTACTTCAGTCCCCAACCGCTCATCAGCCTCGTGTCGCGGGCTACTCCCTCCTTCTCCGAGGCGTCGTGAAATGTCTCATCCTTATCATTGATATAGACCGAATAAAACTCGTGGTCCACGTTTGCGACGAACAGATCCTGCCATCCGTCTCCATCAAGGTCTGCCGCATCCACGCCCATGCCTGAGCGCGTCCGGCCACTCTCGCTGAAGCCAACACCGGACTGCAAAGCGATCTCATCCCAGTTCCAGCGGCCATTGGCCCCACGACCGCGATTCACGAACAAAAAGTTCTGCACGGTATCATTGGCGACAAAGAGGTCCATCCGGCCGTCGTTGTTGATGTCGGTTGCGACAACGCCAAGACCTTTCCCCAATGCTTCGGCTATGGCTGTTCCCTTGGTTACCTCTGTGAAAGTACCATCGCCATTGTTGTGGTATAGGAAGCTGGCAGTGGGCTTGAACACTCGGGGAACACAGTAGTAGTTCCTGCCGAGCTGGTTATTGCCGCATTCCAGCTTGCGTACCCCCGTGTAGTCAACAAAGCTGCAGACGAACAGATCCAACCTGCCATCATTGTCGTAATCGAACCAGGCAGCGCTGGTTGTCCAGCCTGGAGTGGCAACACCTGCGTGAGCTGTCACATCCGTGAAAGTTCCATCGTGATTGTTCTTGTAGAGGATGCACTTGCCGTAGGCAGTCACAAAGATGTCCGACCAACCGTCGTTATCGTAGTCTCCAACAGCAACACCCATTCCGAAATACGCTCCAGCAACGCCGGCCTTTTCCGTGACGTCCGAAAACGTTCCGTCTCGGTTGTTCTTGTAAAGAGCATTACGAATAGGCTTGGATGGTTTCCAGAAATCGCTGGGACCACTGTTCACCAGGAAGATATCCATCCATCCATCGTTGTCATAATCGAGAAATGCGCAGCCCGGTCCGAGCGCTTCAGGCAGAAAGCGGCTCTCTGACATCGCGTTTTCATGGACCCATCTGATGCCAGATACAGAGGGCGGCACTTCGCTGAACAATGGCTGACTGGTGGTGCTTTGCGCCTGTGAGTGAATCCGCAGAACCTCGGCAGCCCCGGCAACCACGCCGAGTCGCAGAAACCCGCGCCTGGAGAACGTCATTCGCCACATCCTATCATCGGGTGACGGTGGCCTTTTTCCGGAACCTCGGCGCTTGTTTGCATGGAAATTGGCAGCAAGATCTCAAACCTAACCTGGGTAAGGCTCATTAGGCTTCACAATCCGGATTCGATGATCGGAGAATTTATAGTGTCCTCCCGGCAATTCGATTTTCGGCATGTGACAGGTCACGCACTTATTTTTCGAAACCGGACATGCCTTCGCTCCGGTCTTCCTGTGTTGATGACACGCCTGGCATTTCGCGTCGTAGTCCACGGGCTGGGCGCTTACTTCTTCGTGAGGATTGTGGCAGGCCACGCAGCTTATGCGCGCATCGTCCGGGTCATAGCATTTGCTGCCGGTCAGTCGATAGGGTTGAAAGCGAATATTCGCGATACTCGGGTTTCCTTGCATCGCAATGTCCGCCCAGGTTCGGTGACACCGGCCGCAGAAGTTGGATGTTTGTTCCGCGGAGAGCTTCGACAATGGTGGCGGAATCGCCGGTTCACCGCTCTTGCGCAACATCGCAGCAAGGTGAGCCTCGGTTGCCTCATGGCAGTGTCCGCACTGCACTCCCGGAGTCATTTCATCCAGTGTGAGCCGCGTTCCCTTGGTCGCATTCGTAGCGTGACATCCAAAACAGCGCAACTTGTCATCGTGGCTCATCAATCGTCCGGTCGCCTCGTTCACGTCAGCCGGAACAGAGTTGCCGCCACCCAGCGTGGGTCCAAGGCTATTCAGCTCTCGAAACCAGCTCATACGGCTCTCGTATAACTCGCCATCGTTTTCCAATATATATGTTTGCCCTATAGCCGAACTCGCACCAAACACCCACCTAATTGGCATTGTGACCGTCTTTTTGCCATCCGTAACCGTGTAGAGGCTTTGATTTCCGTTTCGTTCAATGCGGTAGGAATACTTACCGTAAGTCGCGGTGAGGATCGGATGCTCGATTAAAATCCTGCTGCGCTCCACTGCCTCGAGAGAACGAGCCATATGTGTAGCTGGTTGGGACAATGCCTCTGCGTGGCACTGTGCACAGGCGGTAGAGCTGAGCTTGTTTAGTTGCGCCCGAGCGATGACGCACAGGATAAATAGTAGAAGTAGGCCAAGGAATAGACGCGATCGAAATGATAAAACCAATCGAGGCATTGCCATCACGAATTTAACGATAGCCGGTCCTCTTCGTCCTCTGGCCGGCGCGCTTTCGGTATCACGGTAGTTTGCCATCGTGCTGCTTGACTCCGGGCTGTTTGGCTTGGGCTTCGGCCGTCAGCTTCTGGACGATTTCACGCTCGCGCTTGCTCTCTACTGGGCGCTTTAGCCGGTAATAAACGAGTGCTAATGAAACGTGGGCTTCGAGGAATTGAGGGTATTCCTTCACCAGGACCTCCAACATTTGCCGCGCCTCCGCGGAATCGCCTTCACTAAAGGCGAGCAACGCCAGTTGATAGCGAACCCCGGGGTCTCCTGGTCTCGTCTCTTCTGCGCGCACGAAGTACTGTCTGGCCTTGTCGAAGTTCTGCCTCTGCTTGGCTATTGCACCCAGTTGCAGGTTGGCGTCGAAGTTATATGGATCGACGCTCAATTCGGCTAAAAATTCTTTTTCAGACAGATCGGAGTCACCCGTCAGCATCAACGCCTTGGCGTAAAGAACGTGAACTTCAGCCAGGGTGGGATTCAGCGCAACCGCCTTGGCGAACTCGTCCCGAGCACCTGCAAAGTCGGAGATACCCATCTTCGCAGTGCCCAACATCAGATGCGCCTCCGCGGAATCGCCGTTCCGAAGAATACGGTCGACCAGAACCTGCCCCTGCTCGACATGCTTCTCTCGAATCAGCGCCGTCCCCAGCAGGTATGCGATCGCCAGGTCATCCGGGTATTTCTTTTCCTCCGGCTCCAGGACGCGGATAACATCGCTCTCCTGCCCCATGCGCATATAGCAGTCGCCAAGGAGAAGCACGGCCTGATGGTTGCCGGGATTTTCGGCACGCACTTTCTCAAGCTCTATAGCGGCCTCCTCAATCCTTCCCATCTTGTAGTAGCAGAGGGCGAGGTTCAGTCTTGACTCGACGAGTTTGGGGGATTGCCCGAGCGCGGTCTTGTATTCCGGGATGGCCTCTTCAAACCGGCCTAATCCGGCCAGAGCGGCGCCCAGGTTCGAATGGATGGCAGTTGCCTCAGGATGGATCTGAAGGAACTGCCTGTACTCTACAACTGCGCCCGCAAGATCACCCGCCTGCTGTTTCTGCAATGCGTCCTGCACTAATTCCTGAGGTGTCTGTGCGGATGCACCTATAGTCAGGCTTAGAGCAAGAAGAACAAAGGTGAGCTTCAACATATCGTCAACTGGTCCCGGTAAGGCCTTCTTTCACAACGTGTATGGCTTGTAAGGTTATCGGAGCTGCGTTCCATTACGAAACGCTGCTCCTCGCCGCTGCCAGGCCAAACGTACTCTTTGTGAACGGCCTACATGAACGACAAGCTCACCTTCATCCTCAGTCCATCTAGAAGTAGAACTTTGCTGCGAACTCCAGAACCCGTGCACCCTGCTTCTGCGTCGTTTTGCCGAAGTCGGAGGTCGCCTGCGTAATCTGCTGTGTCACCGGATCCTGCTCGTACTGTAGAGTCAGGTTGCTGCTGTTCGGGAACGAGTATAGCGGGTGATTGAGGAAGTTGTAAGCCTGTACCCGGAACTGCAGACTTCTGCTCTCAGACATCGCAAAGTTCTTGAACAGCGCCAGATCGGAATCAAAGAACACCGGTCCATACGATACCGGCAGGTTTGCCGGTCCGGCCTGGCCGGGCACAGTCGGCGGAGCGAAGCAATTCCCGTTCACGTATTGATGAGAGCCCTTCGTCGCGCTTGGATTGCATAGCACCAGCGGGTTTAGCTGTGCCGAGGAGGTTCCCAGGATGGATTTGTTGTTGATGGCGATACCCGTTGGGTTTGCCGCGCTGATCGACCCCGGAATAATCGCTGCGGACTGCGGGCACGAGATGCCTGCCGCCGTCTCTTCCTTAGTCGCCACGCAGGTCAGCGCCATGTTGTAGTTCGTGTTGATTCCATTTTCATTGGCATTGCCGCCGTAGGTAAGAGCGGCGCCGCTTTGCAGCTGGGTTATGCCCGAGAACTGCCATCCGTTCAGGGCTCCGTTGACGAAGTGATTGACATGGAGGCGCTCTCCGGTGTCGATCGAGTAGGCCACGTTGAAGAGATTCCGGCGGTCCGATGGCAGGATGCCGTAGTTATTTGAGAGGTTGAAGGGGTCCGCGGTAGGTATAACAATACCCAGCGCCTTCTGCCATGTGTAGTTCGCTTGAATGGTATAGAGCCCGGCGTGGCGAGCCCAGCTTACCTGCAGCGCGTTGTAGTTGCTATAGAGGTTGTTCGTGGCCACGTTCAGATCGCCGTAACCCTTGAGTGGCCGATACAGATCCTGGTTGGCGCTTCCCGGATTGGAGGCGGAGAACATCGCACCCAGTGGCACCAGGTTGAGGTTGCTGCCGGCACCGCCCTCGGTGTTCTGTATCTCCCTGCTGCGGTTGCCCACGTAGGCAAACTCCATCAAACCCTGCCACGGCGTTTGCTGGTCGATCATGACACTCCAGCTATCCGTATACGGTTGGTGGTCGTCGTGCCGATCCACTGCCGACGGCGAAGCAGGGGTTGCCGACAGGTTCAGACATGAAAGGTTAGCGACAAACAAGGCAGACCCGTCCTTGGGATTGGTTGGGCAGCCTGCACCACCCACCCAGTTTGAGGACGATACGATGGACTGTGCGACGCCGGCGGATGCATCCAGACCGTTCGTGAACTGTCCCGAGTGATAGAAGAAGCGGCCCCAACCCCCACGGAGAACCGTCTTGCCGGCTCCGGAGATATCGTATGCGGCGCCGAGGCGCGGCTGGTAGAAGAGTGCCCGAGTGGGAAATCCGCCGACCGGCACAGAGCTGTTCCTCGCGTGCCACTCGAAGCCGCAGAAGGTAGGAGCCGAGGCGCAATCTGGACTGAATTGAGACTGGTCAAAGATCGAGTAGCCGAAACCCTCACCGTCGATCCATGGCGAGAAATGGCTGAAGCGGAGGCCGAATTCCAGAGTCAGCTTCCGGGTCGCCTTCCACGAGTCCTGACCAAAAAACTCCCAGGTTGTGTAGTGGATGTCGTTGATCCGATTCTTGCTCTGCTCGGTGTATTGATTCGAGATATTGCCCGTCAGCAGATCGGCATATTCATTTCCATAACTGAAGGTTTTTGAAGCGTCGACTTCCTGAAGTCCATTGGTGTCGCCATTGGCAGGCTGCGAATTTCGGATCCACTCGAAGAAGCCTCCCACCTTGATGGTGTGATTACCCAGAACCTTGGTGAGCGTGTCGCTGGCGCTTGGCATCCACTTATTGGCATACAAACCCTGAGAAGGACCGCCTGCCTCAAAACCGCCAGGATTGAAAACCAGCGCCGCTTCACCCGCGCCGAAATGGCCGAAAGATGGTATTTGCGCAACATTGTTTTTGAATAGGCCCTTGTATCCGTAGCCGACCTTGGACCGGTCCACCTTCGTAGGATCGGCAAAGACGTTCGGGAACCCGACAAAGGTATAGGCAAGCACCGTCTCATTCGTCATGCTTTGGTTGAAGACGTGCGTAATCGTGCCGGAATAGGAATCCGACTTGTTCTTTCCTTCGATGGCGGTCGGGTAGGGCACCTGGTCGCCATTGCGCCACCAGAGCCCGACTGGGAACTGCTGTACCTCTCTCTGGTAGTTGTAGCGGACGAACACCTTGGTGGCATCGCTGATGTTCCAGTCTCCGCGAATGGCCCACTGCCGGTTGTTCTGATCGAAGATTTCCGCCTGAACGTAGTTGTATCCACCCGTTGCATTTGGATCGGCGTTCGGCTTGGGATATAGCTTCAGCAGGTTCAGCTGGTTCGGATCGATGCATCTGCCGTTCGCAGCGCCGCCGCATTGCGGTATCGTCGTGCCGCCGAATGCTGCCAACGCGGCAGTATTAAGCTGCCCGGGAGCTTTACCGGATGCCGTCTTGGCTCCTTCTTCAGCCACAGCCGAGGGCGAGAAGTCGCCGGCAAGCAGCCTGGCGGTCGGCACCGTGGCCCTTAACAATCCTGTGTCCAGCGTCTGCTTGTAGTACTCGAATCCAGTCCAGAAGAACAGCTTCTTCCGGTCCTTGTTGAAGCTGGTGCCAGGAATGACGATTGGGCCGCCGATCGTAGCGCCCGGATAGTAGTAGGTGTTTGCAGGCTGCTTGACCCCGCTGAAATTATTCAGCCAGTCATTCGCGTTGAGAGTATAGTTTCGGGCGGAGAAGAACGCATTGCCGTGGAAGTCGGCGCCGCCTGCCTTGGTCACAGAGGTGATCAGAATTGGACCCTTCTGTTCCTCGGCACTGAAATTCGATGTCAGAACCTTGAACTCCTGAATGAAGTCGGAGTTTGGGTTTACTGGTGTGTCGCAGTTGCAGCCCGGGTCAGAGACGTGCGCGCCGTCCGCAGTGATATCGAGAGAGTTTGTGGGCAGGCCGTTGTAGGAGTACGCGGCATTTAGAGGACTTTGGCTTCCCGAGTCACCGTTTGCGTTGATTCCGATTGTCTGGCCGTTATAGTTCGATTTGTTTTGTGTGCCGTTTTGGATGCCGAAGCCAGGAACGATCTTGATATATTCCGCGGCATTGCTGCCTACCTGGGTGAAGTTCTGAAGCTCTTTGGTCTCTAGCGAAAAGGATTTTTCTCCAGAGTCGGTCACGGCGAGTGAAATATTCTCCGCGTTTACCTGAACTGTTTCGGCAGCCGAACCAATCACGAGCTGAACGTTGACATTGCGTCTTTCACCGCCGCCGAGACTGATGTCACTGGCCTTGTACTGACGGTAGGCCTGGGCTTCGACCGTCAACTCATACGTAGCAACGGGCACCGAGGCGAAGGTGTAGTATCCGTCTCCGTTGGAAACCGTTTGTCGTGCGGAACCCGATACGGCATCTCTCAAGGTGATCTTTGCGTTCGGCACTACATTGCCGGATGGATCCGACACAACGCCTGTGAGAGTTGCGAAAATTCCTTGAGCCAACAGTGGACGCTCACCGACCAGAAGCGAGCAAAGGAAGACCCCAAAGCACACCCATTTCCGTATCGTCACAGGTACCCCCTCCTGACAAAGAACTGCAATTTTCCCGTACAAAATCGTTCTTGTAATCAAGTGCAAGATATTTTTATAATCAGCGACGCTATCTGACTCCTATCAAATTGGCTTTGTCAAGCCAAAAATGAAGGGCGTCTTCCTTGCATTCGTATGGCAGGCGGAATGCTCAATCTTCATTGCGTGCCTTTCTCGCCTTCTTTGGAGCGTCCGAAGCCGCTGGCTTCAAATGGAATTCATGAGCTCGCCAAGTGGATCGACTGGTGACGCACATTAGTTATTCATGAAGGCCTCTTCTGGAAGGACGGGCATTACTGGATCGATGACAATCCGGACTTGGGTGTGGAGATCATCCTGATGTCGCGAAGGCGCATCTTGCTCCTGGAGAAACCCGCTAGGGATGATCGAGGGCAGAATGACCAGCGCGTGTGAAAAGAGGAAATAGAAAAATGACGTTCTACAACCGCTTCACCAGTCGTCGAGGCATGATGAAGTCGACCATGGGTTTATTCGCTGCGGGATTGCTTGGCGAGGGAGTGCCCACTGCAGAAGCGCAGAGCTCGGTCAAGAATGTGAACAAGAACTCGAGCCCATCAACACTTAAGATCACCGATCTGCGATATACCGTCGTGAAGAAACCGGGACCAAGTCCGTGTCCGATCATTCGCGTCGATACGAACCAGGGAGTGTATGGGCTAGGTGAAGTGCGTGACGTGGCGAACTATCAATATGCCATGGTGCTCAAAAGCCGCATCGTCGGCGAGAATCCACTGAACGTTGATTACCTATTTGAGAAAATCTCGCAGTTTGGGGGAATTTCGCGTCAGGCAGGTGGAGTCGTCGCGATTGAGATGGCTCTATGGGACATCGTAGGCAAAGCTTACGGAATCCCCATTTATCAAATGCTGGGCGGCAAGTGGCGCGACAAAATCCGCGTTTATGCAGATACGCCGGAAGCAGATACACCGCAGGAATTCGCAGCCAGGGCCAAGGCACGCAAGGAGATGGGACTTACCTGGATCAAGGTTGATATTGGCACCGATGTGCTGAAGGGGAGACCCGGCACCATCTCCGAGCCATCCGACCAGAGTGCCATCGAGTACGACAAGCGCCTGCCGAATATGTTTACGGGAAACGAGTTGACCGACAAGGGCATTGATGTGTACTGCGAATACATGTCCGCCATTCGTGAGGCGATCGGTTATGAGATCCCACTCTCCACCGATCATCTTGGCCATCTTGGCGTGAACTCCATCATTCGGCTGGGCCGCGCATATGAAAAGTACAACCTGGAGTGGATGGAAGATGTGATTCCCTGGTGGTATGCCGACCTGTTGAAGCAGATTACAGATTCGACAACCACGCCGACACTCACCGGCGAGGACATCTACCAGATCGCGGATTTCGAGAACTTATGCAGCGCACACGCTGTCGACAAGATTCATCCCGATCTTTCGACCTCAGGCGGCATCTTGCGCACTCATAAGATCGGTGACATGGCGTACAAGTACGGCGTGCCAATGGCAATGCATTTCGCCGGAACGCCAGTAGCCTGCATGGCGAACGTGCATTGCGCGGCGGCCACCAGAAACTTTCTGGCGCTGGAAAATCACTCGCTTGACGTGCCTTGGTGGCAAGACCTCGTCAATGAGGTGGATAAGCCAATCATCCAACAAGGCTACATTGCCGTACCTGATACTCCGGGACTGGGTATCACGCTAAACGATGAGGTAATGAAGCAGCACCTTGCGCCGGGTGCCGGCTATTTCGAGCCGACACCAATGTGGGATGAGAAGCAATCATTCGACGACTACATATTCAGCTGAAGCTTTGTCCCTGACTTCTACGGCGGGTGTAATGACCGGGACTGGTGGCCTGGTTTTCGGGAGCGAAGTGGCTCACATGGGTGAGGACCGTGAATGGTCATGAACGAAAGGCAGCATATCGTACGCGTGACATTTCGTGTCCGCCGGAGCGAACAAAACTCCCCGTGAACTGAGAAGGCCTGGCGGGTTCACTGGTGTTTGTGTGACCGTCAGTTGAGAGTCGGCTTTGTCTCCGAGCTAGACATTTGAGTAAACACAAGCCGACCAGATCGTTACCGATCCTTTTCACAATGGTTCATGTTGGTAAGCGCCCGCTGCGCAGCAAGATGGCTCAGTATTTCGGATTGTTCATCGAGGTGTGATCAATATCGTAGCCTCCGCGTCTCGGTATTTATCCATCCCGAACAGTCATTGCATTTTGACGGGATTCAATTGTGACTTCAGGACTTCTTCGAAAACTTTGAATTTCGCTGCACGTGGGATTGGGATCTGTCCGACCCGGGATCCCAACTCTTGCGCCATGGGTGCACCGAGGCGATACGGTGGCCACGGCGGAAGTTTCGGGGCGGACGGCTTCCCGGTCTTCGCGAACTGAACCCAGTAATCGATGATGGTGTTCGACAACTGAGCATCCCCGGGACTGCTCACCCAGCTTGTCCAATACTTCTTGCTAAGGAACATGCTTTCCTCACCATGAAATGCACCGAGTGCGGCGAACTGTCCCGTTCCTACGTTCGTGAAAATGTAAAGATATGCCCGTTGTCCGGCTGCGGCTGCCTCATGCGCAAGTAAACTTGCTCCAAATCCGAATTGATAATCCGTATCGATCGCACGAAACGCAGCTGGAACCTCCGCATCTGTACATGCGGGGTATGCCGCGAACACCATATCAGCGTGCATGTGGAACTCGCGCGACAACCATCGCCGGTACTCGCCGACCGACTTAGGGCGATAAGAAGCTCCTCCCACAAGCGGGCTGGCGAAGATCGACACCTCATCGGCGTTGCTCCCGACGATGACTGGGACCTTGGCCTGGCCACCCTGCGAAAAGGTGAGGGCGGGCTGTTGGTGGAAGACCCATCCGTCCATCACCGGATTGAAGTCCACATCCTTCTCATCCGCTGCTTTACGCACCAGTTCATCCGCGGGTACAGCCCGAAGTTTCGCGAGAGTGTCGAGGCCATTCCCGAGCCCTAGATCCGCGGCTATTCGCGCCCCACTTGCGTCCGCTCCGGCAAGCAACGGCGCTAGTGAATCTACGCATACCCCGCTCTGCATAATCGCTCGGTGGAAAAGGCCGTTAGCGAGCGGTGAGGCCATTAGATCGCAAATGTCGAGCGCCCCAGAAGAAGCGCCGAATATTGTCACCCGCTGCGGATCGCCACCGAACCGGTCGATGTTCTGTCGCACCCACTGAAGCGCCGCCATCTGATCGAGCAATCCGTAGTTTCCTGAGACTCGGTGTGGCGACTCCGCACTAAGCGCCGGATGCGAAAGAAACCCCAGTACGCCGAGCCGGTAGTTGATCGTCACCACGACCACTCCGTGCGTCGCTAGCGTCTCGCCAAGTGGGGGCCATTCTTGCGAACCTTCGATGTTTCCGCCGCCATGAACCCACACCATCACCGGCAACTTGGCGCGTCCCCCCAGGTTCCTTGTCCAGACGTTCAGGTACAAGCAGGCCTCTGCCGTGAGCATTTGCTTGCGACCCAGCATCTCGGGCAACCATGCGCTCGGGAGTTGGGGACACGCAGGTCCATACCTGGTTGCCTGGCGGACGCCCAGCCATCTCGCAGGCGGCTGCGGAGGTCGCCATCGCAACTTCCCTACTGGCGGAGCCGCATAGGGAATTCCCAGAAAAGCCGCGTACTTGGTAGACAGACCGAATTGCGTTCCCGCAAGCACCCCGTCTTGCAGCGCCACTCGAGGGCGCTTTTCTGCGCCAGCCCGGGTTCCATCCACTCCTGCGAATACCACAGCAAGTAGTGCCGCTAGCACGATTCTGCTATTGCGCCGCACGCACGGTTGGATTGATATCTTGCCTCGTACCACTGAGGTCCCCCTGAGCAGATGATATTGAGAGCGCGGATCATTGGGTCGCCCCAGTCTCAGGGTCACTAGCCCCGCTGCCGCGGAGGTCGTCTTAAAATGCGTATTTGGCGGACAACTGTACCGTCCGCGGCGAGCTTCCCGACCGCCAAGCCATTGCTCTCCACCGTGACTGGATCGGCCACCCCGAATAAGGAGCTGTTGATGCGTGCGCTGGCTGGTTGATCGTAATGCAACTGGTTGAATGCGTTTTGCATTTCGACACGCAATTCCAGCGACTGATGCTCGGTAATCAGGCGTTACTTTGCCTATGCTCAGGTTCAGTACGGAATAGGGCGCCAGCCGGAAGTAGTTCCGGCCAATGTTGCTGAACTGCCCCGGCGGCGGCGTGGAGAACTTCGCAATCTGCGCTGGTGTCAGGTAATTGAGCGTCTGCGAATCCTTGTCGTAGTGCACCTTGAACATGCTGCGCGAGCAGCCGGTGCAACTGGCAGGCGTGCGGACGATACTGCTTAGCGTGTAGGCGGGTGAATAGACGGTCAAAGGGTGTCCGGTCTCTGCCACTGCGCTTCCGCTAATCTCCCAGCCGCCGATCAGGCGATCCAGAATCGGGCCCTTGCTGCCCCAGTCGGCTGTCGGACCGAAGGGGATCTGGTAGGTCCATAACCCTTGCAGGACATGGGTACGATCCGCGTCGGAGGGCGCATAGTTGAGTTTGCGGTCCGTGATATTGAACGGCGTGCTGGAGGAGCCGAAGGACGAACTACCGGCTACCACTGTGGAGAAGGTGGGATCGAAGGAGCGGGTGTCCAGCGACTTGGCGTAGTTGTAATTTGCCTGGAAATTAAGCTCCTGGAAGCGCCCATGATACGAGGCCTGAAATGCGTTGTAGTTCGACCAGTCCCCGCTATCCAGAACATTGAAGCCACCTGCGTACTGGGGATAGCGGAAGAAGAAAGTCGACGGCAGGCCAGCCGATACCGGCAGGGGCACGCCGTTGTTGTCCAGGGATTGCCCGATCAATTGCGCAACCGAGGCCACCGATCCCAGACTGGCGCCGGATGCATAGGGACTGCCGTTGTTGGAGTCGGTCAGATACGTCGAGCCCGTCTCTCCGGCTGGACGGCCCGGATCGTTGATCAGAAGCTGGTCAATCAACGGGCTATCTCCGCCGGCGACGGCAGTATTGAATGCCTGAAGAAACCCGTTCGTTTGCAACTCGGCCTGATTGGAATCATAGGCGCCAAACAGGTGGCTGGCATGGTGGCCAACATAAGCAAACTCGACCACTGACGAAGTTCCAATCTGCCGCTGCACGCTCAGGCTCCATTCGGAAACCTGGGGAGGAGTCCAGTTGGGGTTCACTGCGGTAATGGCATTGTTCGACATTGGCGGTGGCTGCCGCAGGGCGAGCGGTGTCACGCCGGCAGGCGGAGCGAGCGTAGGCAGCCCATCGGCAACGCGGCCGCCCGCCAGACCGAATGCCTGATCGTTGACCTGAAGCGCTTCACCGGGCAAGCCCTGAAAGACCGCCGAGGACAGGACGAAGGTATTCATGCGGTCATAGGCCAGGCGATAGTTAGCGCGCACGGAGGTTTTGCCGTCTCCGGTGGGATCCCAGGCGACGCCGACCGATGGCCCCAGGTTGTGCCAGGAGTCTTTGTATAGATGACCCGGAACCCAGGCAATCGTATCGCTGATCGCGGAGCCGACCGAGAATCGCCTGATTGGGGCGCAGCAGAAAGTTGCTGCTGGTGCGCGGCGACAGTTTGATCTCCCAGCGCAGGCCGAGATCGAGAACGACGTTGGGGAGAATCTTCCATGTGTCCTGTGCGTAAAAGTCGTATTCCGGCATGCGGAAGTCAGGCCGAAGATGGGTGCCCGCCGGCGCATACTGGTTTGCATTCTGCGCTACGAATCCCTGCTGGATATTCCCGACCCGCCCTAGCAGGCTGTTGATGGCGCCTTTCAGCGTTGGCAGGTCGTTAGGGATGTTGATATCGCCGGGCAGGTTGAACTCCGGCCCGACGTGGGCCACGTCAGTGTTGAAGTACACCAGCGGCTGAGCGTCGTAATTGCCAATCGAGCCACGATCGTCCACTCTCGCGCTGGTAGCGCAGGTTAGTGCCGAATTTGAGCGCGTGCGGACCGTGGATGTAGGTGAGGTTGTCGACCAGTTGAATGCTGGTGAGGGCGCGCAGATTGCCCACATAGTTCTGCAGCGGCGCCGCTGGGACATCGCCGAACGCGTCGCCATTCAGGACGAACGGTGGATTGGTCAGATAGTTCGAATCCGGATTGATGAAGTTGAAGATGAAGCGGTTCATCCCGGCGATGACTTCATTGGTCACGGTCGCGCTAGGGGTGTAACGCCAGGAGAGCGCCAGATTGCGCGGCTGGCGCAGCGTGTTCACGATGTTTGGCGCGTTCGGAAATGGCTGCAGGCCGCCGTTCCCGATGTCACCCACGGTGTTTTGATGGCCGTGCGCCCAACGCCCATAGATCGAATTCTTGGCATTGAACTGATGGTCAATGCGAACGGTAAAGTCCACCTGGCGCTCCGCCTCCGGCGCGAGGAATTGATAAGCCGCAAAGTTCAGCCCATCGCCGATGCCGTAGTAGTTCGGCGGCGGCGTGAGCCCTAGGAACTTCTGAATTGACGGATCCAGCCCCCGGTGCGCGGGATCGTTCGTCACTATGTTGTAGCTGTTGATAGGAACGATGGGATTGCCACTGGCATCGACCGACGCTCCCGATGTGCCTGCGGGGTTGTTCTGCGGACAGCCGTTCGCGCTCGAATCGCACCCTGCCGGTTGGGTGACATAGCGAAATATCCCCTGACGCGCCAATGGAGTCAGAACAATGCTGGTCTGCTGTGAAGTCCTGCGAGGTATGCAGAAACTGCGTATTCACGAAGAAAAACGTCTTGTTCTTGATGATGGGTCCGCCCACGCTGAAGCCCAGAATGTTCTGCACAAACTGTGGCCTGCCGATACCGGCTCTTGCTTCCCGGATCGTGCGCGTTCAGACCGGGCGTCTGGTAAAACCAGAACACGTTTCCGTGAAACGCATTCGTGCCCGAGCGTGTGTTCAGAATGACCTGCGCGCCGCTGGTGACTCCATACTCCGCGTCCGCATTGGTCGTGATGACACGGAAACCGGTAATCGAGTCCGGATTGGTCCGCAACGGAGAGAAGTTGCTTCCGGGAGCGCTGGTCTCATTGATATCGATGCCATCGAGCGTGTAGTTCCATGCGCGGTCGCGGGAGCCGTTTACCATGACGCCGCCTCCGGTAATGTTCGCGCCGGAGCTATTGAGCGGACCGCCATCCACGACTCCGGGGACCAGTTCCAGCAGATCGAGAGGACTTCTTCCGCGCGAACCTACGATGGGCAGAGTCGTAAGCGCCCGCTGATCGATCAGCGCTCCCAGATCGCCCGACGTTTCCAGCTGCACCAACTGGGATCCGGCGTTGACTTCGACCTTCGTCGATGCCGTGCCGATCTGGAGTGTGGGGTTATAGACCAGCGGCTGGGCAATGGTGACGACGTTGCCGGTGGAAGTCAGAGTGCTGAAGCCCGCCGCCGAGACGGTAATGGAATAGGTGCCCGGCACGATGCCGTCAAACACGTACGTCCCCGCCGAGCTGGAAGTGCTGTTTACAGCAACACCGGTCGCCTGGTTCGTAAGCGTTACCTGGGCTCCCTGGACTACGGCGCCGCTTCGGTCATTCACCGTGCCGGTGACGCGAGATGTGGATTGTGCCCAGGAAGCGAGACCTATGAACAGGAAGAGGAAAACTGATGCGAATCTCAGTGAAGTCCTCATAAACGTTTAACCCCCCCGGAAGAAGCGCTTCCTGACAAAAGAAAGAATGTGTGTGCATCTGATACAACACGGTTATTCAATAGTCAAGGGCCGCCGCGCGGATACGTCATGCTCAAAATCTCGGTCGCGCTGAGCTAACGCCCGCATGGGATGAGCCTCTCTGGACCAGTGTCCAAAATCGTATGGTTCGGTCGCGTGCCGGCCATTAGAAGTTGCCCGTCCCGGCCCCGACTGGCATCCTGCTCCGAGTCCGTGATCGCCACATCTCCAGTCGGCGTCCCGCCAGAGTGCACCGCGTGATGCCATCGCCGCGAGGCGTTTCGGCACTGGATCAAGTACGTTGTCTCGATGGCGAGCGTATGGCCAAGCCGGGTGAGCGAAGGGCGGAAAAAGTTCCTGAAGTTCGAGCCACCGAAGATCGACTCGAGGAAATTCGCGTGACCAGCTACGCCGACTTTTTTGCTTGGCCCAGCGCTTCCGCTGTGCGGCGGCGATGTTCTCACGAACCTCAACGGATAGGAACCTTCGCAGGAAACGTCGAGGCCCTTCACCTGGAAGAGAGAGCCGCTCATGGCAAAATCGAAGTTGTTGGCGGTCGGACTTCCCAGACTGCTGTGCTCTTACAGCGGCGTTACCCGCGGGAACAATACGGGAACAACCTGGGAAGGAAACCATCCCAAGTGGTCCCAAACAATCCTAAATCGGCACGCGCTAACCGCTTTTGTTTCAATCGCGTTCGCTGATTCCAAGCCACTTAGGTCCATTGGTAGGGCCTGAAAAGGCCGGCGGCGGCGGTTCGATCCCGTCTCTGGCCACCATTTAGATTCAATAGGCTCCAAGAAAGCCAGGCAGCAAATTCTCCGAGGCTGCGTTTTTTCTTTTCTCGTAAGTGGTTAAAAATATTAGCCGGCGATGTTCCCGTATTATTCCTGTCACATAAAAGCCTGCTCAAACGCCTGCGCGAAGTAGTCGTTCTTCGTACAGTTTTGTCATTGCGAGTTAGCGAAGCGATAGCCGCGTCTGGATGAGCACATTGGCGATTTACCACTCACCGCGTAGGTGCTAGCGAGTCATCTGGCAAAGATCACTTGTCCAACAGAGCGGTGAGACACCGATAAGGTTCCAGAGACAATCGGCATTCCTCCTGCCCCTGATGCCAGCGCCATAGCCCTTGCCGGCTTCGCAGAGGATCAATCAGCGCAGGTACCGGGGTTCAGAGGGGTCGGCGAACATTAATCAAGAATCGCAAAATTAGCAGTTGACATGGGCTGGCAATCCACTACCATTCGGTTGTGGATAAGCTGGATACAACGTTTTCGGCTCTCTCCGATCCAACCCGGCGGGCAATGATCGAGCGACTCTCCCACGGGCCTGCCTCTGTGCATGGGTTGACGGAACCGTTTGCTCTATCGCAGCAGATGATTTCAAAACACATTGCCTACCTGGTGCGGGCGCGGATTGTCATCAAGACGAAGCGCGGACGAGAGAGTATATGCACGCTCAGGCCAGAGGCTATTAAGCCAGTCAGCGACTGGGCGATCAGCTATCGCCGATTCTGGGAAGAGCGCTTCGACAAGCTGGAAGTGGTTGTGAAGCAAATGAAAAAAGAGGAGGTCAGAGATGACCAAAAGCGCGGTGAATGAGACGGAGCGGATGGTTGTCACCAGAGTTTTCGATGCTCCACGCGAGCTGGTTTGGAAGGCGTGGACAGACCCGAAGTACATCATGCAGTGGTGGGGACCGAAGGGCTTTACTGCGCCGGTTTGCAAGATGGATTTTCGCGTGGGAGGAAAACTTCTCTGCTGCATGAAGGCGCCGGATGGGCAGGAGGGCTGGAATGCGGTGGAATACCACGAGATTGTTCCGTACGAGAAGATCGTTTCCTCCATGTACTTTTCCGACTCGAAGGGAAACAAGATTGACCCTGCGGAATTGGGAATAGAACAAGAGGCCATCGACGGTGCGTACGACGTGACCATCTTTGAGGATCTCGGGAACGGTCAGACGAGACTCACCCACATTGGAAATGAACCCATGGAGAGCGCAAAGAATAGCGGGCAATTGGAGGGCTGGAACCAGATACTCGAAAAGGTTGCCGCAGTTGTTACAGAGCTGGCGCAGGCGAAATAAGACAATGAAGCTTTGATTCGCGAAACTCAAGTGTGGAGAAAGAAATGAAAAGAATAACGTTTCTCGCTATCGTCCTGCTGGCATTTGCATTTGCCGCCCATGCCCAGGACACGATGAAGAAAGATGCAGCCGTCAAACCTGCCGATCCGGAATCGAAAGTCGTGCTCGATTCCTGGAATGAGATTGGCCGCAAGCTGACGGCGCTGGCCGAAGATTTTCCTGAGGACAAATATGACTTCAAGCCGACACCCGCGCAGCGGAGCTTCGCCGAGCAATTACTGCACGCGGCGGGTTCATGCTACTACTTCACGAATCCTGCGATGGGGCAGAAGCCCCCCGCGGGAGAAGATCCGAAGCGGGAGCAATACAAGTCCAAGGCCGACATCGTTGCGTTCGTCAAGAAGTCCTTCGCCGATGGCGCAGCCGCCATCCAGTCGAAAGGCGAAAAAGGCCTGATGACGGAGGTTGTTTATTACCCTCAGCAGAAAGCGCGCGTTATCGACATTGCATACGGCATCATCGAGCATAGCGGAGAACACTACGGCCAGCTCGTTGTGTACTACCGCCTTGCAGGGCTTGTGCCGCCGGAGTCGCGGCCCAAGAAGTAAGGTTCAGGAGGCCAGGTACCCCGTCCTTATCGCGCGCCGTTTGCGCCAATGGGGCGGGGACCTTGGTTTTGGACCTTCACTATCCAATGCGCCGCGCCATGTGGATACCTCTGCTTTCGTTCGGCTGCAAGATTTGGGTTCGGTCGCCGCGTCGCCCGTCTCGGCATCCAGTGCTATCTCGGAAATCCCGGCTAAGGCCGGCGGCGGCGGCGTGCGAACCTGCTTCTCGTCACTTGGCCGGATGGTCGCCTTTCCGGATAAGTGACCCTTGGCTCAACTGTTGACTTCAGGGCGAGGCGTGCAGCTTTTCTGTTGATTCTGCAGCCCCTATTGCGGAGCGTGGATTCGGTTGCCCGATGCCCGGTCACCTTTGAGATAGTCACATCAGGTTCTGGCGCATCGTCGCACCGGTTTCGCATTTCCATAGCAGCCAGCTAACGTCTTACTGTGCTACCAGTACGGTAGTTAGCTTACGTAGGCGTGCTATATCCGCCGCTTTCAGGCCCTTGTCGGTCACGACCATATCGCATTTTTCGACAGCGCAAAGGCGGTATGCCGCTTCGCTTCCGATCTTGCTGCTGTCGATCACCAGAACACGCTCTCGACCCGCGCGCAGAAAAGCCCTGGGCATCTCGGGATCATAGTTCATGACGCCCTTGTGGAATGAAAGAGCGGCCGCTCCAAAGAAAACCTTGTCGGCATGGATGTTCCCCAATGAGTCGAGGACGGCGTTGCCGGAGAGATCATGGCTGCTGCGCCGGTACACTCCGCCGGTCAACCGTACTTGAACGCTAGTACTGCCGGCCAGCTCCTCCACCACCGCCAAAGAGGTTGTGATCACCGTAAGGTTATGCCTCATCGCCAGATGCCGGGCGATATAGCGGGTCGTCGTGCCGGAATCGAGCACCACGATTTCACCATCCTGCACCAGCTGCGCCGCTTCCCTGCCAATCGCATCTTTTGCGCCTGCCATCCTCGCGGAGCGGTCCAGGAAGCTTCGTTCGACCGACCCGGAGGGAGCGGCCATGGCGCCGCCAGGTGTACGGATCACCAAACCTGAGTCGGCCAGCTTATACAGGGCACGACGTACCGTCATCTCGGAGACAGCGAACTCTGTCGCCATCTGCGCAATCGATGCGTTCCCTCTCTTCTTGATGAACAACAGAAATTCGCTTTGGCGATCTTCCGAGGAGCGGGGAGAGTCAACGTTTGAAGTTCTCATATATCGTGCGAATACGTACCAGACTATACGCACCGACGCTTGTCACGGTCACATCTGCCGTCGAACGCAGGCCATGAGGCCGCCGCGAGGACATCGCCCGCCCTCCTTTCCTTCACATATGCAGGGCGAGCGATGCAAGAACGAGTTGTCCTTCTGCAAACCGGAAGAGCGCCGCCGAAAATTCACTGGTAGCGATATGCCAGGTTATCGAACTGCAAGCCTTCGCCGTTTTTGAGGTCAAATACGACCGCAGTGCTGGGATCCTGCCATCCGGTGCGGAGCCGTTTCAACTCGCCGGGTTTGACGGTGAAGGAGATCTCACGAATCTCCGGTGCATGGATCGTAATGGTAGACGGCGCGCTTCCGCCGTTATACGCATCGATTCCGACGAAGATACGCGGCGCATAGAAACGAAATTCGGCGGAGCGCGTCGCGGGGTCAGCCAGAGACAGATTGAAGGTTCCGAACTTGCCGTGCGGAACATGGATGCGCCACGTGTCAGGCGCCCAGTCGATCGCTCCGGAAGGATACTGCCCCTCAAGCATCGTTGCCGCCGGGAGATGTGGATCGTC
Source organism: uncultured Acidobacteriaceae bacterium (assembly GCA_963750845.1). Lineage (GTDB taxonomy): Bacteria > Acidobacteriota > Terriglobia > Terriglobales > Acidobacteriaceae > KBS-83. The sequence goes on from CAVVSP010000024.1 coordinate 59,780, forward strand.
GAAGGTGATGTACAAGGGAGGGGGCTGACCGTCTTCCCCCTGCACGTCCATGTCTTTCGCGGCATCGTGGCGAATGCGCAACACGTGCGTCGCTTCTTCAAATACGTACCCCGGTCCATCGAGGTTGGAGCGCGGACTCATCGGCTTGCCGTCGGCCATCACAGACTTGGGAACGAAGTCCAGCCGCAGCACATCGATCGACTGAGGATCAAAGGTGGAATAGGTGACCGAGCCTTTGCCATAGCGAATCCGGGTGACCACGGAACTCGATCCCAGCAAATGAGATTCGTCGGCCGGCGCCCACTCCGGCACGGCCCAGAAAGCATCCATCATGCGCCGCGGCCCGTCGGCAAATTCATCGGTAAACCACCACTGGGTCGCTGAAGGGAGCCGCAGCGTCTCGGAAAGCCCCTGAAAGTAGGTCACCCAGTTATAGGAGCGGAAGGCCGCTTCTTTGTATGCCACATCGCCGGTTTTTGCGTAATAGAGCGCTTCAACTGCGGCCAGCCGCGCACTGTGGCTGTCGCAGCATTGGTTGGGCAGGTTGCAGCAGAAGTTCTTGCCGTCTCCCTGCTCGGTCGTCACCGTCGCGCCATGCACGATGTACTTGGGCCATTTGGGCGTGGTCTTGACCCACTCGATAAGCGTTCGCGCGTGCTCGCGCCATTCCGGATCTTTGTCCGGATGCAGAAGGACGTAGCGGGCAAACTCGAGCGGGATCACCTGGTTCATGTTTTCCATGCTGGGCCGCACATCTTCGAAATACCCGACCCAGACATTGTTTGTCATCGGATATTCATCAAGCCATGCCCATGCGCCCTCGCGACCCGTTTGTATCCGGCGACGTCGCCTTGCCCGAGGCGAATAAGTTCGTCGAATAGCATGATGGGCTCGACGACGTTGGCGGAGTAAGGTCCCATGGGCCCGCCATCCGCTTTGCCGTCGCGGGCGAAGCAGCGTACGGGCCAGGGAGAGTGCTTTTCATCGCCGGGCTTGAAGTTCTTGACCAGGGCGTCGGCGCAGCGGATGGCCTCCTCGAGATATTTCGTGTTGCCGGTCATCTCGTAGAGCCGGAGATAGGCGTAGCCGTCTTCGCCGACGACGTGAGGTTCGACGTAGTCTTCGCCGTGCTGCGCTCCAGCCGGTGTAGCGCTGGCTGCCAGGATTCGCGGATGCATACGGCACCTGGGCCCAGACATAGCCCTCGGGTGTCAGGCCGTTTTCCAGCTCGTAGTCGACAAAGTTTTCGAGAAACTCGAGCGTGTCGCGGGTCGCCGGTGTAGGGATAAAGGCGTTCGATGAATCCCTGCATCATGGCCCGCAGATATCCGGTGGAATTGGCCCAATGCTGCTCGGGAAACATTTCGAACGTGGTGCGGTCGAAGTCGAAGCAGCAAAAGTAGTAATGCAGTCTCTGGCGATTGTACTGGTCCCACAGAATGGTCCACTGGGTGAGGACGTGAGACGAGTAGGAGTAGCCAACGTCTGTCCGGCATCGGCCAGGGCAGCAGCTTGCCCTGCGCGTCAAGCTGGACGGGACGGCCGGCGATCTCCGACTGGTCCACCGTGGAAACGACAGGAAACGGCTCTTGCGCGTTAGCGACCAGGGCCACGACTGCGCAAAGAGCGAGCAGGATATTCCGACTAATCTAGTAACTTGTGTCATATCTCATCACCAGGATCGTTGAAAAGAGCACGATGGCGGCTCCCGCCATCGCAGCGAAGTTCAGGTGCTCGCCCAGCAACAGCACGGCCAGCAATACTCCGAAGACTGGAACCAGATAGAGAGACGTCGATGCCGTTGTGACATCGAGGTGCTGCAGGGCCTTGAAGAAGAGCAGCATGGAAGCGCCGTACATGAACAGGGCGAGGAAGGCGAAAGCGACCCAGCTCTGCCAGTCGAAGCGCTGGAAACTGCGGAAGGAGAACGGCTCGACCCAGATCAGCAGCGGAAGGCTGGCGAGCGAAGCGGTGATGTAGCTAAAGATCAGGATTTCGATTTCGCTGAAGCGCTGCATCAGGCCCTTGCAATACACGTTGTAGAACGAGGAGCCGAGGCAGCCGCCGAGGATGAGGAGGTTGCCGAGCAGGAAGTGCATCTGGCCGAACGACGCCTGTCTCAAGTCGCCAACCGACATCAATACCACGCCTGCCAGGCCGATCAGCAGCGAGGCGACCCGCAACGCGGTCAAACGTTCTTTGAGCAGAAGGGAGGCAAGCAAGGCGCTCATGACAGGAATGAGCAGATTGAGGATCGCGCCGTTCGAAGCGAGGGACTTGCTTATACCCCAGGTCATTCCCAGTTGTGCCAGAACCTGTCCGCCAACACCGGCAATCACGAATTGGCCCCATTCCCGTGCCGAGGGACGCGACGCGCCGGGAGTTTCCCGGCGCATCTTGCGCAGCAAAGGAACGAACAGAAGCGTGGTGATGTAGAACGGCAGGAAGGTGATCGCGATCGGGCCCATTTGGCGCCCAAGAACCTTGACGGCCGTGCCTTGTCCCGACCACATCAGCGACGCGAGAGCCAGCAAAAAGAAATACCACGTCGTTCTTCGCTTGTTGGACAACGCCGTCGCGGTGGTACTCACGCTTCAGCCTCCAGGGCGTGAATTCCGAAACGATCGGCGCCCATGGAGCTGCCCTCAAATACATATGGCTCGAAACCGCGGACCTCGGCGTATCGTTGAACGACGCGATGAAAAGCAGCCTCGCCATCGCCGGCGCCCAGGACAGCAACCGTGCCTCCTCCGCCGCCGCCGGTGATTTTGGCGCCGAATAGTTTGCCTCGATCGCATTCGTCGCGAACGAGCTCGATCAGCATGGTCGGTAGCTTCACATCCGAGGCCGCATTCCGTGTAGGACCAGTGGGACTGGAACATCAAGTCGCCCATCAGGCCATAGGAATCCGCGGACGGTTCCGAGGCCGCGCCGCGGGCCAGCTCGACGAACATCTCGATGCGCTGGTTCTCTTCGATCGCATAGCGCGTGCATGCGCGCACGCGGTAATTCACCTCTGGCCGAATCGTGGTGAACGGATCCGGATGGCTCGGCTTTCGAAGCGAGAATCTCGTTGCCGGAGACGATCGCTGGCAACTGCTCCTCGTACCTGGAGCGGAAGACAGAGGGCTGAACATTCGAGAGATAGCCGTTCCATCGAGGCTCTACGAAACGCGGAATGCGGCCGCTGCGGTCGTCTGTCAAGGACAGATTTTCCCACTCGCAGATCATCCGGTAGCCAACAAAAGCAGCGGCGCGAGCGGCCTCATATTCGATGCCCGTCACCGCGTGGCGAACGCCGGAATCGATGGCCCAACAGCGCAGCCCTTCGGGCAGCTTGACCAGAGGCTGAGGCGCGCATGGCTGGCAAAGCAAGGGAAGCACAAAGCCCTCGTCCCCCAGACGGATGCCGCCTGGTCCATGATGCCGCATGCCGATTCGGCAATGACATTTTCCACCCACTGGCAGGCTTCCGCGAGCTCAATCCCCTCCAGAGATAACCCATAACAGCTGGCGGCAGCCTTCATCACCGCTACTTCCACAGCTGCCGAGGAGCTGACGCCTTTGTTGAGCGGCACTTCCGATTCGATGTAGAATCACGCTCCCGATCTGAACTGCTCCGGATAGTGGAGGCGCAGCCAATAGAAACACTCCCAGCACGTACGCGGTCCAGCGAACTTCTGCGGGCTCGCATTCACGAGGCTGCTGCACCGCCTCGTCGCTGGAAAGCTCGTTCAGGTCGAATGCCGACGCGATCACACCAGCCTTCCTCCGTCATCTGCGGATTCCAGAAGAGGATCTGTGCTGTCCTCGCGCAATTGCGCGGCCGCCCAGGTGGCTTCGCGAATCGTTGCTCTGAAACACAAGTCCGCCGGTGTAATCCACGTTGCCGCCCATCAGATCGAGCCGGCCTGGAGCGCGGCTGATGTAGATCAGCTCGATGTGGCCGAAAAGAACTGATCATTCGCCGCGAATCGCTGCAGACGGTGGCGATGAATGTGGTCACGCCAGCTCCCGCACGCTGTCGAATGACATACTGCGACGACTGCCTCTGTCATTCGTGGGTGAATGGGAAGACTGACGTATTTGTCGAAAAGCTCTTCCGCGACCGGACATTCTCCCGGCTGGTGGCCCAGTGTCGCGGTACACAGTGGTCAAGTGGATGGGCATGTAGTGCGACCACGCCTTGATCCGTTTGCTCGGTATAGAGCTCCCACATGAAGTCTTCTTTGTTCGCGCGAGAAATCGGGTCTCGATCAGTACGCAGTAGACGTGAAAGACGTGCTTGATTCTGGGCGAGAATGAAGGGCAGGGTGCAGTCCTTCGATCCCCTCCAGCCTTCGGAATACATGTTGGCGATCTCGATGCGGCGCGCGTTGAAGGAGTCCAGCTTGCGCAGCTGCACCAGGCCCACGGCGGCCTGTGCATCGGTCATGCGGTAGTTGAACCCGATTTCGTCGAAATCGAGATACCAATAGCGCTTCCCCATGGGATGAACGGATTCGTCGAGCGGCAGATATTTCGCCTTTGGGATCGTAGGTGCGGGCAGCAGAGGGAGCGATGCGAGAGCATGCGCTCGTAAAGTGTCCGGTTGCTGGTCGTGATCATGCCGCCTTCCCCAGAGTGACCATGTTCTTCTGCTGGTGGAAACTGAACACCGCGATGTCGCCCAAGCGAACCCGCTTTCCGTCCCTTGTATTCGGCTCCCGCAGCATGCGCCGCATCTTCGACGACGCAGAATTTCGCGCGGGCGGGCCAGATCATTGAGCGCATCCATATCGCAGCATTGGCCGTACAGGTGGACAGGAAGAATGGCCTTGGTGCGCGGCGTGATCTTTTTCTGCGACCGAGGCCGGATCGAGATTCAAGGTGCGCGGATCGACATCGGCGAAGACCACTTTGGCTCCCAGAGCGGCCGCCGCATTGGCGGTGGAGATCCAACTGATCGGCGTGGTGATCACTTCGTCGCCGGGTCCAACGCCGGCCGCGATCATGGCCAGATGCAGGCCGGTCGTTCCGGAGGTCACGGCCAGCCCATATCTGCGTCCCACAGTAACTCGGCGAACTCTTCTTCGAATTGTTTCACCTAGGGCCCGCAGGAGGGCGCGCCGGCGCGCAAAACTTCCAGCAGCGCTTCTTGTTCTTCCTTCCCATAGCAGGACCCATGGCCAAACTCCAATTCGTGCATTGCTTTCGGTAGTTTCATGAAAAGCACCTTTCAATCACCTGGTCGCACGTTTGCACTTCGAAGTCCGAGAAGCTCGTCTCGAATTTTCTCCGTCAGCAAAAAATGGTGATCTCCGCGCGGTGCCCGGCCCGGACGGCGGATCGGCCTGTGGCTCGAACCAGATCGATCGGGAACACTGCTGCGTGCCGCCAAGACGCCTGCCCCAATTCATATCGCGAAACACTGTCGGACGCTCCTACATGAAAGAGTACCGCTCAGCATCGACCGATCCGTCGAGCATGGCGATCATCAGTCTGGCGAGCGAAGCGGCATCGATCGGATTTCGCGTTTCCCGGGATGGAAAAGAAATGGCCCTTCCCGCCTTCCACTTTCACGCACGGTATCTAGCATGGAGTTGGTTCCGCTTCTACGGGCAACCAGCCAAGCACCAGCGAAAGCGAAAGACGACGGCCGCCGGGATCGAGAGCCTTCACTGCGTCCTCTCCGCCCTGCCTTGGTTTTTCCATAGACGCTGATCGGGCACATCTCGTCGTCTTCACGATAGCCCTGCTTGCGCCCATCGAAGACCGCAGCGGTTGAAGTGTACAACAAACGCGCGTTCGTCCGTGCGCAAGCGTTCGCCACATTTTCCGCTCCTCGCGCATTTACAGCGAACGCCTGCCTCCGGTATGCGCTTCGCAGCGATCGATATCCGACATCGCCGCGAGCAGCAGCACGGCATCGGGTCTCGCCGAGCAGAACAGCGCGTTCGACGCTGGCGGCGTCGCTGATAGTCGATTGCCGCCCGGCTTGGTCCCGTGCTGTTGCGGTCTGCCGCGGATGAACCTCTGCATCTATCCGCTGCCGCGTCGACCGCATACGACCCGAGAAATCCCCTGCGCCCCGACAATGAGCATCTTTGCCTATCCATCGTGACCCCGAACCATTGTTTCTCCACAATGCAAACAGCCATGGCAGAACATTGCCGCAGAGATGGCCCGGTCCGAGCGGTCGAGCCGTCCTTGCCTAGAACGAATATCTAAGCGCGAACTGTAGCCGCCGATTGTCGATGAGGTGGAAGAGACTTGCCCTTCGGCGTCGTCACCGACCGTGGAATCCGGCGCCGAGAAATTGGGATGATTGAAGGTATTGAAGGCGTCCGCGCGGAACTCGACCTGTTGCCGCTCGGTCATGTGAAATGTCTTCGACAGCGAAGAATCAAGCTGTTGCTGTCCATCCGCATACAGCGGGTTGATGCCCGCATTCCCGTAGGTCATCGGTGTCGTGTGCACCACAAAGGCGCTGGTATCGAACCATTTTGCGACGGTCGGATGACTGAGTTTGCCGTTGCCAACGCGATCCGGACGATTGGTTTGTCCATTGTTCAGCGATGTCGTGTCGTAGGTTGTGACGTCGAAGCGGGCGCCGCTGCGGACATGCACCAAAGCGTCATATTCCCAGCCACCCAAGAAGGCTATCAACAAGCCGGTTCGCTTTGCCGAAGTAGCGCCTCCCGCGGCCGAACGGAAGCTCGAACACCGACCTGGGCATTGAAGATGTGGCAATGTCCTGCTGCGTGGGGCCATAGTACTGATTGATTTTGTTCTGGTCGAGATTGTTTCCGTTTTGAAAGTTACGTCCATGGGCATAGCCCACGTTCAGAATCACGAGTTGCCGATATTTGCCGCGAAGCGCGCAGTCAGGGCGTCATACCAGGTGCTGGCGATTGACGTGGAGATTGGAATATCGCCCAATTGTGGATAGCTCGAATAAAGGGGACGCTGGGCGTTGTAATCCACTCCGGGAGCGGTCGGCGGAGCTTGGTTGATGTTTTTGGAGAAATTGTTGTGGAGGCCGCGCACTCCGAGATAGCCGATATCCAGAACCATTCCCGGGCGTATTTCCCGCTCGATGTTGAGGGACTGCTTGATCCACTCGCTGGTTCTTCCAGTTATAGTCCGCACCGCGGATGACAGCATCGTCGGGAATGATCAAGTTCCCGGATGAGTCATAAGAGGCAGTCGCTATCGGCAGCCCATTCGCGGCAAGGCCAAGCGATGGCGTTAGGTTGTTAGGAGTAAGCAGGCTTTGCTTGGCGTAATTGGGATATGTCAGGCCGAGAATAGTCAATGGACCGGACCAGTAGGCCATCCAATAGGAAATGCCATATCCGCCGCGGATACTGGTTTTGCCGTGATCCGGGGTCCACGCAAATCCCAGGCGTGGTCCCCAGTCGTTCTGTGTCGAGCCCCAGGTCCAGGGCTGCGATTACTGGAGGTGGCAGGCACGAGCGTGTTGGTCCGCGTATCCCAGTTCGATTGCCGGTTCGACCGCTCCACCGGTCGGGTCGTCAGCTCGTAGCGCAGGCCGAGGTTCAGCGTGAGAGACGGCAGAATCTTGTAGTCATCCTGCGCATACCATGCATTTTGCCAGTAGGTCTGGTAGGGAGCGCCTTTGACGAAACGGGCACGGCTGCTTGAAACCATGGTACCGAGCAGAAAAGGAGCGTAACCGTAGGGGTCCGTATTGTTGCCATCGTAGGAGGTCATCGCCTGGTCAAAGACGAGTGAGCCTCGCGGATTGTCTCCGCCGATCGTATCGGCCGAGGTGTCCTGAATATGATTGAAATTCACTCCGGCTTTCACAATGTGGTGGCCCTTCACCCAGGTGAAATTATCCGTCACGGAGATCGTGTTGCTGATGATGTACCCCACCCAATCCGGCTCGGCGACGCCATGCACTCCAGGAATTGAGAATTCCGCCAATCCCTGTGTGCTGGTGTCTTCCAGGTTGCCATTGGGAATACCGAAGAAATTGTTCCAAGTCTTATTGAGTGCTTTGTTGCTGGTATGCACATTCGAGCGGTTGTAGCCCAGGCGCAGCTCATTCATCCTTGTTGAGCTAAAGCTGAACATATCCGTGAGCTGCATATTTTGGTTATAGGCATTCGAGTCAGCGTTGCCGTCCTGAAAGAACTGATTGACGTTGGTAGAACTATCATTTGTTGCGGACAAGGCCGAATAGCGGAAGAACATCCGGTCGCGTGGGGAGCGAGAGTAGTCGATGCGGCCGTCTCCCTGATAGGAACGCTGCACATCAGACCCGACATAATGCAGATTGTCGGACAAGCCAGGCAGATTGGCCGCACCGAAAACCTTCGCATTATTGATTGCCGCCGCCGCCGGATCCCAACGGTTCCTGGGAACCAGATTGTTTGGGAACGGCATGGCGGAGATCACGTTTCCGGAAGTGTCGAACTTTCTGGAAAAGGGGTCATAGAGCTGACCCCAGGTATTGCCGGCGTTGTCCTTCCCCTGTGTCGGATCGTAAAGTTCCGAGAAATCTCCCTGCAGCATTTTGGCGGTAGGTGCGGAGGTCAATTCCGGCGTGCTCGTCTTCAGTATGGTTCCCTGGAAATCCGCAAAGAAGAAGAGCTTTTCCTTCAGAATTGGCCCGCCAATGGCACCGCCAAACTGATTTCTCCGAAAAGGCGTGCTGTCTCCGGGAGATGCAAAGTAGTTTTGCGCATCTGTCGTTTCATTTCGTAGAAACTCAAACAATGCGCCGTGAAAGTCGCTTCCCCCGGACTTGGTGGTGATGTTCACCACAGCACTTCCCGAGAAACCGAATTCAGCATTGTATTTTCCGGTATAGACCTGCACTTCCTGGATACCTTCAATCGGCGGCGTCAGACCGATGTATGCATTCTGCGGCTCGCGATTGAACACTCCTTCGATATAGATCGTGTTCGCATTCGCGTCCACGCCGCCAATCGAGGCGAGCTGAGGGCGCGTCAGACCGACGGCAGAGCCATTCTCTCCTCCGTTCGACCCGTAGTTCCCGCTGCCGACATCGTTGTTCGCACCGGGCAGCAGATTCATCTGATACAGAGGATTGCGGTCGATGTTCGGCAGAGCATCCAGATCCCTGTAGCTGAAGGTCTGCGACAACTCGGAGGTTTCCGTTGCTACGCTGATGGCATTCGCCATGACGGCGACAGATTGGGAAACGGCTCCGACCTGCAGGGCGAAGTCCACTCGCGCCGTGTCACCAGCGTGAACGGCTACCTGCAGCGTTTTTGCATCATTGAATCCGGCCTTTTCAGCCTGAATCGAGTATGTTCCGGGAACGAGGAAATTCAGCAAATACTCGCCTGAGTCGGAGGTCGTGCCCTTGGTGACGACACCCGTTTCATCCGCAGTCGCGGTAACCGCGACACCGGGAACGGCTGCGCCGCCATGGTCCGTGACCAATCCAAAGACTCTTCCCGTGTTGACCTGGGCAAAGCTGGCTAGGGCAGACACTAGCAAGAAGAACATATAGAACAGTGCGACACGACGCATGGACTGGGTCTCCTAAAAATTTTCGCGAAACTGACATCTGCTTCCGCGACAACAAGCCTTGATGACGCGCGAAGGCCTGCTGCTGTATTCCGAGCGCCTCCTGCCTCGCGTCGTGGCCAGGCCAGAAGTTTTCTTCCCTTGCTAAATGCGTGTATGCCTGCCCCTGATCTGCATTGCCGGAGCGAAGCCTCTCCGGTGCTAATTCAGGTCATGTGTGAAATTACCATGTACGATGTTAGAAACTAACAGAACACGATCACACGAACGAGTCAAGCGATTTTTCTCCTGGCCTGAGACTTGGGCCGAGGCCGTTCCGTGGGTAAGGCGACGCGATCAATTCCAATGAAGGAGGTTTGTACGGATGGATGAGGCGCAACTTCTACAGTTGATTCGGGAGATCCATGAGGAGATCCGCGCAGCGGTGACCTCGGCCTGTGAGTCTGCTCCCCGGGACGCGGTCGCAACGGTTGTTCAAGATGACGAGGGAGATACGATCTACGCAATTGATCGAATCAGCGAGACGATGTTGGTTGATCTGTTCGAGAGCAAGGTTGCGAGCCGGGTCCCTATCATTCTGATTGCCGAAGGGCTGCGCGGAGGAAGGCTTGCTCTGCCCCGCGGCATCAAGGAATCCGAAGCCGTCTTGCGGGTTATCGCAGATCCCGTCGACGGAACCCGCTGCCTGATGTACCAGAAGCGCAGCGGCTGGGTTTTGACCGGCGTGGCCCAGAATTACGGCGAGGAAACGTCTCTCGGCGACATTGAATTGGCAGTCCAGACCGAGCTGCCGCTTGTCAAACAGCATCTGTGCGATACGTTATGGGCAACGCGCGGGAAGGGTGTCGGGGCGGAGCGGCTCAACCGCTTCACCGGTGAGCGATCTCGGTTCATTCCGCAACCGTCCACAGCTAGAGATCTCGCGCACGGCTTCGGCTCTGTAACCCGTTTCTTCTGCGGCGGCCGGGATATTCTCGCCTCGATCGACGATGAGATTGCGTGTGCAGTGCTGGGATCCGGACGCGAAGGGAAGGCTTACATTTTCGAAGATCAGTATCTTTCCACTGGTGGACAGTTGTACGAACTGATGATGGGGCATGACCGCTTTCTCGCTGATTTGCGCCCACTCTTGCGTCCGATTTTGCAACAACGCGGACTGCAACGAGGGCTCTGTTGCCACCCCTATGACCTGTGCACGGAGTTGATTGCGCGCGAAGCGGGGGTTCTCGTCACAGACGACGCCGGCCTGCCGTTGCGAGCTCCCTTAAATCTGGAGGCCGATGTTGCTTGGACTGGGTACGCAAACGCGCACCTCCACACTCTGGTCGCGCCGCTCCTCCACTCCGCACTGGAACGCCGTGGGCTGGCTCATCCGCCGGAGGGCTCAGGGTGATTCTCAGTTGATCGCGGGCGAGTAAATCATCGCGAACAATGCCGGCAGCAATCTTGGTGCTTCCAATGAGGATCGAGCCCTGCCAGCGGAATCTGAGAAGATCAGCGCGAGATCCGGGTGTAAGTTGACCGCGGGCTCCGGCGAATTGTCCTGGATTTGTTGTGGCGATGGCCAAGGCCTCGTGGAGAGGCACGTCGGACGTGAGGACGAGGTTGCCGATGCCTTGCGCGAGTAAAGCCGTGGCTCCTGCAAGGAGTTCGGAACCGGAGACATAGAGTCTGCCATCTGGCCGAAGCTCGACACGACCTCCAACAGGAGTGGTGTAGGTGCCGTGGGGCATGCCGGCCAGCGCGACCGAGTCAGATACCAACATGCTGCGCTCCAAACCTTTTGCGCGCAGCATTACTTTGAGAACCTCCAGCTTTGCGGATCACGACCGGTTATGGTTCTTATGCTCATGGATCTCAAGCATCGAGCTCGACTCATGATCGAGATAAAGGGTGCACCGGGGGTGGGTGCGCAGGGCGGTCGCCGGGCAATCCCCGCTAATAGGCGACTCGAGCGTAGCCCGCACCGCGGCGCTCTTATGCCGGCCAGGCACGCAGCAGAAGAGTCGGCGACCAGCAAGGAGCGTGGGGATTGTAAGCGTGATTGCGCGATGCGGCACGGCGTCGAGCGTGGGAAAGCAGCCATCGAGAACTTGCTGCTCGCGACACATCGTATCCAGCGTAACGACCTTGACGGGAAGAGGGTCATTGAGGTCCGCTGGGGGATCATTGAATGCAAGGTGGCCATTGGTTCCTATGCCGAGCAGAACGACATCTGCAGGATCTTCGGCCAGCAGCGCGGCGTAGCGCTGGCACGCTGTTTCTGGATTGTTGCCCGGCGTGATTCGCTCAAAGCGGATGAACGGAAGGTGGTCGACGAACTCGCGCTTGAGCCAGTTGGCAAATCCCTGAGGCGAATCAGCCGGCAGCCCGATGTACTCGTCCATGTGGAACGCAGTGATGCGGCTCCAGTCAATGTTCGGCTCCCGGCGAAGAGCCGCGAGCATATCGTACTGGCTTGGCGCCGCTGCCAAGATCAAACGAACGTTCGTCCTGTTACGCAGAGCGTCGCGCAGTGCTTCGCCGATCTCATGCCCAGCGAACTGGCCTAGCCCTGCCCGGGATTTCGCTTCATGAACTTTCATGACGTCCTCCATACGCCGGCTGTTTGAAACAGCCAGGTCATACGGTTGCGACACTCGGGGTAGGGGACGCGCCGGAGTGCGGATCGGGTGTCAGCATAGTGGAGCAGAGACTCCATGACGACCTGGGTACGCGCGCTGTCGAGCGTGCCGATCGACGCCAGTCGTGACATTGTGGGACGGCATGGTAGCACTGCCGCTAATGCTCGTAATCGTCCATCAGGTCGCGCCGGCGGATCCCCGACTTGACCCCTCGCACGGTCCTGCGCGATCGAAACACGATTCTTGTGAATTGAACTCGGTAATTGGTCAACACGCTCCTATGGACCGGGCATCATTAAAGCCTCATGCGCACGACCGGATTGTTGCAAGAGTAGCTCGAAAGGATATCCCCCATAGAATGTGGATGATCCCAGAAATTCATATCGCAACGCATATGCTAATATAATAATATTCATATATGCAGGATTCGTTACGACGGTTTAAGGCCGACATTTTTCAGGCGCTTGCTCATCCGACCAGAATCGCCATTCTGGAGCTACTCAGCCCGGGAGAACTTTCTGCCGGCGCGTTGATCGAGAAGCTCGGCATGGAGCAGGCCAATGTCTCCCAACACCTGGCTGTGCTGCGAGCGAAGCAACTTGTTTCCAATCGCAAGGTCGGCAATCAGGTCTTCTATGCGGTTCGTGACCCGATCATCATTGAAGTTTTGAATCTGATGCGCACCTACTTCCATAGCCCACCTCAAGGAAGCTTTGGGGATGTTGGATGAGATCGAGAAGCCACTGGAACGGTCCGGTGAGTTCTGCGCAGAGGTGGATTCCTCGCTCCATTGAGTGTCTGCGGGGTTATACGGTCAGGCAAGTTTCGCACGACCTCGTCGCTGGGCTGACGGTCGGTCTGGTTGCGCTCCCGCTGGCGATGGCCTTTGCTATCGCGTCCGGCGTGGCACCGCAAGCTGGCTTGTATACCGCAGTGGTGGCCGGCTTCCTGATCTCCGCGCTGGGCGGATCACGTACCCAGATCGGCGGACCTACAGGCGCCTTCGTCGTGATCGTCGCTGGAATCGTCATGAAGTTCGGCCTGGGCGGCCTGGCGCTGGTCGGAATCATGGCAGGTTTTCTGCTGCTCATCATGGGCTTCACGGGCCTGGGTGCAGCCGTCAAGTACATCCCACGCCCGGTGACGATCGGGTTTACCAATGGCATTGCACTGCTGATCGCATCTACCCAGATCAAAGACTTCTTGGGCATGGAGACGCCGCCAGTTCCCAGCGAGTTCCTGGCTCGGATCAGGATGCTCATTCACTATGCCGGAACGACGCGATGGCAAACCGTCGCTGTCGCAGCCGGCTCGTTGGGTGTCATTCTGCTGTGGCCGCGATTGACCAAGCGGCTGCCCGGTTCGATCGTCGCGCTGTTCCTGTCAACGGCTCTGGTGGCTGCCTTCCACTTACCCATTGAGACGATCGGCAGCAAGTTCGGGGGTATTCCGCAGGGCTTTCCGCATTTCGCCTTACCCAACTTTCAAGCCGCGCACATCCTGCCTTTGCTTCCGTCCGCATTCACGGTTGCGCTGCTTGCCGCAGTCGAAAGCTTGCTCTCCGCAGTCGTCGCCGACGGTATGAGCGGAGATCACCACAACTCGAATGTGGAACTGGTAGCGCAGGGAGTTGCGAATATCGCCTCTCCTCTCTTTGGAGGCATACCTGCTACGGGTGCGATTGCCCGCACCGCAACCAACATCCGCTCGGGCGCGCTTACACCGGTAGCGGGAATGGTTCATGCGCTTACACTGCTTGCCATTCTTCTGGTTGCCGCTCCGCTGGCGCGGTTTGTTCCTCTGGCAACGCTTGCGGCGGTGCTCTTCGTAGTGGCCTACAACATGGGGGAGTGGCGGGAGATCGGAACGATCCTTCGCCTGTCGAAGACTGATATTGCCGTTTGGTTTACGACGTTTGCCTTGACCGTCTTCGCCGACTTGACGGTAGCCGTGGGAGTCGGGATGACGCTGGCGGCACTGCTCTATATCTACCGCATCGCGGAGACGACGACGGTTGCGCCGGTCACACGCGAATACCTGGAAGATGGACAGGCGCACATCCTGCAGGACAAGGACATTCCGTCCAACGTAACCATTCTCCGCATTCATGGGCCGTTTCTCTTCGGAACGACCGAGAAGCTTGCCGAGGCGACCAGGGACCTGAAGCCATTTGGAGATGTCGTGATCCTGCGCCTTCGGAATATGACGGCGCTCGACGCAACCGGTATCCACGCATTAGAGCAATTCTCCGATCGTCTCCGCAAAGCAGGCAAAACGCTTCTTCTATGCGGTGCGCGTGACCAACCGTCGCGGCTTATCTCAGGCTCTGATTTTCTGAAGCACGTTCGAGCTGAAAATGTTCTGCCTCACGTTCAGGCAGCTCTCGCTCGCGCGAGAGAAGTCCAGGGAGATTTCGCGGGGGTTGGCCGGGAGTTAGCTCTTGAACTGGAGCATCGTCCACTCTAAGTTTTGCTTCACTTTGCATAGATCTACCCAGGAGGCACACGCATTGCAGTCATTACTCAAATTATTGGCTCATATCGCCAAGGCATTCGGCATATCGAGCCCATCGGACAACGCCCGAACATCCGCTTTGCGGAGACAGCCTACTTCGGCCCCGGCTTCTTCCGATCCAACTGGGCCTCCGCTTGATGATCGACGTTGAGCGAGCGCCTTCCTTGAAAGGCGACATCTGGCAGGCAGCCAGAGAGCGCCCTGGCCGAAATGATCTCAAACGAGCCTGGCACCGCAAATCACCATTCCTGTAACCAGCGCGCTTACCTTTTTACTTGACAGTCACCGGGAATGCGGAACAAACTTTATCGCTCTTCCAACCGGGCAGGCATTGCGTATGTGCGCAAGAGTCTGGGGACATAGGACCCGTGGCCTGTCCACTCCTTGGATGGCAGGGCTGGCTGTCTGAACAGGCATCGAAGGTCCCAGTCTCGGGCATTGCCTGGCAGAATGTCCGGTCCCGTTTCAGTGCCGGTGTGTGAGCATTGCCGGCATCTTCTGCGCATTCAGTTGAAAACCCCGATCCGCAAATGACTTCAAAACGGCTTCCGGAAACGTTTCGGACCGCAGGGGACCCCTATGGGCTCGATGTGGATGTGGTGTGGGAGTGGGCTAAGCATTCAGAGTGGAAATGGTAGCGACGCAGTCCTCAGCAAATTCCATCGGATCCTAAAGCTGACAATCCTTGTACTGTTTGTGGGCACAGCACTGTGCTCGGCTGTCCGCGCGCAAACCAACGACAACGGCGAGCCCACGATGACGAACGTCAACGATGTCGCCGGCGGCATGAAATATCTGCTTCGGAATGACGATCTGGCGATGGTGCAGGTCAGCGTGGGCTCAGACGGCACGGTCACCACATCTCTGGTCACCATGGATACCTCCGGGGCCAGACTCTCCGGCACACGGCAGACCACCACCGTTGCCAAATGCGTCAATACAGGGCTTTTCGATCCCAATGCGGGCGTCGTGGCATCGGAAGCGTCCGGCAGGATGTACAACATCAAGACCGATACTGTGGCCTTGTTGAATGCCGGCGATAATTGCGACCAACAGCCAGTACTGGGGTCACACGTCTGGCTGCTTACGCTTGCCGATTCGACGGGCATTCAGTCGAACCACGTGTTGCAGAGCAGGCTCCAGCCTCACGGTACCGTGTACACCCAGGTGGTGATGGGTGATTTCAACGGCGACGGACTGGCTGATCCGCTGGTGTTCTACGCCAGCGTCGATGGAGGCGCGGCCGAGTGGGGCATGAGAGCGACGACCGCCGCCGACCCCA
This sequence comes from uncultured Acidobacteriaceae bacterium, assembly GCA_963750845.1. Taxonomy (GTDB): domain Bacteria; phylum Acidobacteriota; class Terriglobia; order Terriglobales; family Acidobacteriaceae; genus KBS-83. Next base: position 75,707 of record CAVVSP010000024.1, read on the forward strand.
AAACGCGCGGATCGCTCACCATTGGACCGGAGATGTATGGCAATACGCAGCCGGTGCCGGTGACGGATAGCATTGTGGTCGGCGATTTCAATGGCGACGGCCGGGATGAGATCGCGGCGCTGCTCACTGACTACCAAACCATCGCCTTTTATTCAGTCGATCCTACGACCCTTGCGATCACGCGAACCACTACCGTCAAGCTGCCGTATCCCATGGCCGGTGGACAGGTGGCGCTGACCGCTGGACGCTTCCGTCAATGTGGCGGCAGCGGAAACCCGTGCCAGGCCAGCGGCGTTACGAATGCCGATCTTGTTGTCTTCGGTCAGATCGACCACGGAGGGTCCAGCTGGTATGGGTACAGCGTGATCCCCATCAAGATCACTCCGGACTCCAATGGAAACGGGAGCTTCACTGCCGCATACGTGAAGCAGCAGAACGCCACGGATGACAGACCCTTTTACCGTTTCACGAACTATCACGGCGAAAACGGCGCGCTTGCCCAGGCAGCGCCGCTGGCCCTGTGGCCGCAACAGACGGATGAACAACTGGTCCTCGGCATCCGAACGACCGAAGGCGCGAGTTACATCATGATCGGCAGCTTCCTGCCGGATGATGGCCTGCTCGACAGGTTCGACTGGGAATCAGAAACTAAGCGGGAATACGACGCCGCTTTCGATTATCTGCAGAACATGTGGGTGGGGAACTTCGACCATCAGAACTCGGACGGGACTCACAATGCCGGCTTGCAGATTGAAACTTACGAACTTGTATTGAATCCTTTTTTGGTCTTTCAGCCCCATATCAATATTTTCAATGTGAACGTACCCTCGCCGTTCCCGCCGGCGCCCCCGAAGACAACAAACTGGCTCTCACAGACGAGCGATAACACATCCGGATTGCCGTCCTTTTTGGGCGACCCGAGTCATCTGCCGCTCTCCAGCCCGGGATTTTTGACGCCCAGCGACATGCAGGGCCGCTCGCTGGAGTTGGGATCGCCAACCATTGTCCGAATACCAAAGCAGATGCAGCCCGACCTGGTGATGGCCATCCCGCCGATGCATGTGGACTGGATCAAACCCTACGCGATTCCTCCCCAGACGATCCCGGGATGCAATGATGCGAACACCCCATGTGCGTTGAATGTGTCCGTGAAGCCGAGTGTGCCGCCGGCATCAAGCGCCGTAGGCTTCGCGACGACCTTCAAGTTCGACGCCAACTCCAGCAGCTCCGCGAAACAATCCAGCACGACCAGCTGGGGCGTCTCTGTCAAGGAATCAGAGGGGGCGAGCTTTACCTTCAATGATGGCCTGGAGAATGCCAGTGGAAGCATTAAAGACACGACGAAGATTGCTCATGATGAGTCGGTGAGCAAGACCTACAACACCTACACTGGAACCACCCAGAGTTTAAGCGCCACCACCGGCTTTTCCGACTTCATCTTCTATACCCAACGGGAGATGAACGTTTATTACTACCCGGTGCTGGGGTGTGACTCCGACGGCACAAATTGTTCCAAGGACGGCACGAGTACCCCGACTTACGTGGTGTTCTCCGTCCCTGACAAAGTTGTCTACAACGAAGTGGACAGCAACACGCAGGACTGGTATCAGCCGGTTCACGAGCCGGGCAACGTGCTTTCCTATCCCTGGAGTCTGGGTCAACTGGAATCGCGCTTCACCGACCACCTCATGCCGCTAACTACGACAGCGACATGCATGTCCAACGGAAGCGGCACGCAGACTGCCAATACGACCTGGAATCAGGGCGAAGGCACTACCCGGAGCAGCGGCTCGACCAACTCCTTCTCGAACGAGCTTTCGATGAGCTACTCGGAAGGCGCCGGAGTCTCGGGAGTGGATGCAGCGAATTTCAATTTCAGCCTGGACATCGCGGCCAGCACCTCTCTCAATACGCTTAACGAATCCACCGCCTCGCTGAGCTCCTCGCAGGGCATCACCATCACCAAGCCGGATTTTGGCTACACCTCCCAGTGCTGCACCTACGGGTTTGGCCAGTACATCTTCGGCCTCAAAAACACGGCGCACCCTGCTTCCGAGAATGCGTGCGAGGCCGGGCAGACACCTGCTGCGGACGGCTGCATTGCCGTGGGAAATCCAGAAGGCACGAAACCGGTTGTTGTCGGAGGCCTCGGGCCGCTTTTCACCGGATACGTCGCCAACCCGCTCGCCTCCCACGGCAGTGAGTTGACCTGCTCCGGAAATGATTCCTGGTGGCAAAACATCTATACCCAACCGGATGTCGCCCTGAACCATCCCGAGCGCTGGAACTGGGACAGGAATCAACAGCAGGTGACCTTCAACCAGGCCGATCGCAGCTATCCCAATTCCGGCAGCACATCTCCGATAGACCAGCAGTTCTATTTCATGAAGGGCTTCTATATCAGCAGAAAGAGTGCGGGAGGTTTCCAGAATCTCAGCCTTCCTTCCAGCCCCAATCTTGCGGAAGCCAGCCCTGATGATGCATTGCAGCTGACAACCCGCGTCTACAACTACAGCCTGGTGGATACGACGGCTCCAGTGCACGTGCGCTTCTACGGCCAGCTTTACTGCAGCGGTTCAGGTTCGAACGACGCGAGTTGTAAGGACTGGAAGACCGGCGCCAAATGTAACGCCGGCAATCTGTGCGGCGACAGCTTCCAGATTGGGCAGGACCAGAGCATCCCATTGATACAAGGATTCGAATCTCCCTATGGAAATGATGCCCCTAACTGGCAACTCGCCAGCGTGGACTTTCTTCCCAGCGACTTTCCCGCCACCCAAAAAGGCAAGGTCAACATGGTCTTCTGGGTGGTGGTCTGGATGCAGGACGCAAACGGCAAACCGATCCCCGAGATGCTGGACCACGGCCTGACCGCCACTCCGGGCTCGGGTCTCACACAAATTACACAGGTGGCAACCGAAGTGCACAGCAACAACGTCGGCATGTACCCCGTGCACCAGCCATTTTTTCTTCTGCCGAAGGACGCCCCGGGTGCGACGCCGGGCAGCGGCAGCTCGCTCCAGCGCCTTTCCCTCTCCACAAATGCGCAGATCCAGCTGGGTGAACGGACCAAAGTCGTAGCGACATTACAGTCCGCGGGCGCGCCAACGCAGTCGATCAATATCGCCTACTACGACGGCGATCCCGCCAAAAATGCAAAGCTGTTCGATGTGCAGACGATCTCTTACATGGACCCGGCAGTTCCCTACTATCATCGGTCGTTTTTCACTCCTGATAGGTGTGGCGCCCATAGCCTTTACGCCAAGGCATGGCTCAACGGTTCCCCCGCCATCCAGGCCAGCGCTGCCACCAGTGTGACCATCACGCCGGCGTACTTCGTTCAGGCGCTGATTGACTCCACCCAGACCGCCAGCATCACTGACGCCTCACTCCGCAGCGACCTGCTCGCGATGCTCAGCACAGCCTTGCAGGACTTTCAGCAGGGCCAGACGGATGCGGGAAACACCACGCTGGGTGCCTACATGCAGCAGTTGGCAGCCGTCAGCGGGAGTGGAATCACCGCCGCCAGTGTGAACCAACTCACCGGTCAAACGGGCGTGGTCCTCGGTTGCGGCGCCAGCGGCTTCTCGTTGTCGACATCGCCGTCTTACGCGACAGTCTCAGCCGGCAGTCCGGCGTCGTATGCGCTTGCCGTTACGCCGATTGGCGGATTCAGCGGCAAGGTGTCGCTCGCCTGCATGGGCGCGCCGGGGATTGACTGCTCGTTCAGCTCGCCATCCGTGACCCTCGATGGGTCCGGCCAGTCGCGTGTGACCGTCACGGTCAACACCAATGGGGGAGTGTCAACCGCTGGAATCGGAGGACCGCCATCCAGTGCTTCAGGAAAAATCAAATGGCTTCTGATACTTCTGCTAGCGGCGTTGGCAATTGCATCTCTGCAACGCGCGCGCATGCGGCAGATGATTCTGGGATGCGTGATTGCGCTGGTGCTGCTGGGTGGCATGGGCGGATGCGGAAGTAACGGAAGTACCGCCAGCATTCAGCCTGGAACCTATCCATTCACGCTGCAAGCGACCAGCGGAAATACGGTCCGTAATACATTGCTCGTTCTGGTCGTAAAGTAACGGCGATTTGATGGGGCCGGAGGGACCGGATACTAAACAGCTTCGATCTCAGAGCACCTGTTTGTCGATTGCTCTATGCCTCCATCGTAACCGCGCGCCGGAGAAGGCCTTGTGCTCACCGATGCGCTCCTCGATCAAGCCAAGAATGACGATGAAAGGAGAGAGTGTAGCAATCGATCCCTTTGAAGGCCCAAAATGGCGAGTCGCAGCTCTACTTGTGCGCCCGATGCGGGACAAGGCCATCGTCGACACTTCGATTCCGTCTCTGGCCCATCTGCATCGAAGCGCAGCTACTTCTTTTCATGCTGCCAGAGCATGAATGCTCCCCTGAACGCGTTGTCGTTCGATCCGAGAAAGACTTTTTCTGGCATCGTCGTAACGAGCTTCGCATTCCCGCCACCAAGGACGACATAGTCGGTCTCCATGGCAGTGGACATCAGCTCGATAACTTTCAGGACATTCTTTTCCCATTTCTTGCGACCGTACCGCTTCAGCCCCGCCTTGCCTAGATAGTCCTCATACGTCTTTCGTTTCCTCCAGGGTAGATGCGCCAGCTCCATCGCCTGCACGGCGCCATCCACTACCATCGCGGAGCCCAGTCCGGTGCCGAGCCCGAGATAGAGCATCCGTCCACCCTTGTAGCTACCCATCGCCTGCATCGCGGCGTCGTTGAGGAACTTCAACGGCTTATTGCCGAATGCCTTCTTAAAGTCGAAGTGCACCCATCCCTTGCCGAGATTGTGCGGCTCCAATAATGGCTTGTCATGGATCACAGGCCCGGGGAACCCGACAGAGACACGATCGTACTTCCAGCCTGCGGTATGTTTTTTGATCGCAGACATCATGACTTCGGGTGTCATCTTCGGTCCGGATGGTACCTTGATGATCTCTTCTTGTTGTTGCGTACGAAATTTCAGGTTGGTGCCGCCAATATCGACGCCCAGTATGTTCATGCCACCTCCAATAGTCGGCTGGACTGCTAGCTTAGCAGCGCCTTCCATATATACATGCGTTGCACACAATCACGCGAGGACGTTTCGAAAATCAAGGCCGGCGCAGAAAAGCCGCTGAGGGGTGTGCAACGTCCGGCGCTCGGGCTACGGCTTTCCAGGTGTTGCCGGAGAGAACGGATTGGGCACCTCTGTCGACGAATGACCCCCATTGAGCTTCGCGCAGATAGAGAATTCCTGCTGTGCGCGATCGTTCAATCCGCGGTGGCGATAGATCTGTCCCAGCTTGAAGTGCAGGGCGGCCGCATTTGGCGCGAGTTTGATTGCTTCCTCCATCTGAGATTGCGCTCTCTCAAAATCTCCACTGGCTTGCAATGCACGGCCTAACTCCTCATGAATTTTTGGATTGTCCGGAGCGAGAGCTGCGGCTTTTGTCAGTTGTTGAATTGCTCCGGGGAGGTCGCCTTGATCGATCAGCAGGGTTCCGAGATTGAGATAGGGCTGCGCATCCGCCGGCTTGTCGCGTTGCCACTGAATGGCGGTCTCAAAGGCCGCTTTCGCCTCCTCTGCATGTCCAAGCCCTTGCTGCGACAGTCCGAGGTTGTCTTCCGCCTGGACATCTCTCGCGTGAATAGCCAGAACGTGCTCGAAGCTCGTGATCGCTTCGGCAAAGCGGTTCTCGTTGTACTTGGTGCGGCCGAGCAGATACCAGGCCTCCGGGTCGTTCGGAGTCTCCGCGGTAACCGCAGAGAACCATTTGTCCGCGTCCGCAAAATCTCCCAGCAGCACATAATCGGAGGCGACAATCCTCAGCTCGCTCGCTCCGGGATGTTTGATTTTTGCCCCTGCGGTGAACTCGGCAAGGGACTCCCGCGCCTTTTGCTCGCGGAAGAGCACATCGCCGAGCAGATAGTGAGCTTCCGCGGACGATGGATCGTTTTTGAGATATTGCCGAAGAACCGCCTCCGCCGCGGAGACCTTATCTTCTGCGAGCAGCGAGCGCGCCTCCTGCAGTGGAGTGGCCGGCGATTGGCTGACGCCGCGATCGGCTGTGAGCAGAAGGAGCACGCATACCGACAGACCGCATTGGCGGATCTCCTTCATTACTGTGCGGCTCCCTGGCTCTTCGGAGCACTGCAGTCTCTCATCTGGTCCCGCATTCGCAGCAAATCCTCAAGACCGGGAGCATAGACGAGCGCCGCCTCCATTGTGGCGCGAGCGCCTGTTGCGTTGCCCGCCATGCACTGCACGCGCGCCAGATTCATCGCCAGTCCGGCAACGTCCTTATTCGCGTCAAATGCCGATTGCAACAGCGAAATTGCCGATGGAAGATTCCCCTGCCTTGCACGCAGGATACCGAGATTGGACAGAGCCGTCAGATCCCGAGCATCCAGTTGTAGCACCTGCTGAAAAGCCGCCTCCGCGGACTGGCTGTCACCGCGCCCGGCGCTTAAATTTCCATAAGCGTCGAGCGCCTTCTCGTCGTTGCCGATCGCGCTGCGTTGTTCCTGCAATAGTTTCCAGGCCTTTGGCTCGACAGACTGATTGCCTTGGAGGAAGGCCTGATAGTAGGCCATCGCCAGATCCCGTTTGGTCGCGCCGGCGGAGAGGACGGGTGACAGCTCATCGCTCTCGTGATGCTCGGCTGCCACATCCGGTGGCGCAGGCAACCTGAGAATCCGGTGGTCTGTCCATGCAACGTGCGGAATATTTTCCGCTCCGGTGTGCCGCATGTGGCAGCTTGTGCAGTCGCGGTTTTCCGGGTGATGCGACGCAGCAAACTCAGGCTGGTTGTGGCATGCCAGGCACTTCGCGCGAAAGAACGACGCCCGCTGCTCTGGAGCCGGCGTGAAATGCGGATCATGACAGCTCGTGCAGGACATCTTATCCCCGCTTATACGCTTGCACGTGCTCTGTGCGAATTGCTCGACCTCGCTTACTCCACGAGCCGTCAGGTTATTGCCGGTGTAGACATAAAAAGCAAGATAGTCCGAGATGGAATCGCCGGGACGATAGTCGAGGGCTGAATGTCCGGCACGTTCTACGGAGACATCTCCTTCGAGATGGCAACTGATGCACACTGCGTCGCGGCGATCCGGATCGAGATGCGCCGGATTGACAATTGCGTTTTTGCCGCCGCTACGGATATGGCTCCGTGCATCTCCATGACAAGCTTCGCAGGTAATGCCACTGTGCAGGAATGGCAGCCCACTGTAATGGTTGATGGTCCCAGGATCGCTCCGCTGTACGGCGCTCATATGGCACCGCAGACAACCACTCTGCATGGGCAGAGACGGCGGCATCTGCGCCATCGCAGCGAGGCCCGGTTTCATATCATAGCCCTGCGATGCCGCATACCACGCGACCGGCGACTCGAATAGATAATGATTGAGTTCGTAGAGATAGGTTGTGCCGAGATGAGCTGAGCCGAGGAAATAACTCAGCGGATACTCTCCGGAGATATGTGGGTTCTTTATGCTCCGAAATGTCAGATGGGGTTGCCCGTTGCCGTTCGAGACAGAATATTCAACTCTGGAAGAAGCGTGAAGAAAGGTGCCGGGGATCAGGTTCTCTTCTGCACCGCCGCTGGCGCGCGCCATTGGTGTGGAGAGATATTTCTGGAAGATCTCCTTGTGGCATTTCTCGCACTCGGCATCGGCGATGCGAACCGGGCTTGCCTGAAATGCGTGCGCCGGTAGAGAGAACAGCGACGCGAAAAGCAAAGAAAGCCCGGCGATGGCCCACAGACGATTCATTTGTGCTTTACCGTGGGGCACCTGGGGCAATATTCGTTCGTGATGCCGCGGCCCTGCTCAATTGTGAGAATGCGATCCACGCCCGGAATCGCAAGCTTCTCCGCCGGGCCCCCGCCAGGCCAGCGAATCTCTACAGAATCGATCGACGCGGCATCGCCCAGCCCAAAGTGCACGCGGGGATCATTGGAGGACGCGAAGCTGCCGCCGCTCAACACATCACCCCGCTGAGTGACTTTTCCTGTGGTCACGAAGATGGCGGCGCCTACCGCGTCGCGCGGCTTGCCCGCTCCTCCGATGAGCCGAAATTCTATCCAGTGATGTTGATCTGGATTTACATTGCGCAGAAGCGTGGGCGTGGAGTCGAGATTGTTTAACACGACCTCGATCTTGCCGTCGTTGAACAGATCCCCGAAGGCGGCTCCACGCGCCGGTACCACGATTGCGAGTCCCGTTCCCTGCACCGCAGGTACGAGTGCGAATTTGCCGGCGCCAACGTTCCGCAGCAGTAACGGGCGCTGAGCAAAACTCGTGCCCCAGTCGTGCTCTTCGACCTGCTTGTAGACATGACCGCTGGCGATGAAAATATCCTTCCAGCCGTCATTGTCGTAATCGATGAAGCCATCGCCCCAGCTAAGAAATGGGATCGTATCTTTGGCGACTCCGGCCTCATAGCTTGAATCACTGAAATTCAGATCGCCGTCATTCCGATACAGCACCTTGTAGTCATCGGAGAAATCAGTGTCCAGAATGTCTAGGCGTCCATTATTCCTGTCGTCGCCTACCGCGATACCCATGGTCGCAGTCTCGCGGCCATCGTGGTTGACCGCATAACCCGACTCAAAGCTGAGATCCTCGAAGGTACCGTCGCCTTTGTTGCGGTAGAGGTAGTTCGGAGTCGAGTCATCTGCCACCAGCAACTCCGGCTTCCCGTCATCGTTCAGGTCAACAAATAGCGAAGTCAGACCGTAGTATCCCGGCGTGTCGGCCACGCCTGCCTTTTGGCTGACGTCCGTGAACTTTCCGTCTCCGTCGTTATGGAAGAGGTGATCGTGCTCCCCTTTCAATCCGCGGGGCCCACAAAAAACGCTGACGCCACGGAACTGACAGTAGTTCGAAACGACGGAGTTCGATCCAACTGCGGGCGGGTTATGAAAATCGTAGTACGTATAGCCGGGGACGAACAGATCCAGCCGCCCGTCCCCGTCGTAGTCCCCAAATGTGGGTCCCGTGGACCAGCCTCCGAGCGCGACACCGGCCTTCTCGGCTACGTCGGTGAAGGTGCCGTCGCGGTTGTTGTGATAGAGCCGGTTTTTGCCCAGGTTCGTCACATAGAGATCGGGCCAGCCATCGTTGTCATAGTCGCCCACGGCAACCCCAACGCCCCAGCGATCGTTCGTCACGCCGGCCTTTGCCCCAACATTTGTAAATGTGCCGTCGTGGTTATTGTGAAACAGCGCGGCATGCGGCGATTCCGCCTTTCCATTCATCGCATCGTACGTCATGCCGTTGACCAGATAGATATCCAGCCAGCCATCGTTGTCATAGTCCAGGAGTGCGACGCCGCTGCCAAGCGACTCGACGATGTAGCGTTTTTCGGCGGAGCCACCCGCATAGCGCCAGCTCGTCAAGCCGGCTTGCCTGGGATACATCCTCGAACACCACGGGACCATCCTTGACGAATCCGCCGGATGTGATGGGACGATGTTCCGCATCATGGATGGGAGCATAGACGCCGCCGGTGCTTGCACCGCCCTGTGGCGCCGGGGGCTGTTGCGCGATTGCACCGCTGCATAGAACCAAAGTGATCGCAACAATATTCAGCGCGCATGGCCTGCAACGCAACAAGCCGCCTCCCAGCCTGCCGCTGAGCCGCCCGGGATCAGTGCGCTGTGCTCTTGATGTCAATCGACTCATTAGCCTGTGCAGCAACCCCTTCGCTCGCCTGGCGTTTCAGCCGGCCATAGGTGCGCGTCTCCTCCTGGGCAACCGCGGTCTTTCCCTGCGCCCTATATACAGAGGCAAGAAGGAAATGGATGGAAGGCTCGTCGGGACTGTCCTTCTCCGCAGCCAGCAAATCAGGCAATGCCTGATCGTGCTTTCCCGACTTGATCAGAGCGCGCGCACGATCGACTCGAGCCTGCATCAACTCCGGACAGAGCTCCACTGCCGTGTTCAAATGCGTCAGCGCCTCGCTGGGTTCGCCGTTCGCCTCCAGAATCGTGTTCCCCAGTTTCCAGTGAGCCGAGCAGTTGTTCGGATCGTGCGCCAGCCCTGCTTCAAATTCTGTCCGCGCCGAGTCCCATTTGCTGATCGACCAAAATGTGTTCGCCATGTGCATGTGGGGATCAGGCTGATCGGGCGCCAGGTCAATCGCCTTTTTGTATTCGACGAGAGCCCCATCATAGTTGTGCATGCTCTCGTCGATCTCGCCGGCGACTTCATGCGCAACGACCGAGTTGGGGTCAATCTGGTTAATTTTGCCGAGCGAATTTTCCGAGAGTTGCAGGTATGTCTTGCCGAGCAGATATAGAGCTTCCTGGTCGCGCGGATTCTCTTCGGTATATGTCTTCAGCAGATTGACAGCTTGGTCGTACTTATAGAGATGAATGAGAACTTTCGCCAGGGTGATCTGCACCATTGTGTCTTTCGGATTCGCACGGAGCGCGGTTTCCAGGGGCTCCTCAGCCTTTGGAGCCTGGCCGATCTGGAAGTAGCTCATGCCGAGCATGGCGGAGGCTGTGGGCATGTTGGGGTTGAGTTTCAGGCCCTGTGCCAGCGTCTCCGCGGAGTGCCCGTAATCGTGCTGATTGAAATAGAGCCGTCCGAGATTGTTGTAAGCGGCAGCGAGGTGTGGCGCCAGCCGAATCATCTGCCGATACTTCTCGATGGCAGCAGGAATGTCCTGCCGCTGCTGTGCTGCCTGTGCCTGCGCATACAGTTGCTGTACCTCTGGCGTGACTTCATTATCCTGAGACTGCGCATGGGTCGCAGCGGAGGGGATGCAGAGGAAGACCACGATAAAAGTGCAGGTGATACGAAACAAAACCATGGCACGAGGAGGAGCGGACTTCATGACACCGCATTATAGAGTGACTTCATAAGAAAGAACCGGACTGCGCAAGCACAGTCCGGCGGGAGGTGCGACGAGCACACTTGTTGGGATCAGAATTCTAGTCGGAACTGAACCTGTCCTTGTCGGTTGCTGTTTTGGACACCCTGATTTACCACCTGGCCGAAGGTGCCATTGCTTTGGTTGGTGTCAGGTCCCTGGAACCTGGTGCGGTTGAAGACGTTGAAATAGTCCACTTGCAGGATGCCCTGGAAGCGCTCGCCGAAGTAGAAGTGCTTGCGAACATTCACGTCTTCGTTATAGTTGGCCGGATTCCGCAGCTCAGCGTAATTGCGTAACGCATCGCCAAGAACGAACTGCGATGGCGTCGCAGCGAAGGCGCCCGCATTGAATATCTGGGCGGATGCTATCTTCCCGCTGAAGTAATCATCTGCTCGACTGTAGGAGGCGGTTGACAGCTTCGCGGAGGAGACACGATTGGGCCGGTTGAAGCCGTTAGGGAATGGAGTGCCGTTTTCACTTACCCCAAACGCCGTACCAGCCTCGTAACGCGTGATCCAGCCGACTTGCCAACCACCCACTATCTGGCCTGTAACTCCCTTGTTATTAAAATACGTCTTACCCGGACCAATCGGAAGCTCGTAGGTACCGCTCACTTTGAGAGTGTTCGGCTCATCGGCCCCTGAGACCGCCCATTCCGGCCTCTGGTTGAATTTGTTGATGCCACCATTCGCAAAGCTGCTGAATCCGCTGCTGGTGTTATCCCATTGTCTAGAGAGGGTATAACCGGCCAGGAACGACAGGCCATTGGTGAATCGTTTCTCCGCCTGGACCTGGAGGCTCTGGTAATAAGCCGTTCCTTTTGCCTCGAAGTTGTTGAAGATATTTGAGTACTGCGGGTACGGAACCAATGATTGCGCCACCGTTGCGGATCCGCCAAAGTCATTGACGAAGTTGGGATACGGAAGCGCGTATCCCTTCGCCTGCGCAGACCCATCCTGGAAGCTCAGGTTCAGGTCAGAACCCAGCGCCAGGAATTTGGGATCCATCTGGTCGATCTTGTTGAGCTGACTTGGCAGGTGGATCACGCGGTTGCCGACCCACGCCACCGTCATGAATGTGTTCCAGGGCAGCTCGCGCTGCACGTTGACATTCCACTGCTGACTATAGGGCGCGTAACCGAAGCTCCTGCTCATTACATTGAGCTGGTTGCCAACACCCAGAGAGGGGCTGAAAGGCGTCGGTGCAGGGTTCGGCAGCGGCGTGTTATCCCAGAGTCCGTAGGACGAGGTATTGCTCCCGGTGTTGTTGCGGGTGAACGAACCCACCAGCAGGTTGCCGTAGTTCACTGCAACCTTGGATGTGCCGTATTCATACGCGCCACCGTTCAGGAAGGCGACGGAGAAGCCGCCCTGAACGACCATCTTGGGGCTGATCTGATAGGCGAAGCCCAGGCGTGGTCCGAAGTGACCCCAGTGAATGTCTGCCCGGTTGTAGCCAACGCATGTGCTGCACGTACCAAGTAGTTGGGCTGCACCGGGGATGCCGCCGGCCGCCGGATTGGTCCCGATCTTGGCGGGATCGAAAAACACGACGCGGTTGTTGACCTCTGTGAACGGCACCTGGATGTCCCAGCGAATGCCAACGTTTAGCGTCAGCCTCGGAGTGAGTTTGATGTCGTCCTGAAGGTAGGGTGAGAGATCAAAATTGCGCAGCCGCAACTCCTGCGAGTTGCTGCGGTTTGCGGAGTCCGGCAGGCCCAACAGGTAACTTGCGAAAGAACTGCCCGTGGTGTCCAAGTTAGCCGGGTCAGCCGTCTGCTTCTGGCTGAATTGGAATCGTCCGCCAGCCGTCTGATCCTCATTGTCGTCTTGATAGGAACGGCGGAACTCCAAGCCGATGTTAAATGTATGCCGACCGTGGGTCCACAAGTAGTTGTTCACGATCGCGATGCCGAGCTTGCGGTTGACCGACGTCACCCAGGATCCATCCGATCCCCAGTTTGCCGGCGCGTGCGGGCCGTCAAAGGTGATGTTCGGCGGGAACTAGACCATCCACAGTACCCGCGAAGGTGTTCTTGTTCTGGTTGAACTGGTTGTTGATTTCACCAATCCAGCCAATGCCCGCGGTCATCACGAGGTTGGAGGACAAGCTGTTGTTGTAAGTCAAGAGGAAGCCGCTGCCCAAGGCCGGCTCGAACTTCTGGCTATTCAGGGGGTTTGGTGCGACCACAAAATCTCGGGTGGGGTTGCTGCCATCGAAGCTGTAGTTGCTGAAGCTGTTCCGCCACTGGCTGTAGTGGAGACTTTGTGTCGGAGTCAGCGTCTGGTCAATGGTGAAGCCCCAGACATGCTGGATGTGCGGGTTGATGAACGGAGCAAAGCTCTTGTTGGAGTCCAGACCGCCGATGCCGCTGCCAGGACGATCTGGATTCGGCAGGTACTGCAGCAGGCTCGCAGACTGCGGGCTGATGCGGTTCGCTGGGATCTTATTACCCGGGAATGGCTGTCCGGTAAGCGGATCGAAAATCGGAATGAGGGCACCCGTGCCACCATCGACGAAGTCGCTGAAGTCGCCGGTTTTCTCGAGCGCAGTTGGTACCGTATTCGGATCTGTGCTTTCGTTGTTCTGTTTGTACCACTCCTGGCTGTAGTGACCGAATGTCCTGTCCTTCCCGTTGTAGAGCTTGGGAATCGAGATCGGGCCACCGATCGTGAATCCGTAGTTGTTCTCGTGGTCGGTTGGAACACCGGGAGCCGCAGTATGGAACTTGTTGTTGAAGTAGCCTGCCGAATCGAAGAAGCTGTTGCGGTTGATCTCGAATAGATCGCCGTGATAATTGTTCGTGCCGGAGGCCATCTGGTAGGTCAATGCGCCCTGGCCCAATCCGAACTGGGCGGCAAAGGTGGAGCGCTCCACGCGAAACTCCTGCACCATTTCGTAGGGCGGATTGAAATTAGTGGTGTAGCCTTCCGTCTCCGGCTGGGGCGCTGGGATGCCGTTGTAGAGAATCTCCTGCTCGAAGTCGACGCCGCCGCCGATCCGGTGAGAGAACGTGTCTCCCGTCGTTCCGGGTGCAAGGAACTGCAACTGGTCGATTTGGCGGCCACGTCCAGATACCTCGCTCGGCAGCGACTTGACCACGATCGGTTCGATCGTGGAGCCGATCTGCGGCGAAGTTGTGTTCAGAGCAATCTGCTGGGCCTCCACTTCGACGGTATCCGTGACCGCGCCATTGCTGAGCGCGACGTTGATGGTGGCCGTTACCGTGACTTCAACGTTGACGTGGTTGTTGATTGACTTCTTGAACCCCGTCTTCTCCACCGTGATCGTGTAAGACCCAGGAGTCAGACCAGTGACTGAGTAGGTTCCTGAGCTGGAGGTTGTTGCCTTGCTCGAGACTGACGTGCCTTCATTCGTGACGGTTACGTTGGCGTCGGGAACAACGGCGCCTGACGAGTCCGTCACCGTTCCTGTGACACCAGCGTTGGCCTGACCCCAGACGCCACGGGCAGCAAACAACACGAGGCACAACGTCAAAAACTGGACTGCAATTTGGATGGATAGACGTGGCCTGCCACAGTCCTTGGATATGGGTGTCACAACCGCCTCCTGAAAACGCTAAGTCGTTCAAATCAGTTGCTACTTTTTTGAGCCGCCCGTTGGGGCAGTCTCCGTGGGTCCCGGGTATTCCCTGTGATAACGATCCCACCAGAAAATCAATGGACATTACCCTAGCTATTTGTCTTTCGGGCTGTCAAGCAAAAATCTACGAATAACTTTCCAGACATCGCTGAACAATCGGGTCATTCAACGTTAAGAAGCTGAGCGCACTGGCTTTTTTCACCTCAGCATTGCACTCCAGTCTGGCTGCAGCCGAGGGCCAGGATTATCTCCTTAGTAAACCCTTTCTGGTGACGTTCCCATCACTTGCCTGCATCACCCGTCTATCGCATCGAAGGATTTCCCTTGTTATTGCGAAGCAATAGATTCTGCCCGTCAGTGACGCGACCATCAACGCCAACAGCTGAGTTGCTACCGCTCAATCGCCGATCGGCAAGAGCGCGCGATGCCACGCAGTAAGATCATGCTTTCCACGCGTCATGCGATCATCCAGCGCCGTTCTCACATCCCCGGGGGTCCCAATTTGCTCATCCGCAAGCCTTCACTTCGGCATCCGGTTTCGCTGCTTTTCTATGTTGCTCTGGCGGCTGGGTCGCTGGTTATGCATTCTGAGGAACCGCGACAGCACTGGTCGGCCATCTGGATCTCGCATCCCACGGCGCCTCTGCGCGAACCGATCGTGCTCCACTTTCGCAAGTCGATCGAACTACCCGCCGCACCGCAGCACTACATCGTCCATGTCAGCGGAGACCGCAGGTTCCTCTTTTACGTAAACGGGCAACGCATCGGCGCCGGCCCCGCAGCCAGCGACCTGTCGCACTGGCGCTATGAGACGTTCGATCTCGCTCCCGCGCTCCATGCAGGCCGGAACCTGCTGACCGCGACGGTGTGGAACTTCGGCATCTACTCGGCAATCTCACAGATGTCAGACCGCACCGCCTTCCTGGTGCAGGGCGACACGGTCCAGGAAGCGGCAGCGGATACGAACGAAAGCTGGTCCGTGGCGGAGGAGCCTGGGATCGCGGTAGTGCCGCGGGCCAATGACGGCCGCGGCGATTACATGGCGGCCAGTCCGGGCGAAGCGCTGGATGCCGCGAAGTACGGATGGAGTTGGCAGCAGCCTGGCGATACGTCGCTCCACTGGCTGCCGGCCCATACTGCGATGCGGGAAGACTTCGGATCCGATGCAGGCCAGGCGGCGTCCGAACGCGAAGTCGCAAACATTCCGTGGCGCCTGATGCCCGATGCCCTGCCGCAGATGACGTACACGGACGAGAGCCCGGGAACGATCGTCCGGGCTGGCTTGGCGGATGCTGCCGCCTCCGGATTTCCGGAACGCGCTCTGACAGTCCCGCCACACACTACCACCCAGGTGCTGCTCGACAGAAAAACGTTGACGACCGCCTATCCTGAGCTCACGTTCAGCGGCGGTCGCGGCGCACTCGTCGTGCTTACCTATGCTGAGGCGTTGTATGACGCGCAGCTCAAGAAGGGTAACCGCAACGACATCGCGGGGCGGCACGCGATCGGCTTCCACGACATAGTGCTGCCGGACGGCAGCGGGCCACATACCTTCGAGCCATCGTGGTGGCGCACCTGGCGTTACATGCAGATCGACATCGACACCGGCGACGAAGCGTTAACGCTGAATTATCTGGGTGCGCGTGAAAGCACCTATCCATTCGAACAGCGCGCGCTGTTCGATCCAGGCGATGCAAATTTGCAGGGCGACCTCAAACGGATTTGGGAGATCGGGTGGCGCACGGCACGGCTCGATGCGCACGAAACCTATATGGATACGCCGTACTACGAGCAGTTGCAGTACATCGGTGACACACGTATTCAGGCGCTCATCTCGTACGCCGTCACCGGCGACGACCGGCTGGCAAGGCAGGCCATCACCGCGTTCGCCAACTCCCACATACCGGAAGGACTGACGCAGAGCCGCTACCCCAGCAGCGTGGTGCAGATCATTCCACCGTTCTCGCTCTATTGGATCGGCATGCTCGACGATCTCTACTGGTATCGTCCGGATGCGCAAATCGCGACAGCGAATCTACAGGGCACGCGCGATGTGCTGGCCTGGTTCTTTGATTATCTGCAGCCAGACGGCTTGCTGCGCGAACCTCCGTATTGGAATTTCGTGGATTGGGTGCCGGAGGGCCAGAAAATCCCTACCTACGATGCCCACGGAGAATCATGCGTGCTTTCGCTGGAACTGACTGGCGCATTGCGTGACGCTGCAGAACTGGAGCGCGCACTCGGAGACTCCGCCATCGCGGCATCCTACGACGCGCGCCTGAAGCAGATGCGCAAGGGAATTTACGAACACTGCTGGTCAACGCAGCGAAAGCTTCTCGCTGATACGCCGGACCACACCGTCTTCAGTGAGCACGCAAACATTCTCGGCGTCCTGTATGACGTGATTCCGAAAGGCGAGCAACAGGCGGTCTTGCGGCGCATCGTGAACGATCAGGAACACCTGACACCGGCCAGCTATTACTTCCGCTTCTACCTGGCGCGGGCACTGGAACACACTGGACTCGGCAATCTCTATCTCTCTTCGTTAGGGCCGTGGCGCGAGCTACTCCCGATGGGTTTCAGTACCTGGCCGGAGATGCCCGGCGACTCCCGCTCCGACTCGCATGCATGGAGCGCGCATCCGACCTACGACCTGCTCACCATCGTCGGCGGTATTCATCCCGGAACTCCGGGCTTTCGCACAGTAAGAATTGCCCCCGAACTCGGCGATCTGAAAAAACTCACAGTGCACTATCCCCACGCGCTGGGCGAGATCGTTGCGCACTACGAGGTGACGGGCGGCGGACTCCACGCCGAAATCACATTGCCGTCTGGCCTTGGCGGCATCTTCGAGTGGCAGGGACAATCACACCCGCTGAGCGCTGGAAAGACCACGCTGAACCTGCCGTAGAAGCATCCGTTCCGCAGCGGCCACTGCAACCACAGTGGCTTGTACATGACGCGGCAGATCGCCCTACACGCTTCATCGTGGCGAGTTACGCGCCGGGCAAACCGGCCACCAGCGCAACCAGAGCCACGCCGCCGAAAAGGCACAGCACTTGTAGTGCAATGCCGAGCCGGCTGTGCTGATGACGCAATTCAGGCAACAGATTCACGCAGGCAATGTAAAGGAAGCTCGCTGCGCTGATTGGCAGCAGCCAGTAGACGGCCGTGCCTCCCCTGGCGCCGAAGGCTGCGACCAACGCCACTCCGAGTAGCGCGCCGAGCGATGGCAGCACCGCCATGCGCAGCGCACTCGTCGCCGTGTAACCCGCATGCAGCAGCACAGCAAAGTCGCCAACGCGATGGGGAACCTCGTGCAGGCTGATCGCCAGCGCGGTGATCCAACCCACACGCGGTCCGGCAGCAAAGGCCGCGGCCACCGAGACGCCGTCGAGAAAACTGTGCAGGCTGCTGGCGACGATCAGATTCGCAGGCCGTAGAGAGTGGTGCGCGTGGCCATGAGCATGGACATGCACGATCGCCGCATCTGCATCACCAGCATGCACGATCGCGCTCACGAGCTGCTCCACGCAGAAAAGTCCCAATATGCCGCCGGTAAGCAGGTACCAGACACGCGGCGTATTGCCGAGGCTGGCAATCGCCTCAGGCAGCAAATGAAGCAGCGCCGTGGCCAGCAGCAACCCCGTTGCCACGCTGACCAGATAAGGAAGAAATGCAGTGATCGCGTACTCGCGCTGGCGCAACAGCCACGCGGCCAGCATCGCCACTGCTTCCAGTGCGAAGACAGCCAACAGCGCGTCGATGACGATAGCGATGTGCATGCAGAGAGGAACCTTTGTTGTGCTCGAATGGCTTACGTGGGCCGATATGTCGTTAATGATAACAAAGAATCGTTATCTACTGCCTTGGCGTGACCGCCTGCCCTGCGCTTTCCCCGCACAGCGCGCGCAGTCGCCATAGAGCAGCAGATCATGCCCAGCTACGCGAAACCCGCGCGGTGGACGCGGCAATACAGTGCCCGCGCACCCGCCGAGCTCATACATACGGCCGCATTTGCGACAGTGAAAATGGTGGTGGTGCGCCTTGCCTGCCACCTCGTAACGGGTGGCTTGTCCCGGCAGCGAAATAGGTTCAAGCCAGCCCTCCTCCAGCAGCGACTTGATATTGCGATACACCGTCGCGATACCCAGCGTCTCGTAGTGATGCTGGCCTGCGATAAGAGCCTCTTCCGGGGAGAGCGGCCGATTCGCCTCGATAAAGGCGTCGCGAATGGCTTGCTTCTGACGTGTATTGCGTGGGATGGGCTGCGGCATGTCTGCTAATGATAACGACGTTTCAATTCCCTTCTCCAGTGTACGAGATTCAAACGGCTCCCCGCGTGTCTTCGCAATCCAGGCTGCCACCTGATGTACAAAGGAAGCGCCATGCGAATGCTCCTCGTTTGCCTATTTCTCTGTTGTGGTTTCGCGCCTGGTCAATCGCAGCCCGCGCATCCAGCAGCTTCGGCTGGCGTGGCCGCGAGACGTGCGCAACTGCTGCATCGCGGTGTCAACGCGAGCATGTGGTTCGCACAAGCCGACGACTACTCGCCCGCCCGTCTGCGCAGCTACACCACGGCCGATGACATTGCATTGATGCACTCCATGGGCTTCGACCATGTGCGCCTCAGCATCGATGGCGATGAGCTTCTGCGCAATGCTCCGGCCGGCGGCCTGAATGCCGTCTTCCTGGCCGAACTCGACACTGCCGTAAATACCATGTTGAAGGATGACCTACGTGTCATCGTCGACGTGCATCCCTCCGACAAGTTCAAGCGCCAGCTTCGCACCGACGATGCCGCTGTAGCCAGATTCTGTGCGCTGTGGAGCGCGCTGGCTGCGCACTATGCGCAGACGGATCCTGACCGCCTGTTCTTTGAAGTGCTGAACGAGCCGGAGTTCGAGGACGCGCAGCAGTGGGCCGCGATCCAGACACGAGCGATCGCCGCGATCCGCCAGACTGCGCCGCGCCACACCATCATCGCGACCGCCGGGCGTTACTCCGGCCTCACCGATCTGCTCACCCTCGAACCGGTGACCGATCCCAACGTGATCTACACCTTCCACGACTACGAGCCCTTCGCCTTCACCCACCAGGGTGCCACCTGGACCATGGAGCAGGTGCGACCGCTCCGCCGTGTCCCCTATCCGTCATCGCCGGAAAATATCGCGCAGTCCGTCTCGCAGGAACCCCAGCTCATCGACCAGCATTGGGTCAACTCCTATGGCTTGGACCGCTGGGACGCCGCACGTATTCGTTCCGAGTTGAGTTTCGCCGGCAAATGGGCGGCGCTGCATCGTGTGCCGGTCTACTGCGGCGAGTTCGGCGTATACCACGCGTTCGCGGATCCCGCGATGCGGGCGGCGTGGCTGCGCGATACTCGCACGGCTCTAGAAGACCAAGGCATCGGGTGGGCGGTATGGGACTATCAGGGCAGCTTCGCCGTTGTGTCCAAAACGAATGGCAAAGCCGCACCAATTCCGGCGGTCACCACTGCCCTCGGTCTGCAACCCCAGTGACGCGGCACCCTCCACACGCTTTACTGAATCCAAGAACACACGCGCCAATACATATTTGACATAAGCAAGCAAGGAGAGCAACACCCATGGCACCCACGCCTGAATCTATTGAGAGCCTGAAGCATGCCCCTGGAGTCGCGGGTATGGTTAAACCGATCCTGAACCGCTGGAGCCCACGCGCCTATGCGGATCGCGATGTCTCAACCGAGGATTTGAAGAAGGGCTTCGAAGCGGCGCGCTGGGCCGCGTCTTCCTATAACGAGCAGCCCTGGCGCTTCTTGGTCGGGCATCGCGGCGACCCGACCTATCAGAAGATCCTCGACTCCCTGGTGCCCTTCAATCAGGACTGGGCCAAAAGCGCCCCGGTGCTCATCCTGTCTGTTGCGCGCAAGCACTTTGCACACAACGGCCAGATCAATCGCCACTTCTGGCACGATACTGGCGCGGCCATGGCGAACTTTGGCGTGCAGATTACAGCGCTCGGCCTGCACTCGCATTCCATGGCAGGCTTTGACCACGAGAAAGCTCAGGCGCTGTTCAACATCCCGGACGATTTCGAGACCGTTGCGGTTACGGCGGTGGGCTATCTGGGCAATCCGGAGACATTGCCAGAAGGACCGCGCAAGTCGGAGCTTTCGCCCCGGCAGCGGAAGGACCTGAAGGAGTTCGTCTTCTCCGAGTGGGAAAAGCCTGCCTTCTAGTACAGCCGGTTCAGCGGGCCGGCTGTGCCTCCTGCAACGAAACCACCGCGTGTTTGGCGGCATCCACCGTCGCGTCTATCACCTCGGCTGTATGCGCTGTGCCGAGAAACAGTGCTTCGAACTGCGACGGAGGCAGCCATACACCCGCATCCATCATGGCGCGGTGAAAGACGCCGAAGCGCGCTGTGTCCGACACCGCGGCCGTGGTGAAATCGACGACGCGCTCCTTCGTGAAGAACCACGTCCACATCGCACCCACGCGATTGGTCGTCACCGGAATGCCTGCTTCGGACAGCACCGTGGCGACGCCCTGAGCCACCAGGCGACTCGCCGATTCGATTTGGCCGTAGACTGCTTCGCGATGTTTCGCGAGATGTTCGAGCGTCGCAATGCCCGCTGCCATCGCAAGCGGATTGCCGCTGAGCGTCCCGGCCTGGTAGACGGACCCGAGCGGCGCGAGCAGATTCATGATCTCGGCGCGTCCGCCGAAGGCGCCGCAGGGCAGGCCACCCCCGATGATCTTTCCCAGGCAGGTCAGGTCCGGCGTGATTCCGTAAAGCTGCTGTGCGCCGCCATGCGCCACGCGGAAGCCGGTCATCACCTCGTCGAAGATCAGCAATGCGCCTTCGCGTGTCGTGAGTTCGCGGAGCGCTTCCAGGTAGCCGGGTTCTGGCGCTACGCAGCCCATGTTGCCGGCCACCGGTTCCAGGATGACGGCTGCGATCTGGTTCGGCCGTGCCGCAATCACCGCCTCCACTGCCGCGATGTCGTTGTAGGGCAGCGCCAGGGTGAAGTGCGCAATCTCCTCCGGCACACCCGCCGAACCGGGGATGCCGAATGTCGCCACGCCCGAGCCGGCCTTTACCAGCAAGCCGTCGGCGTGGCCGTGATAGCAGCCCTCGAACTTGATGATGTATTTGCGCTCGGTGAACGCGCGCGCCAGCCGGATCGCCGACATCGTCGCCTCAGTGCCGGAGGAGACGAAGCGCAGCTTCTCGATCGACGGCACAGCCTGCGTGATGAGCTCCGCCAGGTCGCCCTCGGATGGAGTGGAGGCGCCGAAGCTGGCGGAGCGTGCCGCCGTTTGCTGGATCGCTTCCACCACCGGGGGGAAGGCGTGACCCAGGATCATCGGGCCCCAGGAGCCAAAGTAGTCGATGTAGCGGTTGCCATCGGCGTCCCATAGATGCGCGCCCTCGGCGCGCACGACGAAGGGCGGATCGCCGCCCACGGCGCGAAAGGCGCGGACCGGCGAATCGACTCCGCCGGGCAGGAGTTGTTCGGCACGCTGTTGCAACTGGCGGGAGCGATCGAGTTTCCGCATCGCTTCCAGTATAGAAACGGACTGGCCGTCCGAGGCGTACGCGCCGGCGGCGCGCTCTGCGCGGTTCGCTCCCTCTGGTCGCTCACTGCCAGATTTGTGGGGGCGGAGCCGCGGAATGCAAATCATCGCTTCGTTATCACGGGAAGATAACTGTATCCCTCCCCGCCGGGAGGGGTTCCCGTTGCGCTCCCAAGCTTTTGATTCGGCGAGGTTTAAGTAGGGCTCCCCGCCTAAAGTCGTCATTTCGCATCATTTCCGGTGCGTTTCTGCTTCCGGTGCGCACGGAGGCTGGATCGAGTTTCAGTTTGGGAATAGTGCGGGCCTGCCGAGTCTCGATGTCCGCCGATCCCAGCATGTTCGTGAGGGATGATTCCTGATCTGAATTCAATTCCGGTTAGTTCGTGACTCGGGAGCAAACGCCGAAGGTGTTGAGCTTCGACGAAGCTCAATGAGCGCATTTGGCGATTTCGCGACACGCGAGAATCCCCCGGTGCTGGTGAATTCACCCATACCCGTCCAGAGGATGTGTCCCCCGAAAAAGCCGATATTGCCAAGAAGTCATTCGGAGTGGAGTGTAGTGATTGGATCGAGGCGCATGGCGCGCAGAGCTGGGATGTAGCTGGCGGCGAGTGCGACAGCGCTCAGCACCAGGGTGACGCCGGCGAAGGTGGGCAGATCGGTAGGCGGCACGCCGTAGAGCAGTCCGGCCATGAGATGAGAGACGATGAGCGCACCGGCCACACCCAGCCCGGCGCCGCCGGCGGCCAAGGCGAATCCCCGGCGCAGGACGATCCTGAGGATATTGCCTCTTTGAGCTCCCAGCGCAAGACGAATAGCAATCTCACGTCTCTGTTCATTCACCATATAAGAAATAGTCCCGTAGATTCCAAGTCCGGCGAGCAGCAAGGCAGTGGCCGCAAAACCTCCCAGCATTTCCATCGAGAATCGCCTCACGGAAAGCGAGGTAGCGAGTACGTGATCCAGCGTCTCTGCATGGAAGACTGGAAGTGTCGCATCGATGGACTGGACCTGCTCCCGCACCTGTGCCGTGATGGCGCTGGGATCAGGTTGTCCGCGAAGAAAAATTGCCAGGTCTTTGGCCGGGCGCTGGTACACGCTGCGGTAGATCTGCGGAACAGCCAAGTCCGCCAACGATTCTGTACGGGCATCCGCGATCACGCCGATGATCGTGGTCCACGCTGGCGTGGCAGAGCTCAACGGCTCGCGGCTATCCAAGCGCAAACGGACGCGTTTGCCAAGCGGGTCCTGGTTTGGCCAGTAGGTGCGAGCGGCGGCCTGATTGATGACTGCAACCTGAGGCGTATTTTCGAGGTCCTGGTCGTTGAAAAGACGACCGCGCTCGAGCGACATGCCCAACAGGTGAAAGTATTCGGGCGAAACGATGCGACCATCGATCACGGGAGCCCGATTATCCATCGTCTCGATGCCTTCGCGAATCAGCGGCAGCTGCCTGGGGTGGCTGTGGCCCAGGGGCAGAGAGGCCTCGTCGCCGATGGCCGCTTCTTCGACGCCCGGCAGAGTTCGACTGCGGCGAAGAATCTCGCGCAGCAACACCGATTCCTGGGTGGCGGTTCGGTAGATATCCGTAGCGGGGTCGTTGGGCCCGGGCAGCCAGGTCTGAACGGCCATGACACGATCAGGAATGAAACCGGGCTGCACCTTGAACAAGTCCCAGAAACTGCGCAGCAGAAGGCCGGCGGCGACCATAAGCACGAGCGAGAGCGCCAGTTCACTGATGACCAGAATCTGGCGAGCGCGCGCGCGTCCAAGTGAACCAATCGATCCGCGGCCTTCCCGTCTGAGTGTACCGATCAAATCGAAGCGGCTCATAAGCCAGGCGGGGGCAAGCCCAAAGACGGTTCCGGCTGCGACGGAGACAGCCACCGCAAATCCCAACACGCCCCAGTTGATCGATATGTTGTTCAGGTGCGGGAGGCTCTCCGGAACAAGCCGCAGCAGAAACTTCCTCGCGAAGAAGAGAATTGCAAAGCCGGTAGACCCGCCTAGCAGGAAAAGCAGTAAACTCTCCGTCAAAAACTGGCGGATGAGCCGCGTCCTCTGTGCTCCGAGAGCCTGGCGAACCGCGATCTCGCGTCCTCGCGCGCTAGCCCGTGCAAGCAGGAGATTGGCGACATTGACGCAACTGATAAGGAGGACCAATCCTACCGCGCCAAACAGCAGAATGAGAGATTGGCGAACGCTGCCCACAACGCTTTCGCTGAGCGGACTGAGGCGCACGGTCCAGGCGGCCTCTGCCGGATACTCCGCCGGATATTGTTTTTTCAGCGATTCAACCAGTGCATCGAGGTGCGCCTGCGCGGCCGCAATCGAGAGACCGGGCCTGAGGCGTGCGACTACGCGACCCTGAATACGGGTACCACGCAGCGGGGGCGGAAACGGGAGACCGGCCATGCCAGCCGCCAACCACGTTTCCGTTTTTGTTTCCTCGCTGGTTGAGCCCAGATCGCGAAAACCGCGCGGCATCACGCCCACGACGTGATACACGTCGTTGTCGAGTCGCAGAGATTTGCCGACAATGTGCGGGTCCGCTCCAAATTCTCTCCGCCACAGCTCGTCGCTGATCACGGCCTCCAAGTTGAAGCCAGGCGTAGCATCGTGGGGATCAAATGTGCGGCCTAACTGCGCGTCTACACCGAAGACCGCGAAGTAATTCGGCGAGACATGCTTGTAGCTGAGACGTTCGGGCTGTGCACTGCCGGTGAGATTCACGTCTGCGCCGGTGCCGGAAACCGAGACGGACTGGAATATCCCGGAGCTCTGCAAATCTCTCCACTCAGGAACGGAGATCCCGATGTTGTGCGCGCCTACGCCGGAAAGATCGTCCTGGATGCGCACCAGCTCGGCAGGGTTTGGATACGGCAAAGGATGCAGCAACGTGGCGTCGACCACACTATAGATCGCGGTGGTGGCTCCGATGCCCAGCGCAATTGTGGCGATCGAAACGAACGCAAATCCAGGAGATCTTCCCAACATCCGAACCGCATACTTCAGGTCAAAAAGCAGATTCTCGATCAGCGGCAGAGTCTGCTCTGCGTGATGCTTTTCCCGTATCGCTTCGACCGCCCCGAGTTTGAGCACGGCCCGCCGCCGCGCCTCGGCGGGTGACATACCCGCGCGCAAATTCTCCTCGGTCTGGAGCGCGAGATGTTCGGCCATCTCTTCCCGCAGACGCTGGTCGGCACGGCGATCGATGGCGAAATTCGACAGGCGTATGAAGAAGCGTCGCAGGAATTTCATGGCAAATCCTCCGCCCTGACATTGAAAAAGCGCTCAATGATTGCCGCGGTTTGTTGCCAATCGCGGGTCTCTGCCTGCAGTTGCTTCCGGCCGGCGGCGGTAAGTCGGTAGAAGCGCGCGCGGCGGTTGTTTTCCGATGCGCCCCACTCGGAGGTAATCGAGCCTTCATTCTCGAGCCTGAGCAGAAGGGGGTAGAGCGTCCCCTGGTTGACAGCCAGCAAATCGCCGCTGATCTGCTCGATGCGTCGGGCAATTCCCCAGCCGTGCTGCGGTTCCAGGACATCGAGTGTCTTCAGAACCATGAGCGCCAGCGTTCCTTGCAGGACGTCGGGTTTTTCCTTCATACCGAATTGACCTTTAGGTTTCCAACAGGAATAATGGCACCCTTCCTTTTGGAAAGCAACAGGAAATTTCGAATCTCTTTCGGCAATGAATCCCGAAGATCTGTCGGGAAACCGCCGGGACACTGTTCATTGAAGACGGCGTAGTTTGAAAGTCAGCTTTTGTTTGCTAACCGCTGGCGCGGCCAAACCTCAATTGGTAATTGGTGGAAACGGGGCAACGCCCTCATCGAGGAGGCATTGGCCCCATGCCCAATCGGATGATCCGGCGCGTGTCAACTTGCAACCGGTTCTGCAATCGATTCGCGGATGGTTTCCACCTTGCTATGGGAAGGGGAGGTCGGATTTTGGCGGCGGCTGTATTGCCGCGGCGATGAGCCCATGACTCTTTTGAAAGCTGTGCTGAAGGCGCTTTCGGAGTCGTAGCCGAGGGACAGGGCGATGGCGGAGATGGGATCGCTGGAATTCGCCAGCTTGTCCCCGGCTACGAGCATGCGCCAGCGCGTCAGGTATTCCATGGGTGAAGCCCCGACGGTCTCTTTGAATTTCAGGGCAAAGGTCGATCGCGACATGCCGGCATGCTCCGCCAGTTTCGGCAATGTCCAGCGATCTCCGGGAGATTCATGCATGGCGGTGATCGCCGCGCTCATTTGCTTGTCTGCCAGGGCGAAGAGCCACCCCACGCCACCTCTCGACCCTTCCGCCAGATGCAGTCGCAGGGCTTGAACCAGCATCATGTGTGCGAGATCCTGCGCGACCAGAGAGGCGCCCGGCTGCGGATCGAGCAACTCCTCCCTCATCCGCTCCAGAGACCAGCGCATCGCCGCCTTATCCGATTCTTTCCGGAGGTGCACGATGGGCGGCAACACCCCCAGCAGGATGCCGGCATGATTGCCGCTGAAGGCGAAGTGGCCGCCGACGATACAGCATCCGCCCCCGCCATTGATAAGAGCGATGCCTCCCTGCCTTGTCGCGGCCTCAAGAATTGTGAGGGCATCGACCGGCGTCAACGTGAGATCGCTTGCTAGGTGAAAAGGCCTGCCATGCGGCAGCAGGAAGCTATCGCCCGCCACGACGTGGACTGGGTCGGGAACGCCTTCCACGGACAGCCAGCACTCCCCCGAGACCACGGCGTAGCACTTGATACCGTCATGCTGTCCGAAGCGAATCGAGAGCTCGCCACCCACATCAATGCCACCGGCCATATAACTTCGCGGTTTCAGCAGCGACAGGACATCGGATAGCGGATCCATAAGCTAGTACCCAGGCTCTTCGGACGATCGCGAAGAGAATACGGACTCTTTAGTTAGATCGTATCCCGTCTGACTCCATCTTGTTATCGACCCCGCCGCGCATGCGGTCATGGTCATGAAAAGGAGAAATCGGAATGCGTATTTTCGTCACCGGTGCTACAGGGTTTGTCGGTTCTGCTGTTGTTCAGGATTTGATCAAGGCGGGTCATCAGGTTCTGGGCCTTGCTCGCAGCGATGCGGGCGCCACGTCTCTTGTCGCCGCCGGCGCAGAGGTGCATCGAGGCGATCTGGAAGACCTCGAAAGCCTGCGCAGTGGAGCAGCCGCGGCGGATGGCGTGATCCACACCGCCTTCAACCACGACTTTTCGAAGTTCGCGGCCAACTCTGAGATGGACAGGCGCGCGATCGAGGCGCTTGGCGCCACGCTCGTGGGCTCCGATCGCCCGTTGATCGTCACTTCCGGAACCGGACTCCTGGCGGCGGGCCGCGTGGCGACCGAGGAAGATGCGGCTCCTCCTGTTTCCGCCTCGTATCCGCGCGCTTCAGAAGCGGCGGCGGTCTCGCTGGCGGCGCAGGGCGTGAACGTGTCGGTGATGCGGCTGCCGCAGGTTCATGATCGCGTCAAGCAAGGCCTCGTCAGCTACGCGATCGCCATCGCTCGGCAGAAAGGTGTTTCCGCGTATATCGGCGCCGGGCTCAACCGCTGGCCCGCGGTGCACCTGCTCGATGCTGCCCCGCTCTATCGGCTGGCGCTGGAGAAGGGCGATCGGGGAGCGCGCTATCACGCGGTGGCTGAAGAGGGCGTGCCGGTTCGAGAGATCGCTGAGGCAATCGGCCGGGGCCTGAAGGTGCCCGTCGTCTCCAAGTCGCCGGAGGAGGCAGGCGAGCACTTTGGGTGGCTCGGGATGTTCGCGGCTTTCGACATGCGGGCTTCCAGCGCGTTAACGCAGAAACGGCTGGGATGGCGCCCGACAGGGCCTGGGCTGATTTCCGATCTCGACCATATGCGCTACGCGGAAGCCTGAAGAGACGAAGCCTGAAGAGATTGCGCGGTCCTACCGTCAGGGAGAGCCGGCTCCGTGCGCCGCCGGCTCTCCGATAGGGATGCCTTCAGGTCCTTGGACTGAGGGTGTGCGTCGGCTCAGGCATTTGTTCCGCCATCCACGGTGAGACTTGCCCCGGTAATGTACGAGGATTCCGGACCGGCGACGAACGATACCAACGCGGCGACCTCATCCACACTTCCATAGCGGTTGAGGGCTGTGGCGGCTTTCTGAGGAGCTGCCCAATCGCCCGCGGCAGGATTCAGATCCGTGTCGATCGGACCGGGCTGGACATTGTTGACCGTAATGCCGCGGCTCCCGACCTCTCTGGACAATCCCTGGGTAAACATCTTCACCGCTCCCTTGGTGGCCGAGTAGGCTACCAGGCCGGGCGTCATCATGCGCTCGCCCACACAGGAGCCGATCATGATGATGCGACCGCCAGTCTTGATGTGCTTGAGCGCCGCCTGCGTCGCGACGAAGGTACCGCGGACGTTGATCTCAAACATCCTGTCGATCTCCTCCAGCGTGGTGTCCTCAAATGGTTTGGGAATGGCGGTGCCGGCATTGTTTACCAGCACATCCAGGCCGCCAAAGGTGGCGACTGTTTTTTCTACCGCGCCCTTGATGGCATCGGCGTCAGCGGCCTCCGCCTGGATGGCGATCGCTTTCCCGCCAGCCTCTTCAATGGCTTTCACCACCGATGCCGCCGCGTCCGCACCCTTTGCGTAGGTGATGGCCACGCTGGCTCCGTCCGAGGCCAGACGTTTCGCGATCGCTGCGCCAATGCCCCGGGAGCCGCCGGTAACGAGTGCCACTTTGCTGGTCAACTTAGACATGGAATCTCCTTATATTTTCGATAAACGATATGCCATTTCCCAGATTCAATCGCTGCGATTTCTCCCGGGAGCATTGGGACGGCTATCTGATGTGTCATTCTTGCGAACGGATTTGCGGCCCGCGAGGAATAGCATCGATTCCAAACCGGAATCGATGGCGTTGGATGAGAAACGAATTTCGGGAGAGCTCAAAGAGTGAATCGCCCGCGAATCAGCCGAGTCATTCCACACCGGAACACGGAGACCGCAATTGGACCGATTCAACGCAATGCAGATGTTCGTCCGCGTGGTTGAGAAAGGTAGCTTTTCCGCGGTCGCGAAAGAGCGTGGAATTGGTCAGCCTGCGGTCAGCAAACAGCTTTCCGCGCTCGAGAATGATCTCGGAACCGAGCTGATCCATCGCACGTCTCGCTCCCTTGCACTCACCGAGGCGGGCCGCGACTTTTACGAGTCCGCATTGCGCATTCTTGAAGACTTCGAAAGCGCGACGTCACGGATCGGCCGCGGGCAGACTGCGCCGAAGGGCCTGATCCGTGCGACCGTTCCTCCGACATTTGCCCGCCTCCACATGGTGTCGAAGCTGCCTGCGTTTTTTGCGGCCTACCCCGATATGGCGGTCGAGATGGCCGCGTCGGAGAGTCCGACCACCATCATCAAGGACGGCTTCGATCTGGCGATTCATTCGGGCGATCTTCCAGATTCCACGCTGGTCGCGCGAAGATTCGCTCAGACAATGACCATTCTGGTCGCCACGCCTCAATACCTCACACGCCATGGCGCACCGGAATCACCGGACGATCTCAGCCGCTTTCGAGCGGTGGTTTTTTGTGGAGCGGGGCTCCGCGCGGCCCTGGAGCTTTGGCTCCGGAGCAGACGCCAGGCGCGTTGTCCCCGCAGGAATCTTTCGCACCAGCGATATCGAGCAGATGCGGATGGGTGTTCTGGAACATCTGGGGATTGCGCAGGCGCCGGCGTGGCTCTTCGCCGCAGAACTCAGAGAAGGCACCGTTCTGCGACTTCTTGCCCCCTTGGAACAAACCGTGCCGATCCTTGCCGTGCGACCCGCCAGCCGCCGGATGCCCACCAAGGTTCGCATTTTCATCGAGCATCTGGAGAAGACGTTTGCGCTCTGCTCTCAATTCAATCCACGACCTAACTGAACGGCGCCGCATCCGTTAAGCTGCTCTCGACGATGCGGATTGTGCTTACTACCTTCGGCACGTTGGGCGATGTGCATCCGCTGATCGCCGTTGCGCTCGAGATGCGGCGGCGCGGTCACGCGCCGGTGCTTGCTGTACCGGAGATCTTTCGCGCCAAGATCGAGCCGCTGGGTTTGGAGTTTGTGAAGGTCGGCCCCACACTCAATCCGGATGACCCGCAGCAGGTGGCCGACCTGATGGACATCCACAAGGGCACGGAGCGGACGCTGCGCGACGTGCTCTTCCCCGCCATCCGCCAGAGCTACGAAGAGTTGCTGGCCGCCGTGCAGGCGGGCGGCGGCGCGGACCTGATGCTGGCGGGAGAGCTTACGTATCAGGCGCCGCTGGTCGCGGAGGTGACAGGCATTCGCTGGGCCAGTTACGTGCTGGCGCCGCTCTCATTCTTCTCCGCCTATGATGCGCCGGTGCTGCCGCCGTATCCGCGGCTGGCGCGGCTGCAGAGCGCCGTGCCGGCTACCGGCCATGTGGTGAGCCGGTTCGCCCGCTGGATCACCCGCGATTGGGCGGAGCCGGTGTACCGACTCCGCTCGGAGCTGGGGCTGGATCGAGGCGCGAACGTCATCTTCGATGCCAAACATGCGCCCGGCCGGGTGCTGGCGATGTTTTCGCCGCTGCTGGGCGAGCCGCAGCCGGACTGGCCTCCGAACACGGAGATCACCGGATTCGTCTTCTACGACGGAGACGCCGGCAAGCAGGAGCTTCCTGAAGAGGTCGAGCTGTTTCTGCAGGCGGGCGAGCCTCCGGTCGTCTTCACGCTGGGCTCGGCTGCGGTGCTAGATGCCGGTGACTTCTATGAGCAGAGCGCGCAGGCTGCGCTGATGGCCGGTGTGCGTGGTGTTTTGCTGGTGGGCAGCGATGCACGAAATATTCCGCAGACGCAGTCTGAGAGGCTTTGCGTGGCGCGCTATGCCCCTTACTCGAAGCTTTTTCCTCGGGCTTCGCTGATCGTTCATCAAGGCGGTGTGGGCACCACGGCGCAGGCGATGCAGGCGGGTCGGCCCATGCTGGTGATGCCCTATAGTCATGATCAGCCGGACAATGCGCGGCGCATGCGGCGGCTGGGCGTGGCGGGCGTGATTCGGAGACAGGAGTACACGACCGAGCGCGCAGCGCGGCGGATTCGGCGAATCCTTGGACATTCACGTTTTGCGAGGCGCGCCGCCGAAGTCGGGGAGCAGATGCGCCGGGAAGATGGGCTGGCGCGAGTGTGTGACACGCTGGAGCTGCTTGCCCGGCAGCCGCAATGATCGGGTAGATGACCCGGGTATTGGGAACGAGGTGTAGATGATGCAAACGGCAATAACGGGATCGGGCGAGCAGACCATGCAATGCCCGCAATGCGGCTGTGAGATGAAGGTGACGGAATCGCTGGCTGCGCCACTGATCGCTGCCGTGGAGCGCAAATACCAGCAGCAGATGCGGGAGCAGCAGGCCGCGATTGCCGGGCGGGAGCAGGAGGTCGCGAATCGCTCTGCCGAATTGGAAAAGCAGGCCGCTGATGCAGAGCGGAAGATGACTGAGCAGGTGCAGGTTCGGCTTGAGGCGGAGCGGAAGCAGCTTGCCGCGCAGGAGGCTGAGCGCGCGAAGCGACAGGTTTCCGCGGAAATGGAGCGGCAGGCCGGCGAGTTGAAGGATCGGGATGCGCGGCTGGAGTCGCTGACCGGAAAATTGAAGGCTGCGCAGGAGCAGGAAGCCGATTTTCTGCGCCAGAAGCGCGCACTGGATGATGAGCGCCGGGAACTGAAGCTTCAGGTGGAAAAGCAGGTCCAGCAGGAGCTGGATGCGGTCCGCAGGCAGGCTCAATCCCAGGCAGAGGAGAAGATGGGGCTCCAGGTGCGGGACAAGGACGAAGCTATCCAGGGTTTGCGGCGCCAGATCGACGAGTTGAAGCGCAAGGCGGAGCAGGGCTCGCAGCAGGCGCAGGGTGAAGTGCTGGAAGTGCAGGCGGAGCAGCAACTGCGCACGCGTTTCCCCATGGACGATATCCAGCCTGTTCCGAAGGGCCAGTTCGGCGGCGACCTGCTGCACATGGTGCGCGATGCAGCGGGCCAGCCCTGCGGCACTATCCTGTGGGAGTTCAAGCGGACGCAGAACTGGTCTGCCGGGTGGCTGGCAAAACTACGCGGCGACCAACGCGCTGCCGGTGCGGAGATGGCCGCGCTGGCCACGCAGACGCTGCCGCGCGAGATCACGCTCTTCGACCAGCTCGAAGGCGTGTGGGTCAGCAGCCTTGCCTGCACGTTGCCGGTCGCGGTAGCGCTGCGCCAGGCGCTTATCGAACTGGCACGCGTGCGGCGCGCAGGTGAAGGCGAGCAGACCAAAGCGCAGGAAGTCTACACCTATCTCACCGGGCCGCAGTTTCGCCATCGTGTGGAGACCATTGCGGAGAAGTTCACGGACATGCGCGGCGATCTGGACCAGGAGCGCAAGTTTATGGAGCGGCAGTGGGCCAAGCGCGAAAAGCAGTTGGAACTGGTGCTGAAGGCGAGTGAAGGAATTAATGGCGACCTGCAGGCGATCGCGGGACGCACGCTGGACGCGATCGACGCGCTGCAGCCGCAGATGAAGCTGCTGCCGGATGAGAATTAGCAGAAGTGTCAGAGCGCGTCTCCGGCAATGCACATTTCCACAGCGCGGGTCAGACACGCTAACGGGGTCAAACCACACTATTTGGAAGCGGGTCGGAGGGCGAATGGGGGATGCGGTCCACGAACGGTACCCCGTTTGACAACGGCCTTTGATACGGAAGTCGCACGCGTAAACGATTTCATTTGTGGGGCGCGGTTGATAAAATACGCCCACTTCCACCGATAACCCGGTGGGATTGGTAACGCCAAAACTCGCCGGGACATGCGACTTGCGCAAACCATTGCGCATCTCACGACAAAACTAGCGAATCAGTGTCTGATAGCGTACGAAGCGTTTGCTTTGAGAGGCATGGAGGAGTTTTTTGCTCGATGGATGAGAGATTGAAATCCGGAAACCTGAATGCAGTGCATCTAGCCGCCAGCGAAGGCATGGTGGGCTACTTCTCCATGGAGATCGCGATCGAGCCCAGCATGCCGACGTACAGCGGAGGTCTGGGCGTGCTCGCCGGAGATACGCTGCGCTCCGCGGCGGACATGGGACTCCCCCTGGCGGCGGTGACGCTGGTGCACCGCAAGGGCTACTTCCGGCAGATTCTGGACGCAAACGGCATGCAGACCGAGGAGGTCCAGTCGTGGAGTCCAGAGGCGCGACTTCCTCAGGAAGAACCCCACGTTGTTGTGACCATTGAGGGACGCCCGGTGCATGTGCGCGCCTGGCGCTATGACATGGAGGGGGTCACCGGCCACACCATCCCTATCTACATGCTGGACACCGATCTGGACGGCAACGATCCGTACGATCGCACCCTGACCGACAGCCTGTATGGCGGCGACACGAACTACCGCCTGGCGCAGGAGATTGTGCTGGGCATGGGCGGCCTGCGGATGCTGGATGCGCTGGGCTACGACATCAGCGTGTACCACATGAATGAAGGACACGCCGCGCTGCTGACGATCGCGCTGCTGGAAAAGACGCTGGGCGGCGGAGCGCTTTCGATGGCGCAGGATCGCGATCTGGATGCGGTGCGCCAACATTGCGTCTTCACGACGCATACTCCCGTGCCTGCCGGGCATGACCGCTTCTCCATGGAGCAGGCCAACCGCATCCTGGGCACGGAAACGACACAGGCGGTGGAGCGTGTCGGCGGATGCCACGATGGCATGGTGAACATGACCTACATTGCGCTGCGCCTCTCGCGCTTCGTGAACGGCGTAGCGATGCAGCATGGCAAGGTCAGCCGCGAGATGTTTCCCGAATATGACATCGCTGCGATTACCAATGGCGTCCACGCAGGCACCTGGACCGCGCCGGCCATGCAGGCGACCTTCGACAAGCATTTGCCGCGCTGGCGCGAGGACAACATGCACCTGCGCTACTCCATCGACATCCCGCAGGAGGAGATTGAGGGAGCACATGCGGACGGCAAGCGTCTGCTGCTCGCGGAAGTTGAAAAGCGCACGTCGCTCAAACTGCGCGAGGATGTCTTTACTATCGGCTTTGCACGCCGTGTTGCCACCTACAAGCGGGGCGACCTGCTCTTTACCGACGCGGAGCGGTTGGCGGGCATCGCGCGAAACGTTGGCAGCCTGCAGGTCCTGTACGCGGGCAAAGCGCATCCTGCGGATGAGCCGGGCAAGCAGATCATCCGGCACGTTTTTGAAGAAGCGCAGCGACTGACCTCCGGCTCGCTGCACATCATCTATCTGGCCGACTATGAGTGGCGGCTGGGCGCACTGCTTACCGGCGGCGTGGATCTGTGGCTGAACAATCCACTGCGGCCTTACGAGGCATCCGGCACCAGCGGCATGAAGGCGGCACTGAACGGCGTGCCCAGCCTGAGCGTCCTGGATGGCTGGTGGATCGAAGGCTGCATTGAAGGCGTGACGGGATGGGCGATCGACGATCACGAGGACGCCGAGGACGAGGCTGCCAGCCTTTATGACAAGCTGGAAGCGAAGATCCTGCCGCTCTACTACCAGGACAAGCAGGGATGGCGGAAGCTGATGCAGACGACCATCGCGATGAACGGGTCGTTCTTCAATACGCAGCGGATGCTGGAGCAGTATGTCTCGAATGCTTACTATCCGGAGAAGAAGGCCAGCTACTCGGCGCATTTGCTGGAGCAGTCTTTCGCGCGGTAAGGAATTCTGCGGAATGAGACAGGGGCGGCGCATTGCGCCGCCCTTTGCCATTGCATGATGTGGTCCGGAGAGGGCGAGCAGGCTGCGCTCCGGAGGCGATCCGGACGGCGATCCGGGTCGCGATGCGTATGCCCCCAGACCGGCACTACAATCCTGGACGGGGCTCAAACACGAAAACCAGAGTGACGGGCCCCTGGCTGGTGGGGATGGAGCTGCCAGACTACGAGAAGCCGCGACGCGCCTCTCGCAGTCGTTGCTGCGAAAAAAGTTTGCGGGGAATGTCGAATTCCGACTCCGTCAATCGACAAATGGGCAGAGGGAGAAAACAAATGTCGTTTCTTCGCGATTTGAACGTTGCTGTGCGGTCTCTTTGGCGCGTTCGTGCGCTGTGGGCCACCGTGGCTCTCACGCTGGCGCTGGGCATTGGAGCCAACGCCGCCATCTTCAGCGTGGTGCGTGCCGTGCTGTTGCGCCCGCTCGCGAATCGCGACGAAGACCGCCTGCTCTACTTGCGGCAAAGTGCGCCCGGCATCGGCAACGATAACTCGACCTTTTCCGTTCCCGAGATCAGCGACCTGGGCAAGGACCTGAAGACGATTACGGAACTGGGCACCTTTTCCACCATCAACTTCACCGTCGTGGGACTGGGCACACCGCGCGAGATTCCTGCCGGCGTGGTGGACGGCCATTACTTCGAGGTGATGGGACTGCGCCCGGTGCTGGGCCGGCTGTTGAGCACATCCGACGACGGCCCCAACGCTGCGGGCGCGATCGTGCTGACATATCGATTCTGGAAAGAGTCGCTGCACGCGGATCCAAAGGTGCTTGGCAAGACGGTGCGGCTGGAGAGCTTCGAGGGGGCGCGGAATGCGACCGTCGTGGGAGTGCTCGAGCCCTCGGTACCGTATCCAGTGGCGACCGAGTTCATCGCCAATGTCGTGACCAGCCCGCATCATCTCTCCGCGACCATGGTTACGGGACGCGAGCATCGCATGACCGAGGTCTTCGCAAGGCTTGCGCCGGGAGCGACGCTCGACGGGGCACGAGCGGAGCTGCGCACGCGCTACGCAGCGATGACCGCCGCGCATCCTGAGGTATACAAGCCTGCGGATCACTTCCAAATCGACGCGAAGCGCATGCATGAACAGATCAACGCGCGTGCCAATACTGTCCTCTGGGTGCTGTTCGCGGCCTCAGGGCTACTGTTTGTGATCGCCTGTTCTAATGTCGCCAACCTGGTGCTGGCGCGAACGGTACGGCGCGAATCGGAGCTGGCGGTGCGCTCAGCTCTGGGAGCCAGCACTGCGGCGTTGCGACGCTCCCTTCTGGCGGAAAGCTTTGTGCTCTGCGGCAGTGGAGTTCTGGCAGCCCTGATGCTTGCGTGGCCCATGGTCGCTGTGCTGGGGCGCTATGCGGCACGATACTCGGTTCGGGCGGATGGGCTGACACTCGATTCCACGCTGGTTGGGTCCGGCATTGTGCTGGCGCTGGTGGCGGCAGTGTTCCTGGCGTTTATTCCGCGGCTGCCCTCGAACAACACGCAGCTGAGCGCAAGTCTTATGAGTGGTGGAACGCGCAGCAGCACGGGAGGCAGCAGCAAGCGGCTGCGCATGTTCGCGGTGATGCAGATTGCAGCCTCATTTCTGTTACTGACGGGAGCGGCGGTTTTGATGCGCACTCTGTACTCGCTTGAAAACACGCGTCCGCCTTTTGACACCTCGAATGTTCTGGCCGTGAACTTACCCGTCTTGAGCTATGGACGAACGCCACAGCAGGTCCAGGATTTTTATCACGAGGTGCAGCGCCGCGTGAGCACGTTGCCCGGGGTGGCCAGGGTTTCGACCGGTTTCAGCGCGCCCTGGCGCGACGATCAGGGCCTGAACATCAGCTTTATGTTTGCGGCACAGGGAGCCGTGCGCAAGAATGGGTTGGAGGACTGGCGCGCGAAGTTCCGGTCGGTCTCACCGGGCTACTTCGACACATTGGGCTTGCCCCTGCTCGAAGGACGCGACTTCAGAGACTCGGACAAGAACGGCAGCGAGCGCGTCGTCATTGTGAGCCAGAGCCTTGCGCAAACCCTCTTTCCCGGCCAGCAGGCACTCAACCGGGAGTTGCGTTGGACGGACGGCGTGATGAAGTTTGTCGGGATCAGCATGGAGCCGCGGCGGATCGTAGGCGTCGTGCCGGATGTGGATGATGAGAACATCATCCCTTCGCCGATGATGACGGTGTATCAGCCGACCGATCAGGAGGGGTGGCAGGGACGTCTCTTTGTGCGCGCCAAGGCAGGCGATCCGTACGCACTGGTACCGGCTATCACGCGCACCATTCACGAAATCTCTGCGGAGCAGCCGATCGAGAAAGCGAGCACACTCGAGGATATTCGTGCCGAGGTGATGACGCCGGACAAGCTGAACGCGGTCGTCTTCGGCGGGTTCGCCGCAGTCGCGCTTCTGATTTCCGTGGTGGGCGTGGCAGGTGTGCTCGCATTCTCCGTCAGCAGCCGCACACGCGAGTTCGGCATTCGCATGGCGCTCGGCGCGCAGCCGCGGGATATTCTTACCGACGTGCTGCGTCAGGGGCTGACCATTGCCAGCATCGGCGTTTGTGCCGGTGCGATTTTCGGGTTTGTCTTTGCGCGGGGAATTGGCCGCTACATTGCCGAGGTACATCCGCCTGGAATGCCTGCGTTCCTGGTGTCAGCATTCGTGATTCTGGCTGCCGCGGTAATGGCTTCGGCTGTTCCCGCGGCTCGCGCCGCAAGGGTTAACGCTGTCGAGGCGCTGCGGGCAGAGTAACTTTGCGGTTAGCCGAGAAGCCGGTTAGCCGCTCATTTTTCGGCTGCGCAGGACACGCGTGTTCGCGACGATCTGAGTTAGTCGCCGTGCTGCTCTACGCTGACCCAGCGATCCTTGTGACCGGGGATGAAGGCGAGGCGGATGCGGTCGAAGACCAGGTAGACCACGGGGGTGGTGAACAGCGTCAGCATCTGGGAGACGATCAGGCCGCCGACGATGGTGATGCCGAGGGGCTGGCGAAATTCCGAGCCGGTGCCGGTGCCGAGTGCGAGCGGCAAGCCGCCGAGCAGCGCAGCGCAGGTGGTCATCATGATGGGGCGGAAGCGCAGCAGGCAGGCTTCGTAGATGGCGGCCTCCGGCGACTTGCCTTCCTCGCGTTCGGCGGCAAGCGCGAAATCGATCATCATGATCGCGTTCTTCTTCACGATACCGATCAGCAGAATGATGCCGATCATCGCGATAACGCTCAGGTCTGTGTGGGTGAGCAGCAGCGCGAGGAAGGCGCCGACGCCCGCCGATGGCAGCGTGGAGAGGATCGTGATGGGGTGAACCCAGCTCTCGTAGAGAATGCCCGAGCACGATGTAGACGGTACCCAGAGCGAAGAGGATGAGCATGCGGCTCCGATGGCCAGCGACGACTGGAAGGCCTGCGGCGGTGCCGGAGAACGCGGCCTGGATGCTGCTGGGCATGCCCATCTGCTGCTTCGCTCTGTCGAGCGCCGTGACGGCCTGACTGAGGGCCACGTTCGGCGCCAGATTGAAGGTCAGCGTGATCGACGGATACTGGCCCGAGTGATTCACCGCAAGCGCGGTGCGACGCAGCTCGAAATGCGAGATCGCCGAGAGCGGCACGTTGGTGCCGTTGGACGAACGGATATAGATGCCCTTCAGCGAGTCCGGATCGCGCTGGTATTGGGATCCACTTCCATCACGACGTAGTACTGATTGAGCCCGGTATACATGGTGGATACCTGGCGCTGGCCGAAGGCGTCGTAGAGCACATTGTCGATCGCCTGCATGGTGAGACCCGAGGCGCGACGCGGTGTCGCGATCGACGATGAGCCTGGCTTCCAGCCCGTTCTCCTGCTGGTCGGTGGAGCATCGCGCAGCTCCGGCATGGTCTTCATCTTGTCCAGCAGCTTGGGCGCCCATTCGTTCAGTTCGTCCAGGTTTGCGTCCTGCAGCGTGTACTGGTACTGCGCATCGCTGCCAGCGGCCGCCCACGC
Organism: uncultured Acidobacteriaceae bacterium; assembly: GCA_963750845.1. Classification (GTDB taxonomy): domain Bacteria; phylum Acidobacteriota; class Terriglobia; order Terriglobales; family Acidobacteriaceae; genus KBS-83. The sequence goes on from CAVVSP010000024.1 coordinate 114,489, forward strand.
GGATGTCCTGTGAAGCCTGCAGGAACAACTGCACCCGGGAATGTGGGATAGCTTTCCGCGCAGGCGATTGATGATCTGGTCGGCGTGGCCTTGCGCTCGCTGAGCGGCTTGAGGGAGATGAACATGCGGCCGACGTTGGTGGTGGCGCCGCCGCCGCCGCTGCCGGCAAAGGCCAGCACATATCCACTCCGGGGTCTTTCTGCACAATCTCCGCGAGCTGCGCCTGCTTCACGCTCATCGCGTCGAAAGAGATGTCCTGCGATGCGCGCGCCGCACCGCCAGCCGGCCGGTATCCTCCTGCGGGAAAAAGCCCTTGGGCACAATGATGTAGAGATAGACATTCAGTGCCAGATGTGCCGACCGTAATCAGAAGCATCAGATGTCTGATGGCGCAGCACCCAGCGCAAGCCGCGATCGTAGCCGGCCAGCAATCCATTGAAGAATCGCTCGCCAAGGAGATACGCGCGGCTGCGCTCGCTCGGATGGTGCTGACGGAGAAACTTCGCGCACATCATGGGCGTGGTGGTGAGCGAGACGACGAGCGAAACCGCGATCGCGACCGCGAGGGTGACCGCGAACTCGCGGAAGAGGCGGCCGACGATGCCGCCCATCAGCAGAATAGGGATGAAGACGGCGATGAGCGACGTGCTCATGGAGAGCACGGTGAATCCAATCTCCTTCGATCCCTTCATGGCGGCATCGAACGGCGTCATGCCCTGTTCGAGATAGCGCGTGATGTTTTCGAGCACGACGATCGCGTCGTCCACCACAAAGCCGGTGGAGACGGTGAGGGCCATCAGCGACAGGTTGTCCATGGTGTAGCCCAGCAGATACATGACACCGAAGGTGCCCACCAGCGACAGCGGCACCGCGACGCTGGGAATGATGGTGGCCCACACGTCGCGCAGGAATACGAAGACGACAACGATGACCAGCACGATGGAGATCAGCAGCGTGATCTCCACGTCGTGAATCGCGGCGCGAATGGTGACGGTGCGGTCCATCACGATGCTGGTGTGGATCAGGGGCGAGATGGATGCCTCAAGCGAGGGCAGCGCGGCCTTGACGCCGATCCACCGTCTCGATGACATTGGCGCCGGCGATCTTGAAGATGATGATCAGCACGGCGGGTTTGCCGTTGGCCAGACCGGATGTGTAGAGGTTTGAGGTGGAATCGATGACCGAAGCCACGTCTTCCAGCCGCACGGCTGCGCCGGTTGCCGGGTTATAGCCCACGACAAGCGGCGCGTAATTGCGGGCCTGAAAGAGCTGGTCGTTGGTATTGATATTGCTGATCCGCTGGCTGTTCCGGAAGTAGCCGGTGGCCATGTTCTGGTTCACCGCGCCGAGCGTGGTCCGCAGCGACTCAAGCCCGATGCCATAGGAGCTGAGCTGCATAGGGTTGGCCTCGACACGAACAGCGGGGCTGGCGCCGCCGCCGACGAAGCTCTCGCCCACGCCCGGTACCTGGGAGATCTTCTGCTGCAGCACAGAGTCCGCGGCGTCATAGATCTCCGGCCGGCTCAGCTGATCGGAGGTAAGCGCCAGAATCATGATGGGCGCATCCGCCGGATTGGACTTATAGAAACGCGGGTTTTGCGGCAGGTTGGCAGGCAGTTGCGCGCGCGCCGCGTTGATGGCAGCCTGCACGTCGCGCGCAGCGCCGTCGATGTTGCGATTGAGATCGAACTGCAACGTGATGTTGCTGCCGCCGAGCGTGCTGGACGAGGTCATCTCCGTGACGCCGGCGATGCGACCGAACTGACGCTCAAGGGGTGTTGCGATGGCCGAGGCGGCTGTCTCCGGGCTGGCGCCGGGCAACTGCGCTTGCACATTGATGGTGGGGAATTCGACCTCCGGCAGGGACGACACCGGAAGCAGAACATAGCCCACGGCACCACCCAGCAGGAGCGCCACGCTGAGCAGCGAGGTGGCAACCGGCCGGCGAATGAATGGGGCGGAGATATGCATGGGCGCGCTGTCTCCCTAGTCCGCCGAGACCGTGTGCTCGGTGGGGCGCCGCGCGGAGATACGGGCGCGCCGCCGGCTGAGCCGCTGCGCAAAGCGATCGAAGTAGAGATAGACCACAGGAGTGGTGTAGAGGGTGAGCGCCTGGGAGACGATGAGTCCGCCCACGATGGTGATGCCGAGCGGCTTGCGCAGCTCCGATCCCATGCCGGTGCCGAGCGCGAGCGGCAGACCGCCGAGCAACGCGGCCATGGTGGTCATCATGATGGGCCGAAAGCGCAGCAGGCAGGCCTCGTAGATGGCCTCCTCGGAGTCCTTGCCGCCGTGCCGTTCGGCATCCAGCGCGAAATCGATCATCATGATGGCGTTCTTCTTCACGATGCCGATCAGCAGGATGATGCCGATGATGCCAATCACGTTGAGGTCCATGCGGAAGAGCAGCAGCGCAAGGATGGCGCCGACGCCGGCGGAGGGCAGCGTGGAAAGGATCGTGACCGGATGGATGTAGCTCTCATAGAGCACGCCCAGCACGATGTACACGGTGATGAGCGCGGCGAGAATGAGGATCGGCTCGTTGGTGAGCGATGCTTCGAACGCCTTGGCGGTGCCCTGAAAGCTCGCGTTGACGGTGGCGGGCATGCCAAGGTTGGTCTCCACTTGATTGATGACCTTCACCGCGTCGCCCAATGAGGCGCCCGGAGCGAGATTGAACGAGATGGTGCTCGCCGGGAAACTGTCCAAGGTGATCAACGGAGAGCGGGGTATTGGTGGACTGGACCTTGACGAAGGTGCTGAGGGGAACCTGTGTGCCGGTGGATGAGGCCACATAGAGGCTGCTCAGCGAGCCGGGATCCAACTGGAAGTTCGGCTGCACCTCCAGGATCACGTGGTACTGGTTGAGCTGCGTGATACATGGTGGAGACCTGACGCTGGCCGAAGGCGTCGTAGAGCACGTTGTCGATGGTCGACATCTGCACTGCCCAGGCGCGACGCGGTATCGCGGTCAATGACCAGATCGGTCTCCAGGCCCTTGTTCTGCATGTCGCTGGCGACGTCGGTAAGCTGCGGGGTGCTTGCGCAGTTCTCTACCAGGTTCGTTGGTCCAGGTGGTCAGCTCATTCGCGTCGGCGCTCTCCAGCGAGTACTGATACTGTGTGCGGCTGACGGCATCCGCCACTGTGAGGTCCTGCAGCGGCTGCATATAGAGGGTGATGCCCTCGACGTTCTTCAGCTTGGACTGCAAGCGCTGAATGATATCGGGCACGCGATCGCTGGCGCTGCGCCAGCGGCTTGAGGTTGATCTGGATGCGGCCGCTGTTGATGGTCGTATTGGTGCCGTCGATGCCGATGAACGAAGAGAGGCTTTGCGACGTCGGGATCTTTCAGGATGACGTCGGCAAGCTTCTGCTGGCGCTGCGCCATGCTGGCGAACGAGACCGTCTGCGGCGCCTCGGAGATGCCGAGAATGACGCCCGGTATCCTCGATGGGGAAAAAGCCTTTGGGGACGATGACGTACAGGAACAGCGTGAGGACCAGGGTGCCGATGGTGACCATCAGCGTGGTAAAGCGGTAGCGCAGAACAAACTGCAGCGTTCTGCCGTAGAGGCCGATCACGTAGTCAAAGAATTGCTCCGACTTGCGATAGAAACGGTTCTGCTGGGATTCCGGCTTGATGCTTCAGCAGCTTGGCGCACATCATCGGCGTCAGGGTCAGCGAGACGACCGCCGAGACGAGGATGGTGACGGCGAGAGTGATGGCGAATTCGCGGAAGAGGCGGCCGACGACATCGCCCATGAAGAGCAGCGGGATCAAGCACCGCGATGAGCGAGACGGTTAACGAGACGATGGTGAAGCCGATCTGCTCCGACGCCTTTGAGCGCGGCGGCAAGCGGGTCTTCGCCCATCTTCGATGTAGCGCGAGATGTTCTCGATCATGACGATGGCGTCGTCCACGACGAAGCCGGTCGAGATGGTAAGCGCCATCAGCGTGAGATTGTTCAGGCTGTACCCCAGCAGGTACATGATGCCGAAGGTGCCGACCAGCGAGAGCGGCACGGCGACGCTGGGAATGATGGTGGCGGCGAGGATGCGCAGGAACAGGAAGATCACCATCACGACCAGCCCGATGGTGAGCATCAGCTCGAACTGCACATCGTTCACAGAGGCGCGAATGGTCTCCGTGCGGTCGGTGAGGATCTGGACCTTGATCGACGCCGGCAGGCTGAGCCTGGAGCTGCGGCAGGATGGTCTTGATGCGGTCGACGACCGCGATGATGTTTGCGCCGGGCTGCCGCTGCACGTTCACGATGACGGCCGGCGTCGCGGTTCATCCACGCCGCCTGCATGGTGTTTTCCGAGCCGTCGATGATGTCCGCCACATCGGACATGCGCACCGGCGCGCCATTGCGATAGGCGATGACGATGGGCCTGTAGTCGCGCGGAGGTCAGTAGCTGGTCGTTGGCGCCGATGGTGTACGACTGCCGCGTGCCGTTCAGGTTGCCCTTGGCGGTGTTCACGTTGGCGGCGCTCACCGCGGTGCGCAGGTCTTCCAGACTGATGCCGTAGGAGGCAAGCTGCGCCGGGATTTGCCTGAATGCGGACGGCCGGCTTCTGGCCACCGGCAATGGACACCAGGCCAACGCCGGAGACCTGAGAGATCTTCTGCGCCATGTTGGTGTCGGCCAGATCCTCGACCTTGGTGCAGTGGCATGGTGTCGGAGGTCAGCGCGAGCGTCATCACCGGCTGATCGGCCGGGTTCACCTTGCTGTAGATCGGCGGATTGGGCAGGCCGGTGGGCAGGAAGCTTTGCGCCGCGTTGATGCCGGCCTGCACCTCCTGCTCGGCAACGTCGATGTCTTCGGTCAGATTGAACTGCAGAACGATGACCGAGCCACCCTGGGAGCTGGTGGAGGTCATCTGGTTCAGGCCCGGCATCTGGCCGAACTGGCGCTCCAGCGGCGCGGTCACGGCGGAGGACATGACATCCGGACTGGCGCCGGATAGAACGTGACCACCTGGATGATGGGATAGTCGACTTCCGGAAGCGCGGAGACCGGCAGTTGCCGGTAGGCAACAAAGCCCGCGAGCAGAATGGCCACCATCAGAAGTGAGGTGGCCACGGGCCGCAGGATGAAGATGCGAGATGGACTCACGACGGACCTAATTGCTGCTGTGGCTGCTTTTTCTGTACGCGATGGATGCGATGCGGTGGTGGAGACCTTGGCTGCCGTTCTGCAGCTTGTCCGCGCCGTCGACGACAACCTCCTGATTGGCTTCGAGGCCGCTCTTCAGGATCACCATCGAGCCCTGAGTGGTGTCGATATCCACCGGCTGCATGACGACCGTGCCGCTTCCGGGGCTGCCGCCGGGTATTGCTCTCATTCGCCGCGCTGTTGTCACCGGCTTTTGGCTCGCGCCTGTCATCTTGCCTGCTGCGGGCGAATCCGAATTCGTTGCCGGCTTGACGAGCCAGACATAGTCATTGTCTGTGCCGTGCTGGACGGCTGCCGCAGGCACGACGATGGTGTTTTTCCGCTGCTCGAGCACGAGGTGAACGTTCACGAACTGGTTGGGAAACAGCTTCTCGTCCGTGTTCGCGAAGACCGCTTTCAGCTTGTCGGTGCCGGTGGTGATGTCGATCTGGTTGTCGGTAGCCGTCAGTTGCCCGCTCTCCAACTGCGTCGTATCGGAGTGGTCAAAGGCGATCGCGTCCAGCTTGTGGTCTGCCGCAGCTTGGTGAGGACGCGCTGCAATTGATTTTCCGGAAGCGTGAAGTAGACGGCGATGGGCCGGAACTGATTGACGATCAGGGTTTGCGTGGTATTCGCGGTGACCAGGTTTCCGGGGTCGACCAGCCGCAGGCCGACCTTGCCGTCGATCGGCGACTTGATGTGGCAATAAGTAACGTTTAACTGGGCTGCCTCGATCGCCGCCTCGTCGGACTTGATGGCGCCGACGAACTGGCCGAGGTTGGACTGCATGGTGTCCGCCTGCTCCTTGGAAACAACCCCCTGATCGTAAAGAGCCTTGTACCGGTTGAACTCGGCCTGGTTGTTCTGCAATTGCGCCTGGTCGCGCGCCAAGCTGTCCCTTTGCCTGATCCAGCGCGCCTGATAGGGGCGGGGATCGATGGTCATCAGTTCGGCGCCCTTGCGGACATCCTGTCCCTCGCGGAAGTAGACATTGGTGAGCTCGCCGGTCACCCGGGGGATGATCTTGACGCTGTAATAGGGGGTGATTGTGCCCAGGCCGGTGAGATAGATGGGCACCGTCTCCTGCCGGACCGGCGCGACCTGCACCGGCACCGCCTGGTTCGCCATCGCGCGCTGCCTGCGGGCGGCCGTGGCCTTCTCTTCGCGCTTCGCGGTGACGGTTCGCCAGGTGATCAGGCCGGCCAGCGAGAGAAGCACCAGCAGAACCACCCAGCGCAGCCAGCCGCGCTTGCGGGGCTCCTGCGGGTTCTCTCCCGGAGATTCGCCGCCGGGACGCGGTAGGCGTAAGTCGAAGTCGGGACCTGTTCGGTAGGCGCGGCAGGGGACATGGAGTATTTTCTTCTTTCCAGTTTCTGTCTGAGTGAGCTTCGCCCAACGGTCTTCCTCAAAGGCCCGTGCGGCAAGCCCTGATCCAGGTGTGAGACCGGTATGAGACTAGGGACGGCTCGGCGCGACGAATGGTTTCTTGGCCTTTCCTTAAACTTTTTACATCATCGCATTCCTAGGCCACACTGCTTCCGCCTATCATGGAAATGACCCGGTCCCCCATCGTTCGCGCCATTCCGTCACAGCCTGGCGGCTATCCCGCCGGTAGTCTCGGGAGAATTCCCTGCCGCCTGCCTCCCTTTCTGAATCGAACGGCCGGCAACGACATCCTAGGTGCATTGAGCAGAGGTGCAACTCACCCTGATCGATCTTCGTTGGTCCCAGGCGGCCGCCTCCCACTCCGGGCAGGCATCGAGTCGCGGGCCGGGCTGAATTGCAGCGGTACCGGCAGCAATGAAAGAAGACAAAGAGCTGGCAAAGGCACACGAGTGACCGCGGCGCCCATGCCGGCCCGTTGTTGTTGCAGACTGCTTTGTACACTGAAGAGGTTCGCGCCGCGCGCCCTCAAAAAATATCTTGTCTCCGCTCAGGCGATCGCGATGACGATCGCGGGCGGCTTCAAACAGCCGGCTACGCAAGCGCCGACGTTACAGGAAGTGTCCAAAGCCTATGTGGATTGTCCGACTCGCACTGCGACGGCCATATACCTTCGCCGTTCTTGCGTTGCTGCTCCTGATCATTGGTCCGCTCTCCATTCTCAACACGCCGGTCGATATCTTTCCCAATATCGATATCCCGGTGGTGAGCATCGTCTGGCAGTATCAGGGACTCTCGGCGGAGCAGATGTCGACCGCATCATCACCATCACAGAGCGCGCCCTGACCACAACGGTCGACAATATCGAGCACATCGAGTCGAATTCGCTCTATGGCGTCGCGGTAGTGAAGATTTATTTCCAGCCGCAGGTCAACCTCTCGATGGCCATCGCGCAGGTGACCGCGATCTCGCAGGCGCAACTGCAGGCAGCTTCCCCCAGGCACCACGCCGCCCTTCATCATCGACTTCAACGCGTCGAGCGTGCCCGATCCTGCAGCTCGGCGTCTCCGGCAAGGGGCTGACGGAGCAGCAGCTCAACGACTACAGCCTGAACTTCATCCGTACGCAGCTGGTCACCATTCGCGGCGCGGCGATTCCCTATCCCTACGGCGGCAAGCAGCGCCAGGTGCAGGTGGATCTCGATCTGCATCAACTGCAGGCCAAGGGGCTGTCACCCAGCGATGTCACGAACACCATCGCCAATCAGAACCTGATCCTGCCCTCGGGCACGATGAAGGTCGGCACCTACGAATACCAGGTTGAGACCAACAGCGCTCCCGACGACGATCGAAGGACTTGAACGATCTGCCCATCCGCCAGGTGAACGGCGCGATGGTCTACGTCCACGATGTTGCCCATGTGCGCGACGGATTCCCGCCGCAGACCAACATCGTCCGCGTCGACGGCCAGCGCGCCGCGCTGATCACGATCCTGAAGAACGGCAACGCTTCCACGCTGGACATCATCAAGGGCATCTTCAACAAGCTGCCCTCGGTCATAGCATCGCATCGACGCTCCGAACCTGAAGGTCACGCCGCTCTCCGATCAGTCGATCTTCGTGCGCGGCGCGATCTCCGGCGTAGTGCATGAGGCGATCATCGCCGCCTGCCTTACCGGCTTCATGATCCTGGTCTTTCTCGGCAGCTGGCGTTCCACGCTCATCATCGCGGTGTCGATTCCGCTTGTCCATCCTGGTCTCGCTCATCCTGCTGGGCGCGCTGGGCGAGACCATCAACATCATGACGCTGGGCGGCCTTGCGCTGGCCGTCGGCATTCTGGTGGACGATGCGACGGTCGAGATCGAGAACATCAACCGCAATCTGGAAGAGGGCAAGGAGCATCGAGCAGGCGATTCTCGACGGCGCCGCACAGATCGCCGTCCCGGCCTTCGTCTCCACGCTCTCCATCTGCATCGTCTTCGTGCCCATGTTTTTCCTGGGCGGCGTTGCGAAATATCTCTTCGTGCCGCTGGCGGAGGCCGTGGTCTTCGCCATGCTCGCTTCCTATTTTCTTTCTCGCACCGTGGTGCCCACCATGGCGAAGTTTCTGCTGATGGAGCATGATGCGGAAGCGGAGAGACAGAAGCAGCAGAGCCGCAATCCATTCATCCGCTTCCAACTGGCCTTCGAGCGGCGCTTCGAGCAGTTCCGCAACTTCTATCACGGGCTGCTGGCGCTGGCAGTCGGGCACAGCGCGGTCTTTCTCATTCTCTTTCTCGTCTTCTGCGCGGGCTCCTTTGCGCTGCTGTACCCATGGCTGGGGCAGGACTTTTTCCCGTCGGTCGACGCGGGGCAGTTCAAGCTGCACGTGCGCGCCCGCACCGGCACGCGCATTGAAGAGACGGCGCGGCTGTGCGACCAGATCGACAACGCGATCCGGCGCGAGATCCCGGCGCGCGAGCTCGTCACCATCATCGACAACATCGGCATTCCCTACTCCGGCCTGAACCTTTCCTACAGCAACTCCGGCGTGGTCGGATCGGCAGACGCGGATATCACCGTTTCACTGACCAAGGACCACCGGCCTACCAATGACTATGTCGAAGATCTGCGCAGAAAGCTGGCGCAGGAGTTTCCCGGCGTCACGTTCTACACGCTGCCGGTGGACATGACGACGCAGATCCTGAACTTCGGCCTGCCGGCGCCGATCGATATTCAGGTGATCGGCCAGAACGAAGTCGGCAATCACGAGTTTGCCGAAAAGCTGATGCAGGAGATCAAGTACGTTCCGGGAACGGCCGATCTGCACATCCAGCAGCCCTTCAACGAGCCGCGGCTCTTCGTCGACGTGGATCGTTCGCGCGCGCAGGATATCGGGCTGACCCAACGGGATGTCGCCGGTTCGCTGTTGGTGGCGCTCAGCGGCTCATTCCAGACGCAACCCACCTTCTGGCTCAACCCCAAAAACGGCGTGAGCTATAACATTGCGGCGCAGTCGCCGCAGTATTCGCTGGACTCACTCGGCGACCTGCAGAGCGTACCGATCACGGCCAGCGCCGCACCCAGCAGCAGTGCGAACTTCAGCATGTTCACGCCCGCTGCACAGATGGGCGGCAAGCCGATTCAGATCCTCGGCAATCTCGCCTCTATCACGCGGGGCGAGGAAGCTTGCGACCGTGACGCACTACGACATCCAGCCGGTAATCGATATCTACGGCAACATCGACAAGACCGACCTGCGCAGCGTCGCGGACAAGATCAGAGCCATAATCGCCAAGCACGCAAAGAACTGCCGCGCGGATCGCACATGGTGGTGCGCGGCCAGGTACAGACGATGCGATCGTCCTTCGTCGGGCTGGTGAGCGGGCTGCTCTTCTCGATTCTTCTCGTCTATCTGCTGATCGTCGTCAACTTCCAGTCGTGGCTTGATCCGTTCATCATTGTTGCCGGGCTGCCCGCCGCGCTGGCCGGCATTGTGTGGATGCTCTTCCTCACCGGAACTCATATCAGTGTTCCGGCGTTGACGGGCTCGATCATGTGCATGGGCGTGGCGACTGCGAATTCGATTCTGGTGGTCTCCTTCGCCAAGGAACAACTGGAGATCAACGACGGCGATGCCACGGCAGCCGCGCTGGCCGCCGGGTTTACGCGCTTTCGTCCGGTGCTGATGACGGCCCTGGCCATGATCATCGGCATGGTGCCGATGGCGCTGGGACTGGGTGACGGCGGCGAACAGAATGCACCGCTTGGCCGTGCGGTGATCGGCGGCCTGGTCTTTGCAACCGCTGCCACTCTTTTCTTCGTACCCACCTTCTTCAGCGTGCTGCATGGCGCGCTGGAGCGCCGCCGCCGCGCCCGGGTCAACCGGAACGGCCACACTTCCGGAAGCGACAATCCCGGAGCATTCGAGGACCATGAGCGAGCCTAACCAGACCGAGCCTAACCAGACCGCCGCAAACCACGCGCCCGCAGGGTGAGCACGGCGCGGCGTCGATGCCGCAGTCGAGTGTCTCCGGCCGCACCGCCGTCGTCGTCATTGTGCTGCTGCTGATCGTGGGCGCCGTCATTGCTATTGTCGGAATCCTGCACCGGGAAGGTGCCCGCCGCGCACTGGCGGATGAGACCAACGCTCTGGCGGCGCCGGATGTACTGCTCTCCAAGGCCAAGAGCGGCTCACCCAACTCCGAAATCGTGCTGCCCGGCAATGTCCTTGCCTATGAAGACGCGCCCATCTATGCGCGCACCAACGGCTACCTGAGCCACTGGTACTTCGACATTGGCGCTCACGTGCGCAAGGGACAGTTGCTCGCGGTCATCAGCTCGCCGGAAGTGGATCAGCAACTGCTGCAGGCACGTGCCGACCTGGCCACCGCGGAGTCCAATGCCAGCTACGCCAAGAACACCGCGAAGCGTTATCAGGGGCTGCTGGGGCAGGATGCTGTGTCGCAACAGGATACGGAGAATTTTACGACGCAGGCGCAATCGTCCAATACCGCGGTGAAGTCGCAGATTGCGAATGTACAGCGGCTGGAACAGTTGACTTCGTTCGAGAAGATCTATGCACCCTTCAATGGGGTGCTGACGTCGCGCAGCATCGATATCGGGCAGCTCATCGACCAGGGCGCGGCCAAGGAGCTCTTCCACATGGCCTCCACGGATGTGTTGCGCGTGTACGTGAACGTGCCCCAGGTCTACTCCCGCGATGCGTTGCCCGGGACCAAGGCGCAGCTCACCTTTTCCGAGTATCCGGGCCGGAGCTTTGAGGGCACGCTGGTCCGTACTGCGAAATCCATTGACGTAAACTCCCGCACGCTGCTGGTGGAAGTGGATGTGGACAATCGCAAGGGCGACCTTACCCCAGGCGCCTACACGGAGGTCCATCTGAAGGTGGGCCGTCCGGTCTCGACGGTCGTTATTCCCGTATCCACACTGCTCTTCCGCAAGGAAGGCTTGCGCGTCGCCAGCGTCGATCACACCAGCGAGGGCGACATCGTGAAGCTGCTACCCATCACCATTGGGCACGACGATGGAGACACCGTTCAGGTGGTCAACGGGCTCGATCCGAATACGCCGATCATCACCAATCCGCCCGACTCGATTATCGATGGCGAGAAGGTGCACGTGTTGCAAAGTTCGGGCAAGGGAAAGCAGGAGCAGGGACAGTGAGCGCACAGCGATCCGCAATATGGAAGAATGCCGCGCTGGGCGCATGCACGCTTGTGATCGTTGCGGGCGGCTGCAAGGTCGGCCCGAACTACCGGACACCCAGCACCGCGATGGCGCCTTCCTTCAAGGAGCATCCGGTTGCGACGCCTCCGCCAAGCGAGCGCGGTGTGGGCTGGAAGAGTGCGCAACCCGGCGACGACAAGATCCGCGGCAAGTGGTGGGAGTCGTATAACGATTCGCAGCTCAACGCACTGGAAGAACGGGTCACCGTCTCCAACCAGACCCTGAAGGCAGCGCTTGCGCAGTACACGCAGGCGCTGGCAGCGGTGCGGCAGTTTCGCTCCAACTATTTCCCTACCGTCTCGGTGGCGCCGAGCTATTCGCGTACGCGGGTCTCGCAGAACCGCCCTACCGGCATCAATCCGACCACCGGCAATCCTTACAACGACCTGATCGCCAGCGGGCAGGCGGCATGGGAGCCTGACCTGTGGGGGAACATTCGCCGCACCGTGCAGCAAGCACGCGCGAACGCCCAGGCTTCCGCAGCGGACCTGGCAAATGTGGAGCTGAGTCTGCGCTCTGAACTCGCGATGGACTACTTCGAGCTGCGCGGCCTGGACACGCAGAAGCAGTTGCTGGACGACACCATCCAGCAATATCAGCGCTATCTGCAACTGACAATCTCGCGTTTTCATGGCGGAGTCGCCACCGACGCCGACGTGGCGCAGGCACAGACCCAGCTCGATCAAACCAAGGCGCAGGACATTGATGTAGGGGTCGCCCGTGCACAGTTTGAGCACGCCATCGCGACGCTCACCGGGCAGCCCGCATCCACCTTTTCTCTGGCTCCTGCGCCGCTTACGCTGATGCTGCCGACTCTTCCCGTTGGCGTGCCGTCGGAGATACTCGAGCGCCGTCCGGACGTGGCCTCCGCGGAGCGCCGCGCGGCCGCCGCGAATGAGCAGATTGGCATTGCTATCGCGGCGTACTATCCGCAGGTCAGCATCACGGGTACTGGCGGATTCGAGTCCTCGCGGCCGGGCAATCTCTTCCAGGGCCCCAGTGCGTTGTGGGCGCTCGGGGGATCGGCAACCGAGCTTCTCTTCGATGCAGGCAGGCGTCACGCGCTGACCATCGAGGCACGCGCCGGGTATGACGCGGAAGTCGCGAACTACCGGCAGACGGTTCTCCAATCGTTTCAAGATGTGGAGGACCAGCTCGCCGCATTGAGCATCCTCAGCCAGGAGGCTGCGGCACAGCGACAGACAGTTGCCGACGCGGAGCGCTCGCTGCAAATCTCCACCAATCAATACAAGGGCGGGCTCACCACTTATCTCCAGGTCATCACAGCGCAGGCTATCGACTTGAGCAATCGGCGCACGGCCGCCGACATCACCACGCGCCAGTTCGCCGCCAGCGTGCAATTGGTGAAGGCGCTGGGCGGAGGCTGGGAGAACACCCAACTACCGCATCCATAAGGCTCTAATTGTTTTGCGGCGCAACCGGGTGCAGCGGCAGCGGATCCGTAGCGAAAACCTGCTCGGCTTTCGCGGCTCCTACTACGTAGAAGACAAAGCGGCGATCTGTGTCATTGCGTTGCTCAAAGAGCAGGTTGGCGCGGCCATCGCCACGTGGATCGACCGCATCGACGAGCTTCATGCGCGGTGTCACGTCGAGGTGCGTGTCGTCGGTAATCGAGTGCCAAAGCACCTGGATCTTGCCGTAGATATCCTGCAGAGCAATCACCGCGATAGACCGCGTCCCTGAAGCTTCATGCGCCGTCAGCACGAGAGTCGCACCGCTGCCGTAGGTAAGGGCAAAGGCGTTGAAGCGCACATCCGTCAACGGCGACGCCTGCTCCAACGGTTTCACCTTCTTTCGTTGCGCGGTCTTGTGAGGCACCGGCTTGTGAGACGTAGTGTGGTGCGCTGTCTCAGTCTGCGTCGCGGCAGTGTTCGCGGAGGCTGCCGGTGTCGTCTGGGCCAGCAACTGCACGGCTTGCGCTTCCAGCTCATTCTGCGCATTCGCAGCATCCTGAGGGCTTCCCCAGTCATAGGCGAACGACTGCGTTCCCACGCTTCCGGAATCCGACACGGCGACGGTTTGCCCCATAGCCACGGGCGTCAACTCCAACGGCTTTGGCGCATTCTTCAAATCCGCGGGGATGCCGTGCGAGAGCTTCGGGTCGATCCGGATCGGCCGATCTGCTGGGAGATTCCGGCGGAGGGGCGGAGGCGGCCTGTTGCTTCGTGGTGCTGCTCTCTTCAGGCCTGCGCCTCAGCCTCGGCCGGTTCGGATCGACCGGCGCAGAAGGAGCCTGAGCCTTGTCTGAAGATTTGTCCGAGGGTGCGGAGCCAGTACTTCCGGTACCGCCAGCACTGCTGGAGCCGGAACTCTGATCGCGACGGACGAAGTGCGGTTTCTCGTCGTCGCCGGATTTATCCCTCACTACTGTCGGCGGATTGCGCGACGGGTGCAGCTTCTTTGGCGGCGGGGGTACATAGGGCTTCCAGTTGCCGAAGCCGAACCAGTCTTCACCGACCTCACGCGCGCCGTCGATGTCAAACCAGCCCTGCGGCAGACCCGATCCCTCGACCTCGTATTCTGTCCCGCTATCCAGCGCCAGCGGCACCGGCCGCGCCAGATAGAGGCCGCCATCCTGCAGATTCTCTCCGTCGAAGAGCGATACCGGAACCAGTCGTGTGGCGCTGGGATGGTTGCGGTCGCCTGTCCACTCCAGCACCGCGACGGAGCGAAGCGTTGACGTGGCGCCGGCCTTCTGCTGCGTATCAATATGTCCGGGATACTGGGCTCGCACGGCGTCCACGCCACCCAGCGCGCACCCGAAAGCGATAGCAGCCGTTCCGGCGCTCAAGAGCCAACGACGTGTCCAGCTACGTTTCATGGGGCGTTCCCCGCAGATGCGATACCGCAGCTACCATGGTAGCGGTCCTGAAACAAAGATAAAGCGCCGGAGGAAGCATCATGCAGGTCGGAGATACGATCAAGGACTTCACTTTACAGAACGAGAATGATGAAACAGTGCACTTGAGCGACTATAGCGGCAAGCCGGTCGTGCTCTTCTTCTATCCTCGCGCCGATACCCCCGGCTGCACGATTGAAGCCTGCGGCTTCCGCGATACCTTCAAAAAGCTGCAGAAGGCGGGCGTCGTGGTCCTGGGCATCTCTCGAGATACACCGAAGGCGCAGAAGAAATTCAAAGAGAAATATGATCTGCCCTACACGCTCCTTGCAGATGTAGACGAAGCAGTCTGCAATCAGTTTGGCGTGATGAAGGACAAAAATATGTATGGCAAGAAGGTGCGGGGCATCGAGCGCACGACTTTTCTCATCGGCCCGGACCGCAAGCTGACCCGTATCTTCGCGAAAGTAAAGCCCGAAGGTCATGCCGAAGAGGTCCTGGCCGCCCTGAAAGCGGAGGCAAAGACCTAGTTCGGCTTACTGCTCGCGGCCCGCAGAACTCCAGCTCTTTATTCCGTCACAGCAGTGAGACGCCGCCGCGTGTGACTGCTACTTATCGCGTAGTGAAGGTCAGCGTGGTTTCGGCTGGCAGCTTCGCCTGACGCTTGCCGGTCGCGAGTGCGCCGACGGTGCCTGCGCCCGCACCAACCAGGGCGCCAATTCCCGCCCCTTTGCCGCCACCCGCCAATCCGCCAATCAACGCGCCGCCGGCGGTACCGCCACCAACTTTCGTCACGTTGCTCTTCGTGTGCCCCTCGCCATCGCGCGTGATCGTGTCCGTTCTTACAGAAACGCCATTCACGTCCGTGAGTCGCACGGAAAGAACACCGGGTGCATGCAGCCGCCCGGAGTCCTTGGCGTCGCTCACCACACCAGTCACTGGCGAGCCCCTTCGCGCCAGAATCTTGCCGCTTGGACTGGTAACGTCATTCGCCAGCGTGCCGCTCCAGGTCTGTCCTTCGGTCGCCTTGCCCGAATTAAGCTCCTGGCTAAGCTGCACTGTCACCTGAGTGCCGGCTGGAATGCGGCGCTGCGCAGAAGCCGCACTTACCAATAGAAGAGCCATTCCCATACTCTGTACCAGTCTTCGGGTCCACTGTCTTGTCAGCATGAAACACTTCCTTTCTCAATCCTTCCTCGAATTGCCACGGAGACTCCTGAACTGCCACTCCTTAAGATGGTGGATGGAAAGGGCAGTTTCTTTATATGAAGGCTTTGGTCTCGGGCGGGAATGCCGCCATCCCCGGCAAATTGCTGGATCGGACGCTCCTGGAAGCGCCGCCGGATATGGTAGCCCGTCTCATCCTGGGCAAGCTGCTGGTGCGCCGAACGGACGACGCCCTACTGGTTGGGCGCATCGTGGAAGTGGAGGCCTACTTCGGCGATGGCGATCCCGCGGCACACTCTGCGGCTGGCCGCACGGCCCGTAACTCCGTACTCTTTGGGCCGCCCGGCCACGCTTACGTGTATTTCATCTACGGCATGCATAGCTGCCTGAATATCTCGTGCGAGCCCACGGGACGGGCCGGTTCCCTGCTTGTTCGTGCACTCGAACCGTTGCAGGGCCTTGGGCAAATGGCGGCATCGCGCGGACTCGCGCCGCATGCGGCCCCCCGCCTTCTCACCTCCGGGCCGGGACGGCTCTGTCAGGCTTTTGGCATTATCCGCGCCACACACAACGGGGTTGACCTGCTGAGCGGGGATTCAGACCTGCAGCTTCGCGACGATGGCTACAAGACGCCGAGTATCCTGACGACGCCGCGGATCGGCATCACCAAGGCGGCGGAGCGCCCGCTGCGCTACTGATTGCCGGGAATCCATGCCTCTCTGGACCTGCACGCGCAAACAGGGCGCTGAATCGTACGCGTCTACAGGATCGTATTGTCGATGAGCCGCGTACTGCCGACATATGCGGCGACTGCCACCAGCGCTCCCGGCACCGCTTCGGTCAATGGCAGCAACGTGTCCGCGTTAACGATCTCCAGATAATCGATCCGCACCTCCGGCTCCGTTGCCAGCACGCTGCGGCCGGCTTCGAGCAGCGCGCGCCACATCTTTCTGGCCGGCGCGATATGTCGCCGAGATCGCGTTGAGCGCAGTGGAAAGCACCAGCGCACGCGCACGTTCTTCCGCCGAGAGATAGCGATTGCGTGAGGAGAGCGCAAGGCCGTCCGGCTCGCGAACCGTAGGGCAGACAACCAATTCGAGATCGAAGTTCTGGTCGCGCACCATGCTGCGCAGCACCGCCACCTGCGCCGCATCCTTTTGGCCGAAGAAGGCTTTGTCCGGCCCGACGATGTGAAATAGCTTCGCCACTATCGTCGCTACGCCGCGAAAATGTCCCGGCCGCGATGCGCCATCAAGCCGATCGCCAACGCCTTCGACTTCAACGAATGTGCTTGCACCCGCCGGATACATCTCCTCCGGCTGCGGAGCGAAGATCAGCGCTACGCCCTCGGCCTCGAGCAGCGCACAATCCTTCTCAAAGGTCCGGGGATACTTCGAGAAATCTTCGTTGGGGCCAAACTGCTTCGGGTTCACGAAAATGGAAGCGGCAACCACGTCGCATTGCGCCCGTGCGGCACGTACTAGCGCAATGTGACCGGCATGCAATGCGCCCATCGTAGGAACCAAACCCAGCGACTGGCCGCTGTTGCGGACGGCGCGCGAGGCCGCACGCATCTCTCGAACGGTGGACAGGACCTGCATCAGCATTTATGCCTTGCGGCGAAGCTGCGACGCACCGGATTTAGCCGTGACCGTCTTCTTGGTGCTCTTCGGCAAGTGGTAGCTCTCATCCTCCGCCGGATAGAGCCGCTCCACGACGTCATCGCGATACGCGGTGATGGCATTCCGGTAGAGCTCCGCGGCGTCTGCGTAGCGCCTCACGAAACGTGCCGGAGGCGCAAAGGTGAGATTCACCAGGTCATGGAAGACGAGAATCTGGCCGTCGCAGTCCACGCCTGCGCCGATGCCGATGGTCGGAATCGTGAGCTCGGCGGTGATCTCCGCCGCCAGCTCGCGCGGCATGCCCTCAAGCACGACAGCGCAGGAACCGGCATTCTCCAATTGGCGCGCGTCCTGGCGCAGCCGCGCATATTCGGCAGCAGTCTTACCCTGGACCTTGTAACCGCCCATACGATGCAAGGACTGTGGCGTCAGGCCGATGTGTCCCACCACCGGAATTTCCGCTGCCACCAGGTGCTCCACCAGCTCTGGCCGCGCACCCTCAACCTTTACCGCTTCTGCTCCGCCTTCTTTCACGAAACGCACCGCGTTGGCCACCCCTTCGTCCATCGATGAGTGGTACGAACCATACGGCATATCCGTCACCAGCATGGCGCGGCGCACCCCGCGGCGCACGGCACGCGTATGATGCAGCATCTCGTCCACCGTGACGGGCAACGTACTCTCCAGGCCCATCACCACCATGGCCAGCGAGTCGCCGACCAGCAGCAGGTCGATCCCGGCCTCATCGGCCAGGCGTGCGGTCGCATAGTCGTAAGCGGTCAGCGCCGTAATGGGCTGATGCGCCTGCTTGCGTTCCAGAAGAGTGTTGGGGGTGATCTTTGCGGATGGGGACGTTACGGGCGTCAGACTCATGATTGCCTCCAGTGCAGCTCCCACGGGGATGCTGCCTGTGTGTATCGTCCATGAGTATACTCCCGCCTTTCAACCCGGCGCGAGCGGCACGGATCGAATGCGCGGCGGTGCCTCATTGCTACACTGCGCCTGTGAGCGCGCACGCCATGATCGTCTCTTCTTCCGGCTTGAATGCCGCGCGGATAGCCGCTTCTGCTGGCGCGGCCGCGCTGGCTGTGGGGGGCTTTTACTATGCGGCCCTGTGGCCCGCATCGCGGTCTTCGGGCGCTCGCTGATTGCAGGCGACGATGCGGCAGAGGTTGCCCTGACCTATGACGATGGCCCCAACGACCCGTACACCGGCCAACTGATGGACGTGCTGGCACGCCATCACGTCCGCGCGACATTCTTCGTGATTGGCCGCTATGTCCGACAGAAGCCGCAAATCGTGCGCGCTCTGCATCATGCCGGCCACCTCATCGGCTGTCACACGATGACCCACCCAAAGCTCATGTATATGGGCCGGAAACGCATTCATGCGGAGATCGCCGATGCCACCGCGCTGATTGAGGACACGATTGGCGACCGGGTGCGTTTCTTCCGCCCGCCTTTCGGAGCACGCAACCCGGGCGTCTTCCACGTTGCAACACAATTGCGGCTGACACCGGTGCTGTGGAACGTGACCTCGTGGGACTGGAACGCGAAGTCCGCAGCAGAGATCGAGTTGCGGCTGCAGCGCGGCATCGAGCATAACCAGCGGCGGCATCGCGGCAGCAACGTGCTGATGCACGATGGCGGCCATCTGGAGATGGGGTGCGACCGCCGCCGCACGGTGACAGCAACGGCGAACCTGCTGGCCGCAGCTTCGAGCAACGGCATTCGTTTCGTAACCGTCGATCGCTGGCGCCCCGCCGCGCCAGGAGATACGCCGCTGTAGACCTTGCTTTCTCGGCCCGCGTAAGCAGACCGATCCGTGAACAGTTAGACGTCCTGCCGATAAGGCGTGGTCACGCCGCGTTTGCCCCACCATAGCCACATCACGAGCGCCATGATGAGCAGGAATGGCACGATGTAGAGACTGCCTTCCGGACCGGTTGGACCGCCGCTCCACAGCAACGGGCCTACCGGGTGCTCTGAGAGCAGGTGTCCACGAGCCACCATGCCGCTGTCCGGCGTTCCGTAGAAAAAGGTCTGAGACCAATCCCATGTGGCATGAAAGCCGATGGCCCACCACAGGGAGCCGGTGTACCAGAGGCTGAGGCAAAAGAAGAGCCCGGCCGCGCCCGCGGAAAAGAGACCCACTGGCGATTCGCCTTTGTTCGAGCCGTGGATCGCGCCGAAGAGGATGGACATGAGCAGCGCACCCCACCAGAAGCCGATGCCGCGCGTGAGTGTGTATTGCAGGTAGCCTCGCAGCAGTGACTCTTCGAAGATACCGGTGAGGACGAATATCAGCAGCCATGCCGCGCCGTATTTCCAGGCCGTGAATCCATGGAGATGACCCGCGTCGAAGGCGAGAAGGTGCGTCTTCCAGAGCACAGCTACGAGCGCGGAGAGCGCCACGAAACCCCACACGCAACCGGAAAGGAATCGCACCAGCGTAGCTCGCCCCGCGTATCCATAGACTACGAGGCGGCGGCCCTCGATGCGCGCCATGATCCAGGTAGCCACCAGAACCAGAACCAACGAGACGAGTTCGAAGACGAGGGCAACGCGTGGTGATGTCGGGCCGTTGCCGATCGATAGAATGCCCGGCATTACGAAGCTCGCCGCGACGACAAACAACTCTCTGAACACCACAACGATGGCGACAAAAAGCAGTGCGCTCCAGCCGGGTCGCAGCCCATCGTTGCCGAAGAAGGCCCAGCGCGGTCCGTGCTCCACGTGCTGCTCCACGGGTGATACCTCATCCGCCGGGTTTGTCGAAAGTTCGTCCTGCATGGTTGCGTCCTCGCTCCGCCTCATACGCTAAGGCAGGCCCGCCGGTTCCCTGAACCAGGACCAGTGGGTCAGGTTCTAGGTGATCAGCCCCGTCCAGTCCAGTACCACTTTGCCGGTCTGGCCCGAGCGCATCGCAGTGAAGCCCTGCTCAAAATCAGCGTAGCTGTAGCGGTGCGTGATGATGGGCGAGATATCCAGGCCGGAGTGGATCAGCACCGACATCTTGTACCAGGTTTCGTACATCTCGCGGCCGTAAATGCCTTTGATGGTGATCATGTTGAAGATCACTTTGGACCAGTCCAGCGCAACTTCCTTCGCCGGAATGCCGAGCACGGCGATCTTGCCGCCATGCGACATATTGACGATCATGTCGCGAAAAGCCGCGCCGTTGCCGGACATCTCAAGGCCGACGTCGAAGCCTTCCAGCATCCCCAGCTGCTTCTGCACCTCGCGCAGCGGCGTTTCGGCCGTGTTCACGGCGAGCGTGGCGCCCATCTTGCGCGCCAGTTCCAGCCGGTAGGGATTCAGGTCCGTGATGACCACATGGCGCGCACCGGCGCGCTTCACCACTGGAATGCACATGATGCCGATGGGCCCCGCTCCGGTGATGAGCACATCCTCGCCCAGCACCGGAAACGATAATGCCGTGTGCACCGCGTTGCCGAACGGATCAAAGATTGCTGCAACTTCCTGATTCACATTCGGCTCGTGCCGCCAAATATTGCTCATCGGCAGCGTGACAAACTCCGCGAAGGCGCCGGGGCGGTTCACGCCCACGCCCGATGTGAAAGCGCACAGGTGACGGCGCCCGGCAAGACAGTTGCGGCAGCGCCCACAGGTGACATGTCCCTCGCCGCTGACAATATCGCCGGGATGAAAGTCGTTCACGTTCGACCCGACCTCGACAATCTCGCCAACAAACTCGTGGCCGATCACCATCGGTACCGGAATCGTCTTCTGCGCCCACTCATCCCAGTCGTAGATGTGGACGTCCGTACCGCAAATGCCTGTGTAGCGCACCCGGATCAGCACATCATTGATGCCATACTCCGGTTCCGGAACATCCTCCAGCCACAGGCCGCGCTCGCGGCGGCTCTTCGCCAGTGCCTTCATCGTTCTCCTTGGCGTCCGGCGCGGTGCACCGAACAAGACAGTCTAACTTGCGCGCCACTTGAGCCGTTACCCGGCAAGCAAAAGGGCGCAGCATTGTGCCGCGCCCTCTGCCATGAAAAATCCGGGCCGCTATTGGGCGGCCGACGGAGCATAATCCACCCGCACCGTCTGGATCTCATATGGGGTTACCGGCACGGTCACCTTATCGCCCGTTACGCTGAGCGGCGAACCCTCCGGCTTCTCCATCAGGTTGACCACGGTGGCAGAAGTCGCTCCCGCCGGCACGGTCAGGGTGACGTTGCCGCCTTTGCCTGCCGACTCGTAGAAGCGCATGACCAGCCCCTTGCCGTCCTCGCTCCGCTTCATCGCGGTCAGGACCACGTTGGTATCCGCAATCCCGGCAAAGGAATGCCGCTGCGGCAGCTCGCCGGCATGCGCCCCTACCTGCATGGCCTTCAGCTTGTAGTCGAAATTGTAACCGTGACGGACACTGAGCGCCTGCTTCCAGTCGCCGGCGTGGGGATACAGCGCGTAGCTGAAGTGATGGCGTCCCTGGTCGGCCTCAGGATCAGGCTCAACAGGTGCCGCAGCAAGCTGAGCCGCAGCACGTTGCCTGCAGCGTCATAGCCGTACTTCGACTCATTGATGAGACTCATGCCGTGCTGGCCATCGCCCAGGTCGGCCCAGCGCAGCGCAGGCACTTCGAACTTCGCCTTCTCCACGTTGTTGTTGCGTGTCGTCGGCCGCTCGATGGTGCCGTAGGGGATTTCATACGTCGCGAACGGTCCGGAAGCTGCAAGCGGAAACGCCGCCTTCAGCAGGATGTGCCGCTCGCGCCAGTCGAAGTCGTTGGTCACCACCGCGTGGTCCGAGCCAGCGTAAAGGGTGATGTCCTGCACGAACTTCGAGCTCTGCCAGGTGCGCGTCACCCGGATGGTCGCGCGCAGCGGTCCATGCTCGGTCAAGGTCACTGAGTCTGCCTTGTCCAGGACAGTCGGCGGTACGTCCAGCGTACCGGGATCGATGTTCCAGGCATCGTATTCCTTCGGCGTGTCTTTGAAGGCCTGCAGCTCGTTGCCGCACGCGCCCGCAGCCAGCGTCTCAAAGCTCGCCTTCTTGTCGTAGAGTGAACGGATGCAGCCTGTTGTGGGGTCGACGGTAACGCGCAGCGCCGCATTCTCGATCGTAAACCCATTGGCTTTCACATCTGAAACAGCGGCGCGTTTTCCGGGCACCGCATGCAGCACCTCATAACCGAGCGATGGCACATCCTCTGCACGGAACAGCAGGTGATACGTATTGGTCTTCTTGTCGCTCTCGACGATCTGTGACGGCAGCACGCGACCCTTTGCATCCACAATCGAAATCCCATCCGGTCGCTGCGGAAGGCATCTCGACCTTGGCCTCCGCCACCCCGGAGCGATCCCAGCCCAGCGGATTGATCACCATCACCGGCACGCTGCCTATCGGCACGTGCGTGTTCACGTGTGCCTGAACCGTGTCGAGCGATTTCGATGTGATCTCATTCGCCGCCCAGTGGACCTGGTTGTAGTCCTTCTGCGCATCCTGGTAGATGACGCCGATGCCCGAGCCGGCAGCCAGGTCGTGGAACTGATTGAACAGCACATGCTTCCAGGCGTCCGTGAATTCCGTTGCGGGATATTCGCGGCCATCGAGCCATGCCAGCGAGGCATACTTCTCCGCGTTCAGCAGCCACTCCTCACTCTCGCGCATGTTGCGCTTGTGATTGGCCTGCGTGGTGAAGACGCCGCGGTGAAACTCCAGGTACAGTTCGTCCTTCCAGGTGGGAATGCTGATCTGTCCGGCGCCCGGCGTTGGCAGCTTGGTGTCTCCCTTGGCCAGCGTCTCGTAATTCCATGTAGGCGAGTCCGGAGCGATCTCCTTCTCTACCTTGGAGAAGTACGGCTGGGCGGTTCCGAACTCGGAGCGCGGCACCACCTTATCCGGCTGCATCCAGTGCAGCCCCTCATCCAGCATGGCGCGCGTGGGGCCGCCGCCGTGATCGCCTACGCCGAAGAGGTCCAGAACCTCGGTCATGCCTGGCGCCCGGTTGCGCGCTTCCACCGTATTCTGCGCCAGCCTTACCGGATTCAGATCGGTGTTGGCATAGTCGTGCGGGAAGTAGCTCAGCACCTTGCTGCCATCCGGCGATTCCCACCAGAACAGCTTCAGCGGCAACTGGTTCGTATCGTTCCAGGTCATCTTCTGCGTCACAAAGTAGTCGATGCCGGAACGCTTGTAGATCTGCGGCAGTTGCCAGTTGTAACCGAACGAGTCCGGGTTCCAGCCGATGCGCGTCGTCGTGCCGTAAAGTTTCTGGAAGGTCTCCTGCCCGACGAGAATCTGGCGCACCAGCGATTCGCCATCCGGCATGTTCAGGTCCGGCTCCACCCACATACCGCCGACAAGCTCCCAGCGGCCTTCCTGAATCCGCTTCTTGATTTCGTCGTTCAGCTCCGGATACTTATCCGCGATCCACTGGTTGTACTGCGCCGCAGACTGCGTGTAGGTATATGTGGGGTATTCGTACATCAACTGCGCAGCAGTGCCAAAGGTGCGCTTCACAACATCCACGGTCTCGGTCCACGGCCACAGCCACGCGGCATCAATGTGCGAGTTCCCGGTCAGGTACATGTCCGCCTGCTGCAGCGTCGGCTTCAGCGCCCCAAGCGATTGCTCCGCCTGTTTGAGCGACGCATCGAACTTCGATTGATCTTTGCTGTCCAGCGCGGCCAGGTCAACATCGCCCATTGCTTTCGCGAGTGTCGCCTGGTCAGCGGAGACATCCTTCGACAGCGATGGAATCAGCAGCGCCGCGGTCAGGAACTCCGTGCGCAGATCGGAAGGATTCGGCCGGTTCTGCGGAAACTCCAGCGTTAGATCGACACCGGCAATATGCTTTTCATCGGCGCTCGGGAGAAGCTTTACTGCTACCAGCACTTTCTCACCCGGCTTCGCATCGCCGAAAAGTACGATGGGCTCCAGGTCTTCGCCCAGCGCTACGCGGCGGCCATTGAAGTAAATGATCTCCGGCACCGGTCCATTGGCGTTGGCGCGGAAGCGAAACCACACTCGTGCGCCGCTCAGGTCGTAGCCATTCAGGGTCTGCGGCACTTCAATCTCGCGACGGAACCACACTGCTTCTTTGGGCGCCGTCATCCTGTGATGGCGTTCCGCGTGAGCGTCCACCTGCTGCCAACTGCTGTCATCGAGCGTTGGATCCTCACCGTGTGGCACATCGCCCTGGTGGTAACGCCAGGAGCCGCTTGGCAAGGTCCCGAGACTCTCCAACCGCCCCAGGGTGGTCTCTTCCTGCGGAGTCAGATTCACGCCGGGATGATGCCCGTGATTCATTTCGAAGAGCTGTGCGCGAAGCGGCACAGGGGCGAACGCGGCAAGTGCAAACGCAGCGCTGCAGGCTAGTGAAGTGACGGTACGCAAGAGAATCTCCTTTATGCAAAGCAAAACCGCAGGGATGCATCAACATGCCGGCGTACAGGCGTATGGGAACGTCGAACATGAAAACACGGCAATTGTATGCGAGATGTCGATAAAGTGGGTGCGGCACCAACCCTTTTTGTCTCGGAAGCGGATAGCAGCAGGTTTGACTATGCCTCTGAATCCAAGCCCTGGCTGACGCCCCTAGTAGTAGTCGGCGCAGCTCATGTAGTAGGCGCAATGACGGCACACCAGCTTGCAGCGGCTGCTCTCCAGCCGCGCCCCGCAGTTCGGACACCACTCACAGATATGTTCTGGCGCGCGATCGTACCGCGTCTCGACCGGCTGCTTTTGCGGGGTGAATGTGGGCGTCATAACGATGAGCCTATCTCATCGCAGGTCGGCCGATTCATCCGGATTCGATACGCATCTCATAGAATGTGTGGTCAGACAGAATCACAGCAGGCAACTTCACAGAGGAGCACGTATGGACCGGAAAGCAACAGCGGTATGGCAGGGCGGACTGAAGGACGGCAAGGGCCGCATCTCAACAGATAGCGGCGTCTTGAAGGACGCGCAATACTCCTTCAGCACACGTTTTGAAAATGGAATCGGCACCAACCCCGAAGAGCTCATCGCCGCCGCCCATGCCGGATGCTTCACCATGGCACTCAGCGCGCAATTGACGGGTGCCAATCTGAAGCCCGAATCACTCGAAACCACGGCGGCCGTCACCTTCGAGAAGAAGGACGACAAACCCACCATCACAAAGATCAAATTGACGACCACCGCCAAGGTACCCGGAGCCGACCAGGCTGCGTTCGATAAAGCCGCCCAGGATGCGAAGAGTGGCTGCCCGATTTCGCGGCTCTTCGCTGGAAATACCGAGATCACACTCGACGCAAAACTGGTGTCGTAGTTCACATAACCCAGATAAATCATCCCCGCAGTGCAAGCCCTCCGCTTACGCGGCGGGGATGACTAGCTGCGCATACGCACAAAGTCGCGCAGCTCGCGGTTCAATCCGGTAGCCTGCTGTATTCCCAGATCCAGCAGTTTCATCCACTCCCGCGCCTGATCGCTCAACGCCGTGGTGTTCACCAGATAACTCGCCTGCACAAGGATCTCAAGCGCGTTATTCATGTCGTGAGTCATGCGCCGGATTTCCGTGGCATCCGCCTGCAGCAAGGGTGGCGGCGTTGCGCCGCTTGTCTCCGTCATTCCTTAGGCCCCTCTTCTTCCTATGTTATGTGCGTGCAGTCTACAGGCACGAAGCGACTTTGGGCCTTGTGCTGCCCGATACCGGCGTGGTTTGACATTCCAAGGCCCCTTTGCGAGACTAGCGACTGCTGCCGTCCAGCACCCCGCTGGACTGAAAGCAGATCCCCGCATCCGGGAATCTGCTGGTACCCGTGCCGAAGTGGCGGAATTGGCAGACGCGCATGGTTCAGGTCCATGTACTCGCAAGGGTGTGGGGGTTCGAGTCCCTTCTTCGGCACCAATCGTTTCGAAAGCCCTGTCCAGCGTTTGGCTGCCAGGGCATTTTGTTTGTCCTGATCCGCTTCGCATCAGGCCTCGCCAAGCCACTATTGAGCGATGACCGATCAGCGCGCAAAAGATCAACGACTGCTGAAAATTGCGCATCCCGCCTGCCTTCGAGATTCGGAGCACACTAAAAAGAAGTGGCCGCCTCGAAAGGCGGCCACTCTGACAAACAATCTCCCTGTTACTTACCAGCGGAAGATCGTCATCTTGTGGATATAAGCGGTGATGGAACCGCTACCCGAATTGGCTCCGTCCATCTGGAAGTTGATGAGCAGGTCCCCATGTGCCCAGCCCAGCGACTCGGCAGAATAAACGGTGGCATTCTTGAATACGCTATGGGTGCCATCCACGATTTACCCAGTCGTAAGTGGCCTCCCGCTGCTGTTGCGATGGGAAGCAATCTGGATGTGATGCCAGGTTTTTGCGGCCCAGTTCTTGGGGTTGCAGGGGACATTGGAGGATTTCCAATGAGCGCCACCCGAGACATAGGTGTACTCCCAGGTCTTCGTGTAGGTCGAACATTGCGTGCCGAAAATCACCGTCTTGCCGTTAGACATAACCTGGTTCATGTCCAACTCCAGATTCGCTACCTGCGCCGGATCGACAATGTACACGTAGGTGTCGTAAATGAAATGAGTCGCGCTCGCGTCCTTGGCGAAGGAGACGTGCCAACGTACACCGCCATGCTTCGAGTACGTACATGTAGAACTTGCGAGCATTGTCATACAACGGGGTTGTAGCCGGAAACGCCGTCGAGCCCCGCGCGGATCCCGGGACACCCGCGTCCTGCTCGAATGCCCAATTCTTGCCATCCAGGTTTGCCGATCCAACTGCGTAGGACGGAATCGAAGCGGACACCGTGGTGCCGCTGAGCCGCAGTTGAGCCCGTGGAGGTTGAACTGCCGCCTGCCACCTTGAAGGTCGTGCTGACGACGGGACAGATGCCTTTGCTGGTCCATGACTTGAAATGAATGGTATGCGTTCCGGAAGCGATGCCCACCTTGGTGGCGTCGACGTCGTTAGTGGGTCACTCCTGCGTACAGTGTGCCGCTATTGTCGATCGAGAATCCGAACGCGGTAGGCAATAGACCATCACATCCAACGTTATGAGCCCGCACCCATATGGGTGAGGCGACCGTCGTACCGTTCACCGGACTGGCAACCGTGATATTCGACGCGAGAGCGGGTTTAGCGAGCGCTAGTCCGGACATGATCGCAAGCGCGGCGAGAGCGAGCCGCTTTGGAGTCTGGCAAAAATATGAACAATTCCTATCTGCTAACAACATAATTCTCCTGAGGGGGGTTCGAGAACTTCATCCTGGTTATGCAAAATGTCTCAGCGGGCCACGCGACTTCAATGCCTCGCACGTCTTGCGCATCCGATCCGGGCTGGAGGTTCCAGTCCCACTTGATAGCGCAGTTCAGCATTCGGCCAAAGACTCCTGGCACGTTGGCACTTCACGGCAAACGTTATTCTTGACTCGGCAGAGCTCTGCTTTATCCGGGCGTCTTCAAGCAATGCCGGGAATCCGCAGAGTCAAAAAACGCTAAGGAGGCGAAAGCGCATGCTGAAGGGCGTCCGGCTCAGTGCGACAAGCTGGCTTGGTGCCAGTGTTCGCATAGCCGTCTCGTGGCCTCTCCAGAATGACGATATTGACAGGGCCGTGCTTCCGGGGCGCAATGCTCTTTCCGCAAGCGTTCGTGGAACGGTCCGCCGACATACTCATGCATGAAACAACTGTCCCAACATCTTTCGAGCCGCTGACAGCAACTTCTGCGACGCTCAGTGATTCTCTGAATAGAAACATCAAGATCAAATACTCAAGGTCTGTACAAATCTGCCCCTAGGGGAGCAGTTTGACCGGATATCTACTGCAGTTGCACATGGCTCTGTCCGCTGTGCTTTCCAAGCGGAGAGTCGACTCACGAACCAGGGTCAACCAGTTCGTCTGCTTTATCGAAGGCGTTATGCGCCCGGGCAAACCTCAACAGCATCGGCAGCACGTACCCCGGAGGGTACAAATCCTTACCAGGTTCGAATCGAAGCCTGGCGCAGGTAAAGAAGAGCGATGCGGAGCATTTGCGGTTCCCCACAACAATGCAAAATCCAGCTCAACTTCTTACTTATGTCCCCGAGCTCAATATTTGTCGCAGAACACGTGGGTAACTATGAACGGATAATACACAGTTATTCGAAGAAGAAAAGTCATGAGATTGCATTATTTCGAAGGGGACTTTTGCCCTGCTCTGTGGGCGGTCCCTTGCGTGAATATTGTTCACACTGTGCGCAACAACACTCTATGTGCGACAGGTTTAATTACGCGCTGGAGCCGATTGTTGGCCCTCTGGCCCGGTTCCGCGCTCTCTGCATGACCCATTAGTTGTAGCCTGCCCCATAAGTTGTAGGGCTAACACCTTCGTTGCATATCTAACCATCTTGTTGTATGGATATGGGGCCCGATGTGTAGTATTGGCCTCCCTTCGCCGTTATGTTATGGGTCATCGACCGCTGTTCCGTGTCTCTATCTCGCGTAAGACACCCGTCCTCCCCACTCCCAGCAAGCCCGCAGCACGTGTGGCGTTTGAACGGAACGGCTCGTCGCTCATCGCGAACGCCAAACGCACCTGATCCGAGCAGTGGCTCCCGCGACGACGCGGCTTGCGCGCTCTCCTGGTTAATTTCTGCGCGACCGTCCAAGGGCATCGCTTGCTCAATCTGGTCAGCGCATTGGGGGACTTGGTATAATTTAACTATCCAGTTAATTAAATATTGCCCATGCCTCCAACCAGAAAAACCCAGGACCGCTCCGATCGCACGCGCAGAAATATCCTGCGCGCGGCAGTCCGCGAGTTCAGCACGCATGGCCTTTCCGGCGCCCGCACTGACGCGATCGCGCACTCGGCAAGAGTGAACAAGGCGCTGCTCTACTATTACTTCAAAGGCAAGCAGGGCTTGTACGCCGCTGCTGTCGAAGAAGTCTCCGGCGCAGTTGTGAAGAATGCGCTCGCTGCCCTTGACCCGGCATACAGCGCAGGAGAGCGGCTGCTGCGCTCGGCCGTGAATCATTTCGACCGTATTTTGACCCAGCGTGAATTCCAGAGTCTGATGCAGCAGGAGATGGTTCGCTTTCGTCACGGCAATGCTGGATCGCTGCCTCTCTTCTTCCGAACGGTATTCAAGCCGCTCATTGAAAGATTGCAACAGGCTGTCAGAGAGGGCATCCGCACTGGCGAGCTCTGTGAAACGGATCCGCTGCAGATCATGTATTCCATCTTCGGCGCAAATGTCTTCTATTTCCTCAGCGCTCCGCTGATGCAGTTGGCGCTTCCATTCAAACCTTTTGACCCCAAGGCTCTGGAGCTGCGCCGTCAGGCCGCGGTGCGGTTTCTCGGCATGGCTCTCTTTACAGATCGCGTCCACGGCGCAAAGCTCGCAAGCCGCGTTCTTTCAGATATGCCCATGCCCCCGGTCAGGAATCCATGGGGCCGCACCGTAAGCCCGCAGGCTCGGAGAAAAGCCCTATGAATGCCCGCAACCGGATCTTCGTCATTCTCGGAGTGCTCTTCCTCATCTCCCTCTGCTGGTATTTCTTCTCGACCAACCGCTCCGAAGATCTCCAGCTCATCGGCACGGTCGATGCCAATGAGGTCATCGTCAGCTCGAGAATCCCCGGCCGGATACAGAAGCTCACCGTTGACGAAGGCGACACCGTCCAGGCCGGCCAGCTCATCGCAACCATCCAGAGCGACGATCTAGCTGCAGCGCGCAACGCAGCGGAGGCAACCGCCAGCAGCCAGCACTACCTGTTGCAGCAGGCCAAGGACACTGAACGTCAGATTGGGGGCAGCACGGCGAGCCAGGTAGTCAATGCGGAAGCGCAAATGCACGCCGCGCAAGCTACGCTCATTCAGGCGCAGGCGCAGTTGGAGCATCAGAATGCCGATACCTCGCGCACCGTCGCGCTCGCGGCACAGGGAGTGGTCAGTCAGCAGTCCCGAGACGAACAGGTGACCTCTCTTGATGCGGCGAAAGCAGCGGTCGATACGGCTAGACAGAACGTGGCTGCTGCTGCTGCCGCGCTTAAAGTGGCACAGGCCAACACCGCCCAGGCGCAGGCACAAGCCAAAACCGTATCCGCAACCCACAGCCAGATGCAGAATGCACAGTCGCTGTTGAATCAGGCGCAGGTTGAGCTGGAATATGCGCAGGTAGCCGCGCCGATATCCGGCAAAGTAAACGTGCGGGCGGCACGCCAGGGCGAGGTCGTTGCCGCCGGAACGCCCATCGTCACCATAACCGACCTGACACAGACCTGGGTTTACGCGCCGCTGCCGGAGACCCAGGCCGACTCGGTGAAATTGGGCGACATGCTACGCGTCGTGATGCCGAGCGGCGCCACTCTTCAGGGCAAGGTCATCGCAAAATCGGCGGAGGCGGACTTCGCCACGCAGCGCGATGTCAGCCGCCGCAAGCGCGATATCGAAACCGTTCGCCTGAAACTGCTCATCGACAACCCCGGCATGCGCTACGTCCCCGGCATGCTGGCCGAAGTCTACATTCCCAAGGACAAGCTGGTGACGCGATGAATGGCGGGAAGCCGCGCGCCGCGATCTCCGTCGAGAATATCGTGAAGCGCTACGGAGATTTTGAAGCTGTCGCCGGTATCACGTTCGACGTGGCCGAGGGAGAGATCTTCGGATTGCTCGGACCGAACGGCGCGGGCAAGAGCACGCTGATCCGCATGATGACAACGCTGACGCACTCCACCGCCGGCCGCGCCATCATTGCCGGTCACGATGTGGCGCGCGAACCCGATGCGGTCCGCCGAACCATCGGCGTCATTCCCCAGGCGCTCACCAGCGACATCGATCTGACAGTCGAAGAGAATCTTTCCATCTACGCCAAGCTTTACGAAGTTCCAAGAGCGGAACGCGAGCGGAACATTGAGGACCTGCTGAAGGCCGTCGACCTCTTGAAATGGCGCGACGCGCAAACCAAGACTCTCTCCGGCGGAATGCGGCGACGGCTCGAAATCGCGCGCGGCCTGGTTCACAACCCGCGAATCTTCTTTCTCGATGAACCCACCACCGGACTCGATCCCGTTTCACGTGTCGCCGTGTGGGAGATGTTGAATCACCTCAAAACCACACGTCAACTCACGATGCTGATCACCACCCACTACATGGACGAAGCCGACCGTCTCTGCGATCGCATCGCCATCGTCGATCACGGCAAGCTGGTCGCGCTCGACACCCCCATGGCGCTCAAAGCCAGCGTTCCCGGCAGCAACGTCGTCGAGGTGCAGTTCATGCAGGAGTCGCCGGAGTGGTCTGCGCAACTCCATCAACTGGCCGGCGTCACCTCGGTGCAGCCGCAAAGCGCAGGCATGTACAGGCTGCTTACCTCCAACGGCTCGCTGACCACGACGCAACTGGTAGAGATGACAACCAGCCGCGGCAGCACCATCAAGTCGCTGAACGTGCAAAACACCACGCTCGATGACGTTTTCGTTCACTACACAGGACGTCAGCTTCGCGACGAGCAGGTCAAGGCGCTCGGCTTCGTGATGCCGCCGCGCCCGGGGATGCAGCCATGAACCGAATGATGGCCATCGTGGAACGAGAGATGCGGAAGTTTTTCCGCTCACCGACCCTGATGATGGTGTCGATGATGCTTCCGCTGGTCCAACTGGTGATCCTCGGCAATGCGTTTGGCGGCAAGATTCGCGACGCAAAGATCGCTGTCGTTGATCACGATGGGGCTCGCAGGCGCTGAAGATTCACGAGGCCTTCAACGCGATCGCCGTGAACATCCGCACGTTCACCACGGTGACCTACAACGATGAGCAGAAGGCACGTGACGATGTGCGCACCGGCAAGATCGACGGTGCAGTGATCATCCCCAGGCAGTATTCGCGCCGCGTTCTTGCGGGGGATTCGCCGGCCATCGGCATGGTGGTCGACAACACCGACCAGGTCATGAGCAATAGTCTTGAAGCAGAGATGCAGTCCCTGGTCGACGCATTGAATGCCCCGCTCGTTCAGCCGCTGGTAGTGCAGCAGATCGCGCTAAAGGTTATTGAGCTTTACCCCTACGTGGAGTACATGAAATACCTGCTCTCCGGCTCCATTGCGCTCGCCATGTATGTTGCGGTCATGATCGGCGGAGGAATGCTCTATATCGACGATAAAGCGCGCGGCGTGCATGAAGGCTATCTCGTCACACCCATTACGCGACTGGAGCTGGTTCTCGGGCTGAACCTCTCAGGCACTATCAAGGCTGTGCTCTCCGGCATCAGCCTTACTGTGATCGGCTCTCTGCTCGCTGGCATCGGCGTGATCTTTCACCCAATGGCTGCTCTGCTCCTCCTGCTGCTCATCATCGCGACATCCATCGCCTTCAACGGCATGATGTTCTTGATGATGGTGCGAGTCGAAGATCCGCTGGTGCCGCGCGCCATGTTCGGCGTGTTAAATACGCTTTTGTTCTTCCCCAGCGGCGCCATCTCTCCTGTGTCAGGATTTCCAAAGTGGCTGCGCGCCATCGCCGTGGTGGATCCCTTCACCTACGCGGTCCACGGGCTGAAGGCCATTCTGCTCAAAGACGGCGGCTTTGTTGCGATCCGCATGGATCTGCTCTTCCTGTTCACGTTTGGAATTGCCACGCTTTTGATCGCGACCCCGCTCTTCAAGCGGAGCCTCTAAAGCATTTTAGGGATCGGCGTAGACGGTCCAACGGTGCTCTTGTGGCTAGAGGATCTCCGCAGACTGCGCTATTACCGAAATTGCTTCAGCCCGCAAACTCGAATGGCCGACAGCGTATCCATCGCCATCGGCCATTCGCGCCAAACGATCTGCTAGCTAGTTGTTATCGAAATCGAACAGACTGAACAAATCGTCGATGGCAGGGCTGTTCACCGGCACATACGGATTACCCGGCGCGCTGATGGGATTGGGGAAGTTGTCACGGCTGCGCCTGGTGACCGTCTCCAGGCCCCAGTTCTTCTCGATGAACTTCAGGATCGACACATGATCCGAGTATTCATGCGAGATGTGACCTCCCTTCGTATACGGCGATACCACAATCAACGGAATGCGCGTGCCGTCGCCGAAGTAGTCGACCGGCTGTACGTATCCAGAGTCATAGTACCCGCCGCCCTCGTCAAAGGTAATGAAGATGGCCGTGTCCTTCCACAGCGTCGGATTCTTCTTGACTGCGTCCACGATCTTCTTCGTAAAGCCCTCAAAGAGGTCCAGCTTGGAGGAAGCCGGATGGCCATCCACAAGGCCGCTCGGCTTCACGATCGATACCGCCGGCAGTGATCCGCTTGCGATGTCGTCGTAAAGATTCGTCGTGTCCTGGATGTGAGCAGCGCGCACCTTCGGCTTGCTCATGATCGATGTGTCGTACTGGAACGGATTGCAGATGGTGCAATATTCGTCAGTATTTTTACCGACGGCGCCATAATTGAGCTGATACGGATCATTTACGTAGTTATTCCACTGATCGCCATAATATTTCCAGGAGATATTCTTCGCGATCAGTTCGTCGCCAATGCTGCGAACCGAAGACGGCGGAATGGTAAAGACGGTGTTGTTCGGGTTCGTATCGGTGTACGCGTTGTTGCCATTGCCGAAATAGCCAGGGTTGTAATTGTTCAGCAGATAGTAGTGTCCCGCCTGGCAGCGCGTTGGAATCTTTGGTTCCAGCGAATGCAGGTACTTCACGATCGGCGCAACACCTGGCTGCGTCGTATCAGCGCATTCTGAGTAGGAACCGCCGCCAGAGGAGGGCGATCCAAAGGAACCCGCTCCATAACCATCTTCCGTGTACCAGTTATTGGTATTGGATGCCGGGTTCGGATTCTCGACTTCATCCACCACGCCTGCATTCGCTGTGCCTTTTCCAACCAGAGCCTTATGCGGCGGAGCAGCCGGGTTGCCCTTGCCGTCGCTGAACCAGATCATGTCGCCGTGACCGAACATGATGTGATTCGCGCCAGTGCCACCGTTCACCGACTGGTGGAAGTTGTCGCTCATCGCATACTGATCGGCGAGCTTCTTGAAGTAAGGCGCGTCGCCATTCTGCACGTTATAGAACCCCATCGCCGTGGAGCCTTCGCCCGTAGTCTTTGCGGTCGGCGAGTATTCCGTGCTGAAATTTGCCGGTTGCTTGATGCCGTTTGCTCCAGCACCTACAGTGGTTTCCACCCAGGGGAAGAGGTGCGCGCCGCAGCCGGAGGGGTTATCCTCTGTCGCGTTGTCGGCGTTGCAATCCAACTGCTGCCACATCTGATAAAAGCGGTGAACCGGGCTGGCCGCGTAGGAGTTGTAGGTGAACGTGTCTCCGTTGGTGAGCTGAAACGGTCCGGGAGGAAGCGCGTTCACATTCTTGATGCGCGCGTCTGGCGTCTTGGATGTCAGGCGGGTGCCGCCGGTCACGAGATAGCCGTAATAGTCAGCCGGTAGCCCGTTCTCAGATTGTCTCGCGAGCTTGAGGCTATCGTTCTTCACGAAGGAATCTGCAGGCCCACCAACCAGTGGAGCAGGAAGAACTGTTCCCTGAAAGGTGTCCTTGTCGGGGCTCAGCAGGAATGCATCCGGTGCCTGATCTTTCGCCGCGTTCTGTTCAGCCTTGGAAAAGTTCGGTCCGGGCGTGCCATCCTTATTCACGATTCCTTCCGAGAGAAGGTTCCAGACTTTCTCGCCCTTCTTCGGCACATAGGTTGCGAAAACGTGATCGAAGCTGCGATTCTCGCCGATGATCACGATCACGTGCTTGATGGGTGTGGCCGTATCGTCATCGCGCGAAGGCGCATTGCTCGATAGTGGAGCGGCGAATGCGCTCCCAATAGCTAACTGGAACACAGTTGCGGAGATCATTCCGGTACGGATCGTCCGCAATGCTGTGGATGCCAACTGCTTTGCGTTCATACTGCCTCCTGGTCAAGGCACACGGCCCCGCCGTCAGGAGCATAAGTTGGTTGCCATTTCAGGCAGATATTTGCCCGTTGAACGATCGGTGAATAAACCACTCTCGATCGCGCCGGTTTGATGCCGGTTTGATATTGTCGCAATGAAGAATTATTTACGAAGAACAATTCCCGTGGATGAACTTTTTGCATGGCCGTGATCCGCAACATTTGCGTCAAATGTTGGGCTCTGCTTCGATGCTGGAGGAACAACTCGGATCGTCCCCATCATCCCTTTGTCTTCATGTTCCAGCAGATGACAGTGATACGGGAACATGCCGATCGTGTTCGGATCGCGAAAGTCCATGCGTACTCGAATGCTGGGATAACTGAGCGTTCGGCCATTCAGGTACGGCACGTTGACCGTATCACGTAGAAAATTCTCGCGGACATCGTTCCCCATATACTGCAGCAGCAGAAAATGCAGCTGATGTATGTGGAATGCGTGCAGCTCATTGGAACGGTTCTCGATGATCCAGTCCTCGACGGTCCCCTGTTCCGCAACAATGTTCGGAATATCCGAGTTCATGTCGAACATCTTCGGCGTCTGTCCATCGACGGTCAGATAGAACTCAATCGCACTCGCCGGGTCATTTGGATCAGCCAGCTTTTCAGAGAAGTACAGATGTCGCACCCGCACCGGAGCCACGTCTCCGAGCCACGCTTCGCTCGGAGGAGAAAGAGGTTCGGGCGTGCGCTGCAGGTTCGATTGAGGTTCGGGCGCGTTTGGCGAAGCGATCACCTTTGCAAGCGCCCGATTTGGATCATTTTCGCCACCTGGACCAGTGTCCACAGTACGCGTCACCAGCAGTCCTGCTTCACCCTCGGCGGGCGCTTTGATCACAAATTCCACGCGCGCGCCGGGCGGAATACCAAGATGGGTTTGCCAATTGACAGCCTCCCCCGCTCCATTCTGCCCTGCACCGCCTTGACCGATAGGCACGCCATCCATCGCTACCAGACCAAGCGGCTGCGGTGACCTGCCGTAAAGTACCTCAAGATTCAGATAGGTAATCGCAGACGCATTCAACACGCGCCATAGCTGCCGCTCTCCCGGCCGCATTTCAATGACACCGGTTGGATAGTCAGGATAAGGAACGGGAACATAGTTAATCGATAGGTCCTTAGCCGGCTTGCCGAAGCCTGTGCCGTTGTTGGTGGAATCTCCATCGCGATCCACCATGAATTTCGGCACGACAGGTTCCGACGCAGACGGCGGCGCATTCGGATGCATCAGATCCTGATCGCGAATGATGAACACGCGCTCGGGCAGCCCTGCGACTTCCTTCTTGGCACGCTCTATCCCTTCAACGATCAGCGCTCCGGAAGCTCCGCCGAGTACTTGTCCCTTGCTGAAACCGTGGATATGCGGGTGATACCAATAAAGGCCCGGCGGCTCGTCCTCTGGGATGCGGAAACGGTATTCGAATGGAGCATCACCAGGCTGCACCGCGGTCTTCAGAACATCGTCCTGATGGCAGGTCGGTGGAATGGTAAGGCCATGGAAGTGAAGATTAGTGGATACCGAAGTCATGATCCCGCTGCTGCACGGATTGTTCGCATCGTCTGGCTGGTGCGCCGCGTGCACGTGTGGTGATGCATCTGTCGCGGGTTGCAGGTTCTTCAGCTCATTCTTCAGATGGATAATGACTTCGTCGCCAGGACTTACACGGAGATTCGGCGACTCGCGCCCTTGCGTATCCGTGTAGCAGTAGCGGGTTGATCCATCGGCTTGTCTGGAATTGGTGGCCGTTAACGTCAGTTCCAGCACGCCGGTCTTGCTGCGTAGATCTGCTGGCTCCCGCACTGTGCTGCCAGGCTGTGGCCTCGGACATGAGTCTTGCTGGGTTGCGGGGGCTTGCGACACCGCAACCTGCGCGGCGAGGCACACAGCGCCAATTGCGATCAGCATGCATTTGACTGATTTGTGAATGAGGGCCGCAACGCCACACGTTGCCAAACTGGAGGAGACTGCCACCTGAGCATTCTTCCAAGAAGAACTCGTTACCGTGTAAATACCCGGTAAACAACAATGGCCCTCTTCACAAATATCGCTATGAGGGCGCACTTGCTACGCCTCGTCCTGTTTATCCCGATCAAATGTCGCACCCGGGCTTTCATATGAACCGGAGATGAATCGCTGCAGGGCGATCGTTAACCCACATGATTAACCCGACCTATGCACTACTCCGCATCGTGGAAGATGATGCCCAGCGTATGCCGATGCCCTTCGCGAATCCGGCTCACACCGTGCCGTAGATTCACGCGATACGTGCCACGGGTCCCCTGCACCGGCCGATGATGCACAGCAAATGCCACTCCGTCGCCCTGTCGCAGCGGCACCACCTCGACACGCGATTGCATGCGCGGACGCTGCTCCGTCAGCACGAAATCGCCGCCCGCAAAATCTCGTCCCGGCTCCGACAGCAAAATCGCAACCTGAAGCGGAAATACGTGGTCGCCATATAGATCCTGATGCAGGCAGTTGTAGTCGCCCTCGCCATACTGGAGCAGAAGCGGCGTCGGACGGCGTTGTCCTGCAGCGTGACAGCGCTGCAAGAACTCAGCGTGCGTCTTCGGATAGCGCACGTCGATCCGCAACGCCTCGTTCCATCGGTTTGCAATAGGTGCCAGCCGCGGATATAGAGCCGTCCTCAACTGCTCCACAAGACCGGACAGCGGATAACGGAAATATTTGTATTCCCCGCGTCCAAAACCGTGCCGTGTCATCACCACGCGGCTACGAAACCCTGCGTCGTCGGGATACATCGCCGCAATTGCGTCGCATTCTTCAGGAGTGAGCAGGTGCTTGAGAGTCGCGCCACCATATCCATCTAGTTCGGCCTCTACCTGCTCCCAGGCAACGCCCTTCAACCGCTCCGCAATTGCTTTTTGTGTCAGGTCGCTCTTCATAACGGCACTCTAGCGACATTCGAAGCTGCACACACTCCACTTCTTGCTGGCAAATTTCGCGCGCGCCCTACTGCTCCTCGACAATCACGAGATCCCACGGCTCTATTTTCACGGTCTCGCCGCGGGCAACTCGGTGTCCAGTCGGCAGATCGACGCCATTTCCCGCTTCGTAGGTGAACTGCTGCGGTGAGCTCGAATAATTCAAGTAGTAGTTCACCCGCTTGCCGGCCAGGTTGACTCCATGTTTCGCATGCATGGGCGCAGGTAAGCCGGCGTCTGGCGCTGCTACGTCCGCGTTCTTTAGCGCATCCTGAACAACATGCTTCTGAAGTTCGTCAGAGAGATACGTACCCTCATAGGTCAGCGTGCCCGCGCCATATTGATTGCGCGTAATCGCCGGCCATTTCCCGAAGAATGGATGGTCATACCATG
Organism: uncultured Acidobacteriaceae bacterium; assembly: GCA_963750845.1. Classification (GTDB taxonomy): domain Bacteria; phylum Acidobacteriota; class Terriglobia; order Terriglobales; family Acidobacteriaceae; genus KBS-83. The sequence goes on from CAVVSP010000024.1 coordinate 153,139, forward strand.
CCAGCGCCTTCGCATGCTCCGGCATCAGGAACTCCGCCCAATAGCTCACCTTGTTGTCCGCACCCGCGTCGAACGGATCGCCCTTCAACGCCAGCGGATGCTCCAGATTCGAAAACTCCTGGTAGCTGAACCCCGCCGCCTCACGCAGCGGCCCCGGCGCACGCATCCAGCGTACTGCCGAATTCTCATTCGCAAAGCCGCTCTTGAACGTCATCAGCACGTGGCCACCGCCTTTCACATACTCGGAAATCTTCTCCAGCAGCGCGTCGTCGGCGATATACAAGAGACGGCACGATCAGCAGCTTGTAGCGCGAAAAATCCGGGTCCTGTGGAAATACAAAGTCCGTTCCAACGTTCAGCCGATAGAGCGAATGATGTAACTGGTTCACTAGAGAGGCATAGTCCGCGGTCGGCGGCGCGAATGACCATTGCCCCCCGCCGCTGGTGAACGGCATGAATGAGATCGCATTCAGCGAATCGACGCTCCACAGAATCGCCACCTGGTTTGTGATCTTCAGGTTCGCCAGGTCCGGTCCGATCCGCTTCAGCTCATTGCGCCGTCCGCGACACTTCCGCATATGCGCGGTTCGGCTCGAAATCGTGCGACAGCACGCCCTTCCAATACGTCTCCTGCCCGGAATGAATCGAAGCCCAGTGCCAGTACTCGACCATGTTCGCGCCGCTTGACAGGTGTGTGTACACATCCAGCCGAAGCTGGCCGTCGTACGGCGGATATTGGAACGCCGATGTCCAGTCAGTCGTCTGCGCGTTCGTCTCCGTCACAGGATAGTTGGCATGCTGCAGCGAACGGGTGTAGTCGCCCTGCTCCGCCTGCGTCCAGCCATCCATGTGGTCCTGCGTGCCGTGGTAGATGTTGTCCGCCACAACGTCGAGCGATCGGCTCACATCGTACTCGTTCACGTCTCGCTTCATCATGCCGCCGTAGTCCGTCGTCACAAACTGGTGCGGCCCGCGATGCTCGCGCACAAGCTGCCGCCTGCCACGCCAGAAAATCCGTCACCCGCATCTGCTCCCAGCGCGACCACTCCAGCTTGTAGCCCGTACTCTGTGCGTTGTCGCGTGTCGGCATGTTTTCCCAGCCATTCACGTCCTCGCCCCAGTAGTTCAGAAACCACGCCTTATTCAGATTGTCCGTAGTCCCGAACTTCTGTTTCAGATGATTCACGAATCCGGTGAACACATCGTCGTTCGACGCGCCATAGGAGGCAGTCTCGTTGTCGATCTGCCAGCCGATCACGTTCGGATTGTCTCTGTAATGCTCCACCAGATTCGTGATCAGGCGCTTCGCATAGCGGCGATAGTCGGATTGTCCGTGTCCATGTTCTGCCGCATGCCGTAGAACGTCTTCGCTCCGCCCAGCGGTCGAACGCAGTATCTCGGGATGTTCGCGATACATCCACGTCGGAATCGAATATGTCGGCGTCCCCATGATGACCTTGATGCCCGCTTTGCCCATCGCATCCACCACGCGGTCCATCCACGCATACTCGAAGTGGCCATCCTCCGGCTCCCACAGGCTCCACGTCGACTCGCCCATCCGGACGACGTTGAGGCCGGCCTCCTTCATCATCGCGACGTCCTTGTCCAGCCGCTCGTATGGCTCGTACTCGTGGTAGTACGCCGCGCCATACAAGATCTCCGAAGGCACGATCACAGATCCTTGTTGTTGCGATCCTGTTTTCGAGAGTTTTGCGTCCGGCTTTGGCTGTCCCGACAATATGCCTGCTCCGCAAAGCAGTAATGCAAGCCCCGCAATCGCATATCGCCTGTGCCGGGGATTGCCTGTGACGCAACTGCGAGCGGACCTGCCCATCTCGTCCTTCAACAGGGTTGCGGATGTATTTCCAGAATTTTTGCCTGATGCTGTTTTGCGTTGCATTCTGTCTCCAGCGTGAATTTCTTCGCGTGGAGAGTCTACTGCGTCACCGAACGCGGTGAAAATCGTTTTCTCAGGCCCTGCTCAGACAATGGCTTCCTCTCACTGATGCCGAAGACCGACAAAACTTCGACTCCAATCCCATTTTGCTGGCGTGTCGATACCCCTGCTCCATAGAATCCCGCCAGCCTCCCCCGACTCGCACCGGTATCCGAGGCTGCCATGTCCACCGTCCGCCACAATCCTGCCGCCATCGCCGTCGCCACGCTGATCTACTTCTTCCTTGGTGCTGTCTGGTTCACCATGTTCATGAACCCCTGGCTGGCTGGCATCGGCCGCACCATGGCCGAGTTGAAGGCTTCCGGTGCGCCGCCATGGCTGGGTTATGTGGTCGCGCTCATCATGACGGCCATCCTCGCCATCGCACTCTCCTGGATCATCCAGGCAACCGGCCCGCAAACGGCCGCGCGCGGCGCCACTATCGCAGCGGCGCTCTGGCTCGGCTTCGTCTTCACCACCTGGGCCACCGAGTATGCCTTCGAAGCCCGCGGCATTCCTATCCTTGCCATCAACACCGGCTACCCGCTCGTCGGCATGCTGCTCATGGGTCTGGTGCTCGGTGGATGGAAGGCGAAACCGCGGCTCTCGTAAACCTTTCGCTGCTGCAGCGCAGCCGTTTTCCGACCGATATACTTAGGCATAAGGACCCCCTGAGTTATGCCGGCTCACCTTGGCCCGGTCCCGCATCGGGCGCCAGATCGTTTTTTGGATCAGATTCTCGCGCGCACGCGCGCAGACCTGGTCCTTCGCATGCAGCACACGCCTCGCACGGCGCTGGAGCGGCAAGCACTGCAGCATACGCCGCGCGGCTTCGCTGCTGCGCTTCGCACGCGCGCCGCCACCGGACCCGCCATTATCGCGGAACTCAAAAAGGCCTCGCCCTCCAAGGGGCTGATCCGTCCCGACTTCTCCGCCGCCATCCTCGCTCCTGCCATGCAAAGCGGCGGAGCCGCGGCGCTGTCCGTCCTCACCGACGAGCCGTTCTTTCAGGGCAGCCTTCCCAATCTGCGAACGGCCTCCAACACCACTGCTATTCCCTGTCTTCGCAAGGACTTCATCGTGGACGAATATCAGATCGTCGAAGCGCGCGCTCATGGAGCGGATGCCATTCTGCTCATCGCCGCCGCGCTCTCCGATGCCGAGCTCGCGCGCCTCTCGGCGTTCGCTCGCGACTACGCGCTCGACGTGCTCTGCGAAGTCCACACCCGCGAAGAAGCGCAGCGCATCCGCCATCTGGGCTGCAGCCTCGTCGGCGTCAACAACCGCGATCTGCGCACCTTCGATGTTCGCCTGGAGACCTCGCTCGAACTTGCACCAGAGCTTCCTCCGGATGCGGTACCGGTCGCTGAAAGCGGCATCAACAATCCGGCCGACTACCCACGCCTGCGCGCCGCGGGCTATCATGCCTTCCTCATTGGCGAGGCCTTCATGCGTCAGCCCGAGCCTGGCCTCGCTCTCGCTGCGTGGATCACCGCCGCCAACCAGTACGCGGCTTCTGCGAAGGTTCCGGCCTGACATACCTATGTGGATCAAAATCTGTGGGAACACCAGCCTTGCCGATGCACAGCATGCCGCGAATAACGGAGCCAGCGCTGTCGGTTTCGTTCTTGCCCCAAGCCCCCGCCGCGTCACGGTGGACCAGGTTCGCGCCATCTCGCCGCATCTGCCGCGCAATGTTGAACGCTACGGCGTCTTTGTGGACGCCACCTTCGACGAGATCGTCACCGCCGTGCGTGAAGCTGATCTCAATGGCGTCCAACTCCATGCGAACGACGATCCCGATCTGCCGCGTCGTCTCCGCGCGCACTTCGCCGCCCAGGCCCCAGCCGCTATCGTCAGCATCCTCGCCGTGCTCGCCTTCAGCGATGACATGGAGCCGCAGATCCAGGCCATTGCGCGCGATGCCGCTCGCGACGGCGCGATCGACGCCCTGCTCATCGACTCGCGAAGTCCGGTCGGTCACGGTGGCACCGGCACACGCTACGACTGGCAGGCGGCGCAGCATCTCTTCCGTAAAGTCGCGCCGCAACTGCGGTTCATCGCCGCCGGCGGGCTCAACCCCGACAACGTCGCGGAAGCCATCCGCACCCTCACCCCGTGGGGCGTCGATGTGGCAACCGGCGTGGAAGCAGCGCCCGGCCGCAAAGATCCCGCTCGCGTCGCAGCGTTCATCCGCAACGCGCGCGACACCTTTGCCCAACTGAAGAAGAACACGCCGCGTGCCCGCGCCCCACGGCGCTGAATGACAGGCCCGGCCAACGCGATACTCTAGAGGTAGAGGCAGATCGTATGGAAACCCTGACCCAGACCCGCCCCGGGCGTTTTGGCGATTACGGCGGCCGCTACGTCCCTGAAACTCTGATGGCCGCGCTCGAAGAGCTTGAGGCCGCATACGAGCAGGCAAAGCGCGATCCCATCTTCCGTGCCGAGCTCGATGCCCTCCTGCGCGATTACGCCGGCCGCCCCACGCCGCTCTACTTCGCGCAGCGGCTCACCGAACGCCTCGGCGGCGCAAAGATTTATCTCAAGCGCGAAGACCTTCTCCACACCGGCGCGCACAAGATCAACAACTGTCTCGGTCAGGGCCTGCTCGCGCAGCGCATGGGCAAGCACCGCATCATTGCGGAGACAGGTGCTGGTCAGCACGGTGTCGCCACCGCCACCATCTGCGCGCTGCTGGGCATGGAGTGCGTGGTCTACATGGGCGAGGAGGACATGCGCCGCCAGGAGCTGAACGTCTACCGCATGCGTCTGCTCGGCGCGGAGGTGCGCGGAGTCAACTCCGGCTCGAAAACGCTCAAGGACGCCATCAACGAGGCCATGCGCGATTGGGTCACCAACGTCCGCACCACACACTACCTGCTCGGCAGCGTGCTCGGCGCGCATCCCTATCCCACCATGGTGCGCGACTTCCATCGCATCACCGGCGAAGAAATCCGCCGCCAGATTCTTGATAAGGAAGGCCGTTTGCCCAACGCCATCATCGCCTGCGTCGGCGGCGGATCGAACGCCATGGGCGCCTTCTATGACTTCGTACGCGACCCGCAGGTCAAGCTCATCGGCGTGGAAGCCGGCGGCCGCTCTACAGCGCTCGGCGAACACGCTGCACGCTTCAGTGGAGGCGCACCCGGCGTCCTGCAGGGCACCTTCTCCTACGTATTGCAGGACGAGCACGGGCAGGTCGCGCTCACTCACTCCGTCTCCGCCGGACTCGACTACGCCTCCGTCGGTCCCGAGCACGCAGCCATGCACGACTCCGGCCGCGCCACCTATACCTCCGCCACCGACCAGCAGGCACTCGACGCCACCGTCATGCTATCCCGCACCGAGGGCATCGTGCCCGCGCTCGAAAGTGCGCACGCCGTCGCGGAAGCCATCCGTCTCGCTCCTACATCGCTGCCCGAAGACATCTTCGTCGTCAACGTCTCGGGCCGCGGCGACAAGGACATGGGCATCCTCGCGCGCGAACTCCACCTCAGCGGCGCGAAGGCCGAGGGACACTGAGCATGGCGATCCACTTCGCGCAAAAACCCGGTCTCGTCGTATACCTCACCGTCGGCGATCCCGACCTCGCCGCCACACGCGCCATCGCGCTCGCGGCCATCGATGCCGGCGCCGACGTTCTCGAGCTCGGCGTTCCCTTCAGCGATCCTCTCGCCGACGGTCCGGTGATCGAGCGTGCCAGCCATCGCGCCGTCGCGAACGGCACCACGCTCGCCGATGTCCTCACGCTCGCTCGCGAGTTGCGCGCCGCCCGCCCGCAAACCGGTCTCGTCATCTTTTCCTACCTCAACCCGATCCTCCGCTACGGGCTGGAGCGCTTCACGACCGACGCTAAAACTGCAGGCGTCGATGGCGTGCTCGCCACCGATCTCACCGTCGAAGAGGCTGAAGGAAAGTATCTCGACGCCATCCACGCCGCCGGTCTCGCGCCCATCTTCCTTGCGGCGCCCACCAGCACCGACGACCGCCTCCAGCGCATCGCTACCGTCAGCCAGGGCTTCGTCTACGCCATCTCCCGCGTCGGCATCACCGGCACCCAGCAGACGCTCGCCACCGACGCTCGAAACCTGGTCGAGCGCCTGCGCCGTTACACAACGCTGCCAATCGCGCTCGGTTTCGGGGTCTCTAACGCAACCCACGTCGCTGCCCTCGGCGAATTCGCCGACGCCGCCGTCATCGGCAGCGCCATCGTGGGCTTGATCGAGAAGACCGCAGCCAAAGACGCCCCTGCTGCAGTGGCACAATTCATTGAGGGACTTCGGCCTGTCGTCGCTGCCCCCGCATCACGCTGAAACGGCAACTCCTCATCGCGGTGCATTCCTGTTTGAGGCTCATGAATGGATATCAGTGACTGGCGTACGAAAATCGATGCGATCGACCTCCAGATCGTCGAACTCCTGAACCAGCGAGCAGAAGCCGCGCGCGCCATCGGCAATCTCAAGGAGGCTACCGACATGCCCGTCTACGAGCCAAACCGCGAGCTGATCATCTTTGACAACGTGCGCTCGCATAATCGTGGCCCGCTGCCGCACAGCGAGCTGGTCTACATCTACCAGCGCGTCATCGCCGTCATGCGCTGCCTGCAGCGGAATGAGCTCGCCTCCCAGCAGCCGGACCAGCCCTCAAATCGCTCCACCTAGTCTTTCCGCATTTTTTGCGGGCTTTTTACAAATCTCCGGTCACGCGTGAACAGACAGCCGTACGGGAACCGGATGCTAAAGTGTTCGAGCACACGGTTTTGCTAATGGGAAGGCCGATCTAACTGCATGTCTTTTTTCGACCTACTCTTCGGCCGCCCCCTCGCCAACTCGGAACAGCGCGCAGAACACATCGGCGCGGGCCCGGGCGTCCCCATCTTCGGGCTCGACGCGCTTACCTCCGCGGCGTACGGACCGGAGGCCGCCCTCGCCCTCCTCATCCCGCTGGGCATGGGCGGCGTGCACTACATCGTCCCCGTCTCGCTTGCCATCATCGTTCTGCTCGTCATCGTCTTCTTCTCTTACCGCCAGACCATCGATGCCTACCCCAACGGCGGCGGCTCCTACACCGTCGCATCAGAGAATCTGGGCACACTTCCCAGCCTGCTCGCCGCCGCCGCACTGATGATCGACTACGTGCTCACCGCCGCGGTCGGCATCTCCGCTGGCGTCGGTGCGCTTGTCTCAGTCGATCCCGGTCAGTTGCATCGGCACACGCTCGCCCTCTGTCTCGGCATCCTCTTCCTGCTTACCATCGTGAACCTCCGCGGTGTGCGCGAGACAGGCGCCGCCTTTCTCATCCCCACCTATCTCTTCGTTGGCACCTTGCTCACAGTGATCGCTGTGGGCCTGTTCAAAGCTGTCATCAGCGGAGGTCATCCGCATCCGGTCGTCGCGCCGCCACCGCTCCCTGCTGCCACGGAGGCTGTTTCTCTCTGGCTTATTCTCAAAGTCTTCTCCAGCGGATGCGCCGCCCTGACCGGCGTCGAAGCCGTCTCCAACGGCGTCACCGCCTTCCGTGATCCCCGTTGCGTGAACGCCAAGAAGACGCTCACCATCATCATCTCGGTCCTCATTGTGCTGCTCGCTGGCATCGCGCTGCTGTGCCGCATTTACGGCGTCGGCGCCGTCGATCCCAACTCGCCCCACTATCAAAGTGTGATCTCCGAGCTCACCGCGGCGGTCATGGGCCGGGGCGTCTTCTACTACGCCACCATCGCCGGGATTCTGATTGCGCTTTCACTCTCCGCAAATACGGCCTTCGCGGACTTTCCCCGTCTCACGCGCGCCATCGCGAACAACAAATTTCTCCCCGGCGTCTTTATCATCCGCGGGCGCAGGCTGCTCTACTCCCATGGCATCTACGCCCTTGTCACTTTCACCGCTATTCTGCTGATCGTCTTTGGCGGCGTTACCGACCGGCTCATCCCGCTCTATGCCATTGGCGCCTTTCTCGCCTTCACCCTCTCGCAGGCCGGCATGGTGGTGCACTGGAAACGGCTAGGCGGCAAGGGCGCCGGCTGGCATATGTTCGTCAACGGAGTCGGTGCGTTTGCCACAGGCGTCACCGTCATCGTCGTTCTCGTCGCCAAATTCGCAGAGGGCGCGTGGATCACGGCGGTGATGGTGCCGCTGCTCATCTTCCTGATGCTCCGCGTCAAGCGGCACTACAACCGCGTGAATGCCGAAGTCGACAATCCCACACCCATCTGCCTCGATGACATCAAACCGCCCATCGTCCTCATCCCGATGGATCGCTGGAGCCGTATCTCCGAAAAGGGCCTGCGCTTCGCCCTCATGCTCTCCGACGACATCCGCGCGCTCCATGTCCACACCGGCGATGATCAGGACATCGAAGACAAGGACGACGAATTAACGCCCATCTGGCAACACATGGTCGTCGAGCCGCTCCAAGCCGCAAAGCTTCCCATCCCCAAACTCATCATCCTGCGCTCTCCATTTCGCTTCATCGTTCAGCCGCTGGTTGAACACATCCTGAAGATCGAAGCGGAGAATCCACATCGCGCAGATCGCCGTCATGGTGCCGGAGCTGGTCGTCAGCCGATGGTGGCAGAACCTGCTGCACAACCAGCGCGCGCAGGTGCTCAAATTGCTGCTCCTGGTCAAGGGCAGCCAGCGGGTGCTGGTGATCAACATCCCGTGGTATTTGAATAAGCCCGCGCCCGTACCCGTCCCCAACAAGAGCCACGCTACTGAGACGACTGTCCCTCCGGCAGCAAAGGCAGACTGACCCGTCGCGGCGCCGATTGGCCTGTATCGAAGTGCTCCGTTAGCGTTCCGTTCAGGAAGTAGTAGCCCTTCTGCGCATTCGACTGCACACTCCCGCGGTCGATCGTTCCTGCAAAACTCCACCACACGCCATGCACCTGCTTCGTGATGAAAGTAAGCTGCGTCGGGCTCACCATGGTGCGTGCGAAGAAGTACGTCAACGGCGCGCCACGATCCGACGTACCATCGCCCATGCGCGTCAGATAACCCTGCAGCCGCACGGAGTTGCCGTCCCCGTTCAGAATGATTTCGATGACCTCGGCCGGATCGGGGCTCAGCGCGTACGAGCCTGCCGCCTCACCAGGAACATCCGAGCGTCCCGCCTGAAAGATGCCGTCCTCCGCCAGCGCCGCTCTTCGCTCCTGCAGGCGTGGTGATGGAAGCTGTTTCTGCGCGGTCGCAGTTGGAGGTGGCAGGAACGGCAGCAGGAGCACACCGGCAACGGACCGCATCGCCATCCGATGCAGCAAACTCGGCAGGCTATTGGCCCATGCTCTTCTTGCGCGGCGCATCAAACTCATCTCCCGCCTGCCATCCCTGCCCGGTCTTTGCCCCGGACGCCAGCCAGCCCAGATCGAAGCCAAACTGCGCCATCCGCGCATCCCCCCGGAAGTCCATCTCCGGCTTGTACTCATCGCTTGGCTGATGGTACCGCTCCGCGGTGAACTGCTTCATCTGCTGTTCGCCCCAGTTCGCATCGTGCCCGGCAAAGAGTGTGCCCTGACCAACCGAGAAGGCCGGAATCCCATAGCGCGCCAGCGAAAAATGATCGGAGCGGTAATAATGCCCCGCGCCAGGAAACTGATCCGGCTGAATCGTCAGATCAAAATCCTTCGCCGTGCTCTCCACCGTCGGATAGAACGTCGTGCGCTCCGCACCGGATATCTCGGTCGACGTCGGCACGCCAATCGGCAGCAGCATGTCGTAGTTCAAATCCAACGTCAGATCCTTCTGCGGCACCGGCGGATGCATCCCCAGGTACTGTGAGCCCAACAAACCTTGTTCCTCCGCTGTTACCGCCGCGAAATACACGCGATGCGGCGGCGGCGTCCCTGCCTTGGCTGCATCCGCGTACGCGCGCGCCATCTCCAGCAGGATGCCGCAGCCCGTCGCATTGTCGGCCGCGCCGTTGTAGATCTTGTCCCCGGTCGCGTTCTTGTCCATCCCCAGGTGATCGAAGTGCGCCGTGTACAGCACCGACTGCTCCGGTCCTGCGCCCTTCGCCGCCACCATGCCGACCACATTCTCCGAATCGAACGAACGCTTCTCGCTCACGATATGTGCCTTCAGCCGCCACGTCGTCTCGCGAGAAACGTAGTGTTTTCCCGCCTCTTCGATCACGTCGTCGATCTGGTAGCCCGCTGCGTCCGCCAACTTGCCCGCGATGTCATGCTGGATCCATGCTGCGGCTTCGAGCCGCGCATCGGGATCGCCCACCAAGTAGCTCTTCTCGCCCGACCACGAGCTTCGCACCACCTGCCACGGATAGCTCGCCAGGTCATCCCGGTGAATGATCAGCGCTCCGATCGCGCCGTGCCGCCCCGCCTCCTCAAACTTGTATGTCCACCGTCCGTAGTACGTCAGCGCCTTGCCTTTGAAGAACCCCGCATCCTCCGACGGCGGCTCATTCACAATCACCAGCACCACCTTGCCCCGCACATCCACGCCCTTGTAATCGTCCCAGTTGTACTCCGGCGCATGGATGCCGTAGCCGACAAACACGATCGGTGCATCGATGTCGGCCACAGCCGCGCCTGTCTGGTTGTTGGTCACAAAATCTGCACCATATTTCAACGTCAACGGTGCGCCGTCCTTTGGCACTAATTGAAACGTCGTCTTGTCCGGCACGGTCCGCACCGCATACAGCGGCACCTTCTGGTACCACGAGCCGTTGTCTCCCGCAGGCGTCACTCCATAAGACGCTAACTGGTCCGCCAGATACTTCGCCGCCATGCGATCGCCTTCCGTCCCCGGACCGCGGCCTTCCAGCTTGTCATCCGCCAGGTACTTCACCGACGCACGGATACGCTCCGGATCGATCTTCTGTGCCGCCTGCTGCGCCGCCGCGGGCACCCCGGCCACCTGCGGCACCGGCGGAAGTCCATGCACCGCCGTTTGTGCCGGCGTTGTCACGCCCAAACCCGCAAACGTAAGTATGGAAAGGATCTTCCGCATCGCACGAAGTGGCATCTTTGATTCGGCTCCATGAAGTAAAGGAAGCCTACCACCCCTTCTCCGCCCGCGCCTACGACCGGCCCCCGCGATCTAAACAACGGTCGGCGGAATCTTAAGACTCTCCCATGCCACCTGGTAAAGCGATGACAACTGTTTTACTTTGCCCTGACACCCGCCTTCTATTCGTAAGAGCAAGCTCCCATCTCAGGAGGCACTTTGTATGCAAGAAATGTGGAGCAGCATGAAGGCCGCAACCAATCGGCGCTCGTTCATGAAGAGCGGACTCGCCACAGCAGGCGTTGGGCTCCTGGCCCCTGGCACTTTCGCTCTGGCGGAAGATGGGCGTGAAGAGGGCCACGAAGAACGCCATGGCCGGCTCACCCGCGGCGATGCAGCTTTGCTTCGCTTCGCGGCAGCAGCCGAAATCCTCGAAACCGACTTCTGGGTACAGTACAACGAACTCTGCGGCATCCCGGACACCGAAGTCCCGGGCGGAACCGGGAATCCCGCCTTCACCGCCGCCCTTTCTTTCCTGGACGCCGACATGGCCCAGTATGTCCATGACAACACTGAGGATGAATTCACCCACTGGCACTTCCTGAACGCCTATCTGGCTTCGAAGGGCGCAGAACCGGTCAACCTCGAACCCTTCCGCAATCTGCCCGGCAGCACTGCGACCGGTTCCAGCGGAAAACCACGACTGACTAACCTGATGCAGCTCACACTGGATACCAGTTGGTGGACACGCTACCGTAGCCGCACCCAAAACCCGGACCTCGATCCCAACTTCAAATTCCCGCAAGCGATTCCCACCTTAGCTATGGGCGAGCACACGGCAATTCCCCGGAACGACGACGACACCACAGATGCAAATTTCCTTCAGGCCATCGCGAACACCGCAGGCTTCCACTTCCCCACCATCGAACAAGGCGGCAACAGCCTTTATCCATCGATGGCCCAGCGAGCCACCAGCGTGGAGGTCCTGCGCATCCTCATCAGCATCGGACCCACCGAGACCATGCACTTTCAAACCTGGGCAGACAAAGCGGGAAATGCGAAAGCGCCCCTCACCGCAGTCGATCCATTGACAGGTGTATCGGTAACTTTTCCCGATCTGAATTCACCACCCTTCGGTGGCGAGGATTTTCAGACCAACCTGATCATGCCCGAGCCATGCCCATTCCTGAGCCGAAAGCTTCCACCTTGCTCCATCATCCGTCCCACAGAAACCAGGGGCGCAGCGATGGCTGTCGTCAACTTCCTGACGGACATGGGACTCTTCAAAGGCCAATCATCGGCGTTTTCTAAGTTGTTACACGACCTGGCGGAAGATGCGGACGAAGCCAGGCGGGGACTGTAGAGCTGTTTCCTCAACCGAATGAAGCTCAGCGAGCGCAAGCCATATGGCCGAAACTCTCTGAGCTTCTTTTTTTTGCATAGATGCTGCCACGTTATTTGAAATTTAGCGAAAAACCTTAATGCAGGCTTAAGACTATCCAGCGTCGATCCTTCCTTCAGTTCAGATCACAACGAAAACTTACGGATAGCGCACCGATCTCCGCGTAACATATCTATATGGGCGGTTCATGGCGCCACCGCGCAGAAAGGCCCCTCAGTCCTTCCCGCCCTTATGTCCTAGGGATGTCGTTACTGCTGATCCTGCTCTGCGCCTGCGGCGGCACCAGCCACTCTGGTTCCACGTCCTCGGCCATCTCTTCCGTTTCGCCGGTCTGCACTCCTTCCGCAATTGCCATGAGCGCAACCTCGCAATGCAATGCGATGGTGCAGGGCACAGGGAACTACAGCTCCGCAGTCTCGTGGTCCGCCAGCGTGGGCGCCATCAGCGCGAGCGGCGTCTTCACGGCGCCAACTTCCGCAGGCACTGCAACGGTAACGGCAACCAGCACGCAAGACCCAACGAAATCGGGTACGGCAGCGGTCACCGTTCAGTCGTCCTCCTCCACCATCACTGCGGTCCAGGCGACCTGCACTCCCTCCACTGTCGGCACTAACGCAAGCTCGCAGTGCACTGCAACGGTAAAGGGCACGGGAAATTACAGCTCCGCGGTTACGTGGTCCGCTAGCGAGGGCACCATCAACGCAAGTGGGCTGTTCACGGCGCCCGCCACAGCTGGCGTAGTCACCGTGACCGCCACCAGCGTTCAGGACACGGCGCAGTCTGGCGACGCAGCCGTAACCGTGCAATCGGCAACGCCGCAAGGCAAACATGTCGTCATGGTTATCGAAGAGAATTTGGGCTATGCAAGTGTGGTACGCAGCGCCGGCTGGCCGAACCTGAATAACCTGATCGCCAATGGTGCCCTGCCCACGAACTACTATGCGAACGCACACCCTTCCATCGGCAACTACTTCATGCTGACCACGGGGCAGTTGCTGACCAACAATGACAACTCCACCACAGTCTGGAACGTGGATAACCTCGCACGCCGCATGCTCGCCGCCAACATCCCGTTCAGGATCTACGGAGAGGGTATCTCCCGCGGCTATGTCGGCGGCAATACCGGACCCTATCTCGTCCGCCACAATCCATTTGCCCGGCTTTCGGATATCGCGCGCAACCCGCAGGTCGCGAACCAAACCATCTGGCCCTTCACCCAGTTCGCCACCGATTTGGCAAACGGAACGTTGCCGGAGTTCTCCTTCATCGTCCCGGATATCTACCACGATGCGCACAACGGAACCCCTCAGCAGGCCGACTCCTGGTTGCAGACAAAGGTCGTCATCCCCCTGTCCAACCATCCCGCATTCGCTCCTGGTGGCGACGGCCTTCTCATCGTGGACTTCGATGAGGCGGCACTCACCGATACAGCACACGGTGGCGGGCACGTCTCTCCCGTTTTCTGGGGTCCAGCTGCAAAGGTCGGTTACACGCAAACATCGAGCACGCTCTATCAGCACCAGAGCACGCTCCGGACCGTAATGGAAATACTTGGTCTGCCCAACCCTCCAGGCGCAGCGGCGGGCGCGCCTTCCATGTCGGAGTTCCTGAAGTAAAGCAGGCCGCGCCCGGTTACGACATACACCCAACCCGCCGCAGCACCTTGCGCGTAAGCCCGGTCAGAGCACGCTCGGATAACGCGCTCACCGGCACCCACTCGCCCTCTAGTCCCCGAGGAACGCCACTTCGCACATACACATCCACCACATGGTTCGTAACCGTGATGGCGTGCCGCACCGTGAATTCCGGCGACTCGCCGGCCTTCGCTTCTGAACTTGGAATACAGCCCGGAAGCTCCCACATCCCCGCCATCAGGGACGCATCTGCTGCCCGCTGCACTAACCGCACCTGCTTCTTCGCGCCAACCCCGCGCAGCCACACCACCCGCGCACTATGCTGCCGCTGCTGCGCGCGCCGCGCCGGCATTGGATGCTCACCCCGCGTGCGGCACCACCGCTGCCACGGACATCCCAGGCACAGTGGCCGACGCGGCAGGCACACCGTCGCCCCCAGTTCCATCATCCCTTGGTTAAAGTCGCCTGCGCGCTCCGGGTCCACCAGCGTTCCCGCAAACGTGCCGACTCTGGTTGCAAATCCTGCCTCTGCAGCGGACCACCCTGCCACCCGCGCCAGCACGCGCTCCACATTGCCATCCACTACCGCCACCGGCTCACCGAACGCGATGCTCGCCACCGCCGCCGCTGTGTAAGCGCCTATTCCAGGCAGCGCCCGCAATCCTTCCGCCGAGCGGGGCATCGTGCCCGCCCACTCCTCCACCACCATCTTCGCCGCGCGATGCAGCATGCGCGCCCGCCGGTAGTAGCCCAGTCCGCTCCACAGCGCCAGCACCTCCGCCTCGCTCGCTGCCGCCAGCGCCTGCGCCGTGGGAAATGCCGCAAGGAACAGCCGGTAGTGCTCCAGCACCGCGGCCACCCGCGTCTGCTGCAGCATGATCTCCGAAACCCAGATGCGATACGGATCGCGCGTGGCACGCCACGGCAGGTCGCGCTTGTGCGCTCGATACCACGTCAGCAAAGCGGCGCGCATCTCTGGCGCCTGGTCTGCTGCGCACTCTTCTCCGGTTGGCCCGGCCGTCGCGGACTTAGCGGCAGCCGTCATTGTCCGTAGTCGTCAGGTCATGCACGGTCAGCAGATAGCCCCCCGCTTTGTGTGTCGCTTTCTCGTCCTTCGCCTCATTGCCCACAGGTTGCGGCTGCTGCCACACCGCTAGCGCGCTCAGGGTCTGCGGACGTCCCACGCAGCCAGCGCCGGGCTGCGCCGCCACGGCTTTTTCCGCCTGAATCTGCACCGTGTACACCAGGTTCATGTCGTTCACGGCCGGCGTTACGGCAACATCACTCACCTGCACACCATGGATCCCCAGCGACTGCAGCCACGGCACAATTTGCGCTCGCGCCACCACCTGCCCGTTCACGCGCCATACCGCATTCGGCGCCAGCAACGCATTCGCCTGCAACCACTTCGCCTGCTCCACATCCTGCCAGAAGATGCGATCCACCTGCTCGGCACTCGTGGTCTGCATCAGCGTCGGTTGTTTCTGAGCTGGGTACACCGTGCATCCGCTGAGCCCCGCAAAGATTGCCGCCGCAGCCATCGCACAGGCCATTTGAAGCGTCAGCGTTCTCCCCACGATGCCGCCCGCACCGTTCCGTTCTGCGCATATCCGCTAGCGTAGCAGCCCCTTGCCGTTCAGGCGAAAGGCATACACCGTCGCCGCAATGTGAACCAGCAAATTGCCGCCTCCCATCAACAACGGGTGAAGCAGCGCGCCACTCGGATGACGCAGGTAGAGGGGGATCAATGCCGGCCATGAAAGCACGCACAGCCCAGCGACCAAAACCGTAGAAGCCAACAGCAGCCCCACCCCGATCCGCCGCATCGCCACCAGCAGCCAGCAAGCCACCACTGTCAACACCAGGTTCAGGTCGGCGATCCCCAGCGACACCAGCGCTGGAGTGACACTCAAACGCGAGCGCATCTCCGGTGTGAACTTGAAGAACAACACATACATCAGGCTGCCGATTGCAAACAAGCAGACCGCGGTAAAGAACAGCGCCATCACGTAGACGCCCACCGGCGTCTTCAACGGGCCCCCCGGCGCTAGTGCGCGATCGTCAGCTTGTGGATCGTTCGGTCTCTTGGTCACGCATTCATTCCCTATCCATGCTTTACCCATCCAACAATACACAGCGTTGGCGCCGGCTGTCGTGATCTCCCCCTCGCCCCACACCGGTGAGATTGCCGATGGAGAAAGACGGTGTGTTGCTGCTAATCTTCTGGGTCGAATGACCGCAGTAAGTTCGAGATCTGCAGAGATGTGCATCACCAATGCTTGCCTCACCGGAGGCATCCCAAGGAGGTATCTGGCATGGACGCCGGGCGACTCTTCTCATTGAAGTCGTTGTCGATCATGCTGCTCTTATGCTTCCTCCTCACGACCGAAGAGGCCCTCCACTTGGTGCAAAGTCACCCGAACCAGCTGGACGATGCGCGGACGATCACGTTTCATCCAGGTTGTACACCTCTCGAAGCAACAGGTCGCGTCCTGCGCTGCCCGGTACGCGGCTACGGCGCAATGAACTTTCTCTGTTCGACGGCAGGCTGCTGGGCAAAGGAGCCTTCGAATGGACTGTTCATCACTCGTTCGGAACAAGAGCTCCTCGACAACCACTTTAGGCTGGCCAATGAAGTTCACGTCAAATGATCTCGACATCGAAGTCTGATCGTCAGCCCGTTGAAGACGAGAACCACATATCGTCACCCTTTTGGCTCCCCCAGAGCCTTCGGTATTTCCTCTTCGCGGCCCTCGGCCTCACCATCGTTTCCTTCGGCTACTCAATGCTCGCGCGTGAGTTCGGATTCGGCCTGCCGTACTCATTCCCTTACCCTTTTATCCCCGGCGCCTTCTTCTCCGACTTCTCTGAATTTTGGCTGCGCTTTCCGCATTTCGGGACCCCGGAGTTCTTCAAGCAAACGGGCAACTTCATGTATCCGCCGGCAATGGCACTCGCCATAGAAGCCTTCTATGCCACGCCGCATCCGCTCAAAGCCTTTTTCCTGTTCCTCGTGGCTACTGGATTATTCTTCACCTTCTGCTTCTATCGAATATTGCGACGGCAGAATCTCCCTACACTGCCTGCAGCTATCGTCACCGCCGGGATTCTCATTACTTCTTATCCCTACCTGCTGCTTTTACAGCGCTGGAACACAGAAGTATTTATCTGGCTCACTATTACCTTTGGTCTCTGGAGTTTCTACCGCGGCCGATATGCGTTGGCCGCCGTTTGCATAGGATTGGCGACCGCGCTCAAACTCTATCCCTTCATCTTTTTTGGGCTCTTTATGCCGCGCAAACGCTATCTGGAGATCGCCCTCGGTGTATTTACCGCCATCGCAATCACCGTCATCGCATTGCGTGCATTGAGTCCCCATATTGCGTACGCCTTTGCGTGGGACAACAATCAGCTTCAGGCCTTCGGCAAATACTACGCAGCCGCTCCCCACAATCTCGGGTATGACCACTCATTCTTGTCGTTCGTGAAATTCGTCACGCTTCCGTGGCATCCCGATCTGACCACACTGTTGCGTCCATTCACATGGCTGCTCGGAGCTGTCTGTCTCGCGCTCTATTTCGGTCGCATTTGGAGACTGCCGCCCTTCAACCAAATACTCAGCCTTTCGGTTCTCAGCGTTTGCATCGCGCCTGTCTCTTACGATTACACGCTGCTGTCCTTGTACGCCGCACTGGCCATCCTGTGCGTCGTCGCCCTGCACACGTCCAACAAAGAACAATCGACTCTGGTCCCATTCTTCCTGCTTTTTGCGGCGGCCCTTACCCCCCTGAATTTCGCCATGTTTCACGGTGCAGTCTTTAGCGGCCAGCTGCGCGTTCTTCTCCTTGTAGCACTACTCGCTTATGGCTCTCTATAGACCGCTTGCGATAGAGGGAGAGACGGCATAGGTACACCTTCAGTGGCTTTTCGCCACCACACTCATCACGCCACACAACAAAGGCCGCCCTCGCAGGCGGCCTTCACTTTGCTTCGTTGCGGGACGACTCTTAGTCGCCCATCACCGGTTCTTCTGTCTCCACCCGGACCTTCGGAGCGGGCTTGATTGCGTCCAGCGAAACCAGCCCTTCGACCGGCTTCTCGCCCAGCACGTGCTCCTTGTAGAGCCGCGCCATCTGCGCGTTCTCGGCATCGCTCTTGATCTTGGCATCGCGCGCGCGGATCTTCTCCTCGCGGCTGTTCTTCGCAATGCCCGATTTTTCGAACGTGTCGTTGGCGGCGGCGTTCACGTGAGCGTCGTTCAGGACCAGCGTGTGCTCCGCCTCGCCCATCCCCACCTTCTTGCCGCCCGCGAAGATCTCATGCCGTCCATGCTCCTCGTACCACTTGGTGAGCGTGGACGTCATGTGCATCTTCTCGATGATGTTCCGCCATCCCACACCCGTGTTGTACGCGCAGAAGCTGATCTCGCCTTCCTGCGTTGCATACGGGATGATGCACTGCTCGGTGCGCCGGAAGTCGTAGTTGAACAGGTCCTGGAACCACATGCCTGCGATGAACAGGAAGTTCCAGCGGTCCGCGCGGCGCATCTCGATATCCTTCATCGTGCGGTCGCCCTTCACCGAGCCGTAGTTGCGCTTGGTGGCTCCGGAGAACTTGTCGAACTTCTTCAGCAGATCCATGATGCGCATGTGCGTCGGCGCCTTCGTCGGATCGTAGTTCCGCAGCAGCGCCAGCGTGATGCCCACCAGCGAGAGGAACTTGCCGCGCGCGGCGTCGTTCACCTTCGCCACGTCCTTCGCCAGTCGATCGGCATTCAGGAACGCGGTCACCGGAACAGCTTCCTTCGTTTCCTTGTCGATCATGATCGCCATGCCAATGCCGCAGTTCGGGTGGCATCCGCAGGAGATCTGTCCCCAGTCGCGTTCCGGGCCATGGACCAGGTCGGCGAAGTCGGAGAAGGTGCTGATAAAGCTGATCGGGAACCAGTCGCGCGTCGGCTCGCCGATACCCGTCTGGTTCTTCACGTCATGCGCCAGGTGGCTCAGCGTGTAGCGCTGCGCAATCCGTCGCTCGTCGCTGATCGCTTCATCGCGGCCGGTAAAGCTCACCGGCTGGAAGCTCAGGAAGTTGATCTTCTTCGGATTGTTGAGCGCGAACTCGATGATGTGGCCCACCTGCTCGTTGTTGATGCCGTTCACGATCGTCGTCACCGGCACAATGTCTACGCCCGCCTCGTGCAGGTTATGGATCGCCTGCAGCTTCACGTCGAACGCGTTGCCCACCTTCCGGTGCGAGTTGGCGGCATTGCCGATGCCGTCGAACTGCAGGTATGCGTAACGCAGGCCAGCCTCTGCGGCCGCCTTCGAGAACTCCTTCGACTTCGCAAACTCGATCCCGTTGGTCGCCGCCTGCACCGACTCATAGCCCACCTTGCGGGCATACGCCACCGCGTCCAGGAAGTACGGCGAAAGCGTCGGCTCGCCGCCCGAGAACTGCACCGACATCTGGCGCCGCGGCTTGATCGTGATCGCATTGTCCAGCATGGTCTTGATGTCGTCCCACGTCAGTTCGTGAACGAAGCCCACCTGGTTCGCATCCATGAAGCACGGATCGCACATCATGTTGCAGCGGTTCGTCAGATCGATGGTCAGCACCGACCCGCGCCCGTGCGTCACCGTGGACGTGCCATGGTTGTGCAGCTTCTCATCGTTGTGCGCGCGGATGTCGCGCCCTGGAAAGACTTCTTCCAGATGCTTGAAGAACTTGGTGTCCATCGACATCACGTCTTCAAAGTGCCCGTGCTTGGGGCAATCCTTCACCATCAGGATCTGGCCATCGCGCTCGATGATCTGCGCCTTGATCTCGCCGACCTTCTCGTTCAGCAGAATCTCGTGCGGCAGTTTGCCGTCAATGATCTGCTGACGAATCTCCGGCACGCACTTCGGGCACAGAGAATCGGTCGTCCGCGGCCAGCCAAGCGGCGGCTTTTCCTTCTGGTAGCTCTTCAAAAGCGGCTTGTCGGACCACTTGGGCGTAAACGAAGCGTTCGGCTTGATGCTGTTCAGCTTCTCAAAGATGGTCCACGCACCCTGGGCGGCCATCGTGACTGCCCGTTCTGCGTATTTAACGGCTTTCGACATTTAGATCTCCTGTGTATGAGCCCGCAGGCTCCAATCGGACATCGCTCCCATTTTGGAACAGGAGGTTCAAGTCTAATCAACGACGACGCGACTGCGGCGGTGCCACTCAAGAATCCCGCGAAGTGTCAGGCGGTACTCTTTCAGCATCAGGCTACTTGGCTGGTGACAAACCAGGAACACAGGTGCGCCGAACTGCGAAAAACCGCACTTAAACGGCAAAAGAGGGTTCCGGATGGCGCAGGCAACCTTTCGTAAGTTGCTGTATCCGAACCCGTTACTCGCCAGATTCCGGGCGTGCGTTTTCTCCCCGCCGCAACCCCCAAAACGCCCCTGGTTTGCGCTCCTCGGTAACGGAAAAGCCAGCTCCCCACCGGATACATGCCGTCACTCTCTCGATATCTTTCGATACGCCATCCCCGCCTTCACCCGGTCATCTCGACCGAAGCGGAAGTGGAGAGACATCTGCGTCGTTCGTAGTGCAGAAACGGGGAAGGAAAGGATCTGTTGGGCCTCTCGCCGTCGCGAATCCGTTCCGCGTCAATGCAGAACCTCGAATCTCTATCGGCCCCCAGCCGAACGAACCTGGCAGACATTCTCGACCTTCGAAGAATCGTCCCCCTGTCCGACAGCAGGAACATACACCGGATCGACCCACCACCGCGCAATCACGCCCCACATACGCGCCCGGTCGTAAACCCGGACCGCGGAGCGATAGGAGCTGGCAACGTCCCGCACGATCGGCGGCAAAGCAGGCGCTGCGCCGTGGCAATCATCACCGCCACGATAGTCCCGGCGAATGAGTTGGTGGCGAAGCTCCTGGTCGATCTCATGGTGTTTCTCCTTCTACCTGTATGTCGGTTGAAGGGGCCGGAAATCGACATTCCCGCTGAACTTTTCTACGCTTAACGTCTAGGCGTAGTGGCTATTGGGTTGCTCTCTGCGCGACACGCGGCTTCTCGAGCGCCAGGTCCACAACAAAAGATCAGGATGGCTTGTTCTTCCTGCAGCCGGAGAGGCCGCAGCCGGCCTCAGAGCGTCACCTTGCGGTAACGCTGGTCGAACGCATCTCGCAAACATTCTCCGGCTTCACGGGCGCCGGCTTCAGGGGAGGCTGCTGATTGCGTACCGCAGGCGCATACTCAGGGTCGATCCACCACTGTAGGATCAGGCTCCATGCACGCGCCTTGTCGTAGACCCGCACTGCGGCGTGATAGGAAGTCGTCAGTTGGCACCCGATGCACGAAAATGAACGCGCCGCGCCAGTGGTCAACACGAGCGCCAGAAGAATTCCGGCTGACGCTGTCGTGGAGAAGCTCGCGGTCGGTTTCATGACACTCTTCCCTCTCTACATGTATGTCGGCCGAGCCAACCCGGATTCGACATTTTTCCCAATCTTTTTCAAACAATGCGCACTGGCGCGGACGGATCGAAGCCGAATGCCACCCTTTACCGGCCTGGACGACGGCTGACCGTGTGCCCAGTGTCAGGAGCTAGCTGCCCTGTACAGACGAAACCAAGATGGAGAAGTTCCTGGCCTGTCCACGGATTTCAGGCGCCTCGATTCATGCTGATGTATGCCTGTCCCCCGGCATCTCGCCGTCTCAGAGTGTGGTCTCAGATCGTCTTCTCAAACACCGCAGAAGTCTTCACTCGCGCATACCCGTCCCGCAGATAGAACTCATGTGCGCGCTCCCGGATCGCATTCGAGCGAACCCGCAACCGGGCGACACCCTGGGCCCGCGCCCAGTCCTCTGCAGCCTTGCAAAGCAGCCGCCCGATCCCCCGCCCGCGCGCCGGCTCCGCAACCACCAGCCCGCCAATCAAAGCCGCCGGCTCGGACTGCAGGTGGTACTCGACACTCAGGTCGATCCACCCCACCACCACGCCTTCCAGGCACGCCACCAGCACCGCGCGATGCGCGTCGGCGGCAATCTGTGTCATTCGCGCCAGAACAGCCGCTTCGTCTGCCGGATACCCAAGCTGCGTGCATAACGCAGCCGTCGCCTCGGCGTCGCGGGCTTCTATAGGTCGAATGCGCATCATTTCCATCCCGGTCCACCAAGCGGGCGCCGAGAAAAGCTCCAAAACGACTGATAGCAAATGGGACCCGGCGGCCTCACGCATCGGAGGACAGGGCGGTTTACGGTCAAACCTGCATCACTTCTTTCTCTTTGTTCCTCGAAAGCTCTTCCATCCGCCTGATCTCCTCGTCGGTCAGCTTCTGGATCTCGTCCAGCGAGCGCTTCTCCTCGTCCTCGGAGATCTGCTTGTCCTTCGCCGCCTTCTTGATCGCTTCGTTGCCGTCGCGCCGCACATTGCGGATGCCCGTGCGATGCTCTTCGAGCACCTTGTTCAACTGCTTCACCACATCCTTGCGCCGCTCCTCGGTCATCGCCGGGATCTTCAGACGCACCACCTTGCCATCGTTCTGCGGGTTAAAGCTGGAATCCGCCGTGCGCAGCCCCTTCTCGATCTCCGCGATCGCCGACGGATCGAAGGGCGAGATCAGGATCGTCTGCGCGTCTGGAATGGAGAGCTGCGCCACCTGGTTCAGCGGCATCTCCGTGCCGTAATACGAAACGCGCACATGATCCAGCATCTGGATATTCGCGCGCCCCGTGCGCGTGGACGCCAGGTTCTGCCGGAAGTCATTCACCGCCTTCTCCATGCGCGTCTTCAGTTGCTGGTGCACGGTCTTCAGCGCCGGGATGCTGGCCATCGTCGAAACTGCCATGGTGTCTCTTCCTCCTGGTGGCAAAGCTAGATTCTAAAGCGTTTTCCCTGTTGCTGCGTTCAGCCCGGTTGCAGCGAATTTGCGCAATCTCACTCGGCCGCCAAAGATACCGCATCAAGATATCGCATCCAGATACGCATCAACATATCGCATTCAGATACTGCATCGCGCAAGCCCGATCGAACGCCGTCCTTTGCCTTTCCGCCGGAATCGGCTTACGCTTTCGACGTTCTCCCAATACCTGAGAGGGAAAAGAATGGCGATGGAAATACGGTCTTCTCGGCTGTTGCATGGATTCCTCCTCTGCTGTCTCGCCGCAACGCTATCTCCCGCGCTGCATGCACAAGATCGTCCGCAGAGGTCGCCGCAAGCCAGACCCGCGCCGGGCGCCAAACCCGCGGCCAGGCCGCCATCCCGGCCAGGAGCCGGCAACACCGCTCGTCCGCAGCCCGGCATCACGTCCGCAGCAATCCGCCCAGCGACCCAAACCTGCACAGACGAAGCCGGCAAGCCAGGGCAATCGCGTCCACCGGCCCGCCCGCAGCCCGCCAAACCCGGTACAAGACCGCCGTCGCACCATCGTCCGCCATCGCACCGGCCGCCGCACGCGCGCCCACCCCAATGGGGCCGTCCACCGCAATCCCGGCCCTCCTACTCGTTCCGGCCCAGTGACCGCGACCGCCTGCGCCGCTACTATGCCGCTCGTATCCGTGCCATCAACCGTGCCCGCCGTGCCAGATTCATCGTCGGCGGCTACTACCCCTACGCCGACATCGGATACCTGCAACCGATTCCGCCCGATGTCTATGGCTATCTGCCCCCGCCACCCCCCGGCTACCAGATGGGCTACTACGACGGATACGTCGTCGTCTACGATCCCGTCACCTACTTCATCACCAACCTCATCGATCTGCTCCAGTAAGCACGTCGTTAACGCAACGAACCCCGCTCCTCGGAGCGGGGTTCACGTTTGCAAAAGAATGCCGGCTAGAACGTCGAGTTCGCCGCCGCGCTCGTCAACTCGACACTGCCGCTCAACGGCGTGTCTTCAACCGAGTCTCCAACGTGCACCGTGAACTTGCCCGGATCGATCGTCCACTTTTGCTGTCGGCGCTCCAGTACGCGAACGCTCGCGCATCGAGCGTTACCGAGACATGCTTCGCCTCTCCCGGCTCCAGCGAGACACGCTCAAAGCCTTTCAACTCACGCTCCGGCCGTTTAACCTTCGCCTGATCGGGCGACACATACACCTGCGCCACCTCCGCGCCCTTCCGCGATCCGGTATTCGTCACATCGAAGGTGACAGTTACCTCCGGATTTGTGCCGGCCGATGCAGGACTCACCGCCAGATTCGCGAACTTGAATGTCGTATAGGAGAGCCCAAAGCCGAAAGGAAAGAGCGGCTTCACGTGATTGTGTTCATAGCCGCGATAGCCAATGAATATGCCTTCCTTGTAGATCACGCGCTTGGTGCCAGGCTCCGGATAGTAGTTCGCGAACGACGGATTGTCCTCCGCGCGCCGTTCGAAGGTAGCGGGCAGATGGCCGGAAGGGTTCACATCGCCCAGCAGAATCTCCGCCAGCGCCTGGCCTCCATCCTGCCCGCCATACCAGGTCTCCAGCACCACCGGTACGCGATCCAGCCACGTGCTTGAATCCACGTTGCCGCCGGATGTAACCGCGACAATCACTTTTTTGTTGGCCGTCGCCATCACTCGGATCAGCTCGTCCTGGCCATACGGCAGGTCGAAGGTGCGGTCGCCGCCTTCGCTCTCGCTGTCCTGATCGAAGCCCGCTGCCACCACAACAACATCCGTCTTCGCGGCCAGCTCTTTTGCACGCTCACTTACGATCTTATCTTCCGGCACGATCGCAACCCGCAGTTTGCCGCCGACCGCGAAATCCTGCCGCTCTTCGACTACCAACTTGTGCGGCCCTGCTGTAAGGCTCAATGTCACGTGCGGCGCAAAGGCCCGCACCAGCTCCCAGTCGTCGATCACCTGCCTGCCATCCACAAAGACGCGATTGTTCGAGCCTTCGCCGGATGCCTCGACTGCCAGGATGTAGCGCCCAGCCGATGCCGCCGTGTAGTAGCCGGTATAACGGCGCGATACCTTCTTGCCCGGTGGAAACAGTGCCGCCACCATCTCGGGATCGCTGTCCATTAGATCCCAACTGATGCCCGACGTGTTGATGTGGTCCACGACCGACGTGCTCGCGGGCGGTCCGCTGAGATCGTGATTGTGAAATGTCTCGAGCGTCAGGCCCGGCTTGCCATTGGTCGACTCGGTAGTGAACTCCGTCGCCTTCGCCAGCTCGGAGATCTGCGGCACGCCGCGGTCATAGAAGACCGTCGCCATCCTGCCCAAAGCATCGGTGAGTCCCTCAAGCGGGCTGATAGTGTGAAATGGCCGAACGCCCGCGCTGCCGCCGCCCACCGGCACGCCTGAATACGCATCCGGCCCGACAATCAGGATGCTCTTGATACGCGTCTTGTCCAGCGGCAGCAGGTCGCCGTCGTTCTTCAACAGAACCGCAGACTCGCGCGCCGAGTCGAGCGCCGTCTGCCGGTTGCTCCGGTCCACATA
The DNA here is from genome assembly GCA_963750845.1 of uncultured Acidobacteriaceae bacterium. Lineage (GTDB taxonomy): Bacteria > Acidobacteriota > Terriglobia > Terriglobales > Acidobacteriaceae > KBS-83. The sequence continues at coordinate 178,497 of CAVVSP010000024.1, forward strand.
CGAGATCGACGCATCCGTCTGATCGCGATCCAGCCAGCCAAACATCATCGCGGTAGAAAGGATGTGCCGCACCTTCTCGTCGATCGTCGCCACACTGACCTTGCCCGCCTTGATCGCTGGTTCAAGATTCGCGCGGTTCATATACGTGCCATGCGGCATTTCGAGATCGAGGCCGCCATTGGCCGCGGCGACAGCATCGTAGGTCGCGTCCCAGTCGGACATAATCGTGCCCTCGAAGCCGAACTCCCTGCGCATGATCTCAAGGTTCAGTGGGCCATTCTGCGTGGCATGCGTGCCGTTGATCAGGTTGTAGGAGTCCATCACGGCGCCGACATGCGCCTTCTTCACCGCGGCCTCGAACGCCGGCAGATAGATCTCGTGCATTGTGCGCGCATCGATGATCGAGTCCGAGTCGTGGCGCAGAAACTCAGAGTTGTTGCCCACATAATGTTTGATCGTCGAGCTGACCCCCTGCTCCTGCATGCCGTTGATGTATCCGACAGCGATGCTCGAGGTAAGAAACGGATCTTCGCCGAAATATTCGAAGTTGCGGCCATTGTGCGGGGAGCGATAGATATTCACCGCCGGACCCAGCATGAAGTTGATTCCGCGTGCCCGCGCATCGCGCCCAATACCTGCCCCCACGCGCTGCGCAAGTTCGCGATCCCAGCTCGCCGCCAGAGCAATCCCGCCCGCGTACGTAGTCGAAGGAAAGCCGGAGTCCAGGCGAACCCCGACCGGCCCATCCGACATCTGGAGCGCACGCACGCCGACCGATGGAACCGCGCGAATCGTCATCTCCATGCCGCCGATGTAGTCGAGCTTCTCTGCCAGCGTCATTTTTTGAATGATCTCGTCGATGCGCTGCCGATCGGCAGGAGTCAGCGGATGCGGCGCCTGCGCCTTCGCTGAGAACGCAAGCGAGGCACTCGCAACAAGCGTAAAGGCAAAACAACGAAGCAAAGGCAAACGATTGAGCATGGCAGGTCCCTCGGGACAAACAACGCGTCCGATGTTAGTAGCCGATCTGTGAGTTTGCAAAGAGTTGGAAGGCCGGATCCGCTATTGAAGGAGTTCTTTAAGCTCTTCCTCGGAATAGAGCACCGCAGCACGCGCGCAGCCTAGCTGTTTTCTCCACGCGGCGATAATTCCGATTGCTCCGCGTACGGCATCGATATCCTCGAGTTGCGCAAACTGATTCAGCGCCTCGCCCGCAAGGCGCTCAATTGCCGATTCGTATTCATCCATGAGCCAACGTGGGATCGGAGGGTTCCCTTGTGACCATCGGGCCATTTCAATCATAGCCACAAGAGTCAGTGCATTCGCATCCAGGGGAAAGCGAGTCAGAGCAATCCTTACGATCTGTGGAACCGCAGCGTAAGAGGCGTCGCCAATATCGCCTTGATGGAATAACTCTTCAGCAAGCAGCCCCCAATTCTTTGCAGAAGGATCACGCTCGATCTGAATGAGCAGGGGTCTGGAATCGAATGGGATTTTGTACCCACCGCAAAGCTGCCGCCAACGTGGATCATCCAGGCTCAGCAAAGATATTCTGCTCCGACCGAGCCTAAGCCAGCACAGTCAAACCAGTGCTCGCTGCCTGCTCGTGCGCGTGATAGCTGGACCGCACCAGCGGCCCCGACTCTACGTGCCGGAATCCCATCTGCATCGCCGCCGTCTTCATCTCCGCAAACTCATCCGGAGTGTAGTAGCGCGCCATCGGCAGATGATCCTTCGACGGACGCAGGTACTGGCCCACCGTCAGGATGTCCACGCCGACCGATGCGAGATCGCGGAAGACCGCGATCAGTTCATCTGTCTCTTCACCCAGGCCCGCCATCACGCCGCTCTTGGTGACGATCGCCGGATCCAGCCGCTTCGCCGTTTCGAGCAGTTGCAATGACCGCTCGTAGCGCGAGCCGGAGCGCACCGCGCGATAGAGCCGCGGCACCGTCTCCGTATTGTGATTCAGCACCTCGGGGCGCGCGTCCACCACAAGGCGGATCGCCTCTTCGCGGCCCTGGAAATCCGGCACCAGTACTTCAATCTGGCAGCCCGGCGCCTGTCTGCGGACCTCATCGATCAGCATCGCAAAGGCTCGCGCACCGCCCACCACATCGTCATCGCGATTCACGCTGGTCACCACGGCGTGCTTCAGCCCCAGCGTCGCAATCGCCTCAGCCACACGCCGCGGCTCGTCGAAGTCAATCGCCTCCGGACGTCCCTTGGGCACCGCGCAGAAACCGCATCGGCGGGTACACAGATTGCCCAGCATCATGAAGGTGGCCGTCTTGTGCTCCCAGCACTCGCCAATGTTCGGGCACTGCGCGCTCTCGCATACGGTGTGCAGGTTCAGCGACCGCGCCAGCTTCTTCAGCCCGTGGTAGTTCTCACCCACCGGCGCCTTCGCCTTCAGCCACGCAGGCTTCGGCCGCGCGGACGCGCGGCGCAGTATCAATCTGTACCAGGTCCAACGTTGGTGCAGAAAGGACGGGCGCAGACGGAATCGAAATGGACGGGAATGCTTGAAGGTCGGCCACGCGGAATACCTTCACTCATTGTAACCAAGCGGACTGGACAGATGAATGACCCGCCGGCGACCCTTAAATCCCCTGATATCGCGGGTCGAACTCCGAGCGGCTCTTCAGCCACGGAAACAGCTCCGTATCCGCCGGCTTTTCAATATAGAACGCGAACAGATTGCCTTGTTTCTCGGAAGAGCTGCGTCGAGAGCTCCACCAGCCACTTTGTTCCCCGCGTCAGCCACCGCAGCTCGCGGGCTTGCTGCAAAAGGCAGCCGCTCCTCCGGGATGCGAAGCCCATAGTAGTAGTGAATGCGATGCGGCGCGTGTGGCGCGTAACTCGCAATCGTCTTCTCCACCTCGGTCTCCGTCCATCGATAGATGTAATTCGGGACGCAGGTGTTCCGCACGCCGCCATAGCGAAAGTCATGCGACCGTACCGCAGCCGCTTCGTACAGCGGCACGCGTCCGGCACGCACAGCGGTGCGCATCAGCAGACTGTCCCGCGCTTCAAAGGCGATCACGCCCTTGCGCGCGACGCGGTACATCTCCAGCAGCGCACGATGCGGCGACGCGCAATGATGCAATCCGGCGTGCACAATGCAGTAGTCGAACGAGCCATCTGCAAAGCTCAACGCCTCCGCGTCCTGAAAGCTCCACGCGAACGGCGAAAACTCGTCTCCACGGAGACGCTCATCGAGATTCGAGATGGTGACTGCCGTGAAGCCCGCGTCAACCAGCGTGTCGCGGTCGAGTTCGCCGCCGCACACCACCAGGATGGACTGGTCCCTGGGAATTCCAGACTTCCGGAGAATCTCCGCGTAGAAAGACTGCATTCAGTTCCTGAGCCTCTGCTCGCAAGCAAGCAAGAAAATCTTATTCGTCGTAACCCCGCAATCTCAACGCAGCCGGTCGCGCACCTCGGGCCGCACCAGGTAGAGAAAGAAAATCAGGTTCAGGAACGACATCACCAGCGCCGCCGCCATGCGCGTATGGATGTAAGCCCAGACACCGTAGCTCATCAGCAGAAAGCTGGCCGCGGTGGTCAACGCCCATCCCCACCGGTAAAGCCGGATCAGCCCCACCGCTGCCGCAAGAAAAAGCACGCAGACGACGAGGAAGAGGCGCGGGAATCGTCCAGTCGCTGCGCCAAAGCCAACCACGCCTGCCAGCACGAACATGTAGAGCGCGATGCCGGCCATCGCCGGCAGCAATCCGCGGTACTCGCCCTGTGGCCCAGGCGATGTTGTATTCGGCGAATTCGTCATGAATAGCTCATAGCGTATGAAGGTAACGCAGCAGATCCTGGAGTTGCTGATCCGTAAGGTCGCCGCCCGAAGGAGGCATCAGGTTGCGCCCGTGCACGACCACCTCCATCACACGATCGTCGCGCGCCGGCGCGCCGCTCGGCAGATACGGCTTGCGAAATACCCCGAACAAACTCGGCCCATGCAGCGCTTGCGTGTCGTAAGCATTGTGACAGCGCGCGCATGTAGACACAAAAACGGTGCGGCCACGCGCCTCCTCCGGCGTCAACGATGAGAGCGGCTTCCCCGGCGGCAGCGATTTGCAGCCCGCCGCAAGCAACAGACCGATCGAGATGCAGCAGAGCAGCAGTGGAGGGCGAGCGCGCAAGAGACGATTCTATCGTTTGCAAACCCACGCTACTCCGCCTGCCAGATCATCTCCACCAGTTGATCCATCGCCTTGGACTCCGCCTTCGAATCCGGCTGGTGATCGTTGACGAGGATGGAAATGGCCAGCGTCCGCCCCGACGCGGTCGTCAAATATCCGGAGAGCGCCCGCACCTCGCCCAGCGTGCCTGTCTTCGCGTCCAGCCGCCCCTTCACGGGCGAATGCGTAAAGCGGCCGGAGAGCGTGCCGTCCACGCCGGCAACCGGCAGCGCCGCCCGCCAGTTCTGCCCCCACGGCTGCCTCGATGCGTACGCCAGCAGCGTGGTCGCCGCACGCGGTGTGATCAGGTCCTGGTTCGACAGCCCCGATCCATCGAAGAAGAAAAAGTCCTGCGGCCGCACGCCGATGGAGATGAGAAACTGCCGCACCACCCGCGTCCCCTGCCCCAGTGAGCCATCGCGTGCCAGCAGCTTGCCCAGCGTCCGCAGCGTCAGCTCCGCGTGCAGGTTCTGGCTCACCTTCAGGGTCACCGCAATGTCTTCCGCCAGCGGCGGGGAAACGTGCGAAGCCACCACACGCTTGCCCGCCGGCGCTGTCGTCACAGTCTGGAGCGTCGATGGAGCCAGCGTCAGCGGCTCTTCCTGCTCTTTGCGAAAACCTTCCGTGTCCACTGAGTCGCGATGACGCGCCTTCGCCGTGCCTGTGACCGCAATGCCGCGCCGGCGCAGCATGCCAAGAAACGCACGCGCCGCAAAATCCGCGGAATCCTCCAGCGCCAGCCCTTCGTGCAAGCCGGCTCCGCCGATCGCGATGGCGCCGTAGACCCGCACATCCAGCGACCCCGGCGCACGATCGATGCCGTACTCCGCCTTGGGTCCGTTTTCCGTATCGCGCGCCGCCGTGGTCAGCGAGTTCTGCAGCGTGTAGTAAGGCACCGCCGGGTCCCACTGCGGCGTCACCGCATCGCCCGGCTGCGCGCCCGGGTCCGCATTGAGAAACACGGCGTTGTCGTTCACCGTCAGCGCGGAGATCGGCGCGCCATACAGCCACACCAGATCGTCCCAGCTCCAGCCCGAGCCATAGCGCTCCGCCGGAAACCATGTGTCATCGCCGACGACGTCGCCATCCACCGTCTTCACGCCGCTCGCCGCCACCTGGTCGGCCATTGCTTCCAGCGCGGCCAGCGGCGGATTGGGCCGCTCCGTCTTCTCGTTGTAAGGCAGCGCGCGCCCGGAGATATTCGGATCGCCTACGCCGAGAATCGCGACGTTGCCGTGCAGCGTGCCGGTGCTGTCCATCAGCCCCTCAGCCACCACATTCGTCGTGTACGTGAGCGACAGCGGCAGCAGCGCCGCAGCCGCGGCCGTAGTAAACATCTTTGCGTTCGACGCCGGCTCGAAAAGCTGTCCATCGTTCAGCGCAAAGACCTGCTTGCCCTCCAGCGTGGTCACCGAGATGCCCCAGTGCGCAGTGGCGACATCCGGCTGGGCAAGCAGACGATTCACCTGGATCGCCAGCGGTGGCCCCTTGTGCCGGACGTGCTGGCGATGGTGCGTCGGCTGCGCCGTTAGCGGCAACGGCACAAGCAGCAGGAGAGCGATGGCGGGGAAGGCGCGGCAGTGCATGCACGCGGAGTGTATCAAGTGTTCTCTTGATACCCTGAGCCCACATGCACTCCCGCGCCCATTTCGACTGGAAGCTGCGTACGCAATCGCTCGCGCTGGGCGCGGTCACACGCGTCATGGGCATCCTCAACGTCACGCCGGATTCCTTCTCCGACGGCGGCCGCCTGCGCTCTGTCGATGATGCCGTGGAGGCCGCGCTCGCCATGTTTGCGGAGGGCGCCGTCATCGTCGATGTCGGCGGCGAATCCACCCGCCCCGGCGCCGGCGGAACCATCTCCACGCAGCAGGAGATCGACCGCGTACTGCCGGTCATCGAAGGCATCCGTCGCGCTCAACCCGGCGCTCTGCTCTCCATCGACACCTACCACGCCGTCGCCGCACGGGCGGCCATCCAGGCAGGCGCGGAGATCGTCAACGACGTAAGCGGCCTGCTCTGGGATGACGCCATGGCCGCCACCTGCGCGGAACTCCAATGCGGCGTCATCCTCATGCACGCGCGCGGGCGCCCATCGGACTGGAAATCCCTCCCCCGGCTCCTGCCGCAGGAAGTTGTGCCCCTGGTCAGGGACGAACTCGCGCAGAGACGCAGCGCAGCCCTCGCGGCAGGCATCGCGCCAGAGCATATCGTTCTCGATCCCGGCTTCGGCTTCGGCAAAATACATGACGCGAACTACCCGCTCCTGCGCGGCATCCCGGAGATCGCCGCGCTAGGCCAGGCGGTGCTGGCAGGCGTCTCCCGCAAAAGCTTCCTCGGCCGCACCCTCGCCCCCCTCTACGGTGTAGCGGGCGCTCCCGTCACCGCGCGCGAACATGCCACGCTCGCCGCCACCACCATCGCTATCCTCATGGGTGCATCGCTGGTGCGCGTCCATCAGGTCCGGCCGGCAGTAGAAGCGGCCCTCATCGCGGACGCAACGCTCGCCGCCGCGCTCGCCTAGCGCTTGCTCCCCGGAGGAATCCGGCTGGCTTCAAAGCTGACGATCTTCCACTCGCCGGAGCGGTGGTTATAGACCCGCGTGTAGTGATATCTGCCGCTGATGTCGCGGTCCCCGTCGTGGCCCACCACATCCACCCTCGAGGTGACTACGGCTGTCTCCCCATAGACCCGCACCTTTACATTGTCCGGGTCGATGCTGGAGATTTTCACCGTACCCGAGCGCCGCTGTGCCAGCGCATCCGCCTTGGTTTCCAGCGTGCCGTTGGGGTTGATGCCGAGATAATCGTCCGCCAGCAGCCGGTTCACCGTCGCGACGTCGTTTTGCATCACCGCCGTCCGCCATTGCGATTCCAGATTCTCGATCTCGCGATGCAAACGGTCTTCACGGTGCAGCAGCGGGATCGCTGCCGCATGCACGGGCACCGCGATTCCAGACAAAAATACCGCCAGTAGAAGCACGATGGCTCCGTCGCGTGCGGTCAACCGTCGAGCCCTGCGGTGGGGATGCATAAGCGTATGGATGGTATTCCGTGCGAAACTCTCAGTCAAAAAGATGCGCCGGACTGCGTATTACCACTGTTGAACGGTGAAATTGACCTGTCAGATGAGCGCACAGAGATTTTCGCTGGCACGTTCCCGCAGCAGTTGATAGAGCCCCTGGATGGCATACCGGCGATAATGCGCGCTGGAGCGATGGGCATCGAGCGCCGCCCCGTCCGCATATTGTTCATAGATCAGCACCGTATCCGGCTCGCCTTCGATGCGGTGGGGCACATACACCACGCAGCCCGGCTCCCGCCGCGACTCCTCGGCGAGCGACCGAAGCATCTCGCTCACCTGCTCGCGGTCCTGCGCATCGAAACGCATCCTGACAGTGAAGCTGACCATCTCATCGTCTCCTTCAACAAATCCAGCAAGATCCAGGAGCTCGAACCGATGTCCTTGAACGTTGCAGCAGAGATTGTAGCTGCGGACTCCGTCAAGGAAATCGCGCCTCGCTCCAGCCAAGTCGCCGTACATGCAGCAATTGCTCTACGCCTGCATGGCATCAAGCGCTGCGCGGAACCCCGGCATCTCCATCGTCTGCTCGCGGTCCGGACCCGTCGAAACCATTCCGATCTTCGCGCCGGATTCCCGTTCCAGGAAACGCAGATACTCTTGCGCCAGCTTCGGCAGGTCCTCGAACGACCGCACACCCTCTGTATTGGACTGCCAACCCTTCAATCTGGTGTAGACCGGCTCGATGCGCTCCAGCCCGCTCACATCCGCGGGAATCAGGTCTGTCTCCTTGCCGTCGATACGGTAGCCGGTGCACACCGGAATCTCCGCTAGCGTGTCCAGCACATCCAGCTTGGTCACCACCAGCCACTCAGTCCCGTTGATCATGTTGGAGTAGCGCAGCAGCGGCAGGTCCAGCCAGCCGCAGCGCCGTGGCCGTCCCGTGACCGCTCCAAACTCCTGCCCGCGAGCGCGCAGCTCCTCGCCCATCGCATCGTGGATCTCAGTGGGAAACGGCCCCTCCCCCACCCGCGTCACGTAGGCCTTGGTCACGCCGATCACCGTGCCGATCCGCGTCGGTCCTACACCGGTGCCCGTCACAGCGCCACCCGCCGTCGCCGACGATGACGTGACAAACGGATACGTCCCATGATCGATGTCCAGCAGCGTGCCCTGCGCACCCTCGAACATCACGCTCTTGCCATCGTCAATCGCCTTGTTCAGCAGCGCGGCCGTATCGGTCACATAGGGCCGCACCCGTTCGGCGGCTTCCGCGTATTCCTCATAAATCTGCGTCGGGTCCAGCGGATCGGTGCCGAACAGCGCATGCGCGATCGCATTCTTCTCGCGGCAGGCATTCTCGATGTGCGTCTTCAGCAGGTTCTTGTTCAGCAGATCGACCACGCGCAGGCCGTTGCGGTGCATCTTGTCTTCGTACGCCGGACCGATGCCGCGGCTGGTCGTGCCGATCTTCGTTCTGCCCGGCGCGCTCTCGCTCGCCAGCTCAATCATGCGGTGGTACGGCAGGATCACCTGGGCGCGGTTCGACACCACAAGCTGCCCCCGCGTGTCCACGCCCAGCCCATCCAGCTTCTCCACCTCTTTCAGGAAGGCAATGGGGTCCAGCACCACGCCGTTGCCGATCACCGCCTGGCAATCCGGCCGCAGCACGCCGCAGGGCACAAGCTGCAGAATGAACTTCTTGCCGCGAATGATCACCGTGTGGCCCGCATTATGGCCGCCGGCATAGCGCGCAACCACCGAGAAGCGCTCCGAAAGCACATCGACGATCTTGCCCTTGCCCTCATCGCCCCACTGGGCACCCAAAACAACCGCGGTCTTCGCTCGCATTCTGAACTCTGTCTTTCTTCCCCGAACGGTCTCCGGCACACGGCTCCCGGCGGCCCACCGATGCATCTCTGACGCGCTGCAGTCGGTGAATTCCTGGCCAAACTTTAAGAGAGGTGCTGCCGGCATCCCACCGGGTCGAGCGGCTCCTGAATATCCCGCTGCTCTGGCCCCGGCGCCAAACCTGATGATATACGCCAGCTACTTCCGGGAGAAAGGCGGCCACTCTCAGGCCGCAAGCTCAAAATCACGCCGCAGGTATTCAATTGGCAAAGAAGATCGTGATCGTCCCGTCTTCATTGTTTGCCGTGATGAGTTCACCTCGATGGTTGTTGTTCAGACGAGCAAAAGCCACGGCGCCCCAGCCTCCCTTGATAGGTTGGCTCGACGAGGTGAAGCGGTCGTCGCTATCGCGCTCAAAGATCATCAGGTTCCTGCTTTCAGCACAAGCAACGACAATGTCATGTCTTCCATCACCCAGAAGATCGCCGGCGGTCACGCTATCTGCTCCATGACACGCGCCTAAGGGCAACGGCGAGCCCGGCATTGGCTTGAAAGCACCCTTTCCATCACCTTGTAGAACCGTAACCGCGTTCTGGGATGGATGCGTGATGTCGCGTTCATAAGGAATGATCAGCAGGTCGGGCCTGCCGTCGCCATTCACATCATCGATAGCAACCTGCCAGGGTTTTGCGCCTGCTGGAAATGGTGATCCGGGCGCATTGTGAAAGCCGCCGCGGCCATCGCCCAGCAGGACCGTGACCGTGCCATCGTCGAGATTGGTCGTCACAATATCGGGAATTCCATCTCCGTTGAAATCGGCGGAACGCAACCGCTCGTAAGGACGATGCCCTGTGCCAAAGTACTTCCCAGGCGTCTGCAGACCGCCTTTGCCATCGCCCAGCAGCAGCTCGATCTGATTCGTTCCCCAACTGTCCGTGACTACATCCCGATGTCCATCTCCATTGAAATCCGCGGCGACGACACCATGCGGGTGCGGGTGGGAGTGGACGTCTACCGGCGATCCCGGCGCAGGCCGGAATCCGCCTCTACCGTCGCCGAGAAGAATCGTGATGAATGGCGATTGATGGTCCGCAATCACCAGGTCGAGGTTTCCGTCCCCGTTGATATCGGCGATCGCGATGTCGTTCGGGAGATGTCCTGCAACAAAGGGCGATCCCGCTGGCTCGTGGAACTGACCCTTCCCGTTGCCGAGCAGCACCGTTACCGTGCCCGCATCGGCATTTGCCACGATGAGGTCCGGGATGCGGTCATGGTTCACGTCGGAGACGGATATCCATTTCGGCCCTTTCCCAGCGGGAATCGTCATTTCCCTAAATCGCAGCCCATGGGTGGCCGAATGCGCATTGGGGAAACAGATGAGGGAAAGAATCAGGCCCAGGAAAAGCGCTCTCATGCAACCTCCAGCTCATCGAATCTGCGGGTAATCAATAGTCTAGCTGGGAAGAATCATTGCCAATCTGGCCTGCGCCTCTCTCTATAGAATCGAATCGACATGCCTCACACAACCCAAATTCTCTTGTTCGCGAGCGCCGCTTTCGTGCTGGCGATTACCCCAGGCCCCGGAATGCTGTATGTGCTGGGCCGCACGCTGCACGGCGGACGGCGCGAAGGCGTTCTCTCCTCGCTGGGGACGCTTGTTGGCGGCTCCGTTCATGTCCTCGCTGCAGCGCTTGGGCTTTCCGTGCTCCTCGCCACCTCTGCAACCGCCTTTGAAGTCGTGCGTTACGCGGGCGCCGCGTATCTTGTCTATCTCGGCATTCACATGATCCGCAGCCGCGACGCCGGCCTGGACAGAAATGTGAATGTGGACACTCCAGCATCCTCTCGTCCCTTCCTGCAGGGCGTCACCACCGAAGCGCTCAATCCGAAGACGGCTCTCTTCTTCATTTCCTTCATCCCGCAATTCGTTTCCACCGCAAACGGGCATACGACCTTGCAGTTCCTGCTCCTGGGCACCATTTCGGTGACGTTGAACACCTGCGCCGACCTGGCTGTCGTTGTTTTGGCCAGCACTCTCGCGCGAAGGCTGCGATACAGCCCATCCTTCGCTCGCAAACAACGAACTGTCTCAGGCGTCGGCATGATCGGCCTTGGAATCTATGTTGCAGCGCGCTGACCGCACCAAGCCATACTCTGGAATCCATGCCCGAACTCCCCGAAGTCGAAACCGTAGCCAATGGGGTCGACGCCCGCATCCGCGGCAACCGCATCGACGAAGTCTGGTTCTCGAGCAAGCGAGAGCCCATGAAGACCCCGCCCGCTGCAATGGCTAAAGCGCTCACCGGCCGTACCATCGAGCGCGTCCGGCGCGTGGGCAAGCACATCGTCTTCGATTTTGCGGTCGAGCCGAAGCGCGATCCCATTCAGTGGATCGTCCACCTCGGCATGACTGGCCGCCTCGTCGTCGCCGATCCCGCTGTGCCGCGCCCGCCGCACACCCACGGCGTGCTCGTGTTGCGTTCCGGGCAGGGCGCCCGTTTTGCGGAGCTCCGCTTCGTCGATGCGCGCCGCTTCGGCCGCATGGGTATTCATCGCATCGAGAAGACGCAGGACGAGGCCGCAGAAAGCTCCGGCTTTCGCGGCCCCGGTACAGAACCCCTCCGCATCTCGAAAGCCGACTTCCGCAAGCTCTTCCACAGCCGCCGCACCTCCATCAAGGCGGCGCTCCTCAACCAGTCCCTGTTGCACGGTGTCGGCAACATCTATGCCGACGAGAGCCTCTTCCGCGCCAAAATCCGTCCCCGCCGCATGGCCTCCCGGCTTACCGTCGGCGAGCTCGACCGCCTCCACGCCGCCGTACAAAAAGTCCTGCGCGAAGCCATCCGCCTCGGCGGCTCCTCGGTCTCCGATTACGTCGACGCCGCGGGCGAGCGCGGCTTCTTTCAGCTCCGCCACTTTGTCTATATGCGCACCGGGCAGCCCTGCCTGGTGTGCGGAACGCCCATCCGCCGCATCGTCATCGCAGGTCGCGGCACCCACTATTGCCCCGTCTGCCAGCGGTGACCCAGCCTCATAGCCACTACGAAAAGGCGGAGTTCATCCTGCCAAACTCCAGAAATCGGAAGACACAGCTGCCGGGCATACTAGCTAAGTCATAGAAAATAAATAATTTGACGATTGGCATGGGAACTGCACTAGACAGTGGCAGCCAGCGACGCACGCGGTCCCGAGATTTGGAGAGGGCCCGGCGATTCACTTCCGGCTGAGCAGAGTTAGGTGCCTACCAGGCCCTGCCGCCACCGGATTTATTTCACCCGCCTTCCAGCAAGAAGGAGCAGCGCGGTGATTTCGGGAGGCCAGTGATTGGCCATTGCGACCGCGCCGCCCGCCCACACGGGCGGCGTTGTTCGTCTCCAACTGCTGTGTCTCTCTGCCTTGCGTTCTCCTAATGAGTCACTCCGCCTGCGACTTTTTGCACTTGCAACGAAGCAGGCCAGCAAGTATGCTTGAACTTGCCTATCGAGCGGCTGATGCCCTCACGTGGACCGGTAGTTGAGATCCAATGGATCGAATCCGGAACCAGACTGAGGGTTCGCCCTACTTCGAATAGTCAATACGGTATGATCCGCGACTCAGTGCTTCGGGCTGCAATCGAGCCCTCGGAAGCCTGTACGACCGGTTAACGCCAGCACGAAAACGCTGTTGAGAGCAGACAATACGCTCAAGCCCGTACAAAGCACGTTGCCGCGCCAGCACCTCCGTTCCACGGATGCCGCGCGTCCTCTTTTCTGGAACTCCATTCCGGCCCCCAGGAAGTCTGCCGGTGCTCCTGCTGTCTAGTGCGTAGCAGGAACGCCAGCGCCAAAAGAAAGATTGTTACTGCAGAAATGCACCAGGAAGTGCACGAATGACAACAGAAATAAACTCGTCCCCGGCCCCCGAGCCGCAGGGATCCGTACAGGCGCAGCCCCAAAATGGAGCGCCGCAGAGCCAAAACCCGCAAGGGCAGCACCCGCAAGGGCAAGGTCAGGGGCAGGGACACCGCCGCCGCCGTCGCCGCCGTAACAAGGGCGCCCCGGGCAAAGGGCAGCAGAACGGCGCTCCTCCGCAGAATGGAGCGCCCATGAACGGCGCATCGCCAAATGGCGCTTCCTCGCAGGCACCCGCTTCCCACCATCAGGGCCAGCAGAAACAAAAGTCCGGCAAGCGCTTCTTCCAAAAGAGCCCGGGCAATCAGGGCAGTTACGGGAACGGCTTCCGGCCCGCGCCCGGCAACGGCAACGGAAACGCCGGCGGGCGCCGCAAGAACAAGGGACGCCGTCAGCAGGTCTTCGTCGGTCCCATGGATCACAGCTATCGCGGAGGAGCCAACGGCAACGTCGCCGACCCCGCGACCCACTCACCGAACAATGACTTCCGCGGCATGCCCCATAGCGGCTTCTACTCCGAAACCGACTATGTCCAGCCCGTACCCATGCGCGAGGACGCGCCTACCCGGATCTACTGTTTCATCGAAGACCTCTTCATCCTGGCCAAAATCCAGGAAGTCTCGAAGAAGCTCGGCATCAAGGTCGCCTTCCTCAAGCCGGAGAAGGATGTCGTGACCAAGCTGACCGAGACCCGCGAAGAAGATCGGCCCGCCCTCATCCTCTTCGATCTGAATAACGCCAACGCCAAGCCGCTTACCCTGATCCCCAAGATCAAGACCAAGCTCAAGCGCGGGACATCGATCATCGGCTTCCTCGCGCATATCCAGGGCGAGCTGAAAAGCAAGGCGATCGAGGTCGGCTGCGACACCGTGATGCCCCGCTCCACCTTCTCGCAGAACCTGCCCGGCCTGCTGCGGCGCTACGGCGTCGTCGAAGAGGCAGAAGACGAGATGCAGCCAATCCAGGCTTAGAGCTCCGCGAACCACGCAACAAAAGAAGCCCGCCATCGGCGGGCTTTTTACTTTCCCGGGAACTCCCGCGCATGCTATCAAACGGCCATGCCGCGACCATCCCGTGCAAAACAGAAAACGCTACGCCTCATCTGCTGGAATGAGGCGGACGCAGCCGCACGTTCAGCCATTCTGCGCCGCGCCGGATTTCAAGTCATCGCTGATCCACCAGAGAACCCTGGCGGCATGGTGCGATATTTTCGCGATCTGTCGCCCGATGTCGTCGTCATCGACCTCGACCGCCTGCCCTCGCACGGGCGCGAGCTTGGGCTGAGCCTGCGCGCCAGCAAAAGCACCAGCCATCTGCCGCTGGTTTTCGCAGGTGGCGTGCCAGAAAAAGTCGGCATCCTCCGGACAGCGCTTCCGGACGTGATCTTCACCCCGTGGGACAACGGCGTAGCGACAGCCATCAAACAAGCCATGGCCCAGCCCGCTCCACCGCGATTGCCTTCGCGTGAGCTGCCCAAAGTTACTGGAGCCGGATCGCTCGAACGTAAGCTGGATATCAAGCCGCAGACGCACTTCGCGATCATCTACGCCAACCGCAACGACGACCCATGGCTGGCGGAGCTGCTCGCTTCCATACCGGACGGCGCTGTTCCGCAGCGCCGCATGGATGCTGCTACAACACTCGCACTCTTCCCTGTCGCCTTGCGCCCGGATCTCATGCGCGCATTCGAGCAGGCACGCGCCGCTCTACCTCTGAAAGCGTCATTGTGGATCGTGCATCCCAAGCAGACCAGTCCATTGGCCGCGGACTTCAACCAGGACGATGTCCGCGAGGCCGGTCTGGCACATGGCTTCGTCGACTACAAGGTCTGCGCAGTAGACAAGGATTGGTCAGCGCTGAAGTTCGCGCGGCGCAGTGTTACCAAGTCAAAGCCACAAATGCGCCGCTGACGCTGGGATAGTCCGACGGCCCGTAGTCTCGTCCGTCTCCCCAATCCGGGAGGACAACTGCGGTTTCGATCTGCCGCTTCGACAGATCGATCATGGCAAGGACTTTGACGCTGAATCCCAATGAATCTGGTTCATTGTCTTGTCTACAAAATTTGCTACATAGATCGTAATGCCATCTGAAAAGCCCACTTTATCCAGCGCTGTTTCGAGTTTGCCCACTTCGGAGAATTGTGCATGAGTATCGACTATAAGAATGACAGGCACGTTCGTTCCTCGCACCCGCGCTATCTCAGTCAACCTCTTGATGAGTGAATTATCTGGCTTGTCTTCCACGACGCTGCCGTTGAGCCTATAGGTTGTGGAGCCCTTCTCCACTTGAGAAGAGATCGTAATTGGACGAACACTCGGTGATTGACCACATGCCGGAGAAGCAACTAGTAGCAATGGAAGTGTTAGGGCGAGTAGCCGCAGCACTTTCTCTGAAGACTGCCCGCTATTATTAAGCTGTCTCATGTCAGTTCCCCGTTTAACTACGACAGAAATTGCTGCATTTCGTTGACGTTCGGCACAGCGGTTGGCAGGAATCACATCGCGATAGCCCCGGGCGCCATTGTTGATGATCTCCCATATCTGCTCAAACTCTCGCTCTTCACATGGACGGATCATCTCGTTGAATCATTCTGTCCCATTAACCCGGCGGCCAGTGCATCGTCCGTCCGCCCAGCAGATGCAGGTGCATGTGATCGATCGTCTGTCCACCATCGCTGCCCGTGTTCATCACTGTGCGGAATCCGTTCTTAAGCCCCTTCTCCTCCGCGATCTTCTTCGCAACCGCGTGCAGATGTCCGAGCAGCCGTTCATCTCCGGGCGACAGGTGCGCGAGCGACGCAATGTGTTTGCGAGGGATCAGCAGCACGTGCACCGGCGCTTGCGGATGAATATCGGCAAAGACCACCGCATCGTCGTCTTCATACAGCTTCTCCGCCGGAATCTCCCCCGCGGCAATCTTGCAGAACAAGCAATCCATGCCGACCAGCTTATCGCAATCACTTCGAGAAAAACCGCGGTCGGCCGCCCGGCTTCCATGGATCGTAATCCCGCGCGAACTCCGCCCGCGCCGCGGTCGAGTGGATGACTGTACGTCCAGAAGACCATCCACCGATTCGGATCAGGAATATCCAGCGACTCTTCACCCATCGTCTGGAAGCTGTGCACACCGGTCGCCTGCGGGTCGGCGACAATGCCGTGCACGATCTCCTGCCCATACACATCGGCGCGATGCTCCACGTATCGGCTGATCGAATTGCTGATCGGCGCGCTCAGAATGGAAAAGACATTGAAGACCAGCAGCAGCACCACAATGGCGCTCCAGTCCTCCACCGCCGGCACCTGCCAGCGCGCGCCGTAGCGGCGTACCAGCCAGTGCACGATATGAAACGCAAGCCACAGCGCTACGAGCGTGCCCGCCGCCGCCATCATCAGACCGTGCACCACGTCGCCCAGCACGTAATGCCCCAGCTCATGGCCGAAGATGAACAGCACCTCATCCGGCGTTGATTTCTTCAGCGACGTATCCCACACCACCACCCGTTTCGAGCTGCCAAACCCGGTGACGTACGCGTTCATCTGCGTCGTCTTCTCGCTGGCTTTCATCAGGAACATGTGGTCCGGCGCAATCCTCTCGCCGCTGCGATGGACCACCTGCTCCAGTTGCGCCACCAGCTCCGGATGTGAACGCGACAGCGGCTCAAAGTGATTGAACAGCGGATCGATGATCAGTGGCTCCGCATACGCACCGGCCAGCATCAGCGGCAGCGACAGCAGCCAGAACCACAGCCACCAGCGGCGCGGCGAGTGCCGCACGATGGCAAACAGCAGCGAGCCCACCAGAGTGGAGATCGCCATGCTCACCAGCAACCCTTTGGTCCAGTCCCAGACCCACGCCGGCCAGCGCTCGATGGATAGCCCATACGCCAGCCCCAGATGATGCCAGGCCAGCGACAGCGGCAGGTTCAGCAGACGCATCGCAATGATCAGCAGCGGCAGAAAGATAAGCCCTTGCACCCACGGCCGGGACGCAATGCGCGAAGCGAAGCCGCGGAGTCCCGCGGCCCAGTGCAGTCGCAGGAACAGCAGCAGATAGACGAGGCCCCACACCATCCCGACCGCCCACAGCCAGTTGTCGTCACGATTCAGTGCTTCGGCGCGCTTCAGCTTCTCCGGCGGTAATGAATACGCAGGGCCCTGCGCTGTTGGATGAACTTCTGCCGTTGGATGAGACTGCTGGTGCGCCACCGCCGGGGCAGGCGCCTTCGTCTGCGCGAAACACGCAATAGAGAACAGGCAGAAGAGCAGGATGATTCGAAACCGCATGCCACGTTGTAACAAGCAATGCTGTCACGTGCCAACGTGCGTCGGCCTCTGAAGCATTTTCCCTGAGTATTTTTCCTGTATGTATAGACCCGCCTGCGGAAGCTGGCCAACAGCGTCAGGAAAGCTGCTCTAACTGCCACCCCTGCGCATGCTCACGGGTATCGTTTCTTGCGCGCTATGGCTCGCAGGCAGCACGTCGCCGGTATTCTCCTGCGGTGCGACAGCGGGCACCTCCAGGTCCAACGTGTCTGGGCTTGCGACCGACGCGTGGGTCACGGCCAGCGTCACTGCGGACTCCATGGGCACCGACTCCGTCGGCGACGATCGCTCAACCTCCGCCAGCCCCAGCGCAGCCTGGCTCAGTACAGTCACGTCCAGCACCGCTGGATTCTTCGGCAGGCTGAACCGCCCATCCGTCAGATACACCAGCGCAAGCGAGCCGGCGACCACCGGATGCAGCACCGCCACCGGCACCACGTACTTGCGCTTCAGGAATGCTTCGACCACGCCATCCACGCGAATGCTGCGGGGGATGCTGCCCCGCACCTGCGGGATCACAAAGATCTGGAGCGGGATGCCGCGTTTCCTACTCGTGCGTTCGAGCGATCGCACCAGTTCCTTCGGCGTCGTGATCCCCACATCGGCGATCCAGTTGCGGCGCATCGCGCGCGGATAGTAATAGGTGTTGATTACGGTCCGCGCAAAGTCCGCGCAGTTGTGAAATAGAAGATTGAAACGCCCGGTGTTGCGCCGGGTGTTGAAGTCCTCGATCAGGCGCGCATCCTGCTCCGCCGTCGTCGGTACCTCGAATCCGTAGATCTTGCGGTCATACGATGAGCCGACGAGCTGGATCCACTCGCCCTTTGGCGCGGCGCCGTTCGCTCCATCAGGGACGAGGTCCTGCAGATACTGTCTGCGATAGCTGTCCCGCAGCTCCGCCTCCAGGCTGCGGTTCGCCGTCTTCGGAATGTCCTTTACGTCGTCCACCGCGTAGAGATACGGCACCAGCGGCATCGCAATCCAGTCATAACCATCAACGCGGTGGTACCGGCTGATGACCGATCCCAGTTCACCAGGCTCACATGCGCGCAGCATCACCGGGGTCTCCACGCAGACGCGTGCCAGATAGATAGCAGCGTGGCCGGTGGGATTGAAGCGGCCAAACCTTCCGAATGGCTCCTCCATCAGGAGCGCCGCCTGCGCATAAACACGCACAGAGCCGGCCAACATAAAAATGACCGCAAATGCGATGGGGAAAAATCGTCTCATTGCCTCACCCAAACCAGATATCAAAACCCACGCAGACACCCCTTCCCTGCATGGGCCTGCGCAGCATATCCGGAAACACACCTGTCAAGAACCCGGCTCCTACGGAAAAGCTGTGCCGGCATCCGGATCAGTTTCCAGTTCGATTTCAGAGCGGTTTCACGCCAGGAATTGAATTGCTTTCCGATACAACCGCTGGTCCATCGGCGTCATCGCGCATGCGTCCGTATCCGGACACCCCTTCGCGATTGCGAACACCTTCTGCCCCAGAAACCACGGCTGCTCAATGATTTGAGCTGCGCGCATTGGCAGACCAGTTGCATATCCTGTATCGGCAGAATTTCAAGGGAGCTTTACATGCATGGTTTGATGCTCAACCTGCGCCTCGCGCTACGCCAATTGCGCCGCACACCTGGCTTTGCGCTCACGGTTGTGCTCACGCTCGCGCTGGGCATCGGCGCCACCACCGCCATCTTTTCGCTGGTGGAAGGCGTGCTGCTGCGTCCGCTTCCCTTCCACGATCCGGCAAGCCTCACCAGCATCAGCGACAGCCTGAACGCTGAAAGCTTGATCGGCGATGCAGGCGTCACGGCGCTCGAAATACGCACATATCTGCATGACACCACGAGCTTCAGTTCTCTCGGCGGATACGCCGGAAGCAGCTACGAGCTTTCCGGCCGCGGCGATCCCGCAGTGGTGAACGCCGCGCGGATGACAGCAGGCGTCTTTCCCACACTTGGTGTGGGGCCATTGATTGGCCGCGTCTTCACGCAGCAGGAAGACGATGGCCACGCAACCGTCGCGGTGCTCAGCTATCACATGTGGCAGAGCCGCTTCCATGGCGATCCGGGTATCCTCGGCAGCAAGATCCTGCTCGACCGCAAGCCCTACGTCATCATCGGCATTATGCCGCGCAACTTCGAGTTTCCGCTCGTCGCTGGCCGCCTCAATCAATCTGAGCTTTGGGTTCCGATGAGCTTCACCCCGGATGAACTCTCTCCCACCAGCGCGGCCAACTGGGGCTACAACATGGTCGGCCGCCTCAAGCCGGGCGTCACTGCAGAGCAGGCGACCCAGGATGCAGGCCGCGTAGCGCAGGAGGTCATGCGCAGCTTCCCCCCAGAGTTCAAACAGATTCACATCACCGCCCATGTCAAGTCACTGAAGGAGTCGGCAGTGGACGCGGGCAAACCGCTCGTCCACATCCTCACCTACGCAGTGCTGGTCGTCCTGCTCATCGCCTGTCTGAACGTCGCGGGTCTGCTCCTAGTGCGTGCCATCCGGCGCCGCCGCGAGCACACGATACATCCGGTGGCCAGTTGCGCATCGCACCGTGGACGCTTGCCTTCGGTGACTATTTCCACGCCATGGGCATCCGGCTTGTTCAGGGACGCCTCTTCAGCGAGGATGACAAACAGGGCGCGCCGCTTGTCGCGCTGGTGAACCAGAAGCTGGCCAATCGCTTCTGGCCGAAGGGCGACGCGATCGGCAGGCGGCTTCGCATCGGTACGCCGCAAGCCAAGACACCCTGGGTCACGATCGTCGGCGTTGTCGAAACCACCAAGATGAACGCGCTCGACGCCCCCGATCAGGAGCAGATCTATGTTCCGTCGCCGCAGTTCCTGGGCATGCTCGGTCAGTTCGCACCCAAGGATCAGGGCGGTTACGGCGGCTACATCGTGTTGCGCTCCACTCTGCCGCCGGAGCAGATGACCAACTCGCTGCGCTCCGCGGTAGCTGCGCTCGATCCGCTGCTTGCTCTGCAGCAGATTCAGACCATGGATCAGCAGCTCTCCGCCAGCGAAGCGCCGCGCCGCTTCAACACCTCCATCATCACGGCGTTCGCCCTCGGCGCGCTGCTGCTCGCCACCATCGGCGTCTACGCCGTCATCGCCTTTTCCGTTTCTATGCGTGCCCAGGAGATGGCCATCCGCATGGCGCTCGGCTCGCGCCGCGACGAGATCGTGCGCCTCGTCCTCACCTCGGGCGCAAAGTTGGCCGCCATCGGTTGTGCCGCAGGACTCGTCGGCGCACTCGCCGTCTCCAAGCTGCTCAGCTCCATGCTCTTCAACGTCAGCGCGACCGATCCGCTCATCCTCACCACATCCATCGCCACGATGATCGTGCTCTCGCTGATAGCCTGCGCCGTCCCAGCACAACGAGCAGCCTCGGCCAACCCGGTAGACGCCCTTCGCTCCGAGTAGTTCCGCGCGAGGAGTAGCTCCGCTTTGAGGATGTCATCCTGAGCGAAAGTGGAATCACGAAAGCGGGTGCCCATTTCCCTGTGTCGGGACATGGGATAAAGCCATGTCGCCCACAAAGGGCAGACGTGAGCGACCAAAGGAAGCGATCCCCGCAACACGCGCCAAAGGCGCAATCGCCGGGACGGCCAGTCCCCTCAGTCGAGACGCACCAGGTAGGCTTCGCCCTCGCTCGGCTTCAGATCCTTCGCAATCTCCACCGCGCGGTTCTTGTCGTCGCGAAAAGGCCGGATGCGCACCCAGTGCCCCGTTGGGCCGGTGAACTCAATGACATTCGCAGTCTGGTACTTGCGGCTCAGATGCGTGCGCAGCTTGTCCGCCTGGCCCTCGTCCTTGAATGCGCCGATCTGCACGCACCAGCGGCCCCCGGTCTCGATCGGTGCGGGCACCGCGAAGACATCGATGCGCACCGTCCCCGTGCCCGCTACATACAGGCCCAGCGCCTTGGCCGATGCCATCGATAGATCGAGCACGCGTCCCGGCACAAATGGACCGCGATCGGTCACGTGCAGCACTGCCTGCTGCCCAGTCCGCATATTGGTGACGCGGATCAGCGAGTTCATCGGCAGCGTGCGATGCGCCGCGGTCATCGCGTCCTGGTCGTAGATCTGTCCGTTGGCCCCGCGCCGCTTGTTGTAGGGCGGCCCATACCAGCTCGCGATGCCGATCTCCGACCACACCGGCGTGTGGCCGGCAACGAAAGCCAGATCCGCCCCGCTGGTCACGCCGGGGTTCGCGGTTGCCGGCGCGATGGGCGCATTTCTCGCAATCGCCGCAGCTCCACTGTTCGGCGCTGTGTCGGCCCCCGGAGCAGGAAGCAGCACCGGCGGTGGCGGCGCATAGACCGTCTTCGACCGATGACCGCAGCCTGTAATCAGGCCTAACGCAGCAAGCCCCAGCAGTCCCGGTTTGAAATCAGGCACTCGGCTTCTCTCCCGCCTGTGCATCGGCTGCGCGGCGCTGGTCTAGATGATCGGCCAGCCGCGCCAGTTGTTCCGCTGCCGCGCGCAATGCCGAAGAGGAGTTCTGCCGTACCTGCGGCACCACCTGATCGTTGAGATACCCGATCACCCGCTTCACCTCATCTTCAATGCGCGGCCCAACCTTGCCGAACTGCGCGTCGACCTTGCGGCCAAAATTCTCAAACGTACTCCGGCCGCCTTGCGATGTCGTCTCTGCCATACGCCACCTCGCCTGCTTCAACAGTCTCCGCGTCCGGGCGCGCTCCGGTCAATCGCGCCGACCCCAAAAGGTCTCTGCGGCGTCAATGCGGTGCCAGAGCGCTTCGCTTCCGGTGGATACAAAACAGACAGAACTTGTCGTGCCTTTTCCGTTAAATGGACCATGGCTGATACCCTTCACTCATCAACCGAATGTCATCTCCTCATCCGATTTTTCTAGCCGCTCGCCTGCATCGCGACGCATCCGTCGCTCCTGTGCCGTCCTCACGCGTGCGGAAACAGCGCCGGTTCTCATGGCCGCGCTTTCGGTCGCGGCTCGCAACTGCAACCGCTCTCGTGACGCTCCTTGCGCTCGCGCCAGGCTCCCGGGCAGACGCTGGCTCGTCATCGTCGTTGCCGGAAGCGCCCACACCGCAGGCATCCGTTCCCGCAGCCAAGAGTGGTCAAATGACCGGTCCCGGCCGCGATAACAAGGTGTTCAACGTACATGTCGGTCCCGCCTATCCCATCAAGCCGGATGACAAATGGGACACCATGGTCAATGCTGGCCAGCAACCCGAACCGTTCAGTCGCACCGACGCGTTGATCTACGCCGCGCATGAGCAGGTGCTCCCCATCGTTCTCGTTCCCGCGCTCCTCTCTGCGGGCTGGGGGCAATTGGTGGACGCCAATCCGCATGTCGGTACCGATGCCGGCGGATTTGGCGAACGGATCGGCACCGCGATGGTGCGCCAGGCCTCCGATCGGCTCACCGGCGATGGCCTCTTCGCCGCCGCTTTCCATCAGGATCCCCGCTTCTATCGTGAAACCAATGGGCCCATCGTGCACCGGGGCCTGCGCGCCGTGCGTCAAACATTCATGCGCTACAACGGCAACGGCGATGGCGTCGCGCACGTGAATGCCTCCGGCATTCTCGGCCACGCTGTAGGAAACTATCTGGCGATGGCCTACTATCCCGACGGCAGTTCAAGCGCCGCAGTGGCAACATCCGGCTTCGCCACCTCGATTGCAGCCGATATGGGAAGCAAACTTATTCAGGAATTCGGGCCCGACCTGCTCCGTCTGGCCTTCCGGCGCAACCAATAGAGTGGCGCGACCTATCGCCGCACATCTTCGTCCTTAGTCAGGAGGAGAGCAGGCATCCCGGAAATGCACCGCAGGCCATTACGACAAAAGTGGGCCCGCCTCGTTCCGACGATCGTTGGCCTGACGTCGCTCGCCTGCTGCAGCGCCGGCGCACAGCGGAGCCCGCTCGCCGATCTCACCACGCCTCCGCTGCCGGTCCTCGATCTTCCCGTCGGCCCCTTGCCTGCAGTCGATCATTCCGGCACCACGGCAACCGCTGAAGACCACCTGCCGGACGCGCCCACGCCAAACATCGCAGTGGACACTCCGGACGTGACCGCTTCCGGAGCTGACAACACATCACCGCAGAATCAGAACCCAACCTCGCCGGGATTTCCGCCGGTGAGTCCAATGACCCGGCGCCTGCCTCCCTCGCGCAGCGAGCATCCCGACATCCCTTCGCTGCCTCCGCCATGCCAGACCGGCGTCTCGACATCCACGCCCGGCAATATCAGTTGCGCGAGGGACGTGAACTACTTCCAGCGATTCGTGGACGCCGGCATTCATCCGCTGACGCCGCGCCAGAAGGCATACCTAGCCTTTCGCAATACGGTCGATCCTTACAACTTCGCCACCATCGGATTTTTCTCCGCTATCTCTGTGGCATCCGATCCGAATTCGGCCTATGGTCCGGGTCTTCCCGGCTTTGGACGCAATTTCGGCGTGGCCTATTGCGAAAACGCGGTCAGCGAGTTCTTCGCCACCTTTCTGGTGCCTGCCATCGCCCACCAGGATCCCCACTACCACCGCATGCCCAATGCTTCCTATGCGCGCCGCACCTTGCACGCCATCACCGCCGTTGGCTGGGGACAAAGCGACTACGGCGTCGGCATGCCCAACTACTCCACCCTGATCACCACCGCGGTCAGCGACGGCCTGGGCAATCTCTACGTCCCCGGCCGGCAGAAGAGCTGGGGCGCGGCTGCCTCCCGGTACAGCATCGCGATCGCCACCGATCCCATCGACAACTTCATCAACGAATTCCTGCCCGATGTCGCACGACGCGTCAACGTCCGCATCGTCCTGGTGCAGCAGATCGTCAACCACGTGGAGAAGCAGCAGTGAGCCGCCCGCCTTTCGTGAACGTCATCCGGGTCAGGGCTGAAGCGTGACGTCGTTGCATGCGGCATTGCGCGCCACCGGATTGCAGCGTGCCATCGCGCCACCCGGAAAACTGACCGAATACCCGGTCCAACTGGCCGGCTCCGCCTTCGGATAATCCGTGCTCAGCATCTGTGCGCCGCTCGCCATCGCATGATCGCGCCGCGTCGTCGATCCCGTACGCGCCTCCTTCGTATCCGCGTCCGTACGCGTCCGCACCAGGTAGCCCTGCCGCACCAGCGCAGCAATCTCCTGTTCCGTGCCGTCGTTCTCTTCCGTGAACGCCGCATCCGGCTGGCCCGGCGCGGCATTGGTGAAGAGCACGCGCCCACGCAGATTCGGATGCCTCTCCAAATACAGCGGCCCAACCGAGCGCTGGTCCATCAGAAAGATCACCTTCCCGCGCGCCTGCGCTAGCGTTGGCCACGCACCCGCCCGTGCTGCCTCATTCGGCGTCGCATACGTTCCCCGCATATCGTCCGGCGTGATCATGTCGTCTGCCGCGAATACCGACCGGATCTCGCGGTCCAGTGCGTCAAACGTCGCCGCCGTAAACGGCTCGGGCGTGGTGGCATGTGGAATATTCAGCGGCTTACCCTGCTTCGTCTCCACCAATACAAAGATCGGCAGATGCCGCGGGTGCGCCTTCGACCAGTCGCGTACGATCGCGAGGCATGCGGTAAACGGCTGGCACGAGCTGTGCTGGTCAAGGTCCTGCACATGCAGAACCTTGAATCCCGGTTTCATCATCACGTCGGAACTCGCGCCGGAGAATGTCTCATCGATCGGATCGACCGTCACCCCAGCCGCCTTTTCCGCCGCCGGGCCCGCAGGATGCGTATAGCGCCCGCCCTTGCTGTCTGCAAAGACATCCAGCTCGATCTGCCGCACTCCGCCGTCGAACTGCTTGTCCAGCGGTTGGTGCGCGTAGTCCAGCCCACGCAGGTTCTCCGGCTTCTCCTTCGCCAGAAAAGCGCGCACCCCGGGCAGCAGCCCGGCATGGTAGCTGTTGTGCGAGCCGATGACCTGGATCTGGTTGATGCGCACCTGCGCATCTGAAGAAGTTGCGTGACTCTGTGCTGCTGCGGCTGTCGCCATCAACAACATGGCGGCGAGATGCATGGCCTTCATGAAATGTCCAGTCTCATTTGGTGTTGCGACGGCGTGGGTTCGCCATCCACGCGAAAGTGTAACTCCGCAAGATCAACGGGCTGTTGCAAGACGCGGAACGTCGCCGCTGCGAGAGGCATCCGCCGCGTCAGCCAGCAGCTCATACGATCGCAGGCGCGCCGCGTGATCGTGCACGATGGTCACCGCGATCACCTCATCGAGATCGAGGGCGCTCGTAAATGCCGCAAGCTGCTCCTGCACACGCTGCGGCGTTCCGTAGACGTAACGCGGCCACTCACCTTCTTCCATCGGCACCGGCCCCTGTCTCTGCAACTCGCGCAGCGCATCTTCCGGGCGCGGCACGGGCCGCCGATCCCCGCTGCGAATCCGACGGCTCAGCAGCCGAGGACTCGCCATCAACAACTCCGCTTCCTCTTCGGTCTCCGCGCACAGCACGCCCACCGCCGCGCTCTTGCGCGGCTCAGCAGCATGTTTGCTCGCACGGAACGATTCGGTGTAGTGCTCGATGGCCGCCCGCGTGTGCACCGGACTGAAGAAATGTGCGAAGGAATACGGCAACCCGAACTGCGCCGCCGCCTCTGCGCTCCACAGACTCGATCCCAACATCCACACCTCAGGGCCACCCGGCATATGCGGCGAAACCGTCAACTGCGAAAACGGATGCTCCGCAGGAAAATCGCGATTGAGAAACGACAGCAGCTCCGCAATCTGATCCTCAAAGTCATCCGCCGGCCGTTGCCGCCGCTCCCTCCGCAGCGCGTGCGCCTCCAGCGGACCGCCGCCCGGCGCACGCCCAATTCCCAGATCCACGCGCCCCGGATACAGCGCATGCAAGGTGCGAAATACTTCCGCTACTTTGTACGCGCTGTAGTGCGGCAGCATGATGCCTCCCGAGCCGATCCGAATCCGCGACGTTTCCGCGCCAATGCGCGCCAGCAGCACTTCCGGCGCCGTGCAGGCCAGCAGATCCATCGCGTGGTGCTCCGACATCCAGTAGCGGTGATACCCCAGCCGCTCCACATGCTTCGCCAGTTCGATGGAATTCTGGAGCGCCTGTGACGGCGTCGATCCCTCCGGCACCGGCGACTGATCCAGCACGGAGAGCCGCACCCGCTTGTCCCCTGCAACAATGACTGCTTCACTCATGTTCCATTCGATGACCTGAGCACCCGGTTGGACGCAGACGGCGCTCGCCGATGCCCCCGGATGCGTCGAAAACAGATGCGTCGAAAGCAAACAGGTCAAAAGCCGAGGCTGTAACGGGCATCGGCTGCTACACTGGTCGGCAAGCCGCCACATGTCCACCATCCCGCCCATGCCGTTCCCCCTGCGCAGCGACAGCTACAAGCTCACGCACTGGCGCCAGTACCCGCCCGGCACCACCGAGGTCTACAGCTATCTGGAATCGCGCGGCGGCCGTTTCCCGCAGACCGTCTTCTTCGGCCTGCAGCCCTACCTGCGCAGCTATCTCGCGGGCAGCGTGGTCACGGCGGAAGATGTCGCTACCGCGGACCGCCTCGCCGCCGCGCACTTCGGCCGTCCCGGCATCTTCAACCGCGCTGGCTGGATGCACATCGTCCAGCAGCACGGCGGCCGCCTGCCCGTCGAAATCCGCGCCGTCGCCGAAGGCACCCCCGTCCCCACCCACAACGTGCTGATGACGATCCGCAACACCGATCCCGCCTGCTACTGGCTGCCAAATTTCCTCGAAACGCTGCTGCTCAAAGTCTGGTATCCCACCACCGTCGCCACCCTCTCCGGCGCCCTGCTGCACGTCATTGAAGCGGCCATGAAGCGCAGCGGCGAAGATCCCGCAGCCGCCAACATGATGCTCCACGACTTCGGCTATCGCGGCGTCAGCTCGGAGGAGTCCGCCGGCCTCGGTGGCGCGGCGCACCTGGTCCACTTCCGCACCTCGGACACGCTCATCGCCAACATGCTGCTGCGCGAACACTACGCCGGCCCCGAAACGCCCGCCGACTGGATGCCCTCCACCTCCGTCGTCGCCACCGAGCACAGCACTATGACGGCCTGGGGCCGCGATCACGAAGTCGACGCCTATCGCAACGTGCTCACCGAATATCCCGAGGGCATCCTCTCCATCGTCGTCGACAGCTTCGATGTCTATCGCGCCGCGGAGGAGATGTTCGGCGGCGTACTGCGCGAGCAGGTGCTCGCCCGCGATGGCCTGCTCGTTCTCCGCCCCGACTCCGGCGATCCCGTGCAGGTACTGCTGCGCCTGTTGCCCATGCTGGCCGAGCGCTTCGGTAGCACACGCAACCATGCAGGTTACAAATTGCTGCACCCAAAGATGCGCCTGCTCTGGGGCGACGGCATCGGTCTGGAATCGGTCGAGCGCATCCTCGACAACCTTCTCGCCGAACGCTGGTCCGCGGCCAATCTCATCTTCGGCATGGGCGGCGCACTGCTGCAGAAGGTCAACCGCGACACCCAGAAGTTCGCCTTCAAGTGCTCCTCCGCCACCGTCAATGGCGAGCTGCGCGATGTCTTCAAGGAGCCGGTCACCGATCCCGGCAAGGACTCCAAGCGCGGCAAGCTCGCGCTCATCAGAACCCCACACGGATTGGAGACCGTCCACTGCCCCGGCAACTGCGAGATGGCCGGCGATCTGCTCGAACCCGTCTTCCGCAACGGCGAAATCCTCCGCCACCAGACGCTCGATGATGTCCGCGAAAGGGCCGTGCAGAGCACTAGCGTCGACTCGGATGGCCGAAAACTCAAAGAGTCCGGTGCCCCGACCAGTCGCTAACAACGCATCGGAAGACTCGCGACCATGCGCAGCCTGTCGGCGAAGATATGATTCGTCGCCACGATACCGCGGGTAGACAGGTAGCTGATCTCGCGCGAAGCACTGGCGAACTGGAACTCGAGCTGATGTTGCGCGCCCAATGGGATAAGCCGGACAAATTGCTACGGTAGCATGCGTGATGTCGCTTAATGACGGTTTTCCGCAGGCGAGATCCAATCGTTCTCGAGGCGGTGCAACGGCTGCAGGTAATCGATAACGGTCCCGAACGTAGCTTGACGGTCCATGGCATCGTATATATTGGCGGTATCCTGTCGCCCGGGGATATCGCCATCATTACGAGGCAGCCTTTCCAGTGATGAACGAAAGTGGCAATCTATGGACAAATCTTCAATAGTTTCCCTCACTCGCCAGGACAATGAGCAAGTAGTAGTTGGTTTTCGGATTTGATGTCATTCCCCGCGACATGATTCGCGGCCAGCTCGGCCTCATCTGTGTCGAAATATTGCCTCAACGCTGGATCAGAAGCCAGTGATGAGTGCCCTGGAGAAGAAGCCGCGAGTGGCAGCGTCATTGATGAGGATCGCATGTTATATCGAGAAGTATGGCTGTCCTCAGCTGATGTTGGATCGGCAGCGAACGTCTCCTCAAGAACGCAAAATGCGGAACTATTGTTGATGCGGTAATTGATTTCATGCATCAATCCGGACCCACGTCGTGGGCTTAATCAGCCTGCGGCCTTCAAATGCGCGAGTACATTTGCTAGCGCCAGAAGGATGACCGCAGCAGTGTGAACCCTCGGCTTTCCGCTGTCCTTCGTGCATTGCGAGTAGACAGACCGGGATAGAACTTCTGAAAATGCACATGCAGCGATCGAGGACAATAGCTTTCATGGGTTATCACGGCTGGCATTGCTGTAGCAAGCATTTGAGTCATCCGCACTCCGCGGCGGCGTAAAGGATGAACGGGCTGGCTGCATATCGTCCGGCAACAAACATACCGCTTGTTAAAAGTGCTGCCAGCCCTCGGGCTTGAGTTCGCTCCGCCGCCCATCCTTCACCAGAGTCATCTGCGGCCGCCCCGCCTGACGCCGCAGCATCCGTCCAATGCGATGCACCGGCACCCCCGCAATGCTGCCGCGGCACGCGCGCAGCGGCATCGGCCGTAAACAGCAGCTCGTAATCATCCCCGCCATGCAGCGCATCTTCCAAGGTCGCGCCCGGACCGAGCGGCAGCAGCGCCGCGTCCACCTCGGCGCGCACGCCCGACTCCTCGCAAAGATGCTGCAGATCCACCGAAAGCCCATCGCTGATGTCGATCGCCGCGGTCGCCACTTTCTGCCGCACCAGTGCACGGCCGACCTCAATCCTCGGCTGCGGAAAGAAATGCGGATGCTCCGCGCGGCCGCGGTGAGATTGCGAAATCGCGCAGGCGGCTGCGCCGGGGTTTGCTTCTCGGACCGCGTGAGCGCGCGCAACTCGGCCGCCGCCCCGCCCAGCGTCCCGGTCACATAAAGCACATCGCCCGACTTCGCGCCGGCCCGCACAAGCGCGCGCCCACGCTCCACTGCGCCGATCACCACAATGTCCGCCGCAGCCGAGCATGCGCCGGCCGGCGACTGCGCCAGGTCGCCACCTGCGAGCGGAACGTCCCAATGCTCCGCCAGCGCCAACAATCCGTCATAGAAGCGATCTACCCAGCTCTTGCTACCGCTTTGTTACGCGTGAACTCCCGCGGCACCGCCAGTGACACAAACGCCGCCACCGGCCGCGCACCCATCGCAGCAATATCGCTCAGCCCGCGCGCCAGGCACTTGTGCCCCACTGCTTCCGGCGCGTGCCAGCCGCGGCGAAAGTGCACATCCTCAAGCGAGAAGTCCGTCGTGACGACGAGCTCTTCGCCACGCCGCACACGCCAGCACCGCGCATCGTCGCCGATCCCCACGCGCAACCTCCCTCTCGCTCGCCGCGCAAAGCACGCTGCGCGATACTCGCTCAGGATGCTCGTCTCCCGCTCGCCCATCCCGAACAGCTTACCTGCACAAACAGGAAAGGCAGGCAACAGCATCGCCGTCACCTGCCTCTCGCGCTCTTGAGATTCGCCGTACTATTTCACTCGTGCAGATCGAAGCGATCGAGGTTGGTCACCTTCGCCCAGGCGGCTACGAAGTCGTCGACGAACTTCTCCTTGGCATCCTCGCTGGCATAGACCTCGGCCAGAGCGCGCAGCACCGAGCTCGAGCCGAAAACGAGGTCGACGCGCGTACCGGTCCACTTCAGCGCGCCGGTCTTGCGGTCATGCCCCTCGAACACCTCCCTGGCGTCGGTCACTGGCTTCCACTGCGTGTCCATACCCAGCAGGTTCACGAAGAAGTCGTTGGTCAGCACACCTGGCCGGTCCGTGAAAATGCCGTGCTTGCACCCATCAGCGTTGATGTTGATCGCGCGCAGACCTCCGATCAGCACCGTCATCTCAGGCGCGGTCAGCGTCAGCAATTGCGCCTTGTCGATCAGGCCTACCTCTGCGGGAACCTTAACTCCGGCCTTCCGGTAGTTGCGGAAGCCGTCGGCGAGCGGCTCGAGAACGTTGTAGGCGGCAACGTCGGTCTGCTCCTGCGAGGCGTCGGTGCGGCCCGGCGTGAACGGCACTGTCACGTCGTGGCCGGCGGCCTTCGCCGCCTTCTCCACACCGGCGTTGCCGGCCAGCACGATCAGGTCGGCCAGTGAGACTTTCTTGCCGCCGCTCGCGCTTTTGTTGAACTCAGACTGGATGCCTTCCAGGACCTTCAGCACCTTGGCCAGTTGCGCGGGCTGGTTGACATCCCAATCCTTCGCCGGAGCGAGACGGATGCGGGCACCATTGGCGCCGCCACGCTTGTCGCCGCCGCGGAAAGTCGAGGCCGAGGCCCATGCGGTGCCGACAAGTTCGGAGACCGTCAGGCCCGAGGCCAGCACCTTGGCCTTGAGCGCGGCAACGTCTACATTGTCGATCAGCGGATGGTCGACGGCGGGCACCGGGTCCTGCCAGATAAGTTCTTCCTTCGGCACCTCCGGTCCCAGGTAGCGCGAGCGCGGACCCATATCGCGATGGGTCAGCTTGAACCAGGAGCGGGCGAACGCATCGGCGAAGGCCTGCGGGTGCTCGAGAAAGCGGCGCGATATCTTCTCGTAGAGCGGGTCGAAGCGCAGCGACAGGTCGGTGGTCAGCATCGTCGGCTTGTGCTTCTTTGACGGATCGTACGCGTCGGGGATGACGGCCTCAGCGTCCTTGGCCTCCCACTGGATGGCGCCAGCCGGGCTCTTGGTCTGCACCCACTCGTACTTGAAGAGGTTTTCGAAGAAGAAATTGCTCCACTGCGCCGGCGTCTGTGTCCAGGTGACTTCCAGGCCGCTGCCGACCGTGTCCTTGCCGCTGCCGGTGCCGTAGTTGCTGACCCAGCCCAGGCCCTGCGCTTCCATGTCGGCGGCTTCCGGCTCCGATCCCTTGTGCGACTCGGGCGCAGCGCCGTGGGTCTTGCCGAAGGTATGGCCGCCGGCGATCAGCGCAACGGTTTCCTCGTCGTTCATCGCCATGCGGGCAAAGGTTTCACGGATGAATTTGGCGGCGGAGATCGGATCGCCGTTGGCGTCCGGGCCTTGCGGGTTGACGTAGATCAGTCCCATCTCGGTGGCGCCGAGATGCTGTTCGAATTTTTCGAGAGGCCGGTGGGCCAGCCACGCGGTTTCGGTACCCCAGTTCACGTCCAGATCGGGCTCCCAGGTGTCTTCGCGGCCGCCGGCAAAGCCGAAGGTGCGAAAGCCCATGTTCTCCAGCGCCACATTGCCGGTAAGGATCAGCAGATCGGCCCAGGAAATCTTCTGCCCATACTTCTGCTTGATCGGCCAGAGCAGGCGGCGCGATTTATCGATATTCACGTTGTCCGGCCAGCTGTTGAGCGGAGCGAAGCGCTGCTGTCCGCGTCCGGCGCCTCCGCGCCCATCGCTCAGGCGGTAGGTACCGGCGGAGTGCCAGGCCATGCGGATGAACTGCGGGCCGTAGTTGCCGAAGTCCGCCGGCCACCAGTCCTGCGAGTCGGTCATCAGCTTGCGCAGGTCGTTCTTCAGCGCCTCGTAGTCGAGCTTCTTGAATTCCTCCCGGTAGTTGAACGTCGGCGCCAGCGGGTCGGACTTGGACGAATGCTGGTTCAGCAGATCGACGCGCAGCGTAGTTAGGCCACCAGTTGCGGTTCTCGGTGACAGGTTTGGAGGCGTTCTCTGAAAACGGGCATTTGGCTTCAGTTGCCATGGTTTTTCTTTCCTTTGTGGGAGCGAGGTGCCGCAACTACGGCAAATGCCGCGAAAGAGTGCTTTACTTCATCAAGAATAATTTATCGGATTCCGTGGCGTCTCGTGCAAACTCCGATCGCCTGTGGACTTCACGCACCTGACACTCTGCCTCATTAATGCAATCGAATACCGGAGATAACTGATTTGGTAATAGTTCTGTCGTAATCAGGTGCCCTCGCCTATTGTTCGCCCTATACAACTTCGGTCAGGTTGCATCCGTCTTTCCCACTTTGGTAGGGTGAGAATGCGTTCCCCCAAATCGCATTTGGCCACTCGCGCCTTTTTTGCAATCCAGACTCGCGAGCCAGGAACGGAATCTCACGACTCGCGGAAGGAGCTGCCCGGTGCGCAAGCGCTACTACATCATTTTTGTAGCTCGTGAAGACGACGGCCGCCTTCGCAAGGTCCCGGTTCCCCTCCACTACGCATATGTCTTCGTCGCGGCTGCTGTCGTGGGTCTCTTCACCATCACCGGCATGGCTGGCTCCTACGGACGCATGCTGCTGAAGACCGCGCACTACAACCAGGTCCGCTCCGAGAAGGAAGCTCTCCGCCACGACTATCTGCACATGCAGCAGGTGGCGCGCGAGAAAGACGTACAGGTCGCCTCTCTCGGCTCGCTCGCCAGCGAAGTCACCGCGCTCTACGGACTGCGCCAGGGCCACACCAGCAAAGCCACTCCGACCTGGTCATCGGTCCCGTCATCGACACCACCGACGAGTCCAGCAACTATCTGCACACCCTCGATCAGCTCACTGCCCTGCGCACTTCCGCGCTCTCCGGACACATGCGCCGCGCGCTCGAGCCCGCCTTCGGCTTCGGCGACAGCGCCGACTGGGGCAGCTCCGCCGACCTGCCCACGCTATGGCCCATCGAGGGTCCCATCACCAGTTCCTTCGGCGAGCGTCAGGATCCCTTCAATGGTGAAGGCGCATTCCACAAAGGCATCGACATCTCCGGCACCATGGGTGAGCCGGTCCGCGCCCCAGCCGACGGCACCGTTCTGATGGCAGGCCCTGCCAGCGGTTATGGCCAGGAGGTCATGCTCGACCACGGCCACGGCATCCACACCCTCTACGGCCACCTCTCCGCGTTCGCCGTTACCTCCGGTCAGGATGTTCATCGCGGCGAAATCATCGGCTACGTCGGCAGCGAAGGCCGCTCCACCGGTCCGCATCTGCACTACGAAGTGCGCATCCATGACACGCCGGTGAACCCGCACAAATACATGCGCGAAACCATGCAGGAGTTCGCCTCCAGCAAACCCGCCAGCAACGGCAGCACCTCCGGCATGCTGTAAGCCTCACCAGCAGCAACTGGTCGATTCTGGTTTGCGGACCAGCCTCAGTGGTCTTCCAGGACCATGACTGAGTTCGTAAAATCAAAAGTGACGGACTTGAATCGGCTCAGAATATCGAGGCCGACAACGCCTTCTGCGTTCGTGAACTTGAAGTCGCCGACCACCGCGTTCAGTCGAAAGGCGCAATGCCGTTCTGGCGGTTCGGCGTCTCCCAGCACCAACCCAACGGGAAGACGAGATGCCGACACGCTTCCCTTTGCCAGATGGATGGTAACGGCTGAGTCCACATTCTGCGTCGGAACCGCCTTGATCGTAAATATCGTGAGCACGGCTCCCGTATCGATAAGCAGCACCCTGGGACTCCCGTTCACGCGCGCGTGGATGAAAATCAGGCCGTCCCGCGCCTGGAACGGCACGCGATGCTCACCCGCACGAATTGTCGGAGGAGGCTCCTGGCCGGATGCCTGCCACGGCAAACCGGGAACGGCGAGCAATGCGGCGACCACGAAAATGGCTCGTCCAATCATCACTCGCCCTCCCCTCCAAAAGCCTGCTCTCCGGAAGCGTTCCTCAGTGAACGGCTCAACCCGCCCGTAAATCTTCCCGTTTGGCTGCAATCCCTAACGCGGATGCACATCCCCGTACTCAACGCTCCGGACGACTCCGAGTAGAGGCGCCAAGCCGAAATGTTTATCGGCCGGACTCCCGAAGAGAACCGTGATGTTCGAGAAGCGGACGCTGTTCTCCCCCGTGCCGCCGGTGATTTCTATCGTGAGGATCGGAAGTGTGGGTCCGAACGGCGGCGGCCATGCCCCGTCTTTAGTGATCGTGGCCGGACCTGTCACTTGAAATCCGGTCGCCGTCTCGGTCACTTCGCCGTCCACCAGGGTGATGTGGTGGGTATGGGCCGAACGATTCTTAGGATTGTCCAGGGGAGAGGGAGGAGGAGTAGTCGAGCTGGGGACCGCGTTTTGCACTACCCCGAGATCGGAGCGCTCCATCGTCAGGGCCGCCGAGAAATCGGCATGGCCGGACCTGCCCTTCACCGTCAACCACCAGGACCCGCGAACCTCCCACGGACCGCTGATTGGGGGACTCGCCGGCGTGTAGTCATTCATTACACCCCGCAAGGTCACATGTCTTGCGTCCTGAGCCAGAGCGCCAGTACCTAACGCCAGCGCCAGGATGGCAATGAGACGGGCCGTCCGTGCGAACACTTTGCTTTTCATGAAATAACTCCGATTTTGAAATTTGTGCACTTGCGAAGCCGGGACACAACAGGAAGAGCTGCTTCTCTCCCATGAAGAGCTGCACAGAGAAGAGCTGGACAGAGAAGAGCTGCACGCGCCGAAACCTACGGCCCGCACCTCCAAACGGCAATGATTGGGAGGAGCTATTTCAAATAAGGATTGGGTAAGGGCGCAGGCGATTGAAAATCAAGGCGATACCGATGCCTCCTTAGCTGGAAATACCCGTCCTTTGTGAGTTGCAGGTGCTAGACTCCGTCTTGTTCTGGATTTGTTTGTGCCGGAAGGAGTGCCAACGGGCCCCCTATGGCAACGCAAGCATCGCCGCCAACGAGGATTCGCTTCGGCTCCTTTGAACTGGACCCGGCCTCTGGCGAGCTGCGCAAGAGCGGAATTCGCCTCAGGCTCCAGCCACAACCATTCCGCGTCCTTCTCCTCCTGATCGAAGCATCCGGCCAGGTCGTCACTCGCGAGGAAATTCGGCGCTGCCTGTGGGAAGACTCCACCTTCGTCGACTTCGAACATGGCATCAATTTTTCGATCAACCAGATTCGCGGAGCACTGTCTGACAGTGCAGAACATCCTCGTTATGTGGAGACGCTGCCGCGACGCGGATATCGGTTTATCGGCGCCCTTGAGCACAGCAAGGAAGAGCACCCCGGTGAGCACTCCAGCTTGCCGCCGCCGGGCACCGCTCCAGATAGCCCGGCACTTTCGCCAGAAACGCCAGCAGATGCGCCGATAGTCCGGCGCCGCTGGCCACTCATTGCATCGCTCGCGATCCTCGCTATAGCCATCGCCGGAGCGTACCTCTTCCGCCACCTCTCTCGTCGACAGAACGTCCTCGCCGGCCAGCTCACTGGTCAGGACACGATTGTGCTCGCCGACTTCGCGAACACCACCGGCGACTCGACCTTCGATGGAACTCTGCGCCGGGCGCTAGCTATGCAGTTGCGGCAATCGCCGTTTCTGAGCGTGCTCTCGGACGCGCGCATCCGCCGGACGCTCCCGCTGATGGGCCAGCCAGCGGACGCCCGCCTCACGTCGCAGGTCGCCCGGGACCTTTGCATGAGGACAGGAAGCACGGCCCTCGTCGATGGCTCCATTGCAAGCGTAGGCGCTCACTACTTAGTCGGCCTGGATGTCGTGAACTGCCGCTCCGGCGATTCACTCGCCGGCGAACAGGTGGAGGTGGCCCGCAAAGACGATGTGCTGAAAGGTCTCGGAGATGCCGCAACCAGGCTGCGCTCTAAGCTCGGCGAATCGCTCAGCACCGTAGAGACGTTCGACTCG
The DNA here is from genome assembly GCA_963750845.1 of uncultured Acidobacteriaceae bacterium. Taxonomy (GTDB): domain Bacteria; phylum Acidobacteriota; class Terriglobia; order Terriglobales; family Acidobacteriaceae; genus KBS-83. The sequence goes on from CAVVSP010000024.1 coordinate 214,735, forward strand.
CCATCGGAGCTGACCACCACCTCGCTCGAAGCGCTGCAGGCTCATGACCTCGGGTGCAAAACTCTGGATCAAGGCAACTACGCCGATGCGATTCCCTTGTTTCAGCGGGCCATCCAGCTCGATCCGAAATTTGTCGCTGCCTACAACGCCCTCTCCGCTGCATATGCAGATCTTGGAGAGAATGGTCTGGCGGCCGAGAATGCACGAAAGGCTTACGAGTTGCGCGGGCCCCTCAGCGAACACGAGAAGCTTTCCGCCGAGGCCGCATACCATTATTTCGTCACCGGCGATCTCGAAAAGCAGCGCCAGGCACTCGAGCTTTTGGCACGAATCTATCCCCGGGACCCTGGCCCGCCATTTGCCTTAGGCAATCTCTACGTCACGCTGGGACAATACGATAAAGCTCTCGAAGGAGCACGTGAAGCACTTCGCCTCGACCCCTCCAGCCCCTTGAACTATGCCTTTCTTGCCGACGCTTATCTGAATTTGAATCGCCTCGGAGAGGCTCGGAACACTATCCAGGAAGCGCAGAAGAACGGATTCGCCTCAGTCCTTTACGGGGAACTCTACGTGCTCGCTTTCCTGGAGAACGATGCCGCAGGTATGTCGCGGCAGTTGGCCTTTGCGGTCGGCAAGCCGGGCATCGAGGATGTGCTCCTCGGGCAGGAGGCCGACACCTCTGCGTATTACGGCCGGCTGATGGACGCGCGCGGATTTTCGCGGCGGGCCGTCGCCTCCGCACAACGGGCCGAGTTGAAAGAGACCGCAGCGAATCACGAAGCCGATATCGCCTTGATCGAAGCCTTCATGGGCAACAAGGTCGAGGCTCAAGAGCAGGCCAACCTCGCGCTGCGGCATTCGACAGGCCGGGAGGTGCAGTATGGGGCCGCGCTGGCTCTGGCATTGACGAAAGACTCCACGAAGGCTCGATCGATCGCCGACGATCTGGCGAGACGTTTTCCTCGCGATACGCTGGTGCAATTCAACTATCTGCCCACACTTCGCGCTCAGCTTGCTCTCAACCGGAAGAATGCCACGCAAGCCATCGATACGTTGCAGGTTGCCGCTCCCTACGATTTGGCGCTCGCCCCCACAATGGGCACCCTCTCGCTCAACCTCTATCCCGTCTATCTCCGCGGGCAAGCGTACCTGGCCGCGCATCGCGGCGCCGAAGCAGCTGCCGAATTCAAGAAGATACTGGATCAGCGCGGCGCCGTGTCCAACGCACCCACAGGCGCTCTCGCGCATCTCGGCCTCGGCCGCGCTTATGCGGTCGACAGTGACATCGTCAGATCCCGCGCAGCCTACCGGGATTTCTTTGCTCTTTGGAAAAACGCGGACTCCGGCATCTCTCCACTTGTTGAAGCCAGGACTGAATACTCGAGATTGAAATAGATCGCGGCGTCAATGCGCTGGAGCATAGTAGCCGGAGCGGACGTCGAGGCGCTCGACTCGCTCGGGTGCTTTCAACTGGATGCGGTGAAACGATCCGTCGTGTCTCAACTCGGCCGGTTTATAAACCAGACGATACTGATCGCGAAGGTCGGCCTCAATGGTGCGCAGGTCATCATAGATCGCTTCATCTGAGCCTTCATTCTTGAAGACCCGGCCGCCGGTCTGCGAGGCAAGCTGCGTAAGCGTCTTCGGGCCATCGGAAAATCTCGACTCCGGATGCACACGAAACGCATAAATGGCAGTGTTGGTACGCTGGCACATCTCCACCGCTTCGTTCAGATAGGCATGACTGGCATTGTCCTCGCCATCGGAGAAGAGCAGGATGAAGTTCGCGCTGGCCGCCCCAGTGGCTGCCGGATTACCTGCCGCATCCCCTTTATCGTTCAACCTGCCGAATTGATTGAGACACGCGCGGTAAATGCTGTCGATAATCGCCGTGCCGCCCATGCGGCTCACCCCATCCGGGGTAGCGCGCCGCATGCCGGCAATCAGCGCGTTCCTGTCACTCGTCCAGGGCTGCGCAATCCTCGATTCAAAATCGAAGTCCATCACGAATGCCTCGTCGGAATTTTGTCGCAACAGCCGTTGCACATACTCGCTCGCGATGGCGCGGTTTCGCGGCAGATATCCCGCCACGGAAACGCTCGTATCCATCAGAATGCCGCCTCGAATGGGAAAGTCCCGCAGCGGTCCAAAGGCGACAATTTTCCGGGGAGGCTTGCCGTTGTCGAGAAGGCTCAGCTCATCGAGCTTCAGATCGTTCACCGGAAGGCCATGCACATCCGCCGCGTGAAACGAGAGGCTGACCTCGTCAACCGACACCCGCAAACCGTAGGGTCCTGCGCTCTGCGGTACGGAAGCGCTGGTCTGCGAATCTGCGCGGAGAGATGCAGCCAGATGCATAAGCAGCAACAGGCCGCAGGCGATCCACGGTTGACTCATCCGCATTCACGCTTCACAGGAGCCTCTGCAGTATAGCGGCAACGTTGCCATTCCCATTTGCCATCCCCATTTGCCATCCCAGACCGGCATGCCACCCCTCGCGACCGGACTGCATCCTAAACCCTGCCACACAGTATTCGATGACGCAATCATGCGGGTTCTCCCTCTCGATGAATGTGGAGGAGTACGACTGGAGGCATCCTTGAAATCATTCCTACCGTTGCTCGCTATTACCTCGCTCCTCGCATTTCCCGTGCTGGCCCAGCATCCCGGCGGCGGAGGCCACCCCGAAGGAGGAGGCCACCCTGGCGGTGGCGAACATGAGATGCACGCTCCACCCGCGCGTGGACCGGCTCTTTATCACGGCGCGCCGCAGGCGCATGAAGATCGTCATTTCGCCGATCACCCGGGTCACCCCGATGTCCCGCACGTCGATGGAAACCACTGGGTCGGTCATGACTACGGCCGGAACAACGCACACTATCATCTGGACCACCCCTGGGAACACGGCCGCTGGAACGGCGGCTTCGGTCCCGCGCACCGCTGGCGTCTCGGCGGCGGCGGACCCAACCGCTTCTGGTTCAACAACTGGTATTGGAGCGTCGCCCCCTACGACATCGGCTATTGCAACGACTGGCTATGGGACTCCGACGACATCGTCATCTACGAAGACCCCGACGATCCCGGCTACTACCTCGCCTACAACACCCGACTCGGCACCTACGTGCACGTGATGTACCTGGGGTCATAAGCGAAATCGCATGCAGCATGACGGCCTGCCATCATTTGGCAGGCCGCTTTGTATCGCAGGATTCTGCGTAAGAGACACCTACGCAGGCACCACGCCTAGCTGTTGCATCATGCCCATCGTGTCCATCAGGATGCGGCTCTTCGCCATCTTTCCGGACGCCAGTTGATCGATGACCACACCCTTCACCGTGACGCTCCTGCCCGTCGCCGGAATTCCAAGGAATGCGCCGCGCTGCGTGCCCGTCCAGGTAAAGCGGCTCACGACCTTGTCATCTTCAGCGATCATTTCGTCGACAACCCAGTGCATATCCGGAAACGACATGCGCAGCCCGCCGACCACATCCTTCAAGCCCTCGCGGCCCTGCTGTTGGCCCGGCAGCGGATCGAGTTCCACAAAATCGACCGCAACCAGATCGTTCGCGCGCTCCAGCCGTCCCTGGTTGATGACATCTTCCAGAAACGCAGCGATCACTGCCTTATTCCCAGCCGTAGACATACCTACCTCGCAGAAACGGAATTCATCTAGGGGATTGGAGCGCCGCCAGAATACAGGATGTCTTAGCCGTGCCTGTCCGCAACACGCGCTTCAGGTGCTTTCGATCCGCACCGTCATCCCCATCGTATGTGTCGCACCCGGAGCCACCGTCACCGCGTTCTCCGCCGCATTTGCAGGCTCCACGCACACCATGTGCGGCCATTCGTCGTCGCCAAAATCCGCCAGCCGCGCCGCCTTCTCGATCCACGGATTCCAGACCACGGTACTGTTCGACCCGCGCTTCTCAATCACAATCCGCCGCTTCCACTCCGGATCGAAAATCGTAACCGCGGCCCGCGTATTCAGATGCAGTTGGTCCGTCTCACCCATAAATCGGATCGCCCCCGAAGCCTGATGCTTGCGCACCGCCTGATGCGCGCGATCGAGATAGTCCGTGTCGCCAAGGCCGCCAACCTCAATTCGCCGCACATCGCTGACCGAGTAATACGCGTGCAGCGCCTCTTCAAACGTCAGCGGACTGTCGCCCACATTCTCCACTTCGAGCGCCAGCGTGAACCTCTCGCCCACAACGACCTCGTATACCAGCACAAAGTGGTCGAAGCCCAGATCGCGCGTCGTCTGGTTCGGAAGCAGTTTGAAGCTGAGCGCGACACCCTCCGCGCGACGCTCCGCCGCCACAACTTCCCATGCCATCGTCCGCGCAAACCCATGCGCTCCGCCCGGCAGGCCGCCCTTGCGATCCGCAAACCACGGAAACACCAGCGGCACACCACCGCGAATCGCCTTGCCCGCCGCGAAGTGGCTCTTCGCGCTCATGAACAGCACCGGATCTTCCGCGCTCGCCGGCTGCCACCGCGCCACATGCGCGCCCTGCAGATAAATCTCCGCCGTCGCCGCATCGTTTGCAATCTTCGCGCACCGTCAGTCCGCCAGGACCTTCCTCAAACCGCAGCGCGTCATTTATTCCAAACCGCGCATTCAACTCCGCGAGGGCATCGCTCATGCGTCCAGCTTCTTCGTGACCAGCTCATTCAGCAGCGCCGGATTCGCCTGTCCCTTCGACGCCCGCATCACCTGCCCGACAAAGAACGCCGCCACTGTCTTCTTGCCGCCGCGGTACTGCTCCACCTGCTTCGGATTCGCCGCGATCACCTCATCGATCATCTTCTCCAGTGTCGCCGATATCCGAGATCTGCTGCGGCTTCTCCCGCTCGTACACCACGCCGAAGTCCTCGCCCTTCTCAAACGCAATATCGAAGAGCTGCTTCCACTGCTTGCTCGAAAGCTTGCCCTCTTCCGCCAGGTCCGCCGCCATCACCACGCCATCCATCGTCACCGGCGACTTGTCCAGTTCCAGCCCCGCCGCGCGCAGCCGCCCCATCAGCTCGCTCTGCACCAGGTTCGCCACGCGCCGCGGATTCTTCGCCCGCTTCGCCGCCGCCTCAAACGTATCTGCAAACTCGCGCGTCGCCGTCAGCGTCTGCGCATCCTGCTCGCTGATCTCGTACTCCTTCACCATGCGCGCGCGCCGCGCCTCCGGCAGCTCCGGCATCGCCGTCAGAATCTCCTGCCTCCACGCATCCGGCACCACCAGCGGCGGCAGATCCGGCTCCGGAAAATACCGGTAGTCGTGCGCCTCTTCCTTCGACCGCAGCGGGAACGTCCGCCCCTCCGCCGCATTCCACGAGCGCGTCTCCTGCACCACGCGGCCGCCGCTCTCGATCAGCTCCACCTGCCGCTCGATCTCGTACTCCAGCGCCGCGCGAATAAAGCGGAAGCTGTTCACGTTCTTCACTTCCGCCTTGGTGCCAAACTCCTTCTGCCCCCGCGGCCGCACGCTCACATTCGCATCGCAGCGCAGCGAGCCCTCTTCCATATTGCAGTCGCTCACGCCGGTGTAGAGCAGAATCTCCTTCAGCCGCGTCAGATACTCATACGCTTCATCCGGCGTGCGAATATCCGGCTCGCTCACAATCTCCACCAGCGGCGTGCCGCAGCGATTCAGATCGACATAGCTGCGCGTCGCGGAATCCGCAAAGCCCTCATGCAGGCTCTTCCCCGCATCCTCTTCCATGTGCAGCCGCGTGATGCCGATCTTCTTCGTCCCATGTTCAGACGGCACCTCGATCCATCCATGCTCCGCCAGCGGCTGGTCGTACTGCGAAATCTGGTAGCCCTTCGGCGAGTCGGGGTAGAAGTAGTTCTTCCGCGCAAACACCGACCGCGTCCGCACCTCGCAATGCAGCGCCGTTGCAGCCAGCACCGCAAACTCCACCGCCCGTTTGTTCAGCACCGGCAGCGCGCCCGGCAGCCCCAGGCACGTCGGGCAGATCTGCGTATTCGGCGCCGCTCCAAACTGGGTCAGGCACCCGCAGAAAGCCTTGGTCGTGGTCAGAAGCTGCACATGCACCTCCAGCCCGATCACCGGTTCGTACTTCGCCAAAGCTGCCGTGCCTACCGCCGTTGCTGTCATATCTCCCGTCGTTCTCCTCTCCCTATTAAAATGGCGCCTTTTTCGTCTGGTCTTGCCTATCCAGACGAGTGTATCGTCCTCTCACCGGGCACTGCTGGAGCGGACTCCCCACTCGCAAGTTGTCCCAAAATGGCTCGGCGTCCCTCAAATCTCCCTCAGAACGTCCGCGGCGGGTACCGCTTCGTACTCATCCTCGTCGTGCGCCGGTAATGGGCCGTTTCCGTAATAACTTGCCGCTCTGTATAGGTTCTGCAACCGTATGCCCAGACCACCAGCCAGGCCGCTCATGGAACTCACACTCCTTCAGTCTCGCGCCGAACTCGACCGCCTCGCACCGGCCATCCGTACCCTGGCGGCGGATACCGTGCACGGTCACGACACTACCGGCCTGCCCGACTACTTTCTGCCGCGCGTCTCCGATACCCGCCGGCCCCGCGTCGTCGTCTGCTATGAACAGGGACAACTCGTCGGCGTGGTCTACACGGAAGAGCTGCTCTTCGCCGGCCGGCCCACCGGCTGGGCCTTCGGCGGCGACCGCATGGGCCGCGGTCTCGTCCTCGCCGCGCCCGAGCGCGAAGCCGAAGTCATCGCGACCGCCTGCGAATATCTCCTCGCCAACGGCGTGCACGCACTCCGCCTATGGTGGCGCTCCACCGGCAACGAGATTCTCCCCGTCCTCCAGTTGCATCGCCCCGGCCTGCAGGTCTGGTGCAAGTCGGAGATACGCCCGCAAGGCGACTGGCTGCATCTCGACACCAGCTACGAAAATTTCCTGAACGCTCTCGGACCGCACACTCGCCGCAATCTTCGCTACTACCGCCGCCGCGCGGAAGAAGCGGGCTACCGCTTCATTCCCGAACTCTCGCTCGCGGCCTACGAGTCCGCCGTCCACTCGCTGAACCAGGACGAGGGCTCGCCGGAGACGCGCGAGCACGAGCAGCGCGACCACCGCTTCTTTGCCCAGTTTCAAAATCAGTTTCGTAACCAGTTCGGTAGCCAGTTCGGGCCGCCCGTGCTCGCCGGACTCGCCGCTCCGGATGGCCGACTCGTCTCCGTGCTCGCCGGTGTGCGCGCCGGCAATCATCTGCACCTGCTCTCGCAGTTCAATGACGAATCGCTGCACGCCATCAGCCCGTCGCTGGTCCTGCGCGGCTATCTCATCGAACACCTCATCGCACAGGGCGTCGCCTCCATCCATTTCGTCAACGGCACCTCCGGCCCCCTCGCCCGCTTCTGCGATCCCGTGCTCATGCGCACCATCTCCGTGGATAGCCGCCGCTCCGCGCTCCATCCGGTCAAGCTCGCCACAGCCACCGCCGCACGACGCTGGCAGCGCCGGGGCCGCTGGGTCCCCGTCCGCCTCCGCGGCCTGCTCGGCAGCTACATGGCCGCCGTCTAGCTTCCCTTCCCTCGCGCCTACGGTTCCTGCTTCTGCTGCTGGGTGCTCTCTTTCATCGCTGTGCTCACCGGCGCTTTACGGATGGCGTGCCAAAGCCCACGGCACTATAAGTGCGCCTTGCAAACCAAACCGCGATTTTGCAATGTCGAGGATTCGATTGGGGGCTGCATCAACAGATTTTGATGGTGGCATGCCCAATCTTTTATTCAGTTGACACATACCTCGGCTGAGGGGCAGTCTTCTTCGTTCCGGCGAATGGCTCCCGAATTCGCAGAACGTACCAAATCAATCTGGATTACAAGGGGACTCCTCCGATGAAACGAATGTTGCTGGTTCCGATCCTTTGCGCGGCGGGCTTCGCTTTTGGACAGGCGAACACCGCGGCAGCCCCACCGCAAGACCTCAACCCGCAGGCTGGCCCGCCGATGTTGGGCATTCACTGGGCTCGCGGATTCAAACCGAACGCACGCATTGCGAACGAGGCGCAGGCCGCGCGCGCCAGGCGGAGTCCCAACATGACGTATCACGGTGGGAAAATCATGCCCACTGCCGTGACGAAGGCCATCTTCTGGGGAACCAGTTGGGGCAGCTACTCCGGCGACAAGATCTCGGGTATGGATCTCTGGTACAACGGCTTCAACATCTCCAACTACGCCAAGACCTCAGATGAATACACCGGAACTAACGGCCAGGTAACAGCCAGCACCAATCACCTCGGCCATATCGTCGATACCTCGGCCTCCACCGGCGGCGGCAACACCTCCACCATCCTGGCCGAAGTGTGCAGAGCGATCGGCACCCCCGATAGCAGCGGCAAGGGCTACTACGCCGTCTACGCCGATACGCCGCGCGGCAATGCAAACTACTGCGCTTACCACAGCTACGGAACCTGCGGCGGAGTCCCCCTGCAGTTCGCATACTTCTTCAAGCTCGATGGCGACGCAGGCTGCGATCCGGGGGACACCTCAGGACTGCACTCGCAGGGTCTGGCTGCCATCGCCAATGTCAGCGGACACGAACTCTCCGAAGCACGCACGGATCCTGCCAACCCAGGCGCCTGGTATGACTCTTCCGGCGAGGAAAACGGCGACAAATGCGCATGGACCTTCGGCGCACCGCTTGTCTCCTTTTCGAACAATACCCAGTGGAAGATCCAGGGAGAATGGTCCAACGCGGCCTATACCGCCGGGACCGGCTATCCCAATAGCTCCGGTCAAAAGGGCTGCCTCTCCGGAAAGTAGCACTTCCTCCAGCGCAATCCCGGCCGCACCATCCAGAAAGGCCGCTCAGTTTCCTCGGGCGGCCCTCCCTCTTGTTGCATTCAGTTCTACCCGTGGGCAAAATATCGGTAACCGCGCGTCGTCTCTGCTGGTACGCGGCCACCTTCACCTTGTTCCGCAAATATTCATGCTGCACCATCGCCGCGAATTCTTTTTGCTGACATCATAGAAATGCATGATGCAGGACTCGCATTTGCGAACCCGTGACCGCTCCACTTCGGTCTGATCCGGGATGATTCTGGTGTTCAGCAAGTCCAGGGCAAGATGATTCGCCACGAATAAAACCCGTCCGCTCTCTCTGGTGCTCCCTGACCCTGTTTTTCATTGCAACCCTCTTGCAATCGCCTCATCCAAAATGATGACACCGTTAAATATAATTTTTAACGGTGTCGCAGATAAGCACCAGCGATCCGCACAAATCGTTCAACCGCAGGAAGGTGATGACTATGAACTCGTTTTCGAAAAACGCTACAGCAATTCTCGTTCACGGCGCGTGGGCTGATGGAAGCAGTTGGAGCCAGGTGATTCTCCCGCTCGAGCGTCAGGGCCTAAAAGTAGTCTGTGCGCCGATTCCACTAACATCTCTGTCGGACGATGCCGCTGCACTCAACCGCGTTCTCGAAAGAGCCGACGGCCCGGTGCTGCTTGCCGGGCACGCCTACGCGGGCGCCGTCATCGCAGCAGTCAGCAACGCGAAGGTGAAATCGCTCGTCTACATCGCGGCCCTTGCTCCCGATGAAGGCGAGACCGTAGCGCAAGTCTTCTATCGCGACGAACCGCATCCACTGGCCCCTCATCTGCAGCCCGATGCGCATGGTCTTATCTGGATGCCCGAGGAGGGGTTCCAGAACGCCTTCGCGCAGAATGCCTCGGACGAAGTCAAAGCAGTCGCAACCTCCGTGCAGCGGCCCATCGCCGTCCAGTGTATTCAGGAAGCAGCGCCGAAACCGGCATGGAGATCCACGCCATCCTGGTTCCTGATCGCGGACGAAGATCGCATGATCAACCCCAAAACGCAGCGCTTCATGGCAGAGCGCATGGGGGCAAAAGTAAAAATTCATGCCGTAGACCACACCCCGCTGCTCACAGCACCGGAAATGGTCGTCGACCTCATTCTGGAAGCTGCCCGCGAAACGCTTTCGTAGCAAGTGGTCGAGTAAAAAAGGAGAGGCTGATGCCCGCCTTCTTCGGAAACGCCCTGATTGCTGGCAAATCAAGGGACTCTAAAACCGCTCGCTGAAAACAAACCTGATCTGAGCGACCAAAGGAAGCGAACCCATCAACGCGCCGCAGGCGGTGTTGCCTCGCAAGGCCAGTACTCCGGTAAGCTAGCCCTGCGATGATCCAGCGCATTCTGATTGTGGGTACGGGACTTCTCGGCGCTTCCACGGGCTGGCGTTGCGCGCCCATGATTTCGCCGGCGAAGTGATCGGCTGGGACCACGATGCGGCCATGCTTCAGACGGCACTTCAGCGCGGCGCGCTCACCTCAGCAGCGCAGGACCCGTTGCAGGCAGCGAAAGAGGCCGACCTCATCCTGCTCGCCGGGCCGGTGCTCGCCATCGTCGAATGGATGGGCCGCCTCGCGGAGCTGCTCCATCCCCATCAACTCGTCACCGATGTCGGTAGCACCAAGCAGCAGATCACCGAAGCTGCCGCCGAGCATTACAACCGGCCAGGCCGCGCCGGCTTTCTTCCCGGGCATCCCATGGCCGGCAAAGAAGTGAGCGGAGCGGCGCATGCCGATGCCGAGCTCTTCCGCGGCGCGGTCTGGTTGTTCACTCCTGCCGCACCATTCGCGCCCGGATCCATCGCCGCAGCAACGGCAGCCGAGTTCCGCGCGCTCGTCGAAGGCTTCGGCTGCCGCACGCTTGAGATGGATGCCGCGCGCCACGACGAGCTGCTGGCCTGGGTGAGTCATCTGCCCCAATTCCTCGCCACCGCGCTCAGCGCTCTCTTTCAGGACGAGTTCGGCGCGGATGCCGATCTTCGCGCCATCGGCGGCCGTGCCATGCGCGAGATGACGCGGCTCGGCTCCAGCCCCTATTCCATGTGGCGCGATGTAGCGCTCAGCAACCCGGAGCATGTCGAGCAAGCACTGCTCGCGCTGGAGCAGCGGCTCAGCCGCCTGCGCGAAATATTGCGAACGCCGGCATTGCGCGATGAGTTCGAGCGCGCAAACCAGTTCCGTAGGGCGGCGTTGCCCTGACCTCTCGGCATCGAACCACGCTGTGATCAGTGAATGCCGTTCTCCTTGCGGTCATAGCGTTTCATCTGGTCTGCGATCATCGCCGTCGCCGTATCCAATCCGGGTCAGATTCGCAATATTTCCGAACACCCCGTCCTTCCACTTCGTCTTAGCCAGTGAATCGACTTTGCACTTACGCTGGTTGCGCATGGATCTGGCCACCACACACGACTGGAGGGAGGGCGCGGCCGTGCCCGCAAAGATGTCCGAAGAGGACTCACGCGCAGACCAGGCCGCCTTCCAGTCCTTCGTCGAACGCAACCTCCGCTTCGCCTTCCGCGTGGCCTGGGCCCTGCTGCGCAATCGCAGCGATGCAGACGACGTAGTGCAGGAATGTTTTCTGCGCCTCTACAGAAAGCGCGCGTGGCATGACCTTAACGACGAAAGGGCGTACCTGGCACGCGTCGTGTGGCGCATGGCACGGGATCGGCAGCGGCGACCCGCGAGAGAGGAGGGCGGCATGGAAATGGACACCATCACAGCAACAGATCAATCACCCGAGGCAACAGCGGTTTCAAGCAGCGGCATCGCGCGCATCCATCGCCTCATCGACACCTTGCCCGAAGACCTCCGCCAGCCGCTCGTGCTCTCCACGCTCGACGAGATGACCTCCGCCCAGATCGGCGCGGCGCTCGGCATCCCCGAAGGCACCGTCCGCACCCGCATCCAGCGCGCTCGCATGCTGCTCAGGCAGAAATTGGGCTCACATCAGGAGAATCGTCATGTCCGATAGGCACGCTCCCGATAAGCACGCTTTTGACCATCACGACGATCGCGAGCTCGACGAACTGCTCGACCGAGCCCTGGTCAGCTACGTCGCTGCCGAGCCCGATCCATCGATGCGTGCCCGCATCATGGCGCGTATAGACGATGCCAGCACGCGCCACGGCGTCGTGTGGCTGCTCGGATGCAGCCGGTGCAGCGGCATGTCTGGTCGCACTGCTGCTCGCATTTCTGCTGAGCCGGCGAATCACCCTCCCGAAGACCTCGTCAGCAAGGCTACCACCATCGCCAGCGCTCCGGCACCGCCGCCGTCCCGGCAACGTCCATCGCAGACACGCTGCCGCAGTCTGCGCTCGTCCTCACACCGTGCGCCGCAAGCGCCATAGCTTGAACAAGAGGCCGGCCCCTCCCCGTCGCAGCGATCTCTTCCCCTCCGCCGCCGCTCACCGCCGAAGAAGAAGCCACACTGCTGAGCTTCGCACAGAGCATCCCGAGCAGGCGCGGCAAGTCCTGAGCGCTCCCGCTGCAGCGGCCCCTTGAAAGCGCGCCGCTCACCATCGCCCCCATCCACATCGCGGCGCTCTCCGAGCGTCGGAACGCAACACTGGCAGTAACTACACTTCAGGAAACAGGAGATTCAATCATGCCTTCGCTGAAACCACTCACTGCCGTCGTGCTCACAGCTCTTGCTCTCTCGCCCGTGCGGCCATGCGCCAGGAGAAAGCACCGGAGACGCCCCAGCCTCACTACAAGCTCATCTATCGTTTGCTCCAGGTGGGTGCGGACGGCAAAATCGCCAACAGCCGCACCTACTCCGCCATCATCGGGCAGGCGGCGACAATGCGCCGGCCAAGATTCGTACCGGCGACAAAATCCCTATTCGCCATGGGGACTTCTGAGATACGCCATACAGATACCAGGATGTCGGCACGAACATCGATACCTTTCATCCCAAGGTGCATGATCGACAGCTCAGCCTTCAGGTCTCGGCGGAATCCAGCAGCGTTGCCAAGCAGCTCTCAGCGGCGCTCCCAACGCGCCCGTGATTCCGCCAGACCAACTGGGAGTCGAGCGTGGTCGTAACCCTCGACAGACCCACCATCATCTTCACCTCGGACAACACCAGCGACACTGGCAAAACCGAACTCGAACTCACCGCAACCGAAATCAAGCAGCCCTGAGCGATCAAGCAAACGGACTGGCGCCCCTGATCTCCGCCGACAGGAAATCCAGCAGCACTACCCGCGGACTATCTGGTAATCTTACGGCCTCGTCATCACCAACAATCGGATGCCCGTCCTGCGAAGTAGGGTGCGGAGTGTTCCCAACCATCAGTCGCCCGAAGGGCCTCCTTCTCACAAGATTCCCAAATCGAAAACGGAAAACACAATTCACGCAGAAATCTGCCAAATCACCCCATCCAAATTGCTATCCTTAAATCAGGCTTGAGGAAAATCCAAGCCCGAGCCTTCGACAGGAAAGCCACGGAGACCCTTCCGTGGCTTTTTGTGTTTGTTAACCCCTTTGTTTGGACGACTTTAGCGATAAGCCCAATGGAATGAAGAATTTGACCCTCGGGAGGCGCTCTAAACCCATGCTCCCGCGAGACTTACAAGCCAGCCTCCCGCACCGGAAGGGGGGAGGGGGTCGACTACCGTTACTTTCACAGAGAGGCCATAGAATCGAAGCAGCATGGTCCTTCCCTTTGTTCGCGATGCCCTCGCGAGCATCGAGCACACCGATAGTTTCGAGCGTGTGCGACGGCATCTCAGCCTCGCGCGAGGGCGCCGTCGTGTCTCTGGACTCACCGCCACCGCCCGCGCTCTCTGCATTCCGCTCTTTGCGCACGCGGCTCAGGCGCCCGTCATCGTTCTCGTCGCGGACAACAAGGCCGCGGAATCGCTCGAGCTCACGCTCCGCGCCGCCGCTGACCTGACCGGTGCCGTCGAGCCCAAGCGCATCCTGCGCCTGCCCGCGCACGATGTGCTGCCCTTTGAAGGCATCTCGCCGCACCCGGATGTGCAGGAGCAGCGCGCGTCGGTCCTGTGGAAGATCGCAACCAATCGCGCGTCGATCGTGATCGCGCCCCGTCGAGGCCGCGTGCATGCGCCTCTTCGACGGGCCCTACTACGCCGGCCTCGCCCAGCAACTGCGCCGCGGCGAAGAGGTGGATATCGAGATGCTCCTCGATCACCTCCGCTCCATCGGCTACACCCAGATGGACATCGTCGAGATGCCCGGCCAGTTCACCCGCCGGGGTGGCATCCTCGACGTCTACTCGCCCGAGATGGACCGCCCCGTGCGCATCGATTTCTTCGGCGACGAGATCGAATCCATCCGCAAGTTCGAGCCGGAGTCGCAGCGCTCTTCGACACCGCTGGACGAAGCGCTGCTGCTGCCGCTCACCGAAACACCGGTCTCGGAAAAGCTGCTCGCCGCCGTGCACGCGCGCCTCAGCCGCTCGCGCCTGCAGTCCAATGAAGAGGCTGCCGGACAGGACGAGGCAACGGATCTGGTCACCCGCGCCGTCGCCGCCGGCGGCGTCACCGTCTTCCCCGGCTGGGAGTTCTTCGCCCCCGTGGCCGGTGCCGACCGCACACTCTTCGACCTCTTCCGCCAACCGCAAATTTTCGTCGAAGAGCCCGCCATGCTGCAGAACCAGGCCGAGCGCTGGTGGAACAAGATCGAGCAGCGCCACGAGCGCGCCGGCATCGGCGGACTCATCACCGCGGCAGACATCTACCTGAATCCGTGGGAACTCAAGGATAGGATCGCCAAATTGCCCGGCCTCGAACTTGATCAGCTCGGCGCTGTTGACGTGCTGGACGAAGACCTGAACGCGCCCGCGGAGGTCAGCTTCCCCTCCCGGCCGACGCTGCGCTTCCACGGATCGATCCCAGCCTTCATCGAGCAGCTCAAGTCGCTCGGCGCACAAGAACAACGAGTGATCATCGCCGCGCCAAACCAGGGCGAAGTGGAGCGCCTCGCCAACATGCTGCGCGAATACGGCCTCGCCTATCGCCTCGGCTCGCGCACCCAGCACACCGGCTCGGAGACCATCTACGACGAGTCCAGCTATCTGGGAGGCGATATGCGCACGCCCATCATCGTCCGCACCGCCATCGCCAACGGCGTCAGCTTCCCCGATGCCAAGCTGGTCATCATCGGTGCAAACGACCTCTCCGACGATGCCGATGTCGCCGCGCGACCCCTGCCGGCACGCTCCAAGTCGAAGACCGCCGCCTTCGTCTCCGACTTCCGCGATCTCACCGTCGGCGACTACGTGGTGCACGTCGAGCACGGCATCGGCCGCTATCACGGCCTCAAGGAGATCCAGCAGGACGGCCTGAACGTCGAGTTCATGGTGCTGGAGTTCGCCGACGCTGCGCGCCTCTACGTGCCGCTCACGCGGCTCGACCTGATCCAGAAGTACCGCTCAACAGACGCCGGCCCCACCCCGGTACTGAACAAGCTAGGCGGCCAGCAGTGGGCCAAGACCAAAGCGCGCGTCAAGAAGGCCATGGCCGACATGGCCGACGAACTGCTGAAGCTCTACGCCCAGCGCCGCGCCGCGGAGGGCCACCCCTTCCTGCCCGACAACGAGTTCCAACGCGAGTTCGAAGACGCCTTCGACTACAACGAGACCGACGACCAGTTGTCGGCCATCGCGGACATCAAGCGCGACATGGAATCGAACATGCCGATGGACCGCCTGCTCTGTGGCGATGTGGGCTACGGCAAGACCGAGGTGGCGATGCGGGCCGCGTTCAAGGCGGTGCAGGACGGAAAACAGGTGGCCATCCTGACCCCCACCACCGTGCTCGCCTTCCAGCACTACGAAACCTTCCGCCGGCGCTTTGCGCAGTTCCCCATCAACATCGAGATGATCTCGCGCTTCCGCACGCCGAAGGAGCAGAAGCTCATCCTGGAAAAACTCGAAGCCGGACAGATCGACATCCTGATCGGCACGCACCGCCTGCTCTCGAAGGACCTGAAGTTTCAGGACATCGGCCTGCTGGTGGTCGATGAAGAGCAGCGCTTCGGTGTGCGCCATAAGGAACGGCTGAAGCAGCTTCGCCAGCAGATCGACGTGCTCTCCATGTCGGCCACGCCCATCCCGCGCACACTGCATATGTCACTCGTCGGGTTGCGAGATATGAGCGTCATCGAGACGCCGCCCAAGGACCGCATGGCCATCCAGACGGTGGTGGCCAAGTTCGACGAGAAGCTCATCCGCACGGCGGTCGAGCTGGAGTTGGAGCGCGGCGGCCAGGTCTACTTCGTCCACAACCGCGTCGAAACGATCTACGAGCTCGCGGCGAAGATCCAGGAGCTGGTGCCGCAAAGCCGCGTCGTCGTCGGTCACGGACAGATGGGCGAGGCCGATCTGGAGAAGACTCTGCTCGCCTTCATGAATCACGAGTACGACGTCTTCGTCGCTACCACGATCATCGAGAACGGCATCGACATCCCGCTCGCGAACACCATCATCGTGAACCGCGCCGACCGTCACGGTCTTTCCGAGCTCTATCAACTGCGCGGTCGCGTCGGCCGCTCCAACCGCCGTGCGTATGCCTATCTGCTGATCCCTCCTGAGCAGGAATTAACGGACGTGGCACGGCGGCGCCTCGCCGCGCTCAAGGAATTCTCCGATCTCGGCGCCGGATTCAAGATCGCCGCACTCGACCTGGAGCTGCGCGGCGCCGGCAACATGCTGGGTGGCGAACAGAGCGGCCACATCGAAGCAGTCGGCTTTGAGATGTACACCTCCATGCTGGAAGAAGCCGTCTCGAAGCTGAAGGGCGAAGAAAAGCGCGACCACATCACAACGCAGCTCAACCTCGGCATCAGCCTGCGCATCGACGAGAGCTACATTCCCGGAAGAGAATCAGCGGCTGCGCGTCTACAAGAAGATTGCCGGCGCACTGGACGAGGCGACACTCGCCGATGTGCGTGCGGAGCTCGAAGACCGCTACGGTGCACTGCCGGAAAGCGTGGTGCATCTGCTCGATGCTGCTGTACTGCGCCTAACCTCCGAACGGCTTGGCGTCCACCAGATCGACCGCAAACGCGATCAGCTTCACATCCGCTTCAGCGAGAAGGCCGAGGTCGATCCGGGCCGCCTGATGAAGCTGGTGGCGCGCAACGCAAAGAAAGGCGCACAGTTCACGCCGCAGGGTGTGCTGCGATTCCCGCTCGCCGGAACCAGGCCGCCGGAAGTTTTTCAGGAGGTTCACGCGCTGCTCGAGCAACTTGCGCTTGAACCGGTCACCGCTTGATCGTTCTACTCAGGAGATCACTTTTGACGAAGTCCCGTATGGCCCGTCTTGCCGGTGCAACCGTGCTCGCCGCTGGAGTATCTCTCTCCCCTCCCATCTCCCATGCAGCCAATAGCGACAATGCCGCGTGGAACAAGCTTGCCGACCAGTATTTCGATACCGTCTATTTCTCCTATCAGCCAACCAACGGCACGCTCGCCGGCTTCCATCAATACGACGCGCAGCTCGAACGCTATGATCGCGACTCTATAGCGAAACAGACAGCCGCAGTGCACATCTTTGAGCGTCGCGTCTCTGCATTCCCAAAGAACGGCCTCGATGAGTGGACAGCAGGAGATCGCCAACTCGTGCTCAACAACATCCACAGCACGCTGCTGACGCTCGAGACGATCAAGCCCTGGGAGAAGAATCCGGACTACTACTCCACCGGCATCACGGGCAGCGCCTTCTCTCTAATGGAACGTAAATTCGCGCCGCCCGAAGATCGCCTGCGCTCCCTGATCGCACGTGAGCGCCAGATGCCCGCTGCACTTTCCGCGGCACGGCAGAATCTGCACAATTGCCCGAAGATTTACACCGAGATTGCGCTCCAGCAACTCCCCGGCGACATCGATTTCTTTCGCAACGACGTGCCATCGGGATTTTCCGAAGTCAAGGACGAGAAACTTCTCGCCGAATTCAACCACAGCAATGGTGCGGTTATCGACGCACTCAGCAGCTACGAGGCGTGGATGAAAAGCGACCTGCTGCCGCGCTCAAACGGCGATTTCCGCATCGGCAAGGACACATTCGCACTGAAACTTCTCTACGACGAGATGGTGACGACACCGCTCGATCAGCTATTGCAGATCGGTTACACAGACCTGCATAAGAATCAAGCGGCTTTCAATGCACTCGCGCGCGAAGTAGATCCGAGCAAAACGCCGCAGCAGGTCCTGCTGATGCTAGGCCAAGACCATCCGGCGCCCGATCAGTTGCTCGCAAGCTTCCGCGACACATTCAGCGGACTGATTGAATTCATCCGCGAAAAACACATCGTGACCATCCCTTCCGACGTGCGGCCCACGCTGGAGGAAACGCCGCCGTTCATGCGCGCGACGACCCAGGCCTCCATGGACACGCCGGGGCCATTCGAGACGCACTCCACCACCGCCTATTTCAACGTGACACTGCCGGAGAAGTCCTGGAACTCGGAGCGCACCAGCAACTACATGCATGCCTTCAATGTTGGGACCGTCGTGAGCACATCCGTGCACGAGGCGTACCCGGGACACTATATTCAGTTCCTCGTACTGCCCGAGGTGCACTCCAAGGTGCGCAAACTTCTGGGCGCCAACACAGACGTGGAAGGCTGGGCGCATTACTGTGAGCAGATGATGCTGGACCAGGGCTACGGCCAGCCTGGCGCCGGAGCGAAAGACACGCGCGAGGCGAAACTCATCCGCCTGGGACAGCTACAAGATGCACTTCTCCGCGATGCGCGCTTCATCGTTGGCATTCAAATGCATACCGGGACAATGACTCTGGATCAGGCCAGAGAGTTCTTCGTCAGCCAGGGCTATCAGTCGCGCGAAATCGCAGGTGTAGAGACGAAGCGAGGCACCTCGGATCCGACATATCTCTACTACACGCTCGGCAAGCTGGAGATATTGAAGCTGCGGGCCGATGTGGAGAAGAAGGAGGGAAAGAATTTCTCCCTCCAGAAGTTCCACGATGAATTTTTACGCCAGGGCTTTCCGCCCATCGCCATCATTCGCCGTGCCATGCTCAAGGAGAATTCGCCTGCGCTCTAGAGTCTCAGTGAATATTGATGGAATCCTCGGTCTTCACATCGCGTTCGGGCAACTCCAACTTGCTGTTTCAGCGTCCGTATAATCGTTCACAGAGAATGTCATCCGCGATTCACGCGAGCATAACCCGAAGGGCACCCAAGACTTCATGAGCAAAAAAATTCACAAAGCAGTCTTTCCGGCTGCCGGTTTTGGCACACGTTTCTTGCCGGCAACCAAGGCTATCCCCAAGGAGATGCTCGCCCTGGTGGACAAGCCGCTGATCCAGTACGGTGTCGAAGAAGCGCTCGCCGCCGGCGTCGACGAGATCATCATCATCACCAGCCGGGGCAAGTCCGCGATTGAAGATCATTTCGACATGAGCCCCGAGCTGGAGTGGAGCCTAGAGGAGCGCGGTAAGACAGAGTTGCTCGAATTGACGCGTAAGGTTTCGACCATGGTGCATGTCTCTTACGTGCGCCAGAAGGAACCGCTCGGCTTGGGACATGCCGTGCTGCAGACCCGCGATATGGTCGGCGATGAGCCGTTCGCGGTCATCCTTCCCGACGACATCATCGATGCCGCCACTCCTTGCCTGAAGCAGATGGCCGATGTGTTCAACGAGGTCCAGTCCAGCATCCTCGCAACGCAGATCGTCGAAGGTCCGGCGATCTCTTCTTATGGCGTGCTCGATTGCGACCCGGTGGAGGGCAATCCGCGTTTGCTTGCCGTCAAAGCCCTGGTGGAAAAGCCCAAGCAGGAGGATGCGCCGTCGAAGAACGCAATCATCGGCCGCTACATTCTTACGCCGCACATCTTCGAGCTGCTGGAGCGCATCCCCAAAGGTGCCGGCGGGGAGTTGCAGTTGACGGATGGCATCAAGGGTCTGCTCGACACAGAAAAAGTCTTCGGCTACACCTTCGAAGGCAAGCGGTATGACGCCGGCGACAAGGCGGGCATGCTGCAGGCTACCGTCGACTTCGCGCTCAAGCGCCCCGACCTCGGCCCCGCCCTGCGCGAGCACTTGAGGCAGATCAAGCTGTAGCCACCCACGGCAGCCACAACGAGACGAGACCCGTCATCATCGCGGCCTTGCCTGCACAACCGGGAACGCTGGTGGGCCCAGAGGGATTCGAACCCCCAACCAAGGGATTATGAGTCCCCTGCTCTAACCGTTGAGCTATAGGCCCTTCAATGACTTACGGCAGCCACCGGCGCCAGTGTAGCGGATACTGTAGCGGGTGGCAGTCGTTTCGCCTCGATTTCCGGCCCAGTTCCATGCAATTGAAGCCGCTCGAAAGCGCGCTCCACTGCCTCAGGTGTGGGATGAATGTATCGCTGCGATACAACAATGCTACTGTGCCCGGCAATCCGCATGATGGTGAAGGCGTCCACACCCGATTCACCGAGCCTAGTCAGCATGGTATGACGAAGCGAGTGCAGAACAAAATCGCCTGCAAATAGCGGACGGCGTTTCCCATCCACCTTTGGAGCCACCGCATTCCGATGAAGGTGATTGATCGAAGTTGAGACGTAGCGTCCGGCTTCTCGGTTTGCGAACAGTAGCGGTCCGTTCTGTCCCGGAGGGCGGCCCAGAAGCATCGTGGACGCACGATCTGTGAGCGGGACCACGCGACGCGCGTTCTTGCTCTTACCCTCACGCACCCTGAGAAAACCAAAGCGTGAGCCTTTAATCGGCTCAAGAATGACATCGGACCATTCCAGGTTTAGCGCTTCTCCGATTCGGAGACCGGTTTCGAGCATGAGAACGGCAATATCATGCAAGGGTTGCGGACACGCGGCGAGGTACATCTGTTCCTGCTTCCGAGAAAGAACGAAATCCCGCGTCCGCTCTCCGTTCAACAGTCGGATGCGTGGCACCCGCTGAATTTCCTTCCACTCGTAGGCCAGTCTGAGAATCCGGCGAAGCGTTGCAAGCTCACGGTTGACGGTTGCCGGGCCTACGAAGGCTCTCCGCGCCACCACGTAGTTTTCGATGAGCCCTTCGTCTATCCGATCCGCCCGGGTGCCCCTGAGAGGCTCATACGAAAGAAGCCGGTTCAGCTTTGCCGCATAGAAGACGACGGTCTGAGGTTTGTTTTCGTGGCGGGTCTCGACGTGAGCGATGAAGCGCTTGGCAAGTTCGGAAAATGGCGGCGCTGTCTTAGGCGCGATGATCCCCACTTCGCCCTTCGCCAGTGAGGTGCGGCACGCCGCTTCCATCTGGCGCGCGGTGCGCGGATTGCCTTGCTTTGTGCTCTTTTGTACGTGCTCGCCGCTGAAGAGGAAGTGATACCAGTAGACGTTACCGCGCTTGAAGATGGACATCGGCGTGCCTCACTTTACGTTTTGGGTTTTGTGCAGGTGATAGAGCTTTCGAGCATAAGCATTCCGCCTTACGCGAGCCTCGTCGCCAGTACGAAATTCTGCGATCCGGCATTTCTCGGAGCAAAACCGCTGGTGCGAGAACCGCTGGAAGAAGAACTCTTCGCATCGGCAGCGCTGAATTTTGAATATCAGTCCTGAGTCGATCAGATTGAGCGCGTTGTTGAACGCCCCTATTTCCACCAGCTGTGCTCCGGGCAAGTTGGAATGATTCGCAGAAACAGGTTTCTGATTTTTCTGAGCCAATTGCCTTCTCCGCATATCCTTTCTCAGTTTTGAACCAGGAGCAGCCTCCCAATGTATATGCACGCGTAACCCAGACGCCCTTCCGTCAGGGGGCAATGAAAACTGAATTCCGGGGACCAATTGGTAACGGCTAAGGGCGTCGTTCAGCAAGTCATGCTTCTTCCCGAAGATTTCTGCGGCACCGGGCGCCTTCGGCACACTGGCTGTCGGTGTAACGAGTTCTTTTGAGGAATATGCGTAAAGGTCGAGAAATAGTTGAACGATATTTGAGACCCGCTCTTTGGCTTCGGGATCGGTCGTGGTGTTGAGCCAATTCACAAGAGACTCGGCGGATCTTTTCGCCTTGGTATTCTCGACGTCTTTCTGGTATACGGCTTTCTCGTCTAGCCATGCATATAAAAGTACTACCATGTTTTTTTAAAGACAAGCGAATATGCACTTGTGCTCATTACGAGCCGCAGAGGAACACATGGACACATTGCTTTCAGTTGAGGAAGCCGCTCGCAAACTTGGCGGTATTAGCAAATGGACGGTTCACGCATGGCTCGCGAAAGGCAAGCTACGACGTACCAAAGTGGGAGCCCGGACGATGATCCGCGAATCGGAGTTGCAGCGAGTCATCCGCGATGAGCCAAGGTCGACACCGGGAATGTAGGCATCTGTGATCCCAGAAACGGCAGCGGTGGCCGCAACGGGCATTTTGCGGGTGCCATGAAAGGGAAAGGGCCGAACGTGCTGGCGGCACGCTCGACCCGTTGGAATGGCTCTGACGCCATTCTAAGGGCATTCAAAGCGAGGAAGGAATGGCTAAACAGGGCTCGCCGCCTCCGGTACCCATCTGGAGGGGCGCAGATTACGCGCGCGTACCAGCGGGAAGCTATCAAGCGATTGCAACCCGTCATCAAGGGCCGGAATGGATTCGGCCATTCTCGCGGTGGTCGCTGCTGCTGGAGTTTGGACTGCTCGACGATGGTGCGCTTGTCTGTGCGTTTTACAACTTCGGGAGCAGTCGGGAAGGGCCGGAGGTCATGCGACGCGGAAAATACTTCAAAGCATGGACGCTCGCAAACGGTGAACTGCCACGCAAAGGGCAATTGATGTCGCCTGATGTTTTCTTGGACGGACAAATCTTTACGGTGGAGGTTAGAGATTCGCGGAACGATCCAGCCGACCCAGAGAAGGCCGAGGCCGAAATCTATTCCAAGGTGACGGCGATCTTGAGCGTTGACGCCCGTGCCGCCGCAATCACGAATCTCTTAATCAGAAATCATGAATCAGGAATCATGCAGGCACCTAATCAAGCAATCAACCAATCAGGTTTGGCCAGCAGGGGAAAAGGCATCGCTCCGAACTGAACTCAGGTTTCGCCTCAGCCGGGCGAAGGTCATGCACACCTCAAAAGCAGACCCAAAGGTGCGGGGGCTTCGGCTCCCGCTCAGGCCACACTAGGCGCGGCAACTTTACCCACCCCTCCTTCAGAACTTGGTGCTCAATTGTGATTCCTGATCTCGCGAAGTCTGTGTAGTGACATTGGCAGGATTGGACAAAGCGTTGCCGGGGAGTAGGGATTAATCAAAGTGTTTTCAAGATTGTCTTTGCACTGCCTTGCACAGCATTCGTCACGTCTATGTAGAGTTCCGCGCGATAATCAAGTTTTTTCAAAGCGGCTGTTCCCGATTTCGGCGACCAATTCCGATGCGTTTATATCGGTTGAGATTTCAAAACAGCTGCACGTGCGATTTGGCTAATGATTTCGGATGTGAGAGGAACGCATGCCGAGATACGGCAGTGGGAAAGACACGACCTGCGGCTACAAGAAAATAGACGTCCGCTTTTTACAGAAGAACGGCTATCTCGACGCCTGGCAGATGCTTCTCCCTGTCTTGGAAAAGGAACGGAGAAGATGCAGGTTCGGTTAATGGTCGGACCACCGAAGACGCAGTGATCCTTTCGTACCGGCATCGCAGTGGAGGTTTCGGTGAATGGAAGCAAGCGGAATATCCGATCTGGATATCGCACACGCTATGCCATTATGGCGGCCAGCGTCCCTGGCTGCTCTGCCCGGCACGCGGATGCGGCAGGCGAGTGGCGATCCTGTATGGAGGTGCGTTCTTCGCTTGCCGTCGCTGCCATCAGTTGGCGTATGAGAGCCAACGCGAAAGAGACTTTGAACGCGCTCTGCGCCGTGCTCAGACCATCCAGGAGCGCCTCGGAGGGAGTGGCTGCGTGGATGACTGGTTTCCTCAAAAACCGAAAGGGATGCACTGCAGCACATTTTCTCGGCTCGCTCGCAGATACCTCGATGACAGTCTCAGCTATGAATCGGGGAGCAGCAGCGCATTTTGGCATTTACCTATGAGCTCAGGCCTGGAACAAAGCAGTCCGCGAGGAGTCTTCCAATATCGCTGTTCGGGCTTAGGAGCGATCGCCCAAATCCGAATTTAGGGGATGACACGCGGCTTTTGCGTTATCTGAATCTGGGAGAGTCGCCGACAACGCAGCGCCGGAATCGCAGTTCAAGCACGCGAGACTGTTCAAGCTAAAGTATTGCCGCCATTCACTGAAAAGCTCTGTCCGGTAATGAAGCCCGCACCATCGCTTGCGAGGAAAGCAACCAATTTGGCAACATCCTCGGGCCTTCCCATTCGTTTCATGGGAACACCTGCTGTGTAGCTATCCAGTTCTTCTTGCTTCACGTCCACGTGGCGCTCAGTAGGAATCCAACCGGGCGCCACGAGGTTGACAGTAATGCCGGTGGGTGCGAGCTCACGCGCCCAGGAACGGGTAAGCCCCAACTGAGCACCCTTGGCTGCGACGTAGTTCGCAAAGCGGGGATTCCCGAGCTCGAAGACTTCGCTACCAATGTTAATGATCCTGCCGAAGCCGCGCTCTTTCATTCCCGGCAGGACCTGCTTCAGCAGCAACAGAGGAGACTTTACGAAGAACTCCAGTTGATCGAGGTAGGAACTCCAGGTTTGCTCCTCGATGGAGAGGAACGGCTGGGGACCGGTCGCATTGACAACAAGAACGTCGATCCCGCCGAAAACATCAGTGACCTCACGGACCAGACGGACGATCTCGGCTTCGCTACGCGCGTCCGCCTTGAATGCATGGGCGTAGCCGCCGTTCTGCCGAATGCGCTGGCAGAGCTTTTCAGCCGCATCGCTGCTATTGAAGTAGTTGATGGCAACATTCGAACCGACCGCTCCTTGCTCGAGAGCGATGGCGGCTCCAAGACCGCGCGATGCGCCGGTAATCAGAGTGGTCCGTCTTGAGGTTGAACTGTTCATGTCTGCCTCACCTTGCAATGTTATGCGACCTGTATTGAAGGAGTACTCATCGGAGGCGCACTATGGCGATCGCAGACAACGCTATTCGGATGCCCCCGCAGTCTCCTCGCAGAATCTAAGACTTTGAGGCCGGGATGGAATTGGCCGTGCTGTGAGGGGTGAGAGTTCCCCGTTTCAGCGCCCGTTCTTTCATCATCACGAAGAAGACGGGAACAAGGATCAGGACGTGAATGGTTGAAGTGATCATGCCGCCGACGATGGGTGCGGCGATCGGCTTCATGACATCGGAGCCGATGCCGGATTCCCAGAGAATCGGGACAAGGCTGGCCAGAACTGCGCAGACCGTCATCAGCTTCGGCCGCAAACGCTGGACGGCGCCCTCGATAGCGGCGGCTTCGATGTCGCTGTTCGTCAACGGCTACTTCCGACTCTGCAGTCTGTGCTCGAGCGCTTCATGAAGATAGACCACCATCACCACGCCTGTTTCGACAGCGATCCCGAAGAGCGCGATATAGCCGACGGCCACGGCAACGCTGAAGTTGTAGTGAAGCAGCCATTGCAGCAGCAGTCCTCCGGTCATCGCGTAGATCGTGGGAAAGATGAGCACAAGCGCCTCCGCAACCGAATGGAAGACGAGATACAGCAGCAGAAAAATCACAAAGAAGACAATCGGCAGAATCAGCTTGAAACCGTTGCTTTGCCCGCAGTTCGAACTCGTATTCTCCCGACCACTGAAAGGAGTAATTCGCCGGCAGCGTGCAGCTTTGTCATGAAGGAGCTTGTCTGCGCTTCGAACGAAGCCGCCATAGTCGGTGTTCTTGAGATCGATATAGATGTAGCCCGTAAGCGCGCCATCTTCGTCGCGAATCATGGCGGGACCATGCGAGAAGGAGATCCGCGCCACCTGCCCCAGCGGAATCTGCGCGCCGGATGGCGTGCCGATCAGAACGCCGCTGCATCTTCTCGACGTTGTCGCGGAAGTCTCGCTGGTAGCGGACGTTGATCGGATAGCGTTCGCGGCCTTCGATGTTCTCGGCAATATTCTGTCCACCGATGCCGGATGCACCGCAGTCTGAACATCGGCGATCGTGAGGCCGTAGCGAGCCGCCTCCTCGCCGGTTGACATCTACGTTGACGTAGAAGCCCTGCGCCACCTTCTCCGAAAACACGGACCGCACCTGCGGCATGCCCGGAGAGCACGTTCTGAATCTGCGAAGCAAGTTGCTGAATGCCGTCCACGTTCGGGCCCTGCACCTTCATGCCCAGCGGCGTCTTGATGCCGGTCAGTTCCATGTCCAGCCGGTTCTCAACCGGCATGGTCCAGGTATTCGAAAGCCCGGAAACTGAAGCTTCTCGTCCATGTTGCTGAATGAGCTTTTCGTAGGTCATCCCGGCCGGCCACTGTTCCCGCGGCTTGAGCATCACGGTCGTGTCATACATATCGAGCGGAGCGTTGTCGGTTGCGCTGTCGGAACGTCCAACCGTACCGAAGACGCTTGCCACTTCGGGAAAGCCGCGAAGAATCCGGTCCTGCTCCTGCAGCAGCATCTTCGCCTGCTCGATCGAGATGCCGGGAAGCGCCGTCGGCATATAGAGGGTCGAGCCCTCAAAGAGCGGCGGCATGAACTGGCTGCCCAGACGCGAGCGCCAGCGGAAACGTGACAACCAGAAAGATCAGGTTGACGGCGATAGTGAGCCAGCGATGTCGAAGGCAAAACCGCAGGATCGGCAGATAGATCGCCTGCGTGATGCGCGAGATCGGATTGCCCGTTCAGGCCGCAGACGGCCACGAATCAGCATCACCATCAGGACCGGCACAAGCGTGATCGCAAGGATGGAAGACGAACCGACCGCCAGCGTCTTCGTCCAGGCCAGCGGCCGGAACATGCGTCCTTCCTGCGCTTCGAGAAGGAAGACCGGCAGGAACGAGACAACGATGATCAGCAGCGAGAAGAACAAAGCCGGACCAACCTGTTTGGCTGCATTGATAAGAATCGTCCGCCGCTCCGGCTCTGACACCGGCGTCGGCATCGCGCTCCTGCCGTTCCGATAGATGGCGGTAGCCGTTCTCGACCATCACGATGGAGGCATCGACGAGCACGCCGATCGCCAAGCGCAAGGCCGCCCAGCGACATGATGTTCGAGGTCACACCCAGCCAGATACATCGGAATGAAAGACACCATCACCGCGATGGGCAAGGCGAGGATCGCAATCAGCGCGGAGCGGAAGTGAAACAGGAAAACAATGATCACCAGGCTGACGATTACAGCTTCTTCCAGCAGATCGCGCTGCAGCGTCTTGATCGACGCGTCGATCAGGTCCGGAGCGATCGTATCCAGGCATGATCTGAACACCGGGCGGCAGAGAGGGTGCGATCTCGTGCAGCTTCTGCTTCACCCCGTCGATGACATTCAGCGCGTTCATGCCCTGGCGCATGACGATGATGCCGCCGACGGTTTCGCCTTCGCCGTTCCACTCCGCGACGCCTTCGCGGATGTCGGGACCGAAGCTGACCGTTCCCAGATCGCGCAACAGAACCGGCGTTCCGTTCTTGCTGCCCACGGCAACCGTCGCGAGATCGTTCAGCGAGCGAAGGTAACCAAGACCGCGAATCATGTATTGCGCCCCGCTCAGGTCGAGCACGCGACCGCCGACTTCATTGGTGCTCGCTTTCACCCGGTCGATGACCGTCGAAAGCGGAATGCCGTAGGCAAGCAGCTTGTTGGGATCAAGTTGCACTTGGTACTGCCGGACGAAGCCGCCGATGCTGGCAACCTCCGCAACGCCGGGAACGGTTTCCAAGCGCATAGCGCAAGATGCCAGTCCTGCAAGCTGCGCAGGTCCGCAAGACTGTGCTTGTCGCTCTTGTCGACGATGGCGTATTCGTAGACCCAGCCGGCGCCGGTGGCATCGGGCCAATCGAGGGATGAACATTCTCCGGCAACCGCCCGCTGATCTGCTGCAGATATTCAAGGACCCGCGAACGCGCCCAGTAGAGATCGGTTCCATCTTGAAAGACCACGTACACATAGGAATCCCCGAACATCGTCTGGGCGCGAACCGCTTTGACATGAGGGCAGCAAGCAGGCTGGTGACGATCGGATAAGTGACCTGATCTTCGATAACATCCGGCGGCTCACCTGCCCAGGCCGTATGGACGATCACCTGTACATCGGAGATGTCGGGCAGAGCGTCCAGCGGCACATGCTGGAGCGACCAGATGCCCGCAAGCGTGAGCAGCAGCACTGCGGTAAAGACGAGGAAGCGATTGCGGGCGCAGACTTCAATGATTCGAGAGATCATGTCACATGCCTCCCGTCGCGTTCACGCGCAGTTGCTTTGTGGCAATGACTTGCCCATTCTTCTGGACCGTGATGGTGACCTGCCAGGTGCCGCCGGAGCCCAGCGAGCCTGTGCCTTCATAGAGCCGTTGCCTTTGTCGGTGAGCTTCGCGGTCATGTTCATCGCGGCCATGCCCATCGCCGGCATCGCCGGCCATATAAGAACGTCACCGTGACGTCAGCACCGCCGTGATGGCAGCTCCGCCTGCGCCCGTCAGCTTCACACGAAAGGTATTGCTTCCCTTCTGCGGCGGATTCGGATCAGTCGTGAAATCGATGTTCGCTTGTGCAGCGGCAGGTGCATTCGCTGGCGGAGCATTGGCACCTGCGCCCGGCGGAGGCGGAGCAAACGAACCTGCAGCGGCTTGCAATTGGCTTTCCGAATCGATCAGGAAGTTCGCCGAAGTGACGATCGACTGATGTGGCTGCAGCCCTTTGAGGACGATGAAGTCATCGCCGACGCGCGGACCAGTAGTAATCTCCTTCGGCTCCAGGCTGCCATTGCCTTGATTCAGGAACACAAGCTGCCGAGTGCCGGATTGAAAAACAGCTGAAGCAGGAACGACGAGCTGCCGCCCCATGTTCGTCTTCAGATCGACGTTCACGAACATGCCCGGTTTCAGCTTCAGCCCGGATTCGCAATCGCCAGCCGCACACGAACGGTGCGCGTCGCCATATCCACTTGCGGCAGGATCTCTTCGATCTGCCCGGAGAAGTCCGGCCCGGATAGGAATCGACGGTAATCTGCGCCATATCGCCGGCTTCACCCGGCCCACATCGTCCTGGAATATCTGGGCATAGACCCACACACGCGATAGATCAGCAACGGTATAGAGCTTGGTCGACGGCTCGACATACATATTGGGCAGAGCATTTCGCTCAGTGATGTATCCCGCGACTGGCGAGTTGATCGTGAGGTCCGTAATCGGTTTGCCCGTTTCCTTGAGCTTTGCAATCTCACTCTGCGGCACCTCCCATTGCTCGCAAGCGCTGCTCCGCTGCGGCTGACAAGTGACTCTGCTCCGGATGCAACTCCGTCGACAGTGCTGGTACTCAATGCTTTCTGGTTCTGTCGCGCCAGCAGATACTCCTGCTGGGTCGCGACAAGGTCCGGGCTGTAGATCGTAAAGAGCGGTTCTCCTTTGCGGACATACTGATACGTCGCATTCGCAAAGACCTTGCGGATGTAGCCGGGAAAGCGCACCTGCACATACGAGAGAAGGCGCTCATCGATATCCACCGTGCCGGTCGCCCGGATGTCGTCGCTCAGCTGCTTGTACTCGACCGTGCCCGTCTTCACACCGATGCTCTGCATCCGCTCGGGCGTGAGTTGAACGGGAACGAGCGGAGTTTCCATCTTCTGTTCTGGCATGGATGGCGCTGGCTCTTTGCGTGTCTGGAGATGGGCCAGCGGCTACGGGCTGCACATCGCCGGACATCGGCATATTCGTCGCCATCGGACTGTTTCGCCCGATGCGAGCGGTAAGCCCAAATCCCTGCGACAACTGCCGAGGACAACGATCCAGACGAGAGAGGTTCTCAAGACATATTTGTTCATCGCAGTGTCGCTCCTGTCAGCGATTCGAGATGGGCCAAAGCAGCTTCGTGATCTTCGAGGGTCTCTGCGTATTCGAGCTTCAGGTTGAGAACGTCTGTGAAATACGAAAGAACATGAATGAACTGCTCGCGATTCGACGCATAGGCGCTCAGCGTGGCTCGATAGGCAGCATCGGACTGCGGAATGAGGCCTTCGCGATATTCCTTCAGAAGTTCCTCATCGCTCGTTGCTTTCACATACCCCTGCTTTGACCTCGGCGAGTTGCTGCTGCAGATGGGCGTCGAGTGTCTGTTGCGATTCGGCACGTTTCTCTGCGGCCTCTGCAATCTCTGCATTCACCCGCTTCTTGCGGGGAAAGCGGACATCGAAGGTGAACATGTAGTAGTCCCGATACTTGCGGTCGGTGTTCTCGTACATATAGCCGAGCTCAAAGTCCGGCTTTCCCTCGCGCTTTGCGGAAGCCAACTGCGCTTCCTGCTTCCGAATGGAACTCGCATCGACCTGAATCTGCGGATTGTTCTGCCGGACCAGCTGCAAGAAGCTCATCGGAAGTGCGTTTCGAGCGGAGTTTCGATCAGATCTTCCGTGACGATGTCCGGCGAGCCCTGATCGCGGTTGAGCAAACCCTTGAGATGCGCCTGCACCTGCCCCATCTGCTGATGGTGCATCGTGATTTCGTTCACGATCTTGGTCCGCTTCACCTGGGCCTGCAGAACATCCTGCTGCATCCCTTGGCCGACCTGATAGTGGGCAGTCGCATCCTGAATGAGCTGGTCAAGAACGGCTTCGTTTTGCCGCAGGATGCCAAGCGTCTGTTGCAGATAGGCCAGTTGGAGATAGTCGGCTTTCACCGCATCGGCAATGCTGGTCCTCGTCACTTCAATTTCAGCCTGCTTTGTGTCGGCATCACGTTCGGCGACTTGTCCCCGCAGCCGCAGCTTCCCCGGAAACGGCAGTTCCTGCGAGGCTCCGACGCCGATGTAGGCAAAGTCGCTGTTGGTGTATCCGGCAAACGGCTTCGGACTGCCCACGCTGAACTGCTGGTAGGTGAACTTCGGGTCCGGCAGCGTAGTCACCTGCGGCGCCATTTGCCGTCGCGGCCCGCGCACCATGATCGGCTGCAGAGATCTGCGGGTTGTTTGCCTCGGCCTCAGCCAAAAGCTGGGACAAAGGCGTGGGAGTGCTCGCCACCGGCGTCTGCCCAAAGGCAGAAAATGCAGCGGCCAGCACAAGCGTGGCGGTCAAAAAAGAGACCACGTTCATACGGAAGCTCCAATCTCAAATGCAATTCAAGACAATTGCCAGAGCACGCAGACATGCGTGTGCGCTCGGCAAAAGTAGAGTGCGAGATTGGAGCGAACTAGATTCTTAGGATGGAAATGGTAGAAGGCGGGGAATTTGGAGGCGAGTCGTTAGAGCGTTCAACCCAGCCCGCGACAGCAGAAGTCGGATTCACCAGCTCGAAAGCAGCCAACCAGACAACGGGAGCTACAACCGGGTGGAAGTTCGTCGCCTTCGTATCCAGCGCATTATCGCGAACGCCCGGCGGGGTCTTCTGGCAGCAGCCATGCGATGCCGGCATCTCCATCTGACCGCATTGGTTCTTCATCATGCGGCAGCAGGCACGCTCTTCGGTATTCATCTGCGCATCGGGAACCATGCAGGCCATTGCCGGGGCCAGGGATGACACCAGCAGCAGGACCAGAACACCGAATTGACGGAATGACCTCATGGGTTTACAGGGAGAATACCTGAAGTCCAATACTCGGGCTCATTGTACTTTTGGCAGACGCGGTGTGCACCGCAGGTTACAGCGCGGATTCCTCCCGGGCCGACAGTTGAGTACTCTCCTTCTCGAGCTCGATCGCTTTGTCGGACGCTCACCGCCGTATGGCTTTCGGTTCGACGCCGACAGCGGTCTGGAAATCAAGCGGTTTTCAAAAGAAAGATTTATTCAGGCATGTGGCAGTTTGGACCATCGGCGTTGCGCTTGCTTTTGATTTCGGTTTTTCAAGTGGCAAGCCTCGCCGATCTCTTGCGGATCGGCCTTATTTTGCTTGAACTCGGCCCATTCAGTCTCCTTTGGGAGATTGCAAAGCTCCAACAACAGGCTGTTTAGGTACCCCTCTGCACTGATCGACGGCATCCGGCAATGCTATATGTCGATGGTTTGGTAAACCCGTCGAATTTCGGGAGAGGTACGCGCGCGCCTACTGCGAGGAAATGCTGGCTTGGCACTGTAGCGGAAAATGTAGCGGGTGCCGGTTTAGAAGCGCTTGTTTTCCGTGAGACAGTCCGCTTGGAAAGTGCCGAAAATGCTAGCGAATCCAAGCGGAGCGAAATCGGCCGAAATAGCCGGGCGGAGATTATGAGTCCCCTGCTCTAACCGTTGAGCTATAGGCCCTGCAAGGAATTACAGCGGCACCCGGACTCAGTGTAGCGGATATGTGCCCAGCGGTATTCGAAGCGAGGGACGCGCCACACGCCAAATACGCTACACTGGCGCGTTCCGCAATCTATCGCACAGGCTGGCACGCAATCACCATGCAGCGACGCGATCTCCTGAAGTTTGCAGCTCTCACCGCGGGTGCCACAGCCGCAAAGCGCGCTCTCGGCAGCACACTGTTACCACTCGATACTCCCAATACCGACGTGCGCCGGGTGCTCGTCGCCTTCAAGTGTCATCTTGACGTCGGCTTTACCGACACGCAAGCCAACGTCATGAAAAAGTACTTCGAGGTCTACTATCCGCAGGCCATCGAGACGGGGGCCGCGCTCCGCCGCGCTGGTGGCGACCGCTACACCTGGACGACCGGCTCATGGCTGCTCTACGAATACCTGGAGCAGGCCACAGCGGAACAACGCCGCGCCATGGAGCAGGCCATCGCCGCAGGCGACATCAGTTGGCACGCGCTTCCCTTCAGTTGGCAGACGGAAATGCTCGATCGATCCATGATCGAAGGCGCACTCGGCCTCTCGCGCTCGCTCGACGCGCGCTTCGGCCACAAGACCATCGGGGCCAAGATGAGCGACGTCCCCGGCCACACACGCGGCATCATCGCGCCACTGGCCGCTGCCGGCATCACCATGCTGGATATCGGCGTCAACGGAGCAAGCACGCCGCCCGACGTGCCGGACGTCTTCCTCTGGAAGGCGCCGGATGGCAGCACGCTGCCGATGATCTATCACCACCACGACTACGGTGGAACCGTCGTGCTCCCCGGCACAGATGTGGCCTTTGCCATGGAGATGCGCAGCGACAATGGCGGCCCGCACTCGCCGCAGGAAATCCAGGAGATCTACGCCCGTCTACGCAAACAATTTCCCGGCGCCACTGTCACCGCTGCATCGCTCAGCGACGTTGCCGCCGCACTCGCTCCCGCGCGGGACAAGCTACCCGTGGTCACAGACGAGATCGGCGACACCTGGATCTACGGCATCCCCAGCGATCCGCCCAAGGTCGCGCGCTATCGCGAAGCCGCGCGCATGCGTCAGGAGTGGATTGCGCAGAAGCATCTTGAAGTAGGCGGAGATGTAGACCGTGCACTACTCCGCCGCATGGCGCTATCGGTGGAACACACCTGGGGCACCGACACGAAACGCTATCTCGACCACGACCATTACAAGCCCGCCGACCTGAACGCAGTTCTCGGCCAGCCGGGCTATCGCACCATGGAGGCAAGCTGGAAGGAGAAGCGCGACGACCTTGGTGATGGCATCGGCCGCCTGCCCGCACCCATGCGCGCCGCCATGGAGCAGCGGCTGGAAACGCTGCGCGTCACCGCACCGAGCCCGGTCGGCATGCGCCCGCACCCAGCCTCGCACATCCTCGAGACGGCGCACTTTCGCATCGCGCTCGATCCGCGCACCGGCGCCATCATCGCACTCGTCAGCAAGGCGACACAGCGGGCGTGGGCCTCGCCGAAGAATCCCCTGGCGCTCTTCACCTATCAAACGCTGGGGCCAGAGGCCTACGACGCCTTCATTGCCGCGTATCTCACCGTCAAAACCTGGTGGGGCCCGCAGGACTTCGGCAAGCCGAACATTGCGCACTTCGGCGCAACCAGCCGGGAGTGGCACCCCAAATTGCGTCAATGCTGGCTCAGCGAGGACGCGCAGAAGCATCGCCTGCTTGCGGAACTCGCCATCGAAGACCCCACCAGTGCAGCCGCCGGTCTCGTCGCCTGGCCTGCGTCCCTGTATCTCGAAATCGAGATGCCCAAAAATACGCCTCAATTGCAGATACGATTCACCTCGCTCGGCAAGCAGCAGAACCGTCTGCCAGAGGCCATGTGGCTCACCTTCAACCCGATCACCACGGACCCCCACGGATGGGAACTCGAAAAAGTGGGCCAGCCCGTACGCCCGTCGGAGGTTGTCCGCGGCGGCAGCCGCAGCATGCACGCAATCTCTGAGCAGTTGCGCTACCGTGATGAGCGCGGCGCCTTCGAGCTGGCCACACTCGACGCGCCGGTCGTGGCCCTGGGCGCGCGGTCGCCGCTCGATTTCTCGCTCGAACTGCCCACCATGCAGGATGGCGTCCACGTCAGCCTCTTCAACAACGCCTGGGGCACCAACTATCCGCAATGGTGCGGCGGCGACTGGATGTACCGCTTCACCCTGACGGCATAAAGCTGAATCCGGCGCGGCTGCATAATCAGAATCAGCATGCCTGCGAACCCTTTCGCCTCCAGCCAGCATGAAGAGATTTGCGATGTCCTGGTGCTCGGCGCCGGAGCAGCGGGTCTCATGGCTGCCATCATCGCGGGCCAGCGCGGCCGCCGCGTCCTCGTTCTCGATCACGCCGATCGCATCGGCAAAAAGATTCTCATCTCTGGCGGCGGCCGCTGCAACTTCACCAACCTCCAATGCACAGCCGAACGCTTTCTATCCGCCAATCCGCATTTCGCCCGCTCTGCGCTCGCCCGCTACACGCCGCACAACTTCATCGCACTGGTCGAGCGGCATCACATCCCCTATCACGAGAAGACCCTGGGTCAGCTCTTCTGCGATCGCTCCGCACGCGATATCGTTGCGATGCTCGAAGCGGAGTGCCGTGCGGCCGGCGTTCGCATCATTCTCAATCAGCACATTAGCCAGATCCGTCATAGCGAAGGGTTCGCAGTTCACGCCACGACGGCAAACTACCGCGCTCGCGCTCTGATCGTCGCAACCGGCGGTCTCTCCATTCCAAAGATGGGCGCTACCGATCTCGCATATCGCATCGCTGCACAATTCGGGCTCGCGATCGAGCCCTGCCGCCCCGCGCTGGTTCCTCTCATCTGGCAAGCGGAAGACAGCGCGCGTTACGCGGACCTCACCGGCCTCTCTACCGAGATCATCGCCACCGAGGCTAAGACGCGCTTTCGCGAGAAGATGCTCTTCACCCATCGCGGGCTCAGCGGGCCCGCCATTCTTCAGATCTCCTCCTATTGGCAGCCTGGCGGGGCCGTCACCATCGACCTCGCGCCCGGACAGGACTGCACCGCTCCGCTGCGAGCACAACCAGGCGGCCGCGATGCCACTGCCTTGCGAACCGCGCTGCGCGCCTTCCTCCCCCAGCGTCTTGCAGACCGGTGGGCCGCACTTCACGCGCCTTCCGGGTGGAGCAACGCAGCACTCCTTGAGGCCGAAGAGCAGTTGCATCGCTGGCAGATCAGGCCAGCCGGCACCGAAGGATACGCCAAAGCCGAGGTCACGGCCGGCGGTATCTCCACCGCTGAACTCTCTGCCCAAACCATGGAGAGCCGTCGGGTGCCGGGACTTTACTGGATTGGGGAAGCAGTGGACGTGACAGGACACCTTGGCGGTTACAACTTCCAGTGGGCGTGGGCATCTGGCGCAGCAGCCGGCCGCGCCGTATGACCGCCCTGCCGTGGTCTCATGGCGAAGGGTTCAGCCAGCCGCCGTCACCCTCAGCCAGCTTCTCTGCCTCCACCGGCCCCCACGTACCGGGTTTGTAGCTGTGCACCGGCGGCATATTCTTCAGCAGCGGATCCAGGATGCGCCATGCCTCTTCGACATAATCCACGCGGGCAAAACGCGCCTGGTTTCCCACGATCGCATCCGCCAGCAGCTCCTCATACGGCAGTATGTCTTCGGGCTTAGTGTGCTGTGTTGCCAGCATCTCCACCGGCACGCCACGCGGGACCTCCCCCGGCAGCCGCACGTTCGCGCCGATCCCGATCGACATATCCGGGCTTACGCGGAACCGAACATAATTTGCCGGCAGGGGATCTCTGGAGAAGATCTGCGGCGGTCGCCGCAGCCGCGCCACCACCTCCGTCGCCGTCACCGGCAGCGATTTGCCCGTCCGGATGTAGAACGGCACATCCTTCCAGCGCCAGCTGTTTATGCAGATCTTCAGCGCCACATAGGTCTCCACCTGCGAGTTCGGCTTCACACCCGGCTCCTGCAGGTAACCGTCGAACTGGCCGCGTACCACCGTGCTCGGCTCCATGCATTGCACACCCTTCAGCACCTTGGTGCGTTCGTCGCGCAGCGCGTCGGCGCCTGCGCCAATCGGCGGCTCCATGGCAACGTTGCTCAGCAGTTGCATCAGGTGATTTTGCAGCACATCGCGGATCGCACCCGTCTGGTCGTAAAATGCGCCGCGCCCCTGGATCCCAAAGCTCTCCGCCATCGTAATCTGCACGCTCTCCACATAATGCCGGTTCCAGATCGGCTCGATAAAAGAGTTGCTGAAGCGGAAGAAGATCAGGTTCTGCACCGCGTTCTTGCCCAGATAGTGGTCGATGCGGAAGACATCCTTTTCGTCAAATGTCTGGTGGACGATCTGATTCAGCGCGATCGCCGAATCCAGGTCATGGCCAAACGGTTTTTCGATCACGACGCGCGCACCATCCGCGCATCCGGATTGCTTCAGTTGCTCCAGCACCTTTCCGAAGAGACTCGGCGGAATCGCCAGATAGTGGATCGGATGCCTGGCGCCGCCGCATTGGGTCCGCACCTGCTGGAAGGTCGCAATGTCAGCGTAGTCTCCGTCCACATAGCGCAGCAGCTTCATCAGCTTGTCAAAGCCTTCCGGATCCAGACCACCGTGCTCTTCCACGCTGTCGCGGGCGCGTTTCTTCAGGTCATCCAGCGTCCAGCCCGACTTCGCGACGCCGATCACGGGCCCCTTCAGCTTGTCGCGCTTCGCCAGCCGCTGCAGCGAGGGAAAAATCTGCTTATATGCCAAGTCGCCCGTCGCGCCAAAAAACACCAGGGCATCAGAAACCGGTTCCGTCACTTGCCATTCTCCTCATCGTTCATCTCGTTCCAACTGGCTGTCCGTTCAGAGTTCCCGCTGCATCATACGCAGCCGGAAGCGCATCTGGCTCCGTCCTTCATGATGCCATTGGGGTATTTCGGATTCATGACGCGGCCAGACACACTATTAGATCAGCGCCATGTCCCGACAGGTACAATCCGTGCAGCGATCCTCCCCGGGCCTGCGACATTTCCCTCCCGCCATGAAACTCCTTCACGTCATCGCTTCCATCCGCGCCGCCGGTGGGGGCCCAGCGGAGGCCGTGCGGAGTCTTTCTGCCGTACACCAGCGCGACGGCCACTCCGTGGAAGTCGTATCCCTTGATGATCCCACGGACGCCGAAGTATGCAACTTCCCCTTCCGCCTGCACGCCCTCGGTCCCGCGCGCAATACCTATTCCTTTGCCCCCGGCTTCGTGCCCTGGATGCGTCAGAACCATGCCCGGTACGACGCGGTCATCATCAACGGTCTCTGGCAATACCACAGCTTCGGCGCATGGCGCGCTCTTCGCGGCACCGCTACGCCTTATTACGTCTTTCCCCACGGGATGCTCGACCCGTGGTTCAAGCGCAGCTTTCCGCTCAAGCACGCGAAAAAATGGCTCTACTGGCCCTGGGCGGACTACCGCGTGCTGCGCGATGCGCGTGCCGTCCTGTTTACCTGCGAGGAAGAGAAGCGCATCGCGCCGAAATCCTTCGCGCTCTATCGCGCCCACCCGGTAGTCACCGGGCTGGGCACAGCATCGCCGCCAGATGCCGACGCGACTGTCTTCCTCGATCGACATCCTGAACTTGCGGGCAAGCGCATCCTCCTGTTCATGGGCCGCCTCCATCCCAAGAAGGGTTGCGATCTGCTGCTGGAAGCATATGCCGCCACGATGGCGAACGATCCCCAATGGCGGCTGGTCTTTGCCGGACCAGATGCCTTCAACTGGCAGAAGACGCTCGTCACGCGCGCTCAAACGTTAGGCATCGCCGGCCGCATCGTCTGGACCGGTATGCTGCGCGACACCATGAAGTGGAGCGCGCTTGCCGCCGCGGAGGTCTTCGCGCTTCCCTCGCACCAGGAGAACTTCGGCATCGCCGTTGCAGAGGCCCTCGCCTGCGGCGTGCCCGTCCTCATCTCACGCGAGGTCAACATCTGGCGCGAGATCGAATCAGCCAATGCCGGCTTCATCGCTCCGGACACCTTAGAGGGAACGACCGGCCTGCTGACCCGTTGGCAGCAACTACCAGAAGCAGAGCGCCGAGCGATGCGACAGAACGCGCGCGAATGCTTCCAGCAGCACTTCGACATCGAGCACAGCGCCGCCCGCCTGCTCGAAGCCATCGAGGCTGACACTCAACCAATCACCAGGTCGTCTATTCGCTGATTTATCGACTCCGCAGGTGCATCGATGTCATCCTGAGCGAAGCCAAGAACCCGGCAGTTCGTCAACCCAAAGCAACAGGCGTGAGCGACCGGAGGAAGCGAACCGGCGGAACGCGCCGCAGGTGCAGTTGGCCGTGCGGCCAGCACTATCGCGTGTCTACCTCGTTCCACAAGAAAGACAGGATATCCGTCTCATCCTGAATCTGCTGCGTCACGGAAACGCCCGCGCTATGGCCACCCTTCAGGCTGTAGTGCAGCAGAATCGGCCGGTCACCACTGGTCGCCGTCTGCATCTCTGCCGTCATCTTGCGCGCGTGCAACGGATCGACCCGGGTATCGTTGTCGCCGGAGAAGAACATGATCGCCGGATACTTCGTTCCCTGCTTCACGTTCTGATACGGCGAATACGCGCGAATGTACTTGTAGTCCGCCGCGTTGTCCGCTGAGCCATACTCCGTCGTCCACAGCCGGCCGAACTCGAAGTTCTGATAGCGCAGCATATCCAGCAGCGGATACCCGCACACGATCGCGCCATAAAGCTCCGGATGCTGCGTCATCGCCGCGCCCATCAGCAAGCCGCCATTCGAGCGCCCCCAGATCGCCAGGTTCGCCGCGTCTGTGTACTTCTCATCGATCAAATAGCGTGTCGCTGCAA
Source organism: uncultured Acidobacteriaceae bacterium (assembly GCA_963750845.1). GTDB lineage: Bacteria > Acidobacteriota > Terriglobia > Terriglobales > Acidobacteriaceae > KBS-83. The sequence continues at coordinate 253,668 of CAVVSP010000024.1, forward strand.
AGAAGTCGTCGAAAACGTTCTGCTTCTTTCCGAACATGCCCGACTTGTGCCAATCCTCGCCGTACTCGCCTCCGCCGCGCAGATTCGGCACGGCAAACCATCCGCCCTGCTCCAGCCACCACGCATACATCGGATTCCACCCCGGCGTCATGCTGACCAGGAAGCCGCCGTAGCCGGTCATCAGCAGCGGCGTCTTGCCGTTGCGCGGCAGCCCCTTCTTGCCCGCAATGAACATCGGCACCCGCGTGCCGTCCTTCGAATGGAAGAAGACCTGCCGCACCTCGTAGCGCTCGGGATGGAATGGCACCTTCGGCTGCGCGAAGATGCTGGTCGTTCCTGCCTCCGCCTCGGAGCCCCCTACCTCGTAACGACCCATCTCGTATCGATAGATCGTCGGCGGCACGTTGAACGAATTGAAGCTGTAGAAGCCCTCCTTCGCCAACGGCCGTCCATACGGCACCGTCGCGCTCCCGATACCCGGCAGCTTCATCGTTCCCGCTGCCTTGCCATCAAGCGTGTAGATCGAAATCTCGTTCTTCACGTCCACCAGCCGTTCGATGAAGAGCTTCCCCCCTAATACCGTCGATGCCTCGATCACGTCCTTCGCTTCGGGGACCACTGTCTCCCACTGCTGCGGTGACGTTTTTGGATCTGCGCGCAGGATGCGGCGATTGGGCGCACCCATGTCCGTCTCCACCAGAAACGTATCCGTACCGGTGTCAATCAGGTTGAACCGGTTGTCGATTCCATAAATCAGCGGAGTGAATGGCGCATCAGGCGGTCGAAGGTCTTTCAGCAGAATGTCCTGCCGCGTCGCAGGGACGCCGCGATCGATGGTGAGAATCAGCCAGTGCCCGTTATCCGAAGTGCTCACACCGATCAGGTCCAGCTCGCCCAGCGGCTCACCCTTGTACTCTTTGCCGAAGATCATTCTGTCCGCGGCTTGGTCTGTCCCAAACGCATGCCAGTACACCAGTGTGCCGGAGTGATGAAACACCGCGTAATACAGTCCCTTCTTGTCCGGGCTGATCTGCATGCCGAGGTAGCGCTGGCTCGAAAGCCGGTCGGGCAGCTCCTTCCTCGTCGCCACATCGATCAGGTGCACCTCCTGCTCATCCGCGCCACCCTGGCGGATTCCATACGCCAGAAGCGATCCATCATTCGTCACATCCAAAATGCCGACCGACGCATTCTGGTCCGCGCTCAGCTTGCTTGCATCCACCAGCCGCTCATCCGCGTCGCCAACCCCATGCCGCAGATAAATGGAACCCTGGTTCTCCTCCGCCAACCGCTTCTTGAAGAAATACGCGTTGCCCCGCTTCATCGGAATCGAGTAGGTCTCCACCCTCTCCAGCTTCGTCAGCTCCGCCTTGATCTCCGGCCGGATCGTCACCTGCTGCAGGTAGCTGTCGGTGTAGGCGTTCTGCTCATCGATCCATGACCGCGTCTGAGGATCATGTTGCTTCTCAAGCCAGCGATAGTCATCCGTAATCGTGTCGGCATGCAGGGTGTCGGTCACCGGATGCTTCGCCGTATCCGGCGAATCGGGCAACGCCACTCCATTGCCGCCGCGTACCTGGCCGGCCGCCGGCGAGGGCGTGCGCTGCACCGTCAGAACATTGTTCGTACTGGTGCCGTTCGCCGCATTCGCCTCCTCGCCGCCATGCCGCTTCGCCACCTGCCCAAGATGCGAGGACGGTTGCTGCCCCTGTTGCTGCGACTGCGCCACGCCTGCGACCCCCGCCAATGAACAACCCAGAATCCCCGCCCACACCGCAACACGTAGCCCCATGACAGCCTCCCCCGTGCCGATGCCGCCGGCACCGCACCGACACATGGTTATAAACCCAACCAGCCGCATAAATCGCCTGAAGAATTTTTAGTCGCGACACTTTCGCTACTTTCATGCAATGGCGCCGATGCGTCGTGTGCTGCGGCCGTTCTGCTGTAGGACTGGCACGTTGCGGGTTGCGCAGAAGGCCGCCGTCCCAAGAAACTAGCGACAGACACTAGCCACAAAGGAGACCGCGTCTATGTCCACGCAGGCAGAGAAGGGTTCCCGCTTCCGCGCGTTGCACCAGCGCGATCGTGCATTCATCATCCCGAATCCATGGGATGCGGGTACCGCGCGCTTGCTGGCCCGCATGGGCTTTGAGGCCCTCGCCACCACCTCGGCCGGCTATGCATTTTCCGCCGGCCTGCAGGACGGTGCCGTTGGCCGCGATGCGATGCTCAAACACGTCGCCGACATCGTCGCCGCCACCGATTTGCCCGTCAGCGCCGACCTCGAAAATGGCTTCGGCGACTCCCCGGAGACCTGCGCCGAAACCATCCGTCTCGCCGCCGCAACCGGCCTCGCCGGCGGCTCCATCGAAGACGTTTCACCGCGTCCCGCAGCCACCATCTACGCTTTCGAGCACGCCGTCGAGCGCGTCCGCGCCGCCGTGGAAGCCGCCAAGGCCCTGCCCGTGCCCTTCGTCCTCACCGCCCGCGCAGAAAATTTCATCGCCGGCAATCCAGACCTCGCGGACACCATCCGCCGCCTCCAGGCATTTCAGGAGGCCGGCGCAGACGTCCTCTACGCACCCGGACTCAAGTCCAAAGAAGACATCGCCGCCGTGCTCAGTTCGGTCGATCGCCCGCTCAACGTGGTGATGGGCTTGACCGGTGTGCAGCTCGACCTCGCCACGCTCTCCGCCATGGGCGTCACTCGCATTAGCGTCGGCAGTTCGCTCTCCCGCGTGTCGCTCACCGCATTCCTCCGCGCCGCCCAGGAGATGCAGCAGCACGGCACCTTCACCTTCGGCAACGATCTCGTCCCCTACAAAGAGATCAACGACATGTTCGAAGCGTGAATCCCCGAACGGGGTTCGCACAAGTCGAACAGGGTGGCCCATCCTACGCAACGGGTAGGGTGAGCGCGCAGAGACGCGAAGCCTCCTTCAATCTCCCACCGGCGAAGTAGCAGCCTGCCGCCAGAAGGCAACCGTCTCCGCCGTGATCGTCCGCCGTCCCGCAGCGCTCTCGCGCTCATAGAGCAGGCGGAGCGCCTCCCACAGCACTGCGGCCTCGTGCTCCAACCCCAGCACGCGCAGCGAACGCAGCATCCGCGTTAGCCGAAGATGATTGTGGTTTCCCGCATGCAGCCAGTTCCGCGCTGCCGCCACAAACCGCGGGCCCTCCACTACCTGATCACTCTCAAGCGCGAAGCCATAAAACGCCAGCATCCGCAGAAACGCCGCACGCAGCCGCCCCTGCATCTCTGCACTGCTGCGAATCGCCGCGATCGTCGCCCGGTCCAGAACCGGCGCCCACGGATTCGCCCCGCTTCGCTCCGGCAGCGGAAAGATCCACTGGATGTAGTCGTGCACCATCTCCAGCCGGACATCGTCCCAGCCGAGAATCTCGTCAAAGCTCCGGCCCTGGTCGTCCTCGCCGCCGGCAAAGAAGCGCGTCAGCCTCTCTCCATCGCGTCCCATAGCAATCTGGAAGCACTCTGCCGCAGAATCGTTGCCGCGAGCATTGGGTGCCCCATCCTACGCAACGCGTAGGGTGGGCCAATTCCAGTCGCGAAGCCTCCTCCGAGAAGTGACTCCACCACGAGCGCCCATCTGCACACTCCCGCCATCACGGCGCCACTTATAAGCTAGAGCGAGCACACAATCCTGCATGCCCGAAACCGCGCCTCCAGCCGACTTGCCTGACCTGCCCAAGACGAAGCAGCCCCACGGGCGCGCCGCCGCACTCGCCGTCGCCACCGGCATCCTGCTCTCCAAGCTCATCGGCCTCATCCGCGAACGCATCTTCGCTCACTACTTCGGCAACTCCATGGCCGCCGACGCCTTCAAGGCCGCCTTCCGCATCCCCAACATGCTGCAGAACCTCTTCGGCGAAGGCGTCCTCTCCGCCTCGTTCATCCCCGTCTACGCCCGCCTGAACGCCGAAGAGCGCCACGAAGAAGCCACCCGGACCGCCGCTGCCATCTTCGCCATCCTCGTCCTCGTCGCCTCGGCGCTTGTGCTGCTCGGCGTGCTTTTCGCTCCCGCGCTCGTCGACATCATCGCCTACGGCTTCAGAGGCGAGACGCGCCTGCTCACCATCCAGCTCGTTCGTATCCTCTTTCCTGGCGCGGCCCTGCTCGTTCTCTCGGCGTGGTGCCTCGGCATCCTCAACAGCCACCGCCGCTTCCTGCTTTCCTATACCGCGCCCGTGGTGTGGAACGTGGCCATGATCGCCACCCTCGTCTGGCATGGTCGCAGCCTCTTCGCGCACGGCGTCACCGCCGCCTCGGTTGCCGAGCCGCGCCTCGCCGTCGCATTGGCCATTGGCTCCGTCATCGGCTCCGCGCTGCAATTCTTCGTCCAGATACCGTCGGTCCTGCGCCTGCTCAGCCCGCTGCAGTGGAAGGCGACCTTCCGCTCGGAGCACGTGCGCACCATCGTCCACAATTTTTTCCCGGTCTTCATCAGCCGCGGCGTTGTGCAATTAAGCGCTTTCGTGGACCAGATGCTCGCCTCCCCGCTTCCTACCGGTGCGGTCGCCGCCCTCAGCTACGCGCAGATCATCAACCAGCTTCCCGTCTCCCTCTTCGGCATGGCCGTCTCCGCCGCGGAGCTGCCCGCCATGTCCGCGGCCCTCGGCACACCGGAGCAGATCGCCGCCAAGCTCCGCGCCCGCCTCGCCGCGGGCCTGCAGCAGATCGCCTGGTTCGTGGTCCCCTCCGCCGTCGCCTTCGTCGTGCTCGGCGACGTGGTGGTCGCCGCCATCTACCGCACCGGCCACTTCGACGCGCGCGCTGTTACCTACGTCTGGAGCGCGCTCGCCGGCTCCGGCGTCGGCCTGCTCGCTGGAACCTCCGGCCGCCTCTACTCCTCGGCCTTCTATGCGCTGCGCAACACCCGCACGCCACTCAACTTCGCGGTCATCCGCGTCGCGCTCACGCTCGTCCTCGGCTACTTTTGTTCCAAGCCCCTGCCCCACCTGCTCGGCATCGACCCGCGCTGGGGCGTCGCCGGCCTCACCCTCTCCGCCGGCATCGCCGCATGGCTCGAATACTCACTCCTCCGCCGCGCCATGCACCAGCGCATCGGCGTCGTCGACTACCCCGCCAGTCGCGTCCTCCGGCTCTGGTTAGCCGCCATCGTGGCCGGCGTACTCTGCTTCCTGCTGCATCAGCATCTGCCCATCCACGGCCATGGCTCTCGCGCAGCGATTCTCACCGCCATCGCCGTCCTCATCCCTTACGGCGTGCTCTATGTCGCCTTCACCATGCTGATGAAAGTTCCCGTCCCCGGTAGCCTGCTCCGTCGTTTCAAACGCAGTTGAGATCCGGCGAATCGTCCCTTGAGGAATAAAAAATAGGGCGCCGGAAATTCCAGCGCCCTATCTGAATTCTCGCTGCGATATTTCTATTGCGGACAAGGCACAGCCGAACTCGGTAACGCGTTTTCATTCGGATAACTGAACGAACCATCGATGGCATTCGAAGCCGGCCCCTGGCTGAACCACTGCAGCAATGCCTCCGTCTGCGGGTGGAAGGTGAATATCTTCCCGTTCTCTCTCAGCGGAATCGCAACCGTGGCATCGGGCAGCACTTCGACAGGATCCCCGGTTTCCAGATTCCCCTGGCATACCTTCGAACCCGCAGGCTGGCCCGGGAACTGCCACGTCGGAACCTCGGTGTTCACAAAGGGATCGTTGTAGGCCTCCGTGACCTCGTGCGAAAGCCCGGTCACATCCTGGAACCCCGATCCGAATATCCCCGGAGAGATCCAGCTTGCGAAGGCAACGATCCAGCGCGGCTGCGGAACGGTGCTGGAGTCCAGGAAATAAGTATGGAAGCCGAGAACGCAGCAGGTCGAAAATTGTCCCTGACTGTTGATCGAAAACAGAAGCGTGTTGGGATAGAGCTGCATGTTGAAGGCGTCCGTGGTGTCGTTTCCGTCATTGATGTCGTTGATGACGGCATTGTCGAAGACGCTGTTGAAAAACAAATCCAGCAGCTCGACAAAGGGATCGCCGTTGGGAGCGGTGCCCAGATAGTAGTTCTGGACCTGCTTGACCGTGCCATCCGGCAGACGGACATTCACAAACCGGGGAACGGTGACCGTGATGCGATTGACGACGCTCGGATCCAGGCGCGTGTGCCAGTTCTGCTTCATCGTGTTGAAGAACTCAGCGCGTTGAATGGCATCCGTAAATTGGGTACGTCCATCGCCATAAAGCACATTCTGGAATACCGGCGAATCGAGAGTCGTGCTCTCGAATGGGTTATAGGAGACGACCTTGTTGACGCTACCGTCCGGATTCAGCAATTGCAGCGCAACCGTCGTGATCTTGGCTGGAATCGTCGTGGTGCCCCCGACCAGCGGATCGTTGCCGATCATGATGTAGGGATACACCGTGCCCTTGTTCGGGCCGCCGGTCGCTGCGAAGGCGCCTTCAAATGTCGGGACCGTGTCCAATCCAAAAAGTGTCCCATTGCCAATCACCGCGGAGTTGGCGCCCGCCGCAGCGTTCGCGCTTACCCTCTCGCGGGACACGCTTCCGCCGTTCTCATCGAACGAAGCTTTTCCTCGCGATGTCCTGGCGCCGGCTGGATAGGTCAGGACCGGCGATGAAGTGAGCGTACGAATAGATTTGATAGGCACCGGGGGCATCCTGGCGTAACCGGGAGCGGTTGGATTCGCACTGGCCTCATTCTGTGCGAGAAGGCCCGCGGGCATACAAAGAATGGCGCCAAGGCCGGCAGAGATACCGATAAATCGGGAGAGGGCTTTCATACATGTCACCTTCCGGAATGTAATGGGGATGTGGCAGAACAAACCACGCGGAAGACAATACGACAGTCCCGCTAGAACAAACGAGAAGATTTCAACAATCAATTTCGCGCGGGGGTTAGCAAAATGACATGAGCGGTGATTACCTGTCATGACATTCGAACGGCGTTGGGATGACGGACAAGCGTTCTAACACTCGCGCAACACCGTCATCGGATCCGTATCAGCGGCACGCCGCGCGGGCAGCAGCGCGGCGGCAACCGCGGCCGTCACCAGCAGGATCACGCTGCCAGCCAGCACCACGGGATCGTTGCTCGCGGTTTCATACAGCAGGCTGCTCAACCATCGTCCAGCCAGGAAGGCCAGCCCCAATCCTGCTGCCAGGCCGATAACCAGAGGCCGCGACACCTCCAGCAGCACCAGCTTGACCAGTGCCGCCCGCTGCGAGCCCAGCGCCAGCCGCACTCCAAACTCGCGCCTCCGCAACGAAACGGTATACGCGAGCACGCCATACACACCCAGCCCCGCCAGCAGCAGTGCCGCAGCTCCGAATCCGGCAAACAGGACTGTTTGAAGTCGGTCCGCCGCCACTGATCCGCTCACCTGTTCGGCAAGAGGCGCGATGGTGGGGATACCCGCCTGCGGATCGATCGACCACAGTGCCTCGCGCACCAGAGGTGTCAAGACCTCCGGCGGCGCGGTGCCGCGAATGACGAAGACCGGGTGGCGTGGCGGATCGGCGGAGATGGGAAGGTAGAAGACCGCTACATCCCGCTTCAGGTCGTTGATGCGCGCGTCCGCCGCAATGCCGATGATCGTGAACTGCTGATTCCAGCGGCCCAGCTTGCGGCCCAGCGGATTCACATCCGGCCATGCTGCCTTCGCCGCCTTCTCGGAGATGATGGCACTCATCGGATGCGTCATCTCCCGTTCGTCAAAGTCCCGTCCCGCCACCAGCGGAATTTGCATCGCCGCCAGGTAGCCGGGCGAAATCAGGCGCTGGTTTGCGATCGGTGTAATGCCGAGGCTCGCAGGATGGTCTGGCCTGCTCAGGAGCTCTACCTCGCTGTCCCCGGTCAACGGCATAGTGCTGGTTACGCCGACCGTCGCCACTCCCGGAAGCGAGCGCAGCCGCAACAACGCCTGGTCGATGAAGGACTGACCCTGGCTGTGGTCTTTCGTCGCACCTGGGGCAGTGGGATTCAGCCCCTTTCCATATTGGGGTGAGGTCAGGTCTACTGCGGCCAACAGGACGTGGTCAGCGGAAAAGTGCCAGTTCTGGATCATCACCCGGCTGAAACTCCGCGCCGCCAGACCGGCAATCGCCAACAACGCCACGCTCAGGGCAATCTCGCAGCTCACCAGCATGCTTCGTGTCACGTTGCGCCCGCTGGCGCCGGCAAGGGTGCCCGATGCTGCCTGCAGGCTACGTTGCGGATCGACGCGCAGGCTGGCCAGCGCAGGCAGAATTCCGAAGAGCAGCGCCGTCGCGCAGGCCACGCCCACGGCCACCAACAGAACCGGCCAGCTCACAGTAATCTCATTGACGCGTGGCAGGCTGCGCGGCGCCAGCACCACCGTCAGCCGCACAGCGGCAAAGGCCAGTGCTACCCCGAGTGCACCGCCGCCAATGGCCAGCACCAAACTTTCTGCCAGCGCCGACTGCATCAGCCGCGCGCGTCCCGCGCCCAGCGCCGCTCGCAACGCGATGTCCCTCTCCCGCGCCACGCCGCGCGCCAGTTGCAGATTGGCCAGGTTCACACACGCGATCAACAGCACGCCGCCGGTCGCAGCCAGTAACAGCCACAACGCCGTACTGATAGAGCCGTTCGCCTCCATCTTGAGCGTCGACACTACGGCGCTCACATGGATCGACAGATGATTCGCTATCCTGTTCGCTACTTCAAGACCATTCATCTCTGCCTGCGCGGTAGCCACCGACACGCCCGGATGTAGCCGGCCCACCGCAAGATAGTTGTAGTCACCCCCGTCTTCATTCTTGATATCTTCCCCGACCACCAGCGGCACGAAGACCTGGTAAAACTCTGTCGACCCCGAGGCCACGGCGCCGCCCATCATGTCCAGCGGAGGAAAACGAAAATCGCGCGGCAGCACGCCAATCACCGTGTGGAGGCTTCCGTCGATCCGGATGGACTTGCCTATCACCGTCGGGTCCCCGTGGAACAGCCGCTGCCACGCCGCCCAGGCCAGCATCGCCTCGCCGTCGCGCCCGGCTTCGGTCTCCTGCGGCAGGAAGCCTCGTCCCAGTGCTGGATGTACCCCGAGGACGGAAAACAGTTCGGATGACGTCGCAAGACCATGCAGCACCGACGGATGCTCATCGGCTGCATGCGCAGCCAGGCTTACCGAAAATTGCCGGGGCTGCATGATGGCCGCATCCGCTATGCTCCGAGCGCGAGTCTTGAACATCGCATAGTGCTTGTAGTTGGCGGGGACGATCGGGGTGGAGGCCTTGATTTCCTCAATCACCTCGTGCCACACGACCAGCTTGCCCTGCTGTTCAAACCCATAGGGCCGCAGCAACACCGAGTACACCACGCTGAAGACCGCCACCACCGCGCCGATGCCCAGCGCCAGCGTCAGCAATGCCGTCAGCGTAAAACCCGGCGCCCGCCGCAACTGCCGCACTGCATACCGCATGTCCTGAATAAATCCACGCATGGATGGCCTCCACGAACCCACGGGACTACATGCATCCGGCAAACCACTCGTAGCCCGGTCTTTTAGCTATCGGAACAAGTATGCCCCTGTCCCGCTCCGGACAGTGCTGTCCGCCGTCGGACAGTCCAGACGCAGCCCAGAGAGCGCGATCCAGACGCGCAAAAGCCCCGGAGCGGGAGACTGCACCCTCCGGGGCCCTTCATGCAGCGAAATGACTTCGCGCCGTCTGTACGAGGATTAGACCGAAACCGGCTTCGACGCCTCGCTCGGCTTGTTGTCCGGGCTGCCCGGCTTGCGGATGTCGATGCCGCCCTTGAAGAAGGCGCCGTCTTCGATCGAGATGCGCTGCGCGATCACGTCGCCGGTCAGCGAGCCTTCGCTGCGGATATCCACCCGATCGCTGGCATTGATGTTGCCGCGCACCTTGCCCAGCACCACAACCTCGCGGGCAGAGATGTTCGCCGCCACCTGGCCATTGCGGCCGACGGTGACGCGATTGCCCGGCAGGTTGATCGCGCCTTCGACCTTGCCGTCGATGTATAGCGACTCGGAACCGGTGACTTCGCCCTTCACGACCAGGCTCTTGCCGATGGTCGCCTGTTCTGCGGCAGCGGACTGCGCTGTCGGGCGCTGCGGGACGCGAACCAGCTGGCTCGAACCCGCCGGAAGCAGGGGTCGCCGGACGGTTCGGCTCGTTGTTGGGGGATTGAGGAGTACTGCCGGGCTGATTCGGTTTCCACATTGCTTGGGTGTTTCCTTTCAGATACTGCGAAATATGCTTTGGCTGCCGACGGTCCTGCGGGAATCACTCGCCCGCCCTCTGCACTGGTCCATCCTTCAGCAGGGACAGAGGGTGAACGGGATGGGCGCGCCATACGCGTCGCACCCGCATCAAACCTGTCCGTTGTCTGCATATTACTCACCTCTCCCTTAAAATTGCATCCCTCGTCAACAATCTTTTCCCCCAAACTTGCACCTAAGTGGTATCCCCACAGCCGCTTGCACTGGCGCGTGACCCTCGCGGGATACCATCAAAGCGAATATGGCCTCCGACCGCGATCTGCTCGCACGCATCACCCGCTCCTCCGGCGGCCGTGCCGGCTACAAACAACTGGTCCGCGAGCTGGGTCTCGGCGGCGGCCGTGAGCGCCGTCTGCTGCTGGAGCAGCTCGCACGCCTCACCGCCCGCGGATCGCTGGTCAAGGCCGATCGCGACCACTGGAGCCTGCCCCAGGCTGCAGCGGCACGCACCAACCTCATTGCGGGCCGGCTCGACCTGCACCGCGACGGCTTCGGCTTCGTCCGCCCCACAAGCAATATCGGCACAAATGGGTGGCGATAAAGTCGACGACATATTTATCCCGCCCGCCGAGCTCAACGGCGCCATGCAGGGCGACCTCGTCCTCGTCGAACTCCTTCCGTCTCGCACCCAGGGTCCCAATGCCGGCAAGCGCGCCGGACGCATCGTGCAGATCGCCCACCGCCGCAACCCCACCGTCGTCGGCCGCTTTCGCTACGCGACAGGTGAGCGGGCCCAAGGCAACTACGTCTACCCCTTCGACGAGCGCATGACCCAACCCATCCTCATTCCATTCGGTGACGAGGTGCCGCTGTATCAGAATGACGATTCAGGGGCGGAAGCCACTCCGCACCGCGTGCTCGGCAAGGATGCCCACCACCCCGAAGCAGCCCACCTCACTCCCGACGATCTGGAAGGCCTTGTTGTCGATGTCGAGATCACCGACTGGCCCACCCTGCATCGCCAGGCCCGCGGCCGCGTGCTCGAAATCCTCGGCGATCCCGACGACTTCGGCGTCGATGTCGAGATCATGATTCGCAAGCACCACATCCCGCACCTCTTTCCGGATGCGGTGCTCGAGAATGCAAAGCAGGTCGCGCACCTCGACCAGCAGGAGATCGCCACGCGTCGCGACTTTCGCGATCTCCCCATCGTCACTATCGACGGCGAAACCGCGAAAGATTTCGATGACGCCGTCGTGGTCAAAGAGATCCACGAACGGTTACGAATTGCAGGTCCACATCGCCGACGTGGCGCAATACGTCACGCCCGGCTCCCCGCTCGATCTCGAAGCGCGCCTGCGCGGCACCTCCGTCTACTTCCCCGACCGTGCCGTCCCCATGCTCCCGCAGGAGCTTTCCTCAGATATATGCAGTCTCCGCCCGCCGAAGATCGCCTCGTCCTCTCCTGCATCATGCAGATGGATCGCCACGGCGCCATTCTCAGCTACGAAGTGTGCGAAGGCGTCATCCGCTCCGCGCGCCGCATGACCTACACCCAGGTCCACGCCATCCTCTCCGGCGACGAAGCCACCCGCGCCGAATTCGCGCCGATCGTTTCCGAAATCGAGCGTATGCTCACCCTCGCCAAAATCCTCAACCGCAAGCGCGAACAGCGCGGCTCTATCGACTTCGATCTCCCCGAGCCCATCATCGACTTCAACGACGAAGGCGAGATGCAGGGCATCCTGCGTTCGGACCGCACCTGGGCCAACCGCCTGATCGAAGAGTTCATGCTCTCGGCCAACGAATGCGTCGCCGACTGGCATCAGCGCCTTGGCGTCCCCTCCATCTATCGCATCCACGAAAAGCCCGATGCCAAGCGCGTCATCGACTTCGAGGAGACCGCCGCGCACTTCGGCTACTCACTCGGACTCGGCGCGCTGCCGGTAAAGACCGTGCAATTCAAGAGCGAGCGCCGCGAGTTTCGCGCCCACAACGCGCGCAACCGCCAGAGCCAACGCTCATCCCCGCGCCAGCACGAGATCCCGCAGGAGATTCCGGTCACGCCCCAAATGTATCAGCGTCTGGCACATAAAATCGCGGGAAAGCCGGAAGAGCGCATCCTCGCCCATCTCATGCTGCGCTCACTCAAGCAGGCCCGCTACTCAGAAAAGAACGAAGGCCACTTCGCGCTCGCCACCGCGCACTACACCCACTTCACTTCGCCCATCCGCCGCTACCCCGACCTCATCGTGCACCGCATCTCCAAGGCGCTGCTGGATGCGGACGTCTCCGGCCACGTCACCTGCGAGCCGATCGAGCATTCGCGCCGAGGTTCTTCCCACGATGTCATCCTGAGCGAACGGAGCGAGGCGAAGGACCTGCAGTCCTCCCCTCCGCTCTCAGAAGACGACCTCAGCGCCATCGCGAAAGAATGCAGCGACAACGAGCGCCGCGCCGCTGAAGCCGAACGCGAACTGATGGAGTGGAAGAAGGTGAAGTTCATGCAGCACCGCATCGGCGAGGACTTCGACGCCATGGTGATGAACGCCACCAAATACGGCCTCTTCGTCGAACTCACCGACCTCTTCATCGAAGGGCTGGTTCCGCTCAACAGCCTGCTCGACGACATCTATACCTATCGCGAAAACACCCGGCAGATCATCGGCAACCATGGAGGCCGCCGCTTCTCCATCGGCGACCGCCTCCGCGTCATCCTCGATCGCGTCGACGAAGTCGAGCGCCGCCTGCAGTTCTCCATCCTGGATGCGCCGCAGACAGAATCGCAGCGCACCGGCAAGAAGAAGCAGAAGCCGAAGGCCGCCGCAAAGCCGGAGCCCGCTCACTCCTCACAGCCTACAAAAAGTGGGAAGCCGCGCGGCAAGCTTCGCCGCCAGCCAAAAGGGAAAGGCAAACGCAGATAGCAATTGGTCCGTTCAGACTGGGCGCCGGCTGGACTCCACCACATTCCCCACCGACCAAATCACCGCACCCCACGCCAGCACATTCAGCCCAATGATCACCAGCGGCATCAGCAGCTTGTACTCAAATGTGCGCGACATCACGCCGCCGGTCAGCCAGTGCACCACCTGCCAACCTGGAAACAGGATGATCTGCGCCAGCCTGCGCACGCCCTGCACATGGTAGAAGGGCGGCATGCGCGCGATCACGTCGAAGATCAGGCAGGGGATTCCCAGGAGCGCAGCATACTTGCACCCCTGCTTGTAGGTCATGGCTAGGATGCGCCCGTCGACGGCGCAGGCGGCTCCTGAGGCGGCTCTGCGGTCGGTCGGGTTGCCTCGTCCTCATCATTCAGTCCCAGCCGCGTCTCGATCTTCACCGAACCCCTGCCCCGCTCGGCATTGTGCCGCTGCTGGCGCAGGTTGATGACGAACAGCGCAACCCGCAGCACGAGAACGCCCACAAGCACCGCCACCAGCCCCCACTGCGTCTGGCCGCGACCGTGCATCAGCCAGAAGATCGCCGCCAGCACCACGATCACGAACAACCCGAACGTTAGCGTTCCCGACCTTTTCATGCTGACTCGCTCCTCATACGGACACTTTAGACGGAAGATCCCAGCCTTGTCGCTGCCAGTCAGGAGTGTGCCAAATCAGGAATACCTCCGGAAGCATGACCGATCCGGACCGAAATAATCCTTGTCGACCGCGAAAGGCGAGCGGTATAACGTCGCCAGCAAATCCTTTTCCCTCAATCTTTCCTGTTCAGTCTTTGCTCCTGGTTCTGCCACCGTTCGAGGTCCCCTGTGCGACGCCGGTCCCTGCTCTTTCCCTCCTTTTCCTGTCCCTGTCCATCACGCCATCTACCGCCTTCGCCGCCGACTGGCAGCAGCCTACCCCGGAAGAGCTGAAGATGACCGCCGAGCCGGCTGCGCCCAATGCCGACGCCATCTACCTCTACCGGGAAGACGTGACCGACAACAAGCTCCACATGGAAGCCGTCTACGTCCGGCTCAAAATCCTGCGCGACGAAGGCAAGAAGTATGGCGACGTCGAACTCACCGGCGCCAGCAGCGACTTTCAGATCACCGACATTCAGGGCCGCACTATCCACAGCGACGGCACCGTCATCCCCTTTACCGGCAAGCCCTACGAAAAGCTGCTCTTCAAGACAAAACGCTGCAGTACAAGGCCAAGGTCTTCTCCTTGCCCGAGGTGGAAACTGGCAGCATCCTCGAATACCGCTACAAGCTGCGCTACGACGACAACGCTCTACTCTCGCCCGAGTGGGACGTCCAGCAGGCGATCTACCTCGCAAGGCCCACTTCCACTTCATCCCCACCGACAGCGAGGTCATCTCGCATATCGACAAGGGCAGCGTCACCAGCTCGCATCGCTTACAGCCAGCTCCTGCCTGAGGGCTACAAGGTCGCGGAGACGCGCGGCGAATTACGATCTCGCCGTCGAAAACATCCCCGGACTCCCGCAGGAAGAGTTCGAGCCGCCCATGCACGCGTTCGCCTATCGCGTGCGCTTCTACTACACCAGCATGCGCAGCTCGCAGGAGTATCTGGAACTCCTATGGCAAGAGCTGGTCGCACGACATCGATAAGTTCGCCGTCGCCTTCATCCGCCATTAAAAGCGCTGCAAAGGAGCTGACCTCCGGCGCCGCCACCGCAGGACCAGAAGCTCAACAAGCTCTATGACGCGGTGATGAAGCTGGACAACACCCGCTTCTCCCGCGAGCACTCGAACGACGAGAACCGTGCCGAGGGCGTCAAGCGGGTCAAATCCGCCGCCGATGTCCTGGCCCTCAAGCGCGGCTCCCCCGACGAACTCGCCATGCTCTTTCTCGCGCTCGCCCGCGCCGCCGGCTTTCATGCCGAGGCCATGACCGTCGTCAACCGCGACCGGGACTTCTTTCAGCCGAACTATCTCGACAGCGAATCAGCTCGACGATCTGATCGTTTTCGTCACCGTCAATGGCAAGGAGCGCGCCTTCGATCCCGGCGAGCGCTACACGACCTACGGCACCCTGCACTGGACGCACTCTCTGGCCGGCGGCCTCCGCGAGCAGGATGGCCACATCGTCATCGCCAACTCACCTGGCATCGGCTACAAGGACACCATCGTTCAGCGCGTCGCCGACCTCACGCTCGCTCCCGACGGCACCGTCAGCGGCGAAGCCACCATCATCTGCACCGGCCAGCGCGCCATGCGCTGGCGCCAGAAGGCTCTTGAAGGCGACCAGGTCGCAGCTCAAGAAGGAGTTCGACGACGAGCTCCAGTCGGACCTGCCTCCCGGCATCATCGTGCAAGACCGATCACTTCCTCGGCCTCGACACCGAGAGCACCAACCTCATGGTCCGCATGAAGGTCACGCGGCTCGCTCGGCACCGCCACCGGCAAGCGCATCTTCCTGCCCCTCTCCATCTTCTCTGCCGGCAGCGGCGATCCCTTCACCAGCTCGCATCGCGAGGAGCCCATCGATCTTCACTATCCCTTCATGGAAAACGATCAGGTCACCCTCCACCTTCCCGCCGGATTTCAGGTCGAGAGCGTTCCCGCCGATGCCCGCGTCGACCTGCCGCAGAATGCCGTCTACCTCTCCCATGCCAAGGCCGACGGCCAGACCATCACCTTCACCCGCAGCTACATCATGGCGAACGTCCTCTACACCGCCTCGGAGTACGACAAGCTCAAGGGCTTCTTCGACGACGTCAGCAATAAGGATCGCGCGCAGGCCGTCCTGCACGTCGCCGCCCGGCACCAGGGCCAGTGATGCACATCGGAAACACGCGCCTCTCTGGCTTGCTTACCTGCGCATTCGCTATTGCGTCGGCGCTTCCCGCTCTCGCCGGCACACCCAGCCGCCGGACTGGGTGCTCACCGCTGCGCATGCCTCCACGCCCGATTACCCCAAAACCACCATGGCCGTGGCGCTCGATGACGAAGAGACCCTCACCGTCCAGCCGGATGGCAAGCCACAATGCTGAAGCGTCGTGTCATCAAAATCCTGCGCCCGCAGGGCCGCGGCTTCGCCACTGTCGTCGTTCCCATCGATCGCGATCGCAAACTGCACTCGCTCCACATCTGGAGCATCGCGCGCCGATGGCCATCCCTATACCCTGCGCGACAACGAAATCGCCGAGGTCGGCGACGAACAAGTACGGCATGCTCTACGTCGACCTTCACGCCAAGATCGCCCGCGCACCCGCCGCCGATCCCGGTGCCGTCGTCGCCTACGAATACGAGCGCACCATGCGCCCCTATGTGCAGGAGTACTCCTGGATTTTCAGGACAGCATCCCCACCCTGCACTCCGTCTTCGAGCTGGTCCTCCCGCCGGACTGGCACTACTCCGTCGCCGACGGAGCGCCGCGCCGACCGTGACGACACTGGCGTCACCACCAGCCAGCCCGCGCCCGGGCACTATCGCTGGCAGATCGATCGCGTTCCCGGCATCGACCTCGAAGATGTTCCCATGACGCCGGAGTTTGGGGCCATGGCCGGCCGTCTCGTCGTCCGCTACTCGCGCGATCCACAGCCCACCGGCGACGCGCGCTGGACCGCCATCGGCGACTGGTACACCACGCCTGGCCTCGCCCAGCGCGCAGGCCACACCCGATCTCTCTGCCAAAGCCAAGGAACTCGTCGCCGGCCAGTCCGATTTCACCGCAAAGATCCAGAGCATCGCCAATTACATGCAGCGCAACATCCGCTACGTCGGCATCGAGATCGGCATCGGCGGCCTGCAGCCCCACTCCGCCGACGATGTCTTTCGCAACCGCTACGGCGACTGCAAGGACAAGGCCACGCTGCTTCGCGCCATGCTCG
The DNA here is from genome assembly GCA_963750845.1 of uncultured Acidobacteriaceae bacterium. Classification (GTDB taxonomy): domain Bacteria; phylum Acidobacteriota; class Terriglobia; order Terriglobales; family Acidobacteriaceae; genus KBS-83. The sequence goes on from CAVVSP010000024.1 coordinate 270,667, forward strand.
AAAGCGTCGGCATCCACTCCACCTGGGTGCTGGTCGACACCCGCCGCGGCTTCGTCGATCCCGACATCCCCTCGATCGACGGCAATCACGCCATCGCCGCCATCGAGATTCCCGCCGGCTACACCAATCCCGTCCTGCAATCCGTCGTCACCGCGAAGAGCGGCAAGCGCTATCTCATCTTCGATCCCACCAACGAATGGATCCCCATCGGCCAGATCCCGCCCTATGAGCAGGGCGGCTACGGCGTTCTCAGCGAAGGCGGCGAGAGCCAGCTCATCGCGCTGCCCGTCATGGCGCCCGCCTCCGACAGCGTCGACCACACCATCCACGCACAGCTCGCTGCCGACGGCTCGCTCGAAGCCACCGTCGTCGAACAGCGCTTCGGCTACGCTGCCGAGAGGCCGCGCGTCACCTTCACCGAGGGCAGCCAGCAGCAGCAGCGCGACTACCTCGAAAACCGTCTCCGCCTCGATCTCAACACTGTCTCCATCGAGAAGCTGGCCGCCGAACACTCCACCGAGCTCAGCCGCCCGCTCGAGCTCGATTACAGCTTCCGCGCCGCGAATTATGCGCGCAGCGCCGGCGATCTGCTGCTCGTCCGCCCGCGCATCCTCGGCTCCGACGCCGTGGTCACTGCCCCGCGAAACCCGTGCATGGCCCATCGATCTCAGCGCCGTCCAGACCCGCAGCGATCACATCGACCTCACGCTGCCGCCCGGCTATATCGTCGACGAGCTTCCCGACGCCGGTCTCGCTCGACACCGACTTCGCCTCCTACCACAGCGCCGTCACCGCCGACGCCACCACGCTGCACTACACCCGCGAGTACACCGTAAAGCAGCTCCAGCTCGATGCCTCCCGCTACGACGATCTCCGCAAATTCTCCGAGCGCGTCGCCTACGACGAAGCCACCAGCGCCGTCTTGAAGAAGAAGTAGCCCTCAAAGCCCGGCCTGAGCGACCAAAGGAAGCGAACTAACCATCCGCGCAACCGGCGCCTGCCCGGACCACCCTTCCCGGCCCGTCCCCGATACAATGGAGCGAGTTACGCGTCCAACAGAATGCCCATGCGCCCAGCCTCTCTGCTTGTCTCCGCCGCCCTCGCCGCCACCGCCCTGTTTGCCCTGCCCGCACTTCTCCGTCGGTGCGGCGGCCCAGGAAACGACCCAGGTGCACAACGCCGTGCCGCTGCGTCCACCGGCCGGTGCGCGCGTCGCCATCATCGAATTCGAAGACCTGGAGTGCCCGGACTGCGCCCGCGCTAACCCGCTGCTGAAGCAGGCGGCTGAGCAGTACAAGATCCCATGGGTGCGCCATGACTTCCCGCTGCCGCAGCACGACTGGAGCTTCCAGGCCGCCGTCAACGCGCGCTGGTTCGACACCATAGCAAGAAGCTCGGCGATGACTATCGCGACGCTGTCTTCGCCCATCAGGACGAGATCACGGTCATCACCGATGGCACCTACGACGGCAGCAAAGGCCTCCCCAATCTGCACGCATTCACGGAGAAATTTGCCGCCGATCACAAGCTCGCGCTGCCCTTCGTGATCGATCCGCAGGGTAAGCTCGCCGCACTGGTGAAAGCGGACTATGCCCTCGGCCAGAGCGTCGGCCTCCAGCACACCCCGACCATCTGGGTCGCCACCAACCAGACGAAGGGCGCGCCCTTCGTCGAGGTAGTGGATCGCACCAAGCTCTATTCCATGATCGATACCGCCCTGGAGGAAACGAAGGGCGGCGCGCCAACCCGCGCCGCCGCGCACCACGGGAGATAGTCTTCCAGCCATGTCGGAACACGCCGAAGGCGCAATCGCCCGTGCGGGCCACTCCCCCTAGCGGAGGGGGTGCGCTCTACCCGGATCAGCCAATTCGCCGGCATCCGTCTGGTCGGCCGCATACATCAGGTCGAAGATGCTCGCCGCCGTCTGCAACCACTTCTGCCGCGCTGGCAGAGGCCACTCGGACTCCGGCTCCGGCAGCTTCGAAAACAGTCCTTCGATCAGCGGATGCGTTCCTTCTGCGATCTTCCGTGGAGCCGCTGCACGGCCTTCAGCGGGGCAACCGCCGCCCGGCTACGGTCCAGATGGCGATCCGTGTTCCGGTCAAGCTCCCGTTCCAGGTCCTTGCCGTTCCGCTCCAGCGCACGCTCCGGCCGGTCCTGCGCACGAATCGGCGGGTTCCGCTCGTCAACGTGATCCAGTTGCCGGGCCAGACTCCGCTCACCATTGCGACTCCGGGGCGCGATCGCCATTCTTGTCGCCGGCCTGTCCCGGTTTCGCTCCAGGCGATTGAGATCGTCATAAGGGCTCCGAGCCGCGTTGTCCGCCTCGGGAGCCGTCTTGAAGGTCGGCATGATTGGGCGATCGTTTCCGAAAAGGCCATAGTCCACAACTATGCAGAAATACAACTTCAGCCTCAATGGCACTCTTAGGTGATGGAGGAGTGCCGAAACGGGCCGGCCAGCCGGCTGCACATCACCGCTCCGCCAGTCAGCGATAACGCTGAAACTCTGTCATTCCGCAACATCCACCGCTCCCAGGCGGTTACTGGATGTGACCGCAATCCGCTTGACGAAGCCCGTCCATGCAGCCTACAGTCGGCTCACTTGACCGCATCACATCTGTGAAAGGGGCGCCCCATGACGAACATCTTCATCATGATCTTCTTCGGCGTCGCCCTGGTCATCGGGATCTATTTCACCTGGATGCTGCTGCGCAACGAGATGGCAGGGCGTCCCAAGCGGCCGGATACCTACGACTTCGGCTTCGGGCCACCCCAGCCCGACCACAAGACCCGCCGCTAAGCCTCCCTCTGTAGCCTCCCTATGTAGCGTTGCTTGATCCTGTGCTGCCGTACCGCGCCTCCCACCCTCGGGGAGTACCCGTCCGCCCCCCGCCCGCTACTCTCGGGAGACCATGTGCACCCGGCTCCGCACCAAGGCCCTCTCTGCTGCTCTTCTGCTCCTGCCCGTTCCCCTCTTCGCGGGCGGCCGCGCCAAACCCCATACCGTCGGCATTGGCGCAGGCAAGCGCGTTCCCTACAGCATCGTCGTCAGATCCCTCCGGCGCGAGCGCTGACGAAAAGACCCTCCACGTCCGTCCCCTCATCGTCGATGACAAGGTGAAGGACTGGACCACCGGCGAAGTCCACGACATCACCGACCGCAGCTTCGTCGTCCGCCGCGCCTTGCGCCTCAATGACTCCCTGCCCGGCGACAAGACCGAGCACTGGATCTGGCAGCGCGGCCCCTGGATCATGATCGACCGCACCAACGGCCACGTCACCGCCATGAAGCTCCCCGACTACGATCCCGCCGTCTCACAGGTTGTCTGGTTTCGCGACAACGCCGCCTACTGTGGGCTCAATTCCGGCGGCCATCAGCTTTACGCCGTGGTCGCGCAGGTCGGCGCCCGCCGCCCCATTCTGGCCAAGAAGATCGGGCCCTGGACCCCCACTCCTCCCGCTCCCGGCGTCCCCGCGGTGACGGCATGCGCCAAAGCCGCGTGGCAGCGTGATCCGCTCCGCGTCAGCTTCACCCCCACCGGCGCAGCCGAGCCCATGAACTTCAACCTGGTAGGCCTCTCCGCGGTCCTCGTCGAAGACGGCGACACCGATGAGAGTGGTGGCGGCAGTGGAACAGCAGGCCGGCCAGCAACTGACCACAAGAACAGGAAGGGCAGCCAGATCGGATAGTCCGGCTCGCCCTCGCCACCTCAGCCCGCGAAATTAGTCCTAGTCGCGGTCGCGGTCACCGTTGTTAAACGGGAAAATCAGCCACGGCGTAGACATCACGTTGGGTCCTGCAACGGTCGCGCACTTCTTGCTCCCGGGGCCAAATATGCAGCCCCACCAGTTCTGAGTCGCATCCACGGTACCCGGTTCCCAGATTGTCGACACCGATGCCATACCTGGTGAAGTCGTTCAAATGCGCGTTCACCTGGCCGGCGGGCGCCTTGAACGCAATGTTGACCGCTTCATCCTCAAAGACATTCTGCGAGATGACCGTTCCCGTGATCGGCGCGACGCTGTACACGTTGATGCCGGTGGGTCCGGGGGTCGCGGCGTCCGCGGTGTCTGCGGCGTTGCCGGAGATGCGATTGCCCGTGATCACGTTGTCATTGAGATTGACAGGCGGCGCTGGAGCAGGAGCCGCTGCGTGGTTGTGCATGGTCACGCCCGGCAGGCCGTTGTTGTGAAGATCGTTGTCGATGACCACGTTGCCGGTGGCCGTCGTGCCGGGAACGGAGCGAAGATGCCGACCCCGCACCCGCACCCGGAACCTGGAAGCCGTTGTGCGACGAGTTATTGTGGGCAATCGTGTTGTTGCTCACGCCAAAGGATATTCTTGCCGTCGGTATCACCGACGTCGCGGGCCCGTGCGAGGCCATGGTGATGCCGCAGTCGTACGGATTGTCGTGCACGGAGTTGCCGCTGATGAGGTTGTGATGGGTGGGGCCGGTCTCATCGCTGATCAGAATCCCTCCCGAATTGTTCTCAACCTGATTGCGAACGATCGAGGAATGATCCACTCCCATCAGGTGAACCCCCTCGCCACAATCCTCTCCCTCGTTGGTTTCAAAGGCGGGAATGCCGGGGCACGCGGGTGTGGCAATGTCGAGCGCTTTATTGTTGTCCAGAACGTGATTGCCCACCACGGTGACATCGCTGGCGTTCGCGATCAGGATGCCCTCGAAATTCGCGTTGCGGATCTTGAAGCCCGATATCAGCACGTTCGACACGCCGGCATTCGGAGCCGCCCACATCCCGTTCACGAAGATGCCGTTCGGCAGTCCCTTCGCATCGATAATGGGCTGAAAGCCGGCCAGCCCAATCAATGAAACGGCCTTGGTAATCACGACCGCTTCCTTGTATGTGCCCGGAGCCACCAGAATGGTGTCGCCAGCCGACGCGGCGGCCACAGCCGCGGAAATTGTGGACCTACAGCCCAGGTGCCCTCCGGGATTGACGCACAGGGTAGCGGCAGCAGCCAGACCGGAAGCCCCGAACAAGGACAGCAGCCCGAAGCTGATAACCCGCCGCACAGAATTTCCATGGATGACTCTATGAGAGATGGTTCTCAAGTCCAAAATCATCGGTTCCCTCCTGATCGGGAATATGGTTCCTGTCGCGGGGCGGACAGAGCGTGAGTTGAAGGGGAATTCGAAGCGGCGATGATGCTAACCCTCCCAGCCTGCATGCACAAGCGGGAAAATGGCCACTCCGGAATGGGTGTGGATGAGATCGTAAGGCGATTGGATGAACGAAAATAGCCGTGAATCAGGCCGCTGTCCGGCTCGCGCCGCCGTGCCGCACCCATTGTTGGCGAAGGACGCCCCTCACGCGGTCCATATCAGCTGGGTCGAGAAAGAGCACATATGCCGCCAATATGTCCCATTGGAACATCGGAAGGTTCAACGCATATTCAAGCGATAGATGGAAGAGCAGTCCCAGCAGCAGCAAGGGATAGCGGAACGGCCGAAACCAGATCAGGACTCCCAGAGAGAACTCGAGCAGAAGGGCAAACCAGCCGCCAATTTGCAAAATCTCCGGACGCTGGATCCATTCGGGCAGCGGAAAACGCGCGATCGAGTGAAGGTGCACGACATAGTAAAGCGCCGTCCCATGCAGCCACGTGTGTCCCCTCACCTTCCACAAGAAAGACGTGAAATACAGCAGCGCGAGCTCGAACTGGATCATCCGTTGAGCCCATGGAGCTCTTGGTGTGACAGCGGAGCCTTCCCGATTTCTCCGTATCCGTATCAGGCGGTCCAGAGACAACGCCGCCCCTGCCGGCGCAAACATGAGGAAGAAGCCTGCGACACGCAGGAAAGCGTCGCCATCGTGCGTGATCAGGAGATTTCTCTGCTGTATCGATGCCAGGCAGAGAAAAACCGCTACGCTGCTGAAGCGCGTCCAAAGCCCCACGGTAAGCAGCACGGCAAAGCCCAGAAAAATCCAGAAAAATGCTGCGATCCAGCGATCGTCTGCGGGCATTACCGCAAACAGGTTCAGCCGGGGGCCCGGTTCCACCTTCGCCATCGTCGACGGCGAGATCCAGCCCTGTACGCCAAACCATTCCAGCCAGTCCCCATGCATCAGAATCACCGTTGCTGAAACGCAGATCCCATACAGGATGCGGAACAGAGCGATGGGAACGGGAGACTGTGGAGTGAAAAAGAAATGCTCCCATGCCTCCGCCAGTTTTCGCAGACTCACCGCAGATCTCCGGGCTCAACATAGCCCTCGTAAAAAAGGTTCGGCTTGTAGACCGGTTCAGAGGATTCGTCCGCGCCGGGCCGGATATCGGCCCGAAATTGAATCAGCAGCACCTTGTACGGGGGATCGATCCTGGCTGTTGAAACGCCGCGCGAGATGAGCCGCAACATCCGGCCACAGAACTTCCTCCTTCTCTCGGGGAGCACCTCGGCAAATTTCCGGTATCTCTCTTTTCGATACCGCTCCCAAAAGCTGAGTTCCTCCATCCGGGGAAAGTTCCAGACCTTGATATGGCGATCCTGCGTGATGACCACGGCCCTGACATAGGAATTGATCGACTTCGGATCGGGCGCGAACATATCCCACGTCTGGAACAGGCCACTCCAGACCATGTAAGGACGTACCAGCTCTTTCACTTCCCTCACAGCCGAAACGTTCCATGGCACTGCCCAGCAGGTGATCGCAATCAGGTGAAACAGTATGAAAATACTGATAGCACCTTGCCGGAAGCCCCAATTGGACGAACGTTCAGCCGCTGATCGTCCCTGCGGTCTCTATGCGAGAAGTAGCTTGCCCAGGGTTGGCCTTCCCGGAATTTGTCCTTCCCGGGCCGGCCTTCTCTACACTGCGTCTTTTGTTCCGCTCACGATTGCGAGTCACGTTGATCGTATGGTCTTAGGTTTGGCTCACAGCATTGACAGTGACGAAGAGGGTGCCCGTTTCGTTCGTACAATCTGGCAGATCCTGTACCGGTAGCACCGTCTTGAAGAACTCCGCCCCAAGGCCGAGCGTAGCATCGAGGATAGGAGTCGCGCTCGTGGAATCCTTCGAAGACCTCCTCACCCTGGCCGAAGCCGCACACGGCCATCTCTGCGCCGGCCAGATTCTCGGCGTGCGCATGGCCCTCCTCGGCTGCCGGCGCCTGGACATCGAAGAGCCCCGCGGCCGCGATCGCAAACGCCTCGTCACCTTCGTCGAAATCGACCGCTGCGCCACCGACGCCATCGGCGTCGTCACCGGCTGCCGCCTGGGCAAGCGCGCGCTCAAATTCCGCGACTGGGGCAAGATGGCCGCCACCTTCATCGACATTCCGAGCGACCGCGCCATCCGCATCGCCGCCCGCGAATCGTCGAAGGAGCTGGCCCGCGCCCTGCACCCCGAGATCGACAACAAGAACCAGCAGCAGATGCTCGCCTACCGCGAAATGCTCCGATGCCGACCTCTTCACCGAAGAATGGGTCCGCGTCACCCTGCCGCCCAAGGAATTTCCCGGCTACAAAGGCGACCGCCTCGCCTGCGCAAAGTGCGGCGAAGGCATCAACTACGACCGCTTCGTCGAACGCGAAGGCCAGCGCCTCTGCCTCGCCTGCGCCAGCCCGGAAGCGCGCTATTATCAGCCGCTCTAGAACACCGCCAATCACGCTCGCCACCGCAGAGCATCGTTTCGTCACAAAATCAGGCACAATCAGCCCCCGCCCGCAATAGACTGGCCGCCGACACAACTGAATGCAAAATCCTTTCTTGAGGGAACCGCATGAAGCCACTCATCCTCGCGCTGGCGCTGGCCTTCACACTGAACGCCGGAGCACAGACGCCGCAGAAGAAGCCCGCCCCCACCCTGCGCTCCATCCTGCTCGACCAGTTGCACAGCACCCATGACAAGAGCGACTGGTTCGTCTGCTCGAATGTCGCCGTCGCCAACCTCACCCCAGAGCAGGCCAACTGGACCGACGGCAAAGGCAACCACTCCGTCGGACAGCTTACCTATCACCTTGTCTTCTGGAATTCGCGGTCGCTCGCCACATTCCAGGGCCACCCTCGCCCAAACTTCAAGGGCGAAAACACGGAGACCTTCGATAAATTCGACGCGAAACAGTGGAACGACACCGTCCATCAACTCGATGAGGTGATGACCGGCATCGAAAAGGCAGTCGAGTCAGCGACGGACGCACAACTCGCCCAGTGGGCACCCACTATCGCGAATATCGCCACGCACAACGCCTATCACATCGGCGAAATCGTCATGGTGCGCAAAGAGCAGGGCGCGTGGGATGCCAGCAAGGGCGTCAAGTAGCAGGAAAACCATGCGAAGACAGAAGGTTCCGGCGGCCGGACCATCGGAGAAGCTTCGCTGATCCGTGTGAGCAGCTTGCCTAAATGGCACGACGTTCGATGCCGCGCGCGGCACGAAAAACCGTGCCCTCACCAAAATGCGGACCAAGCACCTGCGCGCCAATCGGCAGACCCTCGCTCGACACGCCGCACGGCACGGACACGCCGCAGATCCCAGCCAGACTCGCAGTCACCGTGTAGATGTCCGCGAGATACATCGACACCGGATCGTCGGTCTTCTCGCCGATACGAAAGGCCGGCGTGGGCGCGGTCGGCGTCACGATCACATCCACCTGCGCAAACGCCTTCAGAAAATCCTCCGCCAGCACGCGCCGCACCTGCTGCGCCTTGCGATAGTACGCGTCGTAGTAGCCCGCGCTCAGCACATACGTGCCCAGCAGAATGCGCCGCTTCACCTCGCGCCCAAAGCCGCCATCGCGCGTCTCGCGATACATCTCGGAGAGCGTCTTCACGCCGGGCGCCCGGTATCCATAGCGCACGCCATCGAAACGCTCCAGGTTCGCGCTCGCCTCCGCCGTCGCCAGCACATAGTAGGTCGGCACCGCGTAGCGCGTGTGCGGCAAGGACACCGGCGTGATGACGCAACCCTGCGCGCGAAGCGACTCGATTGCCTTCTCTACGGCGAGCTTCACCTCCGCGTCCAGCCCTCCGGCGAAGTACTCCGCCGGCACGCCGACGCGCAGACCCTCTACCGGCTTTCTGCACTCGGCCACGTAATCCGGCACCGGCCGCTCCGACGACGTTGCATCCAGTGGATCGTGTCCCGCGATCACGCCCAGCACCGTCGCCGCGTCTTCCACCGTCCGCGCAAACGGCCCGATGCGATCGAGCGACGACGCAAACGCGATCAGCCCGTAGCGCGATACGCGCCCATAGGTCGGCAGCACGCCCACCACGCCGCAGAACGATGCCGGCTGCCGGATCGAGCCGCCCGTGTCCGTGCCCAGCGTCGCCGCAGCCATCTCCGCCGCCACCGCGGCAGCCGAGCCGCCGCTCGAGCCGCCCGGCACGCGATCGAGCGCCGCGGGATTCCGCACCACGCCATACGCCGAGTTCTCGTTCGACGAGCCCATCGCGAACTCATCGCAGTTCAGCTTGCCCAGCATCACCGCGCCCGCTGCCTTCAACCGGCGCACCGCGGTCGCCGTGTAGGGCGGCGTGTAGCCCTCAAGAATCCGCGAGCCCGCGGTCGCCGCCATGCCCTCCATCGCGATCACGTCCTTGATGCCCATCGGCACGCCGGCCAGCGGGCCTAGCGGATCGCCTCGCCGCGCCGCCGCGTCCAGGTCCTCGGCGGTACGCTGCGCGCTCTCATTGGCCACCGAAAGATACGCGTTGATCTCCGGATTGCGCGCCGCAATGCGCTCCAGGTAGCCGCTCACCAGCTCCGCGGCCTTCACCTTGCCGGAGATAACGCCCTGCCCCACTTCGCGCAGGGTCATCGCGGTCGCAGCACTCGTCTCGACGCTCATCGCCCAATCACCTGCGGAACTTTGAAGAATGCGCCATCGGTCTCCGGCGCCGCCTGCATCACCGGCGCACGCTCCAGGCACGGCACAGGCGTGTCTTCCCGCAGCGGCGTCTCGGCTTCCGCGCCCGCCGCGTCCGGAAATGATTTCAGACACCTGCGCCATCGGCGCGACATTCTTCACATCCAGCTCATTCAACTGCGCAATGTAGCCCAGGATGGCGTTCAGGTCGCGCCCCATCGCCGGAAGCTCTTCCGGCGTGAGTTCAAGGTTCGCAAGCGCCGCAACCTGCCGCACCTGCTCGTCAGAGACTGTCTGGATGGATTTCTCGCTCGCTCGCTCTGTCATGATTCCCGCGCACGCAACATGAGGCCCGGCTGGGCCTCATCTTCGCATCTGTTTTCGAGTATAGAGCGTATTTCAGGCTGATGATCGGGATGCGCTTTAGACAATCGCGCTCGGTTGCGGCGGCCTCGCCTTGCTGCGAATCACGCACACCTGTGCCGTGCGCAGCATCAGCGCCATATCACTGCGGAAGCTGGCGCGCTCCGCATACGCGAAGTCCAGGTTCGTCTTGTACGGAGTCAGCTTGTACTTGCAGAATGCCTCGATCTGTTCTTCCGGAATCTGCCGCAGCATCTCCTCTTCGCAGCGGAAGACCAGCGTGGCCGCGCCCGTAATGCCGGGCCGGAACGGCATGGACTGCGCCTGGCGATGCTGGTGGTCGGGAAGCTTGGGCCGTGGTCCCACCAGGCTCATGTCTCCGAAGAGTACATTGACCAGCTGCGGCAGCTCGTCCAGCTTGTAGCGGCGAAGAAGGCGTCCCACCTGGGTCACCCGGCGGTCGCCATGCCGCGTGACAGAAAGACCCTTCGGCTGCGGCTGAGCCTCCATGGTGCGGAACTTGTAGATGGTGAACAACTGCCCCAGCCGGCCTACCCGCTGCTGGCGAAAGATGATCGGGCCGGCGGAGCTGAGCCGCACCGCGATTGCAAGGATCCCAAAGACGGGCGAGAACAGAAGCAGGCCGAAAAACGCCAGGACGAAATCCATCCCGCGGCGCAGAGAGGAAAGTGACCATTCGCTCCCGCTTGGAACGACCCCGGACTCGACCTCTACCTCAACTTCATCGTACGCAACCGCTGAGGCCCCGCCTCCACGCAGCCGTTCCTCCCGAAGGGGACCGGCGCTCTTTCGCGAGTAGTCATTCCATAAAGGTTGAACGGAGAGACTACGTGAGGTTTCAAATGAACTCATTCAGTATCCTTGGATACACTTTTTGCCCGTCTGTTCGGCGCACCGCAGGGATTTCTCTCCCCGCTCTGGCGTGTTAAGGTCTAGGCCGCATCCTGCTAATTCAGATGCAGCGGGGGAATCGAACATCGGGTTATCCAAGTTCAAATACCGCCGATTGAATGTGTCGCGCCAAACTGAAGCCACCCGCGTCAAGGGAAGTCATTCCCGCTCACAGCCAGCCCTATCTCATACGCAGATAAGGTACGTACTCATGAAATTATCGTAAAAGTACCGCTACTGTACTGCTCTGAAATGCCGTTTCGACTGCACAGTCTGAATCGGAAATCTCTGCGGAACGAGTTTACTCTTGCGTACTGACTAGATTGCTATCTTTACCACGTAGTAAAAAGTACACCATGGGCAGTAGCCCAATACTTTTCATACATTTACGCTTTGACAACAATAGACGATACACCAAATCACCCGATTTCCACCCTATCCTTCAATTATCTGAACAAGCTGTGGTAACAGCAACTCCTGCGAATAGTTGCGGGCAGCGGGGCCCACCATCGCTCGCCCCCCCTCGTTCCAGTTCACCCAATCCGCCGCCAGCCAGGCCGCCAGGCCGGCCGCGTCCCCGAAATCCACACGTATGTAGTTGCCTGAGATGTGGTTCTGCTCCATGGCATCGCTGATGTGGCTCCGCTCCGGACCCACGTACAGCACCGGGCTGCCCACCGCCAGAATGTTGTACAGCTTGGAAGGATGGATGGTCCCCACCATCGCGCTTCCCAGCACCACGGCCTGCAGATCCGCGGCGGAAAGCGAGCCGGCAAGCGATTCTATCGGCTGATACGGCAGAAACTTGACGTTGGCCAGCCCCTGCCCCTGGGCCACCCCGCGCAGCCGGCCAAACTCGCTCCCGCCCCCCACAAAAACAAAGCGGAAGCGCGGGTCTGCCTGCAGCCGGATCGCCGCCTCCAGCAGCGTATCCAGCGGATGCACCGGGCTGTGGTTTCCGGAGTACATCACCACATACTTCCCCTTCAGCCCGTGCCGCTCCCGGAAGGCGCTTCGTCCGTCAGGGTCAAAATACGCATACCGGTCCATGGACCACGGCGGCACCACCCACACCCGCTTCGCCGCCACTCCTTTGGCCAACACGCGCTGCTCCATATACCGGTCCAGCACCACCACCGCGTCGGCCGCATGCAGCGTGAAGCGCGAAATCCGCTCCAGCAGCCAGGCCACGGCCCCCGGCCGCAGCCATCCGGCCGCCAGCGCCTCGTCCGGATTCATGTCCATCACCCAGTACACAAACCGCTCGCCGCTCATGCGACAGCGCAATGCCGCCAGTGCCGCCACCAGCGGTGGCGACGTCAGGGCCACCACGCAGTCGACGCGTCGCGTCGTCAGAACGCGCAGCGCTGCCCGCAGCAGAAAGCTGCCAAAATCCAGGGCGCGGCGCCACTTCGCATCTTTTCCAAATCCCGTGCCGCCTACGCGCTCGATCTCGATGCCGGCATATCGCTCGCGCTTGGCAAAACGCCGCGCCGGATCGTCATAGGCGCGACGAGACGCCAGCACCCGTACCTCGTGCCCGCGCCCGGCCAACGCCTCCGCCAGGCTGGTCAGGTACTGCGCCGTCGCGACGACGTCGGGATAAAAGGCCTGGTTCAGGAGCAGAATTCGCATGAGCAAAATGGCAGGCTGCGGGGAATGCTTTCAGCCGTAAGAGGCTGCACTCCGGCGTCGTTCATAGGCCCGATCCAGAGCTTCGCGCCAGAGCTTCGCGATAGACCGCGAGCGTCCCCGTGGCAGCCGATTCCCAAGTGTATCGCCCCACTCGCGCGCGTCCGGCTTCGACCTTCGCGATGCGCAGCGCGGCGTCACTCAGCAGCCGCTGCAGTTCCTGCTCCAGCGCGCCCTTCGTGGCCGGATCAAAGTAGTGCGCGGCATCGCCGCAGATCTCCGGCAGCGACGACGTGCGGCTCACCAGCACCGGACAACCCGCGCTCATCGCCTCCAGCGGCGGCAATCCAAATCCCTCATACAAGCTCGGATACACGAACAGGGCAGCACCACGATAGAGCGCGCCGAGCCGCGCCTCATCGACACGCGGCAGCAGCACCACGCGATTTTCCAGCCCATGCTCGGCGATCGCTGCGCGCTCCGCGTCGCTCCATGCGCCGCCGCCCGCCACCACCAGCCGCATCGGGCCCGCGCTATCGGCCATCGCAAATGCCTGCACCAGCGCAAAGAAGTTCTTATACGCACTCCGCGATCCCACATACAGCACATAGGACCGGGCATCGCCGTCATCGAATGAGCCCACCGTCTCGGCTACCGGCGTCACCCCATGGTGCACCAGGCGCGTCCTCGCCTCTTCCACTCCGTAGATCTCCATCAAATCCTGCTGTGCCGATTCCGAGACGCAGATCACCAGATCGGCTCGCCGATAGAGCCTGCCTTTGCGCGCGCGGATCGCCGCGGCATTCCGAAACAGCTCGGGAAATCTCTCCTGCGTCGCATCATGGTGCGTCGCCACCAGCGCGCGATGCCGAATCGCCGGCTCCCATCGCTGATAACTCGCGTGATAGACGTCGTATCGCTCACGTAACGGCGCGATCGCGGCCGTCCACATCGCATTCATCGCGTAGCGCGGATAGCCGGGCCTCAGCCGGCTCTTCCAGCTCTCCACCCGCACGCCGTCGCCTTCCAGCTCCGCGAACGGCAGCACCGAACTCTCTCCGCCGAGCAGCAGATCCATCGCAACACCTTCGCGTCCGCGAAGCTGCCGCGCCAGCTCGTAGTGGTAGCGCGACATGCCGCCTGCATCCTGCAGCGATGTCACCTGGTGGTCAACCGCGATTCGCACCCGCGCTCCTCATCCGGTCATGCCGGGCCTGTTCGTGCCGGGCCAGCCGCGCCGCTCGCCGCGTCGTCAACCGCTCCCGCAGCGCCTGCCGGCTCAACCGCGCAAACGTCGGGTCCGCATAGCTCCTCTGGTGCATCACGCGCGCCGCCAGCCGCAGCAGGTGCATCACGCGCTCCAGCGGCCCGCGATACAGATCCATAAAGTCGCTCTCCGCCGCAAGAAACGCGGCGAAGCGCTCCGGGGTCATCCGGCGATCGTAGTCCAGCATCGCCATCTCATGTTCCAGCCGGAGATCGCCGGCCACGCGCACGGAAAATCCGTGCCGGTGCAGCCGGTGAAAGACCTCGATATCCGAGAAGTCCAGCCAGAACCGCGGGTTGTAGCCTCCAATCGCCTCCAGCGCTCGCACCCGCATCAGTGTCCCGCTGTTAGCTGCAAAGATCGATCGCGTCTCCGTATATGGATGCGCCGGAAGCGGAAGCGGCACATGCCGGGCAAAACGCCACAGCCGCGGTGACATGCAAAACGATCCGGCATACAGGAACGGCGTAACTGCTGCGATGCGTTCATCCTCCGTGAGTTCATCCTGCATGACCTGTGCGGCATGGCCAAGCATCCCGCGCAGAAACTCCGCGGTCACCGAGGTATCGTCGTCCAGCAGCAGCAGCCACGCACAACCGCGCTGCTCCGCCAGCACCGTCGCGGCATTGTAGGCGCCGCTGACCCCCTGGTTTTGAATCGCATGTTGATAGGTAAACGCAAATGGCAGCGAACGCTCCTTAGCCTGCTCAGAGAGACGCTCCGGGCTGTTGTCCCACAGCAGCACGTCCAGTTGCCGCGCCAGCGACGCGTCCTCCGCAAACGCCTGTGCCAGGCCGGTCAGCGTTTTGGACGCATCGAGTGACTCATCGGGCGCCCTGCGATACAGCACGACAACTGCCAGCGCATGCACCGGCGCAGCGGCCACCTGCTGCGGCGCATGCGGTTGCGGCATCAGCAATTCCCTGCCGGCCTGGCTCCCGGCCAGCCGCCCATTGACTCTCGCCACGCAGCCACTCGCCTGCTCTTCGTCACGGTGAGCCGCTGCCATAGCGCGTTCCAGGTCGCTCTCCGCACCTGCCGCGTCTCCCTCCGAAGCATCTGTTTCACCAGCCGCCCTGCAAGCTCCAGGCTGTATCCGGCACCCGCGAGCGGTGCGCCGTAAAGGTCAAAGTACGCCGACTCCGCTGCCAGAAAATTTCGCAGGCGCTCGATGGAAAGACGTTCTTTGTAATTCAGCAGCGAGAGCTGATGCTCCAGATGCACCGAATCCAGCACGTACATGCGCCGGCCATGCAAGTAGAGCTGATGATGCAGCCAGCAATCGAGGTGGTCCAGCCAAAAGCACGGATCGAATCCGCCGATCGCATCCAGCGCCTCCACCCGCAGCAGCGCTGCCGAGTTGAACGCACGCGCCTCGCGCGCCGGCACTCCCGCAAACGATGCCGGCAACGGCTGGGTCCGGCACCGTCCCACATAGGCCGGCGACAGCATCCGCTCGCCCTCCGCAAGATGCGGCACAATCGCGCCAATCCGCGGATCGTCCTTCGCAGCACGCAGTCCCGGCTCGATCGCAGTAAAAAAATCCGCCGGAAGCGCCGTGTCCTGATCCAGGGTCAGCAGCCAGTCGTACCCTTCCGGCGACCCAGGAGTGCCTGGCGCGTGCGCCGCGAGACGGGCGTCTTCATAGGCGGTGTAGAGGCCGCGATTCACCGGTGCCGCGCGATACCGGAAACCTTCGGGCAGCTCGCCCGGAGAAATCTCGCCGGAAGGGCTGTTGTCCCAAATCTGTACGTAACAGTCGACGGAGTGATTCTCGCGCAACGCACGCGCCAGCGTCGCAACCGTCATCGATGCAGATGGGCGTTGCTTGTACAGCACAATCACGGCAAAGATCCGTGTGCGATGGGTTGAGCTCTCGCCCGCCACGCTAGCCCCGAAGGTGCATCGCCTGTTTTACTTGCGCGTAACGATCACGCAGGCGGGGGTCCGTTTCCGCATAGTCGTACACATAGATCACGGCAACCCGGATGCAGCCAAACATGGTGCCGATCACCAGCCCAGCCAGTATGAAGATGAACGGCTTCGGCCACGACCTCACCTTCGGGATTTGCGGTGGATCCACCATCTGCACCGTCGGCGACGCCTTGGCCTCATCGATGCGGGCCGCCTCCAGTTGCCGCAACAGCAGGTCGTAGAGCGTCTGGTGGTACTGCAGATCGCGCTCCTTGCGGATGTACTCCAGACCGGCCCCGGTAAACTCCCGCTGCGACAGCATCAGGCCGTTGCTGCCCTTCTGCAGTAGCAGCAGTTGCTCGCGCAAGCCTTTTAGTTCGTCACGCAGGCGCACCACGTCCGGATTCTGCTCGGTGGATGAGGCGAGCAGCGCGCCAAGCTGAACCTCGTGGCTCGTGATATTGGCATGGATGCTGGCCTCCTGGGCAATAATGTTCCCCGCCTGCCCGCTCACCTGCAGCACGCCGGTGGATTGCTGCGTCTGCTTCAGCGCGATCTCGGCATCTGCCAGGTGATCCTTCTCTTCGGCAAGTTGCTGCTGGAAAAATTGACGCCGCTGGGACGCTGCGCCGATGGCAAGCCGGTTGTTCTGGTGAAACAGCTCCTCGGCATAGCCATTGACCAATGCAGCCGCGAATTTCGGATCCTGGTCCTCCACCGAGATCTGGATCAAGCCATCTTTGTTGGCGACAAATTTCGAGCGCTTTCGCAGCCGGCCGGCCGCCGCATCCAGGTCTGAGATCTTGTACACATCCATCAGGTGGAAGTGGTTGGCCATGTTGTCCGCTACCAGGTTCGTCTGCAGAATCGCGATGTACAGGTCCGCGGGATTTTTCAATCCCAGGTTGCTGCCCACCCCGGCAAATGCCGTCAGCGCGCCAAGCTGGCTCAGCAGCGCGGCGCTGGACTGCTGTTGCTCCGGCGGCATAATCGTCGCCTGCGCCTTGTATAGCGTCGTCGAGCGAAGAATCGCAATGATCGCGATCACTACACCCGCTAGAGCCCACCCGAGGATCAGCCACTTGCGCTGCGCAAAGGCCAGCAGCACATCCAGCAGATCCAGCCTGCGGACGTTCCCCTGTTCGATTGCATCCTGCTTTGCTTCAACAGTCCGGTTCAATTTGTGATCACCGCGAGCGCCCCGGCTCCCAGGGCGATGGAGGAGAAGAGTTGCGAGAAGTTGAGCAGCGTTCGGATGCCATTGCCCCGGTACGTCTTCTCCGGCACGACGATCGTGTCGCCGGGATGGATGCGAGCCTGGTCGAATTCATTGCCCCAGAAGGTCTTCGCCGATTCGCGGCTCATCACCGAGCCGTCTGCGCGGATGACGAACGCATGTTTGCTGTCAGCATCGCGGTTCGCGCCGCCTGCCTGCTTCATATAACCAAAGACACGTCGCTGCGAATCGAACAGGAACGAGCTCTGCTCGTAGACCGCGCCCACCACGTTCACACTGGAAGGCTTCGGCGGAACGATGAACCGGTCGCCATCCTGCAGCGGCAGATTCGGCAGATTGTCCACGCTGTCCGCGTCCGGGGCCAGCGCCAGCACCACGCGCCCGCTCGCGCGCAGTTGCCGCAGTCGCGTGATCAGCAGTTGTGTAGCCGCAAGCGACGCCGCATTTGCCGTCTGGTCCGTGGGCGAGATCGCGCCCGCAGCGCTCGCAGCGCCCGAACGGTCGGTAGCCAGCTCCAGCTGGGTGACGTAATCGTCCAGCCGCTGTTGCTGCACGATGCGCGTCGATTCCCGGGTCAGCTCCGCTCCAAAGAGATATGCGTTCGGCGTCAGCCCCCCGGCGCGTTCGATCAGGTGACGCAGCGTCTCACCGGGCTCCGCGCTATAGATGCCCGCATGCTCCACCTCGCCCTCGATCCGGATCAGCTTGGTCTGCTGGCTCTGCGGCACCAGGATGTCCGCCTGCGAGAAGATGGTGATGACGTCGTGCGGTTCTACCGCCAGATCCTGGCTGGGGTCGTGCTCCCGCACCAGCTTGCCTAAATCGAACGGGATCAGGGTGGTCTTGAGCGTCACCGGATCCATGCGCTCGATCACCGCGTACGACCAGTCGATCTCCGGCGCCATCAGTGACACATCGTTCAGGTAACGCGCAGTCGAAGTGTTTTCCGTCCGCGCCATGCGCTGCTCATCGGCCAGCGATCCGCCGCCGATGGTATTGTTCCGCGGAATCGTGGTCTGGTTCGTCTGCGGCGGCTGATTCGGGACCGTCCCCGGTAGCTGTTCTTCCGGAGGCGGCGCTTCGTTGCCGGAGCTGCCATATGCATTATTGTTGTTCGACGTCGCCGTCTGGGCGTTCAGGTCCGAAGATGGCGCCGTAGCGCTCGCCGCCGATCCGGTTCCGGAGGCTCCTGTCGAACCCTGACCCTGCTGCGTACTCTGCGTCGCCTGCTGCTGATCGTAGAGCCGCTTCTCCTGGTCGCGCTGCAGATAAAGGAAGTACTGCCGCTGGCTCTCCGCTTGCGTCTGGCGATACGCAGTGAAGCGTTGCGCGTAGTCCGGCTGGAATACCGGACTGGGCAGCCCCAACTGGTTCCGTTTCTGCCAGTAGTCTCGCGTCACCAGCGATTCGCTGTTGGGCAACAGCTCACTCAGCTTCATCCCCGGATGCCACCCAAACCGCCCCGGGTCGGCCACGTTGCCGCGCACCGTCACCGTTTTGTCGAAGCTCGGCGAAATCGGCAACACGCGCACAACATCCCCGTCGCGCATCGGTGTGTTTTTGCCCGCGGCATTCAGTACCACGTCCTCTGCCAGCTGGTGCTGATCCTGATCGATACGCTCCAGCGATGCGCGCGACAGCGAGGCCGTACTCGTCAGGCCGCCTGCGTCCGCCAGCACATCTCCAAGCGTGGACGTCTCCTTTGCATCCTTCAGCTCGTAAATTGCCGGCGATCGCACACTGCCATACACCGCTACCTGCGGTCCAGCCGGAGGGAAATAGACCACGTCCCCCGGCAACAAACCCACATCGTGCGACTTGTCTCCGTTCACCAGCAGGTCGTACATGTCGAAATCCGCGATCGTGGCGCCGTTGCGCCGCAGCAGGATATGGCGCAACGACCCCTGCGGCGCAGGGCCGCCCGTAGCAAAGATCGCGCTGACCAGCGTGCTCAGCGAACTCACCGTATAGCTGCCCGGATAACGCGCCTGTCCGGTAACGAAGATGCGGATGGGATGCAATTGCCCCAGGTTTACTGAGACGTCGAAGTTCTTGTAGATGCGGCCAACCCCGGCGCGCACCTGCTTCTCCAGATCGCCGTAGGGAAGCCCGCCCACGTGAATCGCGCCCACGTGCGGCACATACACCATGCCTTCCCGGTCTACCGTCACCTCGGCGTTGAAGTTCATCTGACCCCACACGCGGATCAGCAGTTGATCGCCCGGCCCCACCACGTAATTCGACGTCACCGGCACCTGATCCACCGGCGCGAAGGTGCTGGGGCTCTGCAGGAAGAGCTTCGCGCCATACAGCGGAAGCATCTGGCCCACCGACGCGTAGACCATCCGCTGAAAGTCGGTTGGCTGGTCCGGCGCAAAGAAACGCTGGTAGTAGAGCGGGTACGAACGCGCGCTGGTGCCTTCTGTGCGGCCGCCCAGGCCGTTCAGGTTGTCGACATAGTTTGGTACGGGCTGCAGGTCCATCGACTGCACCGGGCCGGTATAGATATTGCTGTTGGCCCCGGAGGCGCCACCGGCACCGTAAGGATTCTGCTGCGTCTGCGTGGCTCCCGGCACTGTGGTCTGCTGCTGCAGACTGGGCAGTTGGATCTGCGCGCCGGATCCAGTGCCGCCGCAGTAAGACGTGCTCGGATCGCAGCCGCTCTGGCTCTGTGCCGCTAGCGGTTGCAGAATCGCAAGGGACAGAGCGCTCGCCAGAAAGACCGTTAATGCATTTTTCCTGCTGCGTTGAACGGCGGAAATCCACTTGACGTGGTCTTGCCGCAAAGAAAGGTCACAAGAACTGGCATTGGTCCGTGTCAACCTCCAGGAAAAGCGCGTTAAACGTCGACTCATATTTGGGGGTTTGCAGCGCGCCGATTCGGCGGTCATCGGCACGCGACGCTCGTTTCACTCCTTGAACAATCCTTGGACCAATCCTTGGCAAGGCGACGCTGCCCTGGGCCCTCCCTAGTGTAGAGCCTATGCGGCTTCTGCGCATGCCTGTTTCGATTCTCCCCGGCGAAATGCGAAAGAACTTTCCCTGATTGGCCGAAGCCGATTGCCGCGGCCGTCGCCGATCACGCGCGGAGCGGCTCCACAGCAGCGTCTCTTCCGCGCGCGCGCGGGGGCGGCTTCACCTCCTGCATCACACGCGTGCGCATACCCCCACCGACCAGCTCCCGCCGCGATGCCGCCATCAGGCAAAGAACGCACAGCGAGAAGGGGCTGCCGAAGCTGAACAGGTAGCGAGCTGAGATGTTATTCAGGAAATACACGATCATCAGGCACCACAGCATCATGTAGTAGCGCGTCCAGGCGTTGTTTTCGCGAGGGTGCGAGGCGCGCCACAACAAATAGAAGACCCGCAGCATGCTGCCGAATATCAGAGAGCCCGCAATGAGGCCGCTCTCAAACAACAACTGAACGTAACCGTTGTCGATGGTGCCCACCATGCGGTCCCCCGCCCGGTAGCCGAAACCGAATAGCCATCGATTGTGCGTGCGCAGAAGACGGAACGCTATATCCCAGATGTTGGTGCGTCCGGACAGGCCCGACTTCAGGCCGCGCTGGCTGGTCGACAACGACAGAAAATCATTCAGAAAACTCCCCAGGCGCCCAATGCGATCGTGTTGCAGCATGAAAAACACCACGAGTGGAATCGCAAGCAGAACGAGGATGATATGCAGATGCCGTATCCGAACCTTTTGCAGCCAGCCACTGGCCATGCCGCGAAGCAGCATGGCCCCGGCGGCGACGAGCACGGCTGCCAGACTGCCACGCGATCCGGTTATGAAAATCAGGCCAAAGCAGGCAATAGACAGCCCGGCCAGCGCCCACTTCCTCCACCGTATCTTCTCCTCCATTGCGCGCCATACGATGACTGGAAAATAGCCCGCCAAAATGAACGAGAGAAGATTGGGATGCGCGCGGGTACCCCCGTTGAATCGCCCGGACGCGCCGGCAAACAGCGTGTGCCTGCCGGAGAGCAGAATCGTGCAGACCGTAATTATTCCCGCTTGCGAATAGGCGAGCACCATGTTCGGCACGCCAATCTCCTGCACAATCAGCCGCGCGCAAAGAAAGACCACGGTAAATAAAAGTCCATAAGCCACAGAGTAGGAATCGCGCGAACTATAGGACACCACTTCGCCAAACAGCACCGCCGCAAACCACAGGCCGCCGCCGCTCAGAATGTGTTGCACCCGGTCGTTGCGTTGCCGCCCGCACAGCACCAGCAGACCGCACAAGGCGAAGATCGCCACCGGCACATAGAGCGCAATGCCGCTGTAAACCTCGTACTCCAGAAACGCTGTTAGAAAACAGAGGCTCAGGGTCGTCCGAACAATCCAGGCGAGGCTTACCTGCCCGGCGGATGACGGCGCGAAGCCGGCACTGGACGGTGCGGTCCACCCCATGCGCTGCGCCATCGCCATCTATTCACCCTCTTGACCGCTCAACTGCCGTTCGCTACTGCATCGCTATGCTTCTCGAATTCAGTCCCGACAGTTTATTACGTCGCCTTTTCTGAGCCACGTTCTCTATCGCTATCGTTCGATCCTGCTCTCGTCAATTCTCGCTGCATGCAGGCGAAGATTGTAACAAGCCGGTTCAACAGAACTGCACCTTGCGCAGGCCAGCGCATCCGCTACAAGAGTGGGTCCGACCTCTTTGCCATCACATGCGCACAGAGAAATGCCAGCAGCGCGTAGCCACAAACAAGCAGGCTGAGCAGCAGGAGATATAGGAGAGCCTGCGGCTGAAGCGCGACCAGTTGCGGATGGAGCGCCCATGGCGGCGCACTGTGCAGCACGGTGAACCAGAAGCTCGCCTGGACGCCCGCGACGGCAAGCAAGACGAGAGCCCAGACTCTGCCCGAAAGCCCTAAGCCGGCAACTACCCAGCAAAATGGAAACAGCAGCATCTCGTAATAGACTGGCCACGCCTTCGGAGCGAGCAGCAGGAGCAGCGAGAGGAGCCCTAAACTGGCGATACTGAGCCCCATAACGCTTCTGTAGAGATGAAGCTTCCACCCATACCACGCCGCAGCCAGCAACAGCATGCTCCCGCCGAACACCTGGAAGATCTGCGGCCGAATGTGTGCACCGGTTACGGCCGATAGCAGATAAGGCAGGTTGGATTCGATCCCAAGCCCACCCTCCAGCTGAAACGGCTGCAGCACGTTCAAATGCAGAATGGCAGCTACGCCACCGAGCAATATGAGAGGCAGTGCGCATCCGGCCAGCCACTTCCATCGGCTGCGTGCAGTCACGATGAACAAAGGAAGAAAGATGAGTGGAAGAATCTTGGCCAGCAGGAGCGACATGCTGAAGCTCATGCCCGAAGCGAACTCACTGCGCCGCCAGAGAAAAGCAATGGAGAGTCCGAGCCCCAAAGCAAGGATTGCATTGTTAGTTCCATCGACCGCAATGGTAAAGATGCTGATGGAGTTGCAGAGATAGAACAACAATGCCTGGTTGAGCCTTGGCCGTAGAGCCGTCTGAGACTGAATAAGATCGCCTGCCAGCCGATACCAGACGCCCAAAGCTGCCATCTCCAGCACAATCGACAGGAAGATCAGAGTAAGGCTGCTGTTATGGATGTATAAGACTGCGGCATCGAGATAGGGGTGCAAAAAGCCGTAACTCGAAGGGAAATCGCGATACGGCACCATGCCCTTCATCACCGAGAGCGCCTGCGGATAGTAAAAGCCGATGACGTCCCCGTGCGGTTTCATCTTCAGCACAAGGAAGATAAGCGCGAAAAAGCAGACACGGCTAGCCGCGATGATGGCGAAGAGATGTCGCGACAGTCTCTCCTGATCGACGATCCTGCCTACCGGCCGGGAAAGCCCTAAAAAGAGAAGCAGGCAACCCAGGCCGATCGCAAAGCGGGATACCAGAGCGGGATCGCCAATGTTCATTCAGACCTAACAGTAACTCATGCTTTTTTGAGGACCATCGTCTCGCCTGGCAGCATGGACGGTCGTTATCACTCCACTGTCAAATTCAATGTAACCGCATGCGACACACCCGGCGCACTCGCCGCTACCGTGATCGTGTACGCGCCCTGGCTGCCAGTGCCGCCCCCCGATCCCGTCGAGGCTCCGCCGTTGATGGAAAGCCCGCATCCCGTCAGCCCCAGGCACAATGCGCCCAGCACCAGCAGAACGCGCCAGCGCTCCAGCGATGCTGCCCATCCCCGTCTGCGCCACAGCACCAGGCAGCAGGCCAGCACCGCGCCGGCCGCTGACTTGCCACTCCATGGCGTCGCCGGCGGCCCCGAGTGCGCGCTCGCCGCTGCCGTCGCAACCGTCACCTGGATGGTCGCCGTCGCACCCGTTCCTGTCATCGTCACGTTCGGCGGGTTGGTCGCGCAGGTGCTTCCCGCCGGGGCGCCTGTGCAGGTGAAGGTGATCGGCCCCGCCGACGCGCCCAGCGGCGTCAGCAGCAGTTGATAGGTCGCGCTGCTCCCGCCGGTTACCGTGCTGCTCGATGCGCCCTGCACGCTCAGTTGAAAGTCGGCGCCCGCGCCCGTCACCGGCACATTGAGCGGCGCGCTCACTCCGCTGGCCATCACCTGCACCGTGCCATCCTGCGTCCCCGTCACCTGCGGAGCAAAGGTGACCCCCACCGTGCAGCTTGCCCCCGGCGCCACCGCGACCGTGCAGGCGTTGTTGGCGATGGCGAAGCCCTGGCTCGCCGCTACCGAAATGCCGCTCAACGCATTCGTGCCTGTGTTGATCACCGTCAGCAGTTGCGGCGGCGAGATCGAGTTCACGCCCTGGATACCGAAATCGATAGTCAAGGGCGAGAGCGTCGCCGTCATGCCGCTGCCCGTCGCCGGCGGCGTGCCCGTGCCGCTCAACGCCACCGCCTGCGCGCCCAGCGCATCCTGGATCGTCATTTGGCCGCGCTCCGCTCCCACCGCCTTGGGCGAATACACCACCTGGAGCGCGCAGGTGCTGTGACCCGGCAACGAGATCCCGCACAGGTTCGTCACCGCGAAGTCGCCCGTCACCTGCACCTTGATGTTGGTCAGCGCGCTGTCGCCGGTGTTCGTCACCGTCACCTGCTGCGCCGCGCTCGTCGTCCCGATGGCCTGCGCGGCAAAGCTCAGCGCCGTGGCGCTCAGCGCATCAGTCGGGCCAGTCTGCCCGTTCCCGCTCAAAAATGCGGACTGCGTGCCGGCATCGTCCGTGGCCACCAGGCTGCCGGACGCCGCGCCCGACACCTTCGGCGAAAACACCACACCCACCGTACAGCTCGTATTCACCGCCAGCGTCGTGCTGCATGTATTCGCGGAGATGGCAAACGGCCCGCTGATGCTCAACGGCTTCAGTCCCGCGACCAGCTTGCCTGTATTCGCGACCGTTACGTATTGCACGGGGCTCGTCTGCCCGATGCGCACCGATCCAAAATCCAGCCGCAGCGGGGTCAGCACAATGGTGCTCTGCTGCGTGCCCACGCCCTGCACATTGGCCGTCAGCACGCCACTCCGCACATTCGCCGGCACCGTCACCACCGCGCTGCGCTGCCCCGTCGCCGTCGGTGCAAACACGATCGAGATCGCGCATGAAGCCCCCGCCGCCAGGCTCGCCGGGCACTGGTTGCTCAGAATAAAATCGCTGCTCGTCACCGTCGGCGTAGCCAGCGTCAGGGCCACCGCACCTGTGTTCCGAATCGTCAGACTCTCCGCCCCGCTCGCGGTGCCCACCGTCTGTGAGGCAAAATTCAGCGTTGCCGGGCCAATCGTCGCGGTTGCCGTGGTGTTCTTCAGCGCCTGGCTGGCCAGTTCGGCCTGCCACACGCCGCGTCCCTTGGTCCCCGCACGCACCCACTTCTCTCCATTCGCATCGACCGCGCTCAGCGTCGTCACCCGCACCGCCGGCAACCCGGCGCCGTAGGCGCTCCAGCAGTTCTGACTCACGTCGGCGCATTGTGAAATCGACGTAGTGACATACACCCCGACATCGGTCCCCACATACACAATCGCCGGATCCTCGGGATCCACCAGCACCGCATTCACCGGCGCATTCTGCAGGTTGTTCGTCAGGTTCTGCCAATGGAGGCCCGCATCGGTGCTGCCGTAGAACACCGGCACATTCGGCCACGGCAGCGGCGCGAAGCCCAGCCCGCCGAAGCCGGCGATCCCCACGTACACCGTCCTCCCCGTCGTATCCGATGCATCCACCGCGATCGCCGAGATGCCCACCCCCGCCCGGTTGAAGGCTCCGGAATCCGTCGGATCGTTTGTCACCGTGCTGGCCGTCAGGTCGCTCCACGTCGTCGACGCAGCCACCGAGGACGGCGTCACCAGCGCCGTCCACACATGGCCCGGCTTTGCCAGCGACCCATCCGGCACCCCCGCCAGCCCCGCATAGATCCGCTCCGCCTGATCGCCGCGTCCGGAGATCGCGCCCGACGCCGCCAGCGCGCGTACCGGCGTATTGCTCGACTGGCACGCCGGCGCATTGTTCCCGTCCAGCATCTTGCTCAACGTGTTCGCCGCGGTCCAGCCGCTTCCATCCGAATCACCGCGCCACACCCGGCAGGTCGCCACCAGCATGCGGCTCGGGTCTTCCGGGTCCAGCGTCCACACCGCCGGCGCGCTCAGTGCCGATCCATCGCCGCTTACCTGGCCGTTGCCGATCGCCGGCGGGCTGCCAAAGCTCGACGGTCCGCACGACGCACCCGCCGTGCAGTTGCTGATCGAAACTCCCGCGCCCGAGGTTGCAAACCAGGTGCCCGCATTCGCGCCCCAGCCGGCAGCCGTTAATCCCCCCTGCCCGGTCAGCAGCAACTGCCATGCGCCATCGCTGCCGCCGGCCGTGCCTGCTGCGCCCAACCCGGCCAGCAACTGGCTTGAGTCCGCCGGATCCTGCGCCAGCGACGTCACCTCTACCAGCCCGCCCAGGGTCGCATTCAGATTGTCGAAGTGCGCCGCATCATCGACGGAGCAGGCCGCCGGCTGCTGGTTCATCGCATCGTCGGTGCGCCACAGCCCTCGGTCGTTCGCAAAGTAGAGAGTCGCCGAATTGGCCACCCACGCGACGCTATGTTGATTCGACCCCACCTTTGCAGCCGCGCATCCGTTCACGTTTGTCGCGTTGCGCCAGATGCAACCCGCCGCCAGGCTGCAGCGAAACAAATCCTGCGTCCCGGCAAACAACAACGTGTCGTTTCCCGAAGGAATTGCGTCGAGCCACAGCGCGTGACTCGCGCCTGCAATCACGCCCGTGCTGGTCTCAAGCGCCGCGTTCCCGATCCGTTTGCCGAATACCGGCAGCGGCGTCGAGCACGTCCCGCTTACGGCGCCGCACACGTCCTCCCACAGTCCGCTGTCCGCGTTCGCCTGGCTCACCGCCATCGCGAACATGTCGCCGCTACCCGGCTGCACCGCCAGCGCCGCGCTGTAAATCGGGCAGTTCGCCGACCCGCCCGGCGAAGAAGGACACGCCGTAAGGGTCAACGCCGTTCCCGGCTGATTCTGCATCCGTGTCCACGCCACGCCATCCTGCGACGAATAAAATCCGTGATTGCGCAGTGCTGCTACAAAGATTCTGCCGTATCGGATTCCACACCACCGCCAGTGCCACCGCGCCCGTCTGCCGACCCGGCGCCTGCAGCACCTGTAACGGCCCATCCTGGATCGTCGCCAGTTGCCATGTCTTCCCCGCGTCCTCCGAGAAGTACAGTCCGGCCGCGCTGCTATCGCCGCTCCCGGGGTAACCCGCATTCACCCGCGCAGCTCCCGGCGCCGTCGTCACCCCCGCCACCACCAGGTTCGGCATCGTCGTGCTCCACGCGAACCCGGAGAATGCCTCGCCGAAGAAACTGTTCTGTTCCAGGCCGGTCGTCAGGTCGCGCGAACCCGTGATCGTGGTCCATGAGTTGCCGCCATCCACCGAACGCAAAATCCCCGTACCGTACAGCGAATCCGGTTCGTTGGTGGGATCGCCCGTGCCCGCCAGCACCACATTCGTGCCGCCCGGCTGCACGCTCACCGCTCCCGCGGCCACCAGGTTGATGTGCCAGTGCGCCACATCGACCGCCGGCACCAGTTCCGTCACCGGCACAAACGCCGCCCCGCTCGACGCGGCTGCATTGGTCGACTTAAAGACTCCGCCGGTTGTGCCGATATAGACGGTGTTGCCGCTCGCGTCTGCCGGATCGACCGCGACGCTCAGCACCCGTCCGCCCGCCGCTCCCGTGGCTGCGGAAGTCAGGCTCTGTGGCGCCAGCGGTGACCACGGAACATTCAGCGCCGCCGTCTGCGCCATCGATGGCACGGCAGCAACGCCCAGCAACGCTAGCCCCAAAGCCGCACGCAGTCCCTCGCGTCGCAACACGCAGTGCCGGCGTGGCCTGGCCCTACGGTGCCCAGTCCCGCTGTATTGTTTGAGCCCTTGCATGATCCCGGACGAGTTCGGCCCTTTCCCCTCGACGCATCACGCAGCGCCAGAGAGTCCTCGGTCGATTATCCGTTGCAAAAGAAAGGAATTAGGCCTGTAACCGGAACAGTCACGTTACCAAACGGGCACGCGCTGTCCCACTTGGGGGCAAGAACACTCGTGACGAGAAAGCTAGGAAACCGGCGCGCCCTCTTTCAATTGCCGCGCAAACGCCTCGCCATACCAATCCACCGTCCGCTTCAGCCCCTCTTCAAATCCCACCACCACCTCGTAGCCGAACGCCTCCCGCGCCGCCGAGATGTCCGCCTCCGAATCCGTGATGTCGCCCAGCCGCGGCGGCCCATACTCCGGCGCATGCGGAAAGTGGAGCAGCCCGGCCAGAATTCCATACGTCTCGTTCAGCGTGTGCCGCCCGCCGCACGCCACATTGAAGGTCCTTCCGCTGATCTTCTCCTTCGGCGCCTCCGCCGCCAGCAGATTCGCCGACACCGCATTCGCCACGTAAGTGAAGTCGCGCCCCTGCTCGCCCGGTCCCGAAGATCGTTGGCGTCTCCCCGCGCATCATCTGCAGGATGAACTTCGCCATTACCCCGCTGTACGGCGAATCCGGCGCTTGCCGCGGCCCGAAGATGTTGAAGTAGCGCAGGCACGCCGTCTCTATCCCATACACCTGCCAGTAGCTCTTCATGTACAGCTCGCCCGCCAGCTTCTGTACCGGATACGGCGCAATCGGCGCCGGTGTCATCGATTCGCGCCGCGGCATTCCCGGCTGGTTCCCATACGCCGACGACGACGCGGCATAGATGATCCGCCGCACCCGTGTCGCGCGCGCGGCTTCGAGCAGGTTGAATGTCCCGTTGATGTTGGCATCGTGGCTGGTCGCCGGATCTTTCACCGAGCGCGGCACCGAAGGCAGCGCGCCCTCGTGAAAGATGATCTCCACGCCCTCGCACGCATCCCGCATCGCCGCCGCATCCCGCAGATCGGCCTCGCGGAAATCCATCCGCGTCAAAAACGGCTCGATATTCGTGCGTCGCCCGGTGACAAAATTATCGATCCCGCGCACATCCTCGCCTCGCTCCAGCAACGCCTCCGCCAGAGCGGACCCGATAAATCCCGCAACACCAGTGATCAGATATTTCGCCATCGCGCTCCCTCGTCCTCACGATGATACGACTCGTAGAAGAATCGCCGCGTGTATCATCACGCTCGAATACCGGACAGGCAGGAGCGATACGCCATGTGCTTTTCAGCGACAGCGAACTTCGTCGGCAGCGGCGTCCTGGCCACCATCGGCGTCGTCACCCTCACCCGCGTCAAGCATCGCCGCGAGCTGCTCTTCGCCGCGCTCCCCACACTCTTTGCCGTACATCAGTTCATCGAAGGATTCGTCTGGCTTGGCCTCGATGGCATCCTCTCGCCCAGGATCACGCACAATATGGGCGCCGCCTTCATGCTCTATGCGCAGGGCCTCCTTCCTTTTCTCGTGCCGCTCAGCGTTCTGCTCTTCGAGCCGGACAAACGCTCCCGCATGCGCATGCGGCCCTTCCTTCTTATCGGCACCCTGACGACTCTCTATACTCTCTGGGCTCTCACCGCCTATCCCACCCAGGTCTTCGTCCACGACAACAGCATCGTCTATCTCAACCCAGCCACCAACAACACCTTCGTCGCCATCCTCTATATCGTCGCGACCTGCGGCTCACTCCTCTTCTCAAAGATCAAGGACATGGTGATCTTCGGCATTGCCAACGTCGTCATCCTGCTCGTCGTGATGTTCGTCAAGAGCTACGCATTCACTTCGGTATGGTGCGCCTACGCCGCCATCGCCAGCGTCATCATCCTCGCGTACTTCTGGAAGAGCCACGCCACCCGGCCCTTCCGCTACGCGGAAGCGCTGTGAGGGAGCGCGTGCTGGCCTAAGTCAGAAACCCGATCGCCAGAACGGCGATCAGCCCGAAATACGCCAGCGGGTAAGCCCACTTTCCCTTGGTGTGCAATCTCACGGCCAGCGGTCTCTTTCCGTGTTGTTGCAGAAGAAAGACCGCCGCAATCTCAAAGATGCACAAGAAGCAGAAAGCGAAGCTGGCGAGAAAGACCGCGTCGAGAAAGGTGAGATAGCCAACGCGAGGAAGATCGCGCGCAATCGCGAATTCGAACGCCACCATCGACAGCAGC
Organism: uncultured Acidobacteriaceae bacterium; assembly: GCA_963750845.1. Lineage (GTDB taxonomy): Bacteria > Acidobacteriota > Terriglobia > Terriglobales > Acidobacteriaceae > KBS-83. Next base: position 300,421 of record CAVVSP010000024.1, read on the forward strand.
ATGGTCATGGGAATCTTCAGCACCCAGTCGAACTGCGATACGTCGATCCAGAAAACCACCATGGGAATCATCGTCAGCATCAGCAGCGGCACAAAGATCTTCCAGACATAAAACCCCGACCGCCGCGTGACGGCAATCTGAAACTCCGCCCCGCTGGTCGGAGGGATATCCGGATCTTCGTCCACCTTTTCGGTTCTGTATCGAATGCCCTCGATATGCCAGGCAGCAAGCTCCGTATGCTGCTCCGGACTGATTCCCGTGGAGGGCAGTGGCTGCGGCGCAAATCGAATCTCGGAAGCGGCGGAGATGAACGGATGAAATTGAAAACGCAGATCCTGAGTATCGAAAGGAAACTTCCGCAGGTCGAAATCGTTCGATAGATTCGCCTCGAAGCGTTCAATATAGGTCACCAGCCCACTTCGATCTGCCGTCAAAAGAGACTGGCCGGTCTTATGAGAGATGGAGTTCGCCGATTCAATCGACGGAGTCCACAGTTTGTCCAACGAAAAGGTTCGAGTCGCCGGCGCATCGGCATCCGCAGGCAATGCCAGCCGAGGATCCAGCCATTTGGCGGTAAGGTAGCCGCCCACCTCAAAGCTCTCGCGCGTCTCGTCGATCGCCGACAAAGTTCGTGACATACAGCCCCACCGCAACATCCACCGGCGTTGTGCCCCCGGTCGGATGCTGGCGAAGATCCACTTTCGGCTTCGTCGTCGTAGTGTGCGGCGCTGCGAATATAGGCGCAGCCAACACCAGGGCCCAGAACACCGCCAGCATCGTACCGGCCAAACTGCCGGTGAAACCGCGTCGCTTCATGAGTGATCCAAAGAAGGAAGGTTCCTTACTCTAGCAGAGCGCAGATGGCGAACGGCGCGCTTTTGCTGGGCTACTTCGCCTCCCACTGGAAGCAAAGCCCATACCCATCCGGATCGCGCAGCGACATCTGCTTCATCCCATACGGCGCCACCTGCGGCTTCGTCACCTCCAGGCCCTTCGCGCGCAGCTCTTCATACGCCGCATCCACATCCGGGCATCCGATGAACAATCCGGTATCGCCATGCGCCGCCACACGCGCTTCATCCGGAGGCAGCGGCCGCTCCTCATCGAACTCATACGCCGTGTTCAGCATCACCTCGGCGCCACCCAGCCGCAGCCAGCACCAGTGAAAGCGATCCGGATCGCCGCCTCGATGCGGCGAGTGATTCACCATCGCAAAGCCCAACAGGTCGCGATAAAACCGCACCGACGTCGGCATGTCATACACCTGCAGCAGCGTCGTCACCCCACGCAAATCCAGCGCCATCGCTCACCCCTCTTCCAACGTCCGCATGACAACATCTTCATCGCAACGCACGCAGCGCAACACCGTCCCCAGATGCGCCCGTCGCCCTTCCTCGGTTACCACCCACGGTCGCATCTCCCACGGCGGACGATGCCGCACATGCTGCCCATGCCCGCATTCAAGATCAGCCACCCAGTCACCCAGCTCATCCTGATGAAATCCGACAATCGCCTGCTCTGCCATCTCTGCCGCCAATCATAGTGACCACCCGCGCGTCCTGCGCAATGCGCACGCAGCCCGCGGGCTGGATTTCCTTCCCGCCGCTCCGCTTCTTGCCGGTAGAATGCCCCCGTTGCGGGATCAAGCCCGCATCGGGGGCCCTACATGAAAATCGTTCGCCCATCCTGCGCCGGCAAGCCCGGGATCAAACTCCTTCCGCATGGATGGGAAACACTCCTCCGCACCGCGGCATTCCTCACCTTTGCTACGCTGGTGGCCGCGTCGGCGCCAAAGGCCAGCGCGCAAGTCTCCATCAACATCGGTGGGCCGCCTCCGGTTTGCCCTTACGGTTATTACGACTACGCCCCCTACTCCTGTGCCCCGGTCGGCTTCTACGGCCCGGGCTATTTCTATAACGGAATCTTTCTCGGCGTCGGTCCCTGGAGGCACTGGGGCTATCGCAACGGCTGGGGCCGCCATCGCTTCGTCTCCGCCGGTGGAGGTCGATATCACCCCCGCCCCTACCACGGCAGACCGGGATACTCGCATGGCAGATCCGGGTATCAATCGGGACATGCAGGACATGGCTACGGACACTCGGGCCCGCGTCCTGGCGCGGCCCATGCCGGTCCACGCCCTGGCGGAGGACGACCAGGCGGCAATCATGGCGGTGGGAGTGGCGGACGACCCGGCGGCGGTCAAGGTGGCGGGCATAACGGTCACTGAGCATCCGCAAAACGACAGGGCCACTCCGCGGGGGTGGCCCTTTCTGCGTCCTCCCGCATCTTTCGCGGTCGAGAGCAGTTTCACTTCCGGTACGATTCTCCGCCGTACCGATTAGAAATGCTCTAGCAGCAGCCGCAATTCTGTCCTCGCCAGGCCGAGCGCCCTTCCTGGATCAGGATCGGCACAGCAACCAGCGCGGCCACGGAATCCATCCACGCAATGTGAAAGACGGCATTCACCGCCAGTCCCGCCAGCGTAACCAGCGCCAGGTAAGCGCACGTCGCCGACTGCGCCGCGTCCGCTGCCAGCGCCACGTTGCCGCTCCGCCGCGCCTCGTGCCGCTTCAGCCATGCCAGGCCCGGCATCACCACCAGCGCCGCAATCGTAATCGCCATCCCTATCCCGCTCGCCTCCGGCTTTACCCGGAGCGCCAGCGACGCAGCCGCCGTGGCCGCAACGATCAGCGCCAACAGAAACAGCAGCCCCCCGGCAAGCTGATGGATGCGTCTTTCCGCGATCGCAATACCGGGAATGAACGGCGCCAGTACAACCGACGCAGACAGCAGCTCCACAAAACTGTCCGCGCCAAAGGCCAGCAGCGCCGCACTGTGCGCCGCATTCGCTGCGTAGATCGAGACGCCGCACTCCACCAGCATCCACACCAGCGTGATCAATTGCAGCCACAGAACCGTACTCGACGGTCGCGCCTCAACCCTCACATCCGTGCACACCACGCCGGGCTGAACCACTTCAGGCATGCTCAAATCATAGGCTCCGCAGGCTGCATCGCCAGGCCATCGATATAGCGTCGTACTCTCCGATAACTACTGCACCGTGTCTTTGCTGATCCGCAGCAACATCTCGCCGCCGTCGCTATCCAAAATAGCCGCACAGGCGCGAATACATTCCGTGCAGATGTAAACCTCGCCATGCCCAGTGGGAGCCGCCTTGGGTGCTTGGATCAGCGCCTCCGTAGCGCCGGCCGGTTTGCCGCAAAAGGAACATCGCGCCTCATCCATGCCCCTACCTCATCCTTTCCGCTCACCCTGCGTGGTCAGACCGCGCCGCGCAATCCGATGCCAGTCGTTGCCGCGACAATGAGAAGCTTTCCGCCAGGAAATGGCCTGGCTGAAAATGGTTCACTGACCGCGACCGATACGTAGTAGTTCCAAAACCGAACTACGATTCGCGCCCGGTGAAAAAACCTGCCAATTCACCCTATCCAAATTGCTAGACTAAAAATAGGGTCTGTCTCAGGCCGCACCCGCCGACGTGATCCATAGCTAATCCATTGAAGCTAAAATACTTATATCTAAGTCCTTTGATAGGAATACTTTAGCTGCAAGCCACTTGGAATGAGTCGCTTACAAGCGGGAGAGCGTAATAACCCCGCTGAATCAGCAACTTAGCTTTAGAGCCGCGCCGGCCGCTGCGAAAAAGCACGGCTAAGCCGTTTGATAAGACGACTTTAGCCGTAAGTCCTTTAGAAGTCCGGACTTGCCAACGGGACGCTCCATAAGCATCATGGATTGAAGTATTTACAGCGCTCCGGAGCAGGTGTGGGGAGGGGGGGTACCCCTCTCGATCAATCAAACTCGCGTCGCCGCCGCGAACAACTGCTCCTTGGCCATCTCCGGGTTTGCCACCAGCGCCATATAGAGGCGCGCATCGAACTTCTTCCCCGTCGACGCGCCGGACATGTAGCGGATGGTGCCGAAGATCTCGCGCTCGAACCATGGCCGGTCGAACTTGCCCGCGATCGCCCACGCGATGCCGGCATAGGAGTTCGGGTCGCGGCCGTCCAGCTCGTAGGCATCGTTCAGCAGCACCGCCCACTCGAAGGCCCGGGCCGGGTTCGGCGACCACTCAAGAATTTTCTTCCCCCAGTACATGCGCAGAACGTTGTGCATCCATCCGTAGCGCACCATTTGCAACTGCGCCGCGTTCCATAGCGGATCGTGCGTCTCGCCCGTGTTCCAGCTGCTCGTAGGTATAGTCGTACGCGCGCCGGTCGCGCATGTGTTCGCGCAGCGTCTTCTGCGCCCATGGCTCCGCGCACTCGATGCTGTCATACGTATTGCGCGAATGGATCACGAAGTTCACCGCCAGCTCGCGCCATCCGGCCAGCTCGTTGATGTACGCGTCGTACGCCGATTGCGGCGCTTTGCCCGCATCGACCGCTCGCTTCGCCTCGAGCGCGATGCGCAGCGGACTGATGTGCCCGAAGTGCAGATACGGCGAGAGCTGACTCGTCCCATCGATCTGCGGCTTCCGCCGCGCTTGCTCGTAATCCGCAAGCTGGTGCTCCAGGAAGTACCGCAGCCGCTTCATCGCAGCACGCGTCCCGCCGCGAAATGTATCCACCGGCTTTACGCTGCGGTCGAAGTGCCGCCAGCCGCGGGTGATGTCGTCGTCAAGCATCCATCGCTCAATCCGCGCATGCAGCCCTTGCTTCTCCAGCTTCGGAGCCGAAGGCTCCACCAGATACTCCGGCAGCAGCGGATCAAGCTGCTTGCGAAACAGGTGCTGTGCATAGAAGCCCTTGGTGAACAGCCGCGATGGCACGATGACATCGGCATCGACCGTCCAGAAGGGAATCCGCAATCGCCCGGCGAGCACCCGGCGCCAGCGCTCCGGCTCGCGCATCGGGTTCTCGTCGCCGATAACGATGCCTGCGCCGACCTCCTGAAGGAACGGCTCCAGCTTGTTCTCCGGCGGCCGCCGCACAATCAGCGGCACACCCCGCGCCGCCATCTCCTCCTCCACGTCATGCAGCCCCTGGTTCAGGAAGGCGTAGTGACGCAGGTTGGCGCGCGGGAAGTTGGAGATGGCGGAGAAGAACGCCACCACCGGCAGCCCCAGCTCGTTCGCGACCTCGATCGCGCAGTCCAGCGCCGGGTTGTCCACGCCCGCGCTGCGCCCGTTGCATCCAGTAGACGACGCACTTCGCGTCTGATGCGGGCAGCCCGCTCCGCCGGATGTGCACCCGGGGGTTGTCAGCGATCAGACGGAGCGGCTCGGGCAGATCAGCCGGTAGATGCTGTGTCTCTGTCATCCGTCATAGGATGCAACGCTCTAAGCAGAACGGGCGGCCCAGAGGCCGCCCGTGAAAGGAAAGCTGCTGAGCCGTCGCCTACCAGAGCCCCCATGCCCGGCTGATGTAGTCGCTGAGCGTCATGGTAATGAGCACGAGGAAAGTGAAAAATCCCGATGCAACCGTCAGCTTGACTAGCCGCGAGCTGTACTTGACGTGCATGAAAAACAGGATGACCAGAACCGCCTTAATGACGGCGATTCCGATCGCCACGATAGGACTGAAGACACCCAGGTTCACGAATGCAATCCCGGTTGTGAGCGCGGTGAGGCACAGAAGCGCCAGCAGGATCAGTCCATATATCTTCGGGCCGACGATGTGGTGTTCCGTGTGTATGTCTTCCAGCGTAGGATGCGACGCCATTTTTTTCTCCTCAGGCGGTGTTCAGACTCGGTGTTCAGACCCTTAGTGCAATGGATGTCGGCTGATCAGGTACAGCAGCGGAAACAGGAATATCCAGACAATATCGACGAAGTGCCAGTACAACCCGAAGTTGTCGATGGTGGACGTATGTCCGTTGGTATAAGCCCCCTTCGACGCCCTGTAGAGCAGCGCGAACAGGATCGAAACGCCGATGATCATGTGCAATGCGTGCATGCCGGTCATGGCGAAGTAGAGGAAGAAGAAGATCTGCGCGTGCTGCGCCATGTCCGGCGCCAGCGCCATGTCGCGCTTATCTGCCGGGTGCACAAAATCTTCGATAGAGAAGCTGGCGCCGGGAATGTGATGCTCGACGTACTTTTCGTGATACTCGATCGACTTGATGCCAAGGAAGGCCAGCCCGAGCACGATGGTGAGCGTAAGCGAAAGCATGAGGCCGCGCTTGTTGCGCATCTCCGCGCAATAGACGCCCATCGCCATGGTGAAGCTCGAAACGATCAGCACCGCAGTGTTCGTGGTGCCCAGCCCGATGCCCAGAGTGTTCGATGCCGACACGAAGGCGTCGTAGTACCAGTTGCGATAGAGCAGGTAGGCCATGAACAGCCCACCGAAGAACATGATCTCCGTCAGCAGAAAAAGCCACATGCCGAAGGAGACTGCTTCCTTCTGCTGCTCCACCGTCTCAAAATGATGGCGCAGATAGGGCGGATGCGCGCCTTCGTGATGCGCGATCTCCTCTTTCTGGCGGACTGCAATCGTTTGGCTATCCAACGGTCGTTACCTCGTGCTGAGTCTTGTTCGCCAGCCACTCGTAGTCGTACGCCTCGTAGTCCACGACGGGAATCTCAAGGAAGTTTTCGGTCGGCGGCGGCGACTGGATCTGCCACTCCAGGCCGGTAGCCTGCCAGGGATTCGAGCCCGCTATCGCACCGTACTTCAGCGACCAGGTCATATAGATCATCGGCAGCAGATAACCGATGCCCAGCACCGTAGCGCCCGCGGTGGAGAGTACGTTGAGCACCTGAAACTCCGGCGGATAGGCATGATAGCGGCGCGGCATGCCCAGGTAGCCCAGAATGAACTGCGGGAAGAAGGTGAGGATGAAGCCGATGAAGGTAACGACGGCCGCCAGCTTGGAGAGTCCTTCCGGATACATGCGGCCGGTCATCTTGGGCCACCAGAAATGGATACCCGCCAGGTAGGCCATGAGCATGCCGCCCACCATGACGAAGTGGAAGTGAGCCACGATGAAATAGGTTTCGGTGAGATGGATGTCCATGCCCAGCGATCCCAGGAAGACGCCGGTCAGGCCGCCGATGGTAAACAGCCCCATGAAGCCGAAGGCATAGAGCATCGGGGTCTCGAAGGTGATCGATCCCTTGTAGAGCGTGGCAGCCCAGTTAAAGATCTTGATGGCCGAGGGCACCGCGACCAGCATGGTGAGCAGCGAAAAGACCAGCGCCGAGTAATTGGAGACGCCCATGATGAACATGTGGTGCGCCCAGACAAAGAAGCCGAAGACGGCGATGGCCACCGACGAGAACGCTACAGCGGTATATCCGAAGACGCGCTTGCGCGAGAAGGTGCTGATGACCTCTGAGATCACGCCCATGCCGGGAAGGATCATGATGTAAACGGCAGGGTGTGAGTAGAACCAGAAGAGATGCTGGAAAAGGATTGGATCGCCACCCTTGGTCGGGTCGAAGACGCCGATGCCGAAGACGCGCTCAAGAGCGACAAGCGTCAGCGTAATAGCCAGCACCGGCGTGCCGAGCACCATGAGGAGCGAGGCCGCGTAGTGCGACCACACGAAGAGCGGCATGCGGAACCAGGTCATGCCCGGCGCGCGCATACGGTGGGTCGTGACGATGAAGTTCAGCCCGGTAAAGATGGAGCTGAATCCCGCGATAAAGACGCCCATCGCCGCGGTGATGACGTGCGTATTCAGGTAGTGCGTGCTCAGCGGTGTGGTGAAGGTCCATCCCGTATCGACGCCACCCAGAACCAGAGCCGACACGGTGAAGATGCCGGCCACTATGTAGAGGTACCAGCTCAGCAGATTGATTTTGGGGAAAGCCAGATCGCGCGCGCCCAGCATGATGGGCAGCACAAAGTTCCCGATGGTCGCAGGCACCGACGGCACCAGGAACAGGAAGACCATGATGATGCCATGCATGGTGAACAGCTTGTTGTAGGTGTCCGAAGAGACCAGATCCGGCATCGGCGTCAGCAACTCGAGCCGGATCAGACCTGCAAACGCGCCGCCGAGAAAGAAGAAGAACGTGATCGAGATCAGATACAGGATCGCGATCCGCTTATGGTCCCCGGTCAGCAGCCAGCTCTTCAGGCCATATTCGCTGTTCAGATAGCTGCGCTTTGGCAGTGTTGCGTCTTGCTGATTAGGAAGACGGACGATTGTACTCATTGTGGCGAAGGCCCCATCCCCTTCGAAGTCGATGTATCCGGTTTCGCATCAGGCATCTGCTTGGCGCCGGTAAGCTGTTCCGAACGGTAGTTCGGCGCGGCGCCGGTAGGGCCAACCTGATTGGGCGAGTAGCTGCTATCGTTCAGTGTCTGACGAATGCGATCGTTCGTGTCAAGACTCTTGATGTATTCCACCAGATCGATCAGACCCTCTTCGCTGATCTGCCCCTGGAAGGTCGGCATGATGGGCACGTAGCCCATCACGACGTGCGTGGATGGGTTCAGGATGCAGCCCCGCAGGAAAGCATCGTCAACCGTCACCGTCTTGCCGTCGCTCAGCATCTCCTTCGCTCCGTAGATCCCCGCCAGATTCGGCCCGCGCGCTCCGGCAGTGGCGCTGTGGCAGGAGACGCACCCCATGCTGGCAAAGAGCCGCTCTCCGTTCTGCGCCAGGGACTGGCCGCTGGTCGAGCCGGCGGTCCACTTCCGGAAGTCATCCGGCGCCATGACGACGATGTCCCCAATCATCGACGAGTGGAGCGTGCCGCAATACTGGGTGCAGAACAGGTGATAGGTGCCAACCTGTGTCGCACGGAACCAGACCGTCGAATAACGGCCCGGAATGACCTCGCGCTTCACGCGAAACGCCGGGATTGAGAAGCTGTGAAAGACGTCTTGCGAGATCATGGTGAGCTGCACGTCGCGATCGACCGGGATGTGCAGTGCATTGATCTCGTGCTGGCCGCCCGGATGCTCGGCCTTCCACATCCACTGTTTGCCGACGATGTAGATGTTCATCGCGTTGGTGGGCGGGTTATAGATACGGAAGTAAAGCAGCGCGCCCCAGACGAAGCAGACCATGAACAGGGCCAGCGGAATGATGGTCCATGTGGCCTCCAGCAGCGTGGAGCCTTCGATGTGCGTCGCCTGCGGGTTCTTCTCCTTGCGGAACATGATGGAGAAGGTGCCCACCATGAGCCCGACCAGTACCAGACCCACCAGCGAGATCAGCAGCAGGAAGAAGTAAAAGGCGTCCATGTAGGGCGCAATCGCCGAAGCCTCCGGCGGAAACAGCGCGAACTCGGTGAGCCACTTGACTAAGAATTGCCAAAGGACTGGACTGAAAAAATGCATCGTTCCCTTTACCTGCGTTCCTTTTCCTAAACCTGCTGTAACCTGCTTGGCCTGGTTCCTTATGCCTTCGCTGAATGTTGCTGGCTGCGGATTGCCCGGCTGCTCCTGATATCCCGGCGGAACATCACGAGCATGTAACTGCCCAAAATCAAAACTGTGAGAAGACACGCCGCCTGCACGATGCGCGCGATCAGCAGACTATGCCGGTTGAGTGTCGGATCGTAGCGGTAGCAGTACGTCAGAATGTTATCCACCGGCGTACCGATCTTGTGATGGGAGGCTTCGATCAGGCCCAGCCGCAGGTCCTGCGGTGAATACTCGACTCCCAGGTAGTACTGCGCGAGCTTGCCCTCCGGCGTCGCGATCTCGAGCGAGCTGGCGTGAGCAAACTGGTTCATCTTGCCATCCGGGCCGGCCATCGGAACGTAGCCGAAGCCGGTCGCCTTGGCCATCGCCTGGATCGCCGGCTGCTGGCCAGTGAGAAAGTGCCAGCCGTCCGCGCTCTCGGGGTGCCCGTAATACTTGACGTACTCACGCTTCTTCGACGCGGCAACCGCCGGAGTTTCGGTCGGATCGATCGAGATCGCGACGATCTGGAAATCCTTGCCCGGCTGATAGCTCACCATCTCGAGCGCGCCGGTCATGCCCTTGAGTTCCTCCGAACAAAGGATGGGGCACTTGTAATACACCAGCGTCAGCAGTACCGGGTGCTTGCCATCGAAGTACTGGCCCAGCTTCACCGTCTTGCCGGTTTCGTCGACAAATTCTGTATCCAGCGGAAGCTGCTGGTTCAGGTGTTGCTCGATATCGACGCCGTGCAGGACCGAGGGCAACTTATCCTCGGCCGGCTGGCCCATCTGCTTCTCGCCGGTCGGAGAGACCTGCGCATGCGCACCAGCCAGGCACGAGAAGAGCAGCGCGCACGCGGCCGCGAACAGGCGCCCGCTCACCAGAGCAGGCCGCGGTCCAAGCCGCAGTCCGGGCCGCAGATCAGGCAGGAATGCGTTCCGGCCCGAGCTCTCGTGCTCCGTCAATGGTGTCTTCTGCCTCATGCTGCTGCCAAATTCTCCTGCACTACTTGTGCATCGGCGTTAACCGCGCCTGCTCGCCTGGCTTTGTTTCCTTGTGCTGCTCCTGTTGCTGCCGCGACTGCTCCACTTCCAACTCCTGCTCATATCCCGTGCGCGCGAAACCATTGGTCAACGGCGCTGTCACTCCGGGCTGCGCGTCGGCGGTCATCAGCGGCTCAGTCGGACCGCCCGACACTACGGGCAGTCCGCGCTGTGCAACGATCTGCATCGCCTGGCCGATTGGGATGCGCACGACGCCCTGCTGTTGATTCACCCAGGTGTAGTGATCCAGCAGCAGATCTTCGCGGTCGTGCAGATCCACCACATCTTGGTCGCCGTCATCCATCTGGAGTTGCGGTGTCGGGAAGCGCGCCGTCATCGCGCGAAGCTGCTGCTGCTCCAGCACCGCGTTCGATTCCAGATTCTTTCCCCTGTTCGCCGGCGAGTACTGGAACTGATTCCACTTATTGGGTGGCCCGTCGTGCTTCACCAGCGCGCTGTTGATCACCTTCCCCATGCCAAAGCAGAAGACGAAGAAGATGAGCACAAACACGAACAGCGAGATCAGGAAGACAGCGATGCCTCCGACCTTGACGTCCGACGTCTCGTAGCCGGGCGTCGGCACGCTGTAGCCGGTCGGCGAAATGCCGTGCTGTTTCTGTGGATCGTGTTCCGGAGTGTTAGGCGTGTGCATGTTCAGACTCCAGAATCTCCGCCAGATGCGGATCATTCGTCTGCACCAGCGGCCGTTTGCCGAGCTGTTGCAGGTAAGCGACCACCCAGAACGAGAGCATCGCGCCGGGAACAGCGATGTACTCCAGAATACCGATCGAGAAGTGCAGATGACGCGGCGAGAAGTTCGGCTCGATGAGCATGAACATGTCGAAGCAGCGCGCCCAGACCATCCACATGCCCACCATCACGATGCGCCGCTTGTTGCGCTTGATGTCGCGCGACAGAAGCAGGCAGAACGGGATGAGCCAGTGGAAGATGAAGTCGAAGGTAAAGAACACACCCCAGTGCCCACGGATGCGGTCGAGGTACCAGGAGATCTCCTCCGGCGAGTTGCCGGACCAGATGATCAGGAACTGCGAGAAGTTGAGATAAATGTTCAGCATCACGAATGCGAACATCAGTTTTCCCAGATCGTGCTGCTCGGTCACCCGCAGGATGGTCTTCATCGGCTCGGCCTTGGAGAGGCTGACAACCGTGATGACGGAAAGTGCCAGGACCGCATAGCCTTGCGCGACCAGGTAATTGAGGCCGTACATGGTGGAGAACCAGGTGATGTTGGTGGACATGACCAGGTCGATGACCAACGCGGTGAGCGTCAGCGAATAGACCACGATGCCGAAGCCGCTGATGTTCTCAAAGCGCTTCTGCCAGAACGGCACATTGGGCTGGGGATCGGCATCCCGCTGCAATGACCAGCGGTTCATCAGGAACATGTATCCCAGCCAGATCGCAAAGCAGATAACGATCTGTACCCAGACACTGGCCGGACTGAGCATGGGGTGCTTCCAGTTGAGTGCGTGCGCCTGCTCCCGCGTAATCAGGTGCTGACTCAGAGCCTGGGCAACCTCGGAGGGATTGCTGTAGCGCGCCCAGAGATAGATCTTCTTCATGAAGATCAGGATGGGCAGGAACATCAGCGCCGAGACCCATAAGGTGCGGCTCATGGCCTCCAGCGGGCGGCGGACGAGCAACCCCCATTTGCCGCCGGAGCAGTACTGCACCATCAGGAGAGCCAGGCCGCCGAGCGCAAAGCCCCAGCACAGCATGGCGCCCATCAGCCAGGAGGTAAGCAGATGCACGAACTTATCGTGCTCCATCATTTCAGCCAGCACCACCAGCACCACCGCCAGGATGGTGAAGGCCGCCCCGAAGGTGAGCGCGCGACGGCGCCATCTCGCCATGAGAGCGTGAGAGGCGGCCGGGTCGCCGGTCAGATCTCGTGTTGCGTAACTGTATCCGTTCGTCACCGTGTTCCTATCCTCACTTCGCTCCACCTTTCCGGGCCGGGACAGCGGCGGTAGGCTGACCGTACCCGTACTTATCCACCGTAGGGGCGGTCTCCGGGTTGGCGACATTGGGGCTGTCCCCGTTCTCAAGCTCGTACTGCGGATGTCGGCTGGTGACGGGCGTAGTAATGTTCTCGGCCGGAACCATTCCCGGGGTCTCCGGTCCCGGCGGCGTTGGATAGACCGCGGTGTCCGGCATCTTCCACGGCTGCGCAAAGCTGGCAGGCAAGCCCTGCTGCTCCGCCACTTCACCCAACTGCTGGATCCCCACACCGGCTGGCACATCGCTCTGCCTTGCATCCTGGCTCAACTGCAGCGCGCGAATGTAAGCCGCGATCGCCCAGCGATCGGCAGTCGGCACCTGGGCAGCATAGTCGGGCATGGCGCCGTAACCGTGGGAGATGACATAGAAATAGTGGCTCAGCGGCTCGGCCCTGCGTTTGGCATCGTGGAAATTGCTCGCCGGCCTGTAGCCGCGCTGGACGATCATGCCGGCTCCATTGCCCACGCGGGAATGGCACGGCGTGCAGTAGGTATTGAACTCCTCCTGCCCCCGCTCGAGTACGGTCAAGGTCGCCGGGAACGGCAGTGCATCCACTTCTTTGCCGTCCTGCAGTCCGGTATGGAAGAAGTCGGCCAGGTTCTCCTGGCCGCGAGCCACGGTGTGAATCACCTGCGGACGGGCCGAACGGCCGTCAGGGAAGAAAGCCGTGCCGCGCTGGGGAACGAATTTCGGCTCGTCCTGCATATCCTGACGGCAGCCGGCAATCATGACAAGAGCGGCTACCGCGCACAGGCCAAGGCCTTGCCGCAGACACGCGCGCGGATTTCGAACGCGATCTGGATGCGAAGCTGGGTTCCTCGGCTTAATACTCCACCTCCACGATCGAAACCGGGTGCATAGCCTCAAGATAAGCTCGCGACTCCGCGATAGAAAACTTGGGATCGCGCGCCTCAAGGCAAAGAAAGAGCTTGTCCGACGATGCGCCGGTACGAAAGTTCGGCGCATTGAAGAGCGGATGGTACGGTGCCGGCAGTCCGCACATGGCAAGCATGCCGAAGGCTGCTGTCAGGCCGGCCCACAGGATCGTCCACTCGTAAGCCGGCACCACAAAGGCCGGCCAGGAGTAGTAGGGGCGGCCGGCAATATTCAGCGGATACGCCCAGACGTTGATCCAGGTCTCCATCAGGAACATCGCCACGCAGCCCATCAATCCGCCGACCAGAGTGATCAGCGGAACGAAATTGCGATGGAATCCGATAGCTTCCGCGGCCTCTTCGCAGGGATAGGGCGTGTAGCAGTCCAGGCGGCGCCAACCGTCCTTATAGGCGGCGGCTGCGGCCGCTGTTAAGGACGTAACGGAGTCGAATTCGGCCAGCAGGCCGTAGATACCCTCAGGGAATGGCATCAGTCACCAGCCTCATGAGCAGCTTCCGGCAGATGTTTCACCTTTGCCTGAGGCAGCAGAATGCGCAGCTCCGACATGGGAATCATGGGCAGGAAGCGAATGAACAGGAAGAACAGGAACGTGAACAGCCCCAGCGTGCCTATGAAGGTGCCGTAGTCCCAGCGGGTGGCCTTGTAGGTTCCCCAGGAGGACGGCAGGTAGTCGCGATAGAGACTGGTCACAACGATGACGAAGCGCTCGAACCACATGCCCGTGTTCACGATGATGGACATGATGAACATCAGCCCAACGTGCGTCCGCACATAGCGCGACCACAGAAACTGCGGCAGGGCGATATTGCAGGTGATCAGCACCCAGTAGCTCCAGCCCATGGGCCCGAACATGCGATTCCAGAATGCGAAGTACTCCCAGTGGTTGGCCGAGTACCAGCTCATGAAGAGCTCCATCCCGTAGCCGTACGCCACGATCAGGCCGGTGGTGAGCATCACTTTGCCCATGTTGTCCAGGTGCCGGATCGTGATCAGGTCTTCCAGGTGGTAGAACTTGCGGATCGGAATCGCCAGCGTGATCACCATGGCGAAGCCGGAGTACACGGCACCCGCCACAAAGTACGGCGGGAAGATCGTTGTGTGCCATCCGGGAAGGATGGCCACTGCAAAGTCGTAGCTGATGACGGTGTGCACCGAGAGCACCAGCGGCGTTGCCAGGCCGGCCAGCAGAAGCGAAGCCGTCTCATAACGCATCCAGTGCCGCACCGAACCACGCCAGCCGAGCGCCAGCAGACCGAAGAAGTACTGGCCCACCGGCGACTTCGCACGATCGCGCAGGGTCCCCAGATCGGGGATCATCCCGATGTACCAGAAGACAACCGAGATGGTGGCGTACGTTGAGACCGCGAAGACGTCCCACAGCAGCGGCGACCGGAACTGCGGCCACACGTTCATCGAGTTGGGATAGGGAAAGAGCCAGTACCCCAGCCAGGGACGGCCTACGTGGATCAGCGGGAACATGCCGGCGCAGACCACGGCAAAGATGGTCATCGCCTCGGCGAAGCGGTTGATCGAGTTGCGCCAGGTCTGCTTGAAAAGCAGCAGGATGGCGGAGATCAGCGTGCCGGCGTGGCCGATACCGATCCACCACACAAAGTTGACGATGGCGAAGCCCCAGCCGACCGGGATGTCCAGACCCCAGATGCCCACGCCCTTCAGGAAGAGCCAGGTGAGGCATGTCAGCAGCAGCATGACGACGCCGCCAGCCACCAGGAAGCCGAGGAACCAGCCCACGGGCGTGTGCGTGGTCAGGACAATCCGGGAAATCTTCTCCGTGACCGACTTAAAGGAGTGACCGGGTGCAATGACCACCACTTCGCCGGTGATCGGGTCCAGCATCGGGTCGTTTGTCGATAGATCTCTGGTCGCCATGTCTTCCGTGTCTCGCTAGCTGTGCTCGGGCGCGTGTTCCACTGGCGCGCCAGCCAATGCCTGGTTCGGGTTGGTCACTTCTGCGATGTAAGTGGTCCGCGGACGCGTGTTCAGATCGGCGATGACACCATAGTTGCGCGATTGCGCCTTGATCTTGGACACGCGGCTGTTCTTGTCGTTGATGTTGCCGAAGGTGATCGCATTCGTGGGGCAGGCCTGCTGGCAGGCGGTGACGATCTCCCCATCGCGGATCTCGCGATTCTCTTTATCCGCCTCGATCTTTGCGGCCGCGATGCGCTGCACACAATAGGTGCATTTCTCCATCACGCCGCGGCTGCGCACCGTGACATCGGGATTGCGCATCAGCTTCAGGCTCTCTGTCTCGTAATCGGAGAAGAGCAGGAAGTTGAAGCGGCGCACCTTGTACGGGCAGTTGTTTGAGCAGTAGCGGGTACCGACGCAGCGGTTGTACACCATCACGTTCAGCCCTTCGGGCGAGTGAACCGTCGCGCCCACCGGGCATACCTGTTCGCACGGCGCATTTTCACACTGCTGGCACATCATGGGCTGGAAGTGCGCCCGCGGCGACTGCAGATCGCCCTCGAAGTAGGTGTCGATACGGATCCACTGCATGTCGCGGCCGGTTTTCGTATTGTGCTTTCCCACGACCGGGATGTTGTTCTCCGCATAGCAACTGATCACGCAGGCGTTGCAGCCTACGCAGGAGTTCTGGTCGACGGCCAGGCCCCAGGAGTTTTTGGTGTAAGGAAAATTCGGGAAACAGTGTCGTGTTGCGGGACGGATCCTCAGGATAGACACCCTTCTCGTGTGCGAAGTCCGGCTCCTTGCGAAACTCCTCCAGCGTGGCCGAGCGGACGATGCCGCGCGTGATGGCCTCGTCGCCTTCGAGCGAGTGCGAACTCATGTCGCCCGTCTGGGCCGAGCCCGCCAGCGCACGAGCGCCACGCTCGTCGCTGTAGTGGCTCTTGGTGACCGCGATCTCCCAGGAGTCGCCGGTCTTCTTGATCTGCGCGCCGGAGGTGAACAGCGGCGCGTCCGAAGTGCGAAGCAGATAGGCGTTGAAACCCATCCCCGAACCCACACGACCGGCATACTGCCGCCCATAGCCGAGGTGCAACGTGAAGGCATTGTCCGGGTGACCGGGAATCGAGAGCACCGGACCCCGCACCTTGCGTCCATTCAGCTCGACCTCGATGACGTCGCCCTCTTCCAGGCCGAGCTTCATCTTGGTCGGGCCGCTCATCATCACGGCGTTATCCCAGCAGTTATTCACGATCGGCTTGGGCAGCTCCTGCAGCCAGCCAATATTCGAGAAGCGCCCGTCGTAGATCGACGGATCGGCGCGGAAGACCACCTCGATCGCATCCTCGGAGCCGACCGGCTGACCGATGCGCGCCGTAGCCCCGGCAGAGAGCGATTTCGGCGCAAACGCCGTGCCACCCAGGAGGCCGTCGTGCAGCACCTTGCGCCACGCCGACTCAAAATCGCCTTTGCCCGCGAGCAGTGGCCGCCAGTTCGCCTGCACGGCATCGTAGGCGGAGCGCTGGCGGATCGTCGAGCAGCGTCTGGATGACCTCGTGCGCGGACTTACCGCCGTAGAGCGGCTCAATCATCGGCTGCAGGACAGAAAGCGTGCCGTCGTAGGCGCGCGCATCCGACCAGGACTCCAGATAATGCGTGCTGTTGATGTGCCAGGTCGCAATCTGGGCGGTTTCATCCACATGGCTGCCCAGATGGGCGCTCTTCGGTACTTTGCCGAGCGCCTCGGCAAAATTCAGATCGGCGGGCGCGGCGTAGACCGGATTCGCATCCAGGATCAGCAGCCACTGCACCTTGCCGGCGTTCATGTCCGCCACCAGCGACTTCAGATCGTCGAGCTGGATCGAGGGCAGCGGCTGGACCGTCTCCGTATAGATCACCGTCTTGCCCACGTTGCCGAGCGCCTGGTTGAGAGCGATAGCGGCCAGGTGCACATTGGCGGATTGCTGCTCACCCGGGATCACCACGCATTTGCCCGCATTGGCCTTCAGATCGGCGGCTACCGCCGCAATGAATGCCTGCTGCTCGGCAGTCCAGTTTGGCGCCGGGGTACCTCCTCCCCCGCTGATGGCAACTGCGACCGCTTCCACATGGCTCGCCTTCATCTTCAGGCGATGATCGGCCTTGAAGCCGGTGGTGGTCGGCATGCTCTCGACCGCATAGAGCCGGTTCATCTCGATGGATGGATCCATCAGCTTGCGGCGGTGTGCATAGTCGTGCGCCAGCTTGACGAAGCCCGGATGGGTGATGCCGGAGAGAAAATCGGCGTCGAGCGACAGAATGACGTCCGCCTTGTCCAGCATGTACTGCGCGTCGTAGAAGTCGCCGAACGCCGCCTTCGAGGCCCGGCGCGCGGAGTCGCGATTCACCGGGTCGTATTGGATGAGTTTCGCCTGCGGGAAACGCGTTTGCGCGTCCTTCCACTGCGCGGCAAGCGTCGGCGAGGTAATGGTCGAGCTCAGGATGTACAGGCCCTGCCCACCCGGCATGCTTGACAGATCGCGAACTAGCGCTTTCTGGAAGTTCGCAAACGAATTCGTCTCCAGCCGATAGAGCACATGCTGCGAGCGGTCCGGATCGTACAGGCCAAGCAACGAGCCCTGACTGAGCGGGTCCGAGCCGCCCATGCTCATCGGGTGCTCGGGGTTGCCATCTACCTTGATCGGACGGTACGCGTCGCTTTTGACCAGCAAAGGGAGCGCGCCAGTGGAGAAAGGGAAAGCGGTTGCGAAGTAATTCGGCTTGCCGAGGATGAGATCTTCCGGCGCCTTGACATAGGGGTAAATCGGCTCGTCGGGCTGCTTGGTACAACCGGCGAGGCCGGCCATGGCCATGGAGGCGCCCATCAGCTTCATGAAGCCGCGGCGCGAGACCGGATCGACCCACTCACCGGCGTGCGCGGGGAACTCCTGCTCCACGCGCCGGTCAAAGCCGGGATGCTCCGCCGCCTGATCCAGCCCCTGCCAGGCTGCCTTCGACTTCCCCGACTGCGGGCCATCAAGCTCGGCGCGGGCGCTGGACACCGTCATGCCCTGCCCCGCTGTCGAGCCTGCGCCGGATTGAATCGATTCCAGCACCGTAAGCCCTGTATCCTTCGCCACGATTCCGTCCTGTGTGTCCATCGTTTCGGCTTTGCTCTCAATTCCCTATCGTCATCCCCGCCGGCGGCATATCGCTTTAGCGGTGGCAGGTCTCGCATGAACTCAACTCATGCGGATCGCGTATGTGGTATTGCTTCAGCAGAAATAAGCCCAGTGCCTCCTGGCTGGTGAACTTGGTATAGCTCACATTGTCTGCTCCGGTCGGTCCTGCAGCGCCATTCGGATGCGCCGCCACATCCAGCATGTGGGTTTCCGGCTGGTCGGTCGGCGGCAGCATGTCCAGCGACGCGGTGCGCGCTCCCACCTCTCCCGGATTCACCGTAGTGCAGTTCACCGTCTGCGCCGTTGGCGTCCCACTCTTGTCGCCGGTCGCTCCGCACCACACCGGCTTGGAACTGGAGGGGCCGTTCCACGCCATGTTGTAAATCTGGTTCGTCGGACGCAGGTGCTTGGCCGGATCGCGGTGACAGTTCAGGCACCACTCCATCTGCAGCGAATTTTCCTGGTACATGATCGGCATCAGATCGACGCGGCCATGACAACTGGCGCAGCCGACGCCTTTGTTCACATGGATGGAGTGGTTGAAGTACACGTAATCGGGCAGATCGTGCACGCGGATCCAGCGAATCGATTCGCCGGTCGCCCAGCTCTGCCGTACCGGTTCCAGCAACTGGGCATTGGTCCAGATTTGCGCATGGCAGTTTATGCAGGTCTTGGTGGGAGGAATGCCTGCGTAGCTCGAACGCTCCACAGTGGTATGGCAGTACTGGCACTGGATGCCGAGACCCGTGACATGGTGCTTATGGCTGAAAGGTACTGGTTGATCCGCACGCTGCCCTTGCCGGGTTACCCATGGGGAGCGCTGCAGTTGGTCCAGCGTTACTCCCAACGCAATCACTATCAGTCCCGTCAGGATCAGGCTCATACGCGCCAACGCGTTTGAGCTGCGGTCAAAAATCTGCGGCATCGATCCGTTCCTGCTTCCCTCACGTCTAAGAGAGGAGTTAGAGGTCCACTGCAATCAGCATTTTGCGACCGCTCTAGTCGTATATAGAAAAGACCATTGAGGGGGCAAAGCAGGACTATATCAGCATTTCTTGTCTGAGTAATAATGCGTCCTCCCCGATGGGCGGATGCTGCACTATTTCTGCGCACTGAGTGACCCGTCAAACCAAGGCGCAGCAAGGTCTTCGATAACGAAATTGATTTTTTCGATACCCTTCCACAATCTCTCGCCGGGCAGGCGCTGCACTGCACATCGCGCCGGTCGTTTTCCCTTTCGATACACTCAACTTCGCTATGAGTGATGGCCGCCGCAGTGTTCATTACGATCCGGAAGAGGCTATCGCCGCGCTGACGGACGCCGATCCGAAGCTGGGTGACTTGATACGCCGCGCCGGCCCATTCACCATGCGGCTGAAGAGCCAGCATTCGCCCTTTGAGGCGCTGGTGGAGTCGATCATCTACCAGCAGATTCACGGCAACGCTGCATTTGCCATCCTCAGCCGCCTGTTGCACGCCTTCGGCGACATCCATCCGCAGCCAGACCACATCCTGGCCGCGCCGGAGGAGATGCTGCGCGCCTGCGGCCTCTCCGCAAACAAGCTCAAAGCGCTGCGCGACCTCGCCGCAAAGACATTGGACGGCACCGTGCCTACGCTCTCGCGCATTCGCCGGATGACGGATGCTGAAATCGTCGAACGCCTGACACAGGTACGCGGCATCGGCGTCTGGACGGTCGAGATGCTGCTCATCTTCCGGCTGGGTAGGCCGGATGTTTTTCCCACCAGTGACTACGGCGTGCGAAAGGGATTTCTGCTGACCTTCGGGCGTCCGCCAAAATCCAAGCCGATCACGCCGGCGGTATTGCCCAAGCCGGACGTGATGCTGCGCCGCGCAAAAAAGTGGCAGCCCTGGCGTTCCGTCGCAAGCTGGTATCTGTGGCGGGCGTGCGACCTCGCCGGCAGCGCCTCACCGCCACCGGATTAGGGCGGTCTGCTCGCGTTAAGCTGACGCTATGGGCAAGCAATTCGCCAGCATGACGCCTGCACATCGCGATTTCATCGCGCGGCAGCGCATCTTCTTCGCCGCTTCAGCGACGGCAACCAGCCGCGTGAACCTCTCGCCGCGTCCCACGGATGCACTCCGCGTCCTCGACGAGCGCACCGTTGCCTTTCTCGACTTGACCGGCAGCGGCAGCGAGACGGCCGCGCATCTACGCGCCGATGGCCGTATCACGCTGATGTTCTGCGCCCTGGATCAACCGCCGAACATCCTGCGGCTCTACGGCCGCGGCACCGGCTTTCCGCGCAACACCAGCGATTACACCGCGTTGCTGGCCTCGGCATACGGCAATCAGGAGCCACTGGGCGCACGCCAGATCGTCCGCATTGATATCGATCTAGTGCAGACCTCCTGCGGATACGGTGTGCCGCTCTTCGAATACAAGGGCGAGCGGGACACGCTGCACCGCTGGGCAGAGAACAAGGGCGATGCAGGGCTGGAAGAGTACCGCCGCCAGAAGAACGCGCACAGCATCGATGGACTACCGACCGGCCTTGTCGAAGAGGATTCCGCGCCAGTCGCCATGACGCCGGCTAGACAGGGCTGACGACCTCTGAAAATGCACAAATAGCCCGTATAACTTCGAGTCTCATGCGGACCACGGGCCGAGCCAGCTAGACTGTTCCAGCATGTCGGTCTCTCCCGCTCACCGTTTTGTCTGCGTTCACGGACACTTTTATCAGCCGCCCCGCGAGAACCCCTGGCTTGAGGCGGTCGAAACACAGGATTCGGCTGCGCCGTATCACGATTGGAATGAGCGGGTTACCGCCGAGTGCTATGCGCCAAACGGCGCCGCCCGCATCGTGGATAGCAAGAACCGCATTCTGCGCATCACTAACAACTACGCCCGAATGAGTTTCAACCTGGGGCCCACTTTGCTTTCCTGGATGGCGGAAAAGGCTCCGCGGACCTATGCCATGGTGCGGGATGCCGACCGGCTCAGCCAGAAGCACTTCGGCGGACATGGCTCCGCGATGGCGCAGGTCTACAACCACGTCATCATGCCGCTGGCCTCAACCCGCGACCGCGAAACGCAGATCGTGTGGGGCATCGCAGATTTCGAGCACCGCTACGGCCGCAAGCCGGAGGGGATGTGGCTGGCCGAGACGGCGGTCGACCTGGAATCGCTGGATCTGCTGGCACGCCATGGAATCCGCTTCACCATCCTGGCCCCGCATCAGTGCGCGCGGGTCCGGCCTATCGCGCCCGTATCCGCCCCTGCGCCGGCTACGCCCCAAACCACGGGCAAAGATGCGGCATGCTCCAAAGAGCCGGGATGGACAGACACGCCCGACGCGAGCGTCGATACCACCCAGCCCTACCTCGTCCACACCAGCCCCGGCCACTCCATCGCAGTCTTCTTCTACAACGGCCCGGTGTCGCGTGCGATCGCCTTTGACGGCCTGCTGAACAGCGGCGAGATCTTCGCGGAACGCCTTTTAGGAGGCTTCAACGGCAGGGACGGCGCGCAACTGGTGCACGTAGCCACCGACGGCGAAAGCTATGGGCATCACCACCGCCACGGCGAGATGGCGCTGGCCTATGCGCTGCAGTTGATCGAAGAAGGCGACATAAAGCTGACCAACTACGGCCAGTACCTCTCGAAGTTTCCCCCCACAGAGGAGGCCGAGATCGTCGAGAAAAGCTCCTGGAGCTGTTTTCACGGCGTGGAGCGCTGGCGCTCCGACTGCGGCTGCAACGGCGGCAAAGCCGGCTGGAACCAGAAGTGGCGTGCCCCGCTGCGCGACGCGCTGGACTGGCTGCGCGACACCCTGGCGCCACCGGTACGGGCTGCGTGCTCCGAGCTGCTCGCCGATGCCGATGCGGCACGGAACGACTACATTTCGGTAATTCTCGATCGCTCGCACGCGTCGATCGACGCCTTCTTCGCCCGCCATAGCATCCGCACGCTTACTGCCGAGGAACGCGTCCGCGCCCTCGACCTGATGGAGCTGGAGCGAAACGCAATGCTGATGTACACCAGTTGCGGCTGGTTTTTTGACGACATCTCCGGCATCGAGACGGTGCAGATCATCACCTATGCGGCGCGTGCTGTGGAACTGGCCGCGATGCTCTTCCCGGAGACCCGCGGCGTGCTCGAAAAGGGCTTCACTGATCGCCTGGCGAAGGCCGAGAGCAACGATCCGCAATGGCGCGACGGACGCTACATCTACGACGAGGCGATTCGCCCCATGATCGTCGATCTGGAGCAGGTCGTGGCGCATTACGCCATCAGTTGCGTCTTTCCGCGCGCCGGAGAGGTCAGTACCGACCGCGACCGCCTCTTCTGCTACACCATCGCGCACGTTTGGGAGACCACGCTGCCTTATGGCCTCGGACAGTTGCGGCTGGGCCGCGTGCGCATCTGCTCCATCCTCACCGAGGAGTGCGAGGAGGCCGCATATGGCCTGCTCCATTTTGGCGATCAGAATGTCTCCGCGGCGGTAAAGCGCGTCGATGCAGAAGAGCAGGAAGCCCTGTCCGCGCTGGCGAAGGAGATTGAAGACGCGGTGGATGCCAGCAATCTCACCGAGGTTGTCCGCCTGATGGACGACTACTTTGGAGAGAGCCGCTTCTCGCTGACGTCGCTCTTTGCCGACGAACAGCGCCGCATTGTGAAGAGCATCCTCGATCCGACGATGCAGTCGTTGGAGACCGCCCTCACCGATCTGTTCTCCAGCCACGCATCGCTCTTGCACTTTCTCGGACGCAGCGGCCTGCCGCGGCCCGCCGCTTTGCGGGTGGCGGCCCAGTTCGCCATCCACGCCCAACTGCGCCACGCAATGGAGGCGGACCCCATTGATCGCGTGGCGGTGGAGCGGCTGCTGGAACAGGCGCGCGAAGAGGCTGTGGTGGTGGACTACCCGACGCTGGGCTTCCTGGCCGACGAGCGCATGCACGCAGCCATGGAACGGCTGCAGCGGACCCCCTCGGATCCCGAGGCCGTGCGCCATGCCCTCAGCCTGGCAACCGCCCTGCGCGCCCTTCCGTTTTCGCTGGACCTGTGGCAGGCGCAGAATATCTGGTACGAGCTGTCTCCGCGTGCTGCCGGGGAGGGAAAGGCACTCCGGGACGATTTCCTTGCTCTTGGCGCGGCATTGAATATCCGGGTGGACCGACCCGTGAAAGCTGCGCCGTAATGCATATTCGGCGCACCCAGCGCCGGCTGGAAACATCTTTACCAGTAATGGTGGCGCGGACGGTTACCTGCGACCATCTCATTTTCAGCAGGAAGGCTGTTCCAAGCCGAATCGGGAATTCGGAGGTGTACCCGAAAGTCCTTTGTAGTCACTGCAGTTCCATTACTGTCGACTTGCGTTTGGAGAATGCTTTCGTCGCGTGAGTCGATGCAGCAGTGCGATGATTTGCCTATGACGGCCCTTCGCTATCTCGTGCCCGGTGCTCTGCTGACGCTGGTTATGGCGTGTGTTCCCGTATGCCTCGCGCAGAGCATGAGTTCCAGCGAGCTGCGCAACATGACTGCATCGGAGTTCCAGCGGCATATCGATGAAGAAGGGGCGCAGCAGTTTGTGCATCGCCTGATCAAGGACATCGATCCGCACAGCCCCGAAGAGCCGAACTACGACATCGTGTTGGAGCATGTAGCGGAAGGCAGCAATGGCTGGCTGCATGCGGTGGCCGCGATTGCTCCGTATACGGACGCGACCTTCAGCCAGGGTATCCGCGTCGCCGTTGCCGACGCATTGGTGGTCAATCCAACCGGCGTACTGAAGATGATTGGCACCGAAGAGCACTTCGACGAGGCCTGCGGCTATCCATTTGTGCGCCAGACGGAGAAATATATGCTGGAGCACAAGCGCGAGGCGCTGGCCGCCTTAGACCGCGTCCACCAGCCTGCGCTCGCAGCCAAGAAGGAAAGCTGCCGCAAGAGCCTGATGGATCTGCCGACCACCACAGCCAGCGATCTGAGCCGTCCTTCCACAGAGGCGCGGGATAGATTCTAGCTGCGCCAGTGCAGCGTGACAGGACCATCCATTGGATGTTGCCTGCTCTCCGTTCAGCCGCGCCTGCTTCAGCGCGAAGTACCACTTGGCCGGCCGGTCGGCATCGTCGATCAGCATGAGCGTCGGGTTGTGACGCAGACCCTGCGCCTGCTCGATCATGGTCTGCTGATCCTGCCGGACGAAGCGCGCGCCGAAGAAGCGCGCGATGGCAGTGACGAACGGAACGTGGTAGAAGACATTCCACGCGGCCATCACATCGATGCGGCAGGTGGACGGCGTGACCGGCGTGACGGTGGTGAGGCTGGAGAACCACTTCTTGCCGCAGCGAATGGTTTCCCAGCGACGGTTGGGCAGCACGAAGTCGATGGTCGTCGTGATCGGCTCACCGTAGACGCCGAGTAGCTTGTACGGCGCGCTGTTGCCTGAAGGTGCGTGCGCGGACATGCGGAAGCCCTGCGGAATCGGCTCGAAGTGCTTGTGCTTCTCGTGGATGCTGGCGCGGGAGCGCCACCACCATGCCTGGTGGACAAAGGGACCGTGCGCCGGGTCCATCAGGCCGATGATGCCGTGGTCTACGTTGCAGGGTAGGTCGGCGGAGAGATGGGCGGAGCGGTACTTGTCGCTGAACCGCGGCAACAACGGCGGAGGCGGCAAGTCTTCGATGCGGAGGCGGCTGCGGCCGGCATCCGGGATATAGACCCAGGCGTAGCCGTCGCGCTCCACGCAGGGATAGGTGGTGGCGTAGATGCGCGTGGGGTCGAGCGCGTCGTCGCTGGTGAGCGAGGGGATCTCGCGGCACTGGCCGGAGCCGGGCTCGAAGGCCCAGCCGTGGTATTTGCATGTCACGGTCGCGCCATCGAACCAGCCGCAGGAGAGCGGAATGCCGCGGTGCGGGCAAATGTCGCGCATGGCGAAGATGGCTGCCGTCGCTGCGCCGTCCCAGCACCAGCGGGATGCCCAGCAGCATCGCGGTGGTGAGCCGCTTGCCGCGCAGGCGATCGCTGCGCAGCGCGGGATACCAGTCGTCGTAGATCAGCGAGTCGAGTGCGGCGCGGGCGCTGGATGGTGCCAGATGCGGGCGCGATCTGGAAGAGGTCCTTCGGGCCAGTGAACTCGCGTCTACTATAAGCCGCACAGCCGGTCGATGCTGCATGATCCTTGCTGCCGAGGATGCGACAATCGCTCTCGATGGAGCATCAGCCGAGCGAGAGCCGCGCCGCGCGACGCGACGGCTGCTATGGATCTGATCGCGCTGTGGCTGCTGATCTATGGCAGCTTCACGCTGCTGCGGCCGCCGCTGCTGGACGACGCCGACTCCGTGCATGCAGAGGTGGCGCGCGAGATGGTGGCGCGCCACGATTGGGCGACGCTCTACGCGAACGGTATCCGTTATCTGGAAAAGGCGCCGCTGCTGTACTGGAGCATGGCGGCGAGCTTCCGCGGCTTCGGTGCGCACATACGTGGTCGGCACGATTGCCGCTGGCGCTTTACACGCTGCTGCTGCTGCTCGCCGTCTTCGCGCTGGGCCGGCGCTGCTTCGACGATGTATGGGCTGGCTTCAATGCCTCACTCGTTCTGCTCACGAGCTTCGGGCTATTCATCTTCACCCGCATTCTCATTCCGGACGCGATAGTGTGCCTGTGGCTCACGCTGGCAATGCTGTGCTTCTGGCGCTCGCTTGCGCGAGCCGACGCGCGCGAACGCCGCTGGATTCGCGGCGGCATGCGCGCTGGGCGTGTTGACCAAGGGGCTGATCGGGCTGGTCTTTCCGCTGCTGATCGTCCTCGTGTATCTGGCCATGACGCGCAATCTCCGGCATCTGCAGCGCTGGCATCCGCTGCTGGGTGCGTTGATCTTTTTTGCGATTGCCGCGCCGTGGCATGTGGCGGCGGGTTTGGCGAATCCTACCGAGGGGCACCCGGGTGCGCTGCCCACGCCGGGCAATGTGCATGGGTGGTACTGGTTCTACTTCGTCAACGAGCACCTGCTGCGGTATTTGAACCGGCGAATCCCGCGCGACTACGACACGGTGCCGCTCGCGCTCTTCTGGGGGCTGCTGCTGGTGTGGCTGTTGCCGTGGAGCGCGTTCCTGCCCTCCGCGCTGTGCCGGGTGCCGCTGCGCCGCTGGTGGCGAGGTGCACCGTTGCATGGAGCGGAGCCGGCGCGGCTGTTGCTCTTCGTATGGGCGGCGGTGCCGATGGTCTTCTTCAGCTTCTCCACCCGGCAGGAGTACTACGTGCTGCCGGCGATGCCGGCGCTCGCGCTGCTCGTCGGCGGCTGGCTGGCAGAGGACGCACGCGCGGCCATGCGGCCGCGCGTGCGGATGGCGTGGCTCCTGTTCATCGTCGGCGTTTGCGGTGCTGGGGTTGCCCTGTTCTTCGCACTGCACTCGCCTGCGCCCGCAGGGCGATCTGGCGGCGGCGCTCAGCACGAATCCCGGCGACTACGCGCTCTCCTTCGGACACTTCCTCGACCTGAGCACGCGGGCGATGGCGTTCTTCCGTGCGCCGCTGCTGCTGACGGCGGTCGCGTTGCTCGTCGGCACAGGCGGTCATCTGCTGCTGCGGCGTGCGGGCCGGAGGCATGCGGCGCTTTGGTCGCTGGCTGGTGGCGGCGTGCTGTTTCTTATCGCGGCGCATATGGCGCTGGTTACGTTTTCGCCGGTGCTGTCATCGGCGGCTCTGGCGGATGCGATTCGTCCGCGGCTCGGGCCCGAGGATGTGATCGTGCTGAACGGCGAGTACGAGAGCGGCTCGACGCTCGGCTTCTACCTGCGGCGGCAGGTGCGGATTCTCAATGGCCGCAGCTCGAATCTCTGGTACGGATCGTTCTTTTCCGACGCGCCGGCGATCTTCGATGACGATGCTTCGATCGCCCGGCTGTGGAGCGGGCCGAGGCGGGTCTTCCTGCTGACCGATGCGGCGAAGCCGCCGCATCTGCCGGGGGTGGTCTATACGGTCGCGGCCTCGGGTGGGAAGGCTGTGCTCTCTAACCGGCCCTGAGCCTCGGCCCTGAGGCATTCCGTTGCGGGAGACAGCGAAAGCAACGCCACCGCCGACCCCCTCCCCCCTCCCGGTGCGGGACGAGTGCCTGTAAGTCATTTGGTTGCTGTGGCTTAGACACTGCTCCGGCAGCCAAATTCGTCATTCCAAAAGGCTTATCGCTAAAGTCGTCCAGGGAAAGGACTTACGGATGTTTATCTGCCCTATTTTGAGGGCAAACCGGCCTCCCGCTCATAATCTATTCATTGCAGAAGGCTTACGGGTAAAGTCGTCTTATCAAAGCACTTGCGCCAACAGAAGCCTGGAAGCGCCCAGCCCGTATTCGCCCTATTTCAAGGCTAGCAAATTGAATAGGGCGATTTGGCAGATTTCTCGAAGCGGATGGTGGAGGAGTTCCAGATTGGGACTGCTACCTAGTTCGAAGCGTCAGATATTTCTGTTATGACAGAAATATCTGATATAAACGACGCATGGAACTCTCAGGAGCCACCCGGGACTTTGTTCTGCACTGGGGCGAGATGGGGACGCGCTGGGGCGTGAACCGCACGGTCGCCCAGGTGCATGCGCTTCTCTATCTATCGCCCGAGCCGCTGACGGCGGAGGAGATCGCGGAGACGCTTTCCGTCGCGCGATCGAATGTGAGCACCAGCCTGAAGGAGCTGCAGAATTGGAAGCTGGCGCATGTGGCTCATCGCATGGGCGACCGCCGCGATTATTTCCAGACATCGCACGACGTCTGGGAGCTGTTCATGACGGTGATCGAGCAGCGGGTGGAGCGCGAGATTGAGCCGACGCTGGTGGTGCTGCATCGCTGCGCGGCGGAGGCGCAGGCAGGACGCGCCGCGCAGCCGGAGACGGCAGCACGAATTCGTTCCATGACCGAGTTTCTGCAGGAGATGCACGAGTGGTACAGCGAGATGAAGAAGCTGCCGCCTGCGACACTGCGCTCGTTGCTGCGCACCGGCGCCGGCATCACGCGCCTGCTGCCCATAGGCCGCAGGAAAGGGCCGAAGCCATGAGCACTGTTCGCGCCGCCGTGTTGCTGGACGATCTGGACAGTTCTCGTCGACAGCTCTGGCGCGGCTCCTGGGCAGCTCTGTCGCGACCGCCAG
This sequence comes from uncultured Acidobacteriaceae bacterium, assembly GCA_963750845.1. Taxonomy (GTDB): domain Bacteria; phylum Acidobacteriota; class Terriglobia; order Terriglobales; family Acidobacteriaceae; genus KBS-83. The sequence goes on from CAVVSP010000024.1 coordinate 328,906, forward strand.
GCCGAAGAAAGTTGGGCTGGAGGAATATTACGTCGAAGCCGGCCCCGACTATGCCGCGTGGAGCCGCGAGTTCAATATGCATTTCGGCTACTACCGCTGGGGCATGAATCCGTTCGACCGCGAGCCGATGCTGGAGCAGATGAACGTAGAGATGCTGGAGCGGCTGTGGATCGATCCGAAGAGGGAGAGCCGCATCCTTGACCTTGGCTGCGGACTGGGCGCGACCCTGCGCAGTTTGGCGCGGCGGCTGCCGCTGGCGTCGCTGACCGGCGTGACGCGGGTGCCGTGGCAGGTGGAGCAGGCGCGTGAACGGAATGCAGCGGCTCCGCATGGGGACCGCATCGAGATTGCGCAGTTGGATTATGAGAAGACGCGGCTCCCCTCTGCGTCCTTCGACGCCGCGTATGCAATCGAGAGCGCCTGCTATGGGCGCGGCGCGGACAAGGCAGCGTTCCTCAAAGAGGCGCATCGTCTGCTGCGCCCGGTGGACGGCTGGTGATGGTGGATGGCTTTCTGCGCAGCCGCAGCCACATGGGTCCGATGCAGCGGCGCATCTTCAACAGACTGTGCGAATGCTGGGTGATTGAAGCGTGGGGCGAGTTGGATCGCGTGGAGGCGCAGCTCAGGCTGCTCGGCTTCGGCGATATCCGGGTGGAGGAGTGCCAGTTCCGTGTGGCGCCCTCGGCGTTTCACATTCCGTGGGTGACGGTCGAGTTTCTGATCCGCGATGTGCTGTTCGGCAAGCGGAAGATGACCCGTGCGCGGTGGAACAATGTGCTGGCGCCGCTGCTGCTGCCGCTGGTGAGCTGGCCGCTGGGCCCGATGGTGTACGGCATTGTCAGCGCGACCAAGGAGTGAATTCCGCTGTGCAAGTCCTGTGCAAAGCGCTGGGAGATTGATTGTCGTGTGCGGCTTGCCCGGTTCGGGGAAGACTACGCTTGCGCGGGCGCTGGAGAGCAGGCTGCTCGAGAGCCAGGGTAGGGCGATTCGTTTTTCTCCTGACGATTGGCTGGAGGCTCTTTCGATCAATCTTTATCGCGAAGATGTTCGAGGGAAGGTGGAGGCGCTGCAGTGGAAGCTGGCTCAGGAGCTGCTTGCCGTGGGGGTCACGGTCATCATCGAATGGGGCACCTGGGCACGGTCTGAGCGGGACACGTTGCGGCTTGGAGCGCGCGCGATCGGCGCTGCTGTCGAGTTGCATTACGTGAGTGCGCCGGTGGATGTTCTGTTTGAGCGGCTGCGACGCCGGGGCCGGGAAAATCCTCCGATCGAACGAGAGGCGCTCTTGCGGTGGGCCGAGATGTTTCAAGCGCCGACCGTTGAGGAGATGGCGCTTTTTGACGCGCGTCTCGTGTCCGATCTTTCGCAACCGGATGGAGCCACTCCTGATGGAGCCACTCCTTAGGAGGCGGCGGGTTTTGGCTGGATGCGCGTGAGTTTGCCGCGCGTCAGGAGGAAGCGTTCGCCGCGCCAGGTGATGGTGTCGCCGGCGAAGCTCCAGACCCAGAGGAACAGGGCGATGAGGTCGCGGGGGAGCAGGAGCAGGAGATCGCGCAGGACCTGTGTGTCGCGAAGGATGCCAACGCCGACCACGAGGGCGAGGGCCACGCGCACCAGAAGGGCGAGGACGAAGAGCGCGATGCTTTCCAGGCTGAGGCCGGCGGCGATGAGGTTGAGGAAGGCCCAGGGCAGGCCGAAGGTGAAGACCAACCCGGTGTAACCCCAGCGGCGCGAGTCGCGTGTGGAGCGCGACCAGCGCAGTTGATGCTCAAAGAATCCAGCCGCATTGTAGGGGGGTACCCAGGTTTCGACGACCTCCGGGGATAGCTCGACGCTGTAGCCGGCGGCGGCGATGCGAGCGCCGAGCTCGTAGTCGTCGGCGAGATAGTCGACCAGCGGCGCGAGTCCGCCGATGCGGTCCAACGCCTCACGCGAGACGGCGAGGGTGGAGCCGAGGCCGAAGTGGATGCCGCCTTCGAGGCGGCGCGCGGTGAGGACGCCGGGGATGAAGTCGGTGGAGATGCCGAGAGCTTCCATGCGCGAGCCGATGGTCGGCTCCTGGCGCGGCAGGCCGTGGGCGCGGCCGCGATAGGGCGCGGTGACCATGCCGACGGAGCGATCGCGCAGGGGCGATGGCGCGAATCCCGCCATGACGGTCGCCAGATAGTGGGGGGAGACGACGATGTCGCTGTCATTGATGACGATGTAGGGATAGCGCGCATGCGGCAGCATCTGGACGAGGTTCGAGACCTTGCCGTTGGCGCCGAGCGACTGCGGGCACTCGACGATGCGGATGGCGTGGCTGGGAAACTCTTCCTGAAGCCGGCGAACAGCGGCAACGGCGGGATCGTCCAGGGCGCTGACGCCGAAGAGGATTTCGTATTCGCCTGCATATTCCTGGCGGCAGTGGCTGGCGAAGGCGGAGTACATCTCGTGATCGAGGCCGTGGACCGGCTTGAGGATGCTGACGCCGGGCGCGTAGGCGGGCTGCGGGGGGCGCAGGCTATGGACGAAGGCGCGGGCGCTCCAGAGGGCGAGGAGGTAGTAGCCGATGCCCGCCCAGGCGAGGATGGTGGTGATGCCGGCGACGATGGTGGCTGTAAGAAGGGCGTTCAAGATGCATTCGGGACTAGCCGTCAGGGCGGATGCGCACTTGCGTGCGATGTCTGTAGTGCGGTTCGCTCCCTATGGTCGCTCACGCTGGGAGTTGTGGGTTACCTGGCTTTTGAATCCGAAGCGGATGTTCACTTTCGCGAAGGCTTCTGGATGGCGATACATCAAAAAGCCCGCCGCCCACCCAGAGTACTGCCACCAAAATGAAGATGATTCTGAATTGCAGGAGTCACGATGGCTTGCTTCCGGGGCACCTCACGCAGTACGGACGGCCTTCCTGGCGGACGCCTGGAGCCTTCAGTCGAAATGACGAAAAGTTTTGCGCCTCGCTATTCGTAGCGGAGGGCTTCGATGGGATCGAGGGTGGCGGCTTTCCAGGCGGGGTAGATGCCGAAGACCAGGCCGATGATGCAGGAGACGATAAACGCCGTCAGGGCCCAGATGACGGACATCTGCGCGGGCAGCACGGAGCCGAGGATCAGCTTGAGCAGCAGCGTGAGCAGGGCGCCGATGAGGATGCCGATGACGCCGCCGAAGGCACAGAGCGTCATGGCTTCCAGCGTGAACTGGAGCATGATGGTGCGGCGGGTGGCGCCGAGGGCTTTGCGCACACCGATCTCGCGGGTTCGCTCGGTGACCGAGACCAGCATGATGTTCATGACGCCGACACCGCCCACCATGAGGCCGACACTGGAGACGCCGACGAGGAAGATGAAGAGGCCGCCGGTGAGCGAGTTCCACAGCTCGAGCAGGCCGTCCGAGGTGAAGATGGCGAAGTTGTCCGGCTGATCCGGGCGCACCTTGCGGCGGCGGCGCAGCATCTCGCGAATCTCATCTTCGACTGCGACTTTGTTCTTGGCGTCGTCGTACTTCAAGCCGATCCAGTAGTCGAGGATCTCCGGGTGCAGTTTGCGGAAGGTGAAGAGGGGGAAATGGGCGGCGTTGTCCTCCGGGTTCTTACCGCCGCCGAAGACCTGCTTCTGCTTGGCGAGCACGCCGATCACGGTGAAGACGTCTCCTTCGATTTCGACCTCTTTGCCGATGGGCTGCTCCTGGTCGAAGAGCTGTTGCGCGGAGTCATGGCCGAGGACGACGACGTTGGCGCGGCGCTGCTCCTCCTGCTCGGTGAAGAAGCGGCCCTGCTCCATATCGATGTCATAGACGAGGGCCTGCTGGTCGGAGTCGCCTTCGAGGATGGTGTTGGTGACCTTGCGATTCTTGTACTTGAGCGAGAAGCTGCCGAGGCGGCCGGTGGGCGAGCGGTACTGCTGCGAGGGATCGACGGCGAGCACGTGGGGCAGGTCACGCAGGGCGACCGCATCTTCGTAGGTGAGCTGTTTGCGGGCCAGCATTTCCTGGGTAGGCCGGTTGCCGAAGACGGGGAAACGAAAGATCCAGTAGACGTTGGTGCCGAGCGACTTGATGAGGTCGTTGACGTTGTAGGTGAGGCCGTTGATGACGGAGGAGATGAGGATGACGGTGGTGACGCCGATCATGATGCCGAGGATGGTGAGGCCGGAGCGCAGCTTGTTCGAGCGCAGGGTGTCCGACGCCATCCTCACCGCCTCTTTTGCATCACTCAACCGCATTGATTGCTCCTCAAAAACCTTCGGTTACAGGTCGGCGTTACAACTCCGCACGCAGGGCGACGATGGGGTCCAGCATGGCGGCTTTCCTGGCCGGATAGACGCCGAAGAAGATGCCGATCGAGGTGGCCACACCAAGGCTCAGCGCCACAGACCAGATTTGGATATCGGAGGGGAAGCCAATGATCAGCGTGATGAGCTTGGCGAAAATGATGCCGCACAGGACGCCGCCGATGCCGCCGATGAAGGACATGGTGGCTGACTCGATGAGGAACTGCGACATGAGGTCGCTGCGGCGCGCGCCGAGCGCCTTGCGCACACCGATCTCGCGGGTGCGCTCGGTCACGCTGACCAGCATGATGTTCATGATGACGATACCGCCGACGACCAGCGAGATGGCGGCCAGCGAGACGAAGACGGCAAAGAAGCTGGAGCTGATGCTCTGCCAGATGCCGACGAAGGTCTGATTGGTATCGACGGAGAAGGTGTCTTCGCCGCCGGGCGGGTCGTGCCGGATGGAACGCAGGATGACGCGCACCTGATCGGAGGCCACCTCCAGCGGGTCGCCGACGCCGTGGGCGCGGGCATACAGGGTAAGGCTGCGGTTGGCGCCGTGGGTATCGAGGAAGGTGGTGAGCGGGATGGCGACCCAGTTGTCCTGGCTCTGGCCAAGGGTCTTGCCTTTGCGCTCGCCCACGCCGATGACGGAATATTGCTCGCCGTCGACGCGGATCAGCTTGCCGAGGGGATCCTCGCCGCCCATCTGGTTATCGACGATGTCGGGTCCGATGAGCGCGACGTGTATGCGGCGCTTCTCTTCACCGGGAGTGAAGGCCCGGCCTCGCTCGATATTGATGTCGTAGATGGAGGGCATCTCGGCTGTCCAGCCGCGGATGTCGATGTCGGTGGCGGAGTGGGTGCCGTAGACGACCGAACCAGTGGCGCTGGCCATGGCCCCGGTGCTGGCGCAGGCGTCGCAGCGCTCGGCGATGGCCTCGTAGGCCTCGTACTTCAGATCTTTGCGCTTCTGGTACTTGGTGTACTCGGCGTCACTGAAGACCACGGCAGGCTGCTTGGAGGCGGTGAAGACGTCCGCACCGTAGCCGTAGACCTTGGTGGCGACGAACTTGTTGGCGCCGGCGGCCAGGGTGATGACCATGATGACCGAGGCCACACCGATGACCATACCGATGAGCGTGAGGATGGAGCGCAGCTTGTTCGCCCAGAGCGACTGCAGCGCGATGCGGATGGCTTCTCGGAATGCCATAAGGGTGGCCTAAGGGTGGAACGAGTTTAGCAGTCCGATGGTTCCATCCGTAGCGGGAATGGGCAACGTTCGCCCGCCGTTGCCGCTCCAATGGGAGAGATGGGCGAGTGGCGCGTCCGAATGACCAGTCCGGCGTGACGGCCTTCCCACAATATTTTCCTGAGATTTCCCGGTGCCGTTGCCTGGATCTTTCCCCGTTGACGCTACGGAATGCCTCGCGCAGCGCCCCGCCTCTTCACCCGAAAGGAGCAGTACCCCATGGCTTCGAATCATGGCGTTGTTTACCTGGGCCCGAACAAAGTGGAGGTGCAGACGATCGATTACCCCAAGATGCAGAATCCGCAGGGCAAAGCGATCGAGCACGGCGTGATTCTGCGCATTGTTTCCACCAACATCTGCGGCTCCGACCAGCACATGGTGCGCGGGCGCACTACGGCGCCCAAGGGCATCGTGCTGGGACACGAGATTACGGGCGAGATCATCGAGAAGGGCAAGGACGTGGAGTTTCTCAACATCGGCGACCTGGTGTCTGTGCCCTTCAACGTGGCGTGCGGGCGATGCCGGGCCTGCCGCGAACGCAATACCGGCGTGTGTTTGAACGTGAACCCGCAGCAGCCGGGCGGGGCTTACGGCTACGTGGATATGGGCGGCTGGGTGGGCGGGCAGGCGGAGTACGTGCTGGTGCCCTATGCCGACTTCAACCTGCTGAAGTTTCCGGACAAGGCGCGGGCGATGGAGAAGATCACCGACCTGACCATGCTGTCGGACATTCTGCCGACCGGCTTCCACGGCGCGGTGACCGCCGGGGTGGGGGTTGGCTCGACCGTCTACATTGCCGGCGCGGGCCCGGTGGGGCTGGCGGCGGCGGCGAGCGCGCAGATTCTGGGCGCGGCGGTGGTCATCATCGGCGACCGCCAGCGCAGAGCGGCTGGCTCACGCGAAGAAGGTGGGGTTCGAGACGGTCGATATCTCGAAGCACGACAAGCTGGGCGAGCAGATCGCGGAGATTCTGGGCGAGCCGGTGGTGGATGCGGCGGTGGATGCGGTGGGCTTTGAGGCCAGCGGGCATGGTTCGAAGGGTGAAGCCGCGCCTGCAGCCGTTCTTAACGACCTGATGGAGATCGTCTTTGTGGCGGGCGGCATGGGGATTCCGGGCCTGTATGTCGTCGAAGATCCGGGCGGAGTGAATGAAGATGCCAAGAAAGGGATGCTGAAGCTGCGCATCGGCAAGGGCTGGTCGAAGTCGCTGCACTTCCACACCGGGCAGGCGCCGGTGCTGCAGTACAACCGGCAGTTGATGCAGGCCATCCTGCATGACCGGCTGCCGATTGCGAAGATCGTGAACGCAACGGTGATTCCGCTGGACCAGGCAGCCAAGGGCTACGAGGACTTCGACAAGGGGGCGGCGAAGAAGTTTGTGCTGAACCCGAATGGGCTGATCGGGAAGGCCGCCTGAGCTCTTGCTCAGAGAAGGCCGCTTGAGTTTTCGCTCAGATGAGGCGGCTTAGGAAGCATCTCTAAAGAACGAAGGCCCCGGTTCAGCGCCGGGGCCTTTGTCTTTTTCTGATGCGTTTTACGTCGTGGCCGGCCTGCCTTTGAAGAGGCGGTAGATGAAGAGCAGGATCAGCGCGCCGATCAGCGATGCGATGAAGCCTGCGCTTTGTCCCGGCTGATACCAGTGCACTGCTTGGCCGAGCCAGCCGGCCAGTAGCGCGCCCGCGATGCCCAGCAGCATAGTGACGATGATGCCGCCTGGATCCTTGCCCGGCATGATGAACTTGGCCAGAGCGCCGACGATGAGCCCGATGATCGCCTCCCACAGCAGATGGAACATGTTGCCTCCCCATTGATGTGCCCGCGGCTCACGCCGCGCGGCGGATTTCCGGTACGAAGCATGGTAAGCCCGTTCCTGGAAATTTCGGTAGACCAGCGAAATTTACTCCTAGTCTCTTTCCGTGCCGGAGAAGCAAGTGGCGAATGGCGTCCCGATCCAGAAGGTAATAGGTATTTGCTCCTCTGAACGATGGCCCAGGCTTTCCTGTCAGCGAGCCTGGGCCAGGCATTTCAATATGAACGGTCCTCGGAGCTACTGAATCACGGCCTGTTGCATCGCCTGAGGATGCGGAGCCGCAGAGGTCAAGATGCACGTACACTGGCAGGACATTCTGGGGAGGATGCCAATGAAATACATGATTAGTTGGTTCGAACGCACCCAGGGCTCACCTGCTGAGTACGAGAATGCGCAAAAACGAATCCTTGAAGTCTTTCGTCCGTGGAAGGCGCCCGCCAATTTCAAGATCGAAGTATTTGTCATACGCGTGGGCGAGTGGGGCGGGCACATGCTGGTGGACTGCGACGATCCACTCGCGATTCACAAGTTTTGTTCGATGCTGCCGGCTTTCGAATTCCAGGCGAGACCGGTCGTCCCGGTCGAGGACGCAATTCGAGTTGAACTTGAAGCGATGGCCTGGCGCGACGGACTGAAATCCTAGAAAACTTTGCAGGCGGGCCTGTAAGCCGAATTCTGTCGAGGACGGCCATTCCTCTAGACGCGGCATTGCTGCCGACGTTCATCAGCGACCTACCCGGAGGTTTCCGCTGCGGCGGCTTGCGCCGTCGCAGGGCCCACGTGGGCGCGCCGGGCCGGCACGCGACTGCAGGCAATAGGGCCAGCCTGCGGTCTCCCTCCCTATTTGGTCTTGCTCCGTGTGGGGTTTACCCTGCCTCATGCCTTACGGCCTGAGCGGTGCGCTCTTACCGCACCTTTTCACCCTTACCCTCGCGCTTGCGCGCGATGGCGGTATGTTTTCTGTGGCACTAGCCGTCCCGGCGCCTTGACGCGCCGGTCCCGGACGTTATCCGGCACACTGCCCTGCGGAGTTCGGACTTTCCTCCCCCGGGCAACAAGTGCCCGGCAGCGGCCGTCCAGCCCGCCTGCATGGTTTAGTTTACGCGAGTTGGTGTGCAGGTGAGATTGCAAATGCCGTAGATTCTTACTGCATTTGCAGTAGGTTTCTACTGCAATAAATACCTCGGGCTGGCTCTGCAACCATCAACCGCAATGACCCCAGCTTGTATCATGTGTAGAACAGGACGGTGTACCAATTGCGCTCAAGACGGCGAACTTCAGGAACTTCGCACGGAATACGGTTGAACTTGCCAGATCTGCGGCTGCTGGCCGCAGCTGCGAGTGGATCATTCGGGTCGAAGACGAGGTCGACGACTGATCGCCGGCTCCCGGGAGGCCCCAGCCATCCCACTCGATATGCTTTAGCTCTCCGTTTGCGGGAACCGATTGTGCCAGAACCTGTGCCTTGTAATCCTTGGACTTGAATAGCCACCGAACTTCGTTGCGCGTTTTGAGTTGACCCCTCAATACCCCTACGACTGCGCAGAACGCAACCATCGCAGAGACGATCGCCAGACTTCGGCGCGGCTGAATGACAGCGGCGATAGCGAGCAGCTCGACAAAGCTAAGGATCGGGATAATGACAAAAAAGCCGAGAATTCCCAAAATCGGCCCCGTGAATCAGCTCGGGAAGAAGGGCGACCAAGGCACCCACCGCCGCGTAGAGCGGCAGGTGCCAGTTAAGGCGATCCGGTTTGGCCCTTTTCCCGTTCATAGGAACGTGAGGAATACTACTTCCGTCCGGCTCGGCTCCCCGCGGTCGTCTCCCCTCAGTCGCCGGTGGGGACAATTCCGGCGTTCTCCACCATCAGCATCACGGTCATTTGCGGAGCACGCGTGCGATGCACGATGCCTTTGGGCACGACGAAGCCCTGGCCGGGAGCTAGCTCGACGATTCGGTCTTCGAGGTCCTTGAGGTCGATGAGCAGCTTTCCTTCGACGACATAGAAGAATTCATCGTCGTCTTCGTGCTTGTGCCAGTGGTATTCGCCCTCGACAACGCCCACGCGCACCACCGACTCGTTGACCTTGCACAGCGTCTGGTTGAACCACTTGTACTCGCAGGCGTCGGCCAAGGCCTTTACGTCGATCAGCTCGAGCGGCTGGTGCAGGATGTCGGCGGGTCTCGTAGGAATACGGCGCAACAGAATCAGCCATGGCGACCTCCGGTGGATGCTGAGTCGATGCTAGGGCGCTCTCATGCATGGTGGTCTCTTGGCGGTTCAGCGATGTGACAGAACTAGACTGACATTCCTACCACGCTGACAGTCCGCTACTCCGATGACGGCTTGGCTCCGGGCAGGCGTTTGCGCAGCAGGGCGATCTGGCCGGTGTGGTGGGCCTCGTGCTCAGCAGACGTGGAACCACTTGCAGTAGTTGTTGGTTGGACCCGGCAGGAGCCAGTATGGCGTCGACGGCCTGAGCCATGCGTCATCGCCGGATTTTCAATTCGGCGCCGGTGCTTTCCGCGGTCGTTTGTAAAGGGTGTTTTCGTAGTCCGTCGTGCAGCGACCAATGAGTTCGGCATTCGCATCGCCCAGGCGCGGGCCGCTCTCATGTCTTACCGTATCTTGATGACTTCTGCCGCGGTAAGCGTGGGCATCGGTATTGCCGCTGGCTTCGTATGGAGCCTGGGTCTGATCCGCTTCTACCTCTGGTCGCTAGGGATGACGCCCCGCCATCCACTGACGCATGGGCGTTTCGATTGCTGCTTGTGGTTGCGGCGATGGCATGCCTGATCCCGCGCGCAGAGGCGCTTTCTGCGACCCCAAGACCGCATTGCGGCGGGAGTGCATCTCTCGATAGGGTGGTTGCGGCGACGAAAGTCGTATTCGAAACTCGCGGCTGGACTCGTACCCTCGGAGCCATGGAAACACTCCTTAGAATTCGTGAATCGTCACCGTCCGAGCTTCTTGCGGATCGCCTGGAGCGCGAGGCGCGTGTGGCGGCCATCGACCATCCCGAGCAGGCACAGGAGTACCGGCGCCAGGCTGAGATGCTGCGTGCCATGGTCGCGATCCAGAAGACTCCGGCGCGCAATATGTTTGCCGACAACTTCCTTCCCAACACCTGAGTGGTGCGGGACTCGCACAGGGACGCGCCGTCAGGAAATCCGGTTCGGCATAGTTGGAATGAACCATTGTCGACCGTTTTGTAAAGCGCTTACACTCGCTCTCCGGCTGGACACTTCCGCCCTCCCCGGAGCCCCATGTCTCTCCCCCACAGTTTCAGGCGATGCGTTCTCACCGCTTTGTCTCTCCTCCCTCTGTGCCTCGCACCGGCATTCGTCATGGCGCAAAGTGCGGCGGTTCCCACCAACTACAACTTCCCGCACACCTACACCAACCCGCTGACGCTTCAGCTCAGCCAGCGGGCAGGCCGCCGTCAGTTGTCCCGATCCTGCGGTCTATCACCAGAGCGCGCGCAGCGGCGACACCTGGTATCTCTACTGCACCGGCGATCCGCTGAACGCGCAGGACCTGGATGCCAACGGCAATCCGCGCGCGCACCTCATCACGCAGTTCCGGTCGTGGGACCTGATTCACTGGACCTACATCGGCGACGCCTTCTCGCAGACGCCTGCGTGGGTGGGCACGGCGACGAATCAGTTCTGGGCGCCCGCGGTGAAGTTTCTCAACGGCAAGTACTACATGTATTACGTTGCGCCGAATACGCTGGCGGGTGGCGCGGCGATCGGTGTTGCGACGGCACCGTCACCTGCTGGTCCGTGGACCGACGCGGGCGCACCGGCTGTGCCGAATGAGCCGGCCTTCTGCTGCGCCGGTTCGCAGCGCGCGGTGATCGACCCTGACGTCATCGCCGACGATAGCGGCCAGCTCTACATCTCCTACGGCAGCTTCTTCGGCGGCATCAGCGTGCGCAAGCTCTCTGCCGACGGCCTTACCTCCGACGCATCTTCGGAAAAGCTCATCGGCATCGACAACTTTGGCGAGGGCGGCAACTTCTGGAAGCACGATGGCTGGTTCTACTTCTTCTTCTCCACATCGAACTGTTGCGATGGCCCGCTGACCGGCTACACCGTGATGGTGGGCCGCGCGCGTACGCCGATGGGCCCGTTCCTCGATGAGAACGGCATCGACCTGGCCAACTTTGCGCCCGGCGGCACTTTCTCCATCGCGGGCAATGGCAACCAGTTCGCCGGTCCCGGCGGCAATGTCGTCTTCACCGACGACAGCGGCCAGGACTACATGCTCTATCACGCGGTCAGCACGGTGACGCCGTACCTCGCCGGTTTTCCGGGGGTCACCATCCGGCCCGCGCTGATCGATCCCATCGACTGGGTCAATGACTGGCCGGTTGTTCGCGGCGGCTATGGCCCATCGAATAGCGCGCTGCCCGCGCCCGCCGCGCAGCCCTGGCAGTACAACGCGTATCGCACGCGCGTACTTCAACCGGATCGCCTTGGCAAGCTCATCGCGTCGCTCTCCGACGAGTTCAACGCGGCAACGCTCTCGCCGCAGTGGCACTTCATTCATCCGAATGCGGACAACACCTACGTCCTGACCGGCTCCAGCTACCAGGTGGAGACGCATGGGCCGGACGAGAATGTGACGCCGCAACAAGTCGCGATCCTGGGCGAGCCGACGCCGCCCGGCAACTGGATGGTCGAAACCAAGATGACGACCAGCGTCCCCTTCGATAACAGTTGCTGTTACAACTTTGCGCAGGGCGCGCTGTTCATTTACGGCAACGACCAGAACTCCATCAAGCTGGATATCTTCCCCAACTTCGACGTGCGCGCCACCGAGTTCGGCAAGCAAGTCGGTCCGGTGCCTGCACACTATCCGACTTACGACCACCAGTTTGTCGGTCAGGCCGCGGCGACCACCTGGCTGCGCATCGCGAAACACAGCAATGTTCCTTCCAACGCATCCGGCGGCGGCGAGATCTACACCGCCTACACCTCCACCGATGGCGAGCACTGGATTCGCGGCGGCACCTGGCAGCACTCGCTCGGCTCCGGCGCGCAAATCGGCATCTCAGCCGAAAACACTCCGGGCTTCACCGTCAACTTCGACTATGTGCGCGTCTACACGCTCAAGTAGCAGCGCAAGTCCTCACTCCTGCGGCCCGGCAGCTTTATTTTCCGGGCCGTATTTTTCGAAGCGATCACAATTGCTTTGCCATCAGGATGAAATGTCCGGGAAGGGTGATCTTTTCTGCCAGCACCGGGGGATACTCCTCTGTCCCGGTCTCCACGTAGCCGAGCCTGCGATAGACCGGCAACAGCAGATCCGCGCGTGGGCTCACCACGCGGAGATCCATCCACTTGCAGCCCTGCTCGCGTGCAAAGTTTTCCGCCGCGGCATTCAACTGCCTGCCGAGACCTGCGCCCTGCCGCGCCGGCGCAATGGACAGCAGCCCCAGATAGGCGCGGTCGCCGCGCGGCTCCACGTATACGCAGCCCACCGGTACGCCATCCTCCTCCTTCACCAGGAAGGTGCCGCGCTGCCACAGGCTTTCCAGCTCGCCGTCGCCCTGCAGGCGATCGCCGCCGCCCTTCTTCAGGAAGCGCTCTACCTCGAATGCCTGATTCACCAGCCGGCGGATCGCCTCGATGTCGGCGTCCGCCGCCACCCGGATCGTCTCACTCACTTGTACGTCACTCATATCTAATAGATTCTGCCGCATCGCGCAGGTTTCGTGTAACTCCGGCCGCAGGTCGCCGTCTCATCCAGTGGGGACGCTTTGTGGCTGTCGCCATCTGTCGTGCCGTCGACTGTGTCTTCGTGTTGAGGTTTTCTATGCGCACTTCGTTTCGCAGTTCGCTGCTCGTCTTTGCTCTTGCTGCCTCGCTGACTGGCTGCACGGTCAACGCCGCGGCACGCATGCCGCTCCCGGCGCCTACTACAGATGCATCCCTCGCCGCAAAAAGCGGTAAGCAGACCGCGGTCTTTGCCGGCGGCTGCTTTTGGGGGACGCAAGCTGTCTTTGAACGGGTGAAAGGCGTGCTGAAGACCACTACCGGCTACTCCGGCGGCTCGGCCTCATCCGCGACCTACGATCAGGTCACCACGGAGACCACGGGCCACGCCGAATCGGTCGAGGTCGTCTTCGATCCATCGAAGATCACTTACGGCCAACTACTGCGCATCTTCTTCTCCGTCGCGCACGATCCTACCGAGCTGAACCGCCAGGGGCCGGATGTGGGCAGCTCATATCGTTCCGCGATCTTCTATGCCAACGACGAACAGAAACGCCTGGCGACTGCCTACATCCAGCAACTCGACCAGGCGCATGTCTTTCCGCGTCCCATTGTCACCCAGGTGGTTCCGCTGAAAGGCTTCTATCGCGCCGAGGACTACCACCAGGACTACGCGCTGCACAATCCGGGCAATCCGTACATCATGGTTTGCGATCGGCCGAAGATTGCAGCGCTGAAGGAACAGTTCCCCAACTTATTCGTGGATTACAAAGGCAGCAAGTAGCGCGCGGTTCGCAATCGTCGGTGCCACGTTTCTCCGCATCGAAGGGCTTTGAGAGTGCCGGGTTATCGGCCCAGCACTCTCGCGGAAGCGACTTCCTGACCGGTTGACTTACGCGATTTGGCGCGGCTCGGATCCGCGACCTGGGCGATGTCGGTCTGCGCTTTCTCCTGGATCTGGCGGAGAGTGTAGCCCGCGGCGTCATGATCGAAGACGAGCGATGAGCTGGCAGGCGCCTGGCGAAGCTCCCGTGGTTTGGCCGTCAGATAGATGTCTATGTGGTCAAAGTTGCGGAGCTCCCAGAGCTGGCCCTCGAGAGAGCGCGAAATCACGTAATGACCCGCGGGCATGGAGATACCGGCCGCGGTGAAGGCAAAAGGAACGTTGACAGACATCACCTGGGTTTCAGCCTGACCATACACCAGGTGCGACGACGCGAGCAGTGCAGTAACAGCGAGCATCCGCATGAGCTTCATAAGCTTCCTCCTTGGTCGTGCATGAATACGTAACTACGGTGAGAGCATGTGACTCACCTCGTGAACCCATTCCAGCAGCCCTACCCGGCCAGTGCGATAAAGATTGGTCAAGTTATGTGAAGTTGGGTAAAGCGGGCATTCGCATGAACTTCATGTGCTGCCTCCCTGGTCTTGCATGAATGCCATGCTGCCGCGGATCGCGGCGCGGTGCGATGGAGTTCTGGCGAACGACACGCTTGATCTGGCGAGCGCTCTGCGCGTCGCGGGTGAAAGATATGGGGGCCGCTTCGTTCCGAGCGAATTATTTTTGGAAAGTACTGCCCTGACCTGGCTTAGAGCAGGGCACCCGGCTTGTTTGCGCTGCGCTCGGGCTGGATGATGATGCTTTGGGGACAGGCGTTTACCGGCCGCGATGGTGCGTTGGCCCCCCTTACATGTGCGTTGGCCCTGCGGCCATGGCTTTTCACTGCGACGGCGAGCATGATGTGAGGGTGCAGATGGAGGTCCAAGTGCGAACCAATGGCGCCGCACGATCGCTGGGCCCGGGCGGAAACCACGATGGCAAGATGATCCGCTACCCCGGCTACGGGATCCTCTTCGCTGCCTGGACCGTGGTCGGCACTTTGTCCTATGCCCACTCGCGCCTTCTGCCGGGCGCGCGGCCGGAGAGTCTGTGGTTTGGGCTGTTTGGCTGGCTGGGCTGCTACTACGCCTGGGTTCCGCTCACTCCGGTCGTCTTTCAGCTGGAGCGCAGGTTTCGCATCGGCTGGCCGTTCTCGCTGAAGAATGGCGCGATCCTGGCGGCGTTTGGGTTCCCCTTGTGCTACGCCGCTTTCCAGCTCGCCTTCGTCTTCGACCGCACGATTCACATTGTGTTCTGGCACCGAAGCGGCTCGGAGGCGTTTACGTGGCGCATGCCAGCCGGCGAGATTGCTCTCCAATTCTTCGTGTACGCAGTGACTGTGGTGGCCAGCGCGTTCATTCGCTACCTCATCGACGCGCAGCAGAAAGAGCGGCAGGCGGCAGTGCTGGCGCTGGAGAAATCGAAGCTGGAGAGCGCGCTCCGCATGGCAGAGCTGGAGACGCTGCGCATGCGGCTGAATCCGCATTTCCTATTCAATTGCCTGCAGAACATCTCCGCGCTCGCCGGACAGGATGCGAAAGCCGCGACCCAAATGCTGGCCCGGCTTGGCGACCTGCTGCGGGTGGCATTGCGCAGCGACTACAAAGACGAGATTCCGCTGAGTGAAGAGGTGGCGCTTACTAAGGCATACATCGCGATCGAGCAGGTTCGCCACGGCAATCGGCTGTCGGTGCTTTTCGATATCGCGCCCGAAGCGGAGCGCTTGCTGGTGCCCAACCTGCTGCTGCAGCCGCTGGTGGAAAACGCGATCAAGCATGGCATCGGAGGCCGCGAGAAGGCAGGGGTGATCTGGGTGCGGGGTGAAGCAAATCGTCAGAGCGACGAGGTTGTGATCACCATCCGCGACAACGGTGCGGGGCTGCCGGTGAACCACGCAACCGAACTGCGACTGGGAGTGGGACTGGGCGCCACCAAAGAACGACTGATGCGCATGTATAACCGGCAGTCGCTTGAGATCCATCCGTTGCCGGAGGGTGGAACGGAAGTCCGCATCATGTTGCCCGCACATTCTTCTGTGCGCGCTGCGGCCCCGACAACGGTGGTCGAAGAGCGCGTGTCGGAACACCTATCTGGAAACGTGTCGGGAAACGTATCTGGCCGCACGCCTGTGCACCATGCGTAATGTGACAGAGAGCCGTCTGCGGGTGCTTGTCGTGGACGACGAGGCGCTGATCCGACAGAGCCTGCGCCGCGGTCTGGCGACGCGCGACGATATCGAGATTGCGGGTGAGTGCGAGTCGGGTGCACAGGCGATCGCCGCGATACGGAATCAGCGCCCGGACCTTGTGCTGCTGGATGTGCAGATGCATGACGGCACCGGGCTCGACGTGCTGGAGCAGGTAGGCCCGGACCACATGCCTGCAGTCGTCTTCGTCACCGCATATGACGACTACGCCGTGAAGGCGTTTGAGCTGAGCGCGGTGGATTATCTGCTGAAGCCCTTCGACGACGAGAGGCTGCACCGAAGCATCGATCGCGCGAAGAAGCAGATTCTGTCAGCGCGTGCCGGAGATCTCTCCAACCAGTTGCGAACACTGCTGGAATCGAAGGCGGAGCGATGGCCTGATCGGCTGGTGGTGCGGACAGGCGAGCACTTCGATCTGGTACCGGTGAGCGCGATCGACTGGATCGAGTCCGCCAACAATTACGTTCAGTTGCACTGCGGCACGAAGCACTTCCTGCTGGGGGAGACGCTGACCAGCCTCGCGGAGAGGCTCAACCCAAGCAAATTTGTGCGCGTCCATCGCGGCCGGATTGTAAACCTGTCGCGCATCACGGCGGTACACCCCTTATTCAGCGGCACCTACGAGATCGAGCTCAGTGGGGGCACGCGCATCTCAACGGGCCGTCAATACCGGGAGCAGATCCAGGCGTTGCTGAAGAGCTGACGTGCCGCGACGTCGGCTTCAGGGCTGCGCCGCCTGTTTCACCGGCTCAGGAGCGCGATGAGCCAGCTTCGGCTCGCGCGCGGTCGCGGATGCCGGTGCGGCGGCTGGCGGCGTTCGTCCTGGCGATGCTTCCGAAGTGCTGACGTCCGCCAATACAATCTGCCGCGTCCCCGCCTGGCCGGTGCTCCAGTCGTAGACGCCAGTGGTCAGAGAGACCGCATCCCTGGGCACATCAAGTTCGATGGAGGTGTGGATGCGTCGTTCCTGTGCAGTCGCGCCATCGGAGGGCTTCAGATTCATGGTGCCGGCCTGCCAGTTCAACGCCTTGCCGTTTGCGTCGAAGGCAATCACCTCCACCTGCATGCGACCCGGATGTGCGTTGTCCGGCCCCGTGTCCGGCGGCGCGGGCGTCTCCGCTGCGCGGTGAATCACAAATTCCACGCCGTATCGCACTGCCGGTCCGGCTAATTTTGCATTCCCTCCCGCGCGCGGGGTCTCCGGCGCCGGCTGCGGATTTGTAACCTGCGCGCGCACATCATAGGAAATCTGCGTCGAGGCAGCCATTCCGCTCCGCATCAGTGGTGTCAAGGGATCGCCGTCCGGAGCCGCGGACTTCGCCACGTTTGCGGATGCGCCAGGCGACGGCCCCAGCATCGCATCGGTCGCGTAGTAGCCTCTGCGATACGCCAGCTTGTCATCTCCATTGCGGAGCTTCACCTCGATGCGCCGAAATTTTCCATCGGCATTCTTATTTGCCGGGGTGTAGCTCAACGCGTAGTACTGCGAGCCATTGCGGATGGCGCGCGCAAGCATTCCGCTGAGGTCGTTGCTGTTGGGCAGCACCTGGCCCCCGGTCTCGGAGGCCAGCGCATGCATTGCAGCGTCGTTCTCCGCGTGCGTGTTGTCTTCGTGTCTCAACTCATTGGAAAGCGCGCCATAGCTGTAGTCGTCGCCGCCCGTACTCTGTTGGACTGTTCCCGAAGGCGGCGCGGCAGTAGGGGCTGTTCCCGGAAGATTGCGCGTCGCGACGCCGTAATAATCGCTCGCGTCGCCCGTCGTCGTCGCCGCGACCCCCTGTCCGTTCACCGGATAGATCGCCACGCGGGCGAGAGCGAGCAGGTCGGTCGTCTCCTTGATCTGCTGATTCTGATTGGTCGTCGCCAACGAGCCTCGGACGTCCGGTTCTTGAAACACCGCAATCGGGAAAGCACTGGAGAACCAGATCAGATTCTTTCGTCCCGGCGTCTTCGCCAGGTACCGCGCCAGTCGCTGGAGTGCCGCCACCGTCATCGCAATGCGCTGGTCGTTCTGGTAGGTCTTGTGCATCGCCTGACCGTTCTTGATCATGTCCGCACTGTTGGCCATGGGGTTCTTGGCTTCCATTTGTTGCGCGCGCAACCGGTCATCGGCATCGTCCAGCGGCATATTTGACGTCGGACTCGTTCCCGACCACGCGTCTGTCTTGTTGTTCTCCACTGCCGCGAGCAGCGTCGCGCGATCGCTGGTGAAACCCTGCACCATGCGCAGGGTCTGGCCCAGTGAGAAGACCTCCAGCGAGGTGCCGGGCGGCATCTTCTTCAGAAAATCGGCCACCCGCGTGCGAACGTAGATCAGGTTGTCTTTGGGAGTATTCAACGTGTCGATGAGGAGCACGTTGGCCGCGGCATCCGGGCTGGCCGTCTCCGAAATGTGTTCCTCGAAGAAGGTGGCCGTCTGCGGGATGCCATCTTCCGTGACGACGAAGTCTTCCCTGCGGAGTCCCTTCACCGGCTGGCCATGGTTATCGAGGACCACGACATCGACATCGACTGCACGACTCTCCGCCTTGAAGGTGGCGGGGGGCGCCTGCCCTTCATGGGAAACAGTCTGAGCATGGAATGGGAGCGTGCAGGAAAGAAGAGCGAGTGAAACAAGACCCCAACGCAGGTGCACCGAACTCACCTCAGCGTTAAAGACTAGAAGAGAGGCGCAAAAGTCTCAATCTTCTTTTGCGCCCATGGTTACAAATCGTCAGTAGATATGGAAGTTGACTTCGATGGTGATTTCCACGGGGACGGGTTTGCCCTGGTACATGGAGGGTTTGAACTTGTACTGGCGGACGGCTTCGACGGCCTTCTCGTCCAGCCCCATGCCCAGCTTGCGCACCACGCGGATCCGCTGCGGCATGCCGTGCGCGTCCACGATCAGGCTCACCACCGACACGCCCTGGTACTTCGCGCGACGTGCTTCGTCGGAGAACTCAGCGTCGACCGAGTAGATCAGCACCGGCGGCGAGACGCCGCCACCCACGTGATACAAGCCGCCGCCGTAGCCGCCACCCTCGCCCGGCCCGTAGCCTGCGCCGGAGCCTGATCCGATGCCGCCGCCATCGCCCGAGCCCAGGCCCGCGCCTGTGCCCGTCCCGTTCGACAACGGACCGGTGATGTTGGTTCGCGGATCGCCCAGGTTGGGCAGATTGTTATTCGGCAGCGCGATATTCGACGGCATCTTGATGGTCGGCTCGACCGCCAGCTTGGGATGCGGATTCACCGCCAGCATCGGCGGCGTTATCGGCGTCTCAGAAAACTTGGGCAGCTTGCCCTTGGGCGCCTGCACCAGCTCGTGCGCGCCGCCGCCGCCGCCACCGCCCATCGCCGGACCCTTGGGCGCGATGGGACGGAAGGGCGTGATATCGATCGCCGCCAACTGCGGCTTGGGCGGCACCGGCTTGGGATGCATCCGCGCTTCGATGATGAGGAAGATGATCAGCCCGATGATGGCCACGTGCGCGCCCACCGAAAGTGCCGACGACAGCGGGCTGCGCTTGATCCGGAACGGATCCGGCACCGCCACCGGATGCGACGTCAGCACCAGCGGCGGCAACGTCTCCCGCTGGAACAACCCTCGCAGATCCGTTAGCCACGTCCGCCACACCGGCTCATCCACCACCGGATTCCACAAGTGCGGCTCGTATGATCCGGTTCGCGGTGCCGTCTGTGGCGGGTTGTGCTGTGTACTGCCCGGGACGGTGTGCGGTGTCCCGTGCGAGGCGGTGTGTGGCGTAGGCGAAGCGGTGTGCGGCATATTTGCCCCGTTCATGCGCGCCTCCACTGCCGGAGCGAGAGATGCGGGCGCCGCCTCGCGCCGGAGGGCATGACGAAGCTGGCCCTCCAGCTTTTCCACTTCGTTCTCTTCCACTTGATTCGGATTGGGTGGTATTCGCGACATACGATAACTCAACCTCTCAGTTGCGTGGCCGCTGCGCTCCCCGCGTATCGGCTGCTGCTGTTATTTGTCCCGCGGCACTTTTCGCTGCGCCTTCGCGCGTAGCACCTTCAAGGCCCGCTGCAAATGACTCTTCACCGTGGCCACCGGCATCGCCAGCAGCGCGGCAATCTCCTCCGGCATCAGGTCTTCCTGGTAGCGCAGCACGACGACCGTACGCGGCACGATGGGCAACGACGCAATCATCTGCCGCAAGCGATCTGCCAGCCACGGATCTTTTTCCTGCTGTGCTGCCACCGGCTCGGCAACGCCGGGCGATGCGAAGCTGACAGCCGCGTGATCCTGAGGCCGCCGCAATCTGCGCCGCGCCTGGTCGATGGAGCGATGCACGGTGACCCGCCGCAGCCAATGGACCACATGTTCTTCAGATGCAAGCGACGGCAATTGGCCGTACAGCTCGAAGAACACATCCTGCGCCACCTCCTCGGCGAGCGATGGGTCGTGGACGATACGCCGCGCAATGCTGAACACCATCGACTGGTGCTCGTGCATGAGCAGACGAAAGCTTTCGAGCGATCTCTGCAGGTGGCCACCTGATACCCGGCGACCGCGCCGGAGCTGAATTGCGACCTTCACTCTGCTATACGCACGGGCGACACAAGAGTATGCAGCCTTTCTCGCGCGCCTCGGAATATCACTTGAGATGCCCCGCCAGGAATTTGGCCATCGCCTTATTCGCCTCTATCGACTCCGGCAGCGCCGGATCGTACCAGAATGCATGCGGCAACCCGTCGAAGACCATCAGACGCGCATCGTTGCCCGCCCGCAAAAAGGCGCGATGCAGGTCGGTTGTCCCACTCAGCAGCAGGTCGCGTCCGCTGGTCACAAACAGTGCCGGCGGCATCCCCTTCAGGTCGGCATAGATGGGCGAGAGCACCGGGTCTTTCCGGTCCGTATCCTTCACATAGGATGAGAGAATCTGCTTCTCCGGCACGGCTGTGTTCGGCGTAGCGAGATATCCGGTGAAACCGCGCAGCCCATAGAGCGCCACGGAATCCCCGTTGCGCGCGAAGTCGCCGAAGCCGCTGAATATCCCCAGCGCCGCCGGCTCCGGCAGCGACAACTGCTTCAGCCGGACGGCCACTTCGCCGGTCAGGATGGCTCCTGCGGAGGTTCCGTAGATCGCAATCTGTTCCGGCTTGTGCGTC
The DNA here is from genome assembly GCA_963750845.1 of uncultured Acidobacteriaceae bacterium. Classification (GTDB taxonomy): domain Bacteria; phylum Acidobacteriota; class Terriglobia; order Terriglobales; family Acidobacteriaceae; genus KBS-83. The sequence continues at coordinate 350,147 of CAVVSP010000024.1, forward strand.
TTCAGCAGCTCGCGATAGACCGCCACGGCATCCTCAACCGATGCCGGGAATGGATGCTCCGGCGCCAGCCGATAGAGCGCCGCGACGACGGGAACCCGCGCATAATATGCAATCGGAATGGACTCCGTGTAGCTGCCCGAGTCGGAATCGAAGCCGCCGCCGTGCAGGTCAAGCAGCACCTTGCCTGCATTTGCCGCGGGCACGTGCAGCGGCGTAACCCGCCGCACCGGAACGCCCGCCATCGTGTCATTGGCGACCGTTACGGGACAGACCTTCCGCCATTGCTTCTCCGCGCGTGCGGTATACGCGTCCGTCCCGGCGCGCCGCTTTTCAAGTGACTCGGGAACATCCGCATCGGTGGCTACGTGGCGCAACGACGCCTGCGCCTGCGGGCTGAGCGACTGCGGCACAGGCACGATCCGGCTCACATGCGCCGTCCCGTTGGGCTCGATGTAACTCGAATTATGTGAGACCGCCGTGGCGGCGGTGGTCGCGGGCGACGTTCCCGGTGTCGTCTGTCCCCAAGCCATCGACGCCGCAAAGATACCCAGCAGGCACGCAGCCTGCGTGACTCGATTCTGTCCCAAAAGCTGCATCATCCCCGCCGTTCCTCCGGAGTAGTCCGTTCCGTCAATGTACTCCTGCGGGACGCAAGGGGAGGGAGGCGGCCTGGCTGTTTCACCTCATGACAAAGTCATTGCCTGCTCATGACAGGGCCATTGTTAGATCGGCTGTCCGCAGCCGTTTCGCAAAGCGCTTACGCAGCTCCAGCCGCGCGCGGTGGCGCCGCGACTTCACGGTCGCGATGGGCCGTTCCATCTGCGCGGCAATCTCTTCGAGCGACCGCTCGTCGAAGAACTGTAGCAGCAGCACCGACCGCAGCGTCTCCGGCAGCGACCGCAGTGCCGCATGCACCAGACGGTTCCGCTCCATCATCAGCAGCCGCTGCTCCTGCGATATCTGCCGGCGGGACCATGCACTGCCAGTCAGGGAACTGCCTGCCTCCAGCACCGCCGTCAGGCTCGCGCTCTCCATCTCCTCCAGCCGCATGCGCGAGCGCTTTCGCTGCGACTGGAAGACCTCGTTCATCAGCACACGCGTGATCCAGGTGGCAAAGCGCGACTCCCCGCGAAAGCCGCCTAGTCCCTGCCACGCCTTCATCATCGTCTGCTGCACGGCGTCTTCGGCATCCTGCGCCGTCAGCCGATATTGCCGCGCCATCATGAGCAGCCGTCCATGGTGGCGGGTGAATAATTCCGAGAAGGCGTTCTCGTCGCCGCCGCGCGCCGCATCCACAAGTTGTTCGTCAGTCACGTGCATCGATAAACCTCTAGTGCATCGCCGCTCCGCCGCTTGACTTCCGCATGATGAACGGCAGCGGGACCATGCACAGCGCGGCGAAGGCGAAGAAGCGAATGATGTCGATGTAGGAGAGCATGGCTGCCTGCTGCTGCAGCTGCTGATAGAGGCGCAACATGGCAGCGCTGTTCGCGCCGGTCGCGGACAGGCCGCCGGTCACCAGGTGATGGCTCATCTGCGTCATTGCGTGCAGATAGGACGAGCTTCCCCCGGTCATATGCGCGCCCAGGTAGGACTGATGACGCTGCGCCTGCCGCGCCAGCAGCGTGGACACCAGCGCGGTTCCGACCGATCCACCCATATTGCGCGCGAGATTGGTGAGCCCGGAGACGTCGTTGTTTGCCTCCATGGGCACGCCGACATAGGAGAGTGTCTGGATGGGGATGAACATGAAGCCAAGTCCCGTCGCCTGGAAGAAGCGCAGCCACGCGGCGTAGCCCAGGCTCATCGACAGGTGAATCGTCGTCATGTGGAAGAGCGCTACCGAGGTGATGGCGAAGCCGAAGGCCAGCAGATACCGCGCGTCTACTTTCGCAATCAGAATGCCGACGATGGGCATGCAGATAAGCGTTGCGATGCCACCCAGCGACAGCGTCTTGCCCGCATCCGTCGCCGTGTATCCCATGATCGTCTGCAGCATCTGCGGAATCAGGATGGTTGTCCCATAGAGCGCAATGCCGAGAATGAACATCATCAGGAACGACAGTGCGAAGGTGCGGCTGCGAAAGAGGCGAAGCTCGATGACCGGCTTGTGTCCTTTGCGAATCTGCCATAGCTCCCAAAGGATCAGCGCCGCAATGCTGGCGATGCAGATGATGGTGAAGGTGGTGATGAAGTGCGAGCCAAACCAATCATCTTCCTGCCCTTTGTCCAGCACCGTCTCCAGACAGCCAAAGCCGATGGCCGTCAAAGCGAAGCCGGTGTAATCGATCTTGATCAGGCCGGCGCGCGCCTTCCTGACCGCTTCGATCAGATGCGGCGGGTCTTCCACCACGCGATTGGTGAGGTACATGGAAATCAGCGCCACGGGCACGTTGATGAAAAAGATCCAGCGCCACTGATAGTTGTCGGTGATCCATCCGCCCACCAACGGCCCGATCGCCGGAGCCGTCACCACCGCGAGTCCGTAGAGCGCGAAGGCCTGCCCGCGTTTTTTCGGCTCGAAGGTATCGGCGAGGATGGCCTGCTCGGATGTGGCGAGGCCGCCGCCGCCCAGCCCCTGCAGCACGCGGAAGAAGAGCAGCATGCCGAGCGATGGCGCGAGGCCGCACAGCAGCGAGCTGATGCCGAAGATCGCCACGCAGGTCATGTAGAAGCGCTTGCGTCCGATGAGCGTCGCCAGGTATCCGCTGATGGGCAGGATCACCGCGTTCGCCACCAGATACGAGCTGATGACCCACGTGGCCTCGCTCTGGCTTGCGGCCAGCGAGCCGGCGATGTGCGGCAACGACACGTTGGCGATGGAGGTGTCCAGCACCTCCATGAAGGTCGCCAGCGTGACCGTCAGCGCGATGGCCCATGGGTTGTGGTGCGGCTTCCATATCTGTTCGTTGCGCCCCGGTCGTCGCCATAGGAACAAAATAGTACCATTCGGTACATTAAATCAAGGCCGTGGCCTGCAGTTCATCACATTCGCTATGCTGGATTCCATGAAGCGCCAGGCAACCCGGAAGGCGGTGCTGAAAAAGCGGAAATCCGTCCGCGGCCGTCCGCCCACAGAAGAGGTAGCCGCCCGCGCCGAGCGCCTGCTCGACGTCGCGACGGAAGTCTTTCTGGAACAAGGCTTCAAGGGCGCCAGCATGAGCGAGATCGCCCGCCGCGCCGGCGCCTCCAAACAGACGCTCTACGCACGCTATCCCAGCAAGGCCGCGCTCTTCGCCGCGCTGGTGGAGCGCAAGGCCGGGCGCCTTTTTGAAGCCATCGGACCGCTCGGCGAAGGCCGGGGCTTGCGCGAGACGCTGGTCCACTGCGGATCGTCATTGCTCGACCTCATTCTGTCCGAAGACGCGCGCGGCGTGCATCGCCTCGTTATCGCGGAGTGCATGGAATTCCCCGAACTCGCTCAGATCTTCTGGGAGCGCGGCCCGGGCAGAACGCGCGCGATGCTGACGAATTATCTCCGCACGCAGCAGAAGCTCGGCAACATCCAGTGCGGCGACCCGGAGCAGGCGGTCGAGGTCTTGCTCGGCCTGCTGGTCAGCGGAGCCACCCTGCGCACGTGGCTCGGCCTACCGTCTACATTCGCGAGGACGCCGGCCCAGCGGAAGGCCTGGGCCAACCTGGCTGTCGACACGTTCCTTGCCTCTCTGCAGGTCCGCCAGTCGTCTGCGATCTAGCGGCGCACTGCTACTAACGCGGCAACAGATCCTTCTTCCTTGCACCAGCCAAGGCGATACACTCCCCGCAGAGGACCGCCGCCTATGGCCCTGATCTTTTTGCTCACCCGCCGCATCGCCGCGGCGCGTGCTTCCGTTGCTTTCGTCCTGATCTTCGCGTTCGCTTTGCTGCCGCTGGCTTCGACCACCGGTTGCAAGAGCACCTATTACACGGCGATGCGCAAGCTGGGCAAAGAGAAGCGCGACATTCTCGTCTCCCGCGTGAAGGACGCGAAGAAGGACCAGCAGGAGACCAAAGAGCAGATCCAGACCACGATGGAGTCCTTTCAGGCGCTCACCGGATTTCAGGGTGGATCGCTGGAGAAGTCCTACAAGCGGCTGAATGGGGAGTATGAGAAGGCGGCCGATCAGGCCAACAAGCTGCACAATCGCATCCAGTCCATCGATCAGGTTTCCGGCGATCTCTTCAAAGAGTGGCAGGGCGAAATCAATTCCATGAGCAACGCGAAACTCAAGGCGCAGAGCACAACCATGCTGCGCAATGCGCGCGTGCGCCAGGCAGCCTACCTGCGCTCCATGCGCCAGACAGAAGATCGCCTGACGCCGGTTCTCGGCGCTTTTCACGATCAGGTGCTGTTTCTGAAGCACAACCTGAACGCGCGGGCGATTGGATCGCTCAAGGGCACATCTGTTTCGATCGGAAACGACGTCACGGATCTTGTGCAGTCAATCGACGGCTCGATGCAGGAGGCCGACAAACTCATCGCCTCGCTCTCGACCGACGATAATTCGTAAGCCGGCTCTACCCCCACAAGCGCGCGGCCCACGCTGCAAAGGCGTGCCACGCTGCTGTCGTCGCCAGCGGCATCCGCGTCTCTTCCACCACGATCAGAAACACGCTGGCCCACAGCGTCGCCCGATTCATCCTGCGAGTGGACCAGTAGTCATACGCCATCAGGATCGCGAGAAAGCAATACATCGACAGGCAAACCACATGCAACCGCGCATGGACCCAACTCATCGGAAGCCGGAAGATGGCGGCGCCCATCAGCGTGGTTGTCGCTACGTAGATCAGCCGCTTGTGCTCCGCGGCGCGCCGGCGTGCGCGGTAGGCAAAGACGAGGAGAACTGCGAAGACCATCATCTCCGAGAGCGATACGATGTAGAACTCTTCGCTCGCCACTCGGTTCTCAGCCAAATGACGCACCATCGAATCCGTCGCCGCGAGGACCCCCAGAACCACCATGAAGGCGCCCAGCGCGAACGTGCCGAAGCCCAGCCACTGGTGGATCTTGATGCGATGTGACGCCACCAGCACGGATTGCACAATCAGCAGCACCACCCACGCTGTGAATGCCGCGCCGTGGACATGAAGGATCGGGCTGGCCAGATGTGCCCGCGTCATGCCCGCTAGAAAATAGGTCGGCGCAAACCCGGCGAAGACAGTTGCGAGCATGACGCTCGACATGCCCGTGAAAAACCAATGATCGTAACGGCGGCCAGGCAGACGGGAGATAACACTTCTGGGCTGTATCGGTGCGGTAACCATGCTCGCTCCAACGGGCCCGGATAAGTTTGTTCAGAGGGATGGTGCATGGTAGGACGATTCCGACACGGCAGCAAGCGAGAACTCGCCAATCCGGCAAGATTGCACACTGGGCTTGAGACTTAGGTCATAGCTCCTGCGCGCGCGCCATACTCTAATGGCTAGAGCATGAACACCCTTCGCTATATCATCCTCACCGCCGGCACCATCGCCTGGTTCGCGCCGTTTCCCATCTACTACACCCGCGGCGCTAAAGGCCCGCTCACCAAGGACTACGCCGCTCGCTGGGGCATCCTGCTGGAATGTGTTGCCTACTCGCTACTGTGGCAGGGTCGCTTCTGGCTGCACACCGCCGCTGCCTGGCAACTGGTTCTTTCCGTGCTCCTATTCGTCATCGCCGCGGTGACATCCTGGACGGCCAGTATCGCGCTCGGCCGGTATCTGCGCGTGGACGCCGCGCTCGACACCGAGCATGAGCTCATCCGCTCCGGCCCGTACCGCTTTGTTCGCAACCCCATCTACAGCTCGATGCTCTGCGTGCACCTTGCCACCGCGCTGCTCATTACTCCGCTCCGGCTCTTCCTCGTCGCGCTCGTGGTCTTCCTCATCGGCACCACCATCCGCATCCGCGCTGAAGAAAAACTCCTCGCCGATCGCTTCGGTGAGCAGTTCGCGGCTTACCGCCGGTCCGTCTCCCGCCTCGTCCCCTTTGTGCGCATCTGAATATCATCGGCGGGCCGCGACAGGCGTCATGGCGCCTTCGTCGAAAGCCACCAGCCCGGGCCCGCCAGCCAGCAGGTCTCGTCGGGCGCGTCGTTGCGATAGAGCGATTTCACTTTGCTCCAGTTACGGTTACGAAATGCGTCTGCCAGGCGCCGCTCCCCGGTCAGGTCCCGCGCGCCGATGCAGCCGACGAACTGCGCCTGCAAGAGAAAGCGCGCCGCCCACGCCTCGCCATCGGTGCGCGTGATCAGCAGCATCGCGCCGGCACCATCATCCGGCGTCAGCGGAAACAGCAGCCGCCCGCCGAGTTCGAGCGCATCCAGCCACACCGCCAGCGGCTCGGTTGCGCCGGCATTCACGTACAGCACATCGCACGCGGGCAGCGGCCCCGCAGCTCCGCTCTGCGCATGCAGCCGCACCTGCGGCAACGCAGCCAGGTTCTCTGCAGCACGCCGTACCAGGCCGGGCTCAATCTCATAGGCATCCACCCGGCCCTGCTCACCCACCAGCTTTGCCAGGATCGTCGTGTAGTAGCCGGTGCCTGCCCCCACGTGCACAATCCGGTCGCCCTTTTGCGGCCGCAGGGTAGCGATGCACATCGCGTGCAGGCCGGGCTCTCCGTTGTTCAGCCCATCGGCCCCCAGCGACACCACGACATCCTGATACAGAAACGCGGGATCGTCCCCCGGCGCCTGGACGAAGCCATCGCGGGTCAGAATCCGCCATGGAGGGCCGCCCACAAACCGTTCTCGCGGCGTCGATTGAAAGGCCACGGCGAGCTCGCTGTCTGCAGGAAGGCCCGCCCGCGCGGCGACCAGGCGCGCGAAGAACGCCCGATGCGCCGCAATGCGCTCCGCATCCGTCCGCCAGTGCTCTTTCTTCCGCATGCGGCTCCCGCAGCCTGCTGCCGGTCCTGAGCACTGAGATGAGGGCAAAGGAAGGATCGAGGCCATCGCCGGCTCCCAAAATGAATGAGCAATGCGGCTATCACGCCCTAAATCCCGCGAAAATCCCCGGACAAGCGCTGGCTGCCGATGCAATGATGGAGGCCCGGTGTGACGGAAGCCGTTTGGCTTCGTCCCACAGAGTGATCTGATGCAAAAGAGCAGCGACGTCCCGGCCCGGCCCGACGGAAACGCCTCCGGCACATCCGCGCTATGCAGCAGCCAGGGCCTCAGGGGACTTCTCCGCAACATCCTTAGCGGTGTCGCGCCGGCATTGCTGATGGCGGTTGCGCTGTGTCCCGCGGCGCAAGCCGGAGCGATGCTGCCCGCCTGCCCGCAAACCCGCCCCGTCACCACACCGTCAGTCGCGCGCGCAGCCTTGTCGTCCTCGATAGGTACAGCCGCCAGCCACGCGGATTCCACGCCCAGCCCGGCGGCGGAAGCAACGCTTCCTCCGCAGCGCTTCGGAAGCTGATCGTGATCGGCTTCATGGGTGGCAATGTCCGGGCGAACGACTTCGTTCACCGCGAAGCGGGCATGGCGAAGGACCTCGAGCAGCGCTATCCGTTCGCGCTGCACGCTGCCGTCTTTGCCAATCGCGACGGCGATGCGGCTCTCGCATCCGTGCTGCAGCTCCTGGACAAGGACGAGAACGGCTGCCTGAGCGCACAGGAGAAAAGCGGCGCCCGCATCGTGATCTACGGGCATAGCTGGGGGGCCTCGGAGACCATCGCGCTCGCCCGGCGGCTGAACCACCTCAGCATCCCCGTGCTGCTCACGATTCAGGTGGATAGCGTGCAGAAGGTGAATCAGAACGACGGTCGGATTCCGCCCAATGTCCGCGAAGCGGTCAACTTCTATCAATCGGAGGGCCTTCTGCATGGCCGCGCGCGCATCGAGGCCATGGACCCGAGAGCGGACGACCATCCTGGGCAACTTCGAGTCAGCCTACAAGGACGATCCGGTATCCTGCGCCGGCTATCCCTGGTTCGCACGGGCGTTCATGAAGCCGCATATCGAGATCGAGAATGACCCCCGTGTGTGGGACAAGATCGAAGCGCTGATCCAGACCAAGCTACTGTAGCAGACGGCCGGCCCGCAACGCGCATTCACTGGTGCATTGCCTGCTGCGCACGGCGAAAGGCCGCGTCGCTCACGTGGACCGAGCCGCGAAATGGCTGATCGATGTCGGCGATGGCAATGAGAATCAGCGCGATCAGCAGTGAAAAGAAGGCGACCTGCAAGGTGTGGAGAGTCGTATTCTCCGCGCCGAACATGCAGGCGGAGACCACCGTCAGAGTGCCGCCGACCAACAGCACCCACCACAGAATCCCAGGTAAATGCGAGCTGCTCGCCAGTTGCCGCATGCGCCGGTGTTTACTCAACTCGCTCAACTCGGTGATTGCGTGATCCTCGGCGGTCGATTCGGTGGGCGATGCCGTTTTCACCCTCATGAGGATGCGCCACATCTCCTCTTTTTGCGCGGTAGCTGCAAAGGTGCCCTCATTTTGCTCCATCGCCGGCCATTCCGAATGCAGCACGATGTCCGCATAGGCGGTCGCCGCGTTCCGAAGATCCGCGCATTGCGCTGCCGGCAGACCCGCCGCCAGGTGGTAGACGTTGACCAGCGAGTTTGCTTCCGCGCTGGCGTTGGCGTCCGCCAGCCCGAAGTTGGTCCACACCGTGTACAGCATGAACCCCACGATCACCGCATAGGTCGTCCCCAGAACGGTAAGCTGCCAGCCAATCAACTCGTTGTGGGCGCGCCGCGTCTGGGCGGGCCACAGGCGATTCAGTCCCAGGATCAGCAGCAGCGACACAGCCACCGCGAGAATCACCACCAGGAAGTCTTCGCTGTAATTCAGCATGCAGATCTTTCTCCCGCGACGCCGTCGGCGTTTCCACCGGATGGTTGTGGCCGCGCAAGCGCGAAGCGAGCGGCGTCGTGCCCAAGACTATATCCTGCGGGCGAGAGCGAAGAAGCAATTCAACGCTGCGGGTGCGCAACGCGCGGGTCAGCAAGCTTCGCAGGCGACGGACTCGACGTTTACCGGGAGTGGCGCACCCTCCAGGGCGGCGAATTTCGACGGCGCGCAGCAGGCTTTCGCCAGCCGGGCGCGGTCCACCTGCATCGACTTGTCCGTCTTCAGCCAGGCCAGTGTCTGCCGAAAAACCTGCGCGGCTCCTTCATGCGGCGGCATCAGCAGGCGGTAGTGCATCCACTTGCCTTCGCGCCGCGCAGCCACCAGGCCGGCACCGCGCAGATACGCCAGGTGCCGTGAAATCTTCGGCTGTGGCTGATCCAGTACTTCCACGAAGTAGCAGACGCAAACCTCCTGCTCGCCAATGAGGTTCAGAAGCCGCAGCCGCGTGCGATCGCCCAACGCCTGGAAGAAGCGTTCCATGTCGAAAGCAGATCGAGCCGCCATGCTTGAATTATATATGGCTTGACGAATATGTCCAGGCACTCATATATTCGCCTTACGAGATATGTTACGGAGGAGAGCACCATGGCCCAGCCCCTAGTCGATTCAGAAGTGAAGTCAATGTCGGATTCCGTCAAGGCAAAGTACGGAGCCGTTGCCGAAAGTGCTCTGTCCAGCGATCACGCCGGCGTCAAGGCAGTTGCGGAGGCCTTCGGCTACACCGCTGATGAGCTCACCTCGATTCCAGCCGCCGCCAACATGGGGCTCTCATGCGGCAATCCCACCGCGACCGCGCACCTCAAGCCGGGCGAGGTGGTCGTCGATCTGGGTTCGGGCGGCGGCCTCGATGTCTTTCTCGCCGCGCAGAAGGTCGGTCCTACGGGCCGCGCCATCGGCATCGACATGACGCCCGCCATGATCGAACGCGCCCGCGCCAACGCAACGGCTGGCGATTACACCAACGTCGAGTTTCATCTGGCCAACATCGATCGCCTGCCGCTGGACGACGCCTCTGCCGACTGCATCATCAGCAACTGCGTCCTCAACCTCGCGCCGGATAAGCCTGCCGTCTTCCGCGAGATCTTCCGCGTGCTCAAGCCAGGAGGACGCCTCGCCGTCAGCGACATCGCGCTCAAGCAGGACCTGCCCGAGGCAATCGCAAAGAGCCTCGCGGCGTACGTTGGCTGCATCGCCGGCGCCATCCGCATGGACGACTACCGCACCGAGCTGCGCAAGGCAGGCTTCGAGTATGTCGAGATCGTCGACAGCGGCGCCGACCTGAACGCCTACGCCAAAGTCGAAGGCCAGAGCGGTTGTTGCTCACCGGCGGATGATGCGAACGTCTGCTGCACACCGGCGGAGACGCTGCACAACGATCTCGCCGCGCTGCTCTCGAAGTATGACGTGAACGCCGCCGCGGCCAGCGTGAAGGTGTATGCGCTGAAACCGGAGACGAAAGCGTGCTGCGGTCCCGATTGCTGCGACCGAAAGTCGATATGACGACCAATCACTACAACATCCTGTTTCTGTGTACGGGCAATTCAGCGCGCTCCATCATGGCCGAAGCAATCCTCAGCCATAAGGGAAGGGGAACGTTCCATGCATACAGCGCCGGAAGCCATCCCACGGGCAAGGTCCGGCCGGAAGCCCTGAAGCAACTTGCATCCGCTGGAATTTCAGTGGAAGGGTTGCGCAGCAAATCGTGGGACGAGTTTGCCAGGCCCGATGCGCCAGAGTTGCACTTCGTCTTCACCGTCTGTGACAACGCCGCCAATGAAGCCTGCCCGTTCTGGCCGGGACAACCCATGACAGCGCATTGGGGCATCCCTGATCCAGCAGCGGTCAAGGGTTCGCCGGAGGAGATCGACCGGGCCTTCCACAGTGCTTTTCTAACACTGGAGCGCAGAATCACGCTGTTCCTCGCCCTCCCGCTCCCGACTTTCGAAAGAATGACGATTCAAGAAGAGATCAGGCGCATCGGGAAACAATGATGGCCACGCGGGCGCGCCGCATCGCGGCGGAGTTCTTAGGAACCCTCTTTCTACTGGCCGCAGTTGTCGGCTCCGGCATTATGGGGGACCGGCTTTCCTCCGGCAATGTAGCCATCGCCCTCCTGGCGAACTCGATTGCCACCGGCGCGGTCCTGACCGCACTGATTCTTGCGTTCGGCCCGATTTCGGGCGCGCACTTCAATCCCGTGGTCACGCTTGCCGATGCGTGGCAAGGTGAGACCGTCTGGCGCGACGTCCCGCTCTACATCGCGGCTCAGATCGGAGGAGCCTTTGCCGGTGTCGCAGTCGCTCATCTCATGTTTGGCGAGACCTTGTTCCTGGCTTCGACTCACGCGCGCAGCGGTGCGGCCCAACTCTTGAGTGAGTTCATTGCTACTTTCGGCCTGTTGGCGGTTATCTGGGGATGCGGCAGGCCGCGCCCTTCTGCCGTTCCCTATGCTGTGGGCGCTTACATTACCGCTGCTTATTGGTTTACCGCGTCCACTTCCTTTGCGAACCCGGCGGTCACACTGGCCCGTGCAATGACGAACACCTTCGCGGGCATTCGTCCTCCGGACGTGCCGGGTTTCATCCTCTTCCAGATTGCCGGCGCATTCGCGGCGTCACTCCTGTTTCGCTGGTTGCGGTGATATTGAACGTCGTCTTCCACTGCACGCTTCAAGTCTGGCCCTGGAAGCAGGGAAAAATTCGCCTGAGCAACTTTTACCAGAACGGCAGAATGCCGAATGCCGGGCATCCGCCAAGTCCTTTCTCTGGACATTTTTACGGATAACTTCAATGGAATGAAACATTTATCCCGCCGGCAGAATTCGCTACTCCGATGCAAGAAGCGGTTTACACGGAGCCCTCCCGCACGGCGGGGAGGGGGTGGCGGGTCACGTTACCCTCCGCAACATTTTGCCGAAATCGCGGTTCACATGTCTGTCTGCCAGGCAAGCTAAGGCAGACAGCGACAGGCCGGACGGACCGCGCACTCCCGCGTAGGATGCTTCAAACGGGAGATCAGCGACGAGCCGCCGGCAAGGTGAAGGGTATGCGTATCGCAACGGCAATCCGCTCTTTGATTCTGGCCGCAGCAGTCAGTGCTATTCCAGCGGCATCGTTCGCAGGCGTCTTCGTCTCCGTGAGCTTCGGCGCACCGCCCGTCCTGCCGGTGTATGTGCAGCCAGTTTGCCCGGCCGCGGGATATATCTGGACCCCTGGCTACTGGGCCTATGACGACGAGGCCGGCTACTACTGGGTGCCGGGCGCCTGGGTATTGGCTCCGTATGAGGGTGCGCTTTGGACTCCCGGCTACTGGGGCTGGGGCAATGGTGGCTACCTATGGCATGTTGGCTATTGGGGCCGCCACGTCGGCTTCTACGGCGGCGTGAACTACGGTTTTGGCTACTTTGGACGCGGCTATGAGGGCGGCCGCTGGGATCACGATCGGTTCCTCTATAACCGCTCTGTGACCAACGTGAATATCGTCAACGTGCACAACGTCTACAACGAGCGTGTCGTCTACAACAACGTCAACCGCGTGAGCTATAACGGCGGTCGCGGCGGTCTCAATGCGCGCCCGACATCGCAGGAGCAGAACTGGGGACGCGAACAGCACACGGCGATCCTGCCGGCGCAGCATCAGAACGAGATGCGCGCCAGCCAGAACCGTCAGCAGTTCGCAAACGTGAACCACGGCCGCCCGGCGAACCTGGCCCGTACTGAGCCGGTCGCCTACAACCGGAGCATGCCCATGAACAACAGGCCGATGGACAATAGGCCCAATGGGTTGACGACCGCGAGCCCCACGCATACCGCGCCCGTGACCAACGCCAATCGCCCTGCGTCCTACAACAACGGGCAAAGGCAGGCGTACAACCAGAACCCTAACCAGCTTCAGGGCAGCAACAACAACTACTCCCATCCGCAGACCCCGGCGTACCGTGCGCCGAACATGCAGATGAACCAGCATACCCAGCCGCAACCGATGCGTCAGGCACCTGCGCAGCAGAGCTATCATCCGCAGTCGAACATGCAGATGAACCAGCGCAGCCAACCGCAGGCGTACCGCCCGCAGCCACAGCAGATGCGGGCACCGGCGCCGCAGCAGTCGCACTCGGAGCCCGCGCACAGCAATGGCGGCGGACATGAGGGTGGCGGGCATGGCGGACACGGCCGGTAATCCAGACAGAAGCAAAAGGAAGAGGGCGGACCCTATCAGGTCCGCCCTTCGTTTGCGGCAAAATTTGTCGCGGCAATTCGCTACGGATGAGTCGCGGGAACCTCGTTGACACTGTGCGCCAGTCCTGCCGCTTCCATGGTCGCGCCAATCATCGCGGGGAAGCCCATGCAGGAGTTCAGCATGAGCTGGTAGAGCCGGTGATCGCTCCAGTCCTGGTTGTAGAAGCGGCGGATGTAGTTGGCGCGGCGGCGATCGGTCGCTTCCAGTTCCTGCTGCGCATCGTCCGCCCGGCTGGGGAACTGGTCGCGGAACCACGCCAGCTTGCGTGCCGTGGAGGCATAGACGAAGACATGGAAGGTGCCCGGCACATTGACCAGCGCCGAGGCTGCGCCACGTCCCACCACGACGCAGCGCCCTTCGGCGACCCGGTCCTTCAGGTAGTCGCGGACCAGCGAGGTCATGCGCTCGCTGTCGAAGACCTCGGAGGAAGACATGATGGCCGGCATCCGCTCCACGCTGGCATGCCAGAAGGTCTTGCCAAGCCGGTAATACCAGGGATCTAGCCGCTCATCGCAGTTGGCGACGGCGGCCTTCTCCAGCCCGAGCTTGGTGGCGATCTCGTCCACGATGCAGTTGTCGATGAGGCGCCAACCCAGATAGTCAGCCAGATTGTGGGCGAACTCGCCACCCCGGCTGCCATACTCGCGCTCGACTGTGATGATTCGTACCATGCAGGGCTACCTTGCGCGTCGGCGTCGTCGCCGACAGGATTCGATGGGAGCTTACCACCCGCTCGTCACGCTGACTACTGAGACGACACGGGTGGAGATTGGTTACTGGCCCAAATCGGGTTACGGGATTAGGTCGCTTACTGACGGAGATCGACGATGGTGGCGCCGGCGCCGCCCTCCGCCTGGGTCGCGTCCGTCACGGTGGCGACGTGCGGATGGCTCTGAAGCATTGTCCGCAGCGCACGCCGCAGCACACCCATGCCGGTGCCATGGATGATGCGCACGCGCTCCAGTCCTGCGAGGAAGGCCCGGTCCAGAAAGGTCTCCACTTCGGCGCTGGCCTCGGCCACGGTCTGTCCGATGACGTTGAGCTCAGCCCGCATGTCGTCGCTGGAGGAGGCCATGGTGACGGAGACGCCGCGGCGACGCGCCGCCTCAATGGGGTTCAGTTCCATGGCTGCGCGCCGGGAGACGACCTCCGCGATGTCTGCCCGGGGCACCCTCATCTTCATGGGGCCCATCGCCACTTCAAAATTGCTGTCATCGATCTGCCGCTCCACCACGGCAACGCGGCCCAGCGACTTGAGCCGCACCGTGTCTCCGGCGGCCACGTGGCGCACAACATGCGGCTGCGCCTGCGGATCGCCCTTGTCCGCACCGGTATGTTGCGCGACGGCGGTAGCGTTGAACTGCTCCGCGAACTCGCGCCGGAGCCGCGCGATGCGGCGCTCTGCTTCCTTGGAGAGCTTCTGCTGCTGCATGCGATCGTCGATGGCCTTGACTGCCTCGCGCATGCGGAACTCGAAGTCCTTGAGCAGCGCGGCGAGTTGCTGTTCCAGCTCACGGACCTTCGCCTTCCACTCCTTCAAGCCTTCCGTCTCGAGGCGTTGCCGCTCGTGCTCGACTTCGGCTTCACGTTTCCGGAGCGAGGCGCGCTCGCGGTCTGCGGCGGCAAGATCCGCGTGCAGCCGGTCGAGAAAGTGCGCGATGTCTTCGGTCTGATGGGAGAGCTGCTTTCGCGCAGCGCTGACGATCGTGGGATCGAGCCCGATGCGCTGTGCAATATTGATGCCCGCGGAGGCGCCCGGAACACCAAGCCGCAGTGCGTAAGTTGGCGCGAGGGTTTGCTCGTCGAATCCGACTGCCGCGTTGAGCACGCCCTTGTGTTTTCCTTCGTAGACCTGAGCGGCATAGACCTTCAACGACGTATGGTGCGTGGAGATGATGGACCACGCGCGCGCGGCGAGGAAGTGCCCGGCGATGGCGACGGCGAGAGCCGCACCCTCTTCCGGGTCGGTGGCCGAGCCCAGTTCATCGAGCAGCACCAGCGAGTGCTCGTCCGCCGTGGCCGCGATGCGGTTGAGGTTCACGATATGCGCGGAGAAGGTGGAGAGATTCTGCTCGATGGACTGCGCGTCGCCGATATCCGCGAGGAAGGAGCGGAAGACGGGAAGCACAAGCCGCTCGGCAGGAACAGGAATGCCGGCCTGCGCCATCATCGCGAGCAGCCCCGCGGTTTTGAGGGCGACGGTCTTGCCGCCGGTGTTGGGTCCGCTGATGATGAGCTGCCGTGCTACCGATTCGAGGCCCAGCGTGAGCGGAACAATTGTGCCATTGCTGCGACGGAGACGGCGCTCCAGCAGCGGATGGCGGCCTTTCTGCATCAGGAATTCCGGCGATTCGTCCGTGGTAAAGAGGGGTGCGGTGCACTCGTACTCTTCGGCGAAGCGCGCCCGCGCCTGCAAGGCATCCACCTGCGCAAGGATCGAGGCGCCGGTCGAGAGCGTGGATGCCTCGCGTGCGATCTCGCTCGTCATCTGCACGAAGATGCGATGCACCTCGGCCTGTTCTTCGTCAAGCAGGCGGATGAGCTCGTTGTTCTGTTCGATGGTTTCGAGTGGCTCGATGTAGACCGACTGGCCGCTGCTGCTGGCGCCGTGCACCACGCCGGGAATGCGCCGCTTCCACTCCGCTTTCACCGGGATGACGAAGCGCTCGCCGCGGATGGTGATCAGGTCTTCCTGCGTGGAGCCTTCGCCGGCGAAACGGCGCAGCGCCTGCCGCAGGCTACTCTCGATGGCGCGCTGCTGCCGCTCGATCTCGCGGCGAATCCGCTTCAGGTCAGGCGAGGCATCGTCGTTGAGCGTGCCGTCCGGATTGATCCGTGAACGCAGCGAGCGCAGCAGCGGCGCGAGCTGATTGCCGCGCAGCGGCTCCGTCATCGCACGCAGCGCGGGGATGCGCTGCGCCAGTGCCTCCGGCGGCTCCTGCATGGCGACGTACCACGCCACAACATCGTCACCGAGCGCGAGCAGCGGCAGCAGCTCTTCGACTTCAAGTGCGGTGCCGGGAATCCGCGCCTTCGCCGTCGATGCCGCAGGATCAAACAGCGCGGCCAGCGCCGGGCGCACACCCGCGGCAAGGCAGATGCGCATCTCCGCTACCAGTGCATGCTGTTCCGCCGCCCATGTACTGGAGGTGGAGGGCGCGAGCGCCATCAGCCACTCACGCGTCACCGCGGCGGTGGCGTATTGCGAGAGGAGCGCGAGCAGCCCTTCCCATTCCAGCGTGCTAGGGCTGAAGTCGGCGACGGGCTCCGGAATGGATGGCAGCAGACCCACGCTTTCAACTCTACCTTGGCCGGCATGGATAGAATGCTGGCATGGAGTTTCCGCAGACTCGACTTCGCCGCCTGCGTACCACGGCGCCCATGCGCTCCCTGGTGCGTGAGACGCACCTGCATCCCGGCGCGCTGATCTATCCGCTCTTTCTGTGTCCGGGCGAAGGCGTACGACGCGAGGTGAAGTCGATGCCCGGCGTGTACAACGTCTCAGTCGATGAGGCGGTGAAGGAAGCAGAGCAGGCTGCCTCGCTGGGCCTGGGCGGGCTGCTGCTGTTTGGCCTGCCGGAGACCAAGGATGAGCAGGGTACCGGCGCCTACGATGCCGCAGGCATCACGCAGCAGGGGCTGCGCGCGCTGAAGCAGACGGCGGCCGCGAAGAAGCTGGTGCTGATCGCGGATGTCTGCCTGTGCGAGTACACCTCCCACGGCCACTGCGGTGTGGTGCGGCGTGACGGCGACGAGTTCCACGTGGACAACGATGCCACGCTCGACCTGCTGGCGAAGACGGCTGCATCGCTGGCCGAAGCCGGCGCAGATATTGTTGCGCCATCGGACATGATGGACGGCCGCGTGGCCGCGATTCGCGATGAGCTGGATGAGGATGGCCTCGAACAGGTACCGATCCTCTCGTATGCGTCGAAGTTCGCTTCTGCGTTCTACGGACCGTTTCGCGAGGCAGCGGACTCCACGCCGCAGTTCGGCGACCGGCGCACCTATCAGATGGATGGCGCGAATCTGCGCGAGGCGATGCGCGAGATCGAGCAGGACCTGGGCGAAGGCGCGGACATGATCCTGATGAAGCCGGCGATGCCGTATCTCGACGTGATCCACGCGGCGCGCGGACGCTTCGATGTGCCGATGGGCGCGTACCAGGTTTCGGGTGAGTACTCCATGATGCAGGCGGCCTTTGAGCGCGGATGGCTGGAGCGCGAACGCGCGATGCTGGAGTCGCTGATCTCGATTCGCCGCGCGGGCGCGGACTTCATCGTGACCTACTTTGCCAAGGAAGCGGCGAAGCTACTCTAGACTACGACTGCGCCAGCATCTCGCGGAATTTCGCTTCGAGGCGTGCAGTGAACTCCTGCGGCGTCTCGCCCGCTTCCATCGTCATGGGATCGACCAACGCGAATCGTCACCGTGCCTGGCCGGAACCAGCGTTGCTTGCGCTGCTTGATTTCGCCGAGACCAACCATGGCCACCGGCAGCACCGATGCGGCGGATTCGCGCGCCAGCAGACCGATGCCGGACTGGAATGGCGCCGAGCGTTGCATCGGCAGAGCGGTGGCCCTCCGGAAAGAGGATCACCGACATGCCATGGTCCATCGCCGCGCCGGCGTGCGCGAAGCTGCGACGAAAGCCTGCGCCCTGCGGCAGCGGAAAGACGTTGAAGAGCGCGGTGACCAGCCAGTACGCGAGCGGCGTGAGCGGCCGAAACCATGGGTGACGCTCGGCGCGCGCATGACGCCAGCCCGTCAGCAGGCCGCCGGCCATCGCGACCGCAGTGTGCCGCCGAATGCGCCGCGGGCAACGCCGCGAGCACCAGTGGAACATCGTAAGCCGTGACGTGATTGGCCACGATGAGGAGCGGCTTGCCCGGCGCGATGGCGTGCGGTCGCACGATACGCGGACCGAGCAGCAGGCGGGTGAGCGGAATCGAGACGCATTCCAGGAAAGCAATGCGCAGCCAGCGGATGGGTGCGCTCCAGGGCCAGCGCGGATAGATTGTCTCGTCTGTAACCGCCGTCGCGGGTGACGGGAGCCGCGGCAGGCGAAGTGCTCGCAGAACCTCTGACGGCGGCTTCGGCCAATGTCGTCTGAGGCGCGATCAAGCTTGCGCAGGTCGCCGATGGTGCGCACCTGTTGCCAGGCGTCGTCGGGAATCTCCACTGCGAACTGCTGCTCGAGCGCGCTCTGCAACTCGACCAGGCCAAGGCTGTCGAGGCCGATGTCTTCGCTGAGGCGGGTCGCATCGGAGACATTCTCCACGCGCGCGCCGGGCATTGCGCGCAACGCCTGAATCAATGTGTCATCGCTGGCGCTCACCTCACCTTTGGAGGCGAATGCGAGTTGTGCTCGTGCCGCTACCTCGCGGCGCTTCACCTTGCCGGTGGAGGTGCGCGGAAAATCCGGATCGGGCCAGAGCAGCCAGCGGCGTATCTGCTGGTAGTCCGCGAGTGTTGCATTTGCGGAGGTCACGGCGGCTTCTGCCATCGACGCGTCGCTCATCAGCGAGCGCGGCTGCAGGCTGCGGACCGCCGCCACCATCGAACGCGAAGGCACATGCATCGCGCACTCCCGGCTGGTGCGCGAGGGCGGCTTCCACATCCTGCGGATGCACGTTGAGGCCGGCGGCGGTAACGATGAGATCGCTCTTGCGGCCGGCGAAGACCAGTTCGCCTTCCGCATTGCGCGCGGCGAGATCGCCGGTATGCGAGCCACCCTTCCTCGGCGTTGCGTGCTTGCGCTTGCCCGGCACGCCATTCGGTGTCGGCGATGGAGTCGCCGCGGACGAGGATCTCGCCATCGTCAGCGACGCGGACCTCACGGCCGGCGAGTGGCTTGCCGATGCTGCCGCGCGCGGTGTGGAAGGGATGATTCAGCGTGACCAGTGCGGTGGTTTCGGTCATGCCGTAGCCCTGGATGAGCGCGAAGCCGAGGCGGGTCCAGAACTGCTCCAGATCCGGCGGCAAGCGTTGCGCCACCGCAGACGAAGGCCCAGAACTTCCAGCCGAAGAGACGATGCTGGCGGCGGAATCGCCACCAGCGTACCGAGCGCGGAGACATCCTGCGCGGCTTCAGCCGCGTCGCGAGCGTCGGGTCAAGCCGAGTGAGATGGCTGCGTAATAGTTCCAGCACGCGCGGCACCGCGGCCAGCACGGAGATGCGCTGCGCGTGGATGATCTGAATGAGGCGTGGTGCGTCAAGCCGGGATTCGAAGTGGACCTCCGCAGCGAGCAGGGGCGGCACCCAAAGGCCCATGAACTGCCCGAAGACGTGGGAGAGTGGCAGGGTGTGGAGGAAGCGGAGCGGGTGGAAAGGGCGCGCGTAGCGGCGGTAGCGGGCGATCTCTCGCTCGATGGGGTCGAGCGAGGCGAGCACGTTGCCGTGAGTGTGGACGATGCCCTTCGGCTCCGATGTCGTGCCGGAGGTGAAGATGATCTGCAGCGGCGTGCTGCGGCTGAGGCCCGGAACGGGCTCGTAGTCGAGGCGCAGGCAGCTCGGTTGCATCCAGCGCGAGGGCTGGGACATCAGATGGCTGCAGCTTCTGCAACAGTGACGGATCGCCGACCAGCAAGCGCGGAGAGGTCTCGGCGATGACGCGCTGGGCGAAGCGAGGATCGCCTGCAGCGTCGAGCGGCACGACGAGGATGCCGCGGAGGACGCAACCGTAGAAGGCGGCGATCCAAGCCGATGAGTTCTGGCCCCATAGCAGGATGCGATCGCCGGATGCGATGCCGCGGCGTGCAAACTCGGCTGCGAAGCGGGCGCTGAGCTCGGCTAATTCGGCATAGGTTGTGGGGAGACTGCGGTTGCCTGTATGGCTGACGACCGCGCGATCCCGGCCATGACGGCGGAAGTCTTCGAGGAGCGTGGCCAGATGCGGACGGGCCAGATGCGGGCGCACAGGGTTAGTGTGTCATATGCGCGTAGAATGATGTGTTTGGCCTAAGCCAGAAGTACTGATTGGACGAAGGGGAGCGAAAATTTTGGCAGAGATTACTTACGATGTGGCGGTGATTGGCGGGGGGCCGGCGGGGTATACGGCGGCCATTCGGGCGGGGCAGTTGGGATTGAAGGTGGCGCTGATCGAGCGCGAGTCGAAGCTGGGCGGCACCTGCCTGCACGTGGGCTGCATTCCGACCAAGTCCATCCTGTTCAACGCCGAGGTGTACGACCACCTGAAGCACGCCAAGGAGTACGGGATCGAGGGCGTGGGCGAGGTGACGCTGAACTGGAAGGCGATCCTGGAACGCAAGAACCAGATCATCACCAAGCATGTGAAGGGCCTGGACTTCCTGATGAAGAAGAACAAGGTCACCGTGATACCCGGCACGGGGAGCCTGGCCGGCGGGGCCAAGGGCGGCGTTCATACAGTGTCGGTGAAGGGTGCGGATGGCAAGTCGACGCAGGTGCAGGCCAAGGCCGTACTGGTGGCGACCGGCTCCGATGCCAGGATGCTGCCGGGGTTGAAGCCGGACGACCGGATCCTGACCAACGTCGAGATCCTGAGCATGGACCGCATCCCGAAGTCGCTAGTGGTGATCGGCGCGGGCGCGGTGGGCGTGGAGTTCGGGTCCATCTTCAAAAGCTTCGGTTCGGACGTGACGATCGTCGAATACCTGCCGCGGATGGTGCCGAACGAGGACGAGGACGTGAGCAAGGAGCTGGCGCGAGTATTCCGGAAGCGGGGGATCGAGTCCCATGTGGGCGCCAAGGTGGACAAGGTGGAGCGGACCAAGGACGGCGTGAAGGTCAGCTTTACCGGCGCGGACGGCAAGCAGCAGGTGAAGGATGCCGAGAAGGTGCTGGTTGCAGTGGGGCGCGCGCCGCGTACGGAAGCTGTCGGTCTCGACAAAACGAAGGCGAAGCTCGAACGCGGGTTTGTGCATGTGAACGAGTGGATGGAGACGGCGGAGCCGGGAGTCTATGCCATTGGCGACATCGTGGCAGGGTTGCCGCAACTGGCGCACGTGGGCGCAATGTGCGGCATCGTGGCGGTGACCAAGATCGCCGGGAAGCCGGCGCGACCGGTGAAGCGCGAGCGCATTCCTGCTTGCACCTACTGCGAGCCGCAGATCGGCAGCGTGGGGCTGACCGAGGCGCAGGCCAAGGAGAAGGGCCTGCAGGTGAAGGTCGGCAAATTCCCGTTTGCGGGCAACTCGAAGGCTTCGATCGTGGGCCAGCACGAGGGCTTCGTGAAAGTGGTGGCCGATGCGAAGTACGGCGAGGTGCTGGGCGTGCACATCATCGGGCCGCAGGCGACGGAGCTGATTGCGGAGTCGGTGACAGCGATGGAGCTGGAGGCGACGATTGACGAACTGATGTTCACCATTCACGCGCATCCGACGCTGGCCGAAGCGATGTTGGACGGCTTCGGAGCTGTCGAGGGAATGGCGATCAACGCCTAGGACCGATCCGGAAATACGGCGGGCGAGGCTGCGGCTTCGCCCGTTTTGCCGACTACCGTTACCTGCCTACCCCCTCCCCCTCCCGGTGCGGGAGAAGCGTCCGTAAGTCTCATCGCATCTTGCGTTTGGGGCCTCTCCCGAGGGCTAAATTGGTCCAGACAGAGGACTTATCGGTAAATTCTTCTATCGATTGGAGTTAGCAGCGCTAATTTGCCTCGTTTCTGGTGCGGTGTGACTTCCCGCTTCGCAACTCTTTGTCTCCAAAAGACTTGCGGCTAAATTCGTCTTACCAAATGACTTGCAAACGAAAAAGCCACGGAAAGATTCCGTGGCTTTTGTGTCTGCATTCCGCTCTATTTATAGGATAGCAAATTGGGTAGGGTGATTTGGCAGATTTCAGCCTGCGCTGTTGAGCTTTGGCCCACTTCGGGATTTTTGTTTTACGGCCAGCTGCGGAGGGTGCCGAGTGGGACCATTGCATCCGTTTGCAAAGGGTCTGGAGAGTTCGACAGGAGCACTTTCGTCAGAGTTAGCTTGAGGGGATGCTACGCGATAGCATGAACAGCGACTTCATGGCACGAGACGGGATGCGCAAACAGGTGCTGATCTTCGGGCTGGTAGGCGGCGTCCTCGTCACGCTGCTCCAGTGGACCGAGTTTCACTTCATTGTCCTCGAGCACTCGGTCGCGATCTACGGCGTCCTGATTGCCGTCCTCTTCGCCGGTGCCGGCATCTGGCTCGGCACCAGGCTGCTCGCCCCCCGAGAACGTATCGAGAACGACGTATGTCGAAATCGCTGTGCCTGCCGCCCCCAAACCAAACCTCCCGACGACACTGCCCGTGAACGGCTGGGCATCACGCGGCGCGAACTGGAAATTCTGCGACTCGTGGCGCGCGGCCTGAGCAATCGCGAGATCGGCGAAACCCTTTTTGTGAGCGAGAACACCGTGAAGACTCACTGCAGCCGCGCCTTCGACAAGCTCGGGGCCCGGCGCCGCACCGAGGCAGTCCAACGCAGCAAGGAACTCGGCCTGCTCCCGTAAATGGATCCTCCTTTCGCATGAAATTCCGCGATTTCCGGCAAAATCATGCGAAAGGATGACGCGCAGCGACTGGCCGATCGTGCAGCGTGAGGACGTCCGCGGCGCTCCGGAGCGCCCCGCACACAGGAGAGTGGCCATGAGGAAGAATGTCTGGAAGTACGGTCTGCTGAGCGGTCTCGCTGTGGCAATTCCCATGGCGGTCACGGTGCCGTTCGAGCATCACATCGGCGCGCGCTGGGGCATGGCGGTCGGCTACACCATCATGGTGCTCAGCTTCCTGATCGTCTTCGTCGGCGTCAAGCAGTACCGCGACACGGAGTGCGGCGGCTCGATCAGCATTTGGCCGCGCATTCGGCGCCGGTGTGCTGATGATGCTGATCTCCTGCGCCTGCTACGTGGCCATGTGGGAAGCCCTGACGGCTACCGTGGAAAAGAACTTTGCGCACGACTACACCGCCAGCATGGTGAAACGGGCACAGAGCTCCGGCCTTCAGGGCGCAGCACTCGAGGCCAAGATCGCGGAGGCCCACAAGTTCGAAGTCATGTACTCGAATCCGCTTTACCGCATGGCCATGACCCTGCTGGAACCGTTGCCTGTCGGCATTGTGATGGCCCTGGTCACCGCGGGCGTTCTGCGCCGCAAGCCCGAAGACGTCACGGCAGGCGCCGCGAGTCCCGAAGCCCTGGCGAACTAGCTGACTTCCGTCGCCAACTGAGAAGGACGGCCGGGACCATCCTGCTGGTGCCCTAGAGAAGCCTGCGCAGGACGCGGCGGGTGGCTTCCAGTGTGGCTCCGTAGACGAGGTGCCCGGAGAGGCCGTCGCCCTGCGCGCCATTGTTTTGCACGCCGAAGCCGAAGCCGGGAAGCAGCGACTGCGAGCCGCCCATGAAGAGCAGGCTGGCATAGCCGGTGCCGTAGCCGGCGCGCACGGCGGGGATGAGCTCTGCCGCGAGGCCGTAGGCGCCGCCGGCGAGCGCGCCAACCGCGTAGTGGACGATGGGGACTGCGTCACGCCGCTGCCTGCGGCTGAGGCCTTTGCCCAGCGTGGACTTCGCGAGACGATCGGCGGTCTCCGCGTGGGCCCGCTGCTGGTCGCGCAGCTGAATTTCCTGATGGTGGCTGAGGACAGATCCCGAGCCCACCGCGTTTTCCGCGCGGCGGGTCACTTCCAGCGCGCCCTGCTGATATTTGTCGAGCACCCAGGTGGCGACGATGCCGCCGATGAAGCCCGCGGCCAGGCCGCTGAAGAGCCTGATGGGAGGCCCTTTCTTCGGCTTTGTCTCTGGCTGTTTTTCGGAATGCTTGCGGCGGGCGTCGTTCGACTTGCGGAACATGTTGGCTCCTGAATGGACCCTGATCAAAACCAAGGTTACAGGGGAGAGATGAGGTTTTGGCACCGGGAGATGTGCTGCAAGGATAGATCCACGACTGACAACTGCTGGCCGTGCCGGCCTGAGCGCGATCCCACATCGCCAAAGTGAGATGTGGGGAGCGAGATATGGGGCACCCGTTGTGGTGGTGAAAATGCTCAGCTCTTCAGGAACGCCAACAGGTCGGCATTGATCGTGTCTGCCTGCGTGGTCGGCATGCCGTGCGGGAAGTCCTTGTAGGTTTTCAGCGTGCCGTTCTTCAGCAGCTTCGCGGAGAGCGGGCCGGCGGCGGCATAAGGAACGATCTGGTCGTCTTCGCTATGCATCACCAGGACCGGAATGGTGATCTTCTTGAGGTCTTCCGTGAAATCGGTCTGGGAGAAGGCCACGATGCCGTCGTAGTGCGCCTTGGCGCCGCCCATCATGCCCTGGCGCCACCAATTTGCGATGACCGCTTCCGAGGCTTTCGCGCCCGGGCGGTTGTAGCCATAGAAAGGCCCTTCGCGGCAGGTCGCGATAGAACTGCGAACGATTGGCGGCGAGCTGCGCCTGCAGGTCATCGAAGACCGCCTTGGGAAGGCCGAGCGGATTGGCCGCGCGTCTTCACCATGAGCGGCGGCACGGCGCTGATCAGCGCTGCCTTGGCGACTCGGCTTTCGCCATGCCGACCCAGATAGTGCGTCACTTCGCCGCCGCCGGTGGAATGGCCGACATGGATGGCGTTTTTCAGATCGAGATGCGCGGTGAGCGCGGCCAGGTCATCGGCGTAATGGTCCATATCGTGGCCGTCGGCGGTCTGGGTGGAACGGCCATGGCCGCGGCGGTCGTGCGCGATCACGCGATAGCCCTGCTGCAGGAAGAACAGCATCTGATTGTCCCAATCATCGGCGGAGAGCGGCCAGCCATGGCTGAAGACGATGGGCTGGCCGGAGCCCCAGTCCTTGTAGAAGATCTCGACGCCGTCTTTGGTGGTGATGGTGGGCATGTGGGCTCCTTTGAAATGGGCGCTAACGCCAGAGATGAGATCAGACTGACGTGTGTGGATGATGGCTCTATCGGCATGGGTGGGTTTCGGGCGAGGATCGCTGGTCGGTAGGTCACTTTGATTTCCAGAGGACGGCAATAAGGACACCAGCACGAGCACGCAAGAAAGCACCAAAATACAAAACGCCTGAACGCTGGAATAAAACTGCGCGGGAATAACTCTGCATAGGGTAGATGCGACCTCATGGCCACCGCGTCTCCACCATGCTAGTTTGTCCCGCGAGGTTTCCTGTCTGAGTGA
Organism: uncultured Acidobacteriaceae bacterium; assembly: GCA_963750845.1. Lineage (GTDB taxonomy): Bacteria > Acidobacteriota > Terriglobia > Terriglobales > Acidobacteriaceae > KBS-83. Next base: position 375,338 of record CAVVSP010000024.1, read on the forward strand.
GACGAACTCTCATCACGAACTCGCCGCAAATGCTCAGAACCGCCACGGCCACCAAGAGTAGAAAGAAAACACGAAACATCATGATTCGCTGGCCTGCTCTCCAAGAGCTTTTGGACTATTCGTAGTACGGCAAGTCGTCTGGATGGACGCCGATGTAGTCCGGTTCGGGATCGTGAACGAAGCGGACTGCCTCAATCTCCGTGCGGTTTTCCAAGAGAGCCTTGCAGACGCGATGCATTCCATCCATGACGCAGCCGTCGCTGGAAAGGACGATGGGGAAGGCTGGATCGCAGTCGAGCACCAAGCGCGCATGATCGACGATTTCACGGCAGGTCATCCGGGTCACCTTCGTTGTTCCAGTAAGGCGCGTCGAGCTCACGAATCGCTGACAGCGGAAGCTGCTCGCGGGGCAGGTCACGGGACAGCTCGACGAGACGATGGACGTTCCACGCGCAGAGGCCCCGAGGCGAGCTGCGAAAGTGATATTGCGGTCGCATGGCGCTCTAGCTGAACTGCTTGAGGTCCATGCCCAGCTCCCAGGCTTCGTGGTCCTTCTGCAATTCGTCCCAGGTGGTTTCGCGGCCGGTGTAGGCGGCTTTGCGGCCGAGCATGCAGGCGAGCGCGGTTTCCACGCCGGCGGCGATCTGGTTGTGGAACTGACCGCTGGAGATGCTCTCGATAAAGCCGCGGTCCTTTGTCGCGATCGGCGAATTCGAGGTTGTCCAGGAATGCGCCGTTGGCGGCGAATTTTGCCGGCTCGGCGGGTTTGGTCTGCTCGGGATCGGTCCAGGTCCACGCATTTTTGCCGAGGATGCGGAGGGGGCCGGAGTAGGGCATCTCGGCGAGGCCGTCGGCGCCGTAGACGCGCTCGGAGACGTCGAAGCCGAAGTCGCCGAACTGCGTGGAGGAGAAGCTGACGTGCACGTTATCGGGATAGGTGAAGTCGACCTGGTAGTTGTCCCAGATGTTGCCGGCGTGGGTGAGGACGTTGCGGCCGCCGGTGGCGAAGGCCTTGACGGGATGCGTGCCGAGGACCCAGTTGCAGATGTCGATGACGTGGATGTTCTGTTCGAGCAGGATGTCGCCGGAGAGGGTGCGGTCCCAGAGCCAGTTGCGGAGGCGCGTTTCATCGGGGGACATGCCGGGCTTGGCGTGGTCCACGGAGGCGGGCGCGTTGTAGTAGGCGGTGATGCTGGCGAGTTTGCCGAGCGCGCCGGCGTGGATGCGGCTTGACGATCTCGACGAACGGCGGCGCGCTGCGGATCTGGAAGCCGACATCGACGCTGACTTTGCCTTGCGCGCGCTTCGCGATTTCGAGCGCTTTGCGGGTCTGCGGGACATCGACGCCGATGGGCTTTTCGCAGTAGGCGTGCTTGCCGCCGGCGACCGCGGCTTCCAGATGCTGGACGTGGAAGAAGGGCGGCGTGGAGATCTGGATGGCGTCGATGTCTTTCGAGGCGGCGAGCTCTTCGAAGGCGCGGTAGCCGTGGAAGGTGAGGCGCGGGTCGATGGCGGGCTTGTTGACGGAGGCGTTGAGCTCGTCGAAGTGCTGCTTGCCGAGGGCGAGCTTGTCGGGGAAGATGTCGGCGAGCGCGACGAGATGCGCGGGGGTGTTCTTGACGAAGGAAGTCGCGACGGCAGTGCCGCGATTGCCGCAGCCGAGCAGGCCGAGACGCACGGCGGAGTTGGCCTGGTAGCCAAATGCAGTCGACGGGCTTGACGAAGAGGAGGCCGGAGGCTGCGGTGGTGGTCTTGATGAAGTCGCGTCTGTCCATGATGATTCGATTCCTTTACTGATGGTCGAGCTGAACAGCCGATCCCTCCACTTCGGTCGGGATGACAGGGCAAGTATGTTATGTAACCTGCGCGAGTACCTTTTCGAGGTACTGCTTTTCTTTTCGGACATCTTCGATCTGCTTGGGGCCGTGGGTTTCGCGCTCGATGGTGATGGCGCCGGTGTAGCCGGCTTTGCGCAGGCCGGCGAAGACCTTGTGGAAGTCGACGAGGCCGGTGCCGATGAGGACTTCTTCGCCGAGCTTGTCGGGATTGGTGGGCCAGCGGCCATCTTTCGCGTGCATGGCGTGGACGTGCGGGCCGAGGATGGCGACGGCATCGACGGGATTGGCTTTGCCGTAGAGGATGAGGTTGGCGGTGTCGAGGCCGACGCCGAGGTTGGGCTCGGCGACGTCGCGGATGGCGCGCGACATGGTGGTCGGGGTCTCCTGGCCGGTCTCCATGAGGAAGCGCTGACCGTTGGCGCCGCAGTGCTTTGCGACTTCCTTGATGGCGGCGACGGTTTCCTTATAGAGAGGGTCGGCGGGATTTTCCGGGATGAAGCCGCAGTGCGTCTGCACCTGGTGGACGCCGAGGAGTTTGGCGAAGTCGGATGCCTGCTTGAGCGCGTCGATGCGGGCGGCGCGGGTGGCGCGCGGGACGAGGCCGATGGTGGATGGGCCCTGCATGAAGTCCCATACCAGCGGCGGCGGGCCGACAACTTCGACGGTGGTGCAGGTGACGTTGTACTTCGCGAGCAGGCCTTTGAACTGGGTGGCGAGCGCGGGGGTGAACTTGCCGATGTAGGCGTCGAGCGAGAAGAAGCAGGTGGGCATGCCGAGCTCGTGAACGCGGCGGATGGTTTCTTCGGGCCCTTCGGCGGGTGAGATGAGGAGGCCGAGCGGCATCGCGTGCGTGTCGGCTGCGGATTGCCGGAGCCGGAGCTTCAGCAGAAGGCGCGAAGGTGTTGGCGAGCGCGGCAGTGGGCAGCAGAGCGGCGGCGGCTGCGGCGGAGGAGAGGAAATCGCGTCGGCGCATTTGGTTCTCCGGTGAGTGAGTCGGGACCCGTTCTTTATTGCATCTTGGGGTGGGAATGTCCAATGGGCGGCTGCGTGTTGCGACGAAGCGTTCAGTCGTTGGGGCGCGGCCGGATTGATTGCATGATCCAGGCGATGGGCAGCACGGCGAAGGCGATGGTCCAGCCGGCGAATCCGCGGATGAACCAGTCAGCGCCGATGCGTTCGGAGACGGACATGCCGAGGCGGAAGGCGAGGGTGAGCGCCAGGCATGTTCCTGAGAGCAATGTTCCGATGAGCAGCAGCGACCAGTGAAGGCGCTCGTTGTTCACGAGTGCCATCGAGGCCCCGGCCGACGAGCCACCAGAATGGCAGCGCGAAGAAGGGGAAGACGAGGGCCTGCCAGGTCTGGAGCGTCAGCGCCTGGGGATGCCAGCTTTGGGCTCCCGATTTGATCGATGGAAGGGAGATCAGCGCCTGGACGATTATGCCGGGAAGGTTGATGGCCATCATCAAGTGAGCTTTCGCCGTGGTCTCCATCCGGATAGCCCAGGGGACGATCTGGCTGCGCGAGAGAGTCATCTCGAATTGACCGGCATGGATATGGACCGGCGTCGGAGCCATTCGACGCCTGGTAGAGATGGGCGGCGGTCATGGTGATGGGGACGAAGACGAGCACGACCAGCAGGGCGAGGTCGATGACAGGCAGGATGTGGGAGAAGGGGATGCGGTCTCCGCGCATGGATGGAAGGTTACGCCATGGCGGGGTTCGCGATTCTGCGGTGTTCAGTCGTCCATGAGCCTGGAGCGCTTCTCCTCAGTGCAGGCGCAGGACGATGCCGGTGCTGAAGGTGACCGGGCGCAGGCGGCCGGAGTAGGTGTTGAGCTGGCCGTAGGAGACTTCAATGACGCGCCAGTCGAGGTGCGGGAGCAGGGTCTTGTCGAGGCCGCCGAGGACGCGCCAGTCGAACTGGGTGGTGCTGGGCGAGTTGTTGCCGTAGCTGAAGTGGCCGGCGCCGAAGAGGAATTCGGCATACGGGTTCAGGGGGACGATCTTGGGGTGCAGGGCGATGCGCGGGCCGAGCAGGGTGCTGAAGAGCGTGGTATTGCTGGCCGGGACGCACGAACTGGAAGCGGATGTCTCCGCCGACTTTGCCGAAGGGGACCTTGAGGAAGTCGGAGTAGAGGCCAAAGCCGCCGCCGTATCCCCAGTCATTGATATTGGCGGAATTATTGGCCTTGGGGACGCTATAGAAGCGCGACGCGCTGAACTGGCCATAGAGGGCGGTTTGTGCCCGGGCTGCCGGGATGGAGAGCGCGAAGAGGAGCAGGGCGAAAAGAGCGCAGTGCAGGCGGGGACGACGGACGGCAAATCTATTCATTCAGAAAAAAGCCTCTACTCAAAAGGGGTAGCGTGACCGCTTGCTGGCAGTGATGGTCAGTCCCGATTGTACTTCGCGCAGTGATTCCACTTTCCGGACTGCAGATTAGACGGAAGAACGGCGTCCTGGAAAGGCCGGTTCGGGATTCAACTCCAGGGCAGGCTTCCGTCGAACGGATGCAGCGAGGCAGGTTCAGGGCAGGCGAAGGACGAGGCCGGTGCTGAGCGTTTTGGGATGCAGGTCACCGTTGAAGGCGCTGAGGCCGCCGTAGGAGAACTCGACGACACGCCAGTCGAGGCGCGGGATGACGGTGAGGTCGATGCCGGCGAGGAGCTGGTATTCGAATTTTGTGTTGCCGCCCTGGCCGGCGCCAAAGTCATAGTGGCCGATGCCTCCGAGGCCTTCCAGGTAGGGCATGAAGGGCAATACGTGCGGATGCACGGAGACACGAGGGCCGATGAGGCCGCTGTAGAGAGTGGTGGTCTGGGAGATGCCGAGCACGGAGCCGCGCAGGTCGGCGCCGAGATGGACGACCGGCACCGAGATAGAAGTCGTGATACACGCCGAAGGTGGGGCCGTAGATCCAGTCGTTGCTGGGCGCGTCTACCTTGGAGCCGCCGTACTCGACGTAGAGGCCGGTCTGGGCGTGGGCGGCGACGGTGATGGCGAAGGTGGCGACGAGCAAAACGGAGAGCGTACGAAGACGGCAGAAAAATCGAATCCGCGGCGAAGTCATAGGGGAGCCTCTCTTCAAAAAATGTCAATGCATGCTCGACTGCCTCGGCCTCGCCGCCCGAGGGGCAGCGCCACCGGTGACAGAATGGATGTAAGGACGGGTGGAATCGGTTAGTCCCGTTTCATAAAAATTGTGGTCCGTCCGGGTTCGGGAGCCGATCTCCGAGCCGCGTTTCCGGATGGAAGGAGCGGCGAAAGGTTTCCTGAAGGGTTTGGCTGGCATGGTGCTATCGGTGGTCTATCTCGGGCGGGTGGCGTATCCGGCAGGGGCTGGAGTTGCAGGCGCGGCTGGTGGCGCTGCGCAAGGCTGGGACCATCGGCGATGTGCTGGTGATGCTGGAGCATCCGCCGGTGCTGACGCTGGGGCGGGCCATGGGGCAAAAGGACGGGGGGCGGGAGAACGTCCTGCTCAGCGAGGAGGCGCTGCGGACACGCGGCGTGGAGGTAGTCGAGACCAACCGGGGCGGCGACGTGACCTACCATGGGCCGGGGCAATTGGTGGGGTATCCAATTTTTGATCTGAGAGGCCCTCTGCGGGCGGCGGGCAAGCGGCTGGGGCCGGTGGACTTTGTGCGGCAGATGGAGGAGGCGCTGATCCGGACCATGGCCGATTACGGCGTGGCGGCGATGCGGGTGCCCGGGCGGACGGGCGTCTGGACGCAGCCGAACGGGTCAATTGCAGGAGAAGAAGATCGCGGCGATCGGGATCCACGTGTCGGCTGGGGTTACTTCCCACGGATTTGCGCTGAATGTGACCACGGACCTGAGGGATTTTGACTGGATCGTGCCATGCGGGATCGACGACCGGGGGGTGACGAGCCTGGAGCTGGAGAGCCCCACCTCGAATCCAGCCGCGGACCTGACGCTCCAGACGGCGGCCGCGCGGGTGGCGCGGCAGTTCGGCCAGGTCTTTGAGGCGCAGGTTCTGTGGCTGGAATCGCTGGATGCGCTGGCGCCGGTGGAAACGAGCGCGCCCGCGGAGCGTAAATTGCGCTGCGAACAAGAGTTGTAGATAGGGAAAGCCCGGACGCGGGTGCCTCATCCTCGCTTTTGGCATAAAATGACCAGTTCGGTACTGACCGACCAGGATCGCTGTCGATGGCGAGTAGAAAAACAGAAGTGAAGAGCGCTGAGGCGTCGTCTGCCTCGGCAAACGGGAAACCGAAGTCCTCCAACGGTAGCAACACCCCCCCCAAGCAGCAGCCCCCAACGAAAAATCCCAACGGCATCCCGGACTACCGGCTGGAGCAACTGCCATTCCACATTGAAGGCGAGTGGAAGGACGGCAACTACCACTACAAGGTAGTTGGCGACACCACCGCGCCTGCGCCGCCGCTGCGTCCGTCGAAGTACCTGACGCGCGAGCAGTCGATCGACATCTACCGGCTGATGATTACGAACCGGAAGATGGAAGATTCGCTGGAGCGGATGTACAAGCAGAGCAAGGTGATCGGCGGGTTGTACCTGAGCCAGGGGCAGGAGGCTACCTCGGTGGCCTCGGCCTATGCGCTGGGCGAGGACGACTGGCTGGGGCCGATGATCCGCAACCAGGGCTCGATGATCGTGAAGGGCTTCCGCCCGCGCGACACGATGATGCAGTACATGGCTAAGGGCGGCTCGCCGACGCGCGGACGCGAGAGCGGATCGCACTACGGCGATTACAAGAAGCTGAACGTGATTGCGCCGATCTCGCACCTGGGGGATTCGATCAGCGTGTGTGCCGGCGTGGCTCTGGGCGCGCGCATCCAGGGCAAGAACATTGCCTGCCTCGCGTACATCGGCGATGGCGGGCAGTCGACCGGGCCGACGTATGAGGGCTTCAACTTCGCGGCGGTGCAGCGGCTGGGCCTGGTGCTGATGGTGGAGCACAACCTGTGGGCCTACTCGACGCCGGTGGAATTGCAGTTTGCCTGCAAGGATCTGGCGGATCGCTCGCTGGGCTATGGCGTGCCGGGCGTGATTGTGGACGGCACCGATGCCAACCAGGTGTACGACGCGACGCATGAGGCGGTCGAGCGGGCGTATCGCGGCGAGGGAGCTTCGATGATTGAGGCCAAGCTGATGCGCATGAAGGGTCACGCCATGCACGATGCCGCTGTCTACGTGCCGCCCGAGGTGAAGGAGTACTGGAAGCGGCGCGACCCGATCCTGCGCATGGAGAAGTATCTGATTGAGCGCGGCTGGCTGACGGAGGCCGAAGCGAAGAAGATTCAGGCCGATGTGGACAGGCTGATGGAAGAGGAGCGCGCCTTTGCCGAGGCTTCGCCGATGCCTGACCCGGCGGATGCGGGGACGGATGTGTACTTCGACAATGAGGCGGGCATCCCGCTGAAGTACGGCGAAGTGCGGGTGCAGAACGCGAATGCGAGCGCGAAGCTGGCCGAGTCCAGCGCGACCACGCATTACAAATAAGACCGCGACAGAACACGAGGACTGATCGAGCAATGGCAGCAGTTACGTATTTAGAGGCGATCCGCCAGGGCCTGTGGGAAGAGATGGAGCGCGACCCGCGCGTCTTCGTGATTGGCGAAGACGTGGGCGTGTATGGCGGCGCATTCAAGGTAACGGAAGGCTTTCTGCAGCGCTTTGGCACGGAGCGCGTGGTGGATACGCCAATCTCCGAGATGGCGATTGCGAGCGCGGCCTATGGCGCATCGCTGACCGGGCTGCGGCCGGTGGGCGAGTTCCAGTTCATGGACTTCATCAGCTCGGCGCACTCGCAGATTGTGCAGATCCTGGCGAAGAGCAACTACCGCTGGGGCGCACCGGCGCCGCTGGTGCTGCGCGGACCCTCCGGCGGCGGGGTGAGCGGCGGACCGTTCCACTCGCAGAATCCGGAGATGTTTTACGTGCACACGCCGGGGCTGAAGGTGATCTGCCCGGCGACGGCGCGCGACGCGAAGGGGCTGATCAAATCGGCGATCCGCGATAACAACCCGGTGCTGTTCTTCGAGCACAAATATTTGTACCGGCGCGTGAAGGAAGAGTTGCCGGCGGAGGATTACACGGTCGAGATCGGCAAGGCGCGCATCCATCGCGAGGGCAAGCATGTCTCGGTGATCACGTATGCGGCGATGGTCTACGTGGCCGAAGAGGCGGCGCAGATCCTGGCCAAGGAAGGCATCGAGCTGGAGATTCTGGACCTGCGTACGCTGCTGCCGCTGGACAACGCGGCGATTGCGGCGACGGTGGAGAAGACGAATCGCGTGATCATTCTGCACGAGGACACGAAGACCGGAGGCATCGCGGGCGAGATTGCGGCCATCATCAACGAGGAGGCTTTCGACGCGCTGGACGCGCCGATTGTGCGCATCACCTCGCTGGATTCGCCGGTGCCGTTCTCGCCGCCGCTGGAGAAGGCGTTTCTGCCGAAGGTGGAAGATGTGGTGCGCGAGGCGAGGCGTTTGGTGGCGTACTGAAGTTGGCTAGTGAAGTTGCGTATTGAGGTAGCTCGCCTGGTGACGGCCCGCGAGCCCTTATGATCGAGATGCAGTGCTTAGCGGCGGACGCCGCGTGAATGGGAAGGCGAGAGAGAACATGCCGACAGACGTCATCATGCCCCAGATGGGCGAGTCGATCTTCGAGGGGACGATCACGAAGTGGCTGAAGAAGCCCGGGGACAGCGTGCAGCGGGATGAGCCGCTGTTCGAGATTTCGACCGACAAGGTGGACGCGGAGATTCCGTCGCCGGCGGCGGGCACGCTTTCCGAGATCAAGGTCGAAGCCGGCAGCACGGTGCAGATCAATACTGTGGTGGCAGTGATTGGCGAGGCTGGTGGTGCGGCAGCAAGCGCGCCCGCCGCGGCAGCGCCTGTTCCACCGAAACAGGAACCCACGAAGGAAGCCCAGAAGGTGGAGGCGCCGAAGGCTGCTGCGCCTGCCCCGGCGGCACCAGCGGCTGCTCCGGCGCCGAGTGGCGGCGGTACAGATGTCGTGATGCCGCAGATGGGTGAGTCGATCTTTGAAGGCACCATCACCAAGTGGCTGAAGAAGGTGGGCGAGAGCGTGCAGCGGGATGAGCCGCTGTTCGAGATTTCGACCGACAAGGTGGACGCGGAGATTCCGTCGCCGGCAGCGGGCACGCTTTCCGAGATCAAGGTCGAGGCCGGCAGCACGGTGCAGATCAATACTGTGGTGGCGGTGATTGGGGGCGGCGTTGGGAAGGCGAGCGTCCAGGCTGCGGCACCTGCTCCGGCAGCAGCGACGCCTGCTCCGGCTCCGGCAGCTTCCTCCGCGCCGGCCGCTGAGCCGGCCGCTGCTGCATCGCATGGCGAGCGGCTGCGGTCATCGCCGCTGGTACGCAAGATTGCGAAAGAGCATCAGCTCGATCTGCGGCAGGTTCCGGGTACGGGATCGAGTGGCCGCATCACCAAGGACGATGTGCTGCAGTATATCGATAAGGGTGGCGCAGCAAAGGCGCCCGCCGCCGCTGCTGCTGTTTCAGCGACACAACCGGTTGCCGCGGCGAAGCCCGCGGCAGCTCCCGCTCCCGTGGCAGGTCCTCAGCCGGGCGAGCTTGTGCCGCTTGACCCGCATGCGCTCGATCATCGCGCAGCGCATGGTGGATTCGAAGCGGACCAGCGCGCATGTGCACACCGTATTCAAGGTGGACATGACGCGCATCGTGAAGATCCGCGAGAAGGAAAAAACGAAGTACGAGCAGCGCAATGGCGTGAAGCTGACCTACATGCCGTTCATCACTCGCGCGGTCGTGGCCACGCTGCGCAAGATGCCGATCGTCAACGCGTCTCTGGAAGGAGATGCGATCCGCTATCACCAGAACGTGAATGTGGGCATTGCGGTGGCGCTGGACTGGGGCTTGATCGTGCCGGTGATCAAGCAGGCGGAGGACAAGAGCTTCCTGGGCATTGCGCGCGCCATCGCCGACCTGGCAGAGCGCGCACGCGCGAAGAAGCTGAAGCCGGACGAAGTGGGATCGGGCACTATCACGATTACGAATCCGGGCATCTTCGGCGAGCAGTTCGGCACCCCGATCATCAACCAGCCGGAGTCGGCGATCCTCGGAGTGGGCGGCTTGTTCAAGGAGCCGACCGTGCTGACGGACAAGGATGGCAACGACTCGATTGCGATCCGCAACATCATCCGGTTGACGCTGGGATTCGATCACCGCATCATCGACGGCGCCGACGCCGGCAAATTCATGGCGGAGCTGAAGAAGTATCTAGAGAACTGGTCGGAAGAGATCGGCTGATCTCGAACGGATGAAAGATGGCGGCGAGCCTTCGGGTCCGCCGTTCTGTCTTTACAAGCGGGTCTGTTTTACAAACGGCTCTTGGCTTCGAGGACGCGTCTCACTGCATCTTCCGGCGTGTCGCCGATGGCCGAGAGATGACCCATCTTGCGCCCCGGGCGGGCTGTGTGCTTTTCATACAGGTGCAGGCGGACGCTGTCGACTTCCAGCGCGCGGTCGAAGCGCGGCTCTCCCTCAGCCCACGCGTCGCCGAGCAGATTCGCAATCGCTGCCGGACGGAGTAAATCGGTGCTGCCCAGCGGAAGGTCGCACACCGCGCGTACATGCTGCTCAAACTGGCTGACGACGCACGCGCGTTCGCTGGCGTGATAGCTATTGTGCGGGCGCGGCGCAAGCTCGTTGATGAGCAGCGCTCCATCCTGCGTGACGAAGATCTCGACCGCGAGGATGCCTTCCAGCACCAGTTTTTCGGCGAGTGAGCATGCGATGCGTTGCGCTTCTGCTTCCATCGCCGCCGGAATCGAAGAGGGAATCACGCTCCAGGCGAGGATTTGGTTTTCGTGATGATTGGTTGCCGAGGGGAAAGACTTGAGCGCGCCGGAGGGCGTGCGCGCCACCAGCACGGAGATCTCTCGCTCCAATGGAATGGCCTGCTCCGCGATGCAGGGGCGCTGGCCCAGCGCACGCCAGGCCAGCTCAGCGCCTTCGCCGCCGCGCGGAGTGATGCGGAGCTGGCTGCGTCCGTCGTAGCCGCCCCGTGCACTTTTGACGAAGCAATCGTGGCCGAATGCATCGAGCGCGGCGCGCATGTTATCGAGCGATCGGACGGAACGAAATGGGCCTACGGGAAATTGATGCGCGGCGAGCCATTCCTTCTGCGCAATGCGATCCTGAATGATGCCGAGCAGGGCTTCTCCCGGCCGCACAGGCGCATAGCGCTGCGCCGCGCGAAGTACATCGAGCGAAAGCTGTTCGATCTCCAGGGTGACGACATCGCAGCCACGAGCAAGATCGGCCGCGGCCTTCGCATCGTCCCAGGAGCCTTCGAAGCAGGCATCGACCACGAATCGCGCCGGGCAGGAAGGATCGGGGTCCATCACCTGGATGCGATAGCCAAGCGAGCGCGCCGCCATGGCGGTCATGCGGCCAAGCTGGCCGCCGCCCAGAATGCCAATCGTTGCGCCGGGAAGGATGGCGCTCACTGCGGCAGCTCTTCTGCGAGCACCTCGCGCATGCGGCTCTCGCGCCACGTCTTCAGCCGCTGGCGCAATGCCGGGTCTTCGTTGGCGAGAATCTCTGCCGCCAGCAATGCGGCGTTTGCCGCGCCCGGGCGTCCGATGGCAAGCGTGCCCACGGGGACACCCTTCGGCATCTGCACGATCGATAGCAGCGCATCCAGTCCCTGCATCGAGGTCGCCGGCACGGGAACGCCAAGGACCGGCACCAGTGTTTTTGCGGCGAGCATGCCGGGCAGATGCGCGGCACCACCGGCGGCTGCGATGATGACCTTCAGGCCACGGCTCTCCGCCTCGCTCGCGTATTGAAAGAGCAGATCCGGAGTGCGGTGCGCGGACACGATCTTTGTTTCCGCCGGTATTTCGAATTCGCGCAGCAGCTCGACGCACGGCTCCATCGTCGCGTAGTCGCTTCTGCTGCCCATCACAACACCCACCAGAGTTGAGCGCGCCATCGTCGCATTAGAGCATTTTTCCTGTTGCTGTGCACAGCGGAGAGCCTCTCGACGTGGCCTTTTTTTACGGAAAGACCACCCGAGCAATCGCTGGCCAGTCCACATTTACAGGAAAAAAGCTCTAGACGGCGCGCACGATGATGGCAACTCTTTCAACGCGGCCGGAGCCACTCCACGACCAACTGCAACAGCGTGAACAGCAGCCCGAAGGCACCTGCAAATCCTTTTACCCGCTGCACGCTGAGTTCGTGGCGTTCCACCCGCTCTTCGAGCAGGCTGAGCCGCCCGGGCTGGCCATCTCCCAACAGCGATGCCATCTGGCTTTTCACAACGCTCAGGTCGGCCAACACCTGAGCTTCAAAGGTACTCATCATCTCCATATCTCGTCTCATTATTTATGTCGCTGCGTTCACAAATATCGCGCTCGAAAAGCGGGAGTAATTCGGCGGCGTGGCGCCATCGTACATCCGAACGTAGTAGCGCTCCACGGGCGCCTCGCGCACGATGGTGAAGTTGGGCACCGGACTGCGCAGCACCAGGTCTGCACCATCGCCCGCGCCAAATTTCCAATCGCTGCGTCGCACTTCAAAGCCGCCGCCGGCCGGAGGCGTCAACCCGGCCTGCACCTGAATCTGCGTCGGGCTCACGCTGCTTACTGCAAGATCGCGTGCAGACACCAGAGCCGTCGAAGCGGTCAAAGCGATGGGAGGCAACCAGGCATTGAGAGGCGCGCCCTCATTCATCTTCAGCGAAAGTGGCTCCGCCCACTCGTTGGCAAACGAAACCGCGTAGTTGAGCAGCTCGGGCACGCATGACGTCGCGCGAATGGCCACGCTGCGTATCAGCAACGTGCTCGACATGTCTGCCGACGCCGCCTCCACCTGGAGCAGATCGCCCGGCCACATATCTGCGCTCTGATGCGGATTCCAGCATGTATATGTCCCTTTCCACGCCCCGTCGGGCCATGTTGAAGTGGAGAGGAGCGCCAACGCAGCGTTCTCGCAGTCGGCGGAGGTCCGCGTCACCGGATGCTCGGCAGTGAGGATCAGGCTGCTGATGGGCGACGAAGCTGGCACCGTGAAGCGTGCAACCGCGCGGCCGCCCACGCGATAGCTCACTCGGATCACCGTGGCCGCTGCAGGCACGAAGCCAGGATAAAAGCTCAGCCGGCCGGTGCTCGTTATCTTGGCCTGCGACGTCTGCGCGCTGGCACCGAGCCGCTGGGTTGCGGCCGCCGAAGCGGTCGCCGTACAGCTCACCCAAATCTCTCCCGGCCGCGTCAACTCAAAACTCGCGACGCTGCCGAGGAAGCTCACGTTGTCCACCACCACTGGCGTGCAACTCGCCGGAACCTGCGTTACCAGGCCGTCATACAGCGTGACGACAGGAAATTGCGCCCCGCCGGTAGTCTCCTGGACCTCCATTACCAGGTCCGCTCCGGCAGTCAAAACATCGCCGCCCAACTGAACCGGACCAGATGCGCTGCCCGCGTTGTAACTCTGGAGCACCCGCTGCCGGTCCTTGCAGTGAAAGCGCAGACGCAGCGTGTAAGTATGGCCGGCCTGCAGCGTTGTCGTCGCGCCGGCCTCCACGCCCAGCACAATCGGCGCGACAACCGTGCTTGTGCCATCTGGCCGCACATGAAAGCCGGCAACCAGGTTCGCGGGAGTCACAGCTCCGGCAGCCAGGCCGGCGAAGTAGCCTTCGCCCAGGCCGTCCACTTCCAGGCCGCCGAGCTCGATCAGCAGCACGCCACCCAGCTCCACGGCGTCCACCGCTGCCACACTGCCGCCGCCGCCGTGCCCTGTCCTGCGCCCAGGGTCAACCCCCGAGAGGTCAGCGAGATGTGCCCACCGCTGTCTACCGCGACCCACTTCTGCGGATCTATATTGCCAGCGGAGAACGTATCGAAGAGCAGCGTCGCCTTTTCCATCAGAGGTGTTTCGCCCAATTGGAATGCGGAGGTCACACCATCGCCCTGAAAGATCTCCGTCACATAAGCCTGAGGCTCTTCCTTGCCGCATACGGTCACATCGTTCACGGCAAGACGCCTGCGCCCGCCTTGGAATTTGCTGTGATCGAGACTCCCATCACTCTCTGAGAGGGTGTGTATCTGATCGCCGATATTCGTGAACAACAGATTGTTGTTCACCACGCGATAGCATGCGCGCGCAGCGGTTGCCAGCGCGCCAACGTTTTCGGACCAGCTCTTGCCCGCCAGTGGTTGGAAGCCGCCGATGCGCGTGAGTGTGGCATTGCCGCTTACCGGTACCGCTTGCGTGGTGGCGCGTCCGGTTATCTTCGTCAGTAGATCGCCGGCCGTTGTGGCGACGCATTCGATCGTCTTCTCACTCACTCTGGCATCAAGCAGAATTTCGTCGCTCAAGCAGGAGAGCTCGAGCACATATGCGGGCCCGGTCGTTCCCATCCCTGCATACAAGCGCGACGGCGCGGCGATCGCATAGCCGGTGAAAAGGACCATGCCGTTATCGGCGGTCACCACAACACGTGCCCCGCTCGCAGGAATGGCGAGACCTCCCTGTGCTATGCGGACGACACAACCGCTTGGCTGGTTCAGCTTCCGTTCGATCGTCAGAGGCGCAGCGCCGCTCAGCAAGCCGGTGTAGTCCAGCGCGCCGTTCCCATCAAGATTGTCGATCGTGATCTTCACGCTCTCCTTCTTTCTTCGCGTTCGGCAATGTAGCTGCTGAGGAAATGGCGGTTGTCGCAGCCGGCTAACGACATATTCAGGAAGGGCCGCATCATATCTGTGCGTTCGCGCTCGGCAGATAGGTGCGGTAGCAGCACACCTGAGAGCCATCCATGGGATCGACAATGGGAAGCGCGACAAAGCGCCCACTCAGCAGAACATGCGAGAGAGGTGCAGTCAGAGAAACGACTTTCTCCGCAGGCCCGCTCATCGTCTGCAGCCGCGGGTAATAGAAGAACAGCGCATCGCCCTGCTCTCCCTGCATGGAAAAGAGTCCCGACCATTCCTGGAAGAAGGTGCCGCCTTCTCGATCCTGCAACGCAACGATCGACTGCGCCTGCATCCCCTGCGCCGGCACTCCGGCCAACAATGGTTCGGCAAGCTGCAGCCCGGTCGCCGTCACCGACGTCACGCGTCCCACGTTCAGCGTCATGCGGCGAATCCAATCCGGATCGCTGCCAATCGCCGACGCCAGGTAAGCGGCAGAAGCTCCCGCGCCGAGATAACCCGTCTGGCCGTTGTAGTCTGCATCCACGGCGATCATGTCTCCAGACTGGATGGTTCCTGCTCCGTTCGGCGTGCTCAAAAACGTCGCGGTCGAACTCAGCGCTGTGATGGCAACAGGATTCGCGCCGGCCTTCAACACATTCGTCTGCTGCGCGCCGCAGGTCAGCGCCATCGTCAGCTTTGACCAGCGCTCGAAGGTCATGCTCACCGTCGCGCCTGCGCTCTGCCGCCCCTGCAGCAAAACGGTACCGGGCGCTCCGCTTTCCACCACCTGCAGCTTGGTCTCAGAGGCGCGGGTAAAGTCGTCGATCCATCCCAGATCCGTCCACGGAGCGGGTGGTGTGTCGGCGTCGAAGGACGCCACGGTCGTCGCGTCGAATGGAGTCGGTGTGGCACTGAGCCGATCGACCGGCGCAAAGTAACCGCGGACCCGGCGCACTGCCGGCGGCAAGCCCGGCTGCATCACCAATGCTGGCGTACTCATAGCTCTCCTGCCTCCTCATAGCTCACCACGGTAATCTCGGCCATGCGCACCAGGCGATCGCGCTCCCGCACAACGGGCGCGAACACTGCTCCGGTCCAGGACACGCGCGTACCCATTGCTGCCGGCGGCGTTACGCTGTAATTGGTCTTCTGTACCTGCTGCGGTTGCAAGATGGAGAGCAGCTCCGCATCCATCTCCGTCAACAGACTGCCGCGGTCCAATCCGCCGGCGGACACTGTCCCTGCCGACTGATACTGGATCTCACAAGTCTGTTCGGTGCGCACCAGCGCGTGCTGTTCATCCGCCAGCGTCTTGGTCCAGCGCAGCACGAAGACGTTGTCCGGCAGAATTGCCGCAAAGCTCTCGTTCTCCTCCACCAGCACGCCGGGGCGCCAGACGCCGCGGATCATGACTTGCCGTGCCGGATTGAGTGCCTGCAGCCGGTCCCGCAGCGCCACATAGAAAGAATCACGTGCCTTCTTCATTCCACCCTCTCAATAGCTCTGCGTTGCGGCTTCCCGCAGCAACACGCGATACATGCAGGCGAGTCCCGCCGCACTGGTAAAGGAGACGCCTTCGATCACGAAGAACTCCTTGCCAACCGTAATTCCCAATCCCATGGCAAACAGAACCTCGGCGGAGGACAGTCCGAGCTGACTCACCTGCGCCTCCACCGCCGAAGCGGAGATCAGCAGCTCATACTTCGCCTGGTTGCCATCCGCAATCGGCACGCGTGTTTTGCGAAAGGCTGCGGGCGATAGTGGAAGATCGGCAAAGCCGGCTGTTGGTGCTCCCAACTGTTCCCCAATTGCAGTGGTCGCCGCTACCGGCATGCGCAGCATGGCCACCGATCCACCCAGCGACCGCAGCAGTGCGTCTGTCATTCGTTGCCATCCTCCCGGTTTCGATCTCGCGCTCAGGTCGCTCATCGCTATCCCAGCCTCGTCGCCACATAGGGCCGCAAGAGTTGCTGCACCTGTGCATCCATCAGCGAATTGGAGAAGTACTGCATCTGCATCGTGTCCATCTTGCTGGACTTCACATTCAGCCCCGGCGTGGCCTGCGCGTTCTTCACCAGTTGTGCGCAGGCAATCTTCACTGCCTCCGGCACGGTGGCGCATCCCGCGGTGTAGGTCACTTCGATCTCGCTGTAAGGCAGATCCAATATGTTGTAGGGCAGTGTCAGCTCGCCGGTATCGCTCATATAGTCGATCGAATTCGGGTCCAACTGCGTCCATGCGCCGGGCAGCGAAAACGCGTACACCACCGCATCCAATCGGACCGGCGACAGTTCGCCACGCCGTGGCCGCGTGTATCTGCCGCGCACCATCACCAGCGGGGTCGCGGCAGGTGGTGTTGCAAGCAGCGGCAGATAGCTCAGCCGGACTGTCTGGCTGCCTTCCACCACGCGCAGACGCTCCATATACTGCGTGCCCAGCACGCTGGCGCGCCGGCAGTACGCATCAATCATCCCGGAAGCTACCGCGATCCAGTCATCGGTGGTGTCGGCTGCCAAACCATAGCTCTCGTACTCCGTCGTCTCTAAGTAGGCCATCCGCGCTTCTCCTCATCCGCGGTCTTGCGCTGCGCCGCGTGGTTCTCATATCTCTGCCATGATTCGCCGCATAGAAGGGGCGGCCGCATCGCCGCCCCTCGTATGCACATCACGTGCACTGCTCAGGTTTGGGCAGTGCGCCATGACCTACCGCTGCACAGTCACTTGCGCATGCGCGTAGCTGGCGCCCTTCACAACCACGCCACCAAACTTCACCACTACGTACTGCGAAGCCAGTGAATTGGGAAGACCGAGTTGGAAGATGCGCGGAGCCGAGTCGCTTAGCCAGTGGTACTCGATCAGATCCTCCGTCACGATGTACGCCGGCAACGACGCGCTGCCCGAACCCGGGGTGCCGCTGTAGCTCAGTGCCCACTCGGGAATCAGCGGCAGTTCGCCCGCTTGCGTCGACAGCGTTTTGACCGTGAAACCGCCGGTGATCTCACGCGAGTTCAGAACAACATTGAACTCGGTCTTCATCTCGCGGTCGATCAGATCCAGCAGAACCGGGTTGGCATAGATCGCCGTCGGACGCACTGCGAAGTTGCTGTTGGCCACCATCTGCGCGATCTGCGACTTGATCCCGTCCACGATGCTCTCGGTTGCGGTGATGGTGGCTGCATTTCCACCCGCCGCGATCTGACCGGCCGCGCCAAAGTACTGCAGCGTGGTCGGCGCACTCAGAGACGTATCGTTGCCGTTCCAAAGCGCAACATCATGGGTGTGCAGCACTCCGTCCACCGTGTCGATCAGGTCCTTCGCCTGCAGATACGCAAACTGCTTCTGCTGCGCTCCCAGTTCCATGTCGAACAGGTTGTAGTTCAGTTGCGCAACCAGGCCCTTCAGCGGAACGCTGCGCTCCACGCGGGTCGGTGTCACAAGCGAAGGAGTGATGTTGCGTGGATCGACGAAGCCGGCAGCCCCTGGATTCGGGATCGCTGTTTCCTCGAAATAGCGCGACGGGTGGCCGGTCGCCGGCACCTGCTTGATGCGCTGGCCGAACATGCCGCGGCGGCGAACCAGGTCGGTGATCTCGGTCTGGTAGAACGGGACCTCAACCGCGCCCGGCCCGATGTAGTCTGCTGCCGAATGGATATCGAGAAACTGTGCGTTCATGGGTTCTTCCTTTCGCTCTAAAGAGAGCAGTCACTGTTTCAAAATACTGTTTCAAAACGACGATGGGCGCTGACCACATGCTTCGTGGCAGCGCCCTCTTCAACTCTGGTCATCTCGATCGAAACGCAGCGCAGCGGAGAGATCTGTTGTTCTATCCACGTCTGCGCTTCTATCGCTGCTGCTCTTAGGCCAGGGCGCCGGTGCGGATCAGCTGCGCCTTCACCGCAACTCGCTGCTCCAGGCTCAATCCGACCAGCGCGGTATCCAGCGAGCCGGCCTCAAGGCCCTCCACGCTGCCGATACCCTGCTTCGCCAGCAACTGCATCGTTGCCACCGGAAGTGTTTTGCGTCCGGTTGTCGGGGCCGCTGCCTGCGCCTTCAGCTCTGCGATCTGCTGCTCGGCCTCTTCCAGTTTCCGTTCCAGTTCACGCTGCCGCGCGTCGGCGGTTGCATCCACCGTGGCCACGATCCTAGCCACGTCGCCGGTCATCGCCGCCTGCCGCTCTTCCAGCCACGCCACCGTTTTCTCCAGTCGCTCGGCCGCCGCCTGCAGACGCTCCGTGGTCTCTACCGCCATTCCACCTGCATTGAGTTCGTCCATCGTCTCCTCGCTTTTCTTGTCGCGCTTTCCTTTGTCGCACTGCTACTTGCTGCTTCAGGCCCCGCGTGCCGCCAGAGCTTGCTTTGCTCCACTGTTGTTTTTCCCTGCGCACAAACGGAAGGACGTTCTTCCATACGCAGCCTTCTCGCGCAGCAGAATCGCTGCTCCCGTGAAGGTCACCTTCGTCAGCCGCCACACAGATGCCCGCATATCTTCCACATGGGCATCCGCCAGTTCGTAGCTCATACCCATCAGCTCGGCTGGTGTCGCGCGCAGATGCCGCTCCACCTCGGGATAATCCCGGCCAAACAGATATCCCGCCACGCGGATCTCGCCCGTTCCGCCGCGCGAGTTCACGATCTCCGCATCCGTGATAATTCCGCATTTGCGCCGTGCATCGTGGCCATCCCAGCCGGGGCAAAAGTCCACCGCCATACCCAGGAGCGACGGAAGGGCCGCATCCGCCGCCCCGCGCGTCAGAATCACGCGCCTGCCGCGCGATCCCGAAGGCGCGCGATCGCTCGGCACGTCCACATACGTCAACACTCCCTCGAACGGCACCCGGTTGGGATGGTCCCGCACCAGCGGCATCGTCACCGCCATCGCATCCAGCTTCATTCGTTCTCCTCGATCTTCTAAATTCAGATCTCTTGATTTACCGCTACATCTGGCTGCACGGCCCCCAATCCGCGCAACGCTCGTACTTCAGTCACTGACAACACCCCCGCTTTCAACAACTCCATCTGGATCTGCAACTCCGTCGCCTCATCGCGTGATTCGAGCTCCGTGAACCTGAACTCGAACTCGCGCCATCCCAGCCGCTTGCCGAAGACATCGCGCGAAATATGCTGTTCCAGCAGCCGCGCCACCGGCACAATGGCTCCGCGAAATGCCTCGTCGCCGAACTCCGATGAGCTCGCACGGTTCACATCGTTCTCCAGGCCCAGCAGCATCGGCGGCAAACTGAATGCATTCGCCACCATGCGGATCAGGAAGGTCTGCCACTCCATCCGCAGATCGGCGTCGGTGCCGCTGCCGAAGCGCAATACTTCCGGCTTCTGCTCGCTACTCAGCACCGGCACCCGCCCCGTGCCCTCGACCTCGTCCTGCCACCAGCGAATGAGCCGTTCATGTTCGGCCGGCGTCGCTTCATTCAGCCACAGCGCATACTGCACCACGGCATTGCTCGCCAGCTTGCCCGCGAAGCGTTGCGCGCTCAGCAGGCTGTTCACTGTTTCAAACGCAACCTCCAGCGGCCCCAGTCCGAATGGCGTATGCGTGCGCGGATTCATGCGGATGTACATCAACTGGTCGTCATCGAGCGGCACCGCCTTATCCGGGCTCTGCAACAGATTCGCCTGCGCGTAGCGTGGAACCTCATTGCCGCCATTCCACTTCGGATTGATCCGGATCGTCGCGCCATCCACCGGCCACAGCGCAACCGGCCGCTCGGCAACTCCCGTCAACTCCATCTCCACCGCGCCGAAGCCGCCTACAAGCATGTCTTCCAGCACCTGTTCCAGCAGCGTGCGCAGCGAGTCGGACTCGTTCGGCTCTTCCAGCGACCAGCGCAGCGCCAACATTCGCTCGGCTGCATCGTCCGGCACCGCACAATGCGCGCGCACCCGCACCTGCCACTGCATGGCCGCCACGCGATCCTTGATCAGGTTGATCGCCCGCCGCACCACCGGTGTCTCGGCAAAACGCCGCAGATTCTCCGGTGTCGGCTTCGGCAAAAGCGCCTGTCCCGGGTGATATGGATTCAGCACCAGCGGCAAAGCCTGCGTCTGCCGTGGAAGCACCGCTGCTTCACCACTCGCTGCATGAATCGAACTCACCTTGCGCCAAAGCTCACGCACATTCGCTCGCACACTCATCCGTCTCGCTCCTTTGGTCTATTCGCTTCGCCGCAAAGAAAAAGGGTGAAGCTCATCGCTTCACCCCTCCGTCCAGATCGACTCTCAACCTGCAGTCGTCTGCTGTTCTTTGTCGTTGCTTGTAATCGTCTCAGCTACTACACGCGCAACTCCCGCCGTGCTGTCTCCGCCACACGCCCCAGGTCCGACATCGTCAGCACCCGGATGCGCTCCCGCTCCATCGTCTCCACACCAAACCGGTAGGAAGCCTGTTCCTCTTCAACATCTTCTGCCGCAACATCTCGCAACGGCTCCACAATCGCCGTCAGCTCCAGCGTGGCGTTCTCCACCCGCGCGATTCCCTGTGTCAGGTCCGCGACAGAAAACGCCAGCACCTTCGCGCCCTCTACATCGCCCGCCAGCGACACTGCCTGGAACATCCGCACCACTCCATTTGGCCGATACCCGCAATCGATGCGCAGCGGATCACCCGGCCGCGTATATCGCGCCGCGCTGATCCGCCGCTGCATCAGCTCCCACACTCCTGCGCGCTCAAACTCGATCCGCATCCGTGCCTGTAGCGCGCCGCGGCCAGTCCGCCGGCTCTCACGCCTGCGCTTCGCAGTCAGCACATATAAAGCCATCAAGCTATCGAGTTCCGTCGCAAATGACTCCGCCAGGCACGCCTTGGCCTCGGTCAACTGCACCGCATTGGAGAGCGCGTCCTCCAGCGACGCCACCCCCGCCCGTGCATCCTGCGCCAGCCGCCTTCCGATCTCCACCTCCAGCGCCTCCAGCATCGTCGTATCGGCATCGGGGTCCACGCAGCGTACGCGGCTCCAGTCGCGCGTAAAGCGCACCGCCGCCCGCGCGTCCTCGCTTCGCAGCAACACGCCGATGTTCACGAACTCGTTCTTCACCGGATCCGGCACATACCGGATCAGCGAGAACTCACACCGTTGCCGGGTGGTCAACGCAGAACCCCGCTTTGACTGTCAATGCCCAACCCCGCTTCGCAACTGCTCATCCTTTAAACCTCACCACATCTTGACACCCACCAGCAATCTTCCACCCTCGCACGCTACATCACCAGCTTCCCCGCTCCCGTTTTCGCAACCCACTCCCTCTTTGGGAATGGCTCCGCAAAGATGGCCGGCAGCACCTCGGCAGCCGGTCTCCCCCAATATGGGAAGGGCATCCGATGCGACTCACGAAATCCATCGATCAGCTCACGCAGTCGCGCACGCCGTGCGATCAGCGCCTCCACCAGTTGCTCGAGCTCTGCCGTATCCCCGCCGTACCACTCCGGTGGAATCGATTCTGCAGCCGACCATATCGTCTGCGCGTCCATCCGCTCCACCCGCCCCAGCCATGGCTCAAAGCTCTCCCAACCTACAACGCTTTCGTACACCAGGTTGCTCGCGAACACTCCCCGCAACGGCGTATCGATCAGCTTCCACTCGCCAGCATTGAAGCAGTAGCCTTGGTCGATAAACGTCGCCGTGTACCGCCGCTCGCGCGGGCGTTTGCCGAACACCGCCTGCCGGCCATTCACATTTGACGTCCATTTATCCATCACCAGCATGCCGGCGAACTCACGCAGGTTTTTCACCTCCGCAAGCTGTGCTTCCGGCAGCGTATCCACCACCTGCCCCGGCATCAGGCCGCCCACAAATCGCGAACCAAAATGCAGCCCCGCCCGGCAACGCTCGCGCCCATTGGGCACTTGGATCAGCAGCTCGGGCGTATTCGCAATCAACCACTCCGTCACCTCTACCACGTCGCACGCCGGCAGCGTCAATCCGATGCTCGCGGCCAGGCGCGTCGCCAGATACTCATTCGCCAGCACGCGCGGGTGCTGCGGGTTGTTCTGAAACTTCACCACCCACAGGTTCTCATCCGAACCCAGCATCAACTGGCTCTGTGCACCGCCACGCATCGCGCGAATCTGCTGTACCGCCAGCACCGCCACCTGTCTTACTCCCTTCTCAGCGATTCTAACGGGCGAGCCCCATACAGATATTGTTATCGACCACACCTATATATATGAGCGACCAAAGGGAGCGAACCCGGCTACCGCGCCGCCGACGCATTTGCCCGAACGGCAAGCGCCCGGACGGCCAGTCCAATCCCCATCGCCATCACCAGATCGTCATGCTGCCCTTGCGCGGCTCCAGTCCTTCCGCGAGCATCGCGTACGAATGTCTTCATCTCCCGCAGCAGCCGCGCACTCATCACGCTCTCCGCTCCCTCGCCCAGCAAGCGCTCTACTTGTTCCAGCACGCGTGGCCGCGACAACGCCGTCGTCAGCCATCCCGCCTGCCCCTCCTGCTCGAAGATCCGCGCGTATTTTACGGTGCCTGTCAGATACGCCAGTACACCCGCGCCATGATTGTTCCGCTCAACGATCAGCATCGCACCGTTGTACTCGCGGCCAAGCTCTGCTGCCCGCTCTGCGAGCTCCAGCAAACCACATCGACCCTGGAACTCCGCACATTGCAACCCGGTAGCCGCATCCAGCACCTGCATCGCCGCATAGTCGCCTTCACTTCCACCGCCTGCCGGATCTACCGCCACCAGGTACTCGCGTCCTGCCATCGGCTTCAGCCATACCTCCAGCGCGCCCGCCCAGCGCCGCTCCACCGGTGGCGGCGACTCGCGCAGCCGTTCGTCGATCGCTTTTGTATCGAACACGCAACTGCCACTCGCCAGGAAGCAGTCGTCCGCACTCTCCGGATACTCCTGACGAGCCAGCACACCAAACTGCCGCTGAAGCCTTCGCCGGAAGGCAATCTGCTCCGGCGTCAATCCGTGCGCGCTTACCAGTGCGCATTCCTCTTCCGATTGCGCAGTCTCCCCCACATCCAGCCGGTAACTCTTCTCCCACCACCAGGGAAAGAAGTGCCGCACCCAGCCGTTCATTTCCGCGCGCATCCACTCTTCATAGAAACATCCGTGCGCGCCCTGCGCCGTTGACTCCAGGACCACCTCGCCGCCGTTCGCCGGCATCGTCGCCAGCAGTCCTGCCAGCGTCGCTCGCGCATCGCCCGGCCACCGTGCCACCTCGGAACAGTGCAGGTTCTGCACCGTCAACCCGCGTCCCGCGTTCGGATCGCCCGCCGTCTCCACGCGATACTCGCTGTCCAGCTCCGGAAACACCAGCGACTGCGCGCTCGCCCTCGATGTCCGCAATACTCCCTCACGCAACTCCTCCGGCAGCTCGTTGTGGAACCTTCGCACGACACGGAAGATCTCCTCCGCCGCCTCCTGCGTGTGCGCCACCTGCACACTCAACGTGCCCGGCTGCGTCACCGTCTTTAGAAAAAATCGCCCCGCCACCCACGTGGTCATGCCCATCTGCCGCGCCTTCAGCACGATATTCGCGCGGCCCCGCCGACGTTCGAACTCTCGTTGCGCACGATTTGGCTGGAGCGGTGCGAACGCCCCCGCACGCGTCCGCACCTTCAACAGCGCCCCCGCCAGAAAGACTCCCGCAGTCTCCCCGCCCAGAGTCGCCGCCGCTACATCCAGCAGCTGCCCCAACGCCAGCAGCTCTCCCAGATCTCCATCCATTCCCGCTCATCCTCTCGTCCGTGCTGAGCGAATCAGCAAGATCGATGTCCGTGTCACCAGCAAGATGGAACGCGTTACTTTTCTATGTCCGCGTACACCGTCTTCAGGGCAGCCTCAACACTGGGCAGGAAAGTAATGAAATCCTTGACGAGTTTCATGACATCCTTCACCACCGGCGACAGCGCCACCAGGTCGGCAGCGACATTCTCACCGCCGCTTGCTATCACCGGCGCCAGCGGAATCGCGATCGCCTTTGCATCGTCAACCAGTGTTGCCAGGTTCGACTTGAACTCAGGCGACACCGCCCTCACGTCGGCAATCACCTTGAGCACCTTACCGCCCACGCTCAGCACTTCCTCGGCCCCTTTGACGACGTCCTTGAGCGCGATTTCTACACCGTGACCGATCTCCACAAAAACATTACTCATGAACTTCCCCCTTCTCCTCTTTTTCATCCACCGGCAGCGGACTCTTTTTCAGATAAGCCCCTGCATTCAACACCGCCGCTACCGCGCTCATCCGCAGCAGCACCATCCAGCTGCAGCGCGTCCCGTTCACAATGCCCGGCGCCGTCACCGCTGCGGCCACCGCACTCGCGCCCCCGCCGATCAGCGCCGCTGCAATGCCCTTCGCCCATACTTTCCAACTCAACATCCATCCCCCAAAGCAAAAGCCCCGCGATATCGCGAGGCCTCATTGCATTCCTCTTGTCCTGCTCTTTTGCTTTCCACCAGATACGTTCTTCACACCGCCGTCGGCTCGACGAATGCCACCACCCGCTATGGGTCGTCACTCATTCGCCACGCCCGGTGAATCCGCCAGCCACACCCCCCGCGCTCCCGAATATGTGAAGTGCTGGGAAGAACAATTATTCGCAGTCGTACCCACGGTAAAGAAGCCGTGCACGTTCGAAGGCGCCGCCACAGTGCGTGAACCGGTCGCATCCTGGCAGAACTCCAGCGTCTTCTCCTGGCCGTCCGCACCGGCAGCCAGCGTGAAGCTGGTGACGTTGCCGGTCAGCGTGATGACGCTGGCCCGCGTGACCGTCGAGAACGTAGGTGTCGCCGAGAACGTCACCGTCTCCGAACTGGCCACGACGGCGGGTGTCGGAAGCGGATTGCAATCCTCCGCTACCCAGGTGGGCCCTCCGGAGAAGTTCATGCTAATCGTGACGAAATGGAGGAGGCCGGAAACGGTGCCTAGGTTGATGTCCTTGCCGGAGCAGGTGTGAGTGGAGCTATTGTTCTGAATCGTGATATTGCCGTTGCCGCCGTAGATGTAAAAATCCTGGGCACCTTGCAGATTTTTGAACCCGGTGTAAGTGATCGGAGACGTTTCCTGCGGACTGATCTTATACAGGCCAGTCATATCTACAACGGGTCCTGTAGGATTCACTGCCCATAGAGGGTTCTGCGGTTCAAAATTCGTGCCCGAGGCAATGCCCCATCCTGGAACAAATTGAAAGAGCAGACCGCCAAGCAGGTTGTGGTAGGTGCTGTTCGCCCCCCCCATAAAAATATCCGCAGTCTCGACCGTAGGCCCGAATCCCGCGACATAGTTGAATGTGATGTCGCTGAGACTCGTGGCGGCTCCCATGCTGAAGAATTGGTTGCAGATGCCTGCCGGGGTAATGCCGTCCTGGCCCGTGTTCAGTGTCACTGCATTCGCCGCGATGCAGCTTGAAGTGATGTGACCGCCAATCACGCGCATCCGCGAATTCTGTGTCCAAAGTCCTTCCTGGCGAGTGAAGTCGATGCGGACGTTTTCAATCGTGGTGCCTATGCCATATCCCAATGGCTCCGCAATTCCGACTAGGCCAGCCTGCGGCCACAGGTGATCGAAATGGCCGTATCCGCCGCCAGTCAAAATATCGGCAAGGTGGTGAAAGGTGTAGACCGTTGGTGCATCTTGCAGCCCATACGCTTCTATCCAATCCGCCATGACATCCGCACCGGAAAACTCGATGCTGCCATGCCATCCTGACCCCAGACTGAGCGAATCCACGCCCAGCGAAGTCACTTTGTAAAAGTAGGTTCCTGCCGCGAGCGTGCCGCCTGTCGTCGATGGCGTTGCCGTCGCTGTTCCGGGCGTTGCCACCGTGGTAGTGACAACATTCGTCACCGTTCCTGAAGAAGCAGCCGCTCCGGTGTCTGTGAACGTGTTGCTGCCGGTGAAATAAAAGACCGATTCGCCGCCCGCAGATGTTCCGCGATAAACAACGTAGCCCGTCGCGCCTGGCACCGCCGTCCAGCTCAGCGCCACCGAGCCGGTCGTGCCCGTGGTAGTCGCACTGACTTCACGGCTGCTGGCGGACTCTCCCACTCCCTTGTAGCCGCCGTAGTAATACCACATGTCATTGCTATACACAGTGTTGTGGAATGCCTTTGCATCCTGGCCATCCACGCGAATGCCATATCCGCCGAATGCCTGCGCATAGGTCCACTCGACCACACCACCGATCGAAGACATCTCAAGTCCTGTGTTAGAAGGACCGCCGACTCCGTAGCTCCCGGTGTCTCCGGGGGCATTGGTGCAGCCTCCTGTTGCGCATCCCAGCAAGGTAAAGCGCGCAATGTGAGTCTGGCCCAGATTGTCCGTGTGACTCTGACCGTCCGAGCATGTCACCGTCAGACTGGAAGGCGCCTGCAGCAGCGGATGATTGTTATATAGCGACCGCAAGCGGGTACCACCCTGTGCTGTGGCCACACCATCCCATGAAGAGCCGGGAGCAATCTGCAGGTTGTCTACGGAAAATGTCCCCTGAGGCCACTTGGCCCTGGCATGCGACACCACACCCATAGCCAGGTCGCAAGCCATCTGGTTCGACATCGCCTGTGCCGCCGCAGCCGGGGTTGGACCATAGATGCCCCCTGCAAAGCGCGGATCGCGCGGATCGTAGACACCCGCGTTCAAATCGTCGTCCCAGGCCACCTTTCCATGTGTACCGGTGATCGTCACGCCCTTTTCCATCATCGAGACGGCGCCACCGTCACCCCGTCCCGCGATCACGTTCTGCGATTGCGGCAATTGCGCCCCGGAGTGTGCATCCACATATGCCTTCGTGGCTGCCTGCATCGCATCGGTCGGATCGGTCGATAGATTCAACGAGCCGCTCATCGTGCCGCCCTTCAACTGCAGATAACTCCCCTGCAGCGCGCCGATCGACGCATCGACATACTGCTGACTCACCGACTGCTGTGCCACCGCGGCTGGCACCACCCGCGCCCGCATCTGGGAAATCGTCGCCGTCGCAGCCTGCGGCACCACCCAGTACTCCTTCTCCACCGTGCCGTCATTCATGTGGAACACGACCGTGTAGTACGTCCCGCCTGGATTCGCGCCCACGTTCGGCGTCAGCGCCATACTGACGCTTCCGTCCGGCGCGATCGTCGCCGATGTAGTGCCCGCCGCAACCGTGCTCCCGTCCGCCGCCGTAAATGCCGGCCAACTCACCAGCATCGTTCCCTGGGCGCGTGAACCATCCGCCCGGTACACAATGCCCTGGACGTTGGTGGTCTGTATGGCAAGACCGCGCATCGGAACCAGCAACAACAGGCCCGCCAGCAATCCGCACCACCACCGGCACTTATCCATTTTCAGCATCGCTGTCACTCGTCGCTCCCTCGCTGCCTGCTTCGTTCGCCTGCTCTTTAGCCTTCGTGCTCTCCGCCGCCGCTTCCCGTTCATCCTGCCGCCGCTTCAACTCATCCAGCAGCATTTCGCTCAGGCTCTTTACCCCGCGGCGCTTTGCCGCCTTCGCATCCCCGAACTTGCCGATCTGTAACAACAACCGGGTCTCCGGAATGCTTCCCGTCTTTCGCCTTTTCGATGAACTTGTCGCAGACCCCGCGAAACTCCCTGCGGAACTCCACATCCGTGTGCTGGTGAATGCACCGTACAGGCCGCTTCTTCTTTTCCTTTTTCAGCTTTCTGGTTCTGATCTGATTCTGTCGGCATCGCATCCGACATCGCTTCTGCCGCCTGCTCTGCTGTTTCCTTGCCCTGCGCCTCATCCGGCGCTTCACTCTTCTGCACTACCTTCTTCTTCGCCACGTCCCAATTCACGCCCAAACCAGACAAAAACAAAAAAGGGTGAAGCGCCTTTTGCTCTGGCGCCCCACCCTTATCTCTTTGTCTCAACTCTTAAATCCAGAATACCAAGTGGCACAGGGTGATTTGGCAAGTTTTTGCAATCATGTAACTCGCACGTTTACCTGCATTTAACCCGCATCTCTCGGTGGACTGGGGCTTGACAGGTTAACGCGCACCCGGAACTTGAAGCAGTCCAGCCGCAAAAACACACGAGTCAGCCGGTCCAGTGCGTCCTCATAACGGCGCACCACTGTCCGGATGGTCATGCCCGTCAACGCAGCCGTCTCCGCCAGTGTGTACTCTTGCAGCGCGATCCTGCCTATCAACTCGCGCTCCACAGGATTCAACCGCGTCAGGCATCGCTCCACGTCATACACGAAGATCACCGAGTCCTCGAAGGTATAGCCCTTCTGGTTGCTCGACTTCCCACGGAATGAGAAGTCTCCCAGCAGCGATGGCACCTTCCCGATCTCCATCGAGCGATACATATAGCGCCGCAGCATCCCCTCCGTGTATTTGCGATAGAAAGCAAGCTCTACCGGCTCTTCCGTTGTGGCGGTTTTTTGTATCTGCTGCGGTTGTTCCGTTGCCCGCTTTGCTTGCATACATCGCACTACCAGCGCGGCGCTCATTCTGCGCCTCCCACCAGTGCTGTCTGGCTCAATGCCATCGGGCGGCGCTTCGCGCGACGCGCGATGCGCCGCTCCAGACTCGCCTTTGCATGCTGGGCCAGCTTGCCCGCGCAGCAGCGTCCGTAAACATCCTCTTCACTTTGTGTGCGGAACCAAAGACCTCCGCACCCCTCACATACTTTCAATTGAACGCGAAAATACTCCATCGTTTCTCCAAGGCCTGCTTCAAGGCCGCCGTCGCGCCCAGATCTCTCATCCGGATCTCTCGTATCCGGATATCTCAATCAAGGTGTCGCGGCAGGCTCGTTGTAAAGTTCGCTGCTCTCTCGCGTCCGCTCGGGACGGCCGGCAGCTTCTTGTGGATTGCCCATCGCGTCATGCCAACGTGTTGCGGCATGGCAGCGCTGGACTTCCCATATGCACAGATCGATTTCGGGCTTTAATTCCGCAATTTATTGCCGAGAACGCCGCACAATTCCCCCCGCTGCACCAGCCTTTCGGTCACTCGCAGCAGTTGTTACTTGGACATCGTCCCGCCATCCGCTATTGCAGATACAAGCAATGCGACTCTAAAGACAGGTAGCGATAGCGTCAACACTGTCGGCGTTAACAGGAGAGTGCAGTTTGCCAGCCCATTCCCGAAAGCCAATTACCACAGGAACCGGTCATAGTTACGTTTCGCACAGACAATCCTTCACTATGGCATCTTTATCTACTGGCTAACTTTCCACAATGAACTTCACCCAACTGCAAGAGCGTCTCCGCATGGAACTTCTCCGGCGGATCGATCGAGGCAGTGTGAATGGAGCTGTTCTCGCTCGCCAGACTGGCTTTCAACCCTCGCATATCTCCAACTTTCTGCGCCGGCGCACGTACCCTCAGCCTTGGTGGTCTCGATCGTCTGCTCGCCGCACAGATGCTCACCATCAGCGACTTGCTTGCGTTGGATGACATGCCCTCCGGTTCGCGTGAAGCGGCAACCAGCATCACCCACACTGCCGTTCCCGTTGTGGCACCGAGTGTCGCCATCCACGATCCAGCCCCGCCCAATTCTGCAATGCTCGATGTAGTGCAGTTACCGCTCGGCATTCTTGAGCAGATGCGCTCGCGCCGCGCCACATCGCGCCGCGGATGGTCTCGCTTCGTCTCCGTCCGTGTCACGCGGCAGCAGTCCGCCGGCATGCTGCCCGTGTTGCCACCGGAAACTCTCGCGATCATCGACCGTCACTACAACGCTCCGGTCGCCTATCAGCCGCCCCAGCCTTCGGTCTTCGCCGTACGCGCCGGCAACGCCCTGCAAATCCGGCTCGTGGAATTTGAAAACAACCGCCTCATCCTGCGCCCGATCGAGCTCGATCACCCCGTCCAACTGCTCACGCTCGGGCCCCACGAAATACCCTCGGATCTCATCGTCGGCCGCGTCTGCCTCGTCCTCGCGCCGCTCCCCTGAATGATGGAACGAATCCAATGTCGCCTATTCCGACAGAAGCGCACTCCGGCAATTCGTCATCGGGACCGAAGCCGCCTCGCGAAAGCGAAAGCGGCGGAGTGGAGAGATCTGCTGTCCACTGACGTCGCCTACTATCACTCAACGTGAGCGACCAAAGGAAGCGAACACCATAAAGCGCGCCGCAGGCGCAATCGCCCGGACGGCCAGTCCTCTGGTAGCATCGGCATCGGAGGACGCATATGGAGCAACCCGCCACACTGTCCAGCGCCGCTCGCCGCAACGAAGATATCGCTCTCGATCTGCTCAAATTCATCGCGACCACGACCAACGCAGGCCGCCCTGGTGCCCCTTCGACCGGCTTCACGGCCCCCCACAGCGCCAAGGCCGACGATCAGGTCAACCACCTGCTCGAGCTCTACACGCGCTGTCTCGAGGTCGTTCAGGGCAAACGCGGCGCCCAATAGCTCCAGTGGCGCCCGCCTCTCCGCAATCCATCGGGTTCGCCGTCATTGGCGCAGGCGCCTTCGGCAGCAATCATCTTCGCGTGATTCGCGAATTGAGCGCAGCTTCCGGCGACTCCGTCCGGCTTGCGGCCATCGTCGAAAGCGATGCCGCGCGCCGGCAGGCGCTGCAATCGGATCTTCCCCAGGCCCATATATTCCATGACATAGACGCCTGCCTCGCCGCGCGTGCCGCGGGCCAGATCGAGCTTGCACGCCGCCTCCGTATGCGTCCCCACCAGCGCTCATGCCCCGGTCGCCGGCGCGCTGCTCCAATCCGGCATCGATGTCCTGGTAGAAAAGCCGATCGCCGCCTCGCTGGCCGAGGCCGACGCGCTCATCGCTCTGGCCGCGCAACACCAGCGCATCCTGCAGGTCGGCCATCTGGAGCGCTTCAACCCCGCCGTCCTCGCCGTGCACCCCTACATCCACATGCCCATGTTCTTTGAGGCGCACCGGCTCAGCATCTTCACGCCGCGCTCCCTCGATGTCGACGTCATCCTCGACCTCATGGTGCACGACCTCGACATCGTTCTCAGCCTCGTACAGTCGCCGGTTCACTCCCTGCAGGCCGTCGGCCTTCCCGTGCTCTCACGCAAAGTCGATATCGCAAACGTGCGCATCGAATTCGCCTCCGGCTGCGTCGCAAACTTCACCGCCAGCCGCGTCAGCACCGAGCGAGTCCGCAAGCTCCGCTTCTTCCAGCCGCATCAGTATGTCTCCATCGACTACGCGCGGCAGGACCTGCTCTTCATCGACGTGAAACCGCAGCCTGGCGCTCCCGATCCCGGCAGCATGCTCAGCGGCCTCGCCGTCTCCAAGCCCACCGTCACGCCCGGCGAGCCGCTACGTCTCGAAATCGAATCGTTTCTGGAAAGTGTGCGCACCCGCCGGCAGCCGCAAGTCACCGGTCAGGAAGGCCGCGCCGTGCTGGCCCTCGCCCTCGACATCAACGCCGCCATAGCAGAGCACGCCACCCGCGCTCACCTTGACCGCTTCGTCTAGCACCTGGCAACGGTGTCATTCTGAGCGAAGCGAAGAACCTGCAGTCTGCTCCGGCGCAACTACAATCGCCAGACGTGAGCGAGCCAAAGAGAGAGAACCCAGCAACTCCCGCCGCAGGCGCGTCCGCCCGTGCGGCCAGCACCTATGGCAATCTCTGGACTTTGTAGTCGGTGGGAATCTCCAGCTCAAACTGTTTGTCGCGGCAGTGGCTGATTGACCAGCACTTTCTGCACGCTGATCGTGATCTGATACGACTCGCGCGGCCTCTGGATCACAATCGAGCTCGGCATATGTTCGGTTCCGAACTGCCGGTACGGACCATACTCCACGTGGGTCTCCACGCCGCCGTCCTCGCCATAGATATCCTGGCCGATCGGCAGCAGCGTCAACCGGCTGAACCGGATCACGCGCGTCGGCTTGATCACGCGCACCTGCAGGTGAGGATCTTCCTGAACGTCTTCGCCAATGAGCAACTGATACTCCGGTGTCTCAACCAGTTTCTTGCCGTCCCGGCGAGTCTCTGACGTGCTGGTCAGGTACACCAGCCTCTCCGGCGTGATCGACTTCACCAGCACCGAATCCAGAAAGATATCCGGACGCAGGTTTTCCAGCCCATTCGTGGACGGCCTGGTCACGGTATTACTGCCCACGACGGCCCGGCTCTTCGGCGGAATCACCAGCCTGAATGTCTTTCCATCGCTCGCCAGATCGAAGGCGTGGGTGCGCACCACCGGCAGCAGAGCCAGCACGCGCAGCATCGCAGGTTTGCGCAGAAGGATGTAACCGTGAAACGGCGTAATATCCGTTTGCTTGCCCTGCCGCGCTCCGCCCGTGGTTGCCTGGAAGTCCACCGTCGCGGTCAGGCTGTTGATCGCCGCATAACGATCGTTCACGCCGTTCACCAACTGCGCAACGGTCGCGTCCATCGCGGGACCCGCAAGCGTGGTCTTCTCCACTTTGTGGGTGTGGTAAAGGCAGCCGCTCAGACCACGGCAGCACTGCCAAAAATCCCACACTCCACCATCGTCTTTGCATCACGGGTCTAAAGCATTTCTCCTGCAGGTATCGAGGGCAGAACGAAGATTCTTGTGCCCTTTTCATTCAGGAAAGGCTACGCCGGGCATATCTCTCACTACGTCACATCCCAGGAGAAATGCTCCGATCAGGGCAGCAAACCTTAAGTATAGCTAAAGGCTGGAGGACGGGTTCGCGCTATTCGTTTGACCGGGCAGCAGGCTGCTTGCGGAGCTTTCGGGCCCTGCCGGAGCGCATCCCTGTGCCCTTGATCCAGCGGAACTATTTCTCTAGGGTGTGGCCCCGCCTGCCCGCTGCGCCTGCCGGTACGCCGCCACATTGCGCTGGTGCTCTTCCAGCGTCTTCGCAAAGCGCGAGTGGCCGCTCGCCCTTGGATCCGCAACGAAATAGAGGTAATCGGTCGCCGCCGGGTGCAATGCAGCCTTTAAAGATGCAGCGCCGGGACTGCAGATCGGCCCTGGCGGAAGCCCCGCATGACGATAGGTGTTATAGGCCGAATCGCGCTGCAAATCGGATTCGTAAATCGTTCCGCGGTAACGGTTTTCCAGCATCGCTGCGTAGATCACCGTGGGATCGGTCATCAGGGGCATGTTGTCGCGCAGCCGGTTCTCCATCACGCTCGCCACCAGCGGCCGGTCCGATGCGACCGGCGTCTCCTTCTCCACCAGCGACGCCAGTGTCACCGTGCGGTGCACATCGCCCGCCAGCCCGATCTGCGTCGCTTCCTGCCGGAATCGTTTCACCATTGCCCGCAGCATCGTAATCGGCGTGTCGCTGCGCTGGAAGCGGTACGTATCCGGGTACAGGTATCCCTCCAGGCTCATTGCCGCCGGGTCCAGGTCGGCAACCAGCGCCGTGTCCTTGTGTGCGGCGGCCAGAAAGCCATCGCGCGTCGCGAGCTGGGCCGCTTCCACCGCGGTTGCAATATCGAAGAGGTTATAACCCTCCGGCACCGTCACCACGCGGTAGTACACATCGCCGCGCCGCAGCCGGTCGTACACCGCGAAGACGCTCGCCGGATGATCGAAGCGGTACTCGCCCGCCTTCAGGGTGCCGTGCTTCACCATCCGCACCACATCGAAGGCATACCGGCTGCGGATAATTCCACGCGACTCCAGCAGTCGCCCCATACCCTTTGAGGAGGTACCGGGCGCAATCTCCACAAAGGTTTCCAGATGCGGCCCCGCAGGGGCAAACAGGAACCAGGCGCCTGCACCCAGCGCCAGCAGGAGAAGGAGCAGCAGCAGAAAGCGACGCAAGCGGATTCAGGTCCCTTCGCGGGTCAATCGAAGCACTCCGTCGATTGTAGTCTCCACTGCGGGCTCCTCTGGCTATCATCAAAGCGTGTCGGGAGTGCCACTTTCGCGTCAATCGCCGGCCCGGCAGGGCCTCGCGCAGCCCTGGCTGGGCCTCGATGTCGGCACGCGGCGCATCGGTGTCGCCCTCTCCAACTCGCTCGGCCTCGCGCAGCCTCTGCTCACCATCGAACGCACGCAGCCCCGCCGCGACCAGCGCTCCATCCTCCGCCTCGCACGCCGCCACGGCTGCGCCGGCATCATCGTCGGCAATCCGCTCCATCTCTCGGGAGACCGCAGCTCCCAGACCGAGCGGGTCCATCGCTTCGTGGACGAATTGAAGAGCGCTCATCGCCGAGACGTCGCCCGAAACAAACCCCGAGACGAACGAAGACGTCTCCGATCGAAGCCATCCCAGCCTTACCGTTCACCTCTGGGACGAGCGCCTTTCCACCGCCGAGGTCCACGCGGCGCTCGAAGCCACAGGCCACCATCCGGCTGATCGCCGCATCCGCACTGGCACCGTCGACAAGCTTGCCGCCGCCCTCATTCTGCAGGGCTGGCTTGATGCCCAAAGCGGCTCCGTAACCCTGCTTCCGCCCGGTCCATAGGCGACCGGCCCCGTCGTATAATGGGGCTTTGGCGGATATCGAATCCCTGCCGTTCCTTGCGGCTTGTGTTTCTCCCAGGCCGTCACGGATATTTCCATGCCCGAACACATCAAGAAAAAGCTAGAAGAAGAGATCCGGCAGATGGAGCACGAGCTCCAGCATGAGCTGCCGCAGGAGATCAAGAAGGCCGCTGCGCTTGGCGACCTGAGCGAGAACGCGGAATACCACATGGCCAAGCAGCGCCAGGAGTTCGTGAACGCGCGCCTCGGTCAGCTCAAGAAACGCATGGCGGAACTCTCGCTGGTCAACCTCTCCAACATTCCCCATGACCGGATCGCCTTCGGTTCCACCGTCCGTGTCTTCGACACCACCAAAGACGAGGAGCTGGAGTACAAACTCGTCACTTCGGAGGAGTCCGACGTGAACAAGGGACTCATCTCCACCACCTCACCCATCGGCCGTTCGCTGATCGGCAAGCAGGTGGGTGACACCTGCACGGTGGTGACCCCGAACGGCAAACGCGAACTCGAAGTGCTGAAGCTCACCACCATCCATGACGAAGCCGCACAGGGCGAAGCGAAGTGATGGCGAAAAACGATGTTTTGATGGCCTGTGGAGGCGCATCGTAGTGATGAAGGCGAAGGCCTGTGACGAGCGGAGGGAGCCTGTGACCCCTGGAGGCGGAGCCTATGACTTGGACTAGCGCCTTCGGCCGCGGCGCCGGCGTCATCCTGCAGGCCATCGTCAATGGGCTCGCTCTCACCCGCATCTCGCCGAACGTCCTCACCTTCATCGGCCTGCTCATCAACACCGTTGCCGCCATCTTCTTCGGCCTGGCCAGCAGCTACAACTACGTCCGCTTCTTCCTCTATGCCGGGCTGGTCATCATCGGCGCCGGCATCTTCGACATGGTCGACGGCCGCGTCGCACGCCAGACCGATCAGGTCACCGTCTTCGGCGCCTTCTTCGATTCCGTCATCGACCGCTACTCCGACGTCGTCCTCTTCTTCGGGCTGCTCGTCTTCTACGCACGCGGCAATCGCTTCTTCTACGTCGTGCTCGCGGGCTTTGTCATGATCACGTCGCTGATGGTCAGCTACACCCGCGCCCGCTCCGAGGCCCTCATCGGCTCCTGCA
This sequence comes from uncultured Acidobacteriaceae bacterium, assembly GCA_963750845.1. Lineage (GTDB taxonomy): Bacteria > Acidobacteriota > Terriglobia > Terriglobales > Acidobacteriaceae > KBS-83. Next base: position 411,305 of record CAVVSP010000024.1, read on the forward strand.
AGGTCGGTTTCATGGAGCGCCCGGAGCGCGTGGTGCTCATCATCCTCGGCGCGCTCTTCGAGCGCTGGGGCGCCATGGCTCCCGCACTCTGGGTGCTGGCCGTGCTCTCGACCATTACCGTCATCCATCGCATCTCCTACACCTACACCATGGCCAAGACGCTGACACTGGATGCGCCGACGGGCGTCGCGCAGGCGGTTCCGATCCGCCCCGCAGCGAGGCCAGGCCCGGTCTCAAGCACCGCATCTGTAAGCAGCGGAGCCGAGCACGACCTCATCTCCGCGCCCAACGCGCCCCGCGCATAGCAGCTGCGAGCAGCCAACTCCGCCATGTAGGATGATCTGTTCGCATGCCCGATCAACCTATCCTTCTCGTTCATGGCGGCGCGTGGGCCATCCCCGATGACGCCGTCGAAGCCCACACCTTCGGCGTCCGCAGCGCACTGCTCGCCGGCTATGCGTTGCTGGAGCGCGGCGCCACCGCGGTCGATGCAGTCGAGGCCGCGGTCGCTGTGCTTGAGGACGACGAGGCCTTCGATGCCGGCCGGGGCTCCTTTCTTACGCGCGACGGCAAAGTCCAGCTCGACGCGCTGCTGATGGATGGCGGCGTGACGGGCACCATGCGCGCCGGCGGCGTGGCCTGCGTCGAGCGGCTGCGCAATCCCATCCATGCCGCGCGTCTCGTGCTCGAGAAGAGCCCTCATGTCTACTTCGTCGGCCGCGATGCGGAGAACTTCGCCGCCGAGCAGGGCATGCCGCTGATCGATAACTCCGAACTGGTGCTCGATCGTGAACGGGTGCGTCTGGCCGAGGCGCAGCACAAGGAGAGCGCCGGGCTGCCCGATCAGACCTTCTCGGGCGCTCAGGAGACGGACAAGGAAGCTCCGGGCATTCCGTCGCACGACACTTCCTACGACGCGTCGTCGCACGACACGGTCGGCGCCGTCGCGCTTGGACGCAGGCGGCAACCTCGCGGCTGCGACCTCCACCGGGGGCACGCTCAACAAGGCGCCCGGGCGCGTGGGCGACTCGTCGCTGATCGGCTGCGGCTGCTATGCGGACAATCTCAGCGCGGCCGTCTCGCTCACCGGCTGGGGCGAACCGATCATGAAGCTGGTGCTGGGCAAGTGGGCCGTCGATCGCGTTCTCGCCGGCGATGCGCCCGACGCCGCTGCCGAAGCCGCCATCGCCTATCTCTTCCGCCGCCTGGGCGGCCACGGCGGGATCATCCTGCTCGGCCCGGATGGCCGCTATGGGCTGGCGCACAACACGCCGCGCATGGCCTGGGGCGTCTGCAATCAGCGTGGCATGCAGGTGGGGATCAAAGCGTGACCGAACTCGCTCCCGTGAACACCGTAAAGACAAGCACCCCGTTGATTCTGGCCTCTGCATCGCCGCGCCGCCGCGAACTGCTGACACAGGCCGGCTTTACCTTCGAGGTCGCCCCGCCGATGTGCCGGAAGTCCGCAAGCCCGGTGAAGACCCCATTCGCTTCGTCACCCGCCTCGCACGCGAGAAGGCCGAGGCGGTCCTCTCGCGTGAGGACATCCCGCCGAACGCCCTCATCCTCGGCGCGGACACCATCGTTCTCCTCGACGAAGAGGTGCTTGGCAAGCCGCAGGACGCGGCCGATGCCGCCCACATGCTGCGTCTGCTCTCCGGCCGCACCCACCAGGTCATCACCGGCGTCTGCCTTGCCAAAGGCCGAGAGCGTCAACGTGCAGCCGAGGTTACGTTTGTCCGCTTCATCACGCTCTCCGATGAGGAGATCGAAGCGTACGTGGCGACCGGGGAGCCGCTGGACAAGGCCGGGGCCTACGCTATCCAGGGCCGCGCGGGCCGGTGGGTGCCACGTATCCACGGCTGCTACTTCAACGTGGTGGGCCTGCCGCTGGCGCTGGTCAGCAGCATGATCGAGGCGATGCAGGGGGTCGTCCCCCCCTCCCCCTCCCGTAGCGGGAGACTGGCTTGTAAGTCGCTGACCGGAAGATGGTTAGCAGGCGTCCCGGTGCTTAAAGTCTTCTATCTAAATGGGTTAGCGCTAAAGTCGTCTTTGCAAAGGACTTACGCGCTCCGTTATCGGGTGATATCCAGGCCCTTCGCCTTCAAATAGAAAATGCCCGCGAGTGTTCGCGGGCATTCCTTTTTCTCTCTATTTTCAGTGTATCGAAATCGATAGGGTGAAATGGCAGATTTCTGCAAAAAGATCCTGTCTCAGTTTCAAATTGAAACGCTACGGAGTTGCAGCAATCATCGCCGCCAGCAAGGCGGTGCGCGGCACGATTGAATCGATGCGGATGGATTCATTGTCCGCATGCGCGCCCTTGCCCGACGGCGCCCATGCCGTCCAGCGTCGGTACTCCCAGCGCCGAGGTGAAGTTCCCGTCCGAGCCGCCGCCGGTCGCTGCTTCTTCCAGCGCAAATCCCAGACCGGCAGCCAGCTCTTTCGCCTGCTCAAAGAGCGCCACTGTTCCAGGGGTGCGCTCCATCGGCGGGCGGTTCAGTCCGCCGGTCAGCCGCAGCGTGCACTGCGGATCGCGCGTTTTCAGCGCCTGCAGCCGTTGCGGTGACCACCTCCGCATCGGCTACGGTCGTCACGCGCAGGTCGATCTCCGCCCAGGCCGACGCCGCCACCACATTCGACTGCGTACCGCCGCCCACCACGCCCACGTTCAGCGTCGTCCCGTGCTCTAGATCCGTCAACGCGCTGATCTGCTCGATCTGCCATGCCAGCTCGCGTACCGCGCTGTGTCCCGCGCCGAAGTCGACCCCGCTGTGCGAAGGCACCCCGCTGATCTCCAGGCGAAACTGGCCCACGCCTTTGCGCGCGGTCTTGTACGCGCCCTGCAGACCCTGAGCCGGCTCCAGCACGAACGTGGCGCGGCATCCCTTCGCGATTTCTTCAATCAGCTCCCGGGAGTGACGGCTTCCCGTCTCCTCATCGCCGCTCAAGAGGAGCACTGCCGGACAATCCGCGTCGACTTCGCGCACCAGCTTCATCGCGGCCAGCGCCATCACCACGCCGGCTTTCATATCCAGCACGCCGGGCCCATACGCCCAGCCGTCCTCTACTCGCCACGGCATCCGGGCTAGCGTCCCGATCGGCCATACTGTGTCCAAGTGTCCGAGCAGCAGCACTGGCCGCCGCGAGTCGTTCGGGTTCCCGAATCGGGCTTCCAGTACCCCTCCGCTGCCGGTGCGGACATGCCGTTTTACCCGCGCTCCAAGGTCTTCAGCCCACGCCGCCACCGTCCCCTGCGCCGCGTCCACTGCGTCAGAATGACTCGATGGACTTTGCTGGTGAACCAGAGCGGATACCCGTTCGAGTATTTCGTCAAGTTCGCGGTTCAGCCGGTCAAGCCAATCGCAACCTGAAATATCTTCTTTGCTTACAGGCGCTTGCGGTACTCCTGGCACAAGTTGGTTGTGTTGCACATCCGTCATTTTTGCAGCCTTTATGTCGTATCTTTACCACAGTGAAACTTTCGCTGGCATGGGTAGTCTATTCGCCTAGTGACACGGCAGGGGTGCCCAGGCCTTACATGCAGGCTCAACTCGAACAGACTATCGCTGGCAGCATCGCATTTTCCGGAATCGGTCTTCACAGCGGCGCTCCCGTCCAGTTGCGACTCCTTCCTGCCCCCGCCGGAACCGGCATCGTGTTTCGCCGCACCGACCTCGACAACTTCGAAATCCAGGCTATCGGCCGCAACGTCGCCAAGGTCTCCTACGCCACCAGCCTGATGCGCCAGGGCGTCCTGATCTCCACCACGGAGCATCTTCTCTCGGCCTGCATCGGCACCGGCATCGACAACGTGATCGTCGAGCTGGACAACCTGGAACTTCCCATCCTGGACGGCAGTGCGCTTCCGTATGTCGAAGCTTTTCAAAACGTTGGCATCAAAGTCCAGCGCCGCCGCCGCGAATATATCCGCATCCTGCGCAAGGTGGAAGTGCGTGAGAACGATAAGTTTATCGGCGTCTATCCCGGCGACGGCTACAGCATCACCTACGAGATCCATTTCCCGGCGCCTATCCATCGCCAGGAGTTTACGGTCGACCTGGCCGCCGACGCGTATGGCGCGGAGATCGCCGCTGCGCGCACCTTCGGCTTCCGTGAAGACGAGCGCATGCTGCGCAACATGGGGCTGATCCGCGGCGCGTCGGAAGCGAACGCCATCATCCTGACGCGCGCCGGCGTGCAGAACGGCAGCCTGCGTTTTGACGATGAGTTTGTCCGCCACAAGGTGCTGGATCTGATCGGCGATCTTGCGCTTGCCGGTCACCGCATCCTGGGCCGCGTGGTCGCGGAGCGTGCGGGCCACGCCATGCACACTGCGCTGGTCTCGCGCCTGCTGGCAGACCGCAGCGCGTGGGAGCTCATCACGCTGCCGCAGTTGGAAGTCGTCCGGCGCCCGGCACGCGCCGCCCGGCTGGCGCCGTGCAGGTTTAGGTTGAACCGCTAGTAGTGGAAACCGGCTGCGGCGTCGCGCTGCGCTCCGCCTCTCGCGCCCGCTCCACCACCGCGGCCATGGCGTACTTCAGCGCATCCACACCCTGTCCGCTCACGGCTGAAATCGCATAGAACGGCAGCTTTCGCCGCTTCGCCATCGCCTGCAGCTTCTTCAGCTTCTCCGGGTTGGCTACGTCTGCCTTCGACGCCACTATCAGCAGTGGCTTCTCGTTCAGTCCATGGCCGAAGCTCTTGAGCTCCGCCTGGATCACCTTGAAGTCATCCACCGGTGACTCGCGTCCGCTGCCATCCGATACATCGACCAAGTGCACCAGCACACGGGTGCGCTCGATGTGGCGCAGGAACTGCATTCCCAGCCCCGCGCCCTCGCTCGCGCCTTCGATCAGCCCCGGTATATCCGCCACCACGAAGCTCTGCTCGTGCGGCGCTTCGCCCACTGTTACTACGCCGAGGTTCGGTTCGAGCGTGGTGAAGGGATAGTCGGCGATCTTTGGCCGCGCGGCCGAGAGCCGCGAGATCAGCGTGCTTTTGCCCACGTTCGGATAGCCAACCAGCCCGACATCGGCCAGCAGCTTTAACTCCAGCCGGTAGCTGCGCTCTTCGCCGGGCCGTCCGGCCTCGTGCTCACGCGGCGCCTGGTGGGTTGAGGTCGCGAAGTGCTGGTTGCCGCGTCCACCGCGTCCGCCGCGCGCCACCACGATGCGCTCATCGGGATGCGCGAAGTCGTGCACCAGCTCGCCGGTTTCCTCGTCGTACAGCGACGGTCCCCACCGGCACCTTCAGGATCATGTGCTCGCCGTCGCGTCCGGTGCAGTTGGAGCCCTCACCGTGGCGTCCGCGTTCGGCCTTGTGCTCGGGGTTGAAGCGGAAGTGCACCAGCGTGTTGTGCCGCTCGCTGGACTCCATCACGACGTCGCCGCCGTGCCCGCCATCGCCGCCGGATGGGCCGCCACGCGGCACGAATTTTTCCCGCCGGAAGGCCATGCAGCCGTTGCCGCCGTCGCCTGCCTTCACCCGGATTCTTGCTTCGTCAATAAACATGGTTCGTCTGTTCAGTCTATCGGACGTAGCACCCCGCACCACTTATGGGTCATGGAGCCGGCGGCGCGCCTGAAGCATCATCGAAGCAGGCCGGCTCGAAGCCGCATTCCAGACCCGCTGTCAGGACCGGCATCAGGAGCATGGGCCATGCCGGAGCGCGCGTGTTGGGGAACAATCCGCAGGGGCGCGCTCTGCGGCACCGCGACAACACTTTTGCTCTCATCTGTCTTCGTTTCATCGCTTTGGGCCCAGTCCACCACCCAGGGCGTAGTGGGGGGCATGGTGGCCGGCCCCGGTGGCGTCGCTCTCGTCGATGCGGAAGTCGATCTCACCAGCGCCGACACCGATCACATCTTCCAATCGCGCACCGATGCCCAGGGCAATTTTCGGTTTCCGGGCCTGCCGCCGGGCAACTACGAGGCCTGGGTCACCCAGACCGGCTTCGCGCGACTGCACATCGCGCATGTGCCGGTGGAGGTCGGCCGCTTCACTCCGGTCACCGCGCACCTGACCATCGCACGCGCCGAGGAGACCATCGAGGTCCGCGAGCCCGGCGCAGTGATCGACCTGAGCTCGCCGGCGCTCTCCACCAACATCGACGAGACCACTATCGATGAGCTGCCAAGCAACAGCCGGCGATGGACCTACTTCGTGCTGCTCACACCGGCGGTCGCGCCGGATCAGCAGGGCTATGGCCAGCTCAGCTTTCGCGGCATCAGCGTGCTGCTGAACAACAACACGCTGGATGGCGCGGACAACAATCAGGCGTTCTTCTCCGAGGAGCGGGGACGCACCCGCACCGCGTACTTCACCAGCCAGGCTTCGGTGCGCGAGTTCCAGGTGAATACCTCGAACTACTCGGCCGAATATGGCCGCGCCGCAGGCGGAGTCGTGAATACGGTCACGCGGAGCGGCACGAATCATCTGCACGGCAACGCCTTCTTTTTCGATCGCGACAACGCCTGGGGAGCGCGCAATCCTTTTACGCAACTGGCGCAGCTACAACCGGACGGCACGGTCGCGGCCGTGCCGGTTGCGCCTACCGACACTCGCCAGCAGTGGGGAATCGCTGCCGGCGGGCCGGTCCGAACCGACAGCTTCTTCTGGTTCTTCACTTATGATCAGTTTCACCGCAACTTTCCCGCCATCTCCCGCCCCGGCAACATCACGACTTTCTTCGACCGCTCGCTCACCTCGTCCAATCTTGAAACGCTGCGCGAGCGGCTTGGCGTGGCGCTGCCCATCTATGCGCTGGAGCAATATCAGCAATTCGTCTCCGGCCTGATGGGCGAAACCGGCCTGGTGCCACGCACCGCCAGCCAGATCATCCTGTTTCCGAAACTCGACTGGCAGCTCAACGACCGCAATCATCTCTCCATCCAGTACAACTACCTGCGCTGGAACTCGCCGCATGGCGCGCTTACCCAGACCGCGGCCAGCTACGGTGTTTCGAGCTTCGGCGACGATCACGTCACCGACGATGTGCTCATCGGCCGCTGGAATACCTTCCTGACGGCCAACCTGATGCACGAGCTCCGCGTGCAGTATGGCCGCGACTTCGAATCGGAGCTCAGCGCCCCGCCTTCGGCATTCGAGCAGCCTTTCAGTCAGAATGCATTCGGCCGTTCGCCGCAGATCACGCTGATCGGCTCGGGCAGCGGACTGCGCATCGGCAAGCCGCCGACGCTCGACCGCGCCGCGCTGCCAGACGAGCGACGCACGCAATTGGCCAGCACCTTCACCTACGTGCGCGGGAACCATACGCTCAAGCTCGGCTACGACTTCAACCACGTCCTCGATGGCATCGACAGCATCTACAACGGCAACGGGAGCTATCACTACTCCAGCCTGCTCGACTTCGCGTCGGACGCGCTCGCGCCCAGCCGTTGCGACGCCAATGGCAGCGGCGTCGGCAGCTCGCCCTGCTACAGCTACTACACGCAGCAGCTTGGTCCGCATGCCTTCATCTTCGATACCAACGATTACGCCGTATTTCTCAGCGATGAGTGGAAGGTGAAGCGCCGCCTGACGCTCTCCTACGGTCTGCGCTACGAGTACGAGCAGCTTCCGCCACAAAACAAGCTGCTGCCCAATGCCGCGCTGCCGCAGACCGGCTTCGTTCCCCGCGATCGCAACAATTACGGGCCGCGCGTGGGCGCTGCGTTTGACCTGACCGGGCATGGCAACACCGTGCTGCGCGGCGGCTACGGCATTTATTTCGGCCGCATCATCAACTCCACCATCTTCGCCGCCTACACCGAGACCGGCTCACCCGCCGGCCAGCTTGGCTACTACTTCCGCCCCGGCGACGTGGGCGCGCCTTCGTTCCCATATATCTTCAGCGGCCGCGCTGTCGTGGCCGAGAAGCCCACCGCCGATTACTTCGATCGCAACTTCCAGAATCCTCGCATCACCCAGACCGAAGTCTCGCTCGCGCAGCGCATCTCCCGCGATACGGAAGTGACCGTCAGCTACCTGCGCAGCATCGGGCAGTACCTGCCCAACTTCATGGACACCAACATCGATCTCGCGACGGCCGTCCCCATCACCTATACCGTCAAGGACCCACAACATCAGGGGCCGCTTAAGCAGCAGACCTACGCAACCCATCTCTTTACGCAGCGGCTCAACCCGGCCTACGGCTCCATCACCGACATCAACAGCATGGTCGGCTCGCACTACCAGGCGATCGTCGTTAAGGCCGCGCACAACGGCGGACGCTGGCTGCATCTGCGCGCCAGCTACACCTATGCGCATGCGCAGGACGACAATCAGAACGAGACCACCTTCAGCGACGCCAACGATGTGCTCGATCCTACCGACCTGAGCCTGGAATATGCCGACTCAAACTTTGACGTCCGCCAGCGGGCCACTGCCGGCGTGGTTCTACGCGCGCCATGGAAATTGCAGGGATGGCGCGGTGCGCTGGCCGACGGCTATGCGCTCGCACCGACGGCTACGGCGCAGACCGGGCTGCCGTACTCCATGCACACCGGGGGATCGATTCCGTATTTGCGCTACATCAATGAGTTTGGGCAGACGGAAAAACTTACGGGGCTGGCCGGCAGCATCAACGGCTCGGGCGGCGCCACCTGGATCCCCGCAGTCGGCCGCAACACCTACCGCTATCCCGGCACCTACACCATTGATCTTCGCGCATCACGCACGGTTCCGCTCAGCGAAAAGGCGCGGCTGGAGCTGATGGTGCAGGGCTTCAATCTGCTGAACCATCAGAACGTAACAGGCATCAGCACACTCGGCTACCAGATCAGCGGAGCCTCCAGTGCTAGCGCGAATCCAACGCTCACCTGGCAGCCGACATTCAGCACCGTGACCAACAGCAACAGCACCAATCTTTACCGCGAGCGCCAGCTTGAACTGGTAGTGCGGCTCCGCTTCTAGCCAGCCAAAGATTCCGCCATCCACCATCGAATCCTGCGCGGGTCGCTGGGTGAGCTCCCTTTGGCCGTCCATGTTTTGAGTTTGCGGTTGACCGGAGTGTTGGTGGCGGCTTCCAGATCGCCTGTTATATCCATACTCGTGGCACGCGCGCGCCCACCGCACAAAGCACCTCGTAGGCGATGGTGCCGGTGCGGACGGCGAGGTCGTCCGCAGTGATGCGCTGATCCTGCTGAGTCCCGACGAGCACGACTTCGTCGCCGATGGCTGCATCTGCGATGTCAGTGACGTCGATCATCGTCTGGTCCATGGTGACGCGGCCGGCGATGGGCGCGCGCTGGCCGCGCACCAGCACTTCTCCGCGATTGGAGAGCAGCCGGTTGTAGCCGTCGGCATAGCCGACCGGTAGTAGCGCGATGCGTGTGGGACGCGCGGCCCGGAAGGTGGCGTTGTAACTGACGGCTTCGCCCTCCGCGATGGTGCGGAGTGCAGTGATGCGCGTCTTCCAACTCAGCACGGGTTGCAAGCCCCGCTCGGTTGGGTGCGGTCCGTAGCCATAGAGCGCGATGCCCGGCCGCAGCAGCAGATGGCTGCCGCTTTGTTGTGCGATGTTGCAGAGCGCGGCTAGCTGGTCGGCTTCAAAGAGGCTGGCTGAGTTGCCCGCGTGAATCAGAGGCGATACGCAGCCATGCTGTTGGAGGGTTGCGAGTGCGGCGCGGAAGCGGTTGAGCTGCTGGCCGGTTTGCGGGGAGTGCGGGTCCTCAGGTGAAGCAAAGTGAGTCATCGCAGCTTCAAGCCGAAGCTGCGGATGCTCAGCAAGGCGCGCGGCGAAGTCGGCAAGAGCACGAGAGTCGTCCCATGGAATACCCTGCCGGGACATGCCGGTGTCAATCTCCAGATGAAGCAGCACTGGTTTCTTATCACGAGACTGCGGCGTTGTAGCAGAGAGCCAGGCCAGCTGCTGCAGCGAACCAAGCACGGGGGTGAAGCCGGTGCGAACAATTTCCGCGGCTTCTCCGATGAAAAGACCGGAGAGGACAAGTATGCGATGGACCGCGACCTGGGGGGCAAGCACCCGGGCTTCGTCCAGCGACGTAACAGCGAACCAGCCGCAGCCATCGGCAGCGAGGATGGCTAGCGCCTCTGCGGCGCCGTGGCCGTAGGCATTCGCTTTGACGACCGCGACAACCTCCGCATCGACGCGCGCAGCCTGTCCACGCAGGATGCCGTAGTTGCTGAGCAGCGCGCTACGCGAGACTTCTGCCCATGTGGGCCGGGTGGACGTGGGTTGAGCAGACATGGGCGACGTCATTCGTAACTGCCGCTGTCACCATCATTGTGCGCCATGTTCTCGAAGCGCGTGAACTCGCTGAGGTAGGCCAGATGGACGGAGCCGGTGGGGCCGTTGCGCTGCTTGGCGATGATGATTTCGGCCTTGCCCTTCGAGTCGGGATCCTCCTCGCCATTCTCGTCCTTGTTGTAGTAGCTGTCGCGATGGATGAAGGCGACGACGTCGGCATCCTGCTCGATGGAGCCGGATTCGCGGAGATCGGAGAGCATCGGCTTCTTGTCGCCGCCGCGCTGCTCCGAGGCGCGGCTGAGCTGGGAGAGCGCGATGACCGGGATGTGGAGCTCTTTCGCGAGCGCTTTCAGGCCGCGAGAGATCGCAGAGACCTCCTGCGTGCGATTCTCGTGGCGTTTGCTGCCCGCTATGCCCGGCAGCGAGGCGGACATGAGCTGCAGATAATCGACCACGATGAGGTCGAGGCCGCGCTGCTGCTTCAGGCGCCGTGCCTTCGCGCGCATCTCGGCGAGGGAGATGCCGGGTGTGTCGTCGATGTAGATGTGCGACTCGGTGAGCTTGGCCGCGGCATTGATGAGCGCGTCCTGATCGTCGCGGCTGATGAAGCCGGATTGGATCTTGCGCATATTCACGAAGGCCTCGGACGCAAGCATGCGGCGGAGCAGCGATTCGCTGGACATTTCCAGCGAGAAGATGCCGACGACGCGGCCGTCCTTGAGTGCAGCCTGCTGCGCGATATTGATGGCCCAGGCCGTCTTGCCCATGGAAGGGCGCGCCGCGATGATGATGAGCTCCGACGGCTGGAGTCCGCTGGTCATGCGGTCGAAGTCCTTGAAGTGGGTGGCCAGCCCGGTGACTTCGCGCTTCAGCTTCCAGATGGAATCGATGGTGCCGAAGTGCTCCTTGACGATGGTGGGAATGTTCAAGAAGTCACGCGTGATGCCGCGCTCGGAGACTTCGAGCATCGCCGACTCGGCGGAGTTCAGCACTTCCAGCGCATCTTCGGACTGATCGGCAGCCTGCGTGATGGCCTTGTTGCAGACATGGATGAGCTGCCGCAGGAGCGACTTGTCCTTGACGATGCGGACATACTCTTCGATCGACACGCGCCGCGGCAGGCCCTCGGTCAGCGACGCGATATAGGCGACGCCTCCGACCGATTCGACTTCCTTGCGGCGCGCCAGCTCCTCGACCAGCGTGACCAGATCGACGGCGCGGCCGCTGCTGATGAGATCGTCCATGCGGGCGAAGATGCGGCGATGGGAGTCAAGCGAGAAGTCGTCCGCGATGAGCTTCTTTTCGGCGGCTTCGTGGAAGTGCGCGTTCTCAAGCAGGATTGCACCGAGAATGGAGCGCTCGGCGTCCGGGCTGGCGGGCATGCCGCGCTCGAGCGAGATGTCAGGAAAGGCAGCCATGGAGTCTATGTTGCTCTATTTCGGGCGATGCTATAGCTGTCGAGATCGCGAAGGATCTTCTGTGTGATATCTAGTGATTTATACGCGCCCTGTATCATGTGCGCTGGAGAATGCCGTTGATGCTGTCGTTTCGCTGTTGCTGCACCCTTGCCGCTGCTATTTTCGCCCTCCCTTTCGCCAGTCTGACCGCCCAGGGCGCCGATCCGTCACCGGCGGTTGCGACCATGCAGCCGGTCGAGGACTCCTGGGACGCAGCCGTCACCAAGCACGACCAGTTTGCGCTGGAAAACCTGCTCGCCCGCGATTACGTAGGCATCAGCGCGGAGGGCGATGTCACCACGCGCAACCAGCAGATTTCGCACCTGTTCGTCGCCGGCTCGGAGCCGGTGTCGCTGACGCAGAAGGTTATCGGTGCGCGTGTGATCGGCGATGTGGCGGTGGTGAACGGCACGTATGTGATGGAGTGGCAGGGCTCGAACGATCAGCAGAAGGTGGCGGAGAAGGGCGTGTTCACGCACGTCTTCCGCAAAAACAGCGCGGGCAACTGGCAGTGCATCAATTCGCAGCGCACCGTGGTGACCACGGAAGATGAGCGCAAAAAGAGGGCGGCGACGCATACCAGCAAGAGCAATGCCGCGCTGCCGCTGCACATTCCTCTGATCTACAAAGGGCCGCAGAGCACGCAGAAGCCGCCGGCACCGGGGACCGATCAGCCTCCACAGTAGGTCAACGCATTCTGGTGAAGCAACGGGCAGCAATCGTTATTTGGTCGGTGGAGAGAGCCTCGTATCGCACTCGGAAACGCCCGCTTGAACATTGCAGTCTGCATAGAGCTTGCGGGCCTCGTTCCAGAGCTTCTTCGATTGGTCCATGTTGCCTGTTGATTCATTCACCAATGCCAACCCTCTGAGCGTGTTCGCCAAGTCGAGGACGGCCTGCCCGCCAAGTTGGCGGTAGATTGTTTCGGCCTCGAGATAGAGTGGCTCAGCCTCGGCAGGCCGGCACATTTCCCGAAGCACGTCTGCCTCGTGACGAAGCGCATATGCCAGCCTGGCAGGCGGCCCTATCTCACGGTAGAGAACTGTTGCATTCGCATACTGGTGACTCGCAGGACCGAGGGCGCCGATATCCCGTTCGGCCTGGGCCAGACCGCAAAGCGCCTCTGCTAAAGAAGGCCGATCGGCCTCTAGCGATGCTTTGCGTACCGCTTCAAAAAATGCGGCGCGCGATTCCGCCGGATCATTCTCTGCTCGGGCACCATAGCCGTGTGCTAACAGCTCTTTCAAAGAGTGCATCGTCGTCGTAGGTTAGCAAAGGTCCTTCGCTCAAGATGACAAAAGAGCGTGAGGCTTCGCGTTGGCTGGGATGACTGAGCGTTGGTGCGGGAAGGCATCAAGAGCCGGCAATGGCGTTCTGCGTTGCGGCGGTAGATTCGGCACGCTTGCGGGCCTGAATCTCGATATAGACGTGGATCAGCGAAAGCGCCGCCGGCGTGACCCCGGGGATGCGGCTGGCCTGCCCCACGGTTTGTGGGCGGACGCGGCCGAGCTTTTCCTGCATCTCCCGCGAGAGTCCGCTGACAGCCTGGTAGTCGAACCATGCGGGGATGGTGAGGCTCTCCGCGCGCTTCAGCTTCTCGATCGACTTGCGCTGCTGGTCGAGGTAGCCCGCGTACTTGATCTCTGTCTCGACGGCGCGGAGTTCGTTGCGGGCGCGTGCGGTGAGCGCCGGATCGGACAGGAGTGGTGCCAGGAGCACCTGCATGTCCTCCGAAAGTGCGACGGCCTGAAGCAGCGGACGCAGGCGATCGATGGTGATCTCGGGGCGCTTGAGCAGTTGCGCGTAGGTCTGGCCGGCGATGCTCTCTCGATCGAGATTCAGGTCGGGCAATGTATCGGCGACGCGGTCCACGTTGATGCGGGTGGTGGCGAGCAGCTTTTCGAGAGCGACGGCGCGCTGCTGGCGTGACTCGTAATCGGCCCAGGCCGCATCGTCGATGAGGCCGAGGCGGCGGCCGGCCGGCGTGAGGCGGCGGTCGGCGTTGTCGATGCGCAGGTGGAGGCGGAACTCCGCCCGCGAGGTGAACATGCGATAGGGCTCGTTGGTGCCCTTGCTGATGAGGTCGTCGATCAGGATGCCGGTGTAGGCCTCGGTGCGATCGAGGGTAAACGCAGGCTCGCCGCGGACCGCGAGCGCGGCGTTGACGCCGGCCATCAGGCCCTGACAGGCCGCCTCTTCATAACCCGACGTCCCGTTGATCTGGCCGGCGAGGTAGAGGCCGGCGATGGACTTGACGTTCAGGCTGCGATCAAGCTCGGTGGGGTCAATGGCGTCGTACTCAATGGCGTAGCCGGGACGCAGCATCTCGGCATTTTCCAGGCCGGGGATGGAATGCACCACCTGCGACTGCACATCCATGGGCAGCGAGGTAGACATGCCGTTGACGTAGACCTCGTGAGTGTCGAGGCCTTCGGGCTCGAGGAAAAACTGGTGCTGCTCCTTGTCCGGGAAGCGGACGACCTTGTCTTCAATGGACGGGCAATAGCGTGGCCCGATGGCGTGGATCTGGCCGGAGTACATGGGCGACCGCGAGACGTTTTCGCGGATGATGCGCAAGGTCTCGGGCGTGGTGTACGCGATGTGACAGGAGACCTGGCGCTGCGGCAACGTGGTGGTGCGAAAGCTGAAGGGCGTGGGGTCCGCGTCGCCGGGCTGCTCTGCGAAGCGCGTCCAGTCGATGGTGCGGCCATCGAGCCGCGGCGGTGTCCCGGTCTTGAGGCGGCAGCCGCGGAGACCGAGCCGCTTCAGGCTTTCGCCAAGCAGGACGCTGGGCGGCTCGCCGCTGCGGCCCGCGGGATACTGCTCCTCGCCACAGTGGATGAGGCCGTTCAAAAAGGTGCCCGTGGTGATGACAACTGCGCCGGCTTCGACCGTGCGCCCATCGCGCAGCTTCAGGCCATGCGCGCGACGCGTGCCGTCGGGTGCGGCGTCGATCAGAAGGTCAATGACCTCGGCCTGCTTGATGAAGAGGCCGGGCTGCGCCTCCAGCACCTGGCGCATCTTGACGCGGTATTGCTGCTTGTCGCACTGCGCGCGCGGCGACCACACCGCCGGGCCGCGCGAGGTGTTCAGCAGGCGGAACTGGATGCCAACCGCGTCCGCAACTTCGCCCATGATGCCGCCCAGGGCGTCGACTTCGCGCACCAGATGGCCCTTGGCGATGCCGCCGATCGCCGGGTTGCAGGACATCTGCGCGATCAGATCGAGGTTGAACGTATAGAGCGCCGTCCGCAGCCCCATGCGCGCCGCAGCCATGGCGGCCTCGCAACCGGCATGGCCGGCTCCGACGACGACGACATCGTATTGTTCGGTGAAAGGCATCCGCTCCTTTCATTTTAACGAACACAAAAAGCGGGGCGGCTGAAGCCACCCCGCCGATGGAAGAGAAGCCATATCAGAAGTTGAAGCGTGCTCCGATCTGCACCTGGCGGGGACTGTAGATGTAGTTCGAGTTCGTCGTCTGGACAGAGCCGAAGTTGGGCTGATAGGTGAGCAGAGGCGTGGTTGCACCGGTGGGCTGGCTGATGGCGTAGCCATTTGTTGCCACGCCGGTAGTGTTCTGGTGGTTGAGCGCGTTGAAGAGCTCACCCAGCAGCTCGAAGGAGTAGCGGTCGCCAAACGGGATTCGCTTGGAGACACGCGTATCCAGCACGAAGGTGCGGGGGTAGGTATAGGTATTCCGCAGAAAGGGCAGGCGTCCCACGCCCGAGCCCAATGGGCCGGAGAGTGCGCCTGCAGGATTGCTGCCCGAGACGCCGAGCGTGAACGGGAGCCCGCTCTGCGCCTGGAAGATGGGCGAAATGCCCCATCCGTTCGCGAAGCTGTTCTGCCAGCCTTTCAGGGCGCCAAAGATCGGCGTCCAGACGACGTTGGCCACAAAACGGTTCCGAACATCGTTCGGAGAGCGTCCGTACTCTGCGCGAAGGTTGGGGTTGAGCGGATCGACGAGGTTGTTTGCCGGCGAGCCGGTGCCGATGTACTGGTTGTAATCGAGTGCCTTGGCCCAGGTGTAGTTGGCGTTGAACTGCAGATCGCGAGTGAACTTGTGGTCCACCTGCGCGGCGAGCGCGTTGTAGCTGGAGTTCACGTTGCTGGCGACGTCGATGATGGCGCCATAACCCGGCACTGGCCGCGCGCCGGTGTAGAGCTTCGCGGTATAGGTGCTGCCGTCGGGCAGCGGCCCGTTGATGCCGCCGGCAACAGCCTGCTGGCCAACCACCTGGTAGCTGGCAGTGGTGAGCGATTTGGCGTTGATATTGCGATCGACGCCATTGATGAGTTCGCGGCCGAAGGAGCCCAGATAACTGACCGAGAGCACGCTGTTCCATCCCAGGTCCTGCTGCAGTGTCAGGTCCGCCTCGTGAATCTGCGGCGCCTGAAAGCCTTTGTCGAAGAAGGCGATCGTGGCCGTCCCTGATGCAGCACCCGGCGCCGCGGTGAGGATGTTGGGAAAGGCGAGAAACGCGGGCGCCGCGCTGGTGCCGAGATTCGTGGTGGGCTTGAACGAGCCGTAGCTGGTCTGGCCGTTGGTATTGCCGGAGGCCACGTAGGTCTGCAGCACATTGGAGTTGATGATGCGGCCGTAGTAGATGCCGTAGCCGCCGCGGAGAACGGTGCGCGACGTGCCGTAGATATCCCATGCAAAGCCGACGCGCGGACCGACATTGTTTTTATCGCTGGGAGAATGACTGGTGAGCTGCTGCAGGCTCTCGCTGTAACCGGGCAGCACTCCGGGGGTCGTGGCGTCGGGCCGCGACGAGGTCGGGCTGATGATCAGCGAGGGAAGATTGTCAGGAAGGATTGCGCTGGGAATGATCTCGTACTCATAACGAACGCCCAGGTTCAGCGTGAGGCGAGGCTTGATCTTCCAGTCGTCTTCGACGAAGAAGGCCAGGTCATTGGTGATGAGCTGGAAGGCGGCCGGGCCAAGCGCCTGGCTGAATCCGGAGTAGTTGCCGGTATAGTTTGCCGGTCCCAACCCCTGCGTGGCGTGATCGTAGTCCGCGATGTATCCGCCGAGGGTGGGATAGGTGTAGCTGCCGTTGCCGTTGTAGAGATTGTTGATGTAGTCCAGTACGCGGTTATAGTCCGCGCCGAACTTGATGCTGTGATTGCCATGGAGATACGCAACCGTGTCGGCGACCTGAATGCGGCGCTCTTCCGGATATGCGGCGCGCTCCAGGAAGGCTTGCTTGCCGAAGCTGAAGCCGGTGGAGCTATCGAGTCCAATCTGCGGCGGCCGGAGGTAGTGGTTCACTGCCAGCGGCGCCTCATAGGCGCTGGGCACCTGGCTGCTTTCGAATTCGAAGTCCCGGCCATACTGAAAGCGGGCCTGGTTCAGCACATTGGCGGAGAGCGTTGAATCGAGTCGAACGACGCCCCAGTCCAGCTTCACGTAATCGTTCCCAAAGCTGTTGGTGCCGTAGGTGTTCGAGGACTGCGTTTGAATGCCGGCGGGCGAGGACCAGCGCAGCCGGTTGTATTCGAACGATGCGTGGTGCTTGTCCGTGATTTGCCAGTCCAGCTTGGGAAAGTTGATGGCCTGATCGCCGGTCCTCGGCACACTGCCCAGCAAGCCGCTGTTCAACGCGGCGACTCCCTGTGTTTCCAGAGCCGCGCCCTGCGTGTAGGTGGAGAGCGCAAGGCTGGATTGAATCGTGCAGGCATCGACGCTGGCCTGGTAATGCGAGCCCAGCGCTTTGGCTGCGGCGCTCGCGGTGGTCTTGGCGGATAACTCCGAGCAGGTGTAGCCGGTGGAGGCGAGGTCTGCAACCGGGGTGGCAAAAAACTGGTTGGCCGAGCCGGCGCGCGCGAGACCGGGGAAGTTCCGCTTCGACTGGTCATAGGCGTAGAACCAGAAGAGTTTGTTTTTGATGAGAGGACCGCCCACGCCAAATCCCCATTGTTTGCGCCAGTCCTTGGGCTTGTAGGGAACCTGGACGAAGCTGCCGCCGGGGCCGGTCTGCTGCGAGAGAAAGGTATTCGGCGTGAAGGCGCCCCAATCGTTGTCGCGGTCGCGGAAGAAAGCCTGGCCGTGCAGAGAATTCGTGCCGCTCTTGGTTACGGTATTGATGACACCGCCGGCGGAACGGCCATATTCCGAGGAGTAGTTCGAAGTATTTACCTGGAATTCCTGAACCGCCTCTTCGGAGGAGGAGTATTGCAGGCGGGTGCGGCCGCGCTCTTCGGAAAAGTACGCCTGGTTGTTGTCCGCGCCATCGACGGTGTTGTTGTTCAATAGCTCGGACTGCCCGCGAAAGCTCAAGAGGCCAAAGCCGGAGGAATTGGAGACGACGCCGGGAGTCAACAACGCGAAGCTGGACCAACGGCCGCCATTGATCGGCAGGTTGTCAATCTGCCGCTGATCCACGATCGATGAGACATCGGGCGTGGAGGTATTCACCAGCGGATTTTCTCCCGTGACGGTGACAGTCTGTCCTGCGCCGCCGACGGTAAGGTGCGGAGAAAGGCTGGTGAGATTGCCGACCGCGACGACCGTGCCCTGCGCCTTGAATGGAGAGAAGCCGGCAGCGGTGATGGTGATGTCATAACCGCCGGGCCGCAACTGGACAACTCGAAAGAAGCCGCTGCTATCAGTGGTGGTGGTCGCCTCGGCGTTGGTCTGTACGTTGCGGACGAGCGACGGAAGCGCCCGGAACGACGGCGCCGGCCGCGTCATAGACCGTACCGCCAACGGCTCCATCGGTGGTGGACTGGGCACGGGTGACAGCAGGTGCAAGGATCGACGCACCAAAGGCAAACAGGGCGAGCGCCCTGCGGGGTCTCATGGCAAACATCTGGCTCTCCTCAAAATCGAAACTTCAAGTTGAAATCCTGCCCGGACATGGGGGACCGAAGGCAGAATCAGCGTCAGAAGCTAACGTCGAGCCGGACCGCTCATGGGGCCTTTGCTCGATGTATTCACTTTAGAACGAATATCCCGTTGCCATACATCACCGAGTTCATCGAAGCCTGGCTTTTCTTGACGGAAAAGCCGCGCCAAACAAATCGGCTTCGGCGTAGACCATGGGCTATCCGCTGCAGTCTCGCAGAGCCCGATCAACGTACGGTAAATAGCTGGCTGGGAGCGCCTGGGATGGATGGCGGCGCGTTTGCCTGGGTCGCAAATCCTAGAAACTGAAGCTCATCTGCAGGTCGATTGTGCGCACCGAGGTCTGGTTACGATTGAAGAAACCGCCGGCCACGGCAAGCGACTTATCGAATGATCCTCTACTGCTGACGACGTTGTTTGGCTGCGCCAGGTTCACCACGTTGAAGACGTTGTTCCCGGAAACGGTGAAATTGAGGTTGTATTTGCGCCGCACCTGGTGGGAGTTCGGGCCGCCGAAGAAACCGCCACCGCCACTGCCGCTCAGCCCGCCAGGACCAAGGCCGCCACGAGGACCGCCTCCACCGTGCGGGCCACCGCCACCATGCGGACCGCCATCGCCGCCACCGCCATGACCGGCCAGCTTCGGCCCTATACCGAAGCTCTTGCTCAGCCGCACATTGGCGCTGAAGTTCGCCGGCCCTCGCCCGCTTCCATAGGGAAGGATCTTCTCGCCCGGCTTGGGCGTGATATTCAGGCAGCCGTAACGTGTGGCGAAATACTGATCCGAGTTCGGACTGCAGAGGCCGGCATCCACCACCGATGGCCGCTCGTTGTACTGATTGTCGCCGTTCAGGTCCTGTCCGGTCGTGACGTTGTACGGCGCGCCGCCATTGGCGATGGTAAAGATGGACCCTTGAACGCCATACGGCAGATTGGTCGTGGCGAGCAGAAAGAATCTGTTGCGCACGTCATGGCTGGAGCGGCCGTAGTCGAAGGCAATGTCACCCTGCCGCGAGGGAAAGTAGTTCGCGCCGGTGGTGTCGCTCTTCATCGAGCCCAGCACATAAAAGGCCGCGATGGAATAGTTGCGCGCCCGGGCATTGACGGAAGTGATGAGCTGGTGCTGGCGGTAGATGCCGTTCGACTGGAACTGGTAGAGATTGCCTTTTCCGGGAAAGGGATATTGCTTATCCCCCGCAGGATCCAGAATGAACGTGTTGGTGGCGTAGTCGTAGAGCGGCGCATTGATGTTGTCGGACAGATACTGGTGAATGCCGCGACTGTAAAGGTAGGTCACATTGGCCGTGACGGCCTTGGTGATCGTGCGATCGACACCGACGGCGCCCTGCATGTCCAGCGCCGCCTTTACGTTCGGGCTGATGCTGTAGCTTGCCGAGCGGGGACTCACGGTGCCGTTTCCGGAAGGCGGCTTTCCAGGTGTGTAGGTTGGATTCGAATAGACAATCTGCTGCTGGTTGATGCCGTTCTGGTGGATCGCCTGGATCACGCTGGCATTGCTGAAGCGATTGAAGAACCAGCCATATCCCGCGCGAATCACCGTCTTCGGCGGGCGTTTATTGCCGCCATCCAGCGCGTAGGCAAAGCCAATGCGCGGGCCCCAGTCAGCATGATCGTGAATACGGTTCTGTCCCTCAAAGCGCAGCCCGTAATCGAAGGTGAGCTTCCGGTTCACCTTCCAGTCGTCCTGGTAGAAGAGCGCCGCGTCGAATAGCGTAGCCTGCGCATTGAAGTTCGTGATTTTGTTCACGCTTCCCTGCGAAGGTTTGGCGGCAGCGAACGCCGCTGTGCTGTCAAAGTTATAGTTGCCGTTGGTACCCGCATTGGAATAGTCCGACTCGCGGAATGCGCGCAGGCGCGTGCCGAAGCGGAGAGTGTGGTTCTTGAAGCTGGCAGTCCAATAGTTTTGCAGCTCGTAGTTGTCCCCGCTGGTGCGGGAGGTGCCATCGTTGCTGCCGCCGCCGGTGAAGGCGCCCTGCACGGTCAGCGTCGGAGAGGTGTCCTGCGGAAGCTGCTCGTCACGATCGCGCTCATATTCGAAGCGGGTGTCCATCACCAGGTGCGCGTTGAAGACCTGCGAATCGCCGATCTGGATGGTGTTTTCCGTGCTGTGCGTATTGCTGGCCTGCGAGGCAAGCGCAAGCTGTCCCGGGCCATCCCCGGTATCCACGCCCCGGTTGTACTGGTAGCGGATCGTCAGCGTGTTGCTCGGGGCCAGCTGGTAGTCAATGCGCGGCGTCAGGTGGATGCGGGTCTGCGGATTGTCCAGATTCTGCACGAAGTTAAAACCGTGGGTGGCCAGGTAGTTTGGATCCGTGGGCGTCCCCGGCGCATTCACGATCAGGATGTTTTGCGTGTTGCGCGCAAATATAGAGAAGGAGTACGACGCCTTTTTGGAGATGGGGCCGCCGACCGAGCCGTTGAGGAAGAACTGGTGATAGGGCGGCGTGCTGGTGACGAAATGGCTGGTATTCCATGCCGAGTCGTTGCCGCTGACCTGAATATTTCCGTGCAGCTTTTCGGTGCCCGGCTTGGTCAGGATTTCGATGCGGCCATAGCCCAGCTTGTCGAACTCCGCGGAAAACGGGTTCTGGTTGATGCGGATCTCGCGGATCGACGACTTCGGTGGCAGATCGCCACCGGTGAAGCCGTCGATATAAATCTGGGCGCCGCCGTTTCCCGCCGCCGGGCCCGCCAGCGCGGTCAGTTCGTTCTGCATCTCGTCCGGATCGTCGGAGAGCGCGTCGAGATCTTTACCGCTCAGTACCACGGCGTTGCCGTTATCTGCGGGCTCCGTATCCAGTTGCCGCGTGTCCGCGGTCACTTCCACCTGCTGCTCCTGCGTGGCGATGGTGAGCGGGATATTCAGAATGCGGGAGGTGCCGCTGACAACCGACACGGCCGATTCAGAAAACGGCGTGAACCCTGGCACAGTGACGTCCAGCGTGTAGGTGCCTGCCGGCAGAGTTCCAAAGGAGTAGCTACCGTCGCCGCCTGATGTGGCGGAATAGCTCTGGCCGCCGCCGGACAACTGCACGCTTGCGCCGGGCACGATGGCGCCACTTGGATCCGTCACCTGCCCATGCAGTGACGTTTTGGTTTGTGCGTGCAACTGTGGCGCGGCAAAGATCACCAGACATGCAATAAAAGTGCAAAACAAATGGGACAGACGAGTCATCCGATTCCTGAATTTACCCTTAAGAAAATGTGGACACTACAGGCAGACGCTGGAACGTGCTTGCACACACAGACGATGGGAGTGGGTGAAAAGTTGAACGCATAAGGATGAAAAAGCTGCTAGATCATCGTTTGCGCAGCATGGGAACGATATCGCTGGACGGCAAGAGGTCCATTTTTTCCGGATCGGCTACGATAAGTGTAATGCTGAGTGAGCTCTACGCGCGATGGATGTTCGCATGGGAAACCGCGCTGACCACACGCGACACCAACCGCATCGTGCGTCCGGTCGAATGGGGTTTTGACTGGCTTGACGATTTTGCGCGTCCGCGTGGGCTCATGCCTGATGCCGCGATCGGACATACTCCTGAAACCGCAATCCGTTCGAATGCGGAGGCGCTGCTCTCCATCAATCATGCCATCCTGCGGGACCGCGAATCGTTCTACGGCTATGCCCGCCCCAGCGATTTCCGGCTGGAAGAGCGTCATCCACAGCTTTTTCCCACCAACGTCCGTCCCGAGACGCTGCGCCGTGATGCGCAGCTCCGTGCTGCGGCGGCGAATGGTCGCGCGAAAACGGCGCAGTTTTTGCGCTTCACCTCTCCGGTTCGCACACCCTATCCGGAGAACGACCTGGTCAACGCGCGCTGGTATCCCGCGCCGCCGGATAAACAGGCAGGCAAGCCGAAGCAGGCCATCATCGTGATGCCGCAGTGGAATGCCGACGCCTTCAGTCACAACGCGCTCTGCGCGCTCTTCAACCGCTTCGGCATCTCTGCGCTGCGGCTCTCCAAGCCCTATCACGACATCCGCCGCCCCGCAGAGCTCGAGCGCGCGGACTATGCTGTCAGCTCCAACCTGGGCCGCACCATCGCTGCCTGCCGCCAGGCCGTCGTCGATATTCGCGCATGCCTCGATTGGCTTGAGCAGCAGGGGTACGAGCAGTTCGGCATCCTCGGCACCAGCCTTGGCTCCTGCTACGCCTTCATTGCCGCCGCCATGGACCCGCGCCTGCAGGTCTGCGCTTTCAACCACGCTTCCATGACCTTCGGCGATGTGGTGTGGACCGGACAGAGCAGCCGCCATATCCGGGCAGCGTTCGAACCGATCATGACGCAGGAGCATCTAAACGGAATCTGGGCCTGCATCAGCCCGGTTTCGTTTATGGATTTGTTCGCTGCGCCGCCCCGCAAGGCGCTGGTGGTGCATGCTACCTATGACCTGACATTTCTCAAGCAATATTCGCTCAAGGTGCTGGAAGGCTTCCGCCGCGACGGCGTCGACTTCGAATCGCGCGTGCTGCCCTGTGGTCACTACACTACCGGCGAGACGCCTTACAAGTTCATGGACGGCTGGTTTCTCGGCTCCTTTGTTTACCGCGCGTTCAGGGAACTGGCTATCAGCGGCAAACGAGCCGTTGCCGCGCCACCTGAACATGAGCTCATAGCGCGGTAAAATGAGCGCTATGTCCAGCCAGACCGTCGCCTCGCAAAGCAAAAATCAGTCCCGCGCGCTTGCACAAGCCGATCCCGCGGTGGCCCAGGCTATCGCCAACGAAGTTGGCCGCCAGCACGAGGGCCTGGAGATGATCGCCTCGGAAAACTTCGTCAGCCGCGCTGTGCTGGAGGCCGCGAGCTCGGTCTTTACCAACAAGTACGCGGAGGGCTATCCTGGAAAACGCTACTATGGCGGTTGCGAATTCGCCGATGTGGTAGAAAATCTCGCACGCGACCGAGCAAAACAGATCTTCGGCGCCGAGCACGCCAATGTGCAACCGCACTCCGGCTCGCAGGCCAACGCCGCGGCTTATATGTCCGTCCTGCAGCCGGGCGACACCATTCTCGGCCTCGACCTCGCCCACGGCGGCCATCTGACCCACGGGCACAAGCTCAACTTCTCAGGAAAGCTCTACCGTGTCGCCTCCTATGGTGTGCGCAAGGACACCGAGGTTATCGACTACGACGAGCTGGCCGAGATCGCGCGCCGCGAGAAGCCGAAGCTCATCATCGGCGGCGGCAGCGCCTACCCGCGCATCTTCGACTTTCCGCGCATGCGCGCTATCGCCGATGAAGTCGGTGCGCTGCTGCTGGTCGATATGGCGCACTTCGCCGGCCTGGTCGCCGGAGGCGTGCATCCTTCGCCCGTGCCGCACGCGCAATTCGTGACCACCACCACGCACAAAACTCTGCGCGGGCCGCGCGCCGGCATGATTCTTTGCCAGCAGCCCTACGCCGCTGGAGTCGACCGCTCCGTCTTCCCCGGCCAGCAGGGCGGTCCGCTGGTCCACATCATGGCCGCCAAGGCTGTCGCCTTCGGCGAGGCGCTCGAACCAAGCTTCCGCGACTACGCTGCGCAGATCGTCAGCAACGCGAAGGTGCTCGCCGAGGAACTCGCAGGACATGGCTTCCGCGTCATCTCCGGCGGCACTGATACGCACCTGATGCTCATCGACGTCTTCGCCAAAGGGATGTTCGGCAGCGAAGCCGAGACCGCGCTGCACTCGGCTGGCATCACCGTGAACAAGAACGCCATCCCCTTCGACACCAATCCGCCGATGAAGCCCAGCGGCGTCCGCATCGGTACGCCGGCGCTCACCACGCGCGGCATGGGCAACCAGGAGATGCGCACCATCGCCCGCTGGATCACCGAAGCACTCGATCAGCGCAACGACGAAGCGGCACTTGCGCGCATCCGCGGCCAGGTGCGCGAGCTGGCGGACAGCTTCCCGCTCTACGACTGGCTGCGGGAGCCGCAGTTAGCGGGCGCAGCGCACTAGGCTACTCGCTCATCTGCGGCCGTCTGCCCGATAATCGATCTCAGCAAAAAGCCACCATCACGGTGGCTTTTAAGCTTCCTGGCGAAGGAGACGTGTGTTCGCTGTGCGGACACCGTTCAGATGCGCATGGGCATGATGATGTAGCGGTATTTGTAGCCGTCGTCGCTGGGGGTTTCGGGGCGCATCTGGCCGGCGGATTGGGCGTCCTTGAACTCAAGGCGGACTTCGCCGGTGTTGCCGATGGCCTTGAGGAAGTCGAGCATGTACGCGGAATTGAAGCCGACCACGAGCGCGTCAAACTGGTACGGCGACTCGATGGTGTCCTCCGACTCTCCCGATTCCGTGGACGAGCTGGAGATGCGCAGCTCGTTCTGCTCCAGACGCAGCTTGATGGCGCCAGAGCGCTCGTCGGCGAACTGTGCGACGCGCTGGATCGAACTGGAGAGGTCTTCCGAGCGGATGATGATGAACTTGTTGTTATCGCGGGGCAGCACGGCCTCGTAGTTGGGGAATTGGCCGGTAAGTTTGCGCGACGTCAGGACGCGTTTGCCGATGCGGAAGAAGAGCTGGTTCTCATCGTCTGCGAACTCGACCTGTGCCTGCTCTTTGTCCTTCGGGTCTACATCGGCCAGCAGCGACTGCAGCTCAGCGAGAGCCTTGCGTGGGATAAGCGTCTTCTTCTCGCCGCCTGGAATAGAGCCCAGGTTCTCACCCTGCTTCTCGATGTGGGCGAGACGGTGGCCGTCGGTCGCCACCATGGCGAGCGATTCCGGTTTGAGGATCAGCAGCGCGCCATTCAGCGTGTAGCGCGATTCCTCGTTCGAAATGGCGAAGATGGTCTTCGCGATAAGGCTGCGGAAGGAGGCCACAGGCAGCGAGACGGATGAGACGGAGGGGAACTCCGGCACCTGGGGGAAATTGGCGCGGGCCATGCCGACCATCTTGGTGTTGGAGCGGCCGGAGCGGATCTGCACCCAGTGGTTGTCCTGGAGCTTGATCGAGATGTCGCCGTCCGGGAGCAGCTTGATGTAGTCGTAGAGCTTGCGCGCGGGAATGGTGCAGGAGCCGGGCTTTTTCACCTTGGCGCTGCAGGAGGTCTTGATCGACTGGTCGAGATCGGTGGCCGTGATGGTGAGCCGGCCCTCGGCTTCGTCGGCTTCGAGCAGGAAGTTCGACAGGATGGGGATTGTGGTCTTGCGCTCGACGACGGACTGGGTGGCGGTGAGCTCGCGGAGCAATTCCTGCTTGCTTACGGAGATTTCCATAGCGAATCCCTGAACGGTTTGCTTGTCTGCTTCGAGTCCTACGCCGGGCATGTGCGACTCCCTGGAATGCGGTGCTTGCTTGGAATGGATTGCCCACACTCTACACCAGAGCCGTGGCAGGAGTGCAGGAATCCGAACCGTCCCATTCTAGCGGCGGAGGTGGAGTGGAAAGGTGGGCGTTTCGCGGGAAATCAAGTACTGGCCGTCCGGGCGTCGGCGCCTTTGGCACGCCCTGCGGGATTCGGTTCCCTGGGTCGCTTCCTTGCGGCATTGTGGGGCGACCAGACCCAGGTTTCGTGTCGGGCGAAAACGCCTTCGGGAAACGACGGCTACTACGAAGTATTTCTATATATGTCTTTATAGCCGTAGTAGTCGTTTGCTGTGGGGAAGTGGGAATGCGCGGCAAAACCGTGCGGGCAGGGGCTTCGGGGGCGGTGCGTGATTTCCAAAACCGGACGATGCGGATGTGGGGTTTGCGGAGAACCGGTGGATGGGGCGATGAGAGCGGTCCGGATCTCCAACGGCGTCCACAGGCGAGGACGCGGGATACGCAGGGCGGCTCCGGTGGATGGGTGGAAATTGGGGCGTTGACTGCGCCTGGAGCGGCGATACAGCGGTTCGGATTTCCACGAGTGCGGGGTAAGGGACCGGGTTTGCAGTGAATCCACAGAGAAGGGCAGGTTGTGGAGGAACAGTGCATGGGGAGGCGAGGTTTTCTGTCAGCAGGGGAGAATCAGTAGGCGAGAATCTTGCGGCGGCGGCCAATGGCGAAGACGGCGAGTCCGGTGAGAATGACGGCCAGGGTGGAAAGCAGAACTTTAGCGACGGCGAGCGGCGGGTTGGCGTCGTCGGGTGCGGGGATGGTGGAAAGCACAATGGTGAATGCTGTGCAGGTGAATCCAAGGACGGCGAGCGCGATGGCGACCGTCGGGCCGCCAGGCAATGGCAGCCGGGTCAGCTGGCCGCGGCGAGTGAGGCGGATGAGCGCGGCGAAGAGCAACAGGTAGGGAATGAACATGGTGATGACGGACATGCTGACCAGCACATCGTAGGCGCCGCGGACGGTGGTGCCAGCCTGGCCGAGGATGGCGGTGACGATTCCGGCGCATCCGTAGACCGTGAGTGCTACCCAGGGCGTCCGGAACCGCGGGTGAATGCTGCCAAATGCGGCGGGCAGGTAGCGGTCAATACCGGCGACAAAGGGGAGGCGTGAGGTGGCAGAGAGGTAGCCGGCTGCTCCGCCGACAGCGCTAAGGGTGACCAGCACGGCGAGCAACGGGATGAGCCAGGGAATGCCGAGCTGGCCGCAGAGGTGCTCCGCGCCGCGCATGAAGCCATCGACGCCAGAGACCGCTTCACTGGGCAATGCAATGAGCATGGCTGTGGTGCCGGCGATGTAGGCGATAGCGATGATGCTGCCGGCGGTGAACAGCGCACGAGGCAGGACGCGTTGTGCGTTCTCAATCTCCGCGCCCATAAAGGATCCGGCTTCGCAGCCAGCGAAGGCGAAGAAGATCGTCGACCAGAAGATGGCGTTGCGGAGGGTGAGGTGCGGGGTAAGAGTGGACGCATTGAAATGCGTGGCCGAGCCGTGGTGCCGCGCGAAGGTCATGGCAAGCAAAACAAGGATCAGGATGGGGAGCCAGTTGCCGACCGAGCAGATGTTGGTGAGCCACTTACCGGACTCGATGCCGCGGACGTTGAGCGCCATGATGACGAGGAGCCAGAAGACCGCAAAGCCCATGTAATACGCAGGGCTGGCGGCGAGCGCACGTCCGTGATAACCGAAGGCGACCAGAGCGGAGCCAGCGCCGAAGTAGAGGATGGCCGGAAAGTAGGGCAGGTTGGACATCCAGTAGGTCCAGGCGGCCAGGAAGGCGGTCCGGTCTCCGAAGGCTTCGCGCGTCCAGACGTAGAGGCCGCCCTCGTCTGGATAGCGGGCGGCCAATGCGAGGACGCTGGCGGCGAGCGGTAGGAAGAGGCCGAGGAGTGCGAGCACCCAGACGACGAGCGTGCCCGGGCCGGCCGCAGCCGCCGTGGCGATCCAGCGGATGCTGAGGATGGTGACCACGTAGAAGAGAGTGAGATCCCGGAAGCGCAGCGAGCATTTCAGGGTGGGGGTGCCCGGCTCGCCTCCGGCCGGAGATGGGAGAGGTGGCGCCGCGAGATCAGCCAAGGGAGTCCACCGTTCGCAAGCTGCGATCGGGGGAGGCCGTGTGCATTGCTCGGGCTTTCGTGTCGGCGAGCACGGCCATGGCGGCGTTGCGGCCGTTGATGGCGATGACCGAGCCGCCGGGGTGGGTGCAGGCGCCGCACATGTAGACGCCCGGCATGGGGGTGCGCGCGCTGAGGCGGTTGGACCACATGTAGGGCGGCAGGCACTCGCCCTGGAAGATGTGGCCGCCGGTGAGGCCGACCTTCTGTTCGATGTCGGGCGGACCGAGGACCTGGGCATCGATGACGGCGGAGTTGGGGCCGTCGATGTTGGAGCAGAACCGGCCGATGGAGCGCAGCGCGAGGGCGCGAACCTCATCGCGGCGCGAGTCCCATGTGCCTGAATTGAATGCGTAGGGCACGTACTGCGCGAAGACCGACATGGTGTGCTGGCCAACCGGTGCGACGGTGTCGTCGTGCGCGCTCTGGAAGTAGAGCTCGCACCAGAGATGCTGAGGCAGGTAGCCGCGCTTTGCAGCGTCGAAGGCAGATTGCCATTCAGCGTGGGTGAGGGGCGCGTTGATCTGCCCGTAGTGGTGCGGCTTGTTTTGTCCGGGGCGGGCGAGGAAGTCGGGCAGCTCCGAGAGCAGAACGTTGAGTTTGACCGTGCAGCCCTGGATGGGAACGGATTCAATGCGCGTACGCCATGCCGTGTCGGCGCTCTTGCCGAGCATGGCGAGGGTGCGGATGGGGTCGGCGTTCGAGATCACGATGGACGCGGCGATACGCTCTCCGGATTCAAGCAGGACGCCTTCACCGGGCAGGATCTGCGCGACCGGGACGCCGCTCGCGATGACGGCGCCGGCCTCCTGCGCGGCGTCCGCGATGTAGAAGGAGACCATCCCCATGCCGCCGGCGACATAGCCCCACATGCCGGGCATGCCGCCCAGGCGTCCAGAGGCATGGTGGAAGCGGATAGAGGCGGTGCCGGGGTCGAAGGGGCTGGCGTTGGTGCCGATGACGCCCTGGCCGAGGTAGGCGGATTGCAGGCGCGGGTCGCGGAGGTAGTGCTCGACAAACTCGGCCATCGACCAGTCGTAGAGCAGATGGCGGGCTTCCTGATCGTCGCCGAGGCGGTCGTCGATCTCTTCAGGGGTGGGGGCGTCGCCGATCCAGAAGTCTCGTGGGCCATTCGCGCCGTTGCGTGCGGGACGCAGTGCGTCGCGCAGGCGCTGCAAGGTGCTGTTCATCGCCTTCCAGCCTTCGACATCGCCCGGGGCGAAGCGGCGGACCTCGGCCTCGCACTTGTCGTCGTCGTCCCAGAGCTGAATGCTTGTGCCGTCGAGGAAGGGGACGAAGAGGCCGTTGACGGCCGGGGTCCAGCGGAAGCCGCGCGCGGGCAGTGAGAGCTCTTCGACGACCAGCGGATGCAGCAGGCCGGCGAGATAGGCGCAGGGCGACATCCTGACGCCGGGGAACGGCTCTTCGATAGTGCAGGCGCCGCCGACGCGGAGGCGCGCTTCAAGAACGAGGACACGCTTGCCGGCGCGCGCAAGATAGGCGGCGCAGGCGAGGCCGTTGTGGCCGGCGCCGACGATGATCGCGTCCCATGGTTTGGCGGCGAGCTCGCGGATGGGCGCTGGGAGGCCGAGCTCGCCTAGTTTTTGCGCGGTGGGTGAGGTAGGTGCTGGCACGCGGTGCGGGTTCCTCCGGCGTGGCTATGGTAACTCGCGGTTGGATCACAAAGAAAAGGATCTAAAGGCCGAGAGTGCGAGCGAACTCTTCAATTTCAGAAAAACCGACCGACCATTCGGAAATGCGATCGCCGTCTTCGTTGATAGTTTCCCGATCACGCAAAGATGAATAGGGATCTTCTATTGAGAAGGGTCGAGTGAGCTGGTCGTAGAAGAGAAGGTGATTCTGCAAAAACACTGTGTCGCATACCGCGTACATCGGCCACCACTCTAGTTTTCCGGAGGCTTCAGGGCCTACGTACTCGACGATCAATGCTGCCCGGTCTTTGCGGTCCAAGAGACTACGAATTGCATGACGCCATTGCGACTCGTAGTTTGCTTTACTCCATTCGTACAAGCTTGCGCAAAAGCCTTCACGATGACTGCCAATCGCCAACTCTCCATAGGCTGCTGGAGTGGTCGCATCGTCGAAAGGGTACGAGAGCGGTTCATCCAGAAATGTAATGGAAAACGACACTATCGGCGCTCCCAGTGCTCCTCATGCCGGTCATCGTGGTAGAGAATCCCCGTCACCCGCCCGCTGGGGTCTTTCTGGAAGATGAGCCTTGTCGGGCTGCCGCTGGGGTAGAAGAACGTTGTCGGGTTCTCCGGCAGTAATTCGTTGAGATCGTTGGTGCGGTTGCGGGAGAAGAGCTTGTCGCCTTCGACCAGAATGGTGACCTGGCGGACTTCGCCGTCGTAGTAGTCGCCTATGTAGTCGTCGTAGACGTCGGGATCGACCTTGGCGGGCACCGGATGCAGCGGGACGCTGAGCAGTTGCGCTTCGGCGTGCGCGGTGGGGATATCCGAGAGGCGGTGCGCGAGCAGCCATTGCGGCAGCGAGCGGTCCGCGTAGGCCTTGTCCCAGGAGTTGTGGTGCCAGCCCTCGTAGAGCCAGAGGCGCACATCGCCGCCGGCCGCGGAGAGCGCCTGGTACATGATCTGCGATTCCTTGGCCGGGACCACGGGGTCCAGGGTGCCGTGGAACATCCAGACCGGCGTCTTGCCGACAGCGCGCACGTAAGCCTCCGGCAGGATGGTCGATTGCTTCCAGCGCTGCGGCGCGTAGGACCAGAAGATGCCGCCGGAGACGGGAACGATGGCGGCGAAGCGGCCGGGGTAGTTCTTGGCAATCTCCCATACGCCGTAGCCGCCGAGCGAGAGGCCGGTGAGGTAGACGCGGTCGGGGTCGCCGTGAAACTCCTTCATCTCGGCGTCCAGCGCGGCCAGCGCCATGGCCATCATGTCGGGGTCGGTCCAGTGGTGATGGGCGTAGGGAACCTGCGGCATGACGACGATGAAGGGCCAGCGCTCCGGATGGGCGCGGATGGCGTTTGGCAGGCCGACCTGAGTCTCGTCCATGCCGTCGGAGCCGCGCTCGCCCGCGCCGTGAAGGAAGAGAATGACGGGCCAGGAGCGGCGGGCGTCGTACTCGACGGGCAGGTAGACGACGTAGCGGTAGCTGATGCCGTTGAGCAGGATGACGCGATTGAGGAAGCCGGTGTCCTGCGGGCGGACGACGGCGGGGTGCTGGGGCTCGCGTTTGGGCTCGGCACGACGGGATGGTCTGTCGCGGCGGGCGGCGGCGAGGGCCGTCAGGGGCGAGGCGATCAGCAGTGCGGCGGCCAGAACGCAGGCCAGATAGCGGCTACGGCACATTGGGGGAAGGATATCGTACGCGGCCACCAAGAACCCACATCTCAAAAGCGAGATGGCGGCACCGTGATGGGCTGGCCCAACGGGTCAAGAGGCCCATCGGTTCGGCAGACCGATTCGATCCTGCGACTTTGATCGAATCAAGGTCATCTCTACGGCATGATTGAGTATTCCA
Source organism: uncultured Acidobacteriaceae bacterium (assembly GCA_963750845.1). Taxonomy (GTDB): domain Bacteria; phylum Acidobacteriota; class Terriglobia; order Terriglobales; family Acidobacteriaceae; genus KBS-83. Next base: position 442,782 of record CAVVSP010000024.1, read on the forward strand.
ACCTTTTCTCTCCGCTGCAGGCCGGCGCGTTCTCTCTGAAGCATCGGATCATCATGGCACCGCTTACCCGAATGCGCTCGGCACAGCCGGGTGACGTGCCGCATGCGCTGAATGTGGAGTACTACCGGCAGCGCGCCTCCCAGGGCGGATTGATTGTGAGCGAAGCAACGCAGATCTCTCTGCAGGGCAAGGGCTACCCGGCGGCGCCCGGCATTCACACGGATGCACAGGTGAAAGGCTGGCAGACAGTCACGGCAGCAGTACACGCCAGGGGTGGGCTGATCCTGTTGCAGCTCTGGCATGTGGGGCGCAACTCGCATAGCTCCCTGCATCCCGACGACGGGCTTCCGGTCGCACCTTCTGCAATTGCGCCCAGGATAGGCAAAGCACTGACAGCGGACTTCCAGCAGGTGGACTACGAGACGCCGCGCGTTCTCGAACTAGCGGAGCTGCCGGGGATCGTCGAACAGTACCACGCTGCCGCGGTACGCGCGCAGGCGGCAGAGTTCGACGGAGTGGAGATCCACAGCGCGAACGGATATCTGCTGGACCAGTTCCTCGAAGACGGCTCGAACCACCGCATAGATGCGTACGGCGGCTCGATCGAGAATCGCGCCCGCCTGCTGCTGCAGGTGACAGACGCTGTCATTGGCGTGTGGGGAGCGGAGCGTGTAGGCGTGCGTCTGTCGCCGTACGGACACTTCGGCGACATGCACGACTCGGACCCGGTCCCGTTGTTCGGGTATGTGTTGCAGCAGTTGAGCGCACGTGGAGTCGCCTATGCACACCTTGTGGAGCCGCGCGTGGGCAATGCGGGAGCGGATGCGCCGATTGATGAGACCGCGAAGCACACTGCACGGATCTTCCGCGATGCCTTCGCAGGTGTTCTCATCTCTGCGGGTGGCTATACCGCCGCGGAGGCGGAGAGGACCATAGCCACGGGCTACGCGGATGCCATCGCGTTCGGTCGGCTGTTCATCGCCAACCCCGACCTGCCGGAGCGCTTCCGCAGTGGAGCGCCGCTGAACAGGCCAGACCGCACGAGTTTCTACGGCGGCACCGAGGTTGGATATACCGACTACCCAGCGCTGGAGACGGCCGATCGGTAAAAAGCGACTGCCTGGGTCCCCAACGAAACAGCCGGAGCGCAATGGCTCCAGCCGTTTGCGTTTTGTGCGAGAGCCGCTGCGCTAGTTGTTCAGCGTCTCCATCAGCTTGTTGAGCGTGCGGTTCAGGTCCTTGTCGGTGCGCTTCTCTTCGTCGATCTTGCCGATGGAATGCATCACGGTGGTGTGGTGCTTGCCGCCGAACTGGCGGCCGATCTCCGGCAGCGAGGCTTCGGTCATTTGCTTGGCCAGATACATGGCGATCTGGCGCGGGACGACGACCGAGCGAGAGTTGTTCTTCTGCTTCAGCTCGGAAACCTTCATGCCGAAGTGCTCGGAGACCGTCCGCTGGATGGCCTCGATGGTGATCTTGCGCACCTGGGTGTCGATGAACTGCTTGAGCGCCTGCTGCGCGGTGGAGAGCGTGATCTCGACGCCGTTGAGCGAGCTCCAGGCGAGCAGGCGGGTGAAGGCGCCTTCGAGCTCGCGAATGTTGGTGCGGATGTTGGTCGCCATGTAGAGCGCGACGTCCATGGGGAGTGCGCACTGCTCGCTCTCCGCCTTCTGCTGCAGGATGGCGACCTTGGTTTCGAGGTCAGGCGGCTGGATGTCCGCGATGAGTCCCCACTCGAAGCGCGAGCGCAAACGCTCTTCCAGTCCGGCCAGGTCTTTGGGCGGCCGATCCGAGGCGATGACGATCTGCTTGTCGTTCTCGTGCAGCGCGTTGAAGGTATGGAAGAACTCGTCCTGCGTGCGCTCCTTGGAGGCGAGGAACTGGATGTCGTCGATGAGCAGCACGTCGACGCCGCGGTACTTGTCGCGGAAGCTGGACATCTTCTCGTTGCGCACGTAGGAGATCATCTCGTTGGTGAACTTCTCGCTCGAGACGTAGCAGATGGCGGACTGCGGCTGGCGGCGCTTCACCTCGTGGCCGATGGCGTGCATGAGGTGCGTCTTGCCGAGACCGACGCCACCGTAGAGGAAGAGCGGGTTGTAGGCCTTCGACGGGCGCTCGGCGACCGCCTCCGCCGCGGCGCGTGCAAACTGGTTTCCGGCGCCGGAGACGAAGCCGTCGAAGTTGTACCGCGGATTGAGCTGCGACGCGCTGTTCCAGTCAAAACGTGTCTGCTGACCGTTACCTATGGGCGATGCGGGCCGCTGTCCGGGCGGACGCGGCGCGCCGGAAGCATGCGCGGACGAGGGCGGAAAGCCGCCATCCTCGCGCGCTTCGCGGGGACGCTGTGGTACCGAGGGATCGTTCTCGAGGGTGACGAACTGCACGTCGTCGAGCTCGAGTTCCAGCTTGTCGATGGCTTCCTGAATCAGATCGCCGTAACGATCGCCGACGTGCTGGAAGTCAGCAGACGGAATGCGCACGAAGAGGATCCGGCCTTCGAGATGGCTCATGCGCGTGGGCTTGAGGAAGGTGTTGAAGGATTGCCGATTGACCTTTTTTTCCAGCGCTCCGAGGATGCGTGTCCATGGGTCGATGACGGTCGTGCTGGTTGGAACAAAAGACATACGCTTCCTTCAACTGACGTGTGGCGCCCGTGCGGATCGCGGAAGGTGAGAAAAAAGAAGCAACAGCGCGCCTCCTGCAACAGGAGACGCGGTGGGTGCAGCGGTTAGCTTCTTTGGCTCCTCTACCAGAATCGCGTCCGGCGACGGGGAATCTGTTCGCGGACGCTTGTTCGATCCAGGGCTGGGCGTGACGCCAGAAAATTCAGTTGTGAACGGAGCCGATACTAGCACAGACGGAAGCATCGAGTGGACGTGATTGTCACCAAAAAATTATGTTGCACCACTGCTTGTGAAGACGTGCCAAGTGACTTTGGAGACGCTGAAGTTTTATCGCGACTTGACGACAGAAATGGAATGCATATGAAGAGGTGAGATGAGCGAAGCTGAAGATTCGTCGCACGAAGCAGTTCGCGAGGGCAGTTCGCGACAGACAGACCGAGGTAGGTGTCATAGGTAGTGATCCAAGCCGTGATCGAGGCGATCGAAATGGTCGAACGGGCGAGCGCAAATCCCAAGGCGGAGTGGCCGGGCGGCGAATTGAAGGGCTTTGCCTGATTTGCACAGAATCAGCTATACTCAGAACTTGCCCGTAAGGCAGTGATTCTCTTACTCAGGACAGTTCGATGCCCAAGCGTACCTTTCAACCCAACCGCCGCCACCGCTCCAAGGTGCATGGCTTCCGCGCGCGCATGAAGACCAAGGCCGGCGCTGCAGTGCTGTCGCGCCGTCGCGCCAAGGGACGGCACCGTGTCTCCGTATCGCCGGGCTTCCGCGACTAACCCCAAAAGGATCGCGTCCGGTGGCTTCGAGCCGGGACGCGAATCACGCAGAGACCCCTACCGCAGTGCCTCTTACCACTGCTCCGTTATCAACGAGTCCTTCGATCGCGTCATATTCGACGCCCGGACGAGGCTCGTCCATTTCGCATGAGCGCGACTGGCGGCTGCACAAGCATGCTGACTACCAGCGCGTGTATCAGGCCAGCCGGAAGCAGTTCTCGACATCGATGACCTACTTTGTTGCGCCGCGGCCGGTGGAGAGCGCCGGCGCAGGACCGCGCGTCGGTATTACAGCCGGTAAGGTCCTGGGTAAGGCGGTGGAGCGCAACCGCATCAAGCGGCGCATGCGCGCGTCCATTGTCGGCAATCTGGATGTGCTCCACTGCGGCGTCGATGTGGTGCTGCATCCCAAGCGGATGCTGCTGACCGCCGAATGGGCGGCCCTGCGGAACGAAGTGCGGCGCATCTTCGTAAAGATTGAAGAGATTCATGGACACGCCCGGTTGGAGCGGAAAGCCCAGGACGGTAAAGCATGACGCGATGGCTGTTGTGGCTCTATAAGCGCGTCGTATCGCCGGTGCTCCACGCAGCAGGGGGAGTGACCGGTGCGTGCCGCTTCCAGCCAACCTGTTCCGAATATGCCGCTTTGGCGGTTGCGACCTACGGGCCGGTTCGTGGTGGCTGGCTGGCGGTGCGGCGCGTGCTGCGATGCCATCCGCTGTGCCGGGGCGGATTTGACCCGGTACCCGGCACCGGTTACGACCGCGCGGGGGCGGGACGAACGAACCATGGAACGAATCAGGACCCTGTGACCTGATGCATTTACCATGATGTGAGAGGCGGCGCCGCCAGCAGCCCGGGCCTTCATCCCCGCGCCTTTGATTGATTTTTCCGATCCAATAAGAGCGATCCATAAGAGAAAGAGCGAGCACAGTTTCCTTGGCAGAGATACGCAATCCAAACCAACAGGGCGGTGGCAAGCAACAGGACTCCCGCTCCTTCCTCATCTTTGCGCTGGTGTTTGTGGTGATGTTGCTGGCGCTGCAGTACTTTCGGCCGAAGAAGCCGGAGCCACAACCCGCGCCGCAGAAGCAGCAGCAAAGCGCGAGCGTTCCGGCTCCCGTCTCCGCCCCCGCTTCGCCGGGCGCCGACACGACTGCTACTCCTGCCATTCCAGGCGCGAAGGGTAAGAAGAAAGGCGCGGAGGTGGCAGCACCGGCCTCAGTTGCCGCTGCGGCCGAGCAAACCACCACCGTCGAGAATGAGAACTACCGCATCGTCTTCACCAATCGCGGCGCCGAGGTGAAGAGCTGGGTGCTGAAGCGGTATGAGGATGACAACGGCAAGCCGCTGGACCTGGTGAATCCGGAGACGGCGGCGAAGTTCGGCTATCCGCTGTCGCTCTACAGCTACGACGCAGGACTACGGCAGCGGCTGGCGACGGCGCTCTTTGTGCCTTCGACGACGGGCAACCTTACCGCTCCGGGTGAGCTGACCTTCGATTACACGAGCGGCGGCCTGGTGGTGAAGAAGACCTTTCGCTTCGACGAAAGCTACGTGATTCACGTCACGGCTTCGGTGACGAACGATGGCAGCGCACTGCCGACGCTCATCACCTGGCCGGCGGGCATCGGCGACCAGAATACTTTGGCCGCTTACTCCAAGGCGCAGTTCGATAGCTCGCAGAACGGCAAGTTCGAGAAGACGGCACCGAAAAAGGTGAGCGGCGGCGCGACCCTGAACGGACCGTTCGACTATGCGGGCATCAGCGATCTGTACTTCGGCGCAATCTTCCTGCCGGACCAGCCGGACCAGGCATCGGTCATTTCGCTGAACAACGGATGGAGTATTCCGAAAGATCCGAAGCAGCCCAAGGGCGCAAGCGAATCCGTGCCGTTGCTGGGTGCGGCGGTAGGCTCGATGAGCACGCCGGTATCCTTGCGCGTCTTTGCCGGCCCCAAGGTCATCTCCGTGTTGACCGGTGTGAAGTCTGCATCTGCCAATGGCACCGAGACCGGCCCGAACCTTGAGCCGATCCTGAACTTCGGCTGGTTCGGCTGGATTGCCAAGCCGCTGTTCGTGGTGCTGCGCTTTACCTACGACCATGTGGTGGCGAACTGGGGCTGGTCGATCCTGATCCTGACCCTGGTGCTGAACCTGTTGATGCTGCCCACGCGCATCACCATGATGAAGTCCGCGCTGAAGATGCAGAGGATTCAGCCGGAGATGCAGCAGATCAAGGAGAAGTACAAGAAATACAAAGCCACGGATCCGCGCCGCCAGGATATGAACAAGGAGATCATGGAGCTGCAGCGGCGTGAGGGCGTCAACATGTTTGGCGGCTGCCTTCCCATGCTCATCCAGTACCCGCTGCTGTACGGCTTCTACGAGATGCTGGAGAACGTGATCGAGCTGCGGCATGCGCATTGGTTCTGGCTGCACGATCTGGCCGCGCCGGACGCATTGCACATCCTGCCGATCTTCGTCATTCTCACCATGTTTACGACCTCCTATCTGTCGCCGTCGCCGGGCGTGGATCCGGCGCAGCAGAAGATGATGGCCTTCATGATGCCGCTGATGTTCGGCTTCATCATGTTGAACATCGGGTCGGGCGTGGCGCTCTACTGGGCGGCCAGCAACCTGATCACGACGGGCATGCAGATCATCATGAACCGGACCGGAATGGGCAAGCAGATGAAGGAGATTGCCGCCAAGCGCGCGGCGAAAAAGTTGCCACGCGGCGGACGGCGCACTGCATAAAGAAGCGTGTCCTTGCGCCTGCCAAGGGCTTCAGCGAGGACAAGCAAGCGATATAGGATAGGGAGCTATGCCGATCGAAGACTACCGCGTTGCGGCCACCACCATCTCCGAGTTTCTGAAACAACTGGTTTCCACTGGCGGCCTGCGCCTGAAATACCGCATTACTGCGGGCGAGGGCGCCGCCGATCCGGATGGACTGGAAGCGCGCGAAATCTACGTGGAGATTGCGGGTCCGGACGCGCCGATGGTGACGCAGCGCAACGGCGAGTTGCTGCGGGCGCTGGAGCACATCGCGGCCAAGATGGTGCGGCTGGAGCCGGAGGAGCATGACCGTATCTCCTTCGACAGCGGCAACTTCAAGGCGATGCGCGCGCGGGAGATGAAGATGGCAGCGGATGCGGCCGCGGAACGCGTGCGGCGCAGCGGCACACCCTACAGCTTTCAGCCGATGAGCTCGCGCGAGCGGCGCATGCTGCACCTGGCCTTCCGGCAATTCGACGACCTGGAGACAGAGTCGAGCGGCGAAGGACTGCACCGCTTTGTGGTGGTCTACCGCAAGGGCGACAAGCATGTGCCCCCGGTAGCGGCAGCACCTTCATTCCAGCGCGGTGGCCGCGGCGGGCGGGATTCGCGTGGCGGCGGGCGGGGTCCGGGTCGCGGCGGACGCGGGGATGACCGGCGCGGCGGCGGTGGACGCGGTGGCGATCGTCGTGGTCCGCGCGGTCCCCGACGCTGATCTGCATGCCGTTGAACTGCCTCCCGGGTCACCGGTGATGTGCTGGGCCGGCGGCCGGCGGGGCAGCCAAGAACCGGGCGCGAAGAACAGAGCAGCGAAAGAAGAGCGGAAGATATGACCGGGAAGATCGCCACCCCGAGCCTTACCGCCACGAACCTTACTGAAGACACGATCGTTGCCATTGCCACCCCGCCGGGACGCGGCGGCATCGGCATTGTGCGGCTCTCCGGGCCGGATGCGCAGCAGCTTCTATTGCCACACCTGGAGTTACGATTTTCCCTACTGCCGGGACGCGCGCGCTACTGCGCCATTGTGGACGGTGGCGCACGGCTGGACGAAGGCGTCGTGACCTGGTTTGCGGCGCCCAACTCCTATACCGGCGAGGATGTGCTGGAGGTTGCAGCGCATGGCTCCCCGGTAATCCTGGACCTGCTGGTGCGTCGTGCTCTCGAAGGAGGTGCGCGACTGGCGCGGCCGGGTGAGTTTACCCAGCGTGCTTTTCTGCATGGCCGTATCGATCTGACGCAGGCCGAGGCGGTGCGCGACCTGATTGAGGCAGAGACGCTCTACCAGGTACGCGTGGCCGCGGAGCAGCTTGGCGGCGCATTAAGCCGGCGGGTCGCTCCGGTAAAGGAGCAACTGGTGGCGCTGGTGACGCTGCTCGAAGCGGGCATCGACTTTGCGGAAGACGATATTGACGTAACGCCGGATGCGGAGATTGCGCGGCGGCTGGATGCGCTCGATGCCGCGCTGGCGCCGATCGCAGCGACCTTTCGCGAGGGGCGGCTGGTGCATAGCGGCCTGACGATGGCGATTGTCGGGCGGCCGAACTCGGGCAAGTCCTCGCTCTTCAACCGGTTGGTGGAGCGCGAACGTGCGATTGTGACGGCGACGCCGGGCACCACACGCGACCTGGTGACGGAGCGCATCTCCCTGGGTGGTATTCCGGTGGAGCTGGTGGACACGGCAGGGCTGCGCGAGACCGAGGACGAGGCCGAATCCCACGGCATTGCGCGGACCGAAGGCGCAATGGCGGATGCGGACCTGGTGCTGCTGTTGCTGGATGCAACGGCGGCTGTCGATGCCGACGGCGTGCTGCGGCTGCCGGAGGAAGATGCACGGCTGCTTGCGTCCCTGGAAGGGCGGTCGCCGCTGCGTGGTGCTCAACAAGATCGACCTGGCTCGCCCCACGCGCCTCGATGCGAGTTGCAAACACGCAGAACAAGATGCGTGAGCTGGCGCAGGTTTCCGCGCTGACCGGCGAGGGTGTGCCGGAGCTGCGCGCGCGCCTGCTGGAACGGGTGCGTGGGTCTGGCAACCCAGGAACGCCGAAGGCGGCATGCTGACCAGCCTGCGGCACTACGAAGCCATGCAGGGATGCACGCAGGCGCTGACGCGGGCACGAGCTGCGCTGGCCGAGCGGGTGCCGCACGAAATGCTGCTGCTGGACTTATATGCGGCGCTGCAGCAACTCGATCAGCTCACCGGGGCGACGACCGCCGATGACATCCTGAACCGGATCTTTTCCAGCTTCTGCATCGGCAAGTAAATTAGCTTACCGGAGACGTATTCGATCTGGAGACATACGATTGGAGCCGGAAATGCGGCGACTCGTGGTGGGTTCACAATTTAGGAATCATCCCAGGGAGCGCGCAAGCGAGCGATCAGCCACGCAATGCCGAACACGAGCCCGAACGAGATCACACTGGCCGCTATCAAGATCAGGAATTGGACTCGCCCTGAAATCGTCGGCCACATCTCTTCCAGGAGAAGGTTGAAGGCCAGAACGATCACAACGGGGGGAACCGTCCACCATCTCGAGAGCCGCACCTTGCGGATACGTAAGGCAGGCATGTAAAGCTCCCGCCTGAAGGCATATAGCCTATTCCCTTAAGACGTCCTGAAGACGGGTCCGGAGTGTCGAAGACTCGCTGCACCGGGTCGCCGACGGAAATCGTTCTAGTGGTGCCCGCCGGCCGATCCGTGGCTTCCGCCGCCGGCTGAAGCGCCCGCTGAGCCGCCCATGGAGGCGCCTCCCATCGAGCCACCCCCAACGGAGCCGCCCGACGCATGGGATCCTCCAAATGAACCGGTGGAAACGGCCTGCCCCGCCCTGCCGCCGGAAGAAGCGGAAGAACGAGAGTTGATAGCCGTCGAGTGACTGCCTGTCGGGGTGGTGTGGCTGGCAGTGGCGCCGTGCCCCAGGGCAGTTGACGCCGCATGCTCGTTTTGCCCGCCGCCGGCTGAAGACGGAATGTACACCGGTCTTTCGATGGAGCCGTGCTGGGCGACGTTATTGGAGATATGGCCAAGTTTGCCGAATGTGCTACGTGGCACACCCAGACCCGCGGAATCCTTGCGGAAGACGAACGAGTCTTTATTCAGCCTGGAGGCGACCAGCGGCTTCTCGTTGACGGCCACGATGGTCGGGCTGAGCGGGTGGGTGTGAACCGGCGGCCGGAGGTGTTTTGGCCAGCCGCGCCCGTTTACAGCCGCGGTATTTTGCAGACCGTTCCATCCGCCATTTGGCTGCCATCCCCAGCTGCCGTTGCACAGGTTCCAGCTTCCAGAATGGAAGGCAGTCCATCCCCACGGGTAGGGCGAGACCCAGGAGTAGCCCGCGCTGGGGTACCAGGCCCAAAGGCCATTCGAGTAAGGGCTCCAGTTGGCGCTGACGAGGTAGGGACGCCACATCATGCCGCAGCCGCCCATTGACGCGAAGCTGCCGTAGTAGTTCATGTCGGCCAGACCATAGGCATATGGAGTAGCCCCGTAGTTGCCGTTGGTGGGCGCCAGACGGCTGTGATATTGGACCGCCTGCTTGTCCCAGGCATCGTACGGACCCTTTTCATTCTTGCTCAGCAGCGTCGGAGCGGTGGCGTTTGCCGGATCGAAGAGCAGCGCCTTTTTTTTGCCCACGGTAATGGTGGTCGCGCCGTTCACCGCCTGCACCGTGCCGTCCAGCACATCCAGCCGCGGCTGCGTGCCGTTCACGGCAAGCTCGATGTGGGCGGAGGGGCCAAGGGCCAGCGTCTCCTTGCCGAAGGTGATGTTGACGCTGCTGTCCTTGCTCTTGGTCAGGCTGACGTAGACGGCGCCCGCTGCTACATGGATCGTCGAAGCGCGAGTGCCGTCGGGGCGGGCGGCGAGAACGGGAAATTCCACCAGGCTGTTCGGGGTCAGGCGCAGGCTGCTGTTGTCCTCAAACTCCACTTCGGCGACGCCGTCGCCGGTGCGCAACCTTCCGCCCTGGATGATGGGCAGATTGGGGAAGGCAGCTTCAAAGCCGCGGCCGGTCTGGCGGTCCAGTTGCACCTCGCCATTCACCTGGCTCAGGCGCACGATGCGAACTCCCGGAGTGCTGGTGGTAGTCGCCGTCTCGGCTGCATCCGGCTGCGGAGCAGCAACGGTGTCTGCCGCGTTGCTGGCAGGTTCGGGCTGTGTGGCATCCTGCGCCAGGAGCGGTGCGCCGCAAAGCGCGACGGCCAGCAAGGCGGCCGCGGGTGTGGACAAGAGAGAGTTCGCCATGGGTACTGCCCCGTCTCTCCCCGCAGAGAGTGCCCGGCGCGTGCTTCGGGACTTGCCCTGCGAAGACGACACTAGTGTAGTCCCGCGAGGCTGTGGCTGGCGCGGAACAATTGTTTGCGCCTTGTCATTTCATTTGGTGCGGGAGGCAGCCTTCTGGGCTTTTTTGACCAGATCCAGCGCGGTTTTGGCTTCCTTGCAACCCAGCAGCTTGTACTTCTTGCCCTCGAGGCCGTGGTAGTTCACGAAGAAGGCCTCGAGCTCCGTAATGAATTGATCGGGCAGGTCCCGCAACTTCTTCCAGTCCTTGTAGGCATGGCTCAATTCTGCGACAGCGATCAAGCGATCGTTGCGAACCTTCTTCTTGCCGTCGAGTTGCTCGCCTTCCATGACGCCGATCAGGCGCGATGGCACGAGGCAGCCGGGAAACGCCGGCACATCCATGAGCAGAAGAACGTCGATCGGGTCGCCATCCGCCGCCAGAGTCCGGGGAAGAAAGCCGAAATCGTGCGGGAAGACCATGCCTTCCGGAAGCACTTTGCGGAGTACAAAGATGCCCTGCTCCGGATCGTAACTGTACTTGTTCCGGGAGGCCTTCGGGGTCTCAATGATGACCTGGAAGGTGTCATCGCTTCGCGGATCGAGAGAGGTGGGGTCGGCTAAGGAGCGCTTTTGCTTTTTCGACATGGCTGTTGAGAGTGAGAAGAGGTGAAACAGAAAAGGGATGCTACGAACAGGACCGTTGCGTAAAGGCGGCTCTATATGGCTGTCTTTGGGCGCGTGGTAACGCTTTGCGGTACCGGAAGTGGGAGGTGGAGATCACGCAATGGTGGTGCCTGAAGGAGCGATGCGGGGGTCTGCCGCGGGTCATTTTGGGAAATGAGTACGGTTGTCACTGCGGTGCGCCGAAGGTGGGAGGGATGGCTGGACTCCGCCAATGGGAGGATCGTTTTGCGGCATTCCGCTGCGGAGAACGATCATGAAGGCAGCATTCGGCATTCTGGCTTTGTACGTCAGCATTCCACTGGCGATAGTGGCGGCGCAGAGCATCGTTGCGCACGAGGCAGCAATGGAACAGAACTCAGCGCATGCGGCAGTAGCGCAGGTAGCTCCGTCGGCGCCGGTTGTGGCTGCACGCTAGAGAGACTTGGCGCAGAAGCATCGGGTCAGCCTGCAGCCACCCGAGACTACTTCCGCGAGGCTTCCTCGGTGCCGGAAGGCATAAGGCGCACCTTGTCGGTTCCGGCCGCGGGGGAGTCGACTGGTTCGGCCATACCGCGGGCATAGATGGTCTTTCGCAGCGATGGAATCTGGGAGTAGGGGCTCTCGATATCGTCGATACGGATGGCCTGATGAGCTTTGACGGGGTGGAGCAGCAACTCACCATTCATCAGCTCGCGGCAGGAGAGCTGCCCTTTGTGCAGCGGAATGGCCAGGTAGACATCCTGGTCGGTTAACTGGTGCCCTTCGGGCAAGTCTTCCTTGGCATAGACGCCGCGGACCAGAGCATCCAGATATTCAATCTCTTTTCTGGGCGGAATGCGCTTTTGCGAACCAGGAGCCCCGCACATCGCCTTTGCCTTATGCAACGCCTTGAACCATTCATCGACCTGGTGCGGGAGGCTGCAGTAGGGCGACACCTTGGTGCCGTCGCTATCGGTATCGATATGCCGCTCGAAGGTGCGCGCACCCTTGGCATACGCAATCAGCATCGAGTCCTTCCAGTCGGAACACTCGTGTGTGGAGAAGCCGATGGTGTTGTTGGGATAGCGATTGCGCAGAAAGTCGATCTGGTTGAGCTCGAGCTCGGAATCTTCCGACGGATAGATCGATACGCAGTGGTTCACCGCGAGAGGGATGTTGCGGTTAGCGAAGAAGGTGACAACATCGTCCAGATCCTTGAGTGAGGAGCCGCCTGTAGAGATCACGACGGGCTTCTTGGTCTTGGCGATCTTTTCGAGCAGGATCCAGTCATTCAGATCGGAGCTGGCGACCTTGATGATGGGCAAGCCTAGCTCGACGCACAGATCCACGGAGCGTTCATCGAAAGGCGTCGCCGTGGGAATACATCCAGCCTGGCGGATTGCCTTGACGAGCGTTGCATATTCATCGTCGGTCAAAGCGCTGCGCAGCGTCTTCGCGATATAGCGTTCGCTGGAGTTCAGGTAGTCCTTGTGGACAAACGTGCTCACGTCGCGGAACTGCAGCTTGATCGTCGCGCGTACGTTATTGAAGCGTACGACCTGTGCAAACTCCTGGATAATTCTGAGACCGCGATCGACGCTGCCGAGGTGATTGTTAGCTAACTCGAGAACAAACAGGTCCTCAAAGATATCTTTATCGATCACTAGACGTTCTCCATTGCCAGGTATGGCAGGAATTCAGAAAACTTGCCGAGCCTCAGCATGACCGGATGTGCAGAAGTCATTTCGCCGTACCCATGTTCCATAAATATGAAGTTGATCTTATGCATCGCGGCCGCACCGGCGTCTTCCATTGTATCGCCGACCATGACGCACTCCTGCGGGGAAAGACGCTGATCGGTCAACAGTGCATGCAGCATATCCGCCTTGGTGGCATAGGGTGGATCTATGGAATCGCGTGTGTAGATCCGCTCGAAAAATGGGGCGATGCCTTCCGCCTCGATGGCCATGGTCGAACTGTGGCGAGGCTTGTTGGTAACGATAAAAAGACGATGCCCGCTCTTTTTCATCGCCTGCAATACCTCCAAAGCGTCAGGGAAACATACCGACTGCCGCCAGCCTTCACTGTCATAGCTCGCCCGAAAGTGCCGTTCCAGCGTATCCAGAAGAGCCGGATCGTGGGTCTCTGCTGCTCGCGACAATATGGTGCGAATCGGAGGCCCGATCAGTTGGCGAAGGTCGTAGGCGCGCTCGGGCAAGCCCGCGGCATCGAAGGCAGCCTGCACGGAGTACGCAATGCCGGGAAGCGAGTCGAGCAGAGTGCCATCCATATCGAAGAGCACGCATCGCGGCAGTCTGGCACTCACTCTTCTTCCTTTGCGAGCATGTTTTCCGCCAATTCTTCCGGCGAGAGGAAGGGATACATGTCTTCCAGATTCGGCGTCGTGATTTTGCCATCGGGCGCGATCTTCGAGCGAAGACGCGGCTCAAACTCCTGGGCGGGATCGAGCTGGACATCGAATAAGGTTGGGCCCGGAGTGTCCAGTTCCCGGCGAACGATCTCGAGGTCCGCCACCGTGGCGATGCTGAACGAAGGCAGACCGTAGGCCTGACCCACTTTCAACATGGATGGAATGGTGACGCCCGTGTCTTTGCTTTCGCCGATCTTGCGGCCCTGGAAAAACCCGGTCTGCGTCTGGCGTATGGAAAGATAACCGTTGTTATTCAGGACGAATATTTTGATGGGTAGCTGATTCCCCGACGACCGTCGACAGCTCCTGCACATTCATCTGGATGGAACCATCGCCGGCGAGGCAGATGGTGCGCTTGCCGCGGGCAACCGCAACACCCATCGCGGCTGGAAGGTCGTAACCCATCGAAGCGGAGCCCGAGTTCGAGATGAGGCGTTCGCCTTTTTTCAGTTTCGCTGCCTGGTAAGGCACGATGCACGCCGTGGCGTTGCCGCAGACCACGGCGTCGTCGCCGGTCAGCATGGCGAAGAGCTTGTCGATAAAGTCGTAGGAGTTCAGCGGTGGGCCAGGGACACGTTGCTTCTCCTGCACGACGGGATACTTCGCCTTCCATTGCTTGGCAAAAGCAAGCCACTTCTCGTGTTTCGGCTGATAGTCCATAAGCTGACGTGCCATTTCTGCCAGGAACAGCTTCACATCGCAGTGGATCGGTATATCGGGTTGGTGCAATGGCTTGCGCAACTCGGCTGCGTCGACATCCACTTGAATTTTGGTTGCGAAGCGCGCGAAGGAAGCCCAGTTGTAGCTGGTCTGGCGGATGTTCAGCCGCGAACCCAGGACGAGCAGAACGTCGGAGTTCTGCACGGTGAAGTTGCCGGCGCGTTCGCCGATGGTGCCGGGACGGCCGCAGAAGAGCTCATCGTCCGATGCGAGGAGATCGTGCGTCCACGCGGTGACGACCGGCACGCGCAGCAGGCGAATGACGCGTTCGAATTCAGGAAGCGCATTGCCCAGGCGCACGCCGCTGCCGGCGAAGAGGACGGGCCGCTCCGCGTTTGCAATCCGTTCGAGAACGTCTTTGACCTGCGCGGAAACCGTGGCTCGGTCGAACTGCAGCTCGTCTTCGCGCGGATCGTAGTGGCGCAGTGTCTCCGGATCGACCTGTGCCGATTGAACATCGACCGGGATATCCAGCCAGCAGGGGCCGGGTCTGCCGTTTTGCGCGAGGTACCAGGCGCGCTCCAGGTGATAGGCGATCGAATCCGGGTCGTTGATGAAGACGGCATATTTGGTGATGCCCTTCACCATGCGGATGATGTCGACTTCCTGATCGCCGAGCTGGCGCAGGTCGGTCAGGCCGTAGGTCGCCATGCAGGTTTCGCGCTTTACCTGCCCGGACAGGATCAACATCGGGATGGAGTCGGTCCACGCGCCGAAGACGCCGTTCAGTGAGTTGATGCCGCCCGGTCCAGTGGTGACATTCAGCACGCCGGGAGCGTTCGCAATACGCGCATAGCCTTCAGCCGCCATGGCGGCGGCCTGTTCATGATGGGTGCAGATGTAGTGGAGGCCGGAGGTGCCGATGGAGTCGTTGAGGTGCATCGCGCCGCCACCGGTGACCAGGAAAACGTGACGCGCGCCCCAATCTTTCAGCCTGCTGAAAACGTAATCCGATAATTTCACTCGTGCGACACCATCGCTCGGGGAATGATAAAGGCCAGCCAACGGCTCAATTATATGCATCGCGAGAATGGCATAGCTCTGCAGAGACCGCGTGCAGAGCTGGCAGGCATGAGGGCGCCGGGAGTTTACGCAGCGGCGATGCGGCGAGTCAGGTCGTCCTGTTCGTGGCGCGATTCGGCGCCGATGGTGAAGGCGTCGAGCACACCGCTGCCCAGCGCGAAACGCACTGCCTCCGAAGGACGATCGCGCATGGCGCCCTGGCCGAGGATCTTCATCCCGACGATGCCGGTGCCGGCCTTGCGCATCTGCTTGACGACGCTGATTACGGTGTCCGCATCGGCATCCATATGAGCGCCGACCGGATTCAGGCGCACGAGATCGATATCGACCCAGTCCGATGCCGCAGCGGCGGCGCGCAGAGCTTCGATCGAATGGCAGGAGACGCCGTGGGCCCGGATGATGCCCTTCTGCTTGGCCTCGGAGAGCACATCCATGACGCCGCGGTAGCGCGTCGTCCAGTCGTCTTCCGTGACGCAGTGAATCAGCACGATGTCGATGTAGTCGGTGCCGAGCTCGCGGCGGAAGCGATCGAGGTCCTCGCGTACATCCTTGGGATCGCGATGGTCGGTCTTGGTGAGCACGGTGACCTTATCGCGCGGCAGTTGCTTGATAGCCGATGCCACATAGGGATGGCTGCCATAGGAGTCGGCGGTATCGAAGAAGCGGAGGCCGTTGTCGTGGTAGCCGTCGAGCAAGAGCGTGACGAAGGGGCTGGTGCCCAGACGGGTCTGATTCGACTCGCCGCCACTGCCGATGGTGCCGGTACCCATGGCAAGCCGGCTGGTGCGGATGCCAGTGCGGCCGAGCACGACATCATCATGCGCGCGGTATTTGCCGGAGACAGGCGGTAAAGCGAAGGTGGCGGCGCGGGCGGCCTTGCTGGCAACCCAGGTGGCTGCCAACCCAGAGGCGGAGCGGCGAAGGAAGTCTCTGCGCTGCATAGACGTACTCCTATGCCGAACAGGATACGCCCGTTGGCGCGGAGCATGCATCAGCGGCGAGTGACTTTTACGGCTTATTGCGTGCCGGAAAGCGAGGCATCCCGCAGGATGACAAAGCGGCCGTCGGGGGTGCGCTGGATGGTGGGGGCATAGGTGCCGAGGAGCTGCCGTCGCCACCAACGGCCGGTGGCCCGCTTTTCCGCCATGGAGGTGAACCAGTACTGCCAGAGGACGGCACGAACATACCGTGGCGGGGTTTCAGGAAACGGATTTCCGGCGAAGAGCTGGAGAACGTCGCGCTGGTTGGTAAGCAGCAATTCCTCGGTGCGGGGCACAATCGGATACTCCGGCCACGCGCCGAGCGAGGCGAACCAGAGGTTCCAGTCAAAGCGCGGCTGATAGGGGGCATAGAGCCCGGGGGCGGCGGAGAGGTCCTGCGGCTTGTAGCGGAAGGGATATGCGGTCCAGTTGACGCCGTCGTTCGAGCCCTGGAATTCGATCTCGTAGCGATGCGGAGTCATCACGGCGAAGAGGCCGTATTGATTGGCGATGCGGAATGGCTCCAGGGCGACGATAGGTTCGCCGGGCAGCGGCTGCGCGCGCCAGAGCATATGTATCAGCAAGAGCGACGTATTGTAGAAGACCCAGGTGAGCATCACCGCGGTGACGGCGATGCGGATCGCTCCCAGATGGCGGCTGAACGCAGTGTGCGGCTTGCCGATGGGGGCTTCCGTCGCCTGTACGTCATCTCGAGTGATCTCGTCCTGCAGCGATGCGGGCTCGGGTAATTGCGGGAAGCTTTTGCGGAAGCGCGCGGGAAGAAAACGGCGAAGCAGGCGGTCATCGAGCAGCAACACGCCGAGCGCGAGCACCAGATAGTTGAGGAAGGTGTAGTTGGCGGTGAGGATGACGCCGGCCTGCCACAGGGTGACGATGCAGAAGCAGGCGATGCGCCAGCGCCGCGGCAGAAAGGCCATAAAGACGAGGCCAAGTTCCATCAGCAGGGTGGTAAAGGCGGTGGCCTTGTGGAACCACTCCGGCAGGTGCTGGATATACCAGCCGATCCAGGTGGGGAGCGGACCGTTCTGGTAGTACTCGTCCATGGCGGTGAAGTTGCGCCAGGTGCGGGTCGCCGCTGAGCAGCTTGACGGCGCCCGATTCGAAGTAGATGCGAAACCACTCCCACAGCAACAGCAGAACACTGGCGCGCGGCGGCGGCGACGCGGCTCCCCAGCCGGGAAGCAGGCCGGCAGGGGCCGAGGAAGAGGCTGATGAATCCTGCTTCAAGCAGCATGCCGTCGGACTGGTAGCTTGCGAAGTCCTGCGCCGCGCCAACAAAAGAGAGAAAGCCGATGAAGCAGATAAGCAGCATGGCGCGCGGCCAGATGTTTGCAACCAGCAATAGCGAGGCAAGCATGCCCACGACTGAAAGCGCGATGAGCATGTGGTTGCCGGCGGAGAGCCACAGGATGGTGGGCGCGTACCAGAGGCGCAGCGGGCCGAGACCATGCCGGACATGCTCGAGGTATTCGCCCGCCGGCAGAATGCCCTGCGGACCGATGAGGCCGCGAATCTGGAAGAGGAGAGAGAAGAACGCGGAGAAATAGATGAGGCCGAGGGCACGCAGAAAGAGCCAGCGGGCGATCAGGCGATCGGACGCACCCTGCTTTGCATCCGGACTGGAGCCGAAGAGGTATCGGACGAAGTTGGATGGCGCGGAGGGCATGCCGGAAAGTCTCCGATGAACGGCGGTGTCTACTTCGGCGTCGCGGTTAGGAAAGTAGTGACCTCTTTCAGCCGCGCGTCGAGGCTATCCTTCTGCTCCTTAGCGTAGCGCTGTTGCAGCTCGATCTGCTTTGCGGCGTCGTCCCGGCGGCCGAGGTGAGAGTATGCGCGCGCAAGGCGGTAGTGGGCCTCGGCCAGCGTGGGCTGGATGGCAATGGCCTTCTCCAGCGGCGTGGTGCTCTCTTGCCAGCGGCTCTCTTCCTGATCCAGCACGCCGAGCTGGTAGTAGGCGTCGGCGAGTTTTGGATCGACAGAGATAGCCTGCCGGAGCAGTGCGCGGGCTTTGGCGTTGTCGCGTTTTTCCGCGGGCTGATGCAGCAGCGCGGTGGCCGCATAGGTAGCTGCCTCCGCGTTCTCGGGATGCTGCTCCGCGAAGCGTTGCAGGCTGTCGCATCCGCTGGCGCCGGCGTCCGCGATGAGAGCGCAATTGCGGCCCAGGAGGCTGGCCCAGGTCGCGTTGTCGGGATCGGCGGAGAGCAGATCGGCGAAGACGGCGGCTGCCTCCTTATATCTGTTATCGGCATAGAAGGCGATGCCGCGTGCGGCCTTGAGTCGCGTGCTCGCGGGGAACTGCTGGATGCCGTAGTCGGCAACCTTGACGGCAGGCTGCCAGGAGAAGTGGCGCAGCAGCTCGACGACCCACGCATAGATGTTGGGTTCGGTCGGATTCAGGTGCGCGGCCTGGGCGAAATGCTCTTCGGCCCGCTGGTAGTTGCCAAGGCGCTCCTCCGTCTCGCCGGCGAGCTCTTCGGTGGCATCGTTGCGGCTGCTCTCGGGGATGGCATCGAGCACACGCCTGGCACCGGCCGCATCGTTGCTTTGCAGTAACGCGAGGGCGCGGTCGTGCGTGGTGTCGGCATCGAGCGGCCCCAGCGCGGCTGCGGCAGCGAATGCCTGTGCAGCCCTGGCAGGCGCGCCGCTCTCCATGTAGGCGTGGGCAAGATTGGTCTGCGTCTGCTGATCGCGCGGCTGTAGCTGCGCGGCAGCCTCAAGCTCCGGGAGCGCCTTCTGCGGCTGGTTGAGTTTGAGGTAGGCTGTGCCGAGATTGGCGCGCGCGACGGCTGCGCGGGGCTGCAGACGGGCGGCATGCTCCAGCAGGGGCAGCGCCGCGGAGAAGTCGCCTGCTTCCGCATGGATGAGGCCCAGCGTCTCGTTGACGTCAAAATTAGCAGGATGATGTGTCAGCAGATCCTTAAGGATGGGCTGTGCTTCCTGCGAACGCCCCTGGTCATACGCGGCGAGCGCCTGTTGAAGCTTCGCTGTGTCCGCCGGAGTCATTTGCGCCAATGCGTTATTTACCGAAGGGATGCATAGCGCGAAGAATGTCGCTGCAATGACCAAACGCCCGCGCCGTTTCAACGGGCATCGCACAGAGGACAGCGAAGCGAGCATGGCGTGGGATCTCCGCGGCAGCGCGCCGCACTGTCTACATTTGCAGGATATCGAACTCATTTCAGGGCTTCGCAGCGCCAGAGCCGGAGGAATAGACGAACTGCCGAACTTCGGCGCGCTCCTTATCGACCTCGGCCTGGTGATGCGCCTGGAGTTGCTGAAAGGTCTGGAATTCCTGCTGCGCGCGATCCTTCTGCCCGGCGTGGACATAGTATTGGCCAAGCCGGTAATGCGCGTCCGGAAGGTTGGGATTCAATTCCAGCGCACGCGTGTACTCCGGTAACGACTTCGCATTCTGGTGCTGGTCAGCGTAGAGAATGCCCAACTGCAAGTGCGCTTCCGCCAGAGTCCCATCCAGCGCGATCGCTTTTTGCAGCAGAGACTCCACCAGCGCATAGTTGATGCTGTTGGCTTCCGATCGCTTTCCCTTCCACAAGCTGACGGCGTAGTAATACTGCGCCAGCGCGTTCTGTGGTTCGAGTTCCGCATATCGCCGGAACCGCTGAATTACCTCGTCTGCCTGATTTGGCGAGCTAAGGTACGCCTTCGACAGGAACAGATAACAGCGCGGGTCATTGGGATTGAGATCGGCTGCCGTGAGCAGCGCCTTGATCGACTCCTCGTATCGGCCGCGTGAGTAGAGCGCCATGCCCAGCCCGATCCGCAAGCGCGGCGAATTCGGGAAGCGCTGTGTCGCCTGCTGGAAGACCTGAATGGCGGGCTCGTAGGTCCGGTGCAGAAGAAGCTCGCTTCCCCAGACGAAGAGGTTGTCCTCGCTTGGATCCATGCGGGCGGCGGTCTCAAGCTCGTTCGCCGCCTCGATGAACTTTCCATCCTTCTCGTCGATCTTTCCCAGCAGATTGTGAAGCTCGCCGGTGTCTTTCTGCTGCTCAGTGCTCTGGGCGAGCTGTCTCGCGTCGTTCAGGCGCCCGGAGAGGAAGTAGGCCAGCGCCAGGTTATAGCTGGTGTCGTAGGAAGAAGGCTGAATCTGCCGCGCCTTTTCGAGAAATGGAAGTCGCCCGCGCGATCTTTCCGGTTTGGAGATAGAACTCAGCCAGATTGTGGTTCGCCTGGAAATCATCTGGCTCCAGCGCGAGCGCATGGCGGAACTGCTCTTCCGCCAGCCCAGACTTTCCTGCATGCAGGAGCCCCGTCGCCAGATTTGTTCTCGCGGCCGCCGAGTCTGGTTTCAGGCGCACTGCTATTTGCAGTTGTTCTATCGACTGCTGGCTCTTCGATTGTGCGGCGTAGATGAGGCCGAGAAGCTCATGCGCTTCGAAGCTCTCCGGTACCTGGGGTAGCAGCTTCTCCAGCTGAGCGGCAGCCTCCGGAAGATTTCCTGCTTTGTACTGGGAGACCGCCGATTGAAAGTCGCGATTCAGAGTGGCGGCATGGTCGTCCTGGGCTGCGGCGCATGATGCGCAAAGGAGCAGGAACCCAAGGATGACGAGCCGGAACGGAGACCCGTTGCTCACGAAACACCTCTGCAATGGTCGCATGAGCAATCGTCGCGCAAAAAGAGACACCCCGGAAGGTGGTTCCGGGGTGTCGGTCTTGCCTGCAAGTACAGCGTTAGTAGTAAAGCTTCAGAGCAAACTGGATCTGCCGCGGATCGTAAGGAGCAAAGCGAGTGGATCCGATTTGTCCGAAGGCAGCGTTGGTGAAGTTGCCCGAGCCTCCGATTGCCGTGACGCCATTGCCGCCGAAGTTTGGAGCGTTGAAGTTCGGATGGTTGAGGATGTTGAAGAATTCAGCGCGGAACTGCATCGAGATGCGGTCGCTGATCTGGAAGCCCTTGAAGGCCGAGAAGTCGAACTGATGAACGCCCGGTCCGGATGTTGTCGAGGGGCCGTCCGCCAGGATGGCAGAACCGGGCAGAGGACGCATCCCGCCGGCGTAGTGCTGCAGCGGGATTCCCATCCGCGCCGAGTTGGCAAGGCTGATTGAACGCGGCCGGATTTCCAAACCAGAAGAGGTTGATCTTTCCAGTTAGCATCCGTTTTGGTTTTCAGGCCAAGCTTCTGGCTCTGACCGGGAACTTGTATGTCGTTGCAATCCGTCCCCGAGGTTGTTCCGGTTGGGCAACTGAGACCAATCGGCTGGCCTCCCTGCAGGGTCGAAATCCAGTTGACGCTCCATCCTCCGATGACTTGGTCTGCCAACTTGCCGGCAGTTGGCAAGGTACTTTTTGTTTTTGCCAAACGGAAGTTCATAGTTGCCGCTTATGTGGAATACATTTCGAATATCGAAGTTGGCCGAGGCCCCAATCAAAGCGTGGACCCAGGCCGGGCACCCATGGGGCGCGCAATGCCGTTCGTACTGCCACCATTCAATAGGTCGCCTGCATCCGAGAGTGTCTTGGAGTAGGTATAGGTGAAGAGATAGCTTAAACCGTTGGATAACTGCTGCTCGAGTTTGGTTTGCAAGCCGTTGTAGATGCTGCTTCCGATAGTCCGCTGGTAGCTGGCATTCTGACTGAAATCGGGAAATGGCACATAAGGCGTTGTACTTATGTTGGCGGGCAGAAGTTGAGAAGGCCTATTGTTACCAATGCCTGCTGCAGATCGCTGCCGTCCGTGAAGACGTATGACGCCTGAGCGGACAGGGTGTTCGTCAACGCATATTGGAGAGTAAGGTTCGTACTTAAAGTACGTGGTGTCTGGTAATTGAATTGAAGGCCTTGCAGACTCAGACCTTTGGCGTTTACCGCCAGAGGAGTAAATGCCGCGCAGGTGAGACCGGTTCCGATCGGCGCGCTGCCGCCGGCACCGCTGTTCCGCAGGTGCCATAGGGATTGGATCCAGCGCTGAAGGGCGAAGTATCGGAGCCATCTCCCTGGAAGTTGAAGTTGTAAACGAAGGGATAGTTTTCGCCGATGTTCGGGCCGTATCCCTGGTTTTCGAAGGAGTTGTAGAAGAGACCAATACCGCCGCGCACGACGAGTTTCGGTGTCGCTTGATAGGCGAAACCGGCGCGTGGAGCGAAGTTATTCTTTTGCGTCTGGACGAGCGCGTTTCCGTACTTGTTGGTTGAGCCAAGCGCGATGCCGTCTTTGGCCAACAGATCAAGGAAGCCCTGACCATTCAGCGAAGGATTGTTGGCGGTAGAAGACAGATGCCGGTCAGCCTTGCCCGACGCGGGGATCAGGTATATCGGCCCACCGGTTGGAGGGCCGTTCTGAACAAAGTTGGCCTGGCCGCCATTGGTTTCGGAGATGGGGCTGAAGTAATCCCAGCGGAGACCAAGGTTGAGGGTGAATATGGGGCTGACCTTGAAGTCATCCTGGAAGTAGAAGGCCAGGTAGGACCGTTGATCGTAGGTCTTGCTGATATTGGAAGCCTGCACCTGGTTCGCGCCGCCAACGCCGTTAGCGCCACCCGACGGTCGAGATGTGTTGGGGTCAGCAGCAATTGCGCGCGACCGGTCTGGTCGCCGCTCTGGCTTGGGACACCGGCGTAGTTGCCGTTGAAGTCGAATTCACCGCGTGAGAACGCTGGCTGCAGGGTCTAGAAGTTCACGTTCTGATACTCCATACCCATCTTGAAGCTGTGCTTGCCGTAGATCTTGGTGAAGTCATCCGTGATCTGAAGGGTCTGGCTGACTTCGTCGGAGGGCAGGAAGTCGTTGCTGCCCAAGTTACTTGAGACCCGCGATGACGATCGCCGGGAGGCCGCCGTTCTCGTTGACCTGCGGGATGCCCTGGATCCCGAACTGCGCGGGGATGCCCTGCGGTGTTGCCTTCGGGTCCGAAGCGGGTGGTGTGCAGGTGGTTGAAGCCGACGCGCGCCACGTTGATGGTGGTCGGCGTGAAGACGTGGGTATAGCCGAGCGACCGACTGGTCGGACTTATGCGGTCTGAATGCCCTGCTGGAAGCCGCCGCCGTCCGCGATGCCGCCAAAGAGGCCGGGGATGAATTGCGGATCGTCCACATAGCTGAAGCGGCCGAATACCTGATCTTTTGCGGAGGGTTGTAGTCGACGCGAACGTCAAAGGCGTTCCGATGCTCGAAGAGGCTGGGGCTGTTGGTGAAGTTGTTCGTAAAGCCGCCCGTTGGTCGGCATCGGGATAGAGATTCAGCAGCTTGATGGCGTTCGGATCCAGGCGTGCCGGCAGGAAGTTGATTCAGGCCGCAGCCGGCGAGCGTATAGACGGCGGTGCTTGCTCCGCAAGATGCCGAACGGATCGCGAACAAAGCCTGTCTGCTGTCGCGACGCGACCGGACACAGGATCGACTGCGCCTGCGGTCACCGCACGCGTCGTCGCGGGATCAAGAACCGTGCCGAAGGGAATGGACCGGCCCAGGGCGTCGGTCCGCGGCGCGCCGTGTCTGTGCAGTGATGAAATCGGACAGATTGGTGTAGCCGCTGTTTCGCTCCGTCAGCGTCGGAACGCTGCCGGTAAGAACGGTTCCCTGCACGCGGCGGAAGCCCTTCATAGTCGCCAAAGTAGAAGAGCTTGTCCTTGATGATCGGGCCGCCGATGGAGGCGCCGAACTGGTTCTGCCGCAGCTCGCCCTTCTTGGTGCCCGAGTTGTTTTCAAACCAGTCAGCGGCGTCGAGCTTGTCGTTGCGGAAAAATTCCCAGGCCGCGCCGTGGATGCTGTTGGTACCGGACTTGATGGTGGCGTTCAGGACGGCGCCCGCGGAACGGCCAAGCTCGGCGCTGAAGTCTGCCGTCTGCACCTTGAACTCCTGGATCGCGTCCAACGGAGGCAGGATGACGAAGTTGGTGCCGTTCAGGAAGTCGACGGCGTTGGAGTTGTTGTCGATGCCGTCCAGCAGGTAGTTGTTCTGCGCCGGTCGCAGGCCATTGGCCGAGAATGCGCCAGAGGCGGCGTTGCCGCGGGTGTCGGCCTGCGGCGTGTTTACGCCCGCGGCAAACTGCGCAAGAAACGTAAAGTTGCGTCCGTTCAAAGGCAGGCTGTTGACGGTGCGCTGGTTGACGACTTGTCCGACCGACGCTTCATCTGTCTGCAGCTGCGGCGGCGCAGCGGTGACCTGAACCGTCTGCGAGGCAGCGCCGAGGCTCAGTTTGACGGGGACGTTCAAATGCTGCCCGACTGTCACCGTCAGATTTTGCTGAGTAGTCGTCGAGAAGCCCGGCGCTGTCACGCTGAGGGTGTAGTGCCCGATTCTGACCGGCGAGAAGATATATTCCCCATTGCCGCCCGTCGTGGCCTCCAGGGTTATGCCCTGGTCGGTGTTCAGGAGGGTCACGTGCGCGTTGGGCACGGCTGCGCCGGAGGAGTCTTGAACCACTCCGTCGATGGCGCCTGCGTCCACCTGAGCGAATAGATGTTGCGGTTGCGCCAGTAGAAACAGGCATGCAACGGCTATGTAGGCGATGCGGCTAAACCGCAAGAAAACGTTATTACGATCACTGGCCATAAAAATACCTCACTCTCTCCCTCGTAAGGCCCATTCCTGCATTTGGAGCAACTGCCCTCTGTCATTAGCCGGTCGAGGTAATCGGTTACATCGCTGCGGACACAATCATAGCGAAGTAACCGGTTACATCCCAGTGGGCAGGACACTATTCCAATCTCCCAAGGCTTGTCAACCAAAAGGTGGAGTGCCGAATAGTTCTCCGGAACCAGGGCATCAAAAGGGCAAACTGCGTGCTTTCCGGCAGCAAATCTTCCGGGCAGAGGTCTGGGCTGGCATTGGTGATAGCATTCCGTCTGCACGGGACCCGTGAGGATGCCGCGTCACACTAGAGACAATCACAGCCTTTCCCGACGGACGCTCCTGAAAGGCCTCGGGGTGGCGCCCCTGCTGCTTCGTCCATCGCCTCTCCATGGATATTCGCTCCTGTTTGGGCCCGCCCTTGCCGGAGAGGATTCGCCCTTCCATTTTTCTGATATCCGCTTGAGACCGCACTATCCCACCAAATCTCCTTTGGAGAGTGTGCTCCGGCTAGTGGCGCCGGGTTCGGACGAATTCGTCAATGAGAAATATGCCTTTGAGATTCAGTCCGTCCTTGATGGGTGGAGTACTGCACTTCGGAAATCGGCCCACGACCATTCAGCTTTGGCGAACTCGCTCGATGAGGCGATCGAAGCCACTCCGCTGATCGCCGCAAGGGAAACCACCCTGCGTGACGGATACGGAATCGCCGTGGTGAGAAGAGAATTTGGCGCCGGCATCGTTCCCGGGAAAGAACGATTCTTACAGGAAGTTCAGACCTGGCTGGCTCAATACTCGCGAATCGATGTGGCGGAATTTCAAATCACGGCGATCGAAGAGACTGCAAGCAGCACGCTTTCGGTCCGGGTACAGATTCGATACGACATCGCCGGCGAACGCATCGACAAGCGACGAGAGGAATGCATTGGCACCTGGCACACCGTGTGGGTGCGCAATGAAGCAGGGAGATGGAAGGCCAGAAGGTGGGGGGCCGGCGTGGAAACGCTCAGCCGTGCCAGCGAGCCTGTCTTCGTCGACGTTACGCAGCAAGCCCTGGGCGGAGCGGAATCGTATAAAAACCAGATGCTGCGCGGCGCAGACGATTGGCGGACGGTGCTGGATGGCGCGTGCGGCATCGACGTTTACGGCAACAACGGTGTTGCGGCGGGCGACTTCGACAACGACGGCTTCGATGACATTTATGTTTGCCAACCCGCAGGATTGCCCAACCGGCTTTATCGCAACCGTGGCGACGGAACCTTCGAGGACGTGACCGAAAAATCAGGAGTCGGTGTGCTGGACAACACTGCGTGTGCTCTCTTTGCCGACTTTCAAAACAGAGGGCTTCAGGACCTTCTGGTGGTTTGCGGCGGCGGACCTCTGCTGTTTCTGAATCAAGGCAACGGCACATTCGCGATCAAGCGCGATGCATTCCAATTTGCACGCGCCCCCGGAGGGCACATTCACGCATGCGGCCATCGCCGATTACGATCGCGACGGACGCCTTGATATCTACTTCTGCCTCTACAGCTACTATCTGGGCCTCGACCAGTATCACTATCCCGTCCCGTACTTCGACGCGCGGAATGGTCCGGCAAATTTTCTGCTGCACAACGAAGGCAATGCGATGTTCGTAGACCGGACCGAGGCGGCAGGGTTGAACGCAGAGAATGATCGCTACAGCTTCGCCTGCGCGTGGGGCGAATCGGCATGCGAGCGGGTCGCCTGATCTCTACGTCGCCAATGATTTCGGGCGCAGCAACTTGTATCGCAACAACGGCGATGGCACCTTCACCGCGATCTCCGGCGGAGCCCACGTGGAGGATGCAGGCGCCGGCATGAGCGCGTGCTGGTCCGATTTCGATAACGATGGCAAACAGGATATCTATGCCGCGAATATGTGGTCGGCGGCAGGCCAGCGGGTCTCCACGCAGAAGATATTTCACGAAACATCCTCGAAAGAGATCCAAGCGCTCTACCGGCGGCACGCGCGAGGCAATTCGCTCTATCGCAACAAAGGGAATGGGCAGTTCGAAAACATCGGCCAGCAGGCCGGAGTGGAGATGGGCCGCTGGTCCTGGTGCTCGGACTTCTGGGACTTCGATCACGACGGCTACCCCGATCTCTACATCGCCAACGGCTACATCTCCGCGCTGGACCGAAGCGATCTCGCCAGCTTCTTCTGGCGGCAGGTGGTAGGGAAATCGCCCGATGATGCCACGCCCGCGCTGGCTTACGAGCGCGGATGGCAGGCGCTGAACGAATTGATTCGTTCGGATAGCTCCTGGAGCGGCTACGAGAGAAATGTGATGTACGCGAACAACCGGGACGGAACATTCGCGGAGGTCTCCGGCGTGCGTGGGGATGGATTTTCCGGAAGACGGACGCTCCTTCGTTCTCGCCGATCTCGATCACGACGGACGGCTGGAAGTCGTACTGAAGAATCGAAACGCGCCGCAACTGCGGATTTTGCGCAATGCGATGCAGGAGATTGGCCACTCGATTTCCTTTCGCCTGCGAGGAAAGAAGAGCAATCGCGACGGCATTGGAGCAGCGATCACCGTCGAGTCGGGAGCGCTGCGCCAGACCAAATATCTGCAGGCTGGATCTGGATTCCTCGCCCAACATTCCAAGGAAATATTCTTCGGGCTTGGAAAGCAGGAAGCACCGGTTCGGGCCACCATTCACTGGCCGAGCGGGCTCTCTCAGGAGTTGACGGCGCTGCCCGCGAATCATCGCATCGAAGTGGAAGAGGGCTCGGCCGCATTTGTGGCCAAACCTTTCAATGCGCCTCCTCCTGCATATGCGCAGGCGGGACCACAGCCGCCGCCAGAGCAGTTGCCCACTCATGTGGCCACATGGCTGATCGAACCGTTGCGGGCGCCCGAGTTTTCCCTGCCGGATCTCGCCGGCAAACCAACGAGAGCTTCGGGAGTTCCGCGGCGACTTTGTGCTGCTCAACTTCTGGATGACGACCGCACCGCTTTCGAGCGAGCAGTTGAGACTCCTCCATCGCCACCAGTCGAGGCTTGCCGCCGGTCATGTGACGGTCCTGGCGATCAACGTGGATGACACGCGCGCTGCGAGTCAAGCGCGATCGTTCGCGACCCACGAAGCACTCTCCTTCCCGGTGCTCTTCGCAACGGAAGACGTGGCGGGTATCTACAACATCATCTATCGCTATCTCTTCGATCGGCGCAGAGACCTTGGGATCCCAACCTCGTTCCTGGTGGATCGAGAAGGCATGATCGTGAGGGTCTATCAAGGGCCGATCGATCCTGAGCGCGTTCTCGAGGATGTGAAGTCTGTCCCGGCCACAGCAGCCGAGCGCATGCGGAGAGCGCTTCCATTTGCGGGCACACTGTATCAGGGCGCATTTCAACGCAATGATTTCACCTACGGTGTGGCGATGTTCCAGCACGGCTACCTGGATGAGGCGGCTGCGTCCTTTCAACAGGTCGTCGCTACCAAGCCGAACAATCCCGAGGGCTACTACAACCTGGGAACGCTCAGCCTGCAAAGACATGAATACGCGCAGGCACGCAGCTATCTTGAGCAGGCGTTGAAATTGCGGCCGAACTATCCCGAAGCGTGGAACAACCTGGGAATGATGGCCGCTCAGCAGGGACACGCCGACGAAGCGATACAGAACTTTCGCCAGTCGCTTCTGTTGCGGCCCGGCTACGCAACGGCGCTGTTGAACCTGGGAAATGTATATCGCAGGCAGGCAGACTTCGAGAAGGCGCAGGAATCTCTGAAACATGCTCTGGAAATTCAGCCCGATGATCCGGAAACCAACTACAGCCTGGGAATGCTCTACGCCCAGCAGAACCAGTTGCAGGATGCAGCCAGCTTCCTGCAGAAGGCCATTGCGCTGCGGCCAGACTATCCAGAAGCCTTGAATAACCTGGGTGTTCTCTTTGTCCGCGAGCAGGATTACGCGAAAGCAGAAGAACAATTCAAGAGCTGTATTCGCGTTCATCCCGGCTTCGATCAGTCGTATCTCAACCTTGCGCGCCTTTACGTCATGCAGAACGACAAGGCAAAAGCGAAAGAGATGCTGCAGGACTTGCTGCGGCTGCAACCGGAAAACGCAAATGCAAAACAGGCCATGGATGCACTGAACTCATTACCCTGATGCGCCCTGCAAGCGCCGGCGAATCCCAGCCTCGATCTTTATAATCGCAATCACTCTCTATGCATGTGCCTCGGCGCCGTTTTCTCGGATCTTCTCTTGTCATGCTCAGCGGTGCGCTGACGGAGGCGCTTGCCACGCCGCTTTGGCGGTGGAGAGATGCAGCGCTGATGCAGGCCGCGCTGTCGAATCCCGTTGTGTCTCCAGTTCAGTTTGTGGATGTGGGCCAGCAGGCGGGGCTGCATGATCCCAACGTGTGGGGTGGCGTCGATCACAAACGCTCGATCATCGAGGCCAAGGGAAGTGGATTAGCTTTCTTCGACTACGATCATGACGGCTGGCTGGATATCTACCTTACGAATGGCGATCGGCTGGATGCACATTGGCCGCCGGGAAAGGCGCCGACCTCCCGCCTTTACAAGAATAACCGCGACGGCACCTTCAGCGACGTAACGGAGAAATCAGGGCTGGCGCGGACGGGTTGGCAGACCGGCGTCTGTGTGGGCGACTACGACAACGACGGAAAGGATGATCTGTTTTGCTGCTTCTGGGGGCATAACATCCTCTTCCACAACAATGGAGACGGAACCTTTACCGACGTTACCCGGAAGGCTGGGCTGTACCAGAAGGATGTTCGCTGGGGCGCGGGCTGCACCTTTCTCGATTACGACCGCGACGGCTTTCTCGATCTTTTTGTATGCAACTACATCAAGCTGGATCCGGACAAGATTCCATCGGCTGACGCGACGCATTACTGCCAGTGGAAAGGCGTGCCGATCATGTGCGGCCCGCGCGGACTTCCCGCCGATACCAACATCCTCTATCACAACAATGGAGATGGGACCTTTACCGACGTTTCGGAGAAGGCGGGGATTCTAAAGGCCGGTCCGCGATACTCCATCACCGCTGTCTCGTATGACTTCAACAATGATGGCTGGCCGGATATTTATGTTGCCGTGGACTCGCAGCCCAGCATTCTGTTTCAGAACAATCATGACGGCACCTTCACCGATGTCGCCGTGCTGGCGAATTGCGCGTACAGCGACAGCGGTCACGAACAGGCCGGAATGGGCATCGCCGTAGCGGACTACGACTGCGATGGCTGGTTCGACATCTTCAAAACCAATTTCGCGGACGATACCTGCAATCTCTATCACAACAATGGCGACGGGACATTCAGCGACGTGACATTTGCTGCGGGCATTGGAGTGAACAGCGGCTATGTGGCCTGGGGCTGCGGCTTCATTGACTACGACAATGATGGCTGGCCGGACATTCTTCAGGTCAACGGGCATGTCTACCCGGAGATAGACAAATACAATTTCGATCAGAAATTCAAGAACCCACGGCTGGTTTACAAGAACCTCGGCGATGGCCGCTTCAAGGATGTCTCTTCGCAGATGGGACCCGGCATCAGTGAGCACTTTTCCAGCAGGGGCGCCGCGTTTGGTGACTACGACAATGACGGCGGCATGGATGCGCTGATCCTGAACATGAACGATCTACCCTCGCTTCTTCGCAACGAAGGGGGCAACAAGCAGAACTGGATCAAGCTCAAGCTGGTGGGAACCAAATGCAATCGCACTGCTATCGGCGCGCGGGTGCGGGTCTTTACCGGGAAGCATATCCAGATGGATGAAGTGCACAGCGGCGCAAGCGTAATGTCGCAAAGCGATTTGCGGCTGCACTTCGGTCTGGGGAAGCTTGAGACCGTGGATGCTATTGAAGTGAAGTGGCCGACGACGCAGAAGATCGAACGGTTCACGCGGGTCAAAGCGAATCAGATACTCACCATTCGCGAGGGTGCAGGAATCGTCGCGACGTCCAAACCGAAATCGAAGTAGAACCGTTTCGGGCAAATGAGATTTGCGTCTGCGTCGTCCTTACTGAGCTATGGAAGTTGCCGGCTGCCCCTGAACCACGACGAACTGCTTGATCTCCCGCCGCTCGCGCTCAACCGCCGCCGCCTGGCGCTTTTCAATCTCGTCGTGAAGTTGGAATTCCTGCTGCGCTTTCTCGCGCTGTCCGAGCCGGTCGTAGGCGACACCCAGCCGATAATGAGCCTCGCCCAATTGCGGATCGACCTCTAGCGCCTTGGTGTAAAGCTGAATCGCCTTCTCATAATCATGCTGGGACGCAGCAAGAATGCCTAGCTGCAGATACCCATCAAAGCATTTCGGGTCGAGCGAAATTGCCTTTGAGAGCAGGTCCTCTACTTGTTGCGTGGCGATTTTGTTTGCGGACAATGTCTGCCGTTTTGAGATAGCCATGGCGTAGAGATAATTTGCGAGAGAGTTATCCGGCTTTTCCTGCGCAAATCGCGCCAGCTTCGCTTCAATACAGGGCAACGGCGTGGGCGCCGCCATCTCGACTTTGCCCATGAAGATGTAAGGCTCCGGATTTGCCGGATCCAGATCCGAAGCATCGCAGAGACTGCGCGCCGCCTCGTCGTAAACCGCGCCGGCAAAGAGAGCTGTCCCCAGGGCCGTCCGTAGTCTGGCAGATTGGGGATGTGCCTTGACGCCGTTTCTAAAAACCTCTGTCGCTTGCCATACAGCGCGGTGCAGCAGCAGCTCCGACCCCCACGCGAAGTAGTTTTGCTCGCTCGGGTCCAGGTTCACAGCCTGCTGATATTCCTTCACCGCGGCGAGAGGATTGCCCAGCTTCTCGTCGAGCTCACCGGCCATGCGATCGAGGTCTGCGTCGTTCCCGCGCTTCAACAGATTCTGGATGTGCACGCGGGCCTGCTCAAGATCTCCGGTTTGTTCGTAAGCCAAAGCCAGGTCGCGTTCATTGCCATCGTTCGCAGGATCAATCTGATATGCAGCCTGCAGCAGCGGCAGCGACTCACGATACCTCTCGGCCCGAAGATAGAACTCGCCCAACTGATGGTTGGCGGCAAAACTTCCCGGAGTGGCGGCAAGCGCCGCGCGCAGCTTGCCTTCCGATGCGTCGTTTTCATTTGCGTTGACTGATGCGCCTTGCGCTTTGAGCGCGAGTGTCTCTTTCGCGAGGTCCTCGCTCGTTCGCAGGATAGAGTCCGATCCATGCCCTCCGACAGCCGTCCAATCCGTCACTCCCGCCACGGTGAAGTTCGGCTGGTCGGAAAAGCTCATCGCAGAAGCCGGAGAGGTGGAAGACGATACATCGCCGGGTGACAAGGATCAAGTCGATATGCTTTCGATCGCCTTCTGACAATGCAACGGGGCTTCGCATGCGAGTGCGGAGGCCGGATTTCTCCGCGCCGAGGCGTATAACTGCCCGCTGGCAGAGCGGAAAACTGAATGCGCCTGCTGCGTCGTTATAATTTCGTCCGCTTGGACGGATTTCGTGCGCTCGCTGCTTCCGCCTCTACAGAAGCGTCGCTCACCGGCTTGCCGGCGGCGCTACGGAGAGTACCGCTGAAGGACAGCGCGCGTCGGCATGCTCCAAGCAATTGTGGGGGAAGTCTGTTGCGCGACTAGCTGTCATGGTCGAAATGCCGATCAGGATCGCGAATGCGGCGAGCTTGTCCCAAAGAAAGCAGCAGCTCTGGCATCATGGCCAACACCGCGACTATGCGCCAAGCATTCACGACTGCGAGATCGCGACCTGACTCCCCAGCGGATTCTACTCGGGTGCCTCCAAGCTTATCCGACTCAGGAAAGCGCTTGCATGTATGCTGGTGCCGATTGCCGTAGCTCCATTGAAGCGGCGAAAAGGGGATGGTTCATGGACCGGAGAGGCTTCATCAAAACCACCGGCACGCTGATTGCCGGTGCAACGTTTGTGCCCGGAGCACTTGCGGCAGATGGCAATGCATCGGCGGAGACGGAAGCAAGTGGACGCATGACGCTGCCGATGAATCGAGGCTGGCTCTACAGCCGCACCGCCGAAGATGGAGCGACCTCGCGCGATTTCAGCGACGCACATTTTGAGCGTGTGGTGGTGCCGCATACCAACATCAAGCTGCCGTGGCACAGCTTCAACGAACACGACTACACCTTCGTCTCCACCTACCGCAGGCACTTCAAGCTGCCGCAATCCGTCGCCGGACGACGCGTGTTCGTCGATTTTGAAGGCGTGATGACCGCCTCGACGGTGTGGCTGAACGGGCAGCGGCTCGGAGAGTACAAGGGCGGATACACGCCCTTTTCATTTGAACTGACGCCGCATCTGAATGCGAACGGCGACAACGTGCTGGCCGTGGAAGTGGATTCGACGGAGCGCCCGGATATTCCGCCCTTTGGCAACGAAGTAGACTATCTCACCTTTGGCGGAATCTATCGCGAGGTCGCGCTGCGCGTGGTGCCGCAGACCTTTCTCGAAAATATCTTCGCCGCGCCGAAGAATGTGATGACGCAGCCCGCCGTCGATGTGAAGTGCTATCTGGAGCATCTGGCGAGTGCGAATCATGAGCACTATTCGCTGACGGCTGAGGTGCTGGACGGGGACCGCGTGTTGGGCAAAGCGACGAAGGAGATTCCTGCTGCGAGCCTGGCGCATGGCGAACTGCAGCACACAGTAGAGATTCCCAGGCTCGACAAGGTCGAGCTGTGGGATCTGAATCGCCCGCAGTTGTATCACGTCCGTGTGCGGCTGATGCGCGGCCGCGAGGTAGTGGATGAGCAGACGCGACGCATCGGCTTTCGCGAAGCCTCCTTCACCGACCACGGCTTCTCGCTCAATGGAAAGATCGTGAAGCTGCGCGGACTCGATCGTCACCAGACCTTTCCCTATGTAGGCCAGGCGATGCCGGGCCGCGTCCAGCGCCGCGATGCGGACATTCTGCGTACCAACTTCCGCTGCAACATCGTCCGCACCTCGCACTATCCGCAGTCGCGGCACTTTCTCGATCGCTGCGATGAAATTGGACTGCTGGTGCTGGAAGAGATTCCGGGCTGGCAGCATATTGGCGACAAGGCGTGGCAGGACATCGCCGTGGACAATGTAGGCCGCATGATTCGCCGCGACTGGAACCACCCATCCATCATCCTGTGGGGCGTGCGCATCAACGAGTCGCGCGACAACCACGACTTCTACACGCGCACCAATGCGTTGGCGCATCAACTTGATACGACGCGGCAGACCGGCGGCATTCGCTACTTCCAGGAATCGGAGTTTCTGGAGGACGTGTTCACGATGAACGATTTCGGATGGCCGATGAAGAAGCCGAATCATCCGCGCTACCTGAACACGGAGTTCGTGGGGCACACGTATCCCTGCAAGACCTTTGACAGCATGGAGCGCTTGCGTGAGCACACTATCCGCCACGCGCGGGTGCACGACACGCTCGCGTCCGATCCGCAGTACGCGGGCGGTATCGGCTGGTGCGCCTTCGACTACAACACGCACTCCAACTTCGGTTCCGGCGATCGCATCTGCTACCACGGGGTGGCGGATATCTTCCGCGAGCCAAAGCCGGCGGCGTTCTTCTACAAGTCGCAATGCGATCCGGCGGAGGAGATCGTGCTGGAGCCCGCGTTCCATTGGGCGCGCAACGATGAGTCGGTTGGCTTTACCAAGGGGCTCATCTGCTCCAACTGCGATCACGTGAAGATCTACACGATCACGGACTCTGGTGAACATCTGCTGGCCGAGGCCGATCCGGATCGTACGCAGTTCCCTCATCTGAAGTACGCGCCGTTCGATGTGGACTTTGGCGAGAAGATCCGCGAGAACTGGGGCGACCTGCGCATCGACGGCTACATCGGCGGCAAGCAGGTGGTGTCGAAGCGCTACTCCGGCGATGGTGCGGATCATGAGTTCGTGATGTTGGCGGACGATACCGAGTTGGTGGCCGACGGCGCCGATACCACGCGCGTTCTGCTGCGAATGAATGACCGCTACGGGGCGATCCGGCCGTTTGCCAGCGATGCGATTACGCTGGAGCTGGAGGGGCCCGGCACAGCGTCCGCGACGGGGTCGGCAATATTGATTGGGGACAACCCGGCGACGCTCATCGGCGGAGCCGTAGCGGTATGGGTTCGTGCCGGGGAGCAACCGGGCACGCTGACCCTGCGGGCGAAGCATCCGCGGCACGGCACGAAGGAAGTGACAGTTCACGCTGAAGCAGGCCGAGGCCGAGCAGGTCTGAGCGAGCCGTTCAGGGGCGGATGCTCGCTTCGGCGTCCGCCGCCGTCGTGTAACTCTTCAGGATGAGGTCCACCCGCGTCATTTCGAGCAGCGCGTGGATGCGCTGATTCGCGCCGGCAAGCAGCAGCTTGCGGCCATTCTTCTCTGCGGACACGTAGCAGTTCATCAGCAGGCCGAGACCCGCCGAGTCCATGTAGGGCGACTCGGTCAGGTCGAGGATGAGCACCGCGGGCTTGTGTTCGGCCAGGTCGCGTTGGAAGTCGAAGCTGTTCTGCAGGGTCAGGGGTCCTTGAAGCACGAGGATGGTGGTGCCCTCGTGCAGGCCGCTCCTGGCCGTTACGGCAAGCGGTGCATCGCGCATGGCGTTGAGTGTATGGAGCGGTGGATTACGAAGGGATGAATTTTTCGCCCTCTGCAATCTTCGGCGCTCCCAGGCGGGTGAGGTCGGCTGGAGTGTCGATGTCCAGCTCGCCCCCCGGCAGGGGGATGGTGTAGACCGACTTGGCGTGCCGGGCCAGGATGGGTCCGGCGCCGCGGTCGCCACTCAGCTCGCGCAGCTCCGCGAAGTGGGTGGCGGCGAAGAGGGCGGGAACGCCGAGGGTGCCGGCATAGCTGGAGGCGACGATGCTGTGGCGTGTCTTGCGCCATGCAAGAACAAGGGCGCGGAGGTGCGCCTCTGTCACGGCCGGCTGGTCGCAGACGGTGACGACGACAGCGTCGCAGTCGCCCGCTGCATCCAGGCCGGCGACCAGTGAGCTGGCCATGCCGGATGCGGCGCCCCGGTTCTCCACCACGCGCAACGGCAGACCGTGGAGCAGCGGGCGATGCTCCGCCGCGCGCGGCCCCAGCACCACGATGGGCATGTCAAAGCCGGCGTCGAGCAGCACGCATGCCGCCCGGGTGAGCAGCGGAACCTGGCCGATGAGCGTGGACTGCTTGTCCGTACCGAAACGCTGGCTGCCGCCGGCGGCCAACAGGATGGCGGCGACGCCGCTCATGTCGACTCGTCTGGATACATGCACCATATCGCCAACATAGCAGGCCGTGCGCCAGCGCCGTGCATCACCCAGGCCGAGTGAGTAAACTGGAAGCATGCAGGAACATGCCCGCATGATGGCCGCGTTCTCGGCCGCACAGGCTTCGGGCGGCGTGTGTGTGCTGGTGACCGTCGTGGGCACGCGCGGATCGTCCTATCGCTCGCCGGGTGCGCGGATGCTGATCCTGCCCGATGGCTCGCGGATTGGCGCGGTGAGCGGCGGCTGCCTGGAAGGCGAGCTGTGCCGGCGCGCACACTGGTGGACCTCCGAGTCGCCTGCCGTGCTCAAGACCTTCGATACATCGACCCAAGAGGACAATGAGGGCTTCGGACTCGGCTGCGGCGGCGGCATCGATCTGCTGCTGGAGCGGATTTCAGGCGCTGGCATTGCCGATGCAACGCATCCGCTGCTGGCGCAGCAGCGTGTGACCGAAAGCCGTGAGGCTGCGGCGCTGGCGGTGGTGGTGGAAGCGACGACGACCTCCGGCCTTCGCGTGGGAGAGCGGTTTGCGCTGGACAGTGTGCAGCAGTATCCGGAAGTGACCGGGTTGTTGCAGCGCTGTGTGGAAATTGGCTATTCGTTCATTGCCGAGTTGCGCGAGGGCGCACTCGCGGGATGCCGCGTCTTTCTGGAGTGGCTGATGCCGCCGGTGCAGCTCGTGGTGTGCGGGGCGGGGACCGATGCGCAGCCTGTCGTGGCGCAGGCCGCGGGGCTGGGCTGGAGCGTGGTGGTGCTGGATCAGCGTCCCGACTTTGCGCGGGAGTCGCGGTTCCCTGAGGCGGCTCGTGTGATCGTGGCGAAGGATGCCGCGGCGTTGGTTGGTCTGCCGCTCGATGGGCGGACTGCGGCGATTGTGATGAGCCACAGCTTTGCGCAGGACTCGTTTTTTCTGGAATCGATGCTGGCGCAGCCGCTCGGCTACCTGGGGGTGCTGGGCTCGCGGCGGCGGACGCTCGACCTGCTGGCGCGGCTGGGGCGCGATACCACGCCGCCCGCTCTGCATGCGCCTGCCGGACTGGACATTGGCGCGGAGACGCCGGAGCAGATCGCGCTTTCCATTCTGAGCGAGATCCAGGCGGCCTTTGCCAGGCGGGCCGGCGGCGCACTCCGTGATCGTGACGGCAGTATTCACGGCCGTGAGATTCGTGGCGATACCGTCGATGAGCCAGTGCGGGTGCAGAGTTCCACCGATTGCGGCCTGCTCTAATTCCCAGTAATTCTCCGTAACAATGAAAAAGTGCCTGGTACTGTTACCGGACCCCTCCCCCCTCCCCGTACCGGGAGGCTGGTATGTAACTGGTGCAGATACAGTCGTTTAGAGGGGCTTCCGAAGGCCAAATTCGTCCAAGCAAACGACTTATCGCTAAATTCGTCTTGTACAAGGACTTAGAGGCGCATTTATTTGCGACTTTCCACGCTCAAGTGTGTTCTGAAGATCGAGCTATTTCCAGTGTAGCGAATTGCGTAGGGTGATTTGGCAGGTTTGTGCGTTCACGGTATTACCGATTCCCGATCTTGCACTTTGCGGAGAGAGATATGAAACGGCTTCTGCTGGTGGTGGCATTGGTTCTCGCAATTTCGGCTGGCAGCGCGGCGGTGTGGGCGTCGCCGAGGTGATCCTGCGCAATTTACCGTCAACATGCATGTATCGAAGAGTGATCTGGAGGTCATTCCCAACGGCCATTGAACGATGTGACGCAGCGGCTGTATGTGACGACCGATGGCCATCGCCTGGTGCTGAGTGGCCGTCCGGCCGGCAAAAGACAGGATGCGCTGTTGCCGGTTGGCGATTACAAGGCTCGGGTAAGGAAAGAAGGCAACATCCCAAACGGTGCGTATTGGCGGACCTACGAAGTCCTGTTGAAGGACGGCTCGACCTGGGATGGTTATGTGTTCGGGGAGAGTGAATAAGGCGGGATAGATCGCTCGATGAGCGCCCAGGCGGCTATCTGGGACGGCCGAAGAACAAAACGTAGCCGTCAGGGTCGCAAATCTCGAAGCCGCGCAGGCCGTCGTGCGTATCCTGAAGCGGTGTGCTGAAGATTGCGCCGTGTTCGCCAAATTCGGCTGCAAGCCCGTCGGGGTCGGGTGCATCGACATAGGCATCCCAACGCATAAAGGGATGACGCCTGGAGTTCGGCAGCGGCTCCACATCCTTATCGGCTTTGACGAAGAGCTGCGCTCCGTCGCGGCCGAGGATGGCGAAGAAGGGATTTCGTTCCGGCTGCTGGAATCTCGTCTCAAACCCAAGCTTGTCGCGGTAGAAGGCGATGGTTTGATCGACGTTGCTGACGATGAAGAAGGGCGAAATCCCGGGCGTGCTCGGTCGTGTCATAAGCGTGGACGCTCCTGCTTCATCGTTATAAGGGCGAGTTTATAAGGGCGGAGACGATCTGCTCCCACTCCGCATCGAAGGACAGCTTGCAGTGCGGCCGGCGCGCCTGCCCGTACCAATACCCGGCGTTCCCGTCGTCGCCTTCCTTGCGATGGAGGTAGGCGTGAACCCAGGCTGCGTCCGCTCCATTTTCGGCCTGCGCGATTTCGTGCGCCCGGGTCCAATCGGCTTTGGCGTCCC
Organism: uncultured Acidobacteriaceae bacterium; assembly: GCA_963750845.1. Taxonomy (GTDB): domain Bacteria; phylum Acidobacteriota; class Terriglobia; order Terriglobales; family Acidobacteriaceae; genus KBS-83. The sequence continues at coordinate 481,413 of CAVVSP010000024.1, forward strand.
ACCACAGCGCGGCGAGCAACGACGGCAATGTCGCGGGCGGCGCGGGTTGCTGCAGTGATGCGCGGAACTGGTCTACGGTCATAGTCAGGGCGCCATGTAGCTTGGGCCATGCAGTTTGATGACGGGTGTTTCCATCATGCTGTGACCATCTTCGCCGACCAGCTCTTTACGAACGCACCGAAGCGGTCGAGCGCCTTGGGGAAATTGTCTCCGGCCGCAGCAAAGCCCAGGCGGAAATGCGAGGGCACATCGAAGCAATCGCCCGGAGCCAGCAGGATTCCTTGCTCGGCGGCGGCCTGGCAGAACGGGCGGGCATTCTCTCCGCTCACCAGCCAGGGAAACGCGGTCATGCCGCCCTGCGGCGGAATCCAGCCGAGTATGTCGCGATGGTCCTCCATGAAGTTTTCGAGGAGCTTGAGGTTTCGGGTGGCGACTTCCTGAGTCTTCCCGAGCACGGCATCGCGATTGCGGATCGCGATTTCCGAAAGAATCTCTCCAGTGGTGGTGTTGCAGATGGAGAAGTAGGCGCGCGCAGTCCAGTATTGCTGGCGGCGCTGGGCGTCGTGCTCGATCATCCATCCCGTTCGTACGCCGGCGATCGAAAAGGCTTTGGACAGGTCGGCGATGACGGTGGCGTGCGGCAGGCGCGCCGCCGATTTCGTTTGCTTGCCGTGGTAGATGGGATGGTAGACCTCATCGCTCACCAACTGGATTCCGCGCTCGGCGGCGAAGTCGTGCAGGGCCTCCATTTCGCCGTCGCCGATGGTCGCGCCCGTGGGGTTGTGCGGGCTGTTGACCAGGATGAGCTTGGTCTTCGCGTCGGCGAGCCGCTTGATTTCGTCGGGGTCGATGCGGAAGCCGTTCTCGCGGCGCACGCGGTAGAAGCGGGTTTCCAGGCCGAGAGATTCCGGCAGTGCCGAGAAGGTAGTGAATCCGGGCAGCGGAATGATGACGTTCGCGCCGGGCTCGGCGGCCAGCCACATCAGCGCCACCAGCGCCTCAGAGGCGCCGGTCACGATTTGCACCGACTCTACGGGGACACTCTGCATTGCAGCGATTGCTTCACGCAGACTGTCTGCGCCGGCAGGGTGGCCGTAGACCAGTTTGTGGTTCAGGAAGCGGTGACGCGTCTCGTGGTCGGCGAGCGCAAGGATGTCGTTTACGGTCCAGGCCGGTCCGGTACTCGCAGCAAGGTTGAATTCTATGTCGTGTTCGTACTGGTCGATCCAGGCATCGAGCAGGAAGGGCTTGAGTTGCATGCGAGCACCTCGAGGAAAAAGTTAACTCCACTTATTGATTCTGGGAGCACGCGAGCGATTTTTTTAGTTTACGAGCTTGTCTCAAGCAGGGCTGGATTTGGGTCCGGTGTAGGCAGCTTGCGAGGGAGCATTGCCGGATGCGGCTGAGAGTTTGTCAAAGCCGCACGAGGGGCAGAATCGCCCGGACTCTCCTGGCCGTCCGCACTGCGGGCAGGGCGAAATGAGCGGCCGGCGCAGCGCGAAATAGAAAAGAAATCCAAGCAAGTTAGGAACCAGGAGCGCGAGGAGTGTCCAGAGGACGGGCGGCATGGCACGGCGTCGCGCGTCCGCATAGACGTAGCCGAGGCAGAGAAGCCAGATCGCAATAAATGCGCCAGCGAGCAGACCCATGCCAATGCCAGCGAGCGACTCTAGAACGGGTGACGTGTTGACCAGCCCGGTGACTCGACCATGAACGGCTCCAGCGATGAACCCGATGAGGATGGCGACGCAGACGATGGCGCAGGCGGCGATCCGGATTGGCTGGGGAACAACATCCCAAAACTGATGACGCTTCATACGATGTGTCCTTTCCTGTTCGCCGAGCGGGCCGAAACGAGAAGTAGTACGGGCAATAAAAGAGCGAAGCACCAGGAGGGCGCGATCCAGAAGGTGAGCAATCCCGCCTGGGCTTGAGCGGGCGGAAGATGAAGGAACGCGGCAAGCGGATTGCCCATGTGCAACGCGGCGAAGGAGCCCGCGATGGTGAGCAGAAGGGCGGCGATGCTGACCTGCACGATCCGCTTCCGGTTGGGCTGCGCAGCCTGCAATTGCTGCGCACGCAGGTCGAGGGCCGCGTGGACTTTTTCCGTCAAGCCGGGGTCCGCGGCAAAAGAAAAGCCACTGAGGCTGACGATGGCGCGTCGACTGTCGCTCGCGTACTTCTGGCACGCGGCGCACACGAGGAGGTGCTTGCGAAGCGCCTGCTGCTCCACAGGCGAGGCCTCGCCCGCGAGCGAGTTGTCGATGATGTGGCGCATTTCGTTATGAAGATCAGTTTGCATGCTCGTCTCCTTCCATTTGTGCTCGCAGGCTGGCAAGGCCGCGGTAGATGCGCGAAGAAACCGTGGTGAGCGGCACGCCGATGACGGCCGACATCTCCTGTAGCGACAGCTCCTCCTGAAAGCGAAGGACAAGTGCTTCGCGATAGATGGGCTCCAGGGTATCGAGCGTGTGCGCGATGCGGTGCGCCTCTTCCGTGCGGGCCGCTAAGCTCGAATGGCGATGGAGCACTGGAGGCGAGGGATGCAGGCTCGCGCTTCTGCTCAGGATCGTCTCCGGAGTCATGATTGCCCGAATCCAGACTGAAGATGCGGCGCTTGCGCAGGTGGTCGATGGTGAGGTTGCGCGCGATGGCGAAGAGCCAGGGCTCGAAGCGAGAGCTTCCGTTGTACGAGCGGCCGCGCTCCAGAACGCGCAGCCAGGTTTCCTGCACCAGGTCGTCGACGGAATCGCGGTGTCCGAGTAAATAGATGAGGTAGCGGACAAGACGAAACTGATACTGCTCGACCAGGTCGTGCAGCAGCGCCACATCCCCGTGGCGAAGGCCGCGTGCGATCCGCTGCGTGTCGGTGGTCAGCGCCTCGGCCATGATCTCGTCGCACTCAAGCATACGAGGGGTATACGGAGCAGCTGGGCGAAATTACGCATGGAATCGGGAAGGAATCTTCGGCGCTTCCGTAATCGGCTATAGATCGATCGACTTGCTGGCAACGACCGAATTCGCCTTGGCGATGAATTCCGCCAGCGGCATCGAGCCCTGGTCACCCTTGCCCCGGACCCGCACGCTGACGGCGCCGGCTTCCTGCTCCTTATCGCCGAAGACGAGCAGGTAGGGAATCTTCTGCATGGTGAGGTCGCGGATCTTGGCGTTCATTTTTTCGTTGCGGCTGTCTAGCTCGACGCGGAGGCCGGCGGCTTTCAATTGCTCCATGATCTTCTTGCCATAGTCGTTGTGACGTTCTGCGATGGGTACCAGGCCGACCTGCACCGGCGCTAACCAGAGCGGGAAGTTTCCGGCATAGTGTTCGATGAGATAGGCGACCATGCGCTCCATGGTGCTGACGATGGCGCGATGGATCATGACCGGCCGGTGCTGTTTGCCGTCGGCGGCGGTGTACACCAATCCAAACTGGCTGGGCAGATGGAAATCGACCTGAATGGTTGAGTAAGTCTCCTCGTGCCCCATCACATCGGCGAGCTGGATGTCGAGTTTGGGGCCGTAAAAGGCAGCATCGCCGCGGCTTTCGCGATACGGCAGGCCGAGGGAGTCGAGGGCTTCGCGCAGGACGCGCTCGCCAAGCTCCCACATCTCGTCGTTGTCGACGTACTTTTCCTTGTTTGCCGGATCGCGCAGCGAGAGGCGGTAGCTGTATTTGGTAATGCCGAGATCGCGATAGGCGCGCTCGACCAGCTTCATCACATTCGAGAACTCCTCCTTGATCTGGTCCGGAGTGCAGAAGATGTGCGCATCGTTCAGTGTCATGCAGCGCACGCGGCTCAGTCCGCTCAATGCTCCAGAGCGCTCGTAGCGATACATGGTGCCAAGCTCTGCGAGCCGCAGTGGCAGGTCGCGATAGCTGTGGAGTTTCGATTCGTAGATCAGGATGTGATGCGGGCAGTTCATGGGCCGCAGAACCAACTGCTCCGTCTTCAGGTCCATGGGCGGAAACATGTCTTCGTGGTAGTGCTCCCAGTGGCCGGAACGAACGTAGAGATCTACCTTTGCCAGTGCCGGCGAATAGACGTGGTCATAGCCGGCTTCCCGCTCGAGCTGGAGGATGTACTCCTCCAGGAGGCGGCGAATGGTCGCGCCTTTCGGAAGCCAGAGCGGCAGGCCCGCGCCTACATCCTCATTGTTGGTGAAGAGCTCAAGCTCTTTGCCCAGGCGGCGATGATCGCGCCGCTTCGCCTCTTCAAGCAGAGCGAGGTATTCATCCAGATCCTTTCTGGAGAAGAAGGCGGTGCCGTAGATGCGCTGGAGCTGCGGGTTCTTTTCGTCGCCCAGCCAGTAGGCGCCGGAGAGGCTCATCACCTTGAAGGCCTTGACGCGGCCCGTGGAGGGAACATGGGGGCCGCGGCAGAAGTCGACGAACTTGCCGTTCCGGTAGAGCGAGATCTCGTCGCCGGGTTGGGTGAAGCGCTCGATGAAGTGGACCTTCATGAAGTCGCCTTGGGCGCGATAGTCGACGAGGCCCTGCTCGCGCGGCTCGTACTCGCGGACGAAGGGCTCATCGCGCTGGACGACTTCGGCCATCTTGAGCTCGATGGCGGAGAGATCGTCGGTGGTGAAGGGCGTGGCGCGATGGAAGTCGTAGAAGAAGCCGGCGTCGGTGGCAGGGCCGTGGCCGAGCCTGGTCTCCGGAAAGAGCTCGAGCACGGCGGTGGCCATGACGTGCGCGGCAGAGTGGCGGACGACCTTGAGCGCGTCGGTGTCCTTTTCCGTGAGGAGTTGGAGGTGGACGTCTTCAGTGAGCGGCGCGCGGAGGTCGACCAGGCGCTCGGCTGCGGCGTCGGGCGCAGCGTACATGGCCTGCTCGCCGGGCTCGGATTTTTCGTCGCCGGGCAGCGGCTCTGTGCTCGCGGTTTGCGAAGCTGGCGTGGGCTGGCTTGATCCGGGCGACGATGGCGGCAGCAGCGAGGCGCGGTGAGATGGACATGGCGACATCGTGCGCTGTCGAGCCGGCAGGGAGTTGTTTGATGGAGCCGTCGGGAAGATGAACCTGAATCTGGTTGTCGGACATGGTCAGTCATAAGGATAGGGGAGTCGCGTTGGCGCGTCGAGTGGGGCGGCTCAACTGCTGCAACGGTGGGCGAGCGTGAAGGCCGGGTGCCGATGCACATCCGGCAGTGATTCAGGAAGATGCTTTTACGGTCGCTGGTTTCCGGTACAACGCCTGCGCCAAAAACAAGGTGACCCCGCCGAAGAGGAGCGTATCCGCCACATAGTTCAGTGCCTCGACCTGGGACGGCCCGGGGGCCATGGCGAGGATTGGCGCGTACAGAAACAGAGAGATCAGGGTCATCAGCAATCCAACGACTGCGGCCGCGCTGCGAGCGTACTTGTTCAGCAGGATTGCCGCCCCGCAGATCACCAGCACAATTCCGGTGAGATATGCCCACGCGAATGGCAGCGGCCCCATGATGGCGTCACCTTCAACAGGGGGACGCCGGGCGTCGATCTCTGGATGCAGGAAATATTCAATGCCGAACACGATCAGCGGTATGGCCACGAGCACTCGTCCAGCGTGAATCAACACGCGTGAAAGGCGAGGTCGCGTGTTCGCTATCTGAGACCCGGCCAGTGCAAGCGAACCTGCCGCGAAGGTAAGGTCGCGAAAAGCGACTGTCCACAATAACCGATCCTTCGCGTGGGCTATCGCGTTGGGGATATGAATCGTGAAGGCACAAAGACAAAAAACATCGCCGCCAGGAGTGGAACTGAGAGCCGCACATACTTCTTTGCGGTGAGGCTCAGGGCGGCAGCAATCAGGGCGATGCCGACCAGATATGCCCAGAACAGCCGTGCCGGGATCCATACCGGCACACCCTCCGCGAGGGATCGCGCCGCAACCAGATGCTCCGCTCCAAAGGTCGCCAATGGAGCAGCGACAAAGACGCTCCCCAGCGCGATCAGCTTGTCGAGCCCCTTGGCCTCGCGCAGCTCACGTTGAAAGTTAAGAAAGCCGGCAAGGAGAAAAACCGCTCCCGCAATGGATGGCCATAAGATGAACCAGTGAGATCACACAGACCTCGGCCAGACCTCGGCCTCGTGGAAGTCCGCAGATTTTAGTTTGTCCGTGGCTTCCATCACAGAGTTCTTTGGACGGAAGAGGGCCGCAAAAGGGCTCAGATAACCGATCGTTGATCTGTCTGTATGGAAACAGATGATCAAGTACAGATGCGCTTCGACGCGATGAGCCTGACGGAGAATTTCCAATTACCCCTTGCACTTCTACAAGAGCTGAGGTATTACTCCTGTAGAAGTGAAAGGGCAAGTCATTGACAACAGAACGTATCGATCTTCCGCAGGGCACGCTGGACCTGCTGATTTTGAGGACGCTTTCGCTGGAGCCGCAGCACGGCTGGGCCATCTCGGAGCGCGTGCAGCAGGTATCGAGCGATGTGCTGCGTATCCAGCAGGGATCGTTGTATCCGGCCCTGCACCGGCTGGAGCGGCGGGGATGGATCAAGGCCAAATGGGGCACATCGGAAAACAACCGCCGCGCCAAGTATTACGAGCTCACGCGCACGGGACGGAAGCAGCTGGAAGCAGAGACCGAGAGCTGGCGAAAGCTGGCGGCCGCGGTCGCACAGGTTCTGGAGAGTGTCTGAGGTGTTGCCATGTGGCGTGAGAAATGGAATGACCTGCTGTTTCGTCTGCGCGCGCTGTTTCGCCGTCATGCCGAAGAGACGGAGCTGAACGACGAGCTTCGCTTCCACTTCGAGCGCCAGGTGGAGAAGTACAAAGCATCCGGCGTGACGGATGCCGAGGCGCGGCGCAGGGCGCGGCTTGCGTTTGGCGGACACGAGCAGGTGAAGGCGGAATGCCGCGATGCGCGGGGCACGAGCTTTGTCGAAAACGCGCGGCAGGATCTTCGCTATGCGGTGCGGCAGTTGCGCGGCAATCCTACATTTGCGGTTGTGATCCTGCTGACGCTGGCGTTGAGCATCGGGGCGAACAGCGCGATCTTCAGCGTGATCGACAGCGTGCTGATCCAGTCTCTGCCCTACCGGCAGCCGGACCGGCTGGCACGCCTTTTTTTCACCAGTACGGCGTATCCACGATTTCCGCTGAATCCCTTTGATTTTCGCGACTTTCGGACACGCAGCAAGTCCTTTGACGGAATGGCCGCCTTCACGCGCGGCGATGTGCAGCTCTCCGGTTCGGGTGAGCCGGTGCGGCTGAATGGAATGGGCATTACGTCTGGGTATTTCCGCGTACTTGGCCTGGCTCCGGAGCTTGGGCGCGAGTTCGACACCAAGGCGGAGATACCGGGCAATGGGCTGCAGATCATCTTGAGCGATCGCGTGTGGCGGAGGAAGTTTGGCGCTGCGCCGGAGATCATCGGGCGCAAGATCACGTTAAACCAGCAGCCGTTTACGGTGGTCGGCGTGATGCCGCCGGACACAGCCCATCCCGGCAACGAGTATCAGCCGTTGGCCTATGGCCAGGATGTGGACGCCTGGTGGCCGTTCTCCTTTGCGGGCGATCCGGCGCAGCGCGGCTCGCATTACCTTGAGGGCATCGGACGGCTGAAGAAAGGCGTATCGCTCGAACAGGCGCAAGCGGAAATGAACACGCTCCTGACGGAGATGGGCAAGGAGCACGGCGGGTATGGCAACTGGAGGATGCTCCTGATTTCGCTCAACGACGAAGTCGTGGGTGCGAGCCGGCCGCTGCTGTTGATCCTTCTGGGAGCGGTCGTCATGGTGCTGCTGATCGCGTGCGCGAATGCTGCCAACCTGATGCTGACGCGCGCGTCGGCGCGGCAGCGGGAGATCTCGGTGCGGGTGGCGCTGGGAGCGCCGCGCTCGCGCGTCGTACGCCAACTGCTCACCGAAAGCCTGCTGATCGCCTGCATAGGAGGCGCGTTAGGATTGGCGATAGCGCTGGTTGGCGTGAAAGCGCTGGTCTCGCTCTTGCCGGCAAACTTTCCGCGCGCGCATGACATTCACGTGAGCGCGCCGGTGTTCCTGTTCACGCTGCTGATCAGCGTGGGCACCGGTGTGCTGTTCGGTCTGGCACCGGCGCTGCAGGCGTCGCGCACCGATCCTCGCGAGGGACTGCACAAGGGAGGCCGCGCTGCGACCGGCGGCGGGCATCAGAGCAGGCTGCGCAACGCGCTGGTGATATCGGAAGTGGGGCTGGCCTGCGTGCTGCTGATTGGCGCGGGCCTGATGCTGCGCAGCCTGCTGAACCTGATGCATCTCGATCCCGGCTTCCAAACCGAGCACGTGCTGACGGCGAAGCTCTCGCTGCCGCATGAGCGATACAAGACGCCGGAAAGCTTATTGCATTTTTATGCTGAGCTGCCGAGGAGTACGGTCGCTGCCTGGCGTCGAGAGTGCCGGGCTGGGCAGCGACATTCCCTGGACCGGCTACGACGACAACACAGGCTTCACTATCGAAGGTAAACAGCCTCCACCGCATCAAGAGTTCCATGCGCGGTATCACATGGCCTCTCCGGATTATTTCCGTGCGCTGGGAATTCCGCTGTTGCGTGGCCGCTTCTTTACCGATGCCGACAAAGTAGATGCACCGCAGGTGATGATCATCAATCATGCGATGGCCGAACGCTACTGGCCGGGTGAAGATGCCGTGGGCAAGCGGATTACATTCGAAGACAAACCGAAGGAGAAGGACTGGAACACTATTGCCGGCATTGTTGGTGACGTGAAAGACCAGCCGAACAGTCCCGGAGCGGAGCCGGCATTCTGGTGGCCACTCCTCCAGGCCGGTTACGGCTCTCCGAATTTGTTGCTGGCGGTTCGGTCGAACGCTGATCCGCAATTGCTGGTTGGTGCGATCCGTCAGCAGGTCGCGCGGCTCGATCCGGCGCTCGCCGTCGCGGATATCCAGTCGATGGACCAGATCGTCACCGCGTCGGTTGCGACACCGCGTTTTGCTTTCGTGCTGGTCGGCATCTTCGGCGGCCTGGCCATCGTGCTCGCAGCAATCGGTACCTATGGCGTGATCGCCTACTCGGTCAGCCAGCGGACGCCGGAGTTCGGCCTGCGCATGGCGCTGGGCGCGCGGCAGTTCGACGTTCTGCGACTGGTGCTGGTACAGGCGGCAAAACTGATTCTGTCCGGCACGGCAATCGGAGTGCTCCTCGCCCTGATACTGGCGCGCGCACTGAAGAGCCTGATCTACGATGTCAGCCCGGCGGATCCCTTGACCTTCACTGCGATTGGATTCAGCGTGATCGCGATCGCGATCCTGGCCTGCTATATACCAGCGCGGAAGGCTACTGAAGCGGATCCGATGATTGCTTTGCGCGCGGAGTGATACCAGCGCCGCAGCTGGGTTGGACCCAAGGAGCCTGGTTTCAGGGGAAGGCAGCGGCTGCAGAAGCGTCGCTGCCCGTGACGAATTGCCCGGCTAATTGCCGCTATTTGTGGTGCTGGGGGCATCTGCGGTGCCCTGATGGAAGATTGCCATCCACTTGCCATTCTTTTTCTGCCAAAGGGAGTTGTCGTGTTCCGCTGCTTGCGTGGTTTTTCCGTTGCAGGTCATGTTCTGAGTCTCTGCATAGGACACGAGAACCAAATCCGGCGCTAGCCACTTGTACGTGAAGCCAGACACGGTCGGATTGGTGACGGTGCATGCGGTTGATTTGATTCCTTCCAGCACATCGGCCTTGTTCGCAGCCTTCCATCCGGGACCGAGTGCGACGATGTTGTCATCGAGGTAGTTCACAAACGGTGCGCTGTCATGGGCGGCAGCGGCCTGATCCAACTCGGTTTCCATCTTTTGGAGATTCGCTTCCACCGCGGGGTCACCGTTGATGGCGGCCATGGCAGGACTCGCGGCTGCAGTTCCCGTGCTCTGGGCAGTGTTGCCAGGCGTGGTTTGCGAGAACGCGACGCTCGTCGTGAGCAGGAACAGCGTGCAATAGGCCCTGATCGCAGTTTTCATATTTGCTCTCCTGATTGCATTTGGCCCAGCGGAACACTAGCCCTCCGTCAGAGGAGCGTCAAGCACTTCAACGCGGTCGCCCGGAAACAGCACGGCGGACAAAAACCGCGGACAAAAAAGAGGAGGGCGATGGCCCTCCTCCTGTTTGGCCGACCCTGACTGGACCTTGCTATTTCTGCTCCGGCACCGCCCCGAGAAAGACGTCCTTCAGCGGCGCGGTCTGCTGCTCGTGCAGCTCGGGGTGAGGCATCGCTTTGCGGGGCATCATCTCGTCGCGCATGGCGGCGTTGTAGAGGAAGATGGCCTCGACAGTGGCGATCTGTGCGAGGTCGGCGGACTGCAGGCGCTCGTAGGTGTCCATGTTGGAGTGGTGGGTGCGGCTCTCGTAGTCCATCGGATCCTGAATGAACTGGAAGCCGGGCAGGCCGACGGCGTCAAAAGAAAGATGATCGGTGCCACCGGTGTTGCGCATGGTGATGGTGGAGACGCCGAGGTCCCGTAGCGGCTTGATCCACTGACGGAAGATCGGCTCCTCGGCGGCGTTGCCCTGCAGATAGACGCCGCGAATCTTTCCGGTGCCGTTGTCGACATTGAAGTAGACATCGAGCGTCTTCCACTCCGGCTTGGTTTCGATGGGGCCGGCTGCCTTGCGGAGGAACTCGGGCATCTTCATCGATTCCGCATCGGTGGCCAGCGGGTAGGAGCCGAAGTGATCCTTAACGTAGCCCTTCGAGCCGAAGAGGCCTTCTTCTTCGCCGCTCCACAGCGCGATGCGGATGGTGCGCCGCGGATGGATGTCGAGCGCCTTGAGGATGCGGACCGCTTCCATGGCGACGACGGAGCCGGCGCCGTTATCGGTAGCACCGGTGGCGGAAGCCCATGAGTCGAGGTGGCCGCCGACCATGACGATCTGATCCTTGAGTGCGGGATCGGTGCCGGGAATCTCCGCGACGGTGTCGAAGCCGTGCTGATGGTCGCCGGTGAATTTGGTTTCGACGTTCATCTCCATGGTGACGGGCACGTGCGCCTTGAGCAGACGATAGACGCGGCCGTAGTTCTCAATGGCGGTGACGACGACCGGAACCTTGACGGCCTTGTCTGCTTTATAAGGTTGCGTGCCGAGCGCGGCGCCGTTGTCGTCGAAGAATGTACCGCCGGAGCCGCCGCTGTTTTTGCCGTCGCGGCTGGGCAGGATCACGCCGGCGACCTTTTCGTCTGCCAGGAAAGTGGCGATCTTGTCGCGCAGCGCGGCGCGTTTCAGATATGCCTCAATCCGGCGTTGCATGTCGCGATTCGCGGCCGGTTCATACTGCGCGATCTCTTCAAGATCCTTGTCGTCGTAGCGCACGAAGAGCGGCTTATCGACGGGCGGCACCTCGCGCATCTCTCCGAGCAGGACGATCTTGCCGGCGAGCTTGCCCTTGTACTTATCGAAGTCCTTCTCATCGTTGATCTCGACATTGACAGCTTCGCCGGAGACCGCGCCGCTGGTGGCGGGCGACCACGGCGTGGCCTGCGCGATGAAGGGCGCGGTGTCGGGCGCGGTCATGCGCACCCACGTATTGAGCTGCTGCCAGCCCATGCCGAACTCGCCCCAGTCTTCCAGGTGCGCGTTGACCAGGCCAAGGCGCGTCAACTCATCGCGCGTCCAGTCGTTGGCCTTCTGCATATTGGGCGAGCCGGTCAGGCGGCCACCAATGTCGTCGGTGAGTGCGGAGGCGAGCTCCATCACATGCGAGTGCGACAGGCCCTCTTCACGGATGCGGGCATAAGCGTTGAGGTCGAGCTTCTCGACTGCGGGCTGCGGAACGTCCCACGGTGCGACCTCCGGAGTGGTCGCGGCGGTGCGGGCTTTCTTGTCTGGTTTGGATGCGGCGGAGAGTGGTGTGATGGGGAGGGCGAGGACAGCGCCGGCCAGCGCAAGGAGCGCGGCCGCGCGAGCGGTGTGCATAGAGTGGAGCCTCCAGAAAGAATTACAGTCGGCACGAAGGATAACAGGAGCCGGCGCGCGATAATCCATCGATGACGACTTCGTGGAGCGCCTTTCGACGAGGCTCCCTTTCTGGCCTGATTTTCCTTTTTCTTCTCTGGCTCGCTCACGCCCTTGGCTATCTTGTGCACGAATACGCTCATTCGTTCATGGCATGGGCGCTCGGATATAAGGCAAATCCATTGGCGCTCAACTATGGGCATCTGGACTGGAACAATGTTTTAACCCTGAGTGACATCGACGAAAATGTCGATTACGATCCCGTCTTCGCCTCGGGTCATGGAGCGCTTGCGGCGCTGATCGCCGTTGCCGGCGTTCTAATTGGCAATGGTCTGTTTTACATGCTGTCGAGGCGCCTGTACTCCAGAGCTAAGGAGCATGGCAGGCGCGCAATGACGCTCTTTCTGTTCCTTTTCTGCATGATGAACGTGGGCAACTTCATCGCCTATGTGCCTGCCAGAACATTTACAACCCATGCCGACATGTTCACCGTGGAGCGCGGGCTGAACATCTCTCCGTGGTGGATTGCTCTTGTACTCGGTATCCCGTTTTGCGTCGCTGTATGGCATTTCTTCGCGCGGCTCCTGCCCGCGGCAATGCTCTACTTCTTTCCGAACGCTGGACTTGGCCAGATTTTTCTGCTGATCCTGACCGCCTATATGATTTTTGTGTTCTTTGGCGGCGCCGGTTTCCATCGTTATGGAGAAGTCTCACACTGGATTTCGGCTCTTTCGGTCTATGTACTCTTTCCCTTGGGCATCCTTCTCTGTTGGCCTCGCGCCAGCATAGATCGCGTCGCGCAACCTCAGGTTGAGGCGGGTCGATAAGTCGAGGATCAGACGCGGCAAATGCCGGGGACCTCTATATCGAGTCGAGGCTTGCGCGCGAAGATATACGCCCGCCGGCACTGGTGTTCCACGCCCGGCGCATACGGTTCCCGCTCCACGATCTCTTCGACAGTGAGGCCCGCAGCTTCCAGTTCGTTCTGGACGCTTTGCGGATTGAGGAAGTGGAAGTCCATGTCGATCGGGCGCTCCCACCAATCGTGTCTGTGCAGTGTGTCGTCTCCGATGTGAAAGCCGAGCAGCAGAAGACCTCCGGGTTGGAGCACCCGGGCCATCTCTCGAAAGACCTGCGGCAAAGATTCTCTGGGGAGATTGACGATCGCGTAGAACGCGGCGATGCCGGCCAGCGATGCGTCGGGAAGATCGAGCGCCAGCATGTTTCCCTGGCGAAAGGGAATATCCGGATTGAGGCGTCGCGCCTGTTCGAGCATGCCGAGGGAGAGATCCAGACCGAACACACGCGCGCCGGCGTCGCGCAGATGGCGGGCGATGTGGCCGGGACCGCAGCCCATGTCACAAACCTCCCCCTTGCCTTTGACCGCGGCGGCGAAGCGACTTAGCAACTCGCGATCGAGCGGCTTGTGTTCCAACTCGGAGAAGATGTGGCGCGCGTACTCATCGGCGACGCGATCGTAGCTCGTTTGAATGGCATCCAGAAGTTCTCCAAGGATTCGCTCGTCCATACCGGTCTATTAGATACCGGACGGAACGCCCATGCGCAGATGGAGGCGGAAGAAGAAGAGGGCCGCAACATCACCCGTGCGGCCCTCGGTGGGGAACTAGAGAAAATTACTTGTAGACCGGAGAGATGGTGATCGAGTCCAGATCCGGCGCGTAGTTGCTTGGATTGCTGAAGGCGATGGTGTTGTCGCCTGCGTTCAACTGCACGGGAATAACGGTGCTGGCGGGTGAGTTGAAGCTGGTGCCGTTGAGATCGAGCTCCTGCGCAGCGCCGTCGTTCACGCTAAGGAAGAACGAACGCGGACCACTGGTGAGGTAGTCGATCTCCATGTTGTATGTGCCTGCTGCAGGCACGTTTACGTTGGTGAAGGTGGCGGTGGCGCCGGCGCCGAGATTGCCCGCTTTGGCGAGCCCGGAGCAGTAGCCGCAGAAGCCTCCGCTGCCGCTTCCGGTCAGCGTCGCGTACTCGCCTTCATAGGTGGTCGCGGTGGGATAGGGCTCGTTGCCGTCGCCGCTGATGACGATGCGATCGAGATCCGGCGGATAGCTGACCGGATTGCCGAACTGGATGCTGTTGATGCCCGCGTTGAGGCGCACCGGGATGGTCAGGCTCGAGGGTACATTCCCGCTGCCGCCGCTGGAGTTGAGCGTGATGTTGGGCCCGCCGTTGACGTTGATGATGTACGAGCGCGTGCCGAGCGTAGCGGAGTCGACCTCCATGCGATAGACGCCGGCCTTCTTCACTTCGACATCCGCGAAGGTGGCGTAGTTATCCGGACCGATGCCGAGATAGGTGATCTTGGAGCCGGAGGCGCAGAGCGGGCAGGGCTGGATGTTGGCCGCGCCATGGAGAATGGCTGACGAGCCGTCATAGACCTGAGAGGGTGGCGTTGGGACCTGCCCGGTGCCATGGACAAGGAAGAGCCGCGCTCCATGGCCAGGCAGAACAGTCGAGAAGGAATTGAATTGCGGACCTAGCTCCTTGTGACTCCACAGATCGCGCACCCTGACTGCGTTCGCAAAGCCGAGATCCTTCCAGTCTAAGGTGACGCTGGATGGAAGCGCGTTGAGGTTGAAGAGCGCGACGTAATACGCACCGTTGCCGAGGTTCGAGGCCCAGACGGGGGTGAAGCCCGCGTTGATCTGCGTGGCGGGATGGCCGGAGTGATCGACGGCGAGGACCTCGTCGTTGGTAAGCGCCTGTTTGCCAAAGACGGTGAGCCGCGTAAGATCGCCGCCAAGCGTGAGCGGCGCATTCGCCATCGCCCAGAGGGTCATCGCGGTCTGCTGCTCGGTATCGCTGATGCCGTCGGTGGCGCCGTTGCCGATTTCCAGCGAGTCGAGATCGTTCCAGCCGAGCGTGGGGCCGGAGGTGTGCTCCCAACTGGGCAGATCGAGGAAGCGCACCTCGATGCGCGGCCAATTGGTAAGCAGCGGGCAGTCGCCTTCGCATTCCACATCGCCTTCAATGCGGCGCGCGTTGGAGCTTTGCTGCCAGTCGCTGATGTAGTCCTGATCCAGCGCCCAGGAGATGGTGAGCCAGATGGGACGGTGACTCTGCGCGATGGCCTTGGAGTACGCCATGACGTCGGAACGATTGTCGATGTTGAGATTGTCGTTGTAGGAGCCGGGAGTGACCGAGTCGAGCTTGATGTAGTCAATGCCCCATGAGGCATAGAGGTTGACGATGGAGTTGATGTACTCCTGCGCGCCGGGCTTGGTGAAATCGATCTTGTAGCCATAGCCGAATCCGTTGCCGATGGTGAGCGGCTGCGCCACGATGTCCTGCGCGTGGTACTGCGTGCCGTAGATCGGGATATTCGCGGAGACGAGCTGGGAGCCGATTCCGGGCAGCAGATAGATGCCCACCTTCTGGCCGTTGGCATGGATGTGCTGAATCATCTGAAGGAAGTGCGGGAACGCGGTCGTGTTCCAGAGCGCGCGTCCGTACTGGTCGTCGTCGCCATTCCAGCCCGCGTCGAGGTTGATGTACTGGAAGCCATGAGCGCCCAGGCCGGAGGCGCGCATCGCATCGGATTGCGCCAGGATGTTCTGCTCATTCATCACGGAGCTCGAGGGCACGATGGTCTGCTGGCTGTAAGTGCTCCAGCCCTGATAGGGCCGCGCGCCCACGCCGTTGACTTGCGCGAGTGCCGCGGGAGCTACGCCGAGAAGCGCGGCGGCGATGGTGACGGCCATGCGGCGGAGCGCGCGGCTGCCTAGGGAGAAGGCTGGGGAGCTGTTGCGGATGGTGTGTACTGTTTGCGTTCCCGGGGGGAGTGTCGTCGGCATGGGGGCTTACCTCGTCGATGTAATCGATTTCAGAAATAAAACGGATTTTTCATGCGCGAAACACTCTATACCGCGAATGTAAGCGGTGACAATGTGTCCTGGAAATTAATTTTGAGCAGATGCGAACCGGTATGACTATGCGGCCTAAGCGGCTTAAGGTGAGCGAGTTGCGGGGCGTTTCGGGCTAGACCAGGCGGGCGCCGGTGAGCTCCTGGAGCACGGTGAGCGGCGCATGCTCGGGCGCAACCATCGCTTCCGCGGCGACCAGGTAGGTCTGCTCCAGCGCGTACTGGCCGCTCAGCACGGCGTGCGGCACCATGTCGGTATAGACCATCCAGCTTGAGCCCGCGGGGAACTGGTAATCGTACTTGGCGCAGGAGCGTTGGAAGTCGCGGTTCTCTTTGAGGAAGTTGTGGAAGCGCATCATGAACTCGTCATAGGGTGAGCGCTTCAGTGCCGGCGCGGCGGCGCCGAGGCCAATCCCGGTGGCAAAGGATTTGAAGGCGCGGCCCACGCCGGAGTCTGGCTGCGGCAGCGCGATCTCGGCCGGCGCATATTTTGCGGCGACGGCGCGGAAGGGATCGCTGACCACCCAGTCGCGCGTGCGCGTGGGATGAATGTTGTTGAAGAAGCGCAGAATGCGCGCGCCGTGCGTGGGGCGCGTGGGGAAGGCGTCGGTGTGCAGCAGATCGTTGCGGCGGCGCAGCGGCAGGTCGCGGCCTTCCTCCTCCTGCGGGCGAAAGCTGGCGTAGTCCAGTTGCCACTGGCCGGCATAGGGCGAGAGAAAGCCGGTGAGGAATGCGGTGACGGAGTGCGAGTAGTTGCGCATGATCGAGCGCAGGCGATCGACTGCAGCGGGGTTCGCCGTTTTGGAGTCGACGCCGGTAAGCTCGTTGGACTTCGGCTTGTAGGCGATGTTCTTGTGCAGCGAGCTGTCGGTCTGCTGCTGGCCGCGAAGGAACTGAAGGTCGGAGTCGCTGAGGGCAATGGGGCTCTGTGGAAAGAAGAGGATCGAGCCCGCTTCGAGACGCTCGCACCATTCGCGGTGCCGGGCTTCATTGCCCTTTGCCGGTGACGCGGCTTCTGCCGCAGTGATGGTGACGAGTGACATGGATAAGCGTCAGTGTGCGGTAAGTTTCCGATGCAGCCAGATGCCCAGCAGCACGGCCAGGCTGACGATCAGCATGAAGATGCCGGCAGGCAGCGCGATGAATTTATAGGCGGTGTCCAGCGTGACGTGGTGGCCGCCGGCGCGGTTGTAGATCATCAGGCCGAAGATGCTCAGGAAGGTGACGCCGAAAAAGGTGATGAAGCCGAGCGCGACGGCGATGAGCACGCTTGAGAAGAAGCCGAAGTCGCCCACCGGCACGCCCCACACGCGAAGGCCGCCACGGATATTGCTGCCGGGCGAGGGCGAGGGGCCGGAGTTGCTGGCGGAGATTGCAGACATAAAGGAAGAGCGCTCTCAGCTAGAATACTCGTGATGGGGCACACCGCACAGACAGAGCTGCTTCCCGCCGCGCAGGTGGCTCGCCAGGCGCCGGTACAGCAGGCGGAAAACGGCATCTGCTACGCCACCTTCGGCGACCACAAGCTGCCGCCGGGTGAGTTGGAGCAGGTCATCGGAGCAGTGCCGCGCGACGTGGCCGCCGCGTTGAAGCATCGCGCGTACTATTTTGTCCCGCTCACCATTCACGAGCAGGACGGCGACACGATCCCGGAAGACGCGCATTCCAGCGGCGAGACGCTGATTGCGCCGCAATTCACCACGGAGCTGAGCGACCGCGCCATCTGCCACCGCAACGTGCACTTTGCCGGCGCGGATTACATCTTCATCTCCACGCGGCTGATGCAGGACAAGTTTGCGCTGGCCTTTGAGCTGTTCATCAACATCGGCCACCACTTTGTGGATGCCGCCGGGGTGCCGGCGAGTTTTGGCGAACTGGTGGACCGGCAGGCCATGGCACAGGTGCGCGGCGAAACCAGCCACGATGCATGGGAGAGCCGGGCGCGCGCCTACGGCGAGCCTCGCGTCGAGTTGCCGGAGCAGCGCAGCCGTGGGGGGCGCGGCGATCGCATGACGGCCTACGAAATGTCCCCGCAGCGAATTGACGAGAAGGCGAAGACGACCTATATCCACGCGGCATTCGCGGATGCTCTCGCGATCTATATGTTGTCGTTGACCCTGGACTTCGATTTTGCCGATCTGCGCGAGCGCGAGTATCCGCTGCTGGCTCCGCCGGCGCTGGCGGACCGTCTGCGTGCGGTGGCGGCGCTGTTTCCGCCGAATGCGGGCTACCAGTTCCAGGTGCTCTATCGGCGGGACTCCCGACGCTGAAGGGGAGGACCTCATGCAGGGTGTCGCAAACTTAAAGGTTCTTTTCATCGCAGGCTTTGGCCCGATCGTCGACGACACAGGAGAGAGTCGCAAACTCTACCGCGATGTGCTCGGCATCGCTTTCAAAGAGGAGAGCGGCGGCTATCTTCATACCGAAGCTGTTCCGGGCGCAAAGACTTTTGCTTTGTGGCCGCTTTCTCAGGCGGCTGAGTCTTGTTTTGGCAACGATGCGTGGCCTGGCAATATTCCTGCCCCGCATGCCTGGCTTGAGTTCGATGTGGACAACGTTGAAAGGGCAACGGCCGCCCTCGAATCCGCCGGATATCGAATGCTGGTGAAAAGCAAGAAAGAACCGTGGGGACAAGTTGTTAGCCGTTTCATCTCGCCAGACGGTCTGCTGGTCGGCATCACGTTCACTCCCTCGATGCGGGAACAGAAGTAGCGGGAACAGAAGTAGCGACTTCCGATTTCTGAGCCGTACGATCATGCTGTGAATCGAAATTGACAGGAGGAGTTTTGGCGTCTCGCGAGACGATAGCGGAGGTGTTGCCGGAGACGAGCTCTTCTCTGGCGCGGCGCGGCGGCCAGACGGTCTTCACCATTCTCGCGGCGATCAGTGCCTGCCACCTGCTGAACGACCTGATCCAGGCGACCATCCCCTCGCTCTATCCGCTCTTCCAGCGCATCTTCGGCCTCTCGCTGGGGCAGATCGGCATGATCACCTTCACCTATCAACTGACGGCATCGCTCTTCCAGCCGTTTGTCGGCATGGCGACGGACAAGAAGCCGATGCCGTACTCGCTGGCGCTGGGGATGAGCTTTTCGCTCGGCGGCCTGGTGCTGATGGCGTACGCGCCAACCTATGGATGGCTGCTGGTAGCGGGCTCGCTGGTGGGGCTGGGATCGTCAGTGTTTCATCCGGAGTCGTCGCGCGTGGCGCGGCTGGCTTCGGGCGGGCAGCATGGCCTCGCGCAGTCGCTCTTTCAACTCGGCGGCAATATGGGCTCCGCGCTGGGGCCGCTGCTGGTGTTGTGGCTGGTGCTTTCGGCGCGCAGCGCCCGCGCAGGCCAGCATCGCATCGTCTGGTTTTCCGTCGCAGCGCTGGTGGCGATTGCCATGCTGATTGCGATCGGCGGCTGGTACAAGGCGCGGGTGCTTGAGGGCGCGTCGGGAAAGAAGATCGTCGAAGAGCATCCGCAAACGCAGTTATCGCGCGGCAAGCTGACCCAGGCCATGGTGGTGCTGATGACGCTGGTCTTCTCGAAATATTTCTATCTCTCCAGCATCACGAGTTATTTCACCTTCTATCTCATGCAGCGATTCCATGTAACGCTGCACGCCTCGGAGATGTATCTCTTCATCTTTCTCGGCGCGGTGGCGCTGGGCACCATCCTCGGCGGCCCGATTGGCGACCGCTACGGACGCCGCCTGGTGATCTGGGTCTCAATCGTCGGCGTGCTGCCGTTCACGCTGCTGCTGCCGTACGCGAATCTGGAGTGGACGGCAATCCTCAGCTTCATCATCGGGCTGGTGTTGTCGTCGGCCTTCTCGGCCATCCTCGTCTATGCGCAGGAGCTGGTGCCGGGCCGCGTGGGAATGATCTCCGGGTTATTCTTCGGGCTCGCCTTCGGCATGGGCGGACTGGGCGCCGCGCTGCTGGGCAAGCTCGCGGATATGACAAGTCTGAATCTCGTCTACCACGTGTGCTCGTATCTGCCGGCGCTGGGATTGCTGACGGGGTTGCTACCCAAGATCGACGAACACCTGATCCCCCGCGAACGCGAAATCGAAGCCGAAGCGTAGTTCTCTGCCTCTGGTGTTGGGACTTTGAATAGACCAAGCCGTGCGGCCAGCACTGTCCGTTTTCATCATAGGACTGTTCGTCCCCGAACAATCCTGTGGTTCCCCCCACGTGAAGAGCCCGCTTCCATCCATACCAGCTAACTCAAGCTCCACCAGCAGATAGATCATTTCGAAATGCGCCGCACATGCCACATCAACGATTGGCCGCCGAAGTGCACCAGCCCCTATCGAGATAGGGCTCCTGAAATCGGCTTGCGGAGAATGCCATGCTGAAGCGTACCCTTTTGTCACTGCTCGCTATCCCTCTCGTGACCACCACCCTCTGGGCAGCCAACGACTCTTTCGTCGGCAAGTGGAAGCTCAACCCCGGAAAAAGCGTTCTTCACGATCAGATGAAAGTTGATTCCGCAGGTGAAAACCGCTATGCCTTCGACTTCGGCAGCGGCACTCCCGAATTCATCGTCGTTGATGGCACCGATCAACCCGGTCTCGAGGGCTCAACGCTCGCCGTCACCTCCAAAGGCCCCAACTCCTGGAACGTCGTGCGCAAGAAAGATGGCCACATGCAAGTCTCCGCCATCTGGACGCTCTCGCCGGACGGCAACACGCTCCACGACAACTTCACCGGCTACCAGCCCAACGGTTCCACCTTCCACCTCGATTACATGTATGCGCGCACTGCAGGAAGCTCCGGTTTTGCCGGCACGTGGGATAGCACCAGCGAGAAGCTCGACTACGTCGTTGAAATCGAGGTTCAGCCCTATGAAGGCGATGGCCTTTCCTTCACCGACCGCGCGCAGCACTCCACGAAGACCATGAAATTTGATGGCAAAGACTATCCGGTACAGGACCCGAACGCGCGGAAAGGTTCGATGTCCTCAGCGCGGCGCATCGACGCCAGCACTTTCGAGTTGACCGAAAAGATCGACGGAAAAGTGACCGACACGCAGCACATCCAGCTTTCTCCCGATGGCAACACGCTCACCATGTCCATTCAGCCGGCCAGTGGACGCAAACCTAACGTTCTCGTCTTCGAACGCGAATAAAGGATGGGGCGACCGCGCCGGTTAAGATAGCCGCATGATCGCGCATCTTCGTGGACGTCTCCTGAGCAAGCAGCCGCAGCAAGTGATCGTGGAGGCGGCGGGTGTCGGCTATGACGTTGCCATCAGCGTGACAACCTATACCTCGCTGCCGGCGGAGGGTGCGGAGGTGGCGCTGCACATCCACACACAGGTGCGCGAGGACACGCTCGCGCTCTACGGCTTTCTCGATCGCAACGACAAGCGCATCTTCGAGCGGCTGATCACGGTGAGCGGCGTTGGGCCAAAGCTGGCAATCACCATCCAGAGCGGGCTGCCGACAGACCGGCTGGTGGCGGCGCTGCGCGCGCAGGATCATGCGACCCTGACCCGCATTCCGGGCGTAGGCAAGAAGCTGTCCGAGCGGCTGGTGGTGGAGCTCAAAGACAAGCTGGAAGACATGGCGGTGGCGGCTCCGGCGGTGGCAGCGGCCGGCCCGGCGGCGGAGGATGTGCTCTCCGCGCTGGTGAATCTGGGCTACCAGCGCCCCTCCGCGCAGAAAGCGATTGAGGCCGCGGTGGCCAAGGACAAGAGCGTCGGCGAGCACTTTGACGCGCTCTTCCGCGCGGCGCTGATGACCATCCGCTAGGCGATTCTTGCCCTGGAATTGACCGCTTGACTGGATAACCGTTCCAATTTGGATTCGGCGGCTGGCATCGGCTGCGCAGGCCTTGCGCATCCATTTTTAATGGGCGTAGAGTTGCCTCGCGTGGAAGGCACTCCCGCCTGGAGGTGTGTGTATGCGCCATCCTCTCTCGCTCTCAACTCTCGTCATATCTCTGGCTTTTGCTGCGCCCGCGTGTTTCGCCGCGCCGGCAACTGTGTCAAATCCCTCGGTGTGCCCCGTGGAACTTTCTGCTGCCCAGCATGGGCTGGGTCAGATGTTAGCGGTGGGTCCGAATACGCCGGACGCTCCCGCGCCGGATAGAAGTCATGCGGGACAATCCATCGATCTCTCCATGAAGAACACCCGGCTGCAGCGCATCGTCGCCGCGGAGCTCGAAGTCCATGGCACGTCGAACAAGAGCCGCATCGTGCCTGCTAGTGGCGCCGTGCTCACGGATCAGTCGACGGCGGATGCGATGCGGAATGTGCACCTGGTGAACTCGGTGCCGGCGGATGAGTCACGGACACGTACGGTCGCGGTGAAGGATCTGACGTCCGTGGCGTGGATATCGGTGATCGAGCTGCGTTACGCGGATGGCTCAACATGGCATGCACGGCCGGGATCCGAGTGCCGCGTCACGCCGGATCCGCTGATGCTGGTGGCAGGGCAAACAGCGCCACAGCCTTAGCTAGCGCCACGATCAACTCGCCACGATCAACTGATTCTTGCGGGATCGACCCGGATCTCCGACGAGCCCACGCGGCCGCTGGCGTCGTCGCGCACCACAAAGCGCAGATGGCTGGAATTGCGATACGGCATCTCAAACGTGATGCTGGCGGGCGTCTTAGCCGAGGGCGCCAGGCCGCCCGGCAGGGAGACGATGAAAGCGCGCAGGATGCGGGGCTTCCACACCCCGTGTTTGTCCTTGTCCGCCGCCGCGATGGTGACCTGCGTGCTGAAGCCGCCCTTTGCATCCGGCTTCCAGCTGAGCGATGTGCTGGACAGCACGAAGCGAACCTTAAAGTGCGGCGCCGGCGATTTGAGCAATTGGGTATAGCTCACGGGGATGGGAACGCCGCTGAACGGGATCGATGTGATCAGTGCGCCCGCCAGCTCTTGTAACTCGCGTTTGGTCGTGCCGCTCGGCCCGTCGGGCAATGCGTAGTAGCCGTCGCGCGTCTGCACCTTCAGGTCCGGCCGCTGGATCACCGTGATCTTGAGCTTGCGAAATTCGCCGTGGAAGTCCTTGTTAGACGGCGAATAGGCCAGCGTGTAGTACGTGTTGCCGTCGGTCAGGCTGGTGGCGATCTCCTGATCGACATCGTTGCGCCCGAAAAACGCATGCCCGCCGGTCTGCGTGGCCAGTGTCTGGATCGCCAGGTTGCCGAAGGCTGCATCGTTGGCCTGGGTAAGGCCGTTGAGATACGCCGCGTAGGCGAAATTGTTGCTGGCGATATTGGTGGTGGGAATGGACCCCGCCTGGACGCCGCGTGGATCGATGCTATAGATGCTGATGCGCGCCTTCAATAGCTGATCGGAGAGGTGGCGGATCGCGTCGAATAACTCCTTTTCTCCATTCGCGTCCATCTCCAGCATGGTGAAGATGGGCAGGCCGGGGCTGATCCATACCACGTTCTTGTGGCCCGGCGTGCCGATATTGGCGATGGCGATCTGTTGCAGCGCCGTCATCGAAAGGTTGATGCGCTCCATCCCGAAGTAGAAATTGTGCTGCAGGCGCCAGGGCAGGACAGCCTTGTGAGAGCGCAGCGCCGCGTCGATGGCGGCGGGATCGCGTGTGTAGCTTTGGAGGACGTGCAGCCCATCGTTGCTCAGCATGTATAGCGCCGTGGGCTGCTGGAGTTTCACGCCGTCATGGTGCAGCAGCCGGTTGACGGAGTAGCGGGTGTAAGCCATGTCCTCAAAGTGCGTATTCAACTCGTCCACCAGCAGGATGGTGTGCGGCGTGGCATCTTCGGCGGATCGGCCGCCGGCGACGGCATCGAAGGATTGGATCTCCTGCGGCGTGTTGTCTTCGCGGATCACAAAGTCATTGCGCGTGAGCCCGGTGACGACATTGCCCTTCTTATCCGTAACCACAGCATCCAGAACGACGTTGCGCGTGGTGGCGTTGAAGACGTAGCCAGGAGAGGAAGATTGCTGCGAAGATGCGGAAGAGGACGCCGCTGGTGGTGTCAGTTGTTGTGTCGCGGTTTGCGCGAAAAGCGGGAGAGCCGTGAGCGGCAGAAAAAGAAGATGCAGGAGACGCATGGTGCCTCCAGACGTTGCCAGACTGCGGCTGATGCACGATAGCAAGCGCATCTCGCGGCAGGCAAGGCAAGGTTGAGCAACACTGGGAGACGCGCCGCGAGGCGGGAAAGTCGCAATGAATTCGATACGACGAGCCACAACGGGAACGAAACAGTCAGGTTTTGCCGGGAAAAAGGCTCCGGCGACGAAGAATACGCCGGCGAAGGACACACTGCAGCCGCAAGCCTATTTCGCGCCGGAGGGGTTACGTTTTCTGCGTGGCCTCGCGCGCAACAATGACCGCGACTGGTTCAACCAGCGCAAGCCGGTCTACGAAGCCCAGATCAAGCGGCCCATGCTGGCCGTGATCGAAGCTGTCACCGGCGCCATGATGGATTTTGCACCCGGGCATGTGCGTGCGCCGGAGTCGATCATGATGCGGATCTATCGCGACACACGCTTCTCCCCAAATAAACTGCCGTACAAGACGCATGTGGCGGCATGGTGGGTGCATGATGGGCTCAGGAAGACCTCCGGTGCCGGCTTCTATCTGCACGTATCCGGCAAGCAGGTGGAGATTGCCGCCGGCGCGTTTATGCCGGAGACCGAGCAACTACTGGCCATTCGCCGTTTTCTCATGGAGCATCATCAGGAGTATCGAAAGCTCGCGCAGGCACGTGGCTTGCGGCGTCTCTTCACAGAGGACGAAGGTCATGAACGATTGACCCGGTCGCCCAAAGGATTTCCCGCCGAGCATCAGGCAGCGGAGCTCTATCGGCAGAAGCGGTGGGGCTTCGGCGCATCGCTCGCGCCGGAGATGGCGACCAAGCCGGAGTTTGCGAAGATTGTGGCGAGCTATTTTCGTGCGGCCGCTCCACTGGTAGCGTTGTTGAATCGGCCGCTGCTGGTGAAGGCGGAGAGGCCGCGGAAGCCGCTCTTCTGAGATTGCTCATCGCACGGCGGGTGGCCGCACGGGCGCTGCCGGCCTCAGCGGAAACCGCGAAAATTGCCGCCAAAGTTGTATAAAACCGCTGAAAACCCGCTAAAACCCAAAAAAACACGAAGAAAACTGTGGAAATGCCTGATTTGCCGTTGACAAGCAGCGGCAAAAGGCCGCATGGTGATCCTCGGTAGGAGTTGCGGGAACCCGCATAAACACTGGCGATTGTCACCTCTGGGATCGCCGGCGCGCGGGTGCGGAGCTTCCCCCTGAGGCGTTCTTCCAGGCGACATGCCGGGAAGGCCGCTACCCAAAGAGACACGAGGAGGAATTTCGATGGCAGCAGGATTGACCAAGACACAGCTGGTTCGGCACATGGCCGAGAAGCTCGAATTGACCAACAAGCAGGTAAGCGCATTCTTCGATCTACTGACCGAGACGGCAGTGAAGGAGACCAAGCGGAACGGCGTATTCGTGATCCCCGGACTCGGCCGCCTGGTAAAGGCAGAGCGCAAGGCGCGCATGGGCCGCAACCCCCAAACGGGCGAGGCCATCAAGATCAAGGCGAAGACCGTCGTGAAGTTCCGCGTGGCCAAGTCCGCGAAGGACACCATCGCGCCGCCGAAGAAGTAGTCGCGAGAT
This sequence comes from uncultured Acidobacteriaceae bacterium, assembly GCA_963750845.1. Lineage (GTDB taxonomy): Bacteria > Acidobacteriota > Terriglobia > Terriglobales > Acidobacteriaceae > KBS-83. The sequence goes on from CAVVSP010000024.1 coordinate 506,819, forward strand.
TCAAGATTCCGGGCGAGGTATGTCGTTGGCGCCGGATCCGGTGTTGATTGTCAGAGTATGGCGTGGCCGAAAGGTCACGCCATTTTTTCTGCCCGCGCGCCTTATCGATCCGCTTTTTTCCCAACCGACGAGTTGTACTCAGGATGCTTGCTGAGAAAGTCCGCAGCCAGCGGACAGATGACGTCCACGCGAAGATAATGTTGCTTCGCATAGTCGAAGGCAGTCTGGGCGAGCTCCGAAGCAACGCCGCGGCCTCTCATAGCCGGTGGCACTTCCGTATGCCAGATCGTCATCCAGCCCTGGCTATCCGTTTCGAATTCGAGATACGCGACCTGCCCACCCTCTTCGATCTCGAATCGGCTTCGCGTGATTTTGTCGACATCTCTGCTCATCAACGTTGACCCCCTCAGCCGAGCGATCCAACATTGACGCTTGCGGCGCCATTTCCGTGTGATGGCAACAGCGCACGCCCGACCAATGACACGCCCAGCGCGATCACCAGCGCCTTGATCAGCAACTGCGGATTGTAGCGCCACGCCAATGCGGCGAAGCCTGCGGCATAGCCAACCGGCCATAGCTCGCTGAGGAACGCAGATCAGCGCCGTGGCGGGGCGCATGGCGGCGAAACGCGCACGCAGTGCAACGATCAGCAGCAGCGCGCCGAGAAAGCCGACGGCGGTCCATAGCGGCATCAGGATCGCCACCGAACAGCCGAAGAGCCACGCGCCTGCCGCCCACAGTGCAGCGCTGCCGCGCAGACGTGCGGCAATGGAGAACAGTGCGCCCAGTGCTGCAGCCACCAGTGCGCTAATTGTAACTGTAAGAGTTGCAAATTCGAGATGCGCACCGTGACGCGCCAGCGTGACCGGCAGCGCCAGCCAGGCCATGGTCGTGGAGGCGCTTATCGCGCTGGCTGTCCTGTCCCACGGAGCCCAGAGAAAAAGCGCGAAAGTCAAAACGATGGCAAGGTCAAAGACAACAGCCAGGCCGTTTTTAGGCAGGGTCGTCCGCGTCATGCCTCGCCCGTGCGCACCGAGGTGATTCGTTCCGAGGTGATGCGCTCCATCAGCGAGTCGAAGGCTTCGAGGTTGGCGTACTCGATGATGACCTTGCCCTTGCCGCCTTTGTCTTCGATCGCCACCTTCAAGCCGAGCGCGCGCTGCATCTGATCGCGTGCTTCGCGCACGTTGGGATCGATCGGCTCTTTCGACTTTGGCTGCTTCGCGGCCTTCTCCGGGTTGAGCATGTTCTGCACGAAGCTCTCGGTCTGGCGCACCGACATGGAAAGCGCCAGCACCTTCTGCGCGGCTTGCAGCATGGCGTCCGGCGAGTCGAGCGCCAGCAGCGTGCGGGCATGGCCGAAGGAAAGTTCGCCCGCTTCCACCTTGCCCTGAATATCCGTCGGCAGCCGCAGCAGGCGAAGGAAGTTCGAGATCGTCGCGCGGTCCTTGCCGGTACGTTGCGCCATCTGCTCCTGGGTCAACATGCATTCGATGCCCAGCCGGTCAAAGGCGCGCGCCTGCTCCATCGGGTTCAGATCGGCGCGCTGCAGATTTTCGACGATGGTCATCTCCATCGCCTGCGCGTCGGAGACCTGGCGCACGATGGCCGGAATGGTGGCCTTGCCGGCCTTCTGCGAGGCCAGCAGCCGCCGCTCGCCGGCGATGAGCTGGTATCTGCCGTCGTCCATCGGCCGCACCAGAATCGGCTGCACCACGCCGCTGGCGGCAATCGAGGCGGCCAGATCCTGGAGCGCCGCTTCGTCGAACTGGCTGCGGGTCTGGTACGGATTGCGGTCGATCAGCTCGACTGCGAGCTCCAGCGGTGCGCCATTGGAAGCGCGGCGGCGTTTCGGCAGCGGCTGCATGCGGGAATCTGGACAGGCTGCGGTGCTGCGCGGTGAGGCAGAAGGGCTTCAAGTCCTTTGCCCAGGGCGCGGCGCTTATCGGGTGTGCTCATGGTTGCATTTCTCGATCCTTGGAATGGCCAGATCAAACGTAGGGCCAGAACCGTAACTTGCTGTTTTTACGTGCTTTAGCGCTGACGTTCGCGCTGCTTGGCGGCGGGGCTGACGATCTTGTGGTTGGCCAGCAGCTCGTCGCGCCAGGTCGCGATACGCCTCGGAGCCGCGGGAGCGCACGTCATAAAGCTGGACCGGCTTGCCGTGGCTGGGAGCTTCCGCCAGCCGTATATTGCGCGGAATGGCCGTCTTGTAGAGCTTGTCGCCAAAAAAGCCTTTGAGGTTTTCAGTCACCTGCTGGGCAAGGTTGGTGCGCTCGTCGTACATGGTAAGGACGACGCCTTCGAGCTCGAGCTTGGGATTAAAGGCCTGCTGGACGCGGCCGATAGTACCAAGGAGCTCGCTGACGCCTTCCAGGGCGAAGTATTCGGCCTGCATGGGGACGAGGAGGCGGTCGGCGGCGACGAGAGCGTTCAGGGTCAGCAGATCGAGCGCCGGCGGGCAGTCCAGGATGATGAAGTCGTAGGCAATCCGGAGCTCTTTGAGCGAGTCGCGGAGGCGGGTTTCGCGATTCTTCGTGTCCACCAGCTCAAGGTTGGCGCCGATCAGGTTGCGGCTTCCCGGGAATGATCTTGAGCGTTTCAATCGGCTGTGGGCAGAAGAAGCGTATCCACGGAGGCGCCGTTCGGTGAGCAGGTCGTAGACAGAGCCGTGGTCGTCATCGCGCGCGACGCCGAGGCCGCTGGAGCTGTTGGCCTGGGGGTCGCAGTCGATCAGGACACACTGGAGGCCTTCAAGGGCAAGGGCGGCGCTGAGATTGATCGCGGTTGTGGTCTTGCCAACGCCACCTTTTTGGTTGGCGATGGCGAGGCAGATTGCTTCGGACATTGCAGACAAAGCTACGGCGAAGCGGACCGGGATGCAAACACGGCACACGGTGGGAGTTGTGGAAGACGCTGTGGAACGCTGGGACGGCTCAGGAATGTTCCACGTGGAACATCAGAGGTTCCATGGAGTTACGTGTTCCACGTGGAACATCAAATTCGCCGGCCAATGTGCAAAACGCGGGCATTTGCGCCGGGAAACGGGACGCTTTTCCACCGCCACTTGCCAGAGACTGGCAGGTCTGGCGGCTCAGAGGTGCCGAAGAGGCACAGGGCACCGTCGGTAGCGACCAGGCTGGCGGCGATTGGGAGCATCGCGGCGCTCTTCTCCACGGCACGCATCCAGACCGCGTCGAAACTGCCGGGCGGGAGGGTTTCCGCCCGGTCTGCGTGAACCGAGGCGGTTACATCGAGCCTGCGAAGGGCTTCCTGCAGGAATGCAGCCTTCTTCCGCTGCGACTCAGCGAGCGTGACGTGGACGGAAGCTCTGCAAAGCGCGATGGGGATCCCGGGGATACCCGTTCCGGAGCCAAAATCGAGCACCGTGGAGGCGTCAGGATGATGGGCAGCAGCGAAGACCCCCTCCATCAGGTGGCGTTCGACGAGTTCGGCTTCATCGCGGATCGCGGTCAGGGAGAGCCGGGCATTCCACCGCAACAGCAGATTGCCGTAGGCGGCCAGGCGATCGGCTACGGGTGCTGCGATGGCCGCAAGGTCCCAGCGCGCCGATGCTTCCTGCACCTGCTCCGGCGTAATAGCCATCGTTAGCAGCCGTTGGATTGGGGCTGCCAGGACGCGGCAGCCGCGACGAATGCCCGGAAGAGCTCGCGAGAGAGGGGGCTGGAGTCAAAGGTGCGCTCCGGATGCCACTGCACCCCGAGGACGAACGGCGCGCCTTTGGGACCACTGGAACCCTCAAGAGCTTCGACGGTGCCGTCGAGCGGGCTGATAGCCACGGGCTGCAACTGGTCGCCCACGCGCGCTACGGCCTGGTGATGGCTGGAGTTCACCAGTACCGGGTCCATGGCAGACTGGGCCGTCTCCACCCGGTCCGCGAGGAAGCTGCCCGGGGTCACGACGATAGCGTGAGCCTCGGCAATGTGGCGGCCGGGGGTGTGGTTCACGGGAGTCTCCAGGTGCTGGACCAGCGAACCACCGCGCCAGACATTCATGGATTGCATGCCATAGCAAATCCCGAAGATGGGCTTCTGCAGGTTGAAGGCATCCTGCAGGAGGAGTTCGTCGGCCGCCTCGCGCAGCGGATCGGCCGGGGTGGACCGCGGGTCGAGCGGCTCATTCCATTTCTCAGGGTTCACATCGGCGTGACTGCCGGGCAGCAAGACCCCCTGAGCACTGGCGATGAGCTGGGCCTGCTCCTCCTGGGTGGCATGGAGCGGCACAGCTACCGGGACGCCGCCCGCCTGCTCCACCGCATCGGCGTACTGGCGCCAGCCGCGCTGGTTGTACTCGGGGTCATTGGAAGTGGGCTCGGGGATAAGGATGCGGGGTTTTTCCATAATCAAGTCCTCTGGCGGCTGGACAGTGGCGCAAGGCGTAACTCTTCAATAGCCTGACGCAGCTGCGCCGTCAATGGCTCCGACTGCCGGGCGGTGAGACCGGTGGTGGGGATGGGGGTGCCGATGCGTAGCTCCAGCGGACGTGGGCTGAAGTGGCGGGTGTGGATGGGCAGCAGCTCGTAGGTGCCAACCAGCGCCATGGGGATGATGGGCACGCCCGCGCGGATGGCCATGTAGGCGGGGCCGCTCATGAACGGGCCGAGCTGGCCATCGAGGGAGCGGCCGCCTTCGGGAAAGACGAAGAGCGGCATGCCGGCCTTCAGGGCGCGAACGCCATTGGTGAGGCTGGTGATGGAGGCGCGGGGGTTGGTGACCGCGACCGGGATCTGGCCGGAGCGGTTCAGATGCCAGCCGATGAAGGGCATCTTCCACAGATCGCTGCGGGCGAGGATGCGGAACTGGAATGGCAGCGCGGCGAAGATGGCCGGCGTGTCCATGTAGGAGAGGTGGTTGCAGGCATAGACGGCGACGGGGTGGTTGTGGAGGACGTCGAGGCCAGTGACGTGGATGGGCGATCCTGCGACGGCGAGCGAGAATTTTGCCCAGGCGCGGGCGATGCGGTGCTGGCGGCGGCCATCCTTTTCGGTAAGCGAGGCGAGCAGCGAAACGGTGCCGAAGGCGGCAGTGGCGGTGAAGAAGATCGGCGCCTGAACGCAGTTCGACGCCAGCGTTTCTTTTACGCCGATATGGCGAGGCGGCGTGGTGAGAGCGGTTTCGGTATCAGCCGGCATCGGAGGTCGATTCTACCGGTTTCCAGCCTTCGGCCATCAGGACCGAGCGAGCCTCGCCTACCAGATAGACCGAGCCGGTAATGACAGCATCATGGTGGTCCAGCGCGGCGAGGGCGCTGGCGAGATTGGGTTCGAGCCTGGCAGGCGCGCCGACGGATTGCGCAGCGGCCAGCAGGCGGGCGCCCGAGGCAGCGCGGGGCGAAGGCACGGGGACCAGCAGGACCTGGTCGAAGAGCGGAAAGAGGATCTGGGCCAGTTCTTCGACCGGCTTGTCTTCCAGACAGCCGAAGATCAGGTGGCTGAAGTGCAGGTTGCCGGGCGGTGCGGCTTCGGCGGCGAGGGCGGCGCGAAGGGTCCAGGCGCCGGCGGGGTTGTGGCCCACATCGAGCAGGATGGAGCGGCCGTTGCGGGCGAGCTTTTCCAGGCGCGCCGGCCAGTGGGTCTGGCGGATGCCGGCGCTGATGGACTTCGCGTCAATATTGTAACTAGTATTGTTACGAAAAACCGGACCCAGCATATTCCGTAGTTCGAGCGCGGCGGTGATGGCAAGGGCGATGTTGCGCTGCTGATGGCGCCCGGCGAGCGGCGAATCGACTTCGATGTGCAGGCGGTCCTGATTGCTTCTCCGCATGTGGGAATGTCGACGAAATAATGGTTGTGCGTATCTGTAACTTTTTTAGTTACGTATGGCAGGGCCGCGGCGGCGTTGATGGCGCGCACATGGAGCGCGACGGCGGCTTCGCCGATGGCCTGGTTGGCTTCCGGGTGCTGGGGCAGCGTGATGAGCACGCCATCCTGGCGCAGGATGCCGGCCTTTTCGCGCGCGATCTCGGTGATGGTGTGGCCCAGCCACTCGGTGTGGTCGAGCGAGATATCCGTGATGATGGAGAGGATCGGCTCGACGATGTTGGTGGCGTCCAGCCGTCCGCCAAGGCCGACTTCGAGCACGGCGATATCGACGGGCGCGATTTTCCTGCTGGCATTTTCCTGCAATCCAGAGAAGTGCAGGAAGGCCATAGCGGTGACGGTCTCAAAGAAGCTGGGCGGTCCCGGTAGAAGGCCTTCGGAGACGAGCCGCTCCGCTGCGTGTATGACGGCTTCGAGGTGCCGGCTGAAGTCATCGTCGGGGATAAGGGTGTCTTCCACGCGGACCTTCGGGACCTGACGGGCGATCTCCGGTGTCCGCGAGAGAATCCGGATTCGCTCGTTGACGCGCACCAGGTGCGGCGAGGTGTAGAGGCCGGCGCGCAGGCCGGAGGCGGCGAGGATGCTGGCGAGAGTGGAGGCGGTGGAGCCTTTGCCATTGGTGCCGGCGATGAGCACGGCGCGAAAGCGCTGTTGGGGATTGCCGAGCGCAGCCATGAGGGTGCGCATCTGGGCCAGCTCGAACTTGCGCCGGGGCTGGCCGGGGGCGGTGTGCAGCTCCGCGCCCAGGGCCTGCAGGCGGTCGACTGCCTCGGTGTAGAGCATGTATTTCAGTTTACGAGAGATACACTTGTTTGCTCGAAAAGGAGAGCGTGTTATGTCGCTGGCAAAGTCGATCGTCGTTTCTCTTTGCGTGGCGCTCTCTGCAAGCACGTCGATTACTCAATCTCACTCTCAAGTTCCAGCTTCGGCGGCCCGGTATCCCTACGCCCTCACCAATTTTGTCTGGTGGAGCGATGCAGATTTGCGAGCCGAGCTCAAGCGACGAATCCCCGGACTTGGACCGGAGATAGCGCCTGATTCGCGCGAGGAGTCAAGAATTCGCACGGTGCTCGAGTTACTGCTCAAGCAGAAAGGGATTCAGGCGAACGTACAGTCCGTGGAACCGTCTACGCAGGTGAGTTACGGAGCCCGGGATCCGAACGCACCCCCGCCCTCGATTCAGTTCAGTATTCTGGCTCCGCCCGAAATCGTTATTGAAAGTCTTGTCATTGAGAATGGTCCTCCGGATGTAATGGAAGGACTGAGCCAAGAAGCAAATTCATTGCAGGGTCGTCCTTACGCGACCACCGGTTTTTGGCTCATCAAGGAGCAGGCCAAGGACGCGCTGCACGGGTTGGGGTATCTGACCGCGAACGTGAACATAGCGCCGGGACAGCCGAAAAAAGATGGCGAACGCTATGTGGTCAAGGTGATCGCAAGCGTTACGTCTGGCCCGAAATTTCATGTCGCAAATGTGAGTGGCGATGGCGGGCCGCTTCTTCAAGGGAGGGATCTGTCACCTTACTTCGCTCTCAAGGCTGGAGATGTGGCGACATCGAATGCTTTCGGCAGATTGGTCAACTTATTGCGCTCTGTCTATTGGCATGCGGGATATACAGATGTTGCCTTTGAGGGACCCCCAGTTCTCGATACCGCTCACGCGCTCGCGTCGTATCAATTGAAGGTGATTCCCGGCCCGGTGTATCACGTACGGAGGATTGAGATAGAAGGGCTAGCGCCTGAGCAGAAGGAAGTAGCAGGACGAATGTTCGGCCTAAAGGCCGGAGACGTTTATGACCAACTTGCGATCTCGAAAACAAGCGAGGAGGTATCAAAAGAAGCGCCCAGTCTGAAGGGATACGGGTTTTCCTACAATCAGCGTGCAGACAAGCAAAGCCATGTCGTAGACCTGACATTCAAGTTCTATAAGGAATAAGCGACAGGCATTTTGCCGCGAATCACGCAGCGGCGGTCATGAAGGACAGCGCGCGGTCGATGTAGTCTTTCAGTTCCTGGCGCGGGACTACGGCGTCGAGCATGCCGTGTTCGAGCAGGAACTCGGAGCGCTGGAAGCCTTCGGGGAGCTTCTGGCGGATGGTCTGCTCGATGACGCGGGGGCCGGCGAAGCCGATGAGCGCGCCGGGTTCGGCGATGTTGAGGTCGCCGAGCATGGCGAAGCTGGCGGTGACGCCGCCGGTGGTGGGGTCGGTGAGGACGGAGATGTAGGGGATGCCGGCGTCGTCGAGCGCGCCGAGGCCGCTGGAGATTTTGGCGAGCTGCATCAGGCTGACGATGCCTTCCATCATGCGCGCGCCGCCGGAGGCGGAGACGATGATGAGCGGGCGGCGGGAGTCGAGCGAGCGGTCTACGGCGCGGGCGATGGTTTCGCCGACCACCGCGCCCATGCTGCCGCCGATGAAGGCGTACTCCATCACGCTGAGGACGACGTCATGCGCGCCGAGGCGGCCGATGGCGTTGACGATGGCGTCGTTGAGGCCGGTGGCTTCCTGCGCCTTGGCGAGGCGGCTCTTGTAGGACTTGATGTCGTTGAAGTTCAGCGGGTCGGTGGATTTGAGCTCGAGATCGACCAGCTCGTAGCCGGGCTCGAGCAGCGAGGCGATGCGGGCGCGGGCGTCGATCTTGTGATGGCGGCCGCACTTGGGGCAGACCTGCTGGTTGGCTTCGAGCTCGGCCTTGAAGATGAGCTGGCCGCAGCCCTCGCACTTGACCCAGAGGCCTTCGGTGCGGACGCGCTTCTCCTGCGAGCTGTTTTCGATCTCGTTGTCCTGCCGCTTGAACCAGGCCATTTAGCTATTATCCCTTAACTTGCCGGCCATTGTATCTCTGCAAAACCAATCCCTTGCATTCGGATTTGGAACTGACACTGTTGTCTATATCTATCTACATCTAAAGTATTTGCCTACATCCAAAGTTTTGAAGTCTCCAAATTTGTGGTCGATAAAGTCTGAGCGCGGGCCATATGTTCGAGGTATAGTCCGTTGGCCTTGACGGGACCCACTGGTTCAGACCAGGGGGGCGCATATGCGAGGCTCTGATGCTCACCAGTACCTACAACCTTTGGCTTGTCCTGATCTCCGTGCTTGTCGCCATGCTGGCCTCGTACACGGCCCTTGATATGGCTGGCCGCATCACGGCCGCGGACGGGCGTTCGGCACGCTGGTGGCTGGCCGGCGGCTCGCTGGCCATGGGAAGCGGCATCTGGTCCATGCACTTCATCGGGATGCTGGCCTACCATCTGCCGATTGCGATGGGCTACGACCCCTGGATCACCGGCCTGTCCTGGTTGGCCGGCATTCTCTCCTCCGCCCTTGCCTTGAGTCTGGTCTCCCGAGAACAGTTGCACTATCGCCGCCTGTGTCTAGGCGCTTTGTTGATGGGCGCCGGTGTCTCTACCATGCACTACACCGGAATGGCAGCCATGCAGATGAATCCCCCGATTCAATATGACCGTGGCCTGGTCATGCTATCGGTGTGCATCGCCGTGGTTGCATCAGGGGCGGCGCTTTGGCTGGCCTTCCGTCTGCGTCAATACTCTTCACGAGTGAAGCTGCTGCGCACCGGCGCGGCAGCCGTCATGGGGTGTGCCATCGCGGGCATGCACTACACGGCCATGGCGGCCGCCCGGATGCCGATGAACAGCGTCTGCCGCGCCTCCCATTCCGGCATGGACTCCTTGTGGCTGGCCGCAATGGTCATCATCTCGACGCTGGGCGGGTTGGCCGTGGTCCTGCTCACCTCCGTGATCGACATGCGGCTGCAGACGCGCACCGCGGTGTTGGCCACTTCGCTGGCTAACGCCAACCAGGAGCTGACGTACCTGGCGCTCCATGACAACCTGACGAAGCTGCCGAACCGACTTCTGCTGGAAGACCGGCTCAATCAGGCAATCCAGGCAACGCGGCGCACGCAGCGCTTGTTTTCCGTCATGTTCCTGGACCTGGACGGGTTCAAGGCGGTCAATGATGCCTTCGGGCACCACGTCGGAGACTCGCTGTTGACGAATGTGGCGGAGCGCATCGGTGGCGTTGTACGCGTGAGCGATACGCTGGCCCGCATCGGCGGGGACGAGTTTGTACTGCTTGCCGATCTTGCCGATCCCACCTCGGCGGCCGGACCTCGCCGACAAGCTGGTGCGTGCTGTCGGCCTGCCGTACCGGATCGCGGAGCACGAGATACGCATCTCGGTCAGCATCGGCATCGCTATCTACGAAAACTTCGAGCAGGAGGCGGTCGACCTGTTGCGCAGCGCCGACGCCGCCATGTATCACGCCAAGTCCTTGGGCCGGAACGGTTACTGCTTCTTCGAAGCAGCGATGAATGCCGATGCGCACGACCAGCTGCAATTGTTGCAGGAGTTGCGCTCCGCGGTGGAGCGACAGGAGATGGTCCTGCACTACCAGCCGAAGTTCGATGCGCGCAGCTCATCGCTGATCGGCGTCGAAGCGCTCTTGCGCTGGCAGCACCCGGTCCGTGGCCTGTTGTATCCGGACCAGTTCATTCCGCTCGCGGAGAAGTCAGGCACGATCATTCTTCTGGACGAATGGGTGCTCAACGAAGCGTGCCGCCAGATGGGAGAATGGCGTGCTCAGGGGCGTACTGAATGGAGCGTGGCCGTGAATCTCTCGGCGCTCCAGTTCAGCCATTCCGGCCTGATAGAACTTGTACGCCAGGCCCTGGATCGCTATGCGCTCGAGCCGCAATGTCTGATCCTCGAGGTCACCGAATCCACCGCCATGCAGGACCCCACCGCCAGCATGGCCATTCTGCAGAAGCTCAGCGATATGGGCGTGAAGATCTCTATCGATGACTTTGGCACCGGCTATTCGAGCCTGCTTTATCTCAAGCGGCTTCCGGCAACGGAGCTCAAGATCGATCGCGGATTTGTGCGCGACCTTGCTCCGGATACCGAGGATGCCGCCATCGTCTCTGCGATCGTCGCGCTAGGCCGGAGCCTCAATCTCAACATTGTCGCCGAGGGCATTGAGACGCGCGCGCAGCAGGAATTTCTGACCGGCATCGGCTGCACTTCCCTGCAGGGCTTTCTGTTGGGACGGCCCATGCCGGCGGCTGTTCTGCTCGAATCCATTCGCATCGCGGAGGAGGCGAAAAGGATCGCGCGCAATGAAGCCGGGCGCCCGATACGCTGGATCGAAAAGGAGCTCACGGGATTGCGGACTCTGCCGCAGCCCGGGTAGCAACAACGCGCATTGCAGGCGCGCAGCGGCTTGACACTCGATATCCGACCTGACTCATACTCGAAGCGCGCTGCGCTTAATACTCGATGCCCCGCTGGACTAATACTCGATACCCCGCTGCGCCAATATGCCGTTTTCGTAGGCGTGCTTGACCTGGCGCATCTCGGTGACGGTGTCGGCGATGGCGACCAGGTCGGGGTGGGCGTTGCGGCCGGTCAGGATGACGTGGACCATCTCCGGGCGCTGCTTGAGGGTTTCGACGACCTTGGCCGGGTCGAGCATGTTGTAGCCGATGGCGTAGTTGATCTCGTCGAGCACGACCATATCCCAGTCGCCGGAGAGGATGGCGGTGCGCGCCTCGTCCCACGCGGCTTCGACCATGCGGATGTCTTCGGGATCGGTCTCCGCGCCGCCGACCTTTACGAAGCCGCGGCCAAGCTGCTTCATCACGAAGTTGTCGCCGAAGGCCTTTACGGCGTCGAGCTCGCCGTAGTGCCAGGAGCCTTTGAGGAACTGCAGCATGAGGACGCGCATGCCGTTGCCGACCGCACGCAGCGCCGTGCCCATGGCGGCGGTGGTTTTGCCTTTGCCGGGGCCGGTGTTGATGAGGATCAGTCCGCGTCGTGATTCGTTTGGCATGGTTTGGCGGCGAAGCGAGGTTGGAATCAATGGCCGCCGTGATAGGGGTGGCCAGCAAGGATTGTAAATGCGCGGTAGAGCTGCTCGGCGAGCATGACGCGGGCCAGCTCATGGGGGAAGGTCATGGGTCCGAAGGAGAGCAGCAGGTCGGCGCGCTCGCGCGACTCCTTCCGCCATCCATCCGCCGGTCCGATGGCGAAGTGCAGGTGCTGGGTTCCGGTGTCGCGCTCCCGGCCGATCCAGGCGGCGAGTTCTTCCGAGGACAGGGTGCGGCCGCGCGCGTCGAGCAGGATAAGTTTTGCGGGCACGCGGCCGGGCTTCTGCAGCGATGCGAGGAGCGCGGCTTCGCTCGCGAAGTTTTCCTGACCGGTGGCCGCGTAGTGACCGAGGCGCGAGGTGAACTCCGCGAGCGCGTCTTCCAGCAGGCGCGTTTTTTTGCGGGATGTGATGGCAGAGAGGGTGAGGCGCATTTCCCGAGCGGTGTCTTACCGAAGATGCTCTAACTGAAGGCGGCAGCGATGCCGGTCTTGACGATGACATAGAGCAGCCAGAGGCCAAAGACGACCAGCACGCCCCGCATCGGCTTTACCTTGGCCACGATGGCGCCGCCGAAGCCGGAGAGAGCCAGCGACCACAGCGAAAAGATGTCGAGCGACTTGCCGATGGACAGGAGCCATGCCGGCGCACTCGGATCCAGGAAATAAGCCAGGGCGGCGGGCGATGGCAGGTTGAGGTTGTAGGTCTGCGGATCGCTGGCGAGGACGGTGGCGATGGCGATCAGGGTAGCGAGCGCGGCAGGCAACGCCGCGAAGATGGAGACGGCGAACATCTCACCGTAGTTAGTGGTGCCGCCCAGCAGGAACGCGAAGCAGCCCCAGAGGATCAGAGCGAAGAGGGCATTGATGACCAGAACCACCACGGGCCCGCCTGCCATGAAGCCCTCGATGAAGCCCTTGGTGACCGCAAGCATTTGTGCCTGTTCCGCGGGAGTGCCTTTTTCCAGCCTCTCCGCATTCTTCGGCTGGCTCTTGAGGACATTGGTGGCGAGCGAATCCCATCCGACGTGCTGCACCGCTGCAAAGGAGAAGATGTAGCCCAATACAGCGATGATGACGAAGGGCAGCCACCAGGAGCGGTTCCGCTTGATGTCGCGGAAGGTTTTGGAGGGCTCGATGAAGGTATCGACGACACGCTCGAACTGCGAGAGATGCGGCGCATCCTGATCATTGACGAGGGCAGTGGCGGTATCCGGCATCGCGCTACTCCGCTACGAGAGGTTGAACATAGTTGGGAGCCACGATACTCGATGCGCCTGTATTCGTCGAGAAAAGCCGCCGCGCTTTTGCAGATGGAGCGGACGCGCCGCACTTCCTAACTGGAAGTCATGTGCGAGGCTTCCTTTCGAGCAACACGCTTCCTGGTCGAGGCCGTCTTCTTCGTGAGCGCTTTCTGTAACTCCAGCGCATCGACATGCCTGGCCGACTTGCGCAGACGCTCGATGTCGTAGAAGGCGCGCTTCTCGGCGAGGAAGATGTGGACGACGAAATCAACGTAGTCGAGCAGGATCCATTCGCCCTGGCGCTTGCCTTCCACCGAGTTGGGATAGGTGCCGAAGTCGCGCTTGAGGCGCAGCTCGACCTCATCGGCGATGCTCTGCGTCTGCCGCTCGTTGGTGCCGCTCGCGATGAGGAAGAAGTCGGTGAAGCCGGCATCCACGGCGTCCAGCTCGAGGATGCGGATCTCTTCAGCCTTCTTCTCATCGCAGGCCGCTGCTGCTGCTGCCACCATCTGGCGGGAGTTCTCGGCGATGACCCGCTCGCCGGCGGGCGCGGGTGCGCTGATGGTCTTCTTTGCCGGACGGGCCTTCCCTGCCGGCCGCGGTTTTGCCGCGGTTTTCGCGCCGCGCCTGGCGGCGGTTGTCTTTGTGCCTGCCGTCTTCGTGCCTGCCGCTTTGGTTCGGGTCGTATGCTTCGCGGCTTTTTTGCCGCTGGATTTCTTGTTGCTGGCTGCCATCTCTTCTCCTCGAAGTGTGTTCAGACTGATCGTAACTGCCGGCAGTGCATCGCCCTATCAGGCGCGGGTGTAGAGCAGGTGTTCGCGTGCGTATTCGGCGACGCGAGGATCGATTACCCGTTGTGGGATGCCGGCCGAGTGATCGGCGAGCGCGGCGCGTAACTCGGTGGCAGAGATTTCGTAGTGCAGATCGGGCAGCAGGTAGAGTGTTCCCTGCTGCGAATCGGCTGCTGCACTGCTTAACGGTACACGGAGCCAGCCTTCGCCATGCTCCGGGACGTTTCCCGCATGGACTCCGGCCGGCAGCAGGGTTTCGAGCGCTTCCAGTGTGAAGCCGGGCCGCGCGGCGACGATCCACTGGGCGAGCATGAGGGCCTCGGCGGCGCGGTGCCAGTGGTGCAGGGTTTGCAGCGAATCGGCGCCGACCAGGCAGAAGAGCTCGTCTTTTGGGACGTTTCGGGCGGAAGGGTCTCGCGCAGGTGCTGGAGCGTGTCATAGGTGTAGTTGTAGCGGCCATCCATGCGGGGCGCGTCGATGGCGCTGGCGGCAAGCGGCGGATGGCCGGCGCAGGCAAGCTGCACCATCACCATCCGGTCTTCATAGGGCGATTGCGTCTGATCGCGCTTCAGGGGCTGACGCCCGACCGGTGCCATGAGGACGCGATCGAGATGCAGGCGCTCCACCGCGGCGAGGGCGATGCCGATGTGTCCCGAGTGCGGCGGGTCAAAGCTGCCGCCGAAGAGGGCGATGCGCATCGTCTGATGCTAATCGAGGACTGGCCGTCCGGGCGATTGCGCCTTTGGCGCGATTCCTGGGTACGCTTCCTTTGGTCGCTCAGCTCTCGCGTTGTGTGCGAGCTGACTGGGAGCACGCATAATGAAGATGTGCCTATTGCTGCCATCGGACTCGGCGCCAACCTGCCTTCGGCGGTAGGTGCGCCCGCGGAGACGATTGCGGCGGCGATCGAGCGGCTGGCAGCTTACGGGCGCGTCACGGCGCGCTCGGCGCTGTACCGGACGGCGCCGGTGGGTTACGTCGATCAGCCGGCATTTGTGAATGCTGCGGTGCTGCTGGAGACGGAGCTTCGACCGCTGCCGTTGCTGGATGCGCTGCTGGGGATCGAGCGCAGCTTGGGCCGCGATCGCGCGTCGGGTCCACCGAAGGGCCCGCGCACGCTGGACCTCGATCTGCTGCTCTACGATCTGCTGCTGTATGGCGATTCTGTGTTGGGCGGCCTGGTGCTGGATGAGCCCGGGCTGACGTTGCCGCATCCGGCGATGCACCAGCGGCGGTTCGTGTTGGCGCCTCTGGCGGAGATTGCGCCGGAGTGGCGGCATCCGGTGCTCGGGCGGACCATCGCGGAGTTGTTGGCGGGTTTAGCCGCAGGAAGACGGTTCTGTGGCTAGAATCAGCGAGTGAGTCTTCCCTTTGAAATCATGGCAACGGCCGGCGCCGGGCGCCGCGCGGTGATGGACCTGCCGCACCGGCAGGTGCAGACGCCGGTCTTTATGCCGGTGGGTACTGTGGGCTCAGTGAAAGCGGTGCCGCAGCATCTGCTGGAGGCGCTGGGCGCGCAGATCATTCTCGGCAACACGTATCACCTCTATCTGCGGCCGGGCCACGACGTGGTGCGGAAGATGGGCGGGCTGCACCGCTTCATGAGCTGGCCGCGCGGCTTGCTGACCGACTCCGGCGGCTTCCAGGTCTTCAGCCTGAACGAGCTGCGCAAGGTCTCGGCGGACGGAGTGGAGTTCCGCTCGCATCTGGATGGCTCGACGCATCAGTTCACGCCGGAGCGCTCGATCGAGATCCAGATCGCGCTGGGCGCGGACATCCTGATGGTCTTCGATGAGTGCACGGAGTATCCGGCGGATCGTGAGCGGGCGCGGCGCTCGCTTGATCTGACACTGGAGTGGGCGCGAGCGCAGCAAACAATACTTCGAGGCCCACAAGCATGAGGTGCCGTGGTTTCAGGATAGCCGTCACGCGGAGTTCGGCGGGCGCACGCAGTCGCTGTTCGGCATCGTGCAAGGGGGAATGTATCCGGAGCTGCGACGTGAATCGGCGGAGCGGCTGGTGGAGATGGACTTTCCCGGCTACGCCATCGGCGGCCTGAGCGTGGGCGAGCCGCGGGAGCTGACGCGCGAGATCATTGCGGCGACACTTCCCCTGCTGCCCAAGGACAAGCCTCGCTACGTGATGGGCGTGGGCTATCCCGATGAGATTGTGGAGTACGCGAAGATGGGCGTGGACATGATGGACTGCGTGCTGCCCACGCGCGCGGCGCGGCACGGGCTGTTGTTCACCACCGAGGGGCGGCTGAATATCAAGAACCGGCAGTTCGCGGAGGACCAGAACCCGCCCGACCCGTATTGCCGATGCCTGGTGTGCGCGCGCTACACGCGAGCCTATCTGCGGCACCTGACCATCGCGGGCGAGCCGTTGTCCGCGGTGCTGAATACGCTGCACAACCTGGCGTTCTATCTGGATACGATGGCGCGCATGCGCGAGAGCATGGGGCGCGGGATTCCGCCGCTGTCGCCGACGGTGGTGAGTGCGGGCGCGCGCAGCGAATAGGGACTGGCCGTCCGAGCAAATGCGCCTGCGGCACGTGACGCTGGATTCATTTCCTTTGGACGCTCACATCCGGTGTTGTGGTGCACCCGGCGAATCAGCTTTTAAATGTCGCGCAATGCGGCCATCGGTTCGACGGCGGCGGCGCGGCGCGCGGGAATGTAACTGGCGGCGAGCGCCACGATGAGGAAGAGCATCGCTGCCAGCAGAAATGTAACCGGGTCGATTGCTTTTACGCCGAAGAGCATGGAGCTCAGCAGGCGCGTGAGGCCGACTGCTCCCGCAATACCAAGAACAATGCCGCCCAGCGCAAGGCCGAGTCCCTGCCGCAGCACCAGCGCAAGTATGCTGCTGCGCCGCGCGCCCAGCGCCTGCCGGATCGCGATCTCCCGCGTGCGCTCGACGACTGAGTAAGAGATGACGCTGTACAGGCCGAGCACGGCGAGCAGCGTGGCGACGACGGAGAACGCGCCGAGGAGCGAGAACATCAGCCGCCGCTGGTCTTCGGAGGCATCGAGAACGGCGGAGAGCGTTTTGACGTCGGAGATGGGTTGGTTGCGATCGAGCGCGAGCACCTGACGGCGCACCGCGTCAGTGAAGGCGGCGGGATCGCTCTTGGTGCGCAGAGCCAGGATGGCGGCCTGCGGCGGCTGCTGGGCATTCGGCAGATAGAAGCCGGGCATGGGCGCGGTGTCGCGGCCCTGCTGATAGACATCCGCGGCGATGCCGACGATCTGGAGCGGCTGCCGGTTGGAGCCGACCATCAGGTGCTGGCCGATGGGATCTTCGCCGCGCGGATATTGCGGCCAGAAGCGGCGGGCGAGGTTTTCGTCGATGATGGCGACGCCGGGCGCGCCGGCCTTGTCGCCGATGGTGAAGGCGCGGCCACGCTTGAGCGGAATTCCGAGAGTGCTGAAGTAGTCAGGCGAGATCAGCTGCACGACAGCGATGGGCCGCTGGTTGAGCGGCGGCTCCGGGCGTCCCGTGATCTGGATCGGCGTGCCGGCCCATCCGGCGGTGGGCAGGGTGAGGGTGAGGCTGGCGTGCTCCACGCCGGGCAATGCCTCGACGCGATCCACAAGCTGGGTGTAGAAGCCGGCACGCTTCGCGTCGGTGTCGTACTGCGTGGGCGAGAGCGAAACCGACATGGTGAGCACATGATCGGGGCGGAAGCCGGGATCGACGTCATAGAGGCGTGCGAGGCTCTGGAGCAGCAGCCCGGCGCTCACCAGAAGGACGAGGGACAATGCCACCTGCCCGGCGACCAGCAGACCGCGCGGCCCGGTAGCGAAGTGGCGGCGGAATCTGCCGCCCGCGGAGGCCGGCGCAACATTGCCCTGGAGGGCGGCGACGAGGTTCCTGCGGAATGCCGAGAGCGCGGGCGCGAGGCCGAAGACAATGCCGGTGAGCACGGAGAGGGCGAGCGCGAAGCCGAGGACGCCCAGGTCGAGATGGATCTCCGAACTGCGCGGAAGCTGGAAGGCGGTCTGGGTGCGGATGCTGCCGAGAGCCACCCAGGCGAGCAGAACGCCGAGTGCGCCGCCGATGACGGAGAGCAGTGTGCTCTCGGTGAGGAGCTGGCGGAGCAGGCGAGTGCGTCCCGCACCGAGCGCCGCGCGCACGGCGAACTCGCGGGCGCGGGTTGCGGCGCGGGCCAGCAGCAGGCTGGCCACGTTGGCGCAGACAATCAGCAGCAGCAGACCCACGGCGCCTGCAAGCAGCAGCAGCGGGTCCGAACGTCGGCAACCACGGATTCCTGCAGCGGCTTTACCACCGACCGGCCGGCGACCACGTCCGGTTTGGCGTCGAGCATGGCGGGATGCGCCGCGGCGTATTGATGGTTGAGCGTGGCCAGCTCGGCGCTTGCCTGTTGCACAGAGACGTCCGGCTTCAGCCGCCCGAAGACGTGCAGGTAGGGACTGAGAGGCCGCGACTTCACCGGCATGGGCGACCACTCGAGCGGCCGGGTGATCCATACATCCAGGCTGCCGTCCTCCGACGGGAAAGCGAAGCGCGGCGGCAGGATGCCGACGATGGTGTAGGGAGCGCCGGCGAGGGTTGCCGTGCGGCCGAGGATGGCGGGATTGCCGCCGAAGTGGCGGCGCCACAGGCGGGTGCTGATGATGGCGACATTGGGGCCGCCGGTGCGATCCTCCGCAGGCAGGAAGGAGCGGCCGATGACGGGCGCGACGCCGAGGACGCTGAGGAAGTTTGCCGAGACGCGCTGCGCGCTGACGACCTCGGGCTCGCCGGTGGAGGTGGTCAGGGCCATCTCTTCCGCGGAAGAGTAGACGCCAGTTGCGGTGTAGGAGCGGGCCGCGGCGCGGAGCTCGTCCACGTGAATCGGCGTAGCGCCGCCGTTGATGACGACCAACTGCTGCGGATCGGTGTAGCCCAGCGGGCGCAGCAGCACGGCGCGGATGACGGAGAAGAGCGCGGTGTTGGCGCCGATGCCGATGGCGACGGTGAGCACGATGGCCGCGGAGAAGCCGGGACGTTTGGCGATCATTCTGGCGGCAAAGCGGAGATCCTGCCGCAGCGCGCTGAGAAATCCGGGTCGACTCATAGGGGCCGCCTCCCTGCTTCGGGATTTCACTACGTTATATCTGTAGAGGCCGAGTTTGTAGGAGACTCGTCAGACGAATCAAGACCCTGCTGGCGGGTCGCGAAGGACGTGCCGCTAATGTTGATCATTCCCAGAAGCTCGTCACCTTCGCCGACCGTGCGCACGGTCTTCTGGGCTATAGGGCTTTCGCTGGCGCTCGGTCTTGCCGGTATTGGGTGCAGGGACTCCGGTAAGCCGGCCTCGTCGTCTGCGAGCAGCAGCCAGACCAGCAATGAAACGAGCAACGAGACGATTGTGGTCCTGCGGCATGGCGAGAAGGCTGCCGGCGGGCTGGGCCAGTTGAGCTGCATGGGGCTGAATCGTTCTCTTGCGCTGCCGAAGGTGTTGATTGGCCGTTTTGGCCGCGCGGATGCGATTTTTTCTCCGAGCCCCGCAGGGCAGATGCGGGAAGGGCCGTTGACGCAAAAGCGATATTCGTATGTGCGGCCGCTGGCAACGATTGAGCCGACAGCGATCCAGCTTGGGCTGCCGGTGGACACGCAACTGGCTTTCTCGGATATTGCCGGTCTGCAGAAAGTGGTGACTGCGCCGGCCTACGCGAACAGCACTATCTTTATCGCGTGGGAGCACAAATATGCATATGACTTTGCCCGCGAGATGCTGCGCGCCTATGGGCTGGACCGGGCGCAGGTGCCCGCGTGGCCAAGCGACGATTACGAGACGCTGTACGTCTTCCATATCCGCCGTGCGGGTGGCGCTGCGCCGGCGATGACCTTCGCGGTCGAGCGGGAGGGGCTGCGAAGGGACTTTGCTCGGCGACCTGCCCGTCACCCTGAGCCGAACGGCACTGTGACCGGGTGCGTTACCATCTCTTGACACAAGCCACAGAGTCCATGATGCTTATTGCTTAGGTATCCTGCCAATCTGTGTGCCCTGCGTCCGGCGGTTTGCGGGTGTTCGGGGAGTTTGCATGGGCGGGATAAGTGGTGGTCCGAATCACAGTCTGCCGGAAAGCAGTCTGTTACCGGGCTCTGCTCGGGTTTGCCTGGCCATACCCGCTCCTCTCCCGTGCTCCCGCACCTGAAGCTGCAGCCGGCGCGTATGCGTCTCCGGGCCAGCCTCCAGAACCGGCGCGGCGGGCGCGGTGCACCTGGATAGCATCTGGATGGAAGAAGGACTGACTTGTTCGTTGACATTGCACTATTCGCAGGCGGGCTGCCCGCCAACTACATAACCTTTCTGCCTGCCGTACTGATGGTGGGCGTCTTCTACCTGCTGCTCTTCCGGCCCAACCAGAAGAAGCAGAAGGTGTGGCAGGAGATGCTGAACAACCTGAAGATCGGCGATAAGATCACCACCACCGGCGGGCTGCGCGGCACCATTGTGGCGCTGCGCGACGACGCGATCCAGTTGAAGCTGCCACCGGATGGCGTGAAAGTCGAAATCGTGAAATCGGCCATTGCGGCTGTCACCACCAACACTCCCGAGGAAACCAAGTAGCGCCGCGAAGAGGCGACCCGATCCATCATGCGTAAGAATCTAACCAACAAGGCAATTCTGATTGTCGCCATCCTGCTGGTCTTTGTTTACGGGATTTTTGGCATTCCCCACGGCATCAGCGGGCAGGCATTGCGGGACGCGGTCGCGAATCGCATCAGCCTGGGTCTGGACCTGAAGGGCGGCACGCACCTGGTGCTGCAGGTGATGGTCGAAGAGGCGGTAGGCGCGGAGACGGACAATGCGCTGGGCCGGCTGCAGACGGATCTCCAGGCCGCGGGCATCTCCGTGGGGTCCATCCTGAAGCCAAACCCCTCGAACCCGCTGGTCCTCCAGATCAACGGAGTGCCGGCGGACAAGTCGGGCGACGTGCGCAGCATGCTCGACACGAAGTATGGACAGCAGTACAACATCAGCTCCACGGCGGACGGCTATACCCTGACCTTGAAGCCGAGTGAGCAGCAGAGCCTTGAAAAAAAGGCCATGCAGAATTCGATCGAAACCATTCGAACCCGTATCGATACGCTGGGCGTGAGCGAGCCAGTCATCCAGGAGTACGGGCTGGGCAAGAACCAGATCCTGGTAGAGCTGCCGGGTGTGGACGATCCCGGGCGGGTACGCGACATTATTCAGTCGACGGCGCGGCTGGAGATCCATGCCGTGACGGGCGGCCCTTTTCCCACGCAGGCGGCGGCGACGCAATCGACCAACGGAGTAATTCCGCCGGACCAGGAGCTGATGGCCTATGGCGGGACCGATGCGGGCGAGCAGGGACAGTACTATCTGCTGCAGCGGATCGCCGTGGTCTCCGGCTCCGACTTCCGCGATGCGCAGCCGGGCCGCGACGAGAATGGCCGTCCGGATGCGACTTTTATTCTGACCCGCTCGGCGGGCGATCGCTTCTACGACTACACCAGCAAGAACATCAGCAAGCCGATGGCTGTGGTGCTGGATAACAAGGTGCAGGAAGTCGCGAACATCCAGTCGGCGATCCGGGATCAGGGCCAGATCTCGGGGCTGGGCGAGCAGAAGGCCAAGGACCTGTCGCTGATGCTGCGCACGGGCGCGCTGCCGGCCTCGATTCACTACCTGGAAGAGCGCACGGTTGGGCCATCGCTGGGCGCGGACTCGATCCGCAAAGGCGTGACGGC
The DNA here is from genome assembly GCA_963750845.1 of uncultured Acidobacteriaceae bacterium. Lineage (GTDB taxonomy): Bacteria > Acidobacteriota > Terriglobia > Terriglobales > Acidobacteriaceae > KBS-83. Next base: position 528,314 of record CAVVSP010000024.1, read on the forward strand.
GGCGATCATCGGCATGCTGGCCGTGATGATCTTCATGCTGGTGTATTACAAAGGCGCCGGCATCAACGCGGATCTCGCACTCTTCCTGAACCTGGTAATCCTGCTCGGTTTCATGCATTTCTCCAGCCAAGTGCTGACCTTGCCGGGCATCGCGGGCGTGATCCTGACCGTTGGTATGGGCGTGGACTCGAATGTGCTGATCTTCGAGCGTATCCGGGAAGAGCTGCGCGCCGGCAAGGCGCCGGCGGCAGCGGTGGACCAGGGCTTCGCGCACGCGTGGACGACGATCCTGGACACGCACGTTACGACGATGGTCTCGGCAGCGATTCTCTTCCTCTTCGGCACCGGCCCGGTGAAGGGGTTCGCCATAACGCTGGTCTTCGGTCTGGGCGCGAATCTGTTTACTGCGGTGTTTGTGTCGCGGACGATCTTTGACGCGATTCTGAACCGCAAGCAGCGTGGGGAGGCGCTTTCCATCTGAGTGCTGAGCTCGTCGATCGCTTGGTGCGCGACTGGGTTCGCTCCCGATGGTCGCTCACGGTGGGTGATGCGGGCGAAACTGCAGGTTCTTCGCTTCGCGCTGGATGACTAGAGGGTTTGAAACGCAAAGCAGCGTGGGGAGGCGCTTTCCATATGATGCGATTGACGATGATCACCGTTGGGACTGCAGCCGGGCTGATCGGGCTCGGCTTGCACCGGTGCGCTGCTGCTGGTGGCGCGGTCGCTGCCGAGCGGACGTTGACGCGGGGCGCTTCGGCAAGGCTGTTGGGTAGGAAATAGGTGCTGGCCGCAAGGCGATGCGCCTGCGGCGCGATAGTTGGGGTCGCTTCCGGTGGTCGCACCCGTGGATTGCGTGGTGAAGCGGAAAAATGCAGGTCTTTCGCTTCGCTCAGGATGACAAGATAACGGAGTTCAAGTGGAACTGTTTCACGACGTAAACATCGACTGGCTGGGGAAGAAATGGTATTTCCTCGGCTTCTCTCTCATCTTCAGTGTGGCTGGCCTGCTGTCCATCTTCTTCTGGAACGGCATTCCGCTGGGCATCGACTTCAAGGGCGGCACGCTGGTCTACGTGAAGTTTGACGCGGCGCCATCGGCGGACCGCATCCGCCAGGCAGTGGACAAGGCGGGCATTCGCGACAGCCGCATCCAGCCGTTCGGCCAGCGGATCGGGCAGAGCCCTTCGAACGAGGTGATCATCTCGCTGCCGGAGAAGGCGATGCAGGAGACGAATGCCGAGGCGGGCAGCGACACGATTGTGAAGGCGCTGGGCAGCTACTATTCGGCTACGGGCGCCGCCAATCAAAATGCCAGTTCGGGCAAGCTGGACCTGGACAATGTGGGGTCGGGATCGCTGGCGGATTTTCTGATGCAGCAGGATCCGGAGCATTTGGGGCCAGACGCGGGGCGCACCAAATACACACAGCAGGCGAATGCCATTCTGAACTTCCGCGACCGGCAGAATGACGGCCTGATCCCGAGCTTCGATGCGTTGAAGAGCATTGCCGATCCGGCGGTGGTGTCGACGCTCCAACAGCATGCGTATATTTCGGGCTTTCACATCTTCAATACCGAGATTGTCGGGCCGCAGGTGGGAGCGCAATTGCGCGGTCAGGCAATCCGGGCGACGCTCTACTCGCTGCTGGGCATGCTGATCTATCTCTGGTGGCGCTTTGAGCTGATCTATGGCGTCGCGGCGGTGGTCGCGGTCTTCCACGACACGCTGATCACCATCGGCGCCTTTTCGCTGACCAACAAGGAACTGACGCTGACGGTGATCGCGGCGATCCTGACCCTGGTGGGTTATTCGATGAACGACACCATCGTGGTCTTTGACCGCATCCGCGAGAACCTGCGGATGACCCGGCGCGAGCCGCTGCCTGATCTGGTGAACCGCAGCATCAACCAGACGCTGAGCCGGACGGTGCTGACCTCCGGGCTTACCTTCCTGACTGTGCTGTCACTCTTCCTGTTCGGCGGCGAGGTGCTGCATGGCTTCTCGTTCGCGCTGGTGATCGGCATATTGATCGGGACGTATTCGTCGATTGCCGTAGCGGCGCCCATGCTGGTGGCGTGGCAGCAGTGGCGTGCGGGACATGGACGTGCGGCGGCGCTGCCGGCAGCGAAGCGGGCGCGGGTCTAAGTACTCTAAACGTCCGGGGCGACCTGAATTTACTACCTGGCCTGCACTGATTTCGGTGCAGGCCAAATTATTTGAAGATTTGCGGGAACAAACATCCCCCCATCAGGTGTCTATAGCCAAGAAGTCGCAGGCCCAGTCTCCACTTCCCTTCGTTGACGCCGCGACTGCTCCCCAGCCGGAGCAGTGGCGGATTGCCTGAAGGAGCGGGGCATTTGGCGTCTAGCACTGTTTTTCGAGGTAAGCCATGTTCGAAGACTCCCTGATGGAATCCGGGCACAGGATCAAGACGAAGAGCAAGTGGTGGTCAATTGTTGCTCTCATCATCAACGTCGCAGTTGTGATCGGGCTGGTCCTGTGGCCGCTGATGCATCTTGAGTCCCTGCCGAAAAATATGATGGCCACCTTACTGGTAGCGCCGCCGCCACCACCACCACCGCCGCCGCCACCACCACCGCAGGCTCCGGTGAAGGTCCATGTGCAGACGGTGGATCCGTTCCAGGCGCCGAGCAAGATTCCGCATGAGATCAAGACGGTGAAGGAAGAGCCTCCGCCGCCGACCAACCAGGGCGTGGCCGGGATGGAAGGCATGGGATCCGGTGGCGCGATCGGCGGCATCCTGGGCGGCATGGGCAATGCCCCGGCGCCGGTGGTCAAGGCAGCCACACCGAAGAAGATCGCCATCTCATCCGGTGTGATGACAGGTCTCAAGACAGGCGGCGTAAACCCGACCTACCCGCCGATCGCGCGCGCGGCACGTATCTCTGGTACGGTAGTGCTCCAGGCGACGATTTCGAAGTCGGGCACCATTCAAAACCTGCGCGTCATCAGTGGACCTCCGATGCTCACGCAGTCGGCTCTGGAAGCAGTGAAGACCTGGAGATACAAGCCCTACCAGTTGAACGGCGAGCCGGTTGAGGTGGAGACCACGGTAAACGTGGTGTTCAACCTCGGCGGCTGATCGCTGATGCCTCTCACCGGGACGATTCGTTCCGGTGAGGGGATGACCATCCACCAACTGGCCTCTTCGTGTCATACGGGGTGCGGAGAGGCCGGTGATAGCATCGGGGTGTTTTTGACGCACCGCGATCCCCATGACAGCTTTCGTTAATAGCTTCTGCATTACCCCAGGAGGAAAGATTCAGTGATTCACGCTCAGCTCACTCACGTTATCCCTCACATTTCGAATCTTGGTCTGTGGCTTCAGGACCAGGGTGGCACCGTCGGCTTCAGCCTGCCCGAGATGTGGTCAAGAATGGGCATTCCGGCGAAGGCCGTGGTGATCATTCTCTTCATCATGTCGATCTGGTCGCTGGCTGTGATTATCGACCGCGCCATCTATTTCAACGCTGCCCGCAAGCAGTCGCGTGAATTCGCTCCCAAGGTTGCCGGCGCTCTGCGCGAGGGCAAGCTGGACGAAGCCGTGAAGGTAGCGGATCGCAACAAGAAATCGCATCTGGCCGAGGTGGTCACCGCCGGTCTGCAGGAGTTCCGCAGCTACGGCAATGGCGGCGCCATCACCGAAGACCAGATTGAATCCAGCAAGCGTGCACTGGAGCGCGCCGAGGCCATCGTCCATGCCAAGCTGAAGCGCGGCCTGGGTGGTCTGGCGACGATCGGTTCCACCGCACCGTTCATCGGCCTGTTCGGCACAGTGGTCGGTATTTTGAACGCCTTCCAACAGATCGCTACGCAGAAGTCGGCCGGTATCGGCGCCATCGCAGGCGGTATCTCGGAAGCACTGGTGACCACCGCATTCGGGCTGCTGGTCGCGATCCCGGCCGTGATGCTGTTTAACTACTTCACCAACAAGGTTGAGGCCTTCGACGTCGAGATGGACAACTCCTCAAGCGAGCTGGTGGATTACTTCATCAAGCAGTCGCAGCGCCGCTAAGAGCGGTTACTGCGGCGCCGTCCGAGCGCGAATTGAATCGTGGCGGGGCATGAAACCCCCGCCACCCCTCCTTCCCGCATCTGTGCAGTAGCGGACGGCTGCATGGCTGGTACCCCGCTCGACTGGGAGCACATCCCAGGGAGCAACGCAGGGAGCATATATGGCACTTGCAGTTCGAAACGAAGGCGCCAAGGTCAACTCCAACATCAACGTTACCCCGATGGTGGACGTGATGCTGGTGCTGCTGATCATCTTCATGGTCATCACGCCGATGGTGCAGAACAAGGTCAACGTCGATCTGACGAAGAGCGTCGATGCGACGCCCATGCCGGACGCCGAGCACGAGGATTCCGCGGTGGTTGCGGTGACTCGCGACGGCCATGTATATCTGGGCGCGAATCAGGTTTCTCCCGGCGATCTAGGCCCGAAAATCACCGACATGCTGCAGAACAAGACCAATAAAGAGGTCTATCTGCGTGCGGATGCCCGGTCCAACTACGGCATTGTGATGGATGCGATCGACAACATTCGGACCGCGGGCGTCGATACAATTGGCGTGCTGACCGAACAGCCGAACAACACCGTGATGGGCGGCAGTTAACAAAAGACAGCCTGCCCTGCCGGCAGCGGGGGCTGAAAAAGACAGAGGAATTTCTCATGGCATTCTCAACAGGCAGCGGCGGAGGGCTTTCCTCCGATATCAACGTAACCCCGATGATCGACATCCTTCTGGTGTTGTTGATCATTTTCATGGCCATCACGCCGATATCGCCCAAGGGCCTGGAGGCGCTGGTGCCGCAACCTCCGAAGACCAACCAGCCGCTGAAGGAGAACGATACGGCCATCGTGCTGTCGATCCTGCACGGCAATGGCGGCCAGCCAGCCTACAAGATCAACGAGACCGACGTGCAGAAGTCTGATATAGCGGGAAGGCTGCAGACGATCTTCTCCACGCGCGCGACCAAGGTGATGTTCATCAAGGGGGACAAGGAACTTGACTTTGCTCCTATCGCCAACGCGATTGATATTGCCAAAGGAGCGGGTGTCGATCACGTTGGATTGATGACACCCAAGATCTCGGCGGGTCAGTAACTAGCCCCATGTCATTCAACCCGCGGCCGGCCTCGGCCGCGGGCTTGTTGTTATACCGGTTTCACGAGTATTGTGATCGAGCCAGCGACTGGGCAAAAGGCGGCCTTGCTTGACGAAAGCTGCGCGGATGCTCTTTGATGCTCATTATTGAGGGCCATGTCCATTGCGAAAACGGTCTCTGCAGGACTTGCGGGCTCGAAGAAAACAGTTACAATCAACGCGCAGAGAAGTTTCTGTTCCCTGCCCAGTAAACGGACCCCTCAACGCGCCGCGGTCTGGCACCTATTCAAGGAGAAATGAAGCAGAATGATGCGTATCGCAAAAGTGTGGATGCCGGCAGTTGCCAGCCTGTCGATGCTCCTCGCCACCACCGGGTGCAGCAAGCTAAAGGCGCGCGATCAGCTCAACAAGGGAGTCCAAGCCTACAAGAACGCCCGTTATGAAGAGGCGATCGATCACTTCCAGTCGGCGGTGAACCTGGATCCGTCGCTCACCATGACGCATATGTACCTGGCCACCGCGTATGCGCAGCAGGTTGTACCCAACTCGGATACGCCCACGAACAAGAAGCTTGCGGACCAGGCGATCGCGGCGTACAAGGACGCGCTGCAGATCGATCCCAACAACGTAAATGCCATCAAGGGAATCGCTTCTATCTATTTTGGCCAGGCCAAGGCGGATGATGCGAAGGCGTGGCAGCAGAAGGTGCTGGCAGTCGATCCAAAGGATCCGGAAGCGTATTACACCATCGGCGTTATCGACTGGAATAAGGCGCGCAAGAACTCGCTGGATTTTCTGGCGGCCAACGGTCTGACGGAAAAGCAAGCGGCCGATGGGGCCATACCCAAGAAAGAGTGCCCGAAGCTGGCGGCCACGAACGGCCCGCTGATCGACGAAGCGCTGGATTCGCTGCATAAGGCGGTTGATCTGCGGCCCTCCTATGAAGATGCGATGGCGTACATCAACCTGGCCTATCGCCGGAAGGCGGAGATCGAGTGCGGCAACGACGACGCGCGCAAGGCCGATATACAGCAGGCGCAGGACTGGATCCAGAAGGCCCTCGGTGCACGCAAGGCCAACGTAGAGAAGGCGAATCAGGCGAGCAAGCCGGGCGTCGATACCAATAAATAGCCGTCAGCAGAGAAAACCACGCGAAGGAGTCCGGTAACGGACTCCTTTCGCATTTTGCGCGCGGGATGCGAGTCACAGCGATCCCCTACGTATTCGAACGGATGGAGCGCGTTGCGCTTACAGGCGCGCACAATTCAATTTAGAATCCGTCACTGGTGGCTTCCCTTCGCAAGATCCTGATTGCCAACCGCGGCGAGATCGCACTCCGCCTGATTCGAGCGTGCCGCGAGCTGGGCATTTCGCCGGTAGCCGTCTACTCCGACGCAGACCGCAGCGCGCTGCATGTGCAACATGCGGACGAGGCGTACCGGCTGGGGCCGGCGCCGTCGGTGGACTCCTACCTGCGGGGAGACCGCATTCTCGAAATCGCGCGCAGGTGCGGAGCGGATGCGATTCATCCGGGCTATGGATTTCTGTCCGAGAACGCCGATTTCGCGGAAGCGTGCGCGGCGGCTGCGATTACGTTCATCGGGCCGCCGGCATCTGCGATGCGCGAACTGGGGTCGAAGACGCGCGCGCGTGCGGCAGCGGATCGCGCGCGGATGCCGCGCACACCGGGTTCGGTGCGAGGCCTGGCCTCCGCTGCAGAAGCTGTGACGCTGGCGCAGGAGATTGGCTATCCCGTGATGCTGAAGGCGGCAGCCGGCGGCGGCGGCAAGGGCATGCGCGCTATCCATCGAGCGGAGGAGTTGCCGTCCGCGTTTGTCTCCGCCAGCGATGAGGCTGCGCGCGCATTCGGGTCGGGTGAGGTGTATCTCGAAAAGCTGATCGAGCGGCCGCGCCACATCGAGATACAACTGCTTGCCGACCAGCACGGCCATGCTGTTTATCTTGGCGAGCGCGAGTGCTCCGTGCAGCGCCGCCATCAGAAGGTGATTGAAGAGGCGCCGTCCGCGGTGGTGGGTCCGGAGCTGCGCAGGCGCATGGGTGAAGCGGCGTGCCGGCTCGCGCTCGAAGCGGGCTACGTGAATGCGGGCACGGTGGAGTTCCTGGTGGATGAGGCGCAGAATTTTTACTTCCTGGAAGTGAACACACGCCTGCAGGTGGAGCACGCCGTTACGGAGCTGGTCACGGGGCTCGACCTGGTGCATCTGCAGATCGCGATTGCCGAGGGCAAGCCGCTGCCGTTCACCCAGGATGAGATCAGCATGCGTGGGCACGCGCTGGAAGTGCGCGTCTATGCGGAGGACCCGGAGACTGGCTTTCTTCCATCGCCGGGGCGCATTACGCGACTGCTGCGGCCGGGTGGGCCGGGGATTCGCGAGGATGAAGGTGTGTACGAAGGCTGGGAGGTGCCGACCGAGTACGATCCCATGCTGTCGAAGCTGATTGCGTACGCGCCGGATCGCGCGACGGCGATTGCGCGGCTTGGCTGTGCGATTGACGAATATGTGATCGGTGGCATCCGGACCAATCTGAAGCTGCTGCGTCGCATTCTGGATGACGCGGACTTTCAGGCGGCGCGGATCGACACCGGCTATCTCGACCGGCTGCTCGCGAAGCCTGCGACGGAAAGGAAGCAGCAACCGCAGATACCGCGGAGGCGGCGGCTATCGCTGCCGTTCTGTTTGACGCTCCCGCCGCCCCGACCACCGCGCCCCAAGCACAGACGCCATGGCAGCACGACGCGCTCCGACAGGGGTTGCGCCGATGAGTGCTTTGACGCTCGAAGTGGAAGTGGATGGTGTTTTGCGGCGGCTGGTGGTGGAGCGCGGCGACGAAGGATGCGTGGTCCACATGGATGGACGGGCGATTCCGGTGGATCTCTGCGAGCCGTTGCCCGGCGTGCTTTCTCTGCTGCTCAGAAATATTGGGGATGATTCCCGGGTGGGTCTGCAGATCGTTTTGCGGGGGGCCGCTCCTACCGCTGCGTGCGCACGGTCTTCGCGGATGAGGAGACGATTGCGGTGGGCGGAGGGCAGCACCGGGTTGCTGTGAGCGATCCGCGCTCACTGCGTAGTCAGCGCAGGCGGCCTGGAGCGGGCAATGGCACGCTGCAGATCAAGGCCTCCATGCCGGGGCGCGTGGCGCGCGTGCTGGTGGCGCCGGGCGATACGGTGGTGGCCCACCAGGGCGTGGTGGTCATTGAGGCCATGAAGATGCAGAACGAGCTGAAGGCCGCGCGTGACGGCCGGGTTGTTGAAGTGCGGGTCGCGGCAGGCGACAAGGTTGCGTCGGGGCAGGTGCTTGCTGTGCTGGAGTGATTTTTCTCGAATGATCTGTCGAAGAGACCGAGGCTAGCGGACGCGCTCGCGGCAGCCGCTGTGCCAACTGCGGAAGGCGGCATCGAGAATGCGCTGGTTCTGCACGCCGTCTTCGCCGGGGCTGGCAAAGGCGCCTGTGCCGTCCACTGCGGCGGAGAAGGCATCGAGCATGCGGCTGTACGCATCACTGTTCGATACTTCTTCCTGAGGCTACGGTCTTGCACGCGACATGCTGGATGATGGTGACGGGCCGGTCCACGTTGAAGCCGCATTCCGCGGCGAGGACGCCGGCTTGGCCCACAACCTCCACGCGTGTGCGATAGACGGCGCGAAAGCTGACCTGCACGTTGGCCAGCGCTCCGCCGCTGAACTCCAGAGCGATGGCCGCGCTTTCTTCGAGCTCACGATCCGGCATTGCGGGTGCCGATGTGTCGGCGCGAGCCAGCGTGCTGACGGCGACGACCTCCTGCTCAAGGAGGAAGCGCAGCGCATCGATGGCGTGGATGCCGACGTCGCCGATGGGGCCGCCGCAGGCCATGCTGGAATCGTTGATCCACATGCGCGGGCTGTTGCGGCTTTCAAAGCTGAAGTGCGCGGAGGCGAAGACCGGCGCGCCGATGGCGCCCTCTGCAACGAGTGCCCGGATGCGCACGAAAGAGGTGTTGTAGCGAAAGTTCTGAGCCACGCCGAAGGGCCGGCCGGCAGCACGCGCGGCGGTTGCCATGCGGATTGCTTCGCCAGCGTTCATGGCCAGCGGTTTCTCGCACAAGACCGCTTTGCCATGGCGCAGCGCCAGCAGCGTGTGCTCGCAATGCAGCGCATCCGGGCTGGCCACGAATACCGCGTCAATAGCGGGTGACGCGCACAGCTCCTCCGGTGACGCGAATACATGCTCAATATGGAAGTGCTCCGCATTTTCGCGGGCGCGATCCTGATTGCGGCGCCAGATGCCGGTGAGCCGCGAGTTCTGCGCCTGCTCGAAGGCAGGCGCGAGACGGCGCTCTCCGTGATGGCCGAAGCCGAGGATGCCATAGCGAACCATTCAGCTAATCCTAAGGTTGACTACCTTTAACGAGAATGAAGGTCGTTGCGATAGACCACGCCGCTCTTCATCACAAAGATGGGATGCTGCAGCACGGTGATGTCCTTCAGTGGATCGCCCTTGACGGCCACCGCGTCCGCCCACTTGCCGGGGTCGAGTGAACCGGCGCGGTCGCTCCAGCCCATGAGATCGGCGGCATTCACGGTGCCGGTGCGCAGCGCATCCAGCGGCGTCATGCCGAAGTCGCGTACGTAGACTTCGAACTCGTGCGCATTGAGCCCGTGCGGATAGACGGCCGCGTCGGTTCCCATCGCCACTTTCACGCCTTCGGCGATAGCATGCTTCGCATTGGCCTTCTCGACGGCGCTTACGGTCAGCATCTTCTGTTGATAGAAGGCTGGGAGGTGCCCGTTCTCGCGCATCCAGTCGACGAGGTATGCGGTAGGCACGAAGTAGGTGCCGTGCGCCTTCATCATCTTAATGTCCTCATCGTTGATGTAGGTGCCGTGCTCGATGGAGTCGACGCCGGCCTCGCTGGCCCAGAGGATGCCCTGCGCTCCGTGGGCGTGGGCGGCGACCTTGCGGCCCAGGCGATGAGCGTCGGCCACGATCGCCTGCATCTCCTCCAGCGTGTACTGGCTGGCCTGCGGATCGTCGCCCTTGGAGAGCACGCCGCCGGTGGCGCCGATCTTGATCAGGTCCGCGCCGTACTTGATGTTCTCGCGCACCTTGTGCTGCACGGCGGGGATGCCGTCGGCGACGCCATCGCCGGTGACATGGTAGGACTCCGGCAGCAGGTTCTCGTCCATATGGCCGCCAGTGATGCCGAGCGCCGGACCGCTGACCTGCATATGCGGTCCTTCGATGAGCCCTTCGTGGATGGCATCGCGGAGATCGACATCGGCAAAGCCGTTGGCTCCGACATTGCGGACGCTGGTGATCCCCGCTTCGAGCGTGACCTTTGGCGTTGTGTGCGCCGATCAGCGCACTCTTCGCGACCGTGGTGGAGAGCTCGTGGTAGGGATCGAAGTTCGAGTCGTCGGTGAGATGCGTGTGCACGTCGATCATGCCGGGGAGCAGGGTGGCGTCTCCGAGGTCGATGACTGTATCGCCGGCCTGCGGCTGCACCTGCGCAGTGGGCTCAACCGCGACGATGCGATCGCCGGAGACGACCAGCGTTTGCGCATCCAGCAGCCGGCCTGCGCGGACATCCACCAGATGCGCGGCGCGCACCAGCGTGCGCGTTGTGTGCGCCGGAGTCTGCGTGAAGCAGATGACGGGGAGGGCCAGGACACAGAGCGACAACAGCCACAACGGGCGATGGGACACGCATAGCCTCCGGGAAAGGTGACCCAGTGTAGCAAGCGCTCAGGAGGAAGCAGGGCGCGAAAGCATTTTTCGTGCAGGTGCCGACCGGCCCGCGGATGACTCCGTCGGCTGACAGCATCAGGAAAGATGCTTTATTGCGCGCCTTTTTTGAAGATCTCCTCGGCGTAGTAGTTCTCCACGTGCGCCTGGTCGCGCAGCATCTCGTCGTAGGCATTGCGCAGGAGCTGCGCGCGGCTCTCTCGCAACTGTGCGCGAATGGTCTGCTGCACGCGGGGGTCGTTGAGCTCATACTGGCCGGCGGCTTCCCGGTCGAGCAGCTTGTAGATCGCGTAGCCATTCGCTTTGTGGTTCTGGTCGTAGAGCGGGATGACACCGGTGATCTGGCCGGGCCGGAGCGTGGAGATCGCGGTAAAGACGGCGTTGTTCGACCGCAGTTGCGACTCGGTAAGCCGCCCCATGTCGCCCCCGCTGCTGGCGTTGGATGAATCTTCGCTGTACTGCGAGGCCAGAGCGCCGAAGTCATCGCCGCTTTCCAGGCGGGTATGCAGCGCCTCGATCTTCTTCTTTGCCTCTGCGTCGGTGTTGCCTCTGGCGCCTTGCATGTTCCCGGGCTGCGGCGGCGGAACAGCGGAGACGACGATCTCCGCCACATGGAACTCCGGCTCTACCAGGTTAAAGAGCGATTTGTTGGTGTTGTAGTACTCCTGGATGTCGGCGTCCGTGATGTTGATCTTGGAGTTGATTTCCCTGTTGATCAGCTTTTCGCTGGTAAGGCCGCGGCGGATTTGCCGTTTCAGGTCATCGAGCGTCATGTTCTTCGCCTTGAGCTGACGGTCGAACTCCTCCTGGGTGAAGGGAGCTTTGATTTCGGCGAGCTTGGCGTCCACCTCTTCGTCGGTTGCGGCGAGGTTGAGCTTGGCGGCGCGCTGCTGCTGGATTTCATCGTCGATGAGGTGGCGGAGTATCTCCAGGTGCGCGATCTCGGATTGAACGAGCGAGGGCTGCTGCGGGCCGTTTCCGATATTGCTGCGGTAGTAACGTTCCAGCGTGGCCTGGTCAATGGGGTGGCCGTTGACGGTGGCCACCACGTCGGGCTGGTGGGGGCGGTTGCAACCGAGCCCGGCGATAAAAGGAAGAAGGCCGAGGGTGAACCAGAAGGCGGAACGGCGGAGCGGTATGGCAGGGCTGGATGCAGTCAGCGGAACTTCTGGCACTCTGTCTCCTTCGAGAGATGCCCCGGTGGGAACAGGTCTCACCGGCTCGGGGGGATGCACCGGCGCCGGCTCACAAAGCTTATCGTATTTTCCCATCGCATTTCCCCATTGCGGGTAGCTGCGCGGCCTCCGGAACGGAATGAGAGCAGCCTTTACCGTGACGGGGCAGGCGTGGTTGGCGGAGCCGCCGGGGCGGGTGCTGTGTTAGCCCGTTCCGGAGGAGTGATGCCGTCGGCCTTAGCGCGCGATCGATGGAATCCCATACCGCCGAGGTGGGCTGGGCGCCTGCGGCGATGCGTTCGCCGTCCACAAAAACCTGCGGGGTGCCGTCGATGCCAAGCTTCTCTCCCTCACGCATGGAGGCGCGGACGGCGGATTCGTCCTGCTTCGCGATACAGGCATCCAGCTTTGCCTGGTTCACATTGACTTTTTTGCCGATGGCGCGGGCCTGCTCGTCCAGGGTGGCGAAGGCCTGCTTGGGGTCGTCGCGGTTGCCGTCGATCTCGTGGCCGTGGCTGTGCGCGTAGTCGATGAAGGTCCAATAGGCGTCGCTGCTCTGGTCGGCGAGACAGTTGGCGTTTATTGCGGCGTGCATCGCCCAGGGATGGATTTCGACCAGCGGAAAGTCCTTGTAGACGAAGCGCACCATGCCCTTGTAGTGGTCGAGCGTGGCGGGAAACAGCTCCTCGTGCATGCGCGCGCAGTAGGGGCACTCGAGGTCGTCGTAGTTGACGACGGTCACCTTGGCATCGGCATTGCCACGGATCGGCCGATGGTCGAGCGAGTAGATGGACTGCGGGTCCTTGCTGATGTCGAACTTCTCGAGCCGCGCCAGGGTGTTGCCGTCCTTGGAGATCAGGAAGGTGACGGTGGTCTGCTTGCCGCTGTGCGAGAAGGTGACGGGAAGATTGTCATAGCCCGGGATGTCGCTTTTCGTCTTGCCGCCGAGGGAGACGTCGTAGTTCGAGGGAACATTGAACTGCGAGCGCACCAGCACTTCGATGCGGCGCTCCACCGATGCGTTGGGAGGAGGAGTCTGCGCCCGGCAGCCCAGGATGGCGATGGCTGCAAAGGAGCAGATGAGGACAAATCGGGAACGGAACAAAAAAGCCGCCTTTCACTGCGGGACAACGAGCTCTCCCCATTATCGCAGGCGACGGGAGGGGCATGCGAACAGGGATTTCAGGGGGTCTCCGCCCGACGCACTCGGCTTAATAGATCAACTGCGAACGGTTGATGTTGCCGGCGGTGCCGATGCCGGCGAGGGTGAAGTTGAAGCTCTCATAATTTTCGTTGCGTTCCGCACCCAGCGCGAGACGGCGGTATTCCACGGTGAGGCCGCAGCAGTTCCAGTTGTAGCTGGTCTGTACGCCTCCGTACTGGAACTGCGATTGATTGAGATCGTAGCCAAGATTGATGCCGCCGCTGAAGCCGGGCTTGGTGCCGGCGCCATAGCCAAAGGTTGCGCGGAGCTGCTCGTAGTTGGTGACCGGCGTGGGGATCGTGCTCGGATTCAGGGAATCCAGGCGGGCGTGGCTGATGGTGCCGAAGAAGCCGTCGTGACGAACGTCGGCGTAGATATTGCTGCCATTGATGCGGCCTGCGTGGGGATCGTAGTCCACGTCCCAGCCAAAGCTCAGGGTCTGGTTGGTGCGCAGCGCCATGCGGGAGATCAGAGGCGAGTAATCGCGGGGGCCGGCCAGGAACGCGATGCCGGTCAGGTCGAGCGTGGTGGTGAGCACATTGCGCCGGCTATCGAAGACGGCGCCGCCGAAGTTCGGATCGAAGTAGTGTTTCTGCGCCAGCGTCCAGGTGAGGGATTCACTGGTATCGGTGCTGGAGCAGTCGTGGTAGTCGATGGGCAGATAGACGCGGCCGTAGCCTTCACGAGGGAGCGGCGGGTTGGTGCAGGGTTTCGGGTGCAGCTTTTTGAGATAGAAGCGCTGGGTGACGGAGTACTCGATCTCGTTGGTGTCGCTGGCCAGGTCGGTGGGATCGAAGCGCAGGATGTTGCGGAAGTTGTCGATGCCGGAGACGAACTGATAGTGCGCTTCGGGCTCGATGGCGTGACGCAGCACGCGGCCATGGTGCGCGAGCCAGGCGGGCGCAAAGTCGCGCTCCATCACCGGAGCACGCAGTTCCAGCGCGGCCTCCATCGCCTTGCGGTCCAGGCTGGCCGAACGATAGACGGGAACAAAAGAGCCCGACGTCGGGTCGAGGACGAAGGTCGGAGCCTGGCTCTTGGTATAGAACGTCTCGCGCACCGCTACCGAGGGACGGATAGCGAAACCGCCGAAGTGGAAGGGCGCGGATAGATCGGGATGGAGATCGAAACGGCCCACTTCGTGAGCGGTCTCGAAGCCCGGCTCATGACGGTTGAGTCCGGCGACGCTGCCGTCCGCAGTCCAGACAGAGCGGCGTGCCGCCGAGCGGGCGCTCCAGCGACACGGCATCGATGGAAGGCAGGTGGGCGATGACCACGTCCTTCACGTATGGGCTCACCTGCGCGTAGTTGACATAGCGATTGAAGCTGCCCGTCTCCGAGATGCCATTGCTGTTATGGGTGAGGTAGATATTCGAGTTCACCTGCGTCGCCGTGGCCTGGGAGAAGTTCTCGGCGAAGGCTTCGCGATAGATGATCGAGCTCAGATATTCGGCATTGCTGACAAGCCGGGTGTGAGGGCCGAGGCCATGGCGGCCATTGAGCAAGACGTCCTGGCCGCCCTGATCGGTGAGTTTGCCGTTGACCAACGTGCCGCGGTCAAAGAGCGCGGTGAAGCGGATATCCGCGAAGTCGTCGCCTCGCCCGCGATAACGGAACTCACCGCTGGGAGCCCAGCCGCGCTTGGAGAAGTAATCGGTGCCCAGGGTCAGATCCATGCTGCGGTTCAGCGCGAGATAGTACTGCTCGCCAAAGACGCTGCCCTTGGTGTTGGACTGCGAGTAGACGGGGATCAGGAATCCGGACTGCCGGTCGTTGGACATGACCGGATGGGTGAAGTAGGGCAGATAGACGATGGGGATGTTGAGCACCCGGAAGAGCGCATTGCGGGCGCTTGCCTGCCCATCGGCCATGTCGATGCGTCCCGCGCCGATCACCCAGTCCGGGTGAGGCAGGCGGCAGGAGGTCATGGTTCCGTCGATCACCCGAAACTCCTCCGGACCGTTCTTGATGACCACGCGGCCGGTGAAGAGAAACGGGTTGGTGGTGGTGTAGATGATCTTCTTGCGGCTCACGTTCTGCAGCACGCCGACGCTGCCGGTCACGTTGTAGAAGCGGCCGGTATCGAGATCGAGATTCAGGGTGGCGTGGTCGGCGAGGATATGCTCGTCGGCCGAGCCGCCGTCGAGCTCCACATGGCCTTCCGCGCGCGCTTCGCCGGTGTCCTCGTTGTAATTCATCTTGTCGGCATGCAGCACATAGCCCTTGTAGAGAATCTCGACGTCGCCCAGGAGCGTGTAGACAGAGCCGTCCTTTCGCTGGGTGTTCGCTGCGATGTGAACGGGGATCAAGGTCTTGCCGGGACCGGGGACCGGCGCGAGGCGGGGCAGCTCGTCCGCATCGGGAACGTCGGGCAGCGAGCCGGATGCGGATGCAGGCGCAGAAGATGGTTGCGTCTGCTGTGCCGGTACCGCGCTTGATTCCGGGTGCCCGCTCTGCCACGCCCAAAGTGCAAGCTGCGGATGACACAGCCACACCACCGTGATACATAAAAAACTGCGTAGGTTTTTCGGCACGGACAAGGCCAGAATAGAGCATTTTCCCGGTGGGGAGCAGCGGCTCAGGCGATCGTAGTGAAAGACGGGCTACGCCGCGTGAAGTTTCGCTCGCCGCTGCAGAGGGAAGATGATCTGGGATGGCGGTGCTTCCTTCGGCCGCAAAAACCAACGCAACTGTGGCTCGGACGACGCTCCCGTGGCGCCTCTTCGCCGCTCCTTGCGATGATTCGGCGCGGTCTTGTTCCCGGCGTGCCGCCTCGTCTTCAGGCGGTGACACTGCCTCGCATGGACGGTGAGGCTGCTGTCGGGGGAACGTTGGAAGAGCGCGGGACGCGCACGGGCGCAGTTGTTAGAGACGCCGGAAGCAGGGACAAGAGCAATGGCAAAGTTCGTGCCGGATGATGTGCCGGCGTGGAAGACGGAGCTGACTGAGAAGCTGGCTGCCAGCCGTGCACGGCGATCCGGCCGGGCTGTGATCCAGCCTCGTCTGCCGCTGGAACGCCAAGCCGCAGATGTTGCAGGAGAGTCGGGCCGCGCCAATGTGGCTGCTACGGTCGCCGCCCGCTATGCGGCGCGGCCTAGCTATCGCGAGGTGCTGGAGCGAGAAGCAGAAGAGGCCGCCCTGGCCGCCGAGAAAGCGCTGATTGCAGCGCAGGAGGCGCAGGAAGCGGTGCGCCGCAGCATGGAAGATGCTCGCGCTGCGGAAGCCGCCGCCGCCGAGGCGCGCGAGGCGGAGGAGTTGTTGGAGGCCGAGCAGGCGCTGGTGGAGCGCGAACGGATTGAAGTCCGGTACGAAATGGATGAGCGTACGCAGCGGCAGATGCAGGCGTATGAGGCGCGGCGATCGGTTCGGCTGCCGCCGCCGACTCCGCATCCGGCGACTCCGCCCCAGATGCGGGAGTTCTCCGATCCTCTGGAAGAGGAGACGGTAGCCCCGGCGGTTCCGCTGGCGGCGAACCTGATTGAGTTTCCGCGCGAGCTGGTAGCAACGCGGAAGGCGCGTCCACGGCTGGCGGAAGGGCCGCTTCGGGATGCGGAACCGCAGCCCGGCCAGTTGCGCATCTTTGAAGTGGAACAGGAAGCCATCGATCACCGGCCGGGCATGACTGCCGCGGCAGTGGGGCTGGACTGGTCGTCCATCCGGTTGGATGCGCCGACGCCGGAACATGTGGCGCGCGCGGCCGCCGCCCGTGCGGCCGCGGAAGAGGCTCCCATCCGGCCTGCTGCGCTGGAAGACCGCATCATGGCTGCGCTGGTGGATGGTGCGCTCAGCTTCGCGGGATTTCTGATCTTTGTCTTTGTCTTCAGCTCGTGTACGGCCCATCCGCCGTCGGGCAGAACTGCCCTGGTGGCGGCCTTCGTGGCGTTCCTGGCCACCTTCGTTGCCTACCAGTGGCTCTTCTTCCGCTTCGGCGAGAGCACGCCGGGCATGATGTACGCGGGCATCGCGTTGTGCACGCTGGACGATGACAACCCCACGCGGCCGGCGATGCAGCGGCGGGTGGGCGCGCTGCTGCTCTCTGCTCTGCCGCTGGGATTAGGGCTGCTGTGGGCGGTCTTCGACGAAGACCATCTGGGGTGGCACGACCGCATCAGCGGGACCTATCAGCGGTCGTATAAGTAAAATCCATTTTCGCAGCGGCGGACACTGCTTTGCCTGGCCCTTCCCGCTTGTGATCGAATGCGGGTGATGGACCGACGCCGGTTTCTTTCCCTCTCTGCACTCGGCACGGCTGCGTTGCATCCTGCTTCCCGTCTGCTGGCACAAGCCGCACCTCTGCCCGTTACATTGACGCTCGGCAAGCCGACGGGCCGCCACATCGCGGAGGATTTCACCGGGCTGAGTTACGAGTCGGCGCAGCTCAGCGATCCGAATTTCTTTGCGGGCGACAACCGGCAGCTCATCGACCTGATGGGCGGGCTGGGCGAGCACGGTGTCCTGCGCATTGGCGGCAACACGAGCGAGTACTGCTTCTGGAAAGCGGATCCGAAGGCCTCTGGCGTGAGTGCAAATCCGATTCAGGATGCGCTGGGTCCGGACAAAGGCAGCCACGCGCCGCCGCGCCGCGTGATCACGGAGCAGGCGGTCCACAACCTGCGCGCGTTTCTGGATCGGCTGCCGGGATGGTCGCTGATCTATGGCTTGAATCTCGGGTTGGGGACGCCGGAGATGGCTGCGGAGGAAGCCGCGTTTGTCTCTCGCGCGATGGGATCGAAGCTGCTGGCCTTCCAGATGGCGAATGAGCCTGACCTCTTCTACAAGAACGGACTGCGTCCTCCCGGCTACAACGCGGAAGAGTTCATCGCGGAGTGGCGGCGGTTCTTCGAAGCGGTGCGCAAGCGCGTGCCCGACGCGCCCTTCGCCGGGCCGGACACTGCCTTCAACAATGACTGGCTGGTGCCATTCGCAAAGGCCTTCCGCGACGATGTGAAGTTCGTCTCCTCGCACTACTACGCGGAAGGGCCGCCGGCCGATCCGGCGATGGATATCCCGCGGCTGCTGCGTCCGGACCCGAAGCTGGATCGCGAGTTCGCCGGGTTGCAGCAGGTGACGAAGGAGACGGGACTGCCCTTCCGGCTGGCGGAGACCAACTCCTGCTACGGCGGCGGCAAGAAGGACGTGAGCGATACCTTCGCGTCGGCGCTATGGGGAGCGGACTACATGTTTCGCATTGCGCAGGCGGGTGGCATCGGGGTGAACTTTCACGGAGGCGGCTACGGCTGGTACACGCCGATTGCGGGCACGCGTGCGAAAGGATTCAGGGCGCGGCCACTCTATTACGGCATGCGGCTGTTTCGCCAGGCGGCTGTCGGGGAGCTTCTCGATACCAGCTTGAGCACAGCGCCAGATGGATTGCGTGTGTATGCCGTGCAGAAGCCGGGCGGCCACGTGACGCTGACGGCGCTCAACCTGAGCCTGGAGCATCCGATCGAGTTGGCGCTGGACCAGAGGCTGGCGGGAAAGTCGCTGATCCGGCTGAGGGCGCCGGGTGCTGCTGCGAAGACGGGCGAGACGCTGGGCGATGCAACGATTGGAGCCGACGGCGGATGGCATGCGAAATCGCATGAGGTCGCTGGCGCGCGGCTGCAGCTGCCGGCGGCGAGTGGCGCGCTGGTTTATTCGTAGAACATCCGGCCATTCGGCGACCGATTAGAAAGCGTGCGGCTCGTCGGCGAAGATTTCGCGGGTGCGGGCCATCAGGGTTGCGGCGTGTGTGTCCTCGTCGGTTGCCTGCGGTTGCGCGGAGTAGAGTTCGAGCAGATTGTTCACCAGCATCCATGTATCGCGCCCGGGGACGTCGGTGACGAAGGGCGGCAGCGGCATGTGGAGGTAGCGCGATAACGCGAGGACCTGGCCCTCATACATCCATCGCAGTTTGCGCAGCAGGGCCAGACGCTCCGGTTCGAGCCGCAGGCGATAGCCGGCTTTGCATAGAACCTCGGTGAGCCTCACCAACTCGGGCTCGGACAAGCGCGTCACTGTGTCCTGCCCATCGCGCTTGCCGTCAGGCGGGGTACTGGACCCTGAACCGGATCCCGAGCCGGGAAGCGGCGGTTTCGGCATGGCGACGGGCTGCAGGTTGAAGACGAGCAGCAGATCCACCACGGTATGGCGCGCCATGGCGAAGGTGAGCCGTGCCTGGCGGCAGGCTGAGCACTCCACGATGCTGAGCAGCACGGCACAGGTATCGAGGATGGCGGTGACGGCGCTGAGCCAGCTCTGGTTGTCGTGCTGGGAGCGGAAATAGCACAGCAGCGGATACGAAATGTGGCTCTCCAGCATCTCCGCGGACCAGCGCTCCCACTCGGCCAGCAGCTCTACCAGCGCATCGTTACCGCCATCGCTGGCGTGGCGGCGCAATAGCTCGCTGGCGGTGGGCGGCGAGCCAGCGCGGCCATCGAGCAGCGCGATCGAGCCTTCGCGGCGGGAGAAGGCCTGATAGAGCACCGGCAGGTAGCCGATGACCACGGCGACGAAGCCGAGTCCGGTGCCCGCTTCGATGATCACCAGGTCGCGCGCCCAGTGGTTCAGCGGAATGATGTCGCCGAGACCGAGTGTGAAGAGCGTCGTGCCGCTGATGTAGATGGCGGTATGGAGGGGGTGAAGACCCAGCGGATCGTGCAGCGGCGCGCCGAGCCCCCAGAACATGAAGCCGAAACCCAGGACCAGGCCCGCCGCCCACAGCGCCATGAGGAAGAGCAGCGAGAGCGGACCGTAGAAGCTGAAGCCGGTCTCGCGCAGGCGGCGGTTGCTGTAGCGGCTTACGACCGCTGCCCACGGCCGCCAGGTGAGCGCATAAAAGAGCCAGGTGAGACGAATCTTCCCGCTGGCACGACGCGGCAGGATGATGGTCTCGAAGGCATCGAGCAGCACCGTGCCGATGGCGAACAGTCCGAGGATTAAGCCGAGTGGGTGCACGGTTGTATTGTGCGGCTTGTCCGGCTGCCGGCGCCAGCAGCCGCTGGACTAGAGCAGATTTCCCATTGCTACGCTCCACTTCGTTTCACGCGGAGCGGCTTTTCTTGACGGAAAAGCCGCATTCGTCTTCGCCGCTTCGGCATACACCTATGGGAAATCCGCTCTAGCTTTCGAGGACCTCGCCGCGCTGGTTGATAGTGATGCTGCGGGGCGGCTGGAGTTTCAGATTCAGGTGATAGCGGGCGTGGCGCAACTCGCCGGTGCGAGTGAGTGCGCCGAGTTCCACCAGGCCGGTGAGGTCGCGGGTGGTGGTGGCGGGGGAGGCGCCGGTGATCTTGGCGTAGTTGCTCGCGCTGAGCCCGCCCTTGAAGCCCTCCGGTCCCTCGCGCAGCATACGCAGGATGGCCTTGTGCTGACGCTCGTTGATCTCCCCGCGGAGCCTGTCGATCAGGCGCGTCTTCTCGATCAGAAAATCGACCGACGCGATGGTGCGTTGCTGAGCTTCAAGCGCGATGCCGGCGAACCAGGCCAGCCACGCGGTGATCTCATTGCTCTTGTTGGCGCGCTCGAGCGCGCGGTAGTAGTCGCCGCGATGCGCGAGGATGGTTGCGGACAGGGAGAGGAGCACCGGCTCGTCGGAGATTTCATGTGCGGCCTGGGCCAGCGCTTTCTCCGCGATGGCGCGTCCCAGGCGCCCGTTGCCGTCCTCAAAGGGGTGGATGCACTCGAAGTAGAGGTGGGCGATTCCGGCGCGGGCAAGGGCAGGCAACGGCAGTTTGCCGTTGGGTCCGGTGCGGTTGGGCGACGTTCGATTGAACCAGGCGACGAAGCGCTTCATCTCCGCCGGAACACGCCGCGCCGGGGGCGCCTCGAAGTGAATGCGTGGCTTGCCAATGGCGCCGGAGATGATCTGCATGGGATCGCCTCCGGCACGATAGCGGCCAAGATCGTGCAGGCCGCGGCCCTTCATCAGCTTGCGATGCCAGCCACAGAGCATCTCTTCGGAGAGCGGTTTTTGGGAGGTTCGGTAGAGATCGACCATCATCTCGGCGACGCCCTCTTCGGAGGGACGGATGCGCTTCGGGTCGGCCTTCAGACCGAGCTGGCGCTGGATGGAGGACTGGACGCTGGCGCGGTCCAGGATCTCGCCCTCGATGGCCGAGGTGGTGGCGGATTCCGTGCTCATGGCCTCGACCAGCAACAGGCGGCGTTCCTGGCCGACGATGTGGCGGATAGACCCCAGAAAGATGCCGCCACCGGTGCGGAAACGCTCCTCAGCCGCGGCGAAACGGGCCTGTTTCCAGGTGAAATCAGGCCAATCGGGTTTTTCCCAGTTCCAGAACATGAGCGATAGAGAGGAGTTCTATCGCTCAAGAATACCCTGTTTTGTGAGCGATAGGAATAATTTTATCGCTCATATTTGGCCTATTTCTGAGCGATAGAAATTGGGTCTATCGCTCATTTTCCGGCGGTTTTCGCGCGATCAGCTCCTGGTAGAGGGCGATGGTCTGGTCGGCGATGCTGGTCCAGGCGAAGTGCTGCTCGACGCGTTTGCGGCCGGCGTCGCCCATGCGCTTGCAGGCGGCGGGGTCCTTGAGCAGCATGGTGAGCCTGGTTCCCAGGTCGCGCGCGAATTGATCGGGATCGAGGGGGAAGCTGGTGACGGGGTCCTGCTCGAAAGGGACGAGGTAGCCGGTCTCGCCGTCGACCACGACTTCGAGGATGCCCCCGGTGGCGCTGGCCACTACCGGGGCACGGCAGGCCATGGCTTCCAGGTTGATGATGCCGAAGGGCTCGTAGACCGAGGGGCAGCAGAAGACCCGGGCATGGGAGTAGAGCTGGATGGTCTCGGCGCGGGTGACCATCTTCTCGATCCAGACGATGCGGGGGTTGTGGTGGCGGGCCTCGTCGAC
The DNA here is from genome assembly GCA_963750845.1 of uncultured Acidobacteriaceae bacterium. Classification (GTDB taxonomy): domain Bacteria; phylum Acidobacteriota; class Terriglobia; order Terriglobales; family Acidobacteriaceae; genus KBS-83. Next base: position 550,413 of record CAVVSP010000024.1, read on the forward strand.
TTTGGCACGCATCTCGGCGGCGATCTCCGGGGTGTCGGGTGCGCCGGCACAGAGGACGATCTGGGTCTCCGGCGGGAGGTAGCGGATGGCGTCGACCAGGTGAGTGACGCCCTTCTGGCGGGTGATGCGGCCGACGAAGAGGACGTAGGGGATGGCGGGATCGACGCCATACTGCCGGAGCGCGGCGGTGTCGGCGGTCTGCTGGTACTCATTCAGGTCGATGCCGTTGTAGATGACGTGGACGCGGTCGGCGGGCACATCGTAGGCGCGGAGCACGTCGGCCTTGGTGCCGTTCGAGACGGCGATGATGGCGTCGGCTTCGAGGATGGCGGTGCGCTCCATCCAGGAGCTCATGGCGTAGCCGGAGCCGAGCTGCTCGGACTTCCAGGCGCGCAGCGGTTCGAGCGAGTGCGTGGTGAGGACGAATGGGGTGCCGTAGAGTTTTTTGGCGAGGAAGCCGGCCATCGCGACGTACCAGGTGTGGGTGTGGCAGATGTCGATGCCTTCGAGCGCCTTGACCTGGGTGAGGTTAAGGCTGAGGGCTTCGAGGGCGCCCTTGAATTTGCCGGTGGCGCCATGGGTGATCTCGGCCCAGGGCTCCTGCCCGCGCACATGGAGGCGGCCGAGGTCGGCGTGCTGCTTGCCCCAGCAGTGGACTTCGACGTCGATCTTCCGGGCGAGCTCGCGGCTGAGGTAGTCGACGTGGACGCCGGCGCCGCCGTAGATGTGGGGCGGAAATTCCTTGGTGAAGAGCGCTGCTCGCACGGGCTTCTCTCCTGGCCGGCGGTCTTGCGCCGGGACTCTGCTGACGGCCGAGTCAGGATAGGGCTTGTGTCGAGACGGCGGCAAGCTGCGGCTGTGCGGGCCGGTCGGCGAGGCGTGCGAGCTGACGGGCTTCGGCGCGGCGGAGGCGCAGGCCGAGGGTGGCCATGCGGTGGCAACGCAGGCAGAGCGTGCGCAGGTTCGAGAGGTCGCATTCGCCGCCGCCTTCGACGACGGGCGTGATGTGGTCGGCCTCCCAGAGGGAGCGGCCGGTGTAGCTTTCGAGATCCCAATAATTGAGCAGGCGCTGGCGGGTTGCGCCGCGCGAGCGCTTCAGGATGCCCGCGCGACGATGGTATCCACTCGGCAACTTTTGCAGACGCCGCGATCGCGTTGGAGCACCTGGTCGCGGAGGTAGCCGGGGTCTGAGCGCAGGCGCCACTGGTGGACGCAGTCATCGGAGCAGAAGGTGCGGCGGCCTTTCGGCACTTCGATCGCGCACCAACGGCAGAGGCAGCGGCCGCCGGTTCCGCGCGGGAGGGTGCGGGGGGAGGCCCAACCTCCGGGCATGGTGCGGCGGGTGCTCATGCCTTCTGGTTATAAGGACCGCTCGGCGTGTGGACAACGGATGGGAATCGAGTTGGGTAACGGGCCAGCAATTTCGGAAGGGGCGGGGACCCCCTCCCCCCCCGGTGCCGGGAGACTGGCTTCGAACTTGCTTGTTTTCTGCGGTTTAGGCGGCCTCCCGAGGGCTAAAGTCGTCCAATCATTGGGGTTATCGCTAAAGTCGTCTTTCCAAAGGGCTTACGGGCGCGCGTTTGCACTGTCCCCGGTGCAAACGGGAGCTTCGATTTTGTAAACTGCTGATTATAGATTGGTTGCCGCTAAAGTCGTTCAGCTAAAGGAGTTAGCAGTGAGTTGGTGAGTGAGGCGCGGCTGGTGCTGGCCGTTGAGAGTCACCCTATTTCTAGGCTAGCAAATTGAAGGGGGTGATTTGGCAGATTTTTGCGGATGGCGTTGGATGGTGTCCTGTTTTGGGAGTTGTAGCGTGTCCTGGGAACGCCATGCTTTCAGGAGTGGGCTGCAACTCTCCAGTCCACTTCGACCAGTCGAGAGGATGAGAATTTGGGGGCGTCCGGTCTTGGACAGCGAGAACTTCAGATGGACAGTCTGGGCGCTTCTGCTGTTTGTAAGTTGCGGATGAATCAGGGGAACAGTTCGGGATAATTTGGATGGTCGCTTGCTCTTTGCCCTGGATGGGAGAGCGATGATGACGCTGATTCAGGATGTTCGCTATGCAGTGCGGCAGTTGCGCAAGACGCCGGGTTTTACGCTTACCGCGGTGCTGACCCTGGCGCTGGGGATTGGGGCGAATGCCGCGATCTTTACGCTGGTGCATGCGCTTCTGCTGAAGAACCTGCCAGTGGCCGATCCGAAGACGCTGGTGCGGGTGGGCGATGACAACAATTGCTGCGTGAATTCGGGCACCAGCGACAACGGCGACTATTCGCTGTTTCCGACGGCGACCTGGCAGCTGATGAAGAAGAACGCGCCGGAGTTTGAGGAGCTGGCGGCAATGCAGGCGGGATTCGGCTACAACCCGATCACGGTGCGGCGCGATGGTGATCCGGCGGCTGCGCGGTCCTCAATGGGCGAGTTTGTCTCCGGGAACTACTTCCGGACCTTCGGGCTGCGGCCGGCGGCGGGGCGGTTGATGACGGACACGGACGATGTGGCCGGCGCGCCCATGACCGCGGTGCTGAGCTACGCGGCGTGGCAGCGGAATTATGACGGCGATCCGGCGGTGGTGGGCGGCACGTTCTGGGTGAACACGAAGGCGGTGACGATTATCGGGATTGCGCCGAAGGGATTTTATGGCGACCGGCTGTCGAGCACGCCGCCGGATTTCTATCTGCCGATTGAGTCGATGGCGGTCATTGCCAATATGCCGTTTGTGCACGACCCGGATGTGTCATGGCTGTACATTGTGGGACGCGTGAAGCCAGGCACGCCGCTGGCTCCTTTGCAGGAGAAGGTGAGTGCGCTTCTGCGGCAGTCGTTTGAGCACACCAAGACGTTTTCTGAAGGCGAAGGCAAGAAGGCGCTGCCGAAGGCGCATGTGGTGCTGTCGCCGGCGGGCGGTGGGATCCAGGCACTGCAGCAGCAGTACAACTCCAATCTGTATCTGCTGATGACGATCTCCGGCCTGGTGCTGCTGATTGCGTGCGCGAACATTGCGAACCTGCTGCTGGTGCGCGGCATGGGACGGAAGGCGGAGATGTCTCTGCGCACGGCGCTGGGCGCGATGCGCAGCCGGATCATTCAGCAGTTGCTGACGGAGAGCATTGTGCTCTCCGTGCTGGGCGGTGTGGCGGGGCTGCTGGTGGCGTATCTGGGAGCTCGGGCGCTGTTGATGCTGGCGTTTCCGGGCGCGCAGGGACTGCCGATCGAGGCCACTCCTTCGCCGGCGGTACTGGGGTTTGCGTTTGGACTGTCAGTGATAACGGGTGTGCTGTTTGGCGTGGCGCCGGCGTGGATCGCTGCGAAGACCCAGCCTGCGGATGCCCTGAGGAGCGGATCGCGCAGCACGACGACGCGCGCGTCTCTGTTGCAGCGGGGGTTGGTGGTGACGCAGGCGGCGCTGTCGCTGGTGCTGCTGGTGGCGGCCGGGCTGTTCACGCAGAGCCTGAACAAACTGGAACATGCAGACATGCGGCTGGACGCGAAGAACCGCTATATCGTGCACATCAATGCGCAGGCAGCAGGTTATGGACCGAAGCAACTTGAGGCGCTGTATCGCACGATGGAAGACCGCTTCCATGCACTGCCGGGCGTGACGAAGGTGGGTATCAGCTCATACACGCCGATGGAGGACAACAACTGGGGCACCGGGGTGCAGGTGCAGGGCCAGCCGAATATCGGGCATGATGCGTCGGCATCGATCGTGCGCGTGAATGCGGAGTACTTCGATGCGGTGGGAACGCGGGTGGTGATGGGGCGCGGGATCACCGTGCAGGACACGTCCACGGCACCCTCGGTCGCGGTGGTGAACCGGACCTTTGTGAAGAAATTCTTCCATGGAGCGAGCCCGATCGGGCAGCACTTTGGGAATGGAGAGAAGGAGACGGGGGATTACCAGATCGTCGGAGTGGTGGAGGATACGGCGTACAACGACGTTCGCTGGCAGGACCACCGGATGTATTTCATTCCGCTGATGCAGCGGCCGGCGAGCTCCAAGGAGCCGATTGAGAAGGATATGTCGCTGTATGCCGGAGCGATTGTGGTGGAGACAGCGCGGCCGATGAGCGAGATGGAGTCACTGGCGCGGCGGACGCTGACGGGAATCAATCCGAACCTGACGGTGGTGAAGTTCCAGACCTTCGATCAGCAGATTGCGGACCGATTCAATGATGACCGCATGATTGCGCGACTGACGATGCTGTTTGGCGCGCTGGCGCTGCTGCTGGCGGCAGTGGGGCTTTACGGCGTGACGGCGTACACGGTGGCATTGCGGACGAGCGAGATCGGGATCCGCATGGCGCTGGGCGCAGAACGCGGCGGTGTGGTGGCGATGGTGATGCGCGGCGCGATGATGCAGACGCTGCTGGGGCTGGCGATCGGAATTCCGGTGGCGCTGGTGTGCGTGCGGTTTGTGAAGGCGCAGCTTTATGAGATCACCAGCGCGGATGGGAGCGTGATGGCCGGCGCGATTGTGACGCTGGCGGTAGCGGCGTGTGTGGCGGGATTGATTCCGGCGCGACGCGCGGCGACGATCGATCCCATGCGGGCGCTGCGGGTGGAATAAGAACCTTCTTTGATCTTGCGTCGATGGTGATGCCGTTTAACGGGAAGGCCATTGCCAGCGGGGACGGCGGAGGCGCGGGTCTTCAAGAGAGTCTTCGGAGAGGATGGTTTCGCCGAAGGATTTTTCGAGGTGCAGACGTTTGCATCCGGCGACTTGTTCGAGGGTTTCGATAAGCGGCGGTGCGTGGGAGACGACGATGACCTGCGCGCGTTCGCTGGCAGCGGCGATGAGACGCGCGAGCGGCGGCAGCAGGTCGGGGTGAAGGCTGGTCTCCGGCTCATTGAGGACCATGAGACCGGGCGGGCGCGGTGTGAGCAGGGCCGCGGTCCAGAGTAGAAAACGCAGCGTGCCGTCGGAGAGCTCCGCGGTCGCGAGCGGGCGGAGCAGACCGTGCTGCTGGAGCCTGAGGTCGAAGCGGCCGGCCTGCACTTCGATGCTGAGGCGGCTGCCGGGGAAGGCGTCGTCGATGGCGCGATGCAGAGCTTCATCTTCGCCAATTTCGAGAATGGTTTCGAGCGCGGCGGGCAGGTCGGTGCCGTCGTTGTTGAGCACCGGGGTGCGGGTGCCGATCTGCGGGATGCGGATGGGCGAGGCGATGTCGGTGCGAAAGCCATCGTAGAAACGCCAGCCGCGGATGAATTCGCGGACGGCGAGCATTTCGGGAGCGCGCTCGGGATCGGCGATGGTGGCGAGCATGCTGTCGGCGGGGCTGAGGCCTTTGGTGAGGATGACGTAATCGTCCAGATTTCGCCGCGGTTTTCGCCGGGCAAGGTGACGAGGTTGTTGTGGCGATCGACGAGCGCCGAAGGCCGGCGATATACGTCACCGTGCCAGATACATTCGCGTTTGATCTCGGGGTCGAGATTGAACAGTGTGGTTGGCGGCGGCGGCGGGGGATAGCCGAGGTCGATGGAGTAGCTGTAGGGATCGGCAGCGAAGCCGAGCTTGAGACTGGCGGGCTTTTTCTTTGCGGTGGGCTCGACGGGATGGTCGCCGCGTTTGACGGCGCGGCCGATGATCTGCGGGCCGGCCCAGAGCGTGGAGGGGAGACCGCCTTCGCGCGCGAGCGAGGCGACGACGGAGTTGAGTGCGGCGTCGGCGAGGAGACGCAGCGCGCGATAGAGGCTGGATTTGCCGGTGCCGTTGGCGCCGGTGACGAGGGTGAGGCGATCGAGGGGCAAGACGAGGTCGCGGAGGGAACGATAGCCCGAGATCGCGAGGGTGTGGATCATGGCGGATTGGTCGATGCTGGGCCCAGTCTACTGCGTGTGAGCATCCGGGTCGATCCAATCGATCGCGCCTGCATTTACCAATCTTTACTTTACTTAACCAATCTTTATCGCACGCATCGGGGCGCGCTGCTGGAATGGGATCACGAGGTGAGCCCTTATGTTCTCACAATGGTTACGATATCTGGCGATCGCGATGATTGCGGCGTCTTTGAGCTGGGTGCGTGCGTTCGGCAGCAGCCCGGGGGAGGATCGTTTGCTGCGGCTGGTGCCGGCGCATGCGGCGATTGTTGCCGGGATTGAGGATCCTCATCATGGGGACCAAAGCGGTCGGCTGCTGATTGTGACGCATAGCAACAACGTGGATCTGGACGACTGGATCGGGCTGGTTGGCGTGGACGACCGGCAGGAGGTAGACAAGCTGGTGGAGGTGGCGATGTCTTCGCCGCGCGGGGATTTGAGCGAGCATCTGCTTTTGGCGCGCGGCTCATTCCATGGCGGACGCATTCTTGAGAATGCGGAGAGGAACGGCGGCGTCCGGACCGAATACAAGGGCGTGAGGATTGTGAATCTGAAGCCCTTTCCGCGCGAGCAGAGGGGAGATGCGGGACACGCGATGGCTGACGGTTCTGGATGACAACACAGCGATCTTCGGCACGCCCATTACAGTCATGCGCGCTTTGGACCGCTACGTTTCGTCCTCGGCAGTGGACGGTCCATTGGCGAAGCGACTGCAGGCATTGAAGCCGGATGTGAATTGCTGGAGCGTGCTCACGATGCCGGGCGCGGTGATGGCCGATCACTTGCGCGCGGGAGTGCTGGATGACGCGGGTGCGGCGCTGCTGCGCGGGATGAGCGGCGTTGCTATCGGCGTTCACTATGGTTCGAAAGAGCGAGTGGATTTTGCGTTCGGTACAAATAGTCCGGAAGCAGCTGCGGCATTGGCGGCGTCGCTCGGTGGCCGGCCTCATCTGTTCTCGATTGCCGACACAGTGCAGGCGCATTTCGAGGGCGTGTCGGTTGAGCAGAATGAGGTGCGGGGTTCGGTGCGCGTGAGGGGCAAGGAGTTTGATCCGTGGCTGGCGGCGGTGAACGCGCGGCTGTCGATTGGTGATGATGCGGGTGGAGAGACTGTTGCGCGGGCGGGTGTGCGGTGATTGGCGAGATACGCAAGATGCGTATTTGTGCAAAACGTCAGTTCGCGATGTCGATTCTCTCCGCGCTGTGCTTAGAGCGGCAGCCGGGTTCGGGGGTTGGCGGCAAATCGAATGCGGTTGGCTGTCTGGGCTGGCGAATGTTTTTGAGATCGGACCAGAGCGCCCAGAGGAAAAATGCTCCCATGCTGATGTAGAGAGTAAGAAAGGTGTTGCTGATCGCATTTCTGAATATTCTGGACCACGGCGAGAGGTGATGCCACCCGGGATAGTGCGCGGCGTAGAAAGCAGAGGCACGCAGCCGATATGAAGGCAAGAGCACGAGCAAGCGATTGGCCGTGTCGACACACTCCAGCGCAACCGCCACGACATAGAAAAGTGGAATCCGCCGCAAGAGCCCAATCGCTGTTGCGATAGCCAAGAACCCGAAGGCGATGTAAAAGATCAGGGCGGCGTGAGCTTGCAGGTTGATCCCAAGGAACGTGACAGGCAAACCAGATCGTGCATACATGAACACGACGACGGCACCTGCCAACGACAGCACCGCGAAGACGCACACGAGGACACGGGCGATGCGGGGACCGACATCGATTCCCGGTTCACGTGTAGAGACCGAAAGATAGCCATGTGCCACGCTGCCAGTGTTGGCGCCGGCTGCTGGTTGCGACGCATTCGTAACTGTAGACGGGATGTAATAGGTGCTGCCGCGAAACCAGGCTTTTACTGCGGGAAAATTCAGGTAAGCCAAGAGCCAGATGCCGAAACTGGCAATGATTGTGAAGAAGATGGCAGCAAAGGCTATGCCGATGCGTGCCTGGGAAGGCATGACGTACCGGTTGGGAGCGAACTCGGACGCTGCCATGGTTACGCTGAGAAGGACGCCGGTCAATGCGATGAGCGCGCCGGTCAGTATCCCGGCCAGTCTGCCGGAGTTCTTATCCCGCGCCAGACCCAGGGCTGCATAGCCCATCAAAATGGCGAAACCAGCGATGCAAACCCGGCCGCGCATTGGGTAACGGTGAACGCGTAGCGGTTCCGGGTGCGGGCGTAGGCATAGGAAACGATGATGGTCAGGAGTGGAATCGTAGTAACGATCCACAACAAAGCGAAGACGACCAGAAGGAGGACGGAGACCTTGAGGCCGACCGGTCTGGAGGTCAAATCCTGCATTCGTTCGTGGCTCGAATTCTTACCGCTTCTGGTCGAGTTCGGCGGCGGTGCCGGCTCCTATTACGGCTATGTCGGGGCTTTCCGGGATGCTTTCTACTGAGTAGCTTTGCAGCGGGCTCATCTTGACCATGTCCCACAGGTACTGCTTGAGCAGCGCGAGGTCGAGGAAGCTGATGTTGAGGCCGGTGACGTAGAAGCGGCCGGGGCCTTCGAGGTGGATGGAGGTGGCGGTGCCGGCGGCGAGCGCGCGGTGCCAGCGCTTGACGAAGTCGGCGCAGCGCTGGTCGCCTTTTTTTGCGTTGGCGAAGATTTCTTCCGGCTCCATGTCCATGAAGCGGAGGCGCATGGCGCGATGGCCCATGAAGCCTTCGAGGTGTCCGACGCCGCCGCAGCCGCAGAATTTTTCTTTGGGGTCGAGCGAGACGATGGTGTGGCCGCCTTCGAAGGGGCCGGGCGCATCGGGATAGCGGCCGAAGCCGATGCCGTTGCCGAGCGTCCAGACGCGGACGACTTTGTCGAGCTGGTTGCGGGTGGCGGCGAGGCCGGCGGCGGAGGCATCGGCATCGTTGAAGAGCGAGATGGGCGCCTTGATACCGCGCGCGTGCAGCATGGCTTCGACCTTCTGCGAGATCTTTGCGCCTTTGAGCTGGCCCAGGTTAGGCGAGTCCTCGACCACGCCGGCGCGCACGATGCCGGGCAGCGCGATGCCGATGGCGTCCAGCTTGTCAGCCTCAGCACTGCCTTGCGGCTTGAGCGCGGTGATGAGATCGCAGATGACGTCGACCAGCGGATCGGTGGGCAGATCGACGAGGCCGTGCAACTCATCCGGGTCCTCGGGATAGCGGTGGAGCTTGCCGATGAGCCGATGATCCTCGATGAGGCCGGCGGTGATGTCGTTGGTCATGACCACGCCGATGCTTCTGCCCATAATTCCACTTCCCCTGTTTCTCTTGCCTATCCATCTACCGCGCAGTACAGCTTTTCTTGACGGGAAAGCTGCGCCGAGATTGCTTCTTTCGATCTACCTCGACAGAGGAAGCGGCAATCTACTTCCTCTGTTACGTATACTGCGAACGCGTTCAATCGCCGTCTGCGCTGCGGCCGAGACGGTTGATGCCGTTATACGCCGCCGTCTTGTAGCACTCGGCGAGCGTGGGATAGTTGAAGACCGTATCGATGAAGTAATCGAGCGTGCCGCCGAGCGCCATGACGGCCTGGCCGATGTGCAGCAGCTCGCTGGCGCCTTCGCCGATGATGTGGACGCCGAGCAGGTGGCGCGTGTCGCGATGGAAGACGATTTTGAGGCGGCCGGTAGTGTCGCCGCGAATCTGGCCGCGCGCGATCTCGCGGTAGTAGGCGACGCCGACCTCGTAGGGAACGTCTTCATCGGTGAGCTGCTCTTCGGTCTTGCCGATGAAGGAGATCTCCGGGATGGTGTAGATGCCGTAGGGGTAGAAGCTGGGATTGGACTGGACAGCGTTGTCGCCGAGGGCGCGCGCTGCGGCGATGCGGCCCTGCTCCATGGAGACCGAGGCGAGCGAGGGGAAGCCGATGACGTCGCCGACGGCAAAGATGTTGGGCGTCTTGGTGCGGTAGTCCTTGTCGACGGGGATGCGGCCGCGCGCGTCGGCTTCGATGCCGACGTTGGCGAGGTTGAGCGCATCGACGTTGCCGGAACGGCCGACGGCGTAGAGCAGCGCATCGCCCTGGATGCGCTTCTTGCTTTCCAGATGCGCGACGACGCCGCCCTCGGGCAGCTCTTCGACGCTGTCCACCTCTTCGCCGAGCCGCATGGTGACGCGGCTGTCGCGCAGGTGATAGCTGAGCGATTCGATGATCTCCTGATCGGCGAACTCGAGCAGGCGATTCCGCTTCTCGATGAGGGTGACGCGGATGCCGAGTGCGGCGAACATGGAGGTGTACTCGACGCCGATGACGCCGCCGCCGACGACGATGAGCGTCTTGGGCAGGGTGGGCAGATTGAGCACCTGGTCGCTGTTGACGATGTTGCGGCCGTTGATGGGCACCTTGGGCGAGAAGGCGGGCTTGGTGCCGACGGCGATGACGACGTTTTTCGCTTCGTAGACCTGGGAGCTGCCTTCTTCCGTGACGCGGACGTGGTTGGGATCGTCGAAGCTGCCAACGCCGTAGAGGACATCGACGCCATTGCGCGAGAGCTGGGCTTCGGTGACATCGACTTCGGTCTTGATGACGTGCTGGACGCGGAAGGCGAGATCGGCCATGGTGATCCGCTCCTTGACGCGATAGTTCATGCCATAGATGGAGCGGTAGTTATAGCCGGAGAGGTGAAGGACCGCCTCGCGCATGGTCTTGGAGGGGATGGTGCCGGTGTTGATGCAGACGCCGCCGACCGCGCGCATGCGCTCGACCACCGCCACCTTCTTTCCCTGCTTGGTTGCGTAGATAGCGCCACGCTGTCCAGCCGGGCCCGATCCGATGATGATGAGGTCGTAGTTTGGCATGCTCAGAACTCAAGGGTACCGAAGATTGCCCGCCAGCGCACAAGCAGGAGCGGATTCGCAGGCAAGCAATCCGCTCCATACCCTACTCCTTTCATGTTGCGATTTGGTGCGCCAGTAGAATGGCGGCCATGTCGAATGCGCACGTCTGGCCCGATGACACTGGATGCCCTGCATGCCGCCCCGCGGCATCACACGCTTTTGTTCGAGAACGAGTCGGTGCGTGTTCTGGACACCCATGTTCTTCCGGGGGAGACGGTCCCGCTGCACACGCACCGATGGCCCGCCGCCTTGTACATCCTGAGCTGGAGCCACTTTGTGCGCCGCGATGGCGAGGGGGCGGTCCTGGTCGATAGCCGGATGGGTGGGGAGCCGGCGGAAGGGATTGCGGCCTGGTCCGGCCCGCTGCCGCCGCATACGCTTGAAAACGTTGGCGAGTCGGAACTGCGGGTGATCAGCGTTGAGCTGAAGAGTTATGGTGCGGCTCGCTAATGAAAGGGGGGATTCGCGGGATTTTCATCCTTCGGGTGCGGATGCCGGTAGACTTTGGCATGCGCCTTTATGCGATCACTGACCGGCGGCTGCTGCCGGGTAGCCATGAATCCGGCCATCTGAGCACTGCGGAGCGGGACGGGCTGGTGGGGCTGGCGGCGGAGTGGGCAGAGCTGGGTGTGGAGTTTGTCCAGTTACGTGAAAAGGACCTGGGGAAGCATGACTTGACGGAGCTGGCCCGGGCGATGATGGCGGCGATGCGGGATGCCGGGGCAGGTCGTCCGCAGCTGCTGATCAATGCGGGTGCGGCGGGTGCGGCCGAGGCGGCGCGGAGCGTGTGTGCGGCGGGGATCCACTTGCCAGGCAGGTGGAGGGCGGAACAGGTGGGGGCGGCGCGGATCGTTGGAACGGTGTCGGTGGGTGCCACTCGGTGGGCGAGGTGGCGGTGGCGCGGGCAGCCGGGGCGGACATTGCGCTGCTGTCGCCGATTTTTAAGACGGAAAGCCATCCGGAGGCGCGTCCACTGGGGCTGGAGATGCTGACGACAGCGTCCCAGACGGCCGGAAAGATACCAGTGTTTGCGCTGGGCGGTGTGAATGCCGGGAATGCGGCGTCGTGCATCGAGGCCGGGGCGGCGGGCGTGGCGGGGATTCGAACGTTTCTGGCGGGACGCTGGGTGGCGTGCGCGACTGCTGAGTGATAGGACGGGAGTTCGTTACCGTGAACAGACCAGAGACGGCGAAAGGTATCAGCGATGCCGAAGTATGTGATTGAGCGGGAGATTCCAGGGGCAGGTAAGTTGTCGCATGAGGAGTTGCAGGCAATATCTCGTAGGTCGTGCGATGTGCTCCGGATACTGGGTCCGGAGATCCAGTGGGTGCAGAGCCACGTGACGGACGACAGGATCTACTGCACGTACATCACTCCGAACGAAGAGATGATCCGCGAGCATGGAAAACAGGGGGCGTTTCCGATCACCAAGATATCGCGGGTGCACTGAGACGATCGATCCGACGACGGCGGGATAAGGTGCGCCGAAACGCGGGCCTGAGCGCCCACAGAGCACTTTTCGAATCGCGTCCTGTCTGGTTATCATGGAAACGTTATGCCTTTTCCGATCAAAGTTTGCACGATCTGCTCAGAAGAATTTGAACTGAAGCCCGACAAGCCGGGTTTCGCGAATCGCTGCCCGGAATGCAGCGCGATGGATGAAGCCGAAGTGGCGGCGAAGCGCGGGGTAGCTTAGCGCGAGCACCGCCGAAAAGGGCTGGACGAGGCGCGGGGGCGCGCGATGCGCGATCTGCTGTACCGCAAGGACAGCTAGAGGGTCGACTCCGGGCGGCTGTGATGACGGCGTCGAAGATCCGTTGCGCGTACTTTGCGCTGAGGTCCTGACCCAGCAGGGCGCGGAGCACCTGCGGTCCGATCAGGAGATTGATGATGAAATCGGGAGCCACGGTTTCCGGCAGTTCGCCTGCATCGACGGCTTCCTGAACCAGGGTGCAGCCCTCCGCGCGGCGGGGCAGAAAGACGTCCTCATAAAAGCCTTTGCGTAACGCGGGATCGTCCTGGATGGCTAACAACAGGCGGAGAAAGACGCTGCCGTTTTCGCTCTTGAGAAATTCGGCGATCCGTAAAGTGTAGTTGCGCAATCGGACCAGCGGGCTGCCGCGTTTTCCGTAGGGCAGGAGTTCGCGAGTGGTTTCGAGATAAGCGTCGAGAAGGATCGCCTGCTTGTTGTCCCACCAGCGGTACAGGGTTGCGGTGCTGACGCCGGCCTCTTTCGCGATCTGTTGATTGGAAACACCGTCGAATCCCTCGCCTTTAACAGAGGGAAGGCGGCCTTCAGAATGGCTTTTCGGGTTTTTCGCTGCGGGGGCGGCCCGTTGTGCGCTTCGCTGTCGGGATCCGATGGCGATGCGTTGCCTTCAACTAAATCGCTCCCATTCGAAAAGAGCCGGCGGACTGGACGATCTCCATTGCCGGGTACCACGTTACAATAAAACGAAAATTATCGTTTCGTAATTACATTTACAAGAGATGTTTTCAGGAAAGCCGTGAGCGCAGCCGCGCGCCTTCCCAATCCGGCACCCTGTGGAAGCCGAAAGCAAATCCATGGCTGATCGCCTTCGTGTGTCACTGGCTGCCTTCATGGAAGTGCTCGACACCAGCATTGCGAATGTCGCACTTCCGCATATCGCCGGGAACATGGGAGCAAGCAGCGATGAAAGCACCTGGGTTCTGACTTCCTATCTGGTGTCGAACGCCATCGTGCTGCCGATCACCGGGTGGCTGGTGTCGTTGTTCGGAAGAAGGCGGTTCTTTCTCATCTGCATTTCTCTGTTCACAGCTAGCTCTCTGTTTTGCGGTATAGCGCCGACGTTGGGAATTCTGTTGGTATCCCGTGTGATCCAGGGAGTCGGTGGCGGTGGTTTGCAGCCAATGGCTCAAGCAATTCTGGCTGATACATTTCCGCCAGAAAAAAGAGGTTTGGCTTTTTCGGTGTACGGAGTAACTGCGGTCGTTGCGCCGTCGATCGGACCAACTCTTGGCGGATGGATCACAGACAATTACACCTGGCGCTGGATCTTTCTGATGAACCTGCCCGTCGGGATCCTGGCTCTATTCCTGGTTTTGACTTTTGTGGAAGATCCACCGTTTCTCAGGCGGACGACTCTCCACGAGAGCAGAATCGACTACATCGGCTTCGGACTTCTTGCCGTAGGAATCGCCTTCCTGCAGATCGTCTTGGACAAAGGGCAGGAGGACGACTGGTTCGGATCCAACTTCATTCCCACGCTTATCGATTATTTCCGTCATTTGCCTGGTCAGTCTTGTCATCTGGGAATTAAAAGTCAAAGAACCCATCCTGGATGTGCGCCTGTTTAAGAACGTCAATTTCGCAACGTCCAGCGTAATGATGTTCATGGTGGGTGCGGCGTCCTTTTCCACAACGGTGCTGATGCCTCAGTTTCTTCAGACGCTTTTGGGGTATACGGCCGAAAGTGCCGGCATGGTGCTGTCTGCCGCAGCGGTTATTCTGCTCATTGAACTTCCTCTCGTGGGGCAGTTGACCGGTAAGATTCAAGCACGTTACTTGATCGCCTTCGGTTGGGCGGCGTTGACCATCGCCATGTTCCTTTCCACGCGCCGGATAGATCTGCTAATCAGCTTTCCCTCGGCCACATGGTTACGCATTGCGCAGTATGTGCCCATGGGATTTATCTTCATTCCCGCCACAATGGTTGCTTATCTCGGATTGCCGCAGGAAAAGAGTAATGCCGTTGCGGGTCTGATCAATTTCGTTCGCAACATGGGCAGCAGTGTCGGCACATCGGCGGTGACGACGATCCTGGCCCGGCGCGCGCAAGTCCATCAAGTCATGCTGGCCAACCACACGAGCCTCGGCAACCGATGTTTCGGAGCTCGGCGGGACGCTTGCCGGCTCAACTGCGAGATGCAGCGGGGGCGCCACGCGCAGACGATGGCGTATAGCAGGATCTATCGAGGGATGCAGAACCAAGCCTCCGACGCTCTCATACATCGATACGTTCTGGCTGCTTGGGCGTGACGACGGGGATCATGTTCTTCCCGTCGTTTTTGCTGAGGAGCAATAATCCGCGGAAGGCGGATGCGCAGGCGATCGCCCACTAGGGTGCTCACCGAACGGCAGGCGCGCCTTTGGCACATATTGCTGGGTTCGCTGCCTTTGGCCGCTCACGGTTGAAGTGGCGGGCGACCTGACACACTACAGGTACTTCGCTTGGCTCAGAATGACAAATCTGTGAGTTATCGCAGAGCTGCGAGCTTGGCCTCGATCATCGGCCTGACCTCTTTTTGTACGGAGGGCTCCATCTCCGGCACGCGCCGCAGCCCCGTGGCGTATGCAGCGCGTGCGGTGGCGATGTCTCCGGTGGCCGTCGCCGCATCGCCCAGCACCATGTTGGCGTCGAAGCCATCCGGCACCAGCGCCACTGCCTGGCGCGCCGCACGAAGGGCAGCCTGCGGGTTGTTCGCCAGCAGTGCGCGCGAGCGCTGCTCGTATTCGAGGGCCGCAGCCTCCGGCAGCGTGAAGTCGCCTTCGAAGACGGCAACACCGTTGGCGATCACGTCGTCCGGCTGGCGCTCGAAGAGCTTCTGATAAGGGTTGCGCAGTTTGCTGCCAAACTCGAAGCCGTTGAGATCCGCAAAGCTGATCAACACGGGACCGTGGACCACCGGCGGCACCGAGATGTCCTGCTCGTACATGGTGTCGAGGGTGGGCAGCAGCTTGCAGGGGATGCCGTAGTCGCTGGGCAGAAGGAAGGGCGCGGGAAAGTAGGCGAACCAGCACTGCTTTACGTTGTGTGCGTCCGTCCACTGCTTGACCCACTTCAACTCCTGGCCCCACTCGGTGGCGGAATCGGAGAAGTAGAGGTGGGTCTTTGCAGGCCCGCCCCACAGCGCGTTGGCATAGGGCATGTAGTTAGGAAACATGCGGATGGAGTCGACTGCGTGCCACAGGAGCAGCGCGGCGACGGGATAGATCCATGCGCGCCGTTGGCGCACTAACCATGCCGTGCCGCCGCCGGCCAGAGCGAAGGTGAAGGGAAAGATGGGAAGCACATGGCGCACGCCGATGTTGAGCGGTCCGGCCATCGCCATCATTAAATAGAAGAGCGCGGGGACGGCGAGGAAGAAGACCTCGCGCGGGCGATGGACTTTGCCGGTGGCGAATGCGTAGATGGCGAGCGCCAGCAGGCCGAGGACGCCGATGCTCCACTTGAGTGAGAGGATGGCGGGAAAGTAGAACCATTGGCCGTGCGCGTAGAGTTTGCCGAAGATGTAGGCCGGCATCCAGATGCCGACGCGCTGCACGTCGATGAAGCCATAGAGGTAGCTTTCCGGCAGCAGATGAAAGTGGTCGCAAAAGGAGATGGCGGCGCGCATCGGGGTGGAGAGCGGCGTCATCAGGCCGGCGAGTGGCGGCATCTCCACGCCGACGGGATGCATGGCGAAGCGAAAGCTATAGATGCCCCAGAGTAGAAAGAGTGCGCACGCCGCGATGGCGGCCATGCCGGTGAGCATGCGCGAGACGTAGCGGCCGGGCCATCTCCGCTCGGTCTTCCATCGTCCTGCAATATCGCCCGCCGCCAGCAGCAGGAGGATGGGCAGAAGCAGGACGGATGAATGCTTTGCGGCGAGAGCGAGTCCAACGGCCAGCCCGCACAGCAGGGCGCGCTGCCAGACCATCACCTTTACGAAGCGATAGAAGGTGTAGACCGAGGCGAAGAAGCCGAAGGCGGCGCCCATGTCCGTGGTGACAAACGGTGCGTTGGTGAGGATGGTCGGATCGAAGACGAAGAGCGTCATCGCGATCAGACCAGCGGCGCTGCCGAACATTTCGCTTCCCGCCAGAAACAACAGAACGGCAAGCGCGACGGCGAAGACCAGGACCGTCATGTGAATGCGGAAGAGCAGCGTGTCGGCGCTGTATTGGCCGCCGTACTTCGGATCGTTGCGGAAAAGCAGCTCGCGGCCGCCGAAGTAGGCCTCCGATTTGAAGTAGCGGCCTTCGCGCGGGGCGATCTTGAGATGGAGCGGCAGCAAGGGCAGGGTTGCGACCAGCTTGACCAGAGGGGGATGTTCCGGGTTCAGGCTGTATTCGCCGTGCTTCCAGTTCATGTAGCCGGAATAGATGTGGTCGCCCTCATCCCAGCTTGCGGATTCGCGCCGGGTGGACAGGCCGACTTCGGCGACGAGCACCAACAACAGGAGCCACATCGCTCCAACGATCCAGTGCTTGCGCTGCATTCATCCGACCTCGAGCTGGAAGATCATTGCGGAATTTGTCCCGTTGCGATTCTTGGGGCCGGGCCCGCTATGCATGCAGGGGTCGATACACGATACAGGTTTGCCGGGAAGATTCCGATAGCACCATCGGGGAGGTTTCGGACCCCCATGCGTTGGGGCGGCCTATTCGTAGCGGAGCGCGACCACGGGATCGACGCGGATGGCGCGCCGGGACGGCAGGTAGGTGGCGAGCAGCGCGATGACGAGAAACAGGAGCGAGACGCCGACGAAGGAGACGCCGTCGACGATGTTGACGCCATAGAGAATGCCGCGCAGCAGATAGGAGGCTCCTATAGAGAGGGTGACGCCGACGAGCAATCCGGCGAGCACGGGCCGCGTGCTTTCGCGCAGCATGAGCCCGAGGATGTCGCGCTTCTTTGCGCCGAGAGCGATGCGGATGCCGACCTCGCGGGTGCGGAGGACGACGATATAGCTGACGGTGCCGAAGATGCCCATGGATGCAAGCAGAAGGCCGAGCAGGCCGATGATCGAGGCGATGCTGGCCGCAAGGCCGGAGACGAGGAACGGAGGCGTTTGATGCAGCATCTGGTCGAGCGTGGAGGGGGTGGCCACCAGGTTGGGATCGAGGGATGCAATGACGGGACCGATGGCATCGATGAACTGCGATGCGTCGGACCTGGTCCGGATGAGGATCGGGTAGTCCTGAATGCGGCCTTCGGGAAGCGGTACGTAGACCTGCTGGGAGTCGCTGCCGTCCAGCTCGATGCCGCGCGTATCGCGGGCGACGCCGATGACCTGGTAGGTGGGGCCATCGGGAACGAGTTCGCTTTTGAAGTGGAACTGATCGTCTGTTCCCAGACGGAGACTGCGGCCGATCGGGTTCTGGTTGGGCCAGAGCTGTTGCGCGGCGGATTGGCTGAGGATGACGGAGGGCTCCGGCTGGCCGGATTGCGGCGAAAAGCCGCGGCCGGAGAGCAGAGGGATGCCGAGGGTTGCGAAGTAGTTGGGCTGGACGAAGGTGTAGTAGAGGATGGCCTGCGTGTTTTGAGGCGAGGGCTTCGCTCCATTGAGCGATACGGCGGCTATGCGAATGCCGCCGCCGTCGGGAGGCCGCGCGCTGGTGATTGCAGCGACTTCCGGCAGACCGGCGAGGCGGTTGCGCAGCTCACGGACGAGGGCGAGGCGACGGTCGGCGCTGTATTTCGGACCTTCGGGAAATTGCAGATCGAGATTGACGACGTGTTTGGTGTCGTATCCGGTGTCCATCTTGAGCGCATGGATGGAGCTGCGGATCAACATGCTCCCAGCGATCAAGAGCACGAGGGAGACGCCAACCTGAGCGGCGATGAGGATGTCGCGCAGCCGGCGGCTGCGCCTTGGCGAGGATGCCGCAGCTGGCGTTGATGGCAGAGGAGAGCGCGGAGCGCGAGCTTTCGAGCGCCGGGGCGAGGCCGAAGAGAATGCCGGCAACCAGAGAGATGGCGAAGACGTAGGCAAAGATCCCGAGGTCGGGGGTGACATGCAAAACCAGCGAGCCCTATTCGGCGGGGTATCGCCTGCGGCGATCATCGTCACCGAAACTTTGAGCAAGGCCCAGGTGAAGAGAAGCGCGATCACGCCGGCGATCAGGGCCAGCAGGGCGCTTTCCGTCAGCAGCTGCCGGACAAGGCGCTGCCGGCTGGCGCCAAGGGAGAGGCGCAGGCACAGTTCACTCTGGCGGGAGGCAGCACGGGCGAGTTGCAGGCTGGCGACATTGGCGCAGGCGATGACCAGCACCATCCCGACGGCGACCATGATGAGCAGAATGGAGAGCTTCAATCCGTTGTCCAGGTCGCGGGGGAATGGAGAGCCCGGCCAGACGAGCGCGGTGACGGGTTTGCTCAACTCAGAGTGAGGGTCGTGCAGGGTGCGGAGGTGGTTGGCGAAGGCTGTCATCTCCGCCTGCGCCTGACCCATGCTGACACCGGGAGCGAGACGGGCAAAGAGCCGGCACCACTGGTTTTCGCGATCGCGGAGCCAGTTGCCGTCAGGGTGAATCAGCGGCACAAGGCTGAGCGGAAACCAGAAATCCGGCGTCGCTACACTGGTGCCAACGAAGTCGTGCGGCGTGACGCCGATGATGGTGAAGGGCGACGCCATTGAGCCGGACGACCTTGCCGAGAATGGAGGGATCTCCGGCGAATCGCCTCTGCCAGTAGTTTTCGCTGATGAGGACGGAGGGCGATGCAGCGAGTTCCGAAGGGCTCATGGCATCGAAGGTGCGGCCGCGCAGGGCGTTGACTCCAAGAACGGAGAAGTAGTTTTCGGAGACCTCGAAGGTGGCGGCGAACTCCGCATCGATGGCGCTGGGGGGAAGCAGTCCCAGTCTTCCCAGCAACGAGCCAGCGCAGGATCTGCGCATGGGTGCCGCCCGCTCCAGAAAGGATCAGCCGGTCATTGCTTAGGGCGATCACGCCGCTGAAGGAATGAAGATTGCCTCGATATGCCTGGTAGTCGGGATAGCTGAAATCGTATTCGGTGCCGCCGGATTGGCGAACCAGCGAGAGGTTGACCATTCTGCCGGGATCGCGGGCATCGAGCGAGCGTGCTGAACATCGCTTTGTAAAAGGTGAAGGCCGTGGTGTTGACGCCGATGCCGAGGGCGAGGGCAAGAATCGCGACGGCGGTGAAGCCGGCATTGCGGAAGAGCGTTCGGGCGCCGTAGCGCAGGTCCTGCAGGATGGTCTGGGGCAGGGTCATGAGGTCGATCTCGCTCATGCGCTCGCGCCAAACGGAAGGATTGCCGAAGCGGCGCCGGGCGTCGCGATGGGCTTCCACGGGCGGCATGCCCTGCTCGACATTCCATTGCTCGCGCATGGAGAGGTGGAAGGCGAGCTCCTCGTCGAGGTCATGCGCGAGCTTGTCCCTGCGAAAGAGTGCGCGAAGACGAGAGATCCATGCCATGGAAGCTCCTAGGCCGGTGAGGGCCCGAAATCCAATACCAGCGCTACGGCCTGGGTGATCTTCTGCCAGTTCTCGCGCTCGGCCTTGAGCTGCCTGCGGCCAACGGCGGTGAGGCGATAGAAGCGGGCGCGGCGATTGTTTTCGCTGAGGCCCCACTCGGAGGCGATCCAGCCTTCCTGCTCCATGCGATGGAGCGCGGGATAGAGGGAGCCCTCTTCCACGCGGAGGACCTCGTTGGAGATGCGCTGGATGTGCAGGGTGATTCCCCAGCCGTGCATCGGTGCCTGCTCAAGGCTTTTGAGGACGAGCAGCGCCAGGGTTCCCTGGAGATTGTCATTCTTCGTTTTCGTCACGGCGGGCACTCCTATAGATATCTATAGAAGAACGAAGGGTCCCATGGCAAGTGATTTCCTTTGATCGAGCGCGCGCGGGGACTGCGGACGATGACTGCGTGCCGAGGTCTGCCGAAGAGCGATGGTCGGTCGTAGAATGGGAGTGCGATGTTGATTACTGTTGCCGATCTTCAGGTCGATCCCGTTGAGTTCGACCAGCACTTTCCTCCTGAGACGATCGATTATGGTCCGGATATCCAGCAGTTGGGCGTCCTGGATGCCCAGGGCCGGGCGGACCTGATTGTGGAGCATCGGGGGCCGAAGCAACTGGTGCCGGATATCCGGGTGCGGGCCGACTACTCGGGGCGTTTCCAGGTGCCCTGTGCACGGTGCGTGGAGCCGGTGGAGCATGACCTGGAGCGGTCCTTCGACCTGCTGTACCGGCCGATTGGCGTGGATGCCAACGGGGCGGAGCGTGCCATCTCGACCTCCGAGACCGAGATCGGATACTATAACGGAGACGGTCTAGTGCTGGAAGACGTCTTGCGCGAGCAGGTGTTGTTGTCCCTGCCGGAGAAGACCCTTTGTCGCGCGGACTGCAAAGGGCTTTGCCCAGGCTGTGGCCGGAACCTGAATACAGAGCAATGTTCCTGCGAGTCGACGGAAGCCGACACGCGCTGGAGTGCCCTCTCAGACCTGCGCAGCAAGATCAAGTCTTAAGGGAAGTACGAGGCCGAACCAGGCGCCGCGCGAAAGACGGCGGCTGATGAGCGGCCGGATCGAAAGGAATCTGTCATGCCGAATCCGAAGCGGCGCCATTCCAAGGCCCGCACCTCCAAGCGCCGCGCGCACGACGCGCTGACTGCCACCGGGCTCTCCGAGTGTCCGAACTGCCACGAGCGCAAGCTGCCCCACCATGCCTGCGCCAAGTGCGGCCATTACAAGGGCCGCGAAGTTCTCGAGGCAAAGGAAGCTTAAGAGCGATTCGATGCTCGCCGGAATCGGCAGGGGAGATGAGCGGCTTTTCCTAATGAAAGGCTGTCTCGGCAGAAGCGCTATGGTTGATATTGCTTGGAACTTCGTCTGCAGGCTTCACGAGTGCCACTGACGGACATCGCTGTCGATGCCATGGGCTCGGACCACTCTCCCGAGCCGGAGATTCGCGGCGCGCTTCTGGCCTGCCGCGCCTTCCCTGTTCGCGTTCATCTGATTGGTCCTGAGGCGAAGCTGCGCGCCGGCCTCGGCGTGCTGGGCCGACGTGTGCATATTGAGATCGTCCACACCGACGAGTGGATCACGATGGACGACAAGGCGGCGAAGGCCGTCCGCGAAAAGCGCAACAGCACGATGCGGCTGGGGCTGAAGATGGTGAAGGAGCGCAGGGCTGCCGGATTTGTGACTGCCGGCAACACCGGCGCGGCCATGGCTTCCGCCAAGATGGTTCTGGGCGCGCTGCCCGGCGTGGAGCGTCCCGGCGCTGGCGATGCCCTTGCCGACGACGAGCGGCTCGCCGTGCGTGCTGCTGGATGTGGGCGCGAATGTGGACTGCAATGTGCGCAACCTGGCGCAGTTCGCCATCATGGGCGAGATGTATGCGCGCTCCGTGTTGATGATCGAAAAGCCGCGGGTGGGACTGCTTTCGATCGGCGAAGAAGAGACCAAGGGCAACGAGCTGACGCGCGAGGCGCTGCAGGTGCTGAAGCAGTTGCCGATCCGGTTCATTGGGAATGTCGAAGGGCGCGACCTGTACAACGGCCACGCGGACGTGATTGTGTGCGACGGATTTGTCGGCAACGTGGCGCTGAAGACCTCCGAGGGGCTGGGGCGCATGGTGCGCGAGATGCTGCGCGAGTCGCTGATGTCGACGGTGAGCGGACGCGCAGGAGCGCTGCTGGCGCGGCGCGGTTTCAAGGAATTCAAGAAGCGGTTCGACCAGTCCGAGTACGGCGGCGCGCCGCTGCTGGGCGTGCGCGGACCGTGCATCATCACGCATGGGTCGGCGGACGATCGCGCCATACTCAACAGCATCCGGGTGGCGGCGGAGTTTGCCTCCTCGGGCGTAACAGACCGGATTGAGCGCGAGTTCAGCGCGCCGACCGTTTCCTAGCTGTAACCAACTTCCAACACCAGCCGCTTTCCTCTGTCATCCACCGCGAAGAGGAACACGCCGTCGTGCGAGAATTGCGCTTTGTTGTGAGTGACGAACTATGAGCGAACAGAAGATTGCATTTCTATTTCCCGGGCAGGGGTCGCAGGCGGTGGGGATGGGCCGCGACCTTGCGGAGAAGTTCACCGTGGCGCGCGATACCTTTGCCGAGGCCGATGCGGCGCTGGGCTACTCGCTTTCGAAGCTGTGCTTCGAGGGGCCGGTGGAGCAGTTGAAGCAGACCGAGTTTACGCAGCCGGCGATCTTTGCGGTGTCGATGGCGGCGTATCGTGTGCTGGCATCGCGGGGCATTGAGCCGCAGATGGCAGCGGGACACTCGCTGGGCGAGTACGCAGCATGTGCGGCGGCGGGCGTGATGAGCTTTGCCGACGCGATCCGTGCGCTGCGGTCACGCGGACAGTTCATGCAGGAAGCTGTTCCGGAGGGCCGGGGCGCGATGGCCGCGGTACTGGGGCTGGATGCGGATGCGGTGCGCGGCGTGTGCGAAGCGGCAGCGAAGGAGACGAATGAGGTGGTGTCGCCGGCGAACCTGAACTCGCCGCAGCAGATCGTGATCTCCGGCAGTGCGGCGGGTGTGGCACGGGCGAGCGAACTGGCTACGGAGAAAGGCGCGATGAAGGTGGTGCCGCTGCAGGTGTCCGCTCCCTTCCATTGCGCGCTGATGCAGCCGGCGCAGGACAGGCTGGCGGGGGTGCTGAAGGAAATTGAGGTGCATGATCCGCGCTTTCCGATCGTTTCGAATGTCACCGCCGATGTGACGAAGCGGGGCGAACGGGAGCGCGAGCTGCTGGTGGAGCAGGTGACGGCGCCGGTGCGCTGGGTGGAATCGATGCGGCGGATGATCGACGAGGGCGCGAGTTTCTTCGTCGAAGTGGGGCCAGGCAAGGTGCTGACGGGACTGCTGCGGCAGATTGATCGCGCGCAGAAGTGCGTGAACGTCGAAGACTCCGCGAGCCTGGAGAAGGCGCTGACCGGGTGATTCGCCATCACGGGCTGCGCGCCGTCGGCGCAGCTTGTGGGTCGCTCCTTTGGTCGCTCACGTGCGGATTGAAGTCCGCAGAGCAATCCGCTCGTCTGCCCTTCTTACAGGATCCTGCTCTCCCTTACTGGTAGCTGACCTGCCAGTAGGTGAGGCCGAACTGGCCTTTCTGCGGAGTGAGCGAGAAGGGCGTGTAGCCGATGGCGCCGTGTGAGACGCCGAGGGTCAGCAGCGATTTGCGGCCGTTCACCTGAATCGCCATCAGGGTGCTGTTGCCCAGACTCGATGTGGCGTAGAGGATCTTGTGGCTGGTGATCTTGCCGTACTCCCCGTTGACGTTCCAGTCGTCGAGAAACCTGTTGTAGGGGTAGCCGGAGGTCTTGTATTTGTCCGCGTGCTGCTGCCAGTCCGCGTCGTTGTTCCAGATGCCGTATGCCTTTTCGAACTGCTGCTGCTCAAGCGCGGCGAAGAAGCGGTTGACGCGATGCTCGGCCGGCCAGTTCCAGAAGATCCACACGAAGATGCCGAGAATGATGAGCACGCCGATGGTGGACGAGAGATATGTTGCGCCGTTTGCGGGCGCGTGCGGCATTGAAAGAAGGGGCATCGAGCAGGGTCATGGGCGTCGTCTCGGGAGAATTTTACGCGCAGCCTTTCCTCTCAGGCAGGCGAAAGGCCACGGCTGAGATTGCAGACACCGCAAGGAGGCCGGTTGTTCCTCTGGGCCGACAAATATTTTGAGCCGATATCTGTCAGGGAATCACGCGCCGGCGCGCCACGGCTGTGAACCACAGGCTGCGGCCGCAATCCGTGCCGTAGAGCAGCGTTCTGGAGTCTGCCTCCCACGCCGGCTGGACCTGGTTGCATGGCACGTCGGCGATGCGCCGGGTTGCGCCGGTGCGCTGATCGCGAAGCCATAGGTTCCACATGCCGTGGTCCAGATGGCTGTAGGCCATCCAGCCGCCATCCGGGGAGAGCGCCGGGTAGCGGGATTCGCCGAGGGCGAGCGGCTCATTCGAATGCGACGGAATCGGTCAGATAAATCCGCGGAGGACGGCCATCCTCGACAGCAGAGAATGCGTAGTGCTCTTCGGAGAGAAAAGATGCTTCGTAGACGTTGAGTTGCGACGATGTGAGCGCGTCTTCGATAGCGGTACCCGATGGGAAGGCGCGGCGCGCCATCAGCCGGCCCCGGCCATGGTCGTCGCGCAGGAAGGCCAGGGTCTGTCCGTCGGTGGAGAGCATCGGGCTCACGCGCATCGTCGAGAACAATGCCCGTTGGATATGCGCGGCAACTTGCGCATCCACGATTTTTGAGTCGGGGCTGAGCGCTTTCTCGACCAGAGTTTGACCTGCGAGTGCCGGTGAACGAAAGGTCGTCACCGGGAGAGGGATCGATCCACGCGGTGTCCGCATCCGCTGACACCAGGTGGTAGCCGTTCATGGTGAAGGCGATGTAACGAAGTTGAGCGCCGTCGAAAGCAGGGCTGCCATGGAGAAAGGCTTCTGTTTGCCGCGGCACCCGATAGGCGAACTCCTGACGAACGGCGCGCTGCAGATGCAGGCTGGAACGCACACCGAGGATTGCGGCGATGGCCATGGCGGCTGCCCACGCATAGTTGGTCCAGTTTCGCGGGTGGTGGGAAAAGTCTGTTGCGTACTGCGGCCATTCCCAGGTGGAAGTTTCCAGCGGAGGGTCTCGCCACAGCAACAGATAGATGCCCGCGAGAAACGCAAGCATGAGCGGGAGGCGCGGCACGTAGAGCAGGATCGCTGGTCCCATCATTCTGCTCGT